>JBLXDQ010000005.1:0-365586 GCA_048263945.1 Epibacterium sp. | reverse complement strand
TTTGTGTCGCTTGATTCCCATTTCTGATCCTCCGTTTCCTAACTATAGGGGCGGACCACTTCAGTGGGGGAGGATCAGGTCTCTCTGCCGATTACGTGCTGATCCACAAAGGTCAGAAGCTCGCTGTGCTCGAAGCCAAGCGCGCAGGCGTCAGTCATCGCAACGGCGTCGGTCAGGCCAAGGACTACGCGACCCGTCTCGGCTCACGCTATGCCTACGCCTCCAACGGCTTGAACTGGTATCAGATCGACATGAAAACCGGGGCCGAGGGCGACATGGATTTGCCCTTCCCAACGCCCGACGAGCTGTGGGATCGTACCTTTGCCGATCACAACGATTGGCGCGAGCGCTTCGGGGCCGTGGACTTCGAGACTGATGGCGGCAAATGGGAGCTGCGCTACTATCAACACAACGCGGTCAATGCTGCGCTTGAAGCCGTGGCAAAGGGCGACCGCCGCATCCTGCTGACGCTCGCCACGGGAACAGGCAAAACCTCCATCGCTTTTCAGATCGCGTGGAAACTGTTCCAGGCGAAGTGGAACCTCTCGGGCGACCCCACACGCCGTCCGCGCATTCTGTTCCTCGCCGACCGCAACATCCTCGCCGATCAGGCCTATAACGCGTTCAGTGCCTTTCCGAGCGATGCCATCACCCGGATTGACCCCAGCACCATCCGTAAAAACAAGGGGGTTCCGAAGAACGCGAGCCTGTTCTTCACGATCTTCCAAACCTTTATGACCGGCGACGGCGAGCCGGTCTACACGCAATACCCGCCTGATTTCTTCGATTTCATCGTGATCGACGAATGCCACCGAGGCGGAGCCAAGGACGAAAGCGAATGGCGTCAGGTGCTGGAGTATTTTGAACCTGCCTATCAGCTTGGCCTAACAGCCACGCCCAAACGTAAAAACAATGCCGACACTTACGCCTATTTTGGCGAACCCGCCTACACCTACGCGCTTCGTGACGGGATCGAAGACGGCTTCCTAACGCCCTTCAAAGTACGCCAAATGGCCAGCACGATTGATGAATACGTCTGGGACGGCACTGATGAGCTGATCGAAGGGGAGGTCGAAACGGGCACAAAGTTCAGCGAGGGTGATTTCAACACTCGCCTGATTATCGAAGAGCGCGAATTGAGCCGGGTCAAGGAGTTCATGAGCCAGATCGACCAGCGCCAGAAAACGCTGGTTTTCTGCGCAACGCAGGATCATGCGGCTTTGGTGCGCGATCTGATCAGTCAGGTGAAGTTGAGCAATCACCCTGACTATTGCCACCGTGTTACGGCTGAAGATGGTGCTATCGGAGAAGCGTGGCTCAGGGCGTTTCAGGATAATGATAAGACCATTCCGACGATCCTAACGACCTCGCAAAAGCTGTCTACTGGCGTCGATGCACGCAACATTCGCCATATCGTTCTGATGCGTCCTGTAAAATCGATGATCGAATTCAAGCAAATCATTGGACGCGGGACACGAACCTACGAGGGCAAAGATTATTTCACGATCTGGGATTTCGTGAAGGCGCATCTGAATTTTCAAGACCCCGAATGGGACGGGGAACCGGACGATCCAGAACCAACGACGCCGAGACCGCCGACCAGCACCGATGAACCTGCCGACGATGGTCCCACTGGCGATGATCCGTCAGAAGAAGACGAACGCCCCGCAAAGGTGAAGATAAGCCTTTCGGACGGGTCAGTGCGCGATATTCGCTACCTTTCAACGACGACTTATTGGAGTGCGGATGGTCGCCCCATGACGGCGCAGCAGTTTCTTGAACAGCTCTTCGGTGATTTGTCTGGGCTTATTCAGGATGAAGACGAGCTCCGTACAAAATGGAGTAATCCGGTTGCGCGGATCGCTTTGGTTCAACAGCTAGCGGATCGTGGTTACGATGCGGAGAAGTTGGGCGAAATCACGCGTATGGTCAGCACTGAAAACTGCGATTTGTTCGACGTATTGGCCTACATCCTGTACCAGTCTGAACAGAAAACCCGCTCCGAACGTGCCGAAGATGCCCAGATCGATGTTGACGCTCAAGAAAATCAAGAGTTGCGGGCGCTCTTAGAAAACGTCCTTTCCGCCTATGAAGAGCGCGGTTTTGATGAGCTGCGCATGGAGAAGTTGGGAGAGTATCTGTCAGCACGCTATGGGCGGGTATCAGAGGCCAAGGGCAAGATCGGCGATGTGAGCATCATTCGAGCGGCTTTCTTGAGGATCCAAGAGGTACTCTATCGCCATTAGCCAAGGGCATTGGGGGTGCTATTGGGGGTAGGCGGAAATTTGCCGGAAAAATTGTCATTTACAGCCAGTTCTTTAGGTGCTTAATCACAGTCCGTGTGGTTCAGATGTGGTTGCCAGCTTTCCCTAACAGCATGCATTTACCTGACAGTTTCGGGCTATTTGCTGGGGATCATTCAAAACAGAGCTGCACGTTCGATCTTCATAAGACGATATCCTTTGGCAACCTGCCAAGGTCGTGACCGCAATCTCCCTAGAGACATCTCCCAAGCGCCGCAATCCACGGCACAAAGCCGCCGCTCCCTGGCAATAGGTTGACCCAGCGCAAAGAATCTCCGCCACCCTTATGATGAGATTTGACCGCAAACTTGACGCACTTTATCCCTAGCTTGGGTGGCAGAGGGGAACGGGTCAGCACGATGCAGGTCATTATTCATGCCGGCGCGCATGGGACAGAGGAAGAGCGTCTGCTCAAGACGCTGCTGCGCAACAAGGAAGATTTCCTTGCGCGCGGAACATCTGTGCCTGGACCTGCGAAATATCGCACCCTCCTCAAAGACTGCATGCAAGCCGCGCGCACCGGCACCCCCTCCGAGGATGCCCGCGACCTTTTGTGGGATGCAATCCTCGAAGAAGAAAGCGCCGATCGCGTGGTTTTGTCCAACCCGCATTTCTTTGGCTCGCAACGCGATGCGATCGACGGCCAGCGCCTCTACCCTGAGGCCGAAGAGCGGATGCGCGCGCTCAGCTCCTTGTTTCCGCACGACAATCTGGAACTGCATATGGCGATCCGCAGTCCCGCAGGCTTCTTGCCCAAGCTGTTGGAGAAGGCCGGCCATGGCCGCCGCGCTTCGGTGCTGGAAACCACCAACCCGATGGATTTGCGCTGGTCTGCCATGGTAGCGCGCATCCGGGCCGCTGTGCCCGACGTGCCGATCCGCATCTGGTGTTACGAAGATACGCCGATGATCTGGGCGCAGCTGATCCGCGACTTTGGCAATCTCGAACCGGACAGCAAGGTGCGCGGCGGGATGGATCTGCTCGCCGACATCATGAGCCGCGAAGGCATGAAACGTCTGCGCCAGTATCTGCATGAACGCCCGGCCATGACCGAGCCCCTCAAACGCAAGGTCTTTGCTGCCTTTCTCGACAAATTTGCCCTTGATGAGGAAATCGAAGAAGAACTCGACATTCCCGGCTGGACCCCCGCCGTGATCGAAGAGATAGAAGCGGCCTATGACGAAGACGTCGAGCACCTGAGCCAGATGCCCGGCGTCACCTTGATCGAGCCTTAAGGCGCCTCGCGCCGCCCAACCTCAGACCCGAACAGAGATCCATGGCTGCTGCGCCCTTTAACATCGTGATCGTCGGACAGGCCGGGCGGCTGACCTATGAGGCGCTGCTCTTTGCCGCCTCGCTGCGCGCGCGCAGTCCGGATTTCGCCGGCCGCCTCTTGGTGGCCGTGCCGCAGCCCGGCCCCCTTTGGCAACGCGACCCTTCCTTGCGGGATGCGGAGGCTCTCGCCGCCTTCAGCCGCCTTGGGGTCGAGATTGTCCCCTTCGAGAGCAAGGTCTTCGGGCAGAGCTATCCCTACGGCAACAAGATCGAAGCGCTGCAAGCCCTGCCCAAGGGCGAGCCATTTGTGTTCTTTGACAGCGACACCTTGATCACCGGCGACATCGCTTCGGTGCCGTTTGATTTCGACCGCCCCTCCGCCAGCCTGCGCCGCGAGGGGACCTGGCCGAAGCCGACCCTCTACGGGCCCGGCTATACCGAAATCTGGCGCGCGCTTTATGCGCGTTTCGGGCTCGACTTTGAAAGCAGCCTCGACCTCAGCCAGCCGGATGAATATTGGCAGCGCTACCTCTATTTCAACGCAGGGTTCTTTTACGGGGCCTGCCCGCATAGCTTCGGCAAACGCTTTGAGGTCTATGCCCGCTCGATCCGGGACGATCTACCGCTCGAACTGGTGGGGCAATCGCTGGATCCTTGGCTCGACCAAGTGGCGCTGCCCTTGGTGATCCACTCCTTTGGCGGCGGCCGCGATGCGCTGGCGCCGGGGTTCCTCGACGGCGCTGTCAGCTGTCACTACCGCACCTTCCCGATGCTCTACGCACGCGAAAGCGACGCGGTCGTCGCCACGCTGGAGGAGGTCGCCGCTCCCAACTGGCTGAAGAAAGTCCTGAAAACTTACGAGCCGATCAAGCGGATGGTCTATCAGGGCAAGGGCCACAAGGTGCGCGCATTGTTTGACCGCGCTGCCCTGCCCCGGCGCGAACAGGCGATCCGCAACAAGATCAAATCTGCAGGTCTCTGGGTCCGCTAGTCGCGCCCGCATCGGGCGATAGCGGCACGATTTCCTACCACTTCCCCTTGCGCATTGCCGCGCCTCGGTGTGTCCTGTCGCCAGACCAACACCGATTGCGACATAAGGGAGATTTGAGAGATGTCCGACGGCCCCACCTATGGGTTTGATACCCTGCAAATTCACGCAGGCGCCCGCCCCGATCCGGCAACCGGCGCCCGCCAGACGCCGATTTACCAATCCACCGCCTATGTGTTCCGCGACGCCGACCACGCGGCGGCGCTCTTCAACCTGCAGGAAGTGGGCTATATCTACTCGCGCCTGACCAACCCCACCGTCGCCGTTCTGCAAGAGCGCATTGCGACGCTGGAGGGCGGTGTCGGCGCGGTGTGCTGCTCGTCCGGCCACGCGGCGCAGATCATGGCGCTGTTCCCGCTGATGGGTCCGGGCAAAAACGTGGTGGCCTCCACCCGGCTTTACGGCGGCACCGTCACCCAGTTCAGCCAGACCATCAAACGCTTCGGCTGGTCGGCGAAGTTTGTGGATTTCGACGATCTCGACGCGCTGAAGGCAGCGATTGACGACGACACCCGCGCGGTCTTCTGCGAATCTGTCGCCAACCCCGGCGGCTATGTCACCGATATTCGCGCGGTGGCCGATGTCACCGATGCGGCGGGCCTGCCGCTGATCGTCGACAATACCTCGGCGACGCCCTACCTCTGCCAGCCGATCTCGCAGGGGGCGACGCTGGTGGTGCATTCGACCACCAAATACCTCACCGGCAATGGCACCGTGACCGGCGGCTGCGTGGTGGATTCGGGGCGCTTTGACTGGTCCGCCTCGGACAAGTTCCCCTCGCTGTCGGCACCGGAACCCGCCTACCACGGGCTCAAGTTCCACGAGACCTTCGGCAACCTCGCCTATACCTTCCACGGCATCGCCATCGGGCTGCGCGACCTCGGCATGACGATGAACCCGCAGGCGGCGCATTATACCTTGATGGGGATCGAGACCCTCTCGCTGCGCATGCAGAAACACGTGGAGAACGCCAAGAAAGTCGCTGGCTGGCTGGAGAATGACCCGCGCGTCGATTACGTGACCTACGCAGGCCTGCCCTCCTCGCCCTATGCGGATCGTGCGGCGCGCTGCTACCCCAAGGGCACGGGCGGCCTCTTCACCGTTGCTCTTAAGGGCGGATATGACGCCTGCATCAAACTGGTCGACAGCCTGGAGATCTTCTCCCATGTGGCGAACCTCGGCGACACCCGCTCGCTGATCATCCACTCCGCCTCCACCACCCACCGCCAGCTGACACCGGAGCAGCAAGAAGCGGCTGGTGCCGGACCTAACGTGGTGCGCGTCTCCATCGGGATCGAGGATGCGGACGACCTGATCCGCGACCTTGACCAAGCGCTGAGCAAGGCCTGCGGCTAAAGGCGTCGCGCCCGCGGCGCATCCCCTCTTACAAACCTGCAAAAGTCCGGGAGCATCCCGGCCTTTTTCCTTTGGAATACGCCAAAGGGATCAGTTGGGGCCGGAAGGCTCCATCAGATCAAACACCACGGAAACCGAATGACTCAGGCTCACGGTGCCCGGGGCAACAGGCACGCTTTTGCCACGTCCCATTTCCATCGCCATCATCGGCGCCCCACCGCCGCCTGCGCCCCCGTCGCGCAACTCCCGCACCGGCCCCAGCGCCATGCCAGAGGCCTCGGCCAATTGCCGCGCCTTGCGATAGGCATCTTCCACCGCCTGCGTGCGCAGCAGATCTTCGGCCTTATCCTGCTCACTGTAGGAGAAGGTCAGCCCACGAAACTCATTCGCCCCCGCCCGCAATACATCGTCCAGAACACCGCCCATCGTGTCGATATCAGTCAACCGCACCGTCAGCGCGTTTGAGGCCTCGAACCCGGTGATCGCATTCTCCGACTGACCGTCCTCGCGGATCTGGCTCCAGATTGGATGCATCGAGATGTGATCCGTCTGCATATCCTCCGCTGCGATCCCACTGTCGCGCAACGCCGCCAGCACCTCATTCATCCGCACCGAGACCTGCTCCATCGCCTCGCCTGCTTCCTTGCTCTGGGCCCGCACGCCGAGCGAGATCACAGCCTGATCCGGGGCCACATCCATCGTCGCCTCGCCGGTCACCATCAACCGCCGCAGCTCTTCCGCGCTCAGGCTCAGCGGGGCCAAAGCCACCACGCTTGCCAGCACCATTGCCGCAGATTTCCGCATCTTCATCGTCACTCCTCCAGATGTGCCGTCTTTCTCCTAAGATGGGAGCGGCAAAACCCCGCGCGCAAGGGGAGGCATGGCGCTTTCGCTTCCCCTCGGCGGGTTCCTGCTTTATGGTTTCTAAAACACCAACGGCGCCTGGCCGCTCCGTCCGCCGATGCTGCCGAGCTCCACCTTTTCTTGAGGGGACCATGGTTCGGCAGCCCGGTTGCACCCGGCCTAGGCGCGCAGACACTAGACCTGAGTTGCCTGATGAAACCGCAGTTCGCGCTCTCGCTTTCCTTTGATGACATCGCGCTGCTCATTCGCAGCGCAAAAGGCTGGCATTCCGTGGGCCATGTCGCGCCCGACCAAGGCGATCTGCCGACCGAACTCGCCATCCTGCGCAGCAAGGCCGAGGATTTGGCAAAGGGCGACCTGCACAGCAAACTTGTGCTGCCCGACGCGCAGATTCGCTATCTGAGCATTGAAACAGGCGAGCTGCATCACGACGCCCGCCTCGCCGCCGCGCGCAAGGCGCTGGAAGGCGCGACACCCTATCCGGTTTCTGCCCTCGCCTATGACATCAGCGCGGACGGCAAGATGACCCATATCGCCGCCGTGGCCCTCGAAACACTCGAAGAGGCCGAGAGCTTTGCGGTCGAACATGGTTTTGGCCCGGTCAGCTTTGTCGCCGCGCCGGAGGCTGGCACCTTTCTGGGCGAGCCCTTTTTTGGCACCGCCCGCGCCGCGCGCGGACTGGAGATCGAACCAGACACAAGCCCCGTTCTGGATCTGGGCCCCATGCCTGCTCCAGACACGTCCGCCGCTCCCGAGGCAGCCGAAGCGTCGCCCGAGGACAGCGCGGAGACAAACGCCAAGGCAGAGGCCCCCTCGGCCACGCCTGAGGCGACAAAACCTGCCCAGCCCGCGCAAAACGACAGCGCGGACACCCTGACGCCTGCCCCTGCAACGACGCAGCCCGTGCCCATCGTCCTGCCCGCCGCGCCAGAAGCCGGAGACATGAGCCTCGGTCAGTTGCATTTGCAATTGCGTCCCGAAGACCTGCACGAAGAGGACAGCGGCTCTGACACCAGCAGCGAAGGCGGCCCGGTCATCGGGTTCAGCTCGCGCCGGAACGCCACCGCCACCGTCACCACCTCCGAGGCACGCAGCCTCACCGCGGACCGCACAACGCCGGATCGCAAAACGCCAGAGCTGAAATCGCCAAAGGCGGAGGCCGGGGCGAAACCTGCGCCCACCGCGCCTGCAAAGGACGCGCGCAAAGCCAGCGATGCGGCCTCGCCCGCCAAGAGCCCGCAGGTCAAATCCGGCCTGCCCGCCGCCCCGACCCTTGCGATGCCGACACCGGTCCTCGCCCATACGACCTCCGCGCCGCCCAAGCCCGCAAGCCAGCCCAAGGCGACCCCGGTTGCAGGTCCGGTCAGCGATATGATCCAGACCCCACAGGCCCGCCCCTTGCGCAGCCGCTCCGGGCGCATCGGCCTTGTGGCCGCCGCCCTGGCCACGGTCACCGCGATCGGGGCCTGGGCCGTCGTGCGCGAGTTGCCGGATCTTTGGTCCGACCTGAAACGGGCTGACCTCGTGGGCGCAGAGGATCCCGTGGCGACACCGATCCTCGCCCATGCCGAAGCAACGGTGACCGCGCCCGCCCTCACCGACACCTCCGGTCCGAACCCCGCCGCACCGCTTCTGCCGCAGGCCGATCAAACCCTCGCCACCGGGGCCACCGCGTCCCCAAGCCCCTTTGCCAGCCAAGGCTCCGACCCGCTGAGCGATACCAGCGCCACCGCCGACCAGTCCTTGAACGCGCAGGACACGCCCGGTGATCTGACCGTCACCGACGCCGCCGTGCTGGAGGCCCTCGGCACCCCTGTGGTGGATGAGGCGACTCCGGTGGAAAGCCAGGACCTGATTATCGCCTCCCTGCCCGCACCGCGCGTGCTCTCCGACGAGGGCCGACTGCTCAACGATGGCGGACAGGAGCTGGATCCGGCCTCCCTGCCGAATGAGGTGGATGCCAATACTGTCGACCCCGAAGCCCTTGCCGATGGGATCGACGCGGACAACGGCATCGAAGATGGCATCGACGTCTCCGTCGCGGATCTGGAAGAAGCGGCGCAATACGCGGCCACCGGCATCTGGCAAAAAGCACCGGAGATTGCCGAGGCGCCCCGGCAGATTGATCTCGAAGACGTCTACGTCGCCTCCATCGACAACACCGAACTGTCGCAGGACGCGGTCGCCCTGCCCGCGCAGACCGCGCTCGACACCGACCTGTCATTTGGTGCGATCCGCAACCCCTCGGCCGCCAACAGCCAGTTCGACCTGGACGACCGCGGATTGGTGAAAGCCACGCCCGAAGGCACCGTTAACCCGGATGGGATCACCATCTATGCAGGCCGCCCGATTAAAGTGCCCCCGGCCACGCCCGACCGGCCCACAGCCGCCGAAGTCGAAGCGGCCGAGACCGCAGAGCGCATCGCGCTTTTGACCAAAAAACGCCCGCGCGTGCGGCCCAATGATCTAGTAGAACAGACCGAACGCGCGCAGCTGGGCGGCGTTGTGCGGGCCGAACTGCTGTCAAAACGCCCAAAGACCCGCCCCGAGACCCTCAAAACCGAAGAGGAAGAAAGCCAGCCGGCAACGGCGCTGGCCGTGGCCTCTGCCTCCAAACCCCGGGCGCGTCCGGCGAATTTCGCCAATATCGTCGACCGCGCGCAACGCAGCACCCAGTCGCAGCCGGATACCCAGAGCGCCTCTGCCGCCCCGGCGGCCGTCAGCCCGTCGATCCCCTCCTCCGCCTCGGTTGCACGTCAAGCCACAGTGCCCCGCGCGCTGAACCTGCGCCGGATCAACCTGATCGGCGTCTATGGCAAGCCGTCTGAGCGGCGCGCCTTGGTGCGCCTGCCGTCGGGCCGCTACGTCAAGGTAAAGGTCGGCGATCGGATTGACGGAGGCCGCATTGTCGCCATCGGCGACACGCAGCTTCAGTACCAAAAGGGCGGCCGCAACCAGACGCTCACCCTCCCCAACGGGTAATCCCCTGATCCGAAAACGAAAAAGCCGGGCTCCTCGCCCGGCTTTTGTCTTCTTGTGATGAGAGCCTAAGATCACTCTGCGGCTTGGATTTCACCGTTGTTGATCTGCTCTTGTTCGATCGATTCAAACAGCGCTTTAAAGTTGCCCTCGCCAAAGCCGTCGTCGCCTTTGCGCTGGATGAACTCAAAGAAGATCGGCCCGATCACGGTTTTGGAGAAGATCTGCAGCAGGATGCGGGTCTCGCCGCCATCCACCACACCTTCGCCATCAATCAGAATGCCGTGCTTTTTCATCCGCTCCAGCGGTTCTTCGTGGCCCTGAACGCGCTCGTGGCTCATGTCGTAATAGGTCGCCGGGGGGGCTGGCATGAACTGGATCCCACGTTCGGAAATCTCATCCGTCGCGTCGTAGATGTCGCGCGCGCCCACCGCGATGTGCTGGATGCCCTCGCCGTTGTATTTCTTCAGATAGGCCACGATCTGCCCGGTCTCGCCCCGATCTTCGTTGATCGGGATACGAATGCGACCACAGGGCGAGGTCAGCGCACGGCTGAACAGGCCAGTGTATTTGCCCTGAATGTCGAAAAAGCGGATCTCACGGAAGTTGAACAGGTCGCCGTAGAAGTTGAACCACTTGTCCATATTGCCCTTAAAGACGTTGTGGGTCAGGTGGTCGAGGTAGTAAAAGCCCACGCCGCGCGGCTTGGACTGCTTCAGCCACTCGAACTCCGTATTATAGGGCGAGGTGTCGTAATACTGGTCGATGAAGTAGATCAGCGAGCCGCCGATGCCCTTGATCGCGGGCACATCCATCGTTTTGTCGTCCCCCTCATAGGGCTCCGCGCCTTTGGCGACCGCATGGTCAAACGCCTTTTGCGCATCCACCACGCGCCAGCCCATCGAGGGGGCACAGGGGCCGTGTAGCTCGACGAATTTCTCCGCAAAGGAGCCTGCCTCGGCGTTCAGGATATAGGTGATATCGCCCTGCTGCCACAGCTCGATCCCCGGCTTCGCCTTGTGACGCGCAACCAGCTCATAGCCCATCTTGGTGAAAAGCTCGCGCAGCTCATCAGGATTGGGGCTGGCGAATTCGACAAACTCGAACCCGTCGGTGCCGGCGGGGTTTTCATCACTGATGACAGATTTCGGCGCGTCGTGGGGGAAGGGTCCCATGCGTATCTCCTGCGTTGCGGATTGGCTTTTCCCAATAATATCGCATTCTCGCTGCATATTTTGCGCAAAATCATTGCCGAAACGTTGCTCTCGCGCGGACTTCGTGCATGATGACGTCCAAACATGAGGTTTTCACGCATGCTTGACGCCACCGACATTAAATTGCTCGCATATCTGCAGAAGAACGCCCAGGCCACTGCACAGGAATTGGGCGAGGCCCTCAACCTCTCTCCCAGCCAAGCCGGGCGCAGACGTCAAAGATTAGAGAGCGAGGGCTACATCCAAAGCTATGTCGCGCGACTCGATCCGGGCAAATTGGGGCTCGCGGTACAGTGCTTTGTGCAGGTTCATTTACACAGTCACGGCCCCGAAAATGGTGCTAGTTTTGCGCGACTTGTCGCGACCCGCCCAGAAATCACCTCGGCCTGGACGATGACCGGCGAGGCCGATTATTTGCTGCGCGTTTTTTGTCATGACCTTCAAGAGCTTAACACGCTGCTGCACGAGGTTATCCTGCCCCATCAGGCGGTGGGGCGCGTGCACAGTCAAATCGTAATGGCACAATTAAAACGGGACAGCCCGCTGCCTGTTTAAGGATGCGTGAACCACTGGTGGATTAGCTTCACTTGAAAAGTATCATCAGATGGAATCGCCCTCGTGTCTTTTGTCGACCGTCGTATTGAAACCCGCCCCTCTAGCGGCGCAGCGCCTTTCGAGTTGAATGAGGTTTTCTTTTCGCGCACCGATGAACGCGGCGTTATTGAGGCGTGCAACTATGTCTTCCGCCGTGTCGCCCACTACGAGTGGGAAGAGGTGCTTGGTGCGCCCCATAAAATCGTGCGCCATGCCGACACCCCAAAGGGTGTGTTTCAATTGTTCTGGGACACCCTCAAAAGCGGTAAAACCATTGGCGCCTATGTAAAAAACAAGGCTAAGGACGGTCTCTACTATTGGGTCTTCGCCACCGTGGTCCCGACCGAAGGCGGCTATCTCTCGGCGCGGATCAAACCCTCCAGCCCGCTGTTCACCGAGATCCAGGCCATCTACGCCAAAATGGCTAAGGCAGAGAAAGAAAACGGTCTTTCTCCGACCGAGAGCATGCAGATGATGGTCGATTGGGTGCATGCCAAGGGCTTTGACGACTATCAGCATTTCGCCTCGCATGCGCTGGCAGAAGAGCTGATCTCGCGCGATGAGAAACTGGGCCGCAAACCAGACACACGTATTCTGGAACTGCGCACCATGCTGCGCAATGCCGAGAAGCTGCTTGAGGAGACCCATGGTCTGGTCAAGGACTTCGAGGCCATGCACACAATCCCGCACAACCTGCGCGTCATCGCCTCGCGGATCGAGCCCTCGGGGGGCCCGGTCACGGTTTTGTCCCAAAACTACGGTGCCATGTCGCGCGAGATGTCGGATTGGTTTGAGCGCAATGTGATGGGCGAGAATACCAACTTCGCCACCGTCAAACATTCGGTGAATTCCAGCCTGTTTATCGCCGGCATGACCCGCATTCTGACCGAATGCGACGAACAGCTGCAAAAAGAACGCCGCACGCTCGGCGAGGTGGACATGGACAAAGAACGCGAGCTGTTGCGGGAATTGGCCAGTCAGCAATCCACCAAAGCCGACAAAGGCATGGCCGAAGTGGATATCGAGGCGATCCGCATCATCAACGCCTGTCAGGTGATGCACCGCCACTTCCTCGGCCTCAGCTCCACCCGCGTGCTTTGTAAGATCGAAAGCGCCCGCCTGCCCTCCTCGGGCGAAACCTTGGCGGATATCATCGACCAGCTCGGCGCCTTTCAGGAGCGTATTTCCGAGCGGCTCGAACATATCGCCAAGCTCGGCGAAGAGATCCGCGCGCTGGAAACCTGATCCAGCCTGCCTCGGCCCCTTCTCTCAGCCCCCGCGTCGCCCAACGAGGTGCCGCGGGGGTTTTGCGTGCCTTCCTCCCGGCCTGCCCCAACCCAGCCCGAAAATTCTGCGACAGTTCCGCCACGCTCTGAGATTTTGACAGAGGACGCTGCGGCGAACACGCAGCGGCATCCTATGTCTTTGCCAAGTCATGAAATGCTGGCAGTATTCTCCCCATGGATAGTTTTCTTTCACAAGCGTCAATTTACCTCGCGGCCGCCGTCATCGCGGTCCCCATCGCCGCACGCCTTGGCCTTGGCTCCGTGCTGGGCTATCTGGCGGCCGGCATCATTATCGGCCCGGTCCTAGGCCTCGTCGGCACCGAAGCGGTCGAGTTGCAGCATTTCGCCGAGTTCGGCGTTGTGATGATGCTGTTCCTCATTGGTCTCGAGCTGGAACCCCGCGCACTTTGGGCGATGCGCCACCATCTGATCGGCCTCGGGGGGCTGCAAGTCATCGCCTCCACCGCGCTCTTGGCCGGGGCGGCCATGTGGTTCAATCACAGCTGGCAAGAAGGGCTGGCCGTCGGTCTGGCGCTCTCTCTGTCCTCCACCGCGATCGTGTTGCAGACCCTGTCGGAAAAGGGCCTCACGGGCACCGGCGGCGGGCGCGCCAGCTTCTCCGTTCTGCTGACCCAAGACATCGCGGTGATCCCGATCCTCGCCTTGTTGCCGCTGCTGGCTACACACACGACGCTGAGTACGTTTAACGCCGATGGCTCCATCCAGCGTGCCTCTGATGCGGCCCATGAGGCTGGCCATGCCTCCCTGTCGCTGGTCGAGGGGCTGCCCGGCTGGGCCGTCACCCTGATGACCCTCGGCGCGATTGCCGTTGTCATTCTGGCCGGCGTCTATCTCACGCGGCCAGTGTTTCGTTTCATCCATGCCTCCAACCTGCGCGAGATGTATACCGCGCTGGCGCTCCTGATCGTGGTTGGCATCTCTTTCCTGATGACGCTGGTCGGCCTCTCCCCCGCCTTGGGCGCCTTTCTCGCCGGCGTGGTGCTCGCCAACAGCGAATTCCGTCACGAGCTGGAAAGCGACCTTGAACCCTTTAAGGGCCTGCTGCTGGGCCTCTTCTTCATCACCGTTGGCGCGGGCATCAACTACCGCCTGTTCCTTGCGGAACCGGGCGATGTGCTGGGCCTCGCCCTCTTGGTGATCTTTGCCAAGGGCATGGTGCTCTATTTCGTGGGCAAGGCCTTTGGCCTCAGGGGGCGCAACCACTGGCTCTTTACCCTTGGGCTCGCGCAGGCAGGTGAATTTGGCTTTGTCCTCCTCGCCTTCTCCACCCAGCTCAATGTGTTGCCCGAGGACCTGTCCGAAAAGCTCCTGCTCGTCATCGCTCTTTCTATGCTGATCACGCCGCTTTTGTTCATTGTCTATGAGCTCCTCTCCAAGCGGATGAAGGAACACAGCGTCGAACATGCCGATGATGAAATCGACGAAGAAGGCACCGTGATTATCGCGGGCATCGGTAGGTTCGGTCAGATCGTGCACCGTCTGGTCAATGCCAGCGGTTACAAGACCGTGTTGCTGGACAGCGATATGAAGGCGGTGCAGTTGATGCGGCGCTTTGGGGTCAAAAGCTTCCTTGGCGACCCCACCCGGCCGGAGCTCTTAAAAGCCGCCGGCATTGCCAAGGCCAAGGTTCTGGTGGTGGCGCTGGATGACACGGAAAAGGCCACCAAACTGGTCGCCTATGCCAGCCGCAACTATCCGGACGTGCACATCGTCGCCCGCGCCTATGACCGCAACCATGTGTTCGAGCTCTATCAGGCGGGGGCCAAGGATATCGTGCGCGAGATGTTCGACAGCTCTCTGCGCGCCGGGCGCTATGTTTTGGAAAACATTGGTCTTAGCGAATACGAGGCCGCCCGCGCCGAGCAGACCTTTTATGACCACGACCGCTTTACAGTGCGCGAGCTGGCCTCGCATTGGATCCCCGGCACCGCGGCTGCGGACAATCCGGGCTATATCAAGCGCGCCAAGGAGCTGGAAAAGGATCTGGAGACCGCGCTTCTGTCGCTGGCCGAGGATCACATCAAAAAATCCGCCTGAGGGAAACTCAGGCGGATCACTTGCTTCAAGCCCTGTTGACGGGATCAGCCGTCCGACACGCCCGCTTCGGCAAAGGTGGCCATGCCGCTGTGGCAGGCCACCGCGCCCTTCAGCACCTGGATCGCCAACGCCGCGCCGGAGCCTTCGCCCAAGCGCAGACCGAGCGACAAGAGCGGCGCTTTGCCCAACTGGCCGAGCAGCGCGGCATGGGCGCTTTCGGCGCTTTGATGGCCCGCGATGCAGTGATCCAGCGCACCATCCGCGACCTGCGCCAGACAGGCGGCCGCCGCGCAGCAGATAAACCCATCAAGGATCACCGGAATGTTCATCTGCCGCGCCGCCGCGATGGCGCCCGCCATGGCCGCAACCTCACGCCCGCCGAGGCAGCGCAGGACCTCAAGCCCGTCGGTCGCGCCATGCAGCGCCACGCCTTCGGCCACCACTTGCGTCTTCAGCGCCAGACCGTCGTCGGTGACACCGGTACCGCGCCCGGTCCAATCGCCCGCCGCGCCGCCAAACAACGCATAGCAAATCGCCGCCGCCGAGGTGGTATTGCCGATGCCCATTTCACCGACCACCAAGAGGTCCGCCTCGGGATCCACCGAGGTCCAGCCGGTGGTGAGCGCGCTCAGCAGCTCCGCCTCGCTCATCGCCGGGGCGGCGGTGAAATCTGCGGTCGGCGTCTCAAGGTCGAGCGCATGGACATCCATCCGCGCGCCCGCCAGTTTGGCCAACTGATTGATCGCCGCGCCGCCCGCTTTGAAGTTTGCAACCATCTGCACCGTCACCTCCGCCGGAAAGGCCGAGACGCCGCGCGCGGTGACACCGTGGTTGCCGGCAAAGATGATCACCTGCGGCGCAGTCACGGCGGGGCGGTCGGTGCCGCGCCAGCTGCCGTACCAGATCGCCACATCCTCGAGCTGCCCCAGCGCGCCCGGCGGCTTGGTCAGCTGGCCATTGCGCGCCTCACAGGCCGCGCGCGCGGACACATCCGCCGCAGGGGCCGCGTTCAGCGCCGCACGAAAGGAAAAAAGATCGGAGAGTTCTGGCAGCATAAAAAGCCTCGTTGCGTCTGAGGGCACCGCGAGGGTAAAGCGGTGTGCACCCTGTTTAGCCCCCCAACCCCTGGGGGAGAAGTCCCGACGGAGGCACAGATATGCGAAAAAACGACATGAAGCCCGTCGATCTGCTGCTCGCGCTGGTGCTTCTGACGCGCCTGCCGCTACCGCACCTCTCAAAGGAGAGTTTTGCCCGTCAGGCTCGCGCAACTTGGGCCTTTCCGATTGCGGGGCTGGTGGTGGGCAGCATGGCGAGCCTGATGGGCATGATCGCCATGCATTGGTGGCCGCCGATCTTGGCCGCGGGCCTCGCACTGGCGCTGCAGGTTGTGGTGACCGGGGCGATGCACGAGGACGGTCTGGCGGATACCGCCGATGGCTTCTGGGGTGGGTTTGAGCGCGCCCGGCGACTTGAGATCATGAAGGACAGCCATATCGGCAGCTATGGCGTCTTGGCGCTGATCCTTGGAATCGGGCTGCGATGGGCGGCTCTGACCGCCTTGTTCGACGCAGGGCTGATCTGGGCCCCGGTGGCCCTTGGCGTCTTGAGCCGGGCGGCAATGCCAGTGCTGATGGCCAGCCTGCCCAATGCGCGTGGACAGGGCCTGTCGCAAACGGTGGGCCGCCCCGCTGGGGGCACGGTGCTAACAGGCCTCGCCCTCGCGCTGGTCCTTGCGGTACTGGCCATCGGTTGGGGTGCCCTGCCCGCCGCCCTCCTCGCGGCGCCCGTGGTGCTGGCCTTGCGTGCCCTCGCCAAGGCCAAGATCGGCGGGCAGACCGGCGATGTGCTCGGCGCCACCCAGCAGGTCAGCGAGCTGAGCCTCGCGCTGGCTCTGCTCGCCCTCACCTGATCCGCCAAAGAAAAAGGCCGCCCCAGCAGGACGGCCCTTTCCAAAATCTGTGATCCAAAGATCAGGCAGCGCGGGAGGTCAGAACCTCATCCACCTGCTTGGCCGCCAGCAGCTCGTCGCCGCCGGACACCGCCGCAACCTCACGGGTCAGACGCTCCAGCGCCGCTTCATACAGCTGACGCTCGGAATAGCTCTGCTCGCGCTGGTCGTCGGTGCGGTGCAGGTCGCGCACCACTTCCGCGATGGAGATCAGATCGCCGGAGTTGATCTTCTGCTCGTATTCCTGAGCCCGGCGCGACCACATCGCGCGTTTGACCTTTGCCTTGCCCTTCAGGGTCTTCATGGCCTGATCGATCACGTCCGGAGAGGACAGCGAGCGCATGCCGATGTCGATGGCCTTGTGGGTCGGAACCCGCAGGGTCATCTTGTCTTTTTCAAAGGTGATCACGAATAGCTCCAGCTTGTAGCCGGCCACTTCCTGCTCCTCGATCGAAACGATCTGTCCAACCCCATGGGCCGGATAGACGATGTAATCATTGGGGCGGAACTCGAGCTTCTTCGATTTGGTCATACAGGTCTTTCCTCGCGATGACACGGCAACCACGCCGAGTATACCACGCCAAAAACGGCCCGCACGGCGCATGAGACATGGCCAGCTAGGTCAGAATTCGGCGCAGAAAGCCCACCAAGAGACACACGAATCACGTGGTCATCACGGCAGGCGGTATTCTACTTGTTTCACTACATTAGTCGAATATAGCACAAAAACGCGCCCTCCGAAAGATGGAGGCCACGTCAATGTGAGCCCTAACAGCGTGTTTCACGCCTGTTTCGCGCAAATTTTTCACCACAGAGGCGCATCCTAGGCCCCTTTGGCGCCGAAAGCTTAACCGCCCTCGCCGGGGGCCTCGGAGAAGTATTTCTCCAGCTTGCCCTCTTCACCGTCGCGCTCCTCATAGCCCGGCATCGGGTCTTTTTTGGAGACAATCACCGGCCAAAGCTCGGAATACTTGCGGTTGAACTCCACCCATTTATCCATATCCGGCTCAGTGTCCGGACGGATCGCGTCGGCGGGGCATTCAGGTTCGCACACACCACAGTCGATGCATTCATCGGGATGGATCACCAGCGTGTTCTCACCCTCATAGAAACAGTCTACCGGGCATACCTCGACGCAGTCGGTGTATTTGCAGGCGATACAGTTGTCCGTAACGACATAGGTCATTTTGGCTGGGATCCCGTTTCAGTGTCTGGGGGACTAGCTAATCCACAAGCGCTCAGGCTTCAAGCCGTCAAAACTCGTCCCAGACCTTGGAAAGACCAAGCGCCCTGCGCTCTTTCTTTTCCGGGCGACCCTTTCCTTCGTATTTCGGATTTGCAGGCGGTTTGTCCTGCTTGACCGTCATATCAAAGTAAAGCGTCTGCGCTTCCGGCGCGGGACCACGCCGCTCTGACAGCGCTTCGATCCGCACGACCCGCACTTGGTGGCCCTGCGAGAAGGTCAGAACGTCCCCAACGGAGACGTTCTGCGATGCTTTGGAGGCTTTGGTGCCATTCACGCGGACATGACCTGCATCGACCTGTTTGGAGGCGAGCGTACGGGTTTTAAAAAACCGTGCGTGCCACAGCCACTTGTCGATCCGAATCTTGCCCGCGTGATCGCTCATGCTCTCATCAGTCGCCCTGTTTGAGCCCCATCAGCGCTGCCGCGAAGGGGTTATCCGGGTCGATCTGCTTTTCCTTCTTGGGCGGACGCGAGGAATAGGTCTTCGCGCCTTTGTCGCCGCCACGGTCGGGGCGCGCACCGCCCTTCTTGCCCTGCGGCTTGCCACCACGCGGCTTGTTGCCACCGCGCGGGCCGCCATCGGCCTTTGCACCGCGGCCTTCGCCACGGGCATCCGCACGGCCTTCGCCGCGACGACCACCACGGGCGTTGCCGCCCTGACGCGGGGTGCGACCCCAAGTGAAGGTATAAAAGACCTCGATCTCCGCTTCCTCGACCGCAGCATCGGCAGCAACGCCGGTCGCGGTTTCGGTTTCGGCAACCTCGGCCACCGGCTCGGCGGCCTCTGCATCGCTCGGCTCTGCCGCGATCGGGGCAACGCCCTCGTCCGCGATTGCCTCAGTGCCCGCAGGCACATCAGCAGGCGCCGCAGCTTCCCCCTCAACAGGGGCGGCCGCAGGGGTGTTTTCCGCCGCCGCAGCCGCATCCATCACCGGGATATCCGCAGCAGGCGTGCCGCCTTCGGTCACAACGGCATCCACCGCTTTGACCTTGGCGCGTTCGCCTTTTTCCGCGCGATAGCCGAGACCCTGCATCAGGTCAGAGAACTGCTCCAGCGTCATGCCGGTGATCGACAGCATGTCGGGCTTGGCTTCAAAGCCGCCGCGGCTGTCTTCGGCGCGCAGCAGATCCGCCAGACGCTCCAGCATGTCGATGCGGATCATCCGCTGACCTGCGGCGCGATATCCGGCCATCGTGTCATAGCCCTCGGGCGCTTCCGGCATGGCAGGCACGGTGACCAGACCCGCGGGCGGCGCTTCGGGGAATTCCTGCAGACCATTGGCCAGCGACCACAGAAGCAGACGCAGACGGGTCGGCGCAGGCTTCAGCAGCAAGGGCATGAAGATGGTGAACTGGCCAAAACGGATGCCATGCTTGCGCAGCGCGCCACGGGCGTCCTGATCCAGATCCTTCACCTCTTGCGCCACACCAGCGCGCGGCAGGATGCCCAGACCTTCAACCATGCGGAAGGCAAAGCCGCGGGCCAGACCGGTCAGCGCTTCGTCTTGTTGCAGGTTCAACAGCGGCTCGAACAGAGCCTGGATCTTGCGGGAGATGAAGTGCTGCAGGCGACGCTCGACCTTTTGGGCCACGTCCGCACCGGCGGCTTCATCTACAAAAACCTCGATCTTCGGCGACAGAGCATCCGCACCGGCAACCAGTTTGCCAACGGCGCTATCGCCCCACATCAGGCCGCCCTGATCGGTGAAATCGATTTCGGTATCGGGTGCGTTATAGAACCGGTCCGCGCGCAGATGGTAATGCGGCGCCAGCGCCTGCAAGGACGCGGATTTCAGCGCCTTTGCTTCTGTGCCTTGCGCGGTTTTATCCGGCGAAAACCGGAAGCCTTCGAGTTTACCGACGAATTCGCCTTCGACGGTCACTTCACCCTGGTCATTTACTTCGGCCAAAAGGGCCTCCTTCTGTTTGAGCCGCCGCAGCAAAACTGATGTGCGCCGGTCCACAAATCGTTGCGTCAGACGCGTATGCAGGGCGTCAGACAACCTGTCTTCTACAGTGCGGGTCTCCTCCCGCCAATGACTTTCGTCACGCAGCCAACCGTTTCGCTGCGCGACATAGGTCCATGTGCGAATAAACGCCAAGCGTTTCGACAATGTGTCAATATCGCCTTCCGTACGGTCAATTCGCTTTATTTGGCGCGCGAACCAATCATCCGGCACGACACCCCCGCCATGAAGATACCCGAATATCCCGCTGAGCAAAGAAGAATGCTCACCATGGCTGATGCCCCGGAAGTCGGGAATGCGGCAGACATCCCACAACAGGCGCACCGAGGCCGCATCCGAGGCCATTGCCCGGATTGTCGCATCCTGTGCCAGTGTTTTCAGCACCATCAAATCATCCGCCTCGCGCGCCTTTGTCAGCACCTCATGGTTCGGATTCGATTCGAGAGAGTGGATCAGCGCGTCGATCGCCCCGAACTTGAGGTCCGCCGACCGCCAGTTCAGCTTTTTCAGCGGAGTAAAGCGATGCTCCATGATCGCCTCCGCCACGCCCTCGTCGAGGGGGCGCGCATCGCCGGTCACGCCAAAGCTGCCGTGGCTCATGCCCCGCCCCGCACGGCCTGCAATCTGCGCCAGCTCATTGGGGGCCAGTTCGCGCATCCGGCGGCCGTCGAATTTGGTGGTGGAGGAAAAGGCGACGTGGTCGATATCGAGGTTCAGCCCCATGCCAATCGCATCGGTCGCCACGAGGTAATCCACCTCGCCGTTTTGATAGAGCGCCACCTGCGCGTTGCGGGTGCGCGGGCTGAGCGCCCCCATCACCACGGCCGCCCCGCCCTTTTGGCGGCGGATCAATTCGGCAATGGCATAGACGTTGTCGACGCTAAACCCGACGATGGCCGTGCGCGGCGGCATCCTCGAAATCTTTTTGGAGCCGGCATAGACCAGCTCCGACATCCGTTCGCGCCGGACAAACTCCACCCCCGGCACCAAAGCAGAGATCGCCCCGCGCATGGTATCGGCGCCAAGAAACAGGGTTTCCTTGGTGCCGCGCGCCCTGAGCAGCCGGTCGGTAAACACATGGCCGCGCTCCGGGTCGGCACAGAGCTGGATTTCGTCGATGGCGAGAAAGTCGCAGCCCATGCCCTCTGGCATCGCCTCGACCGTGCAGATCCAATATTGCGCCCGTGGCGGCACAATGCGCTCTTCGCCGGTGACCAGAGCGACCACCGAAGGGCCGCGCGCCTTAACGATCTTGTCATAGACCTCGCGCGCCAAAAGCCGCAGCGGGAACCCCATGATCCCGGTACGGTATCCAAGCATACGATCGATGGCGTAGTGGGTCTTGCCTGTATTGGTCGGGCCGAGCACGGCCACAACCCGGGATGCAGACGTCATTGCATCAATCTCCAGGTGCCCTGCACATGTCCGGCGCGCCGGGTGCAGGGGATCACATCCATGGGCCTCCGCCCCGCTCGTCTGCAGATCAGAGGCTCTGCCCGCCCACCGCAACGGACAGCCGGTCCAGGGCCTTGGTTACTTCCTCGTGATGGGGATGTATAGCCTTTGCGCGCTCATAAGCCGCATAGGCTCGTGTCGGGTCGCCAAAATACTCAAACACCTGACCGAGCGCAAAAATCGCGTTGTAGTCATTTGGGTTGAGCGCCAGCGCCTGTTCCAGATCGGCCACTGCAGGGCCAAAGAGATCCGCATGGAAAAAGGCGCGCGCCCGCTCAGACCAGCCTTCGGCAAACTCTGGCGCATGGTCTGTCAGGGCGGTCAGATGCTCAATCGCGATCTGCCACTCGCCCCGCTCCATCGCGTCCCGCCCCCGGCGCAGCAGCAAATCCATCGAAGGCGAGCCGCTCTTGCTCCACAGGGCTTGCAGCTCTCGGTCCACCGATTTGGCATCATTGGGATCCGCATCCTGCAAGCGGTCCAACAGCTCCGTCTCGCCCAGCGCGGACAAGTTGACGGGTGCGCTCTGCGCTCCCACAAAGGAGGCAAGGCATGGCGTGACAGTCAGCGAGATTGCCGCCACGATAGCTTTGAGATTCGGACCGAGACTGCTCATAAGGGAAAAGGTAACGGCAAAGGGTGCAGAATCCAGTACCCGAGGCAAAAGCTTCACACTTTTGTGCAAGACGCATGAAACCCACGTAGGAAAAATGACATGAGCGACACTCTGGAACAGGCCGCAGCAGCGCTGAACGACAAGATGGACGGTGGCTTTGACGACACCGCCAAGTTCGAGATCACCGGCCTTGGCGCCATCATCCTCGACGCCAATGGCGCACGCGTGGGCGATGACGAGGCAGATGTGACCATGACCGCCGATGCAGAGACCTTTCAGGAGATCCTGTCTGGCGAGCTGAACCCGACCGCCGCCTTTATGGGCGGCAAGCTGACCATCGACGGCGATATGGGCGTCGCGATGAAGCTGGCACAGGTCCTGTCCTGAATCCGGTACTGACACGATGAAAGATCAGCCAATGACCGCAGCCTCCCCCGCTCCCTATTTCGCCGAGATCGCGCAGGGACCTGAGGGCGGCAGCGCGCATTGGCTGACAAGCAGCGATGGCCTGCGCATCCGCGTGAGCCATTGGCGCCCCTCGGGCCAAGCGCTTGGCACGGTGCTGCTGTTTCCGGGGCGCACCGAATATGTCGAGAAATACGGCCCCCTCGCCGCAGATTTGACCCAGCACGACTATGCGGTTCTGGCCGTCGATTGGCGCGGTCAGGGTCTAGCGGATCGGGCCCTGTCGGATCGCCGTTTGGGCCATGTCGGTCATTTCGATGAATTCCAGCGCGATGTGGCAGCCGTGCTTGCCCATGCCGAGGCGCTGGACCTGCCGCGCCCCTGGCATCTGGTGGGCCATTCCATGGGCGGTGCGATTGGCCTGCGCGCGCTGATGAACGGGCTTCCGGTAGCCTCCGCCGTGTTCACCGCGCCGATGTGGGGCATCCGCATTCCCGTCGCCCTGCGCCCCCTGGCGCATGTTCTGTCCCGGTTCGGCAGCCATATGGGGCTGAGCGAACGACTGGTGCCGACCACCACGATCGAGCAATACGTGCAGGTCTCGCCCTTTGAAGGCAACACGCTGACCAATGATCCGGACATGTACGCCTTTCTGCAGATGCAGATGCAGGCGCAGCCGGATCTGGTTTTGGGCGGCCCGACGATCCAATGGCTCGGCTCTGCCATGGTGGAATGCGCCTCTCTGGCCTTGGCCCCTTCGCCGGATGTGCCCTGCCTGACCTTCCTCGGCGACAGCGAGCAGATCGTAGAGACCGGCGCCATTCACGCCCGCATGTCCCGCTGGCCGCGGGGGCATCTGGAGATGGTGCCCGACGCGCAGCACGAAATCCTGATGGAGCGCCCCGCCACCCGCGCCCGCGTGCTCGACGAGATGCTGGCGCATTTCTCCGCCGCGACCTGACGCCTCCCTCAGCCCTAAGCATCCAGCAAGACAGGGAGCGCTCCCGCCCCCTTTCCGTGGCCTTTCAGGCCCCATCAAGGCGTTGGGCCGGGCGCCGGGCGCGCCCCGCAGGGGCGCGCCCGGCGCGAGTCGCTTCGGGCTTTGCCCGAAGCGAAACCTCTCTCGGCGCTTGTGCAGCGGGGGGACGCGGCCTAAGTGTTTGGGGAACCCGATGTTCCCGCAGCGCGTCCCACGCCTCTGCCCCAGATGGCACAGCAGGCACCGCAGAGCGAACATCCGAGCAGAGCACAAAACACCCGATGGAGGCCCTATGTTCCACCTTCCCTTCCCCGTTTATGACGCCAATGCCTCCTCCGGAGCGGGCGACCTCGGCAAACTGCCGGAATGGGACCTCACGGATCTCTATACTTCCGATGACGCGCCCGAGCTGACCCGCGACCTCGACTGGCTCGCGGGCGAATGCGCCGCCTTTGCCAGCGACTACGAAGGCAAGCTGGCGACCCTCGACGCCGATGGCCTGCTGACGTGCGTTCACCGCAACGAGAAAATCAACGCCATCGCCGGTCGCATCATGTCCTATGCGGGCCTGCGCTATTACCAGCTGACCACCGATGCCGCCCGCGCCAAATTCCTGTCAGACATGCAGGAAAAGATCACCGTCTTCACCACACCGCTGGTTTTCTTCACGCTGGAGATCAACCGGCTCGACGATGGCCACCTTGAGGCGCTGTTTGCCGCCAATGCCGATCTCGCCCGCTATCACCCGGTGTTTGACCGCATCCGCGCGATGAAGCCCTATCAGCTCTCCGACGAGCTGGAGAAGTTCCTGCATGACCTCGGCATCGTGGGCGACGCTTGGGAGAAGCTCTTTGACGAGACCATCGCCGGCCTCACCTTTGAGATCGACGGCGAGGAGCTCGGCATCGAGGCGACCCTCAACTATCTGACCGAACAGGACCGCTCCAAACGCGAGGCTGCCGCCCGCGAGCTGGCGCGGGTCTTTGAGGAAAACATCAAGATCTTTGCCCGCGTCCACAACACGCAAGCCAAGGAAAAAGAGATCGTCGACCGCTGGCGCGGCATGCCTAGCCCGCAGATGGGCCGCCACCTGTCGAACCATGTGGAGCCCGAGGTGGTCGAGGCCCTGCGCGAGGCCGTGGTCGCCGCCTACCCGAAACTCAGCCACCGCTATTACGAGCTGAAGCGCAAATGGCTTGGCCTTGACCGTATGCAGGTCTGGGACCGCAACGCGCCCCTGCCGATGGAGACCACCCGCGTGGTCGGCTGGGACGAGGCGCGCGCCACGGTGATGGAGGCCTACGAGGCCTTTGACCCCCGCATGGGCGAGATCGCGCAGCCCTTCTTTGACAAGGGCTGGATCGACGCAGGCGTGAAACATGGCAAGGCACCGGGCGCCTTTGCCCATCCCACCGTCACCGACGTCCACCCCTATGTGATGCTCAACTACTTGGGCAAACCGCGCGACGTGATGACGCTGGCGCATGAGCTGGGCCACGGCGTCCACCAGGTGCTGGCGGCAGAACAGGGCGAGATGCTCTCCTCGACCCCGCTGACGCTGGCGGAAACCGCGTCGGTCTTTGGCGAGATGCTCACCTTCCGCAAGATGCTGGAAAAGGCCAAAACCCAAGAGGAGCGCAAGGTGCTCTTGGCGGGCAAGGTCGAGGATATGATCAACACGGTGGTCCGCCAAATCGCCTTCTACGACTTTGAATGCAAACTGCACGCCGCCCGCGCAGAAGGCGAACTGACCCCGGAGGACATCAACCTTCTGTGGATGAGCGTGCAGGCCGAAAGCCTCGGCGATGCCTTTGACTTTATGGAAGGATACGAGACCTTCTGGGCCTATATCCCGCATTTTGTGCATTCGCCCTTCTACGTCTATGCCTATGCCTTTGGCGATGGCCTCGTGAACGCGCTCTACTCGGTCTATGCCGAGGGCGCGGAAGGCTTCGAGGACAAATATTTCGACATGCTGAAGGCAGGCGGCTCCAAGCACCATAAGGAACTGCTGGCGCCCTTTGGTCTCGATGCCTCGGACCCGAAATTCTGGGACAAGGGCCTGTCGATGATCTCCGGCCTGATCGACGAACTGGAAGCGATGGAGGACTGATCTGTCGTCACCGCTCGGCCGAGCTTCGCTCAGATCGACGGAATTTTACCGCAGCGTCGTAAAAGAAAGTCCGCCGCATCGTGACGGCGGGCTTTTTTTGTGCTTTCTGACGGATCAATGACAAAACACCAGCATATCGACATCCTGCCACTGACCCGGGCTGACCACGACAAGGTGCGTCACATCGAGGTTGCGCCAGAGCAGGTGGTCTATTGCGGGACCGTCGACATGGCCTTTGCCTCTGGCGAAGGCGGTTTGGATTTCTACGCCATCCAGCAGGCAGAGCGCCCTGTGGGGTTCTTCAAAATAGATCTGAAATATCCGCAGACCTATGAGTTTGCCCGCGAGGGGGACCTCGGTCTGCGGGCCTTTATGGTGGATCATCGCGTGCAAGGGCGCGGGATTGGCAGCGGCGCGCTGCGCGCCATGCCGACCCTGTTGCGCTGCACCTATCCAGAGGCGCGCGCCTTGGTTTTGACGGTGAATATGCGCAACCATGCCGCGGTGCGCACCTATCTGAACTGCGGATTTCACGACACCCGCGACATTCACGAAGGCGGGCTCGCGGGTCCGCAATATGTGATGCGCCTGCCGCTCGCCGCCTAAGGCCGACGCCCGTCGGCTTACTTCAGCTGGCTGTCCTTACTGCCGCGCCGGTTGATGCCACCACGCTGGCGCTGCGCACCGTCGCGCTCTTGCTGACAGTCGATACAGAGTTTGACGCCGGGGATCGCCACGCGCCGCGCCTCGGGGATTTCCTCGTCACAATCGGCACAATGGGTGAGGCTCTCGCCCACGGGCGCACGGCGGGATTTCATCCGAGCCAGCTCGTCCGAGATCGAAGCCTCGATCTGTTCGCTCACCGCGCCGTCTTTTGCCCAGCCCCCTGCCATGTGCCGCTCCTCTATCCTGAGATCAGAGGGGGATGCTACGCCCGCCAAAGGCTGAGACGCAAGAGGGCGAAAGGAAGTGCCAACTTGGCGGTCGTCAGGGTGAGAAGTTGCGCCCGCTTCGCGGTCGGCTGCTTGGGAATTTGCGCCGACTTTATCGTCGGCGGATTGAGGTTTTGCGCCCGCTTCGCGGTCGCCGGGGGGGGGCGGCAGGCCGCGCCTGCGGCCCAGCCTGCCGCCCCCAGTGCCTCCCTCAGACCGAGGTGGCCGTGGCGAAGATGCGATCCATCATCGCTTGCGTGCCGCGCGAGAACTCCAAGGGGCACGGATAGGCGACGCCCTCGCGCACCGAACGGCCAAAGGCCTCCACCTGCAGCTTGTAGTGATCCGCCATCGGGAACCGTTCTTCGATGATCTGACCGGCGGCCCCCACATCAGAGGATTGGTGCAACTCCAACCGCGCCTCGCCAAAGACCCGCGGGTTGAAAGGTGCGGTCAGGCGCAGAACGCCCTTGTCGCCGTGGAAGACCATCTCCTGATAGGGCTGCAGGCGAGTGCTGACATAGGCGGTGTAGAGGAAGCCGGGAAAGCGCGCCTGAATATTGGTCATCACATCGACGCCGTTTTCCCAAACGATCTGCGCCGAAACATCCTCGGGCTCGGCCCCCATCACAAAGCGGGTGGAGCCGATCACATAGACGCCAATGTCGCGCAGCGCGCCGCCGCCGGTCTCGGGGCGGTTGCGGATATTGTCCACATCCGCCCGATTGTCGAAGGAGAACTTGCCGGAGACATGTTTCACCTCCCCCAAGGCGCCGCTCTGCACCAGATCCCGCGCCCGCTGCCATTGCGGGTGCTGCACGATCATATAGGCCTCGGCTGCCAGAACACCCGTCTCGTCCCGCTTGGCGATCAGCTGGTCGAACTCGGCCTCTTTGAGGGTCGCGGGTTTTTCCACCAGCACATGCTTGCCCGCCTCCATCGCCTTCAAGGCCCATTCCACATGCAAGTGGTTCGGCAGCGGGATATAGACCGCATCAATCTCCGGATCCGCCAGCAGCGCCTCGTAGCTCTCGTAGACCGTGAGCCCCGGCGCAAAGGCCTGAAACGGTGCGGATTTCTCGGCGCTGGAGGTGGCAAGCCCCGCCAGAACCGCGCCCTCGGCTGCGTTGATCGCAGGCCCCATATGCTGGCGCGCAAACTTGGCCGCCCCCAGAATACCCCAGCGCATTGGCGTTCCCATCGTCACTCTCCTTCACCACTACAGAATCTGTTTGCGCTCACACTACCCGCGGGATTCCGCCACGGCAAAGCCCCGCTCACAGGTTTTTCCTTGGCCCCTCTGCGCCGCTCCCCTAGCCTACCCGCATGAGTTGAAAAGGGGCGCGACGCGATGGCAAGACTGACGCGATGGATGATGCGACTGCTGGCGCTGGCTGGGGTTTTGCTGATCGGGTTCCTGATCTTCGCCCCGGCCATCGTCGAGAAATCCCGCAATCGCGTGGTCGATCACGCGCCCTACCCGGTCAGCGCCGAGGCGCGAGCGCTGCATGACAGCCTGACCATCGGCGATTTGCACGCAGACCCGCTTCTGTGGAAGCGAGACCTGACCAAACGCAGCACCCGCGGCCAAGTCGACATCCCCCGGCTGATCGAGGGCAATGTGACCCTGCAGGTGTTTACCGCCGTCACCAAATCCCCCGCTGGGCAGAACTACGACCACAACGAGACCGACGCGACCGACAATATCACCCTGCTGGCCATCGGGCAGCTCTGGCCCCTCCCCACCTGGAGCTCTCTTTACGAACGGGCGCTCTATCAGGCGAAAAAGCTACATCGCTTTCAGGAACGGTCGAACGGACAGCTGCGCATCATCCGCACCAAAGCGGATCTGGACACGCTGCTCGACCGCAAAAGCGCGGGCGATAAGGTGGTGGGCGGCCTCTTGGGGATCGAGGGCGCGCACCCTTTGGAAGGCGACATCGACAAGCTGCAAGGGCTGGTGGAGGCGGGCTATCGGCTGATCGCGCTGCAACACTTCTTTGACAATGACCTTGGTGGGTCGTTGCATGGCACCAGCAATCAGGGGCTGACCGAGTTTGGCCGCGCGGTGGTCTCGGCCACGGTCGAACAAGGTCTGATCTTGGACGTCGCCCATTCCAGCCCGCAGGTGGTCCGCGATGTGCTGGCCATGGTGGATGTGCCGATCGTGCTCTCCCATGGTGGCATCCACAAAATCTGCCCGGTGAAACGCAACCTGCCGGATGATCTGATGCGGGATATTGCACAAACTGGCGGCGTCATTGGCGTCGGCTATTGGGCGGATGCGGTCTGTGATGCCTCGCCCAAGGGGATCGCCAAGGCCATTCGCGCCGGGATCGAAGTGGTGGGCGAGAATCACATCGCCTTGGGCTCGGACTTTGACGGCTCCGTCACCACGGAATTTGACACCTCCGAGCTTGCCGCGCTGACCCAAGCCATGCTCGACGAAGGTCTGACAGAGGCGCAAATCCGCAAAGTGGCGGGGGAGAACATGCTGCGGGTGATCCGCGCCCGCCTGCCCTAACCAACCGACCGCACCTTTGAAAACGTGCATCGGATTGAGGCCGCAGGGTTTTCTCACGCCTCAGACCGCCCCCGCAATCTCGACCGCAAAACTCAGGTTAAGGAATTCCGACAATATAAGTCAAGTATTTGATATTGCTCACTTTTTCATTGACCTCCGCGGCCTGACGCCGTAAAAACATCTCAACTGCAGCAAGCCAGACCACCCAGGCCGCCAGCAGCTCGCTCTCCAGCCAGAGGCCCCGCCTCCAGCCAGATCGCCAGCCCCGCCCGCTCCCAAGGACTGTCCAGCCAGCCAAAGCAGTTCGCGCTGTTGCCCGCGACATCTCAGATGCAGCCAGCCTCTCAGCGTTCTTTTCCCTGTTCGACCTCGGTTTTCAAAGTTCCAAGCGCCCGCATGCCGGCGAAGGATCACAGGACGGCTTGGCTTCGCCGCCTGCACGGCCTACCCTGCCGGAAAGATCATCTTGGAAGATGAAGCTCCCATCTGACGCGCGTCGTCATATCTGGGAATGTCCTTCTTCAGTACAGCTGCGGAGGGCCCAGATTTGGACCACATCTTACACATTCGCTTTGTTCCGGGACGCTATGCCGTGTCTCAACTTCCCGCCGATGCTGAGGTGCCTCGCTGGCTGAATGGACCGGGGTTCAAAGCGGTGATCCACTCCGATGACGAGGTCACCGTGGTCTGCCTCGAAGACCGCGTTCCCCTTGATGTGACATCAGAGAAGGGATGGGCCTGCCTGCGCACGATAGGTCCCTTCCCGTTTGAGGCCGCGGGCATTGTCCAGGCCCTTATTACGCCCCTGTCTGGCAACGGCATCGGGGTGTTTGTCGTCTGCACCTACGACGGCGAGCACGTCTTGATACCGGCGTCGGAGGCGGAAAAGGCCGTACAGTGCCTTGAGGCCGCAGGACATATCTGCAGCAGATAGGGCGCCACGCCCTCCGCCCCTCTCAGTCTCCCCGCCCCGAACACAGAAAGGGGCCACCTTTCGGTGACCCCTGATTTGTCCGCACCCGAGGGAGAAAGGCGCCTTATGACAAACTCTTGCGACGGAGGCGCGGCTTAGGCCGGTTGCAGCATGCCTTTGCTGGCCGCCAGTTCACGCATCTTCTTTTGCAGCTTTTCAAACGCCCGCACTTCGATCTGGCGGATGCGCTCGCGGCTGACGTCATATTGCACGCTCAGATCCTCCAGCGTTTTGGCCTGTTCAGCCAGACGACGCTGGGTGAGGATGTCTTTCTCACGATCGTTGAGCACGCTCATCGCTTGGACCAGCAGCTCGCGACGGGCTTCCAGCTCGTCTCGCGCCTCATAGTCGCCAGCTTGATCGGCGTCCTCGTCCTCGAGCCAATCCTGCCACTGCATGGTGCTGTCGCCATCGCTGCCGACCATCGCATTGAGCGAGGCATCGCCACCGGACATCCGGCGGTTCATCGAGATCACCTCATCCTCGGTCACGCCAAGGTCCTTGGCGATCTGAGCAACGGTTTCAGGACGCAGATCGCCCTCTTCCAGCGCACCGATGCGGGCCTTCGCCTTGCGCAGGTTGAAGAACAGTTTCTTCTGCGCCGAGGTAGTGCCGAGCTTCACAAGGCTCCAGGACCGCAGGATATATTCCTGGATCGAAGCGCGAATCCACCACATGGCATAGGTCGCCAGACGGAAGCCTTTTTCGGGATCAAAGCGTTTCACCGCCTGCATCAGACCGACGTTGGCCTCGGAGATCACCTCGGCCTGCGGCAGGCCATAGCCACGGTAGCCCATGGCGATCTTGGCCGCGAGACGCAGGTGAGAAGTCACCATCTTATGCGCGGCCTCGGTGTCCTGCTCTTCGACCCAACGTTTGGCCAGCATATATTCCTCTTCCGGCTCAAGGAGCGGGAATTTACGGATTTCCTGCAGGTAGCGGTTCAGCCCGCCTTCGGGTGACGGGGCCGGGAGGTTTGCATAATTCGCCATCGATCTGTCCCTTTCGAATGTATAAGGACTTAACATCAGCCCATTTGGGTATTGGGGGCACGTGTTTCAAGTGACCCGTTGTCAAGTGTTATACAAAGGGCAACGCAGGGCTTCTGTGAAATGCGTCACAAAAGACGCGAAAAAAGATCAGGAACTCCACAAGGCCCTGATTTAGATCATTTTTTCCTTGAAGCTGATCGCGATTTCTTCTGCCACCTCGCGGGCGAGCACGGTTTTGCGATGTGAGAGTCCGACCGTCCGGCGCACCTCTGCCGTGCCCGACAGCGGCAAAAGAGCGACGCCGGGGTGGGTTTCCCCCACGGTAAAGGGCACGAAGGCCATGCCCAAACCTGCGGCCACCAGATCCAACACCTGTTGATCATTGACCGCCGCCGCCCCGGGCGCAGGCGGTGCCCCACTGGCGGCCTCATAGGCATAAAGCTGGTCCGCCGTCGGGCAATAGGGCCGATGAATGCGCGGCATGGTCTGTATATCCTCTGGTCGCAGATGCGGCGCAGAGGCCAGCGGGTGACTGCGCGCCAGCGCCACGCAATAGCTCTCTTCCCACAGGGGGAGAAAGGAATGCCCTGCAGGCGCACAAGCTTCTGCGACGCAGGCGATGTCACAGGCCTCTGGCGTGGCCGCGAACTCTGGCAAGACCTCCGGCCGCCGCCGCACTAGCGCCTGCAACGGGGCGGTGAAGGGCGCGAGCAACACATCCGGGTGGCAATGAATGCGAATGGGCTGCCGCGTCTCTGGCCGCAACCGGGCAGGCAGCTCGGCCAAATGCGCCACACTCGGCGCCGCCTCACGATAAAGCCGCTCGCCTAAGGGGGTCGCCGTCAGCCCCTGCCGCGACCGCAGAAACAGCGCGCCCTCCAGATCCCGTTCGAGCCGTTGAATGGCGGCAGAGACGCTCGGCTGGCTGACGCCATTGGCACGCGCCGCGAGGCTGATGGAGCCGGTTTCATAGGCACTGAGGAAGTAGCGTAGAGGGATCATATCAAACATAGCATTTCCCTATGCATAATAGAATATCCATCATACTATCCTTTGCATGTCTCAAATGCCAGCTTCCTAGAGCGTTTAACCTCTCGGGAAAGAGACCCATGACCCAGCCCATGCCCCCCGCCGCCATTGCGCAGCTTTTGCAGAAATTCGCCGCCGGAGACCCCGGCCTCATGGCGCATATCGCCGAGGACATCGACTTTCGCATCGACCACTACGCCGATGATCTGGACGTAAGTTGGCAAGCCGGAAAAGGCCTCGCCGCAATGGGCCCGATCCTCGCGCGTTTGGGGACGGAAGTGTTTCCAGAAGGCACCGAAGCCTTGGAGATTGAGGCGCAACCCTTGGGCGATGGCTGGCACCTGACCCGGTTTCATCAGCGCTTCTTTTACGGACTGAAGGCGGAGACGGTCACCAGCCTCACCTATATCATCTCGCACGAAACCGCTGGAAAGGTGGACTATTTCCGCGAAACCGTCACCGGAGTGCAGCCAGCCTAACGCCGCAACCGCCCGGCATTATGTGATCGCGGGGATCGGGCGAGGGGAGCGCTCCCGCCCCCTTTTGTGCCCCTTCGGGCCCCATCAAGGTGTTGGGCCAAGCGCCGCGCGCGCCCCGAAGGGGCGCGCGCGGCGCGGGTCGCCTCGGGCTTTGCCCGAAGCGAAACCTTTCAACTGCAAAGCGCGTCGAAAGGATCAGCGGGTAAGAGGCGTGCGCAGGGCGCTCAGCAGGTCTTCCATGTCTTGCGGCAAAGGCGCCTCAAACCGCAGCATCTCGCCGGTCACAGGGTGCTCAAACCCCAAGACTGCCGCGTGAAGGGCCTGCCGAGAGAAGCCATCAATCGCGGCAATGCCCTTTTCGCTCAATGTTTTGGGAGAGAGCTTGCGCTTGCCACCATAGGTCGGATCGCCAATCAGGCCGTGCCCGGCATGGGCCATATGAACCCGGATCTGATGGGTGCGGCCGGTCTCCAGCCAGCATTCGATCAGAGCCACAACCGGCTCTTTGCCAAAGCTCTCGACGATCCGGGCCCGTGTCACCGCATGGCGACCACCCTCGAACAGGACCGCCTGCCGCTGGCGGTCCGTCTTGTGGCGCGCCAGTTGCGTGGTGATCTTCAGGATATGGCCCGGTTCAAAATTCGCGCCCCGCACGCCGCGCAGCCGCGGGTCATTGCCATCGGGCGCGCCGTAGCACACCGCCTGATAGTAGCGCTCGACCGTGTGTTTCTCGAACTGTGCCGCAAGCCCCTGATGGGCCGCATCCGACTTCGCCACCACCAAGAGGCCGGAGGTCTCTTTGTCAATGCGATGTACAATACCCGGCCGCTTGACCCCGCCCACACCGGACAGGGCCGCGCCACAATGATGCAACAGCGCATTGACCAGCGTGCCCGAGGGGCTGCCCGGCGCGGGATGCACAACCATGCCTGCGGGCTTGTTGATAACGATCAGGTCGTCATCCTCAAAGATCACCTCAAGCGGGATGTCCTCCGGCCCTATATGGCTGTCCTCTGCCTCCTCGACGGTGATCACCACCTGCGCCCCTTCGGCGACACGCGCCTTTGGGTCACGCACGACCGCGCCGTCGACCACAACGCCGCCCTCTTCGATCAAACGCGCTAGACGGGTGCGCGACAGGGTGGCTTCCTCTGGCACATCGCGCGCAATCGCTTTATCAAACCGCTTGGGCGGGTTTTCCGCGATTTCAAATTCAATGCGGCGGCTGGCCATGACACATCCTTCCGAGCCTGAAACAGTAACCGAGCCTGCGCAGCTAAGGTTCCTGCGACGCCTCGTGACCACGTTGACCGTGATCATGGTGGGCGGCGTTCTAGTGGTAATCGCGCTGCTTGTCATCCGTTTGTCGCAAGATCCGACGCCTGGCGTTGGACCGGCGCTGCCGGACGGAATTGCCTTGCCCGCGGGCACCCAGGCCCAAGCTGTAACTTTTGGCGCAGATTGGATCGCGGTTGTGACCACGGATGACCAAATCCTGATCTATGATGCAACCAGCGGAACCTTAAAGCAAAGCCTGCAGATCGACTGATCCGCAGGCTCTGAATTCTCCGCGCTTCACAAGGCGATCAGGAGCGCAGCAGAACTTTGCTGGAATCGATCGCCTGCGCGATCCGCGCATATTGGCTGCGCCTTTGGCCGGAGCCTGCGCTGCGCAGAAGAACCGTGCGCGCCTCCTCTAGAATCGCTTCGGCCTGAGCGGCGACGGCATCCAGCTTCGCCTCATCCACGGCGGTCAGCGGGCGAGAGGCGGAGACGCCCCCTTCGGTCGCGGCAGACACATTGATGCGCGGCTTGCCGACGGCGCGATTGTCGCGCGCCAGCTTTTCCAGCTTGGCCGAGGTGTCCTGCAAGACGCTGCGCACCTCGTCATAATCGGTGCCCTCGGGGATCTCGCCAGAGACCGCCGCCAGTTGATCCGCCATACAATCCACACGGTAGCTGCGATCGCTGACCCCGCCACAGAAGGCTTTGATCGTGGCCACGCTGCGAACCAACTCTTTCAAGAAATTTGTCGAGCCAAATTTCCCAGCCGGAACCACAACCGTGTACACAAGCTGCTGCGCTTGCACCACTTGTGCGCCAGACAAAACAAGCGCTGCGGCAATGGCCGAGACAGTACGTTTCATTTCCCAAAACTCCGATAACACACGATAATCAATGTCCTCAGGCTAACGCAGAGCGCCCGCCAAGCGAAGTAGGCTTTTCCACCTTGGCGAGTTGACGCCTCTTTTCCCCCGGACGCGCACACGGGTGGTGAAAAAACTGCCTGTTTCAAAGCGTTGCTTCGGCTGAGCTCAGCCAATTTTCGCCTGTGAAGGGAAAGTTTGTCGTCAGATCCGGCTGCGCCCTCTATAGTTGCGGGGAGTCACCAGTGAAGATTTCCATTTAGAATTAGAGTTCCGCATGACATCTCCCCTTGTTCGTCGCACCGCCTCTGGCCTTCTTGCTCTGACCCTTATCGCCGCCCCTCTGACCGCAACCGCACAAGGCACAGCGATGGCCGAAGCGCGCGCGCGCCTTGTCTGTGGATCTGGTACGGTGGTGTCCGCCAATTACATCCCCGGCGGTCTGTTGCAGGCGACCTGCCGCGCCAATACGCCTCAGCAAGCCAATAACCCCTCCAATTCCGGAAGCAGCACCGGCGGGACGCCCTCCACCACAGGTCTGGGAACGGGTGGCTTGGGCGGTACGGCGATTGGCGCAACGGTCGTTGCAACTGGTGTTGTGTTGGGCGTTGTCGGCAACAGCTCCACCTCGACCACCACGACGTCGCAAAATTCGGGTCCTGTCTACGATTAACCCCCGATTTGGGTCGTCACCTCGATGCCTTGTACCGCTGAAAACCTCAAAGCCGCGTCTGTTCTACAGAGGCGGCTTTTTTGCATCGGTGTCGCAAGTGGATGTGGCCCCACGCCCGTCCAGAAGACAAAGATCTTCGGAGGCAACGTGATATAAGACAGAGACTCCGCAGCGGCGGATTATCTATCTAGCAAAGTCACTTAGGGGGGAATGGTACCGCCTCCCTGGCTTGAACAGGGGACCTCTGGATCCACAATCCAGCGCTCTAACCAACTGAGCTAAGGCGGCACTGAGGGGGCATTTATAGCACAGAAAATCGGAGCGCAAGGGGCCTTGTCACAAGTTTTTTGCACAAAGGAAAAAACCTTTGGATGGAGGCCTCGATTGACCGAAGTCAGCTGCCAGATCTGCCCTATGGGGCGCGCGTCCCTCCCCCCGGTGAGCCCTGTGTCGCGGTAAGTGATTCTTCATCTTTCGCCCGCGCGCGGGGGAAAATCGCGCCCCCACCCCACCGAAAGGGCGCCAATCGGGCCTCAATCGGGCGAACATCTTGCTTTTTAAGCGTCTGCAGGCTAGCACCCTGTCTCACCGAAATTTGCCGCCCGAAGGAGCCGCACATGGGGATCAACACCGAACGAGACATCGAGGCCAATATGCAGATCGGCCCGACGGACGTGGGCATGGTTCGCATCTTTATCGAAGCGGATGGGGTGGAAATCCCGATGGACTTCGAACCCGAAGAAGCTGAGGAAATCGCAGAAGAAATCCTCGCCGCGGCACAAGCGGCGCGCTCGGTGTCTTCCTGACGCCAGCCCCCATTGGGCAACAATAAGACAGCCGGGCCATCGCCCGGCTTTTTTGTGCCACGTCGCCGCCAGATCCGCGCCATTTCCTCTTTCGTAAAGTTACCGCAAGTGACTTCGGTTAACTGGCTAACGCCCTTGTGGGCTAGGCAAACTCCTGAGCATTTGAAGCGTTCCATTTACGCAGATTAGGGCCGTGTTAACCTCACTCTCCAGATGATTAACAGGACGACAAGTTCTGCTTGGAGCGTGTGTGATGTACCATTTAGGCGGCCCCCAGTTTGGCCTCATGGTGACCTTGCCGAGTGCAATCGCCTCGGCCAATGGCCCTCATGCAGCTGCGCTCTCACTGTCCAAATCTGACGACCTGACAGCGAACCAGCTGCAAAACCATGTAACGCAAGCCCGCCGGATGCGGGAGAAACTGATTGATCAAATCTCAAAGCCACCAGAGCCGGGCTGGCAGAGCGCGATGAATCAGATCTCCGATACGGTGGACCGCATGGAGAAGGTTCTGAGCTTTCTCCAAACGCAAGTTTCGTTGCCCGTAAAGCCGGTGGAGGACATGGAGGCCATCGCGGTCTTCCCCTCTGGCGTTGCGATGCAACAGTCCGGCAGGACGTCGGACGTACCCCCGTCGGCGGCAGAATCCCCGACGGCTTCTTCTGCGGCCCCCGCTGCTGACGGGGCCGCGACAGGGCGCCCGCCGCGGGTGATCTACGTGATGGACGACGGCGTCTTTATCGTCGGGCTGCCGCCACAGGACAGCACCGCGCCGCAAGCTGGGGCGTCAAAGCAAGATCAATCGGACCAAGGCCCGAACGCCGGTGTCACCCTGCCCGAAGCCAGCCGCGAGTCGCCCTTTACCAGCCCGCGCACCCAACGTCTGCAGGCGCAGGCGGGGGTCACCGCCGAGATCCGCTCGGAAGATTGGCAACAGGATGTGGCCCAGCAGGAGCAAGCGCGCCGGGCGCAAGTGCAATCCGAGCGGGAACAGAGTACTGCCAAACCGCGCGCGGCAGATGATTTCTCTGTGGTGACGCTGCCGCTGACCGAGGATCAGAACCGGGTCAATCGCGACCTGATCGCCCTGGCCCGCAGTGCCTATGCCGAACTGCAGACCGCCCGCAAAGAAGAGGCAGGCGCAGTGTCCAATGACGTCAAAGTGGGCGTGACCGGCCAGTTGGCGCGAGACCCGAACCAGCCGCATTCGGCGGAGCGGATCGAACCCGCCCCTGCCCCGCGTGCGGTTCCGGTTGAGGCCCCCAAGCTGTCGCAAGGCCGAGGCGAGATCAAAGAGTCCGATCCGCTGCTGGGCAGGCCCGATCCCTTTGCCCGCTCGCCCGAGCAGGAGGCGGCCAAGGTGCGTGAGGAACAGCGCATCATGGCGCTGCAGATCAATGGCACCGGTGACATCATCTATATCGTGCCTGCCGCGCAGGCTTCGATGGATTTGATTGCCTGACCCGGCCCCAAGGATAGCGCCCTCGCGCTAGTCGGGATCGCCGAGCGAGAACAAAGCCCCGTCCCGTCCGGGTCGGGGATCGCGCAGGCTCTGGAGGCGGCGCGCCGCATCCATCGCGAATTTCTGGATCATTTTCTTGCGCCGCGCCGGAGCGAGCTTGTGCTCTGGCGCCATGCGGATCACTTCTGCGTCATAGGCATCTGCGATGATCAACCCGCTTTCCTCGGGCAAAAGCTCGGTCGGGAAATCCATGTCCACCGCCCAGAAATAGCGATCCGCCCATTCCAGATAGCCCTGCCATTTGGCATCGCTTTGGAAATCGGCCCGGCTGGATTTACATTCGATGATCCACAGCTCGCCCTTAGGACCCAGGGCCATCACATCGACCCGCAGTCCGCGCGTGGGCACAAATTCCTCGACCGAGACAAAGCCAAGCGAGCGCAGATAGCGACTGACCCCGCGGGCCAGCCGTTGGCCGGGCTGCATCAGCTGCAGCGCGTCCTCCTGCGGCGCGCGGCGCAGGGGGGCAGCCTCCTCTGACCATTCCGCCTCGGCTGTCGGATCAATGGGATCGGTATTTTGGGCCTCTGTGCTCATAGGGTCCAACGTGAACATGTCGTGAACAAAAATCAAGCCCTCTGCCGCATCACGCCCCCTTGTGCGCGCCGCCTTGCCGCACTACCTATTGCGGTGGCGGGTTCTGCCCTTCTCGTGACTGGCAGCATTCCGGTGGCCTTAAGCAATTCCGAGGGAGCTGGCTCTGTTCGGATCCTGGTCCGTTTACCTGGCGCCCACCTGTATATACAGGTCCTCGGGAATCAAAGCCAAACGGTTGTCTGGTGGTTCCCGCCACTTCCTCAGACAGACAAAAGCCGCGTCCCTTTGCAAAGGGCGCGGCTTTGTCGTTGAAACGGCGGCGCGGTGTGTCGGGGCGACCCCCTTATCGGCGGGGAGCCTGCGGCGCGCGGGGCTTTGCGGTTGCCTCAACGCGGATCGGCTGCAACGGACCAACCGGGGTGCCGCCACGCGGCCCACCGGTGCGCTCGGCCATCGCCATGATCTTGTAGGCGAATTGCACGCCGCCAAAGACCACCGAATTAGAGACCCAGAGCACCAGCACAGCGATCACCGCCATGTCAGATCCCAGCACCAGCGCGCCAAGGTTAGCGATGTTGAACCACAGCAGGAGCGCGACAAACCCGGCCCCCAGTCCGAGGCCCACAAGAGCGCTGCGAATGTAAAGCTTGATCAGTTCAGGCATGGCATCCTCCTCAGGTGCGTCACATGATTAAGGTAGAATGCCTCAGCTTCTCTTACCAGAACGCTTAAGATAGTGCGACGATTTTGCACGTATGCTGCGTATAATCTGAACCATTGCGCAGGCATCTGCTTGCCAAAGCAGCAGCAAACCCGTGAAGGCAGAGCCCGGGGACAGGCACAGGGACGCGACAGATATGAAGATCACCCGCCGCATCGGCCGTTTTCTGGTCAACCAGCCGCATCTGATCAACTGGGGCATCGGCGCCGCAATTGTCGCCCTGCCCGTGGTGGTCTGGATGGACCTGATGGCAATCACCGACCAATCGCTGCGCCGTCAGGGGCAGGCTCTGGACGCGGTTTTGGACACCGTGCGCAGCTATTATGCCCGCAATGTGATCGGGCGATTGAACCCGGACGGGTCGACCTTTGCCACCCATGACTATCACGACCGAGACGGCGCCATTCCGATCCCGGCGACCATGGCGATTGAGCTGGGCGATCAGATCGGCACCCATGGGCTGAACGTGCAATACCGATTTGCCTCGGACTATCCGTTTCAAGGCCGCGAAACCACAGAGCTGACCTGGGCGGAGGATCACGCGCTAAGCCGGTTTCGCGAGGGGGCGGACGATCATTACCTGTTTTACCGGGGCGAAGAATCCGGGCTGCTGACACATGCGGTGACGATGATCACCCCCGTGGTGATGGAAGAGGCCTGCGTCGCCTGCCACAACAACCACCCCGACAGCCCAAAGACCGATTGGGCGGTCGGCGATATCCGCGGCGTGCAGTCCTACAGCATCGTGCAGCCGGTGGCGGTGAGCCTGTTCTCCTTTAGCCACCTGCTCGCCTATATGGTGGTCGCTGGCGGCTTTGGCGCGTTCTTTGCGCTGCATCAGCTGCGACTGGCGCAGCGGTTTCGCAAGATGAGCGAGGAGCTGGCCTCCAACAATGAATTCCTCGCCGGGATCTCGATGAAGATCTCGCGCTACCTGTCGCCGCAGGTATATCGGTCGATCTTCTCCGGTGAAAAGGATGCCTCGATCTCCACCGAGCGCAAGAAGCTGACGGTGTTCTTTTCCGACATCAAGGATTTCACCCAGACGGCAGAGACCCTGCAGCCCGAAGAGCTGACGGCGCTGTTGAACGAGTATTTCACCGAGATGTCGGCGATTGCCGCCAAACATGGTGCGACCATCGACAAGTTCATCGGCGATGCCATCGTGGCCTTCTTTGGCGACCCCGAGACCCTCGGCACCGCAGAGGACGCGCGGGCCTGCGTGCGCATGGCGCTAGAGATGCAGGAGCGTTTGAGAGAGCTGGAAAAGGAGTGGCGGGCGCGTGGCATCGACCGGCCGTTCCGGGCGCGGATCGGCATCAACACGGGCTATTGCAACGTCGGCAACTTCGGCTCCGAGGAACGGATGGATTACACCATCATCGGCGCGGAGGCCAATCTGGCCGCCCGTCTGGAGGCCGCAGCCGAGCCGGGGGGCATCGTGATGAGCCATGAGACCTATGCCCATGTGCGCGACTTTGTGGCCGCCACCCCCATGCCGCCGATGCAGTTCAAAGGCATCAGCCGCGACGTGCACCCCTATGCCATCGCGCCGGGGCAAGCGGGCAATCTGCCGCCAACCGAGACCAGCATGGATGGCAAAAGCCTGACCGTGCATTTGGAGCGGCTGGACGACACCACCCGCGCGCAGCTGGAGGCGATCCTCGGCAAGCCGTTGGAGGGCTGACCAGCCCTGCTCTGCCCTGACCTGCCCCGACCTACCCTGTCGGCAAACCCAAAAGCAAAACGGCGCCCCCACATGGGAGGCGCCGTTTCTGTTTTCCGTGATCTGAGGGCCTCAGCGGCCGTCGATCAGGTCGCTTTCCGCTCGCTGATCAACCCGCGCAGGATTGCGTAGCACATGATCAGCAGCACTACGGTGAAGGGCAGACCGGTGGAGATCACCATCGATTGCAGCGATTGCAGACCGCCTGCGCTCAGCAACAGAACGATCGCCACAGCACCTTCGAAGATGCACCAGAAGGCGCGCTGCGGCACCGGTGCGTCGACCTTGCCGCCGGCGGTGATGGTGTCGATCACCAGCGAGCCGGAGTCAGAGGAGGTCACGAAGAAGACGATCACCAGCACGATGCCGATCAGCGAGGTGATGCTGGCCAGCGGCATCACGTCGAGCATCTTGAAGAGCTTGAGTTCAAGTGCGGCCTCTTGCGCCACGGTGTAGCCATCGGTGATCACCTGATGCATCGCGGTGCCGCCAAAGACGCTCATCCACAGGACGCAGACCAGCGAGGGGATCAGCAGCACGCAGGTGATGAACTCGCGCACGGTGCGGCCCCGGCTGACGCGGGCGATGAACATGCCCACAAACGGCGACCAAGAGATCCACCACGCCCAGTAGAAGGATGTCCACCCCTGGCTGAAGTTCACGTCTTCCCGCCCAATCGGGTTCGAGAGCGCCGGGAGATACTCGATATAAGCCAAGAGGGAATCCCAGAACAGCGCCAGCAAGAAGACCGTCGGCCCTGCAATCAGCACGAAGATCAAGAGCGCAAAGGCCAGACCCATGTTGATTTCCGACAGCACCTTCACGCCGCCATCCAGACCGCGCAGCACAGAGACCAGCGCGATAGAGGTGATGATGGAGATCAGGATCACTTCGGTGGTGGAGCCGACCGGGATGCCGAACAATTCGTTCAGACCCGCATTGGCCTGCGTTGCGCCAAAGCCGAGCGAAGTGGCCAGACCAAAGAGCGTGGCAAAGACCGCAAGAATGTCGATCACGTGGCCAACCCAGCCCCAGACAGCATCCCCGAAGATCGGATAGAAGGCAGAGCGGATCGTCAGCGGCAGGCCCTTGTTATAGCTGAACAGCGCCAGCGCCAGTGCCACCACTGCATAGATCGCCCACGGGTGCAGCCCCCAGTGGAAGATGGTCGCCGCCATGCCAAGACGCGCGGCCTCGGCCTCGTTCCCGGCTGCCGCCCCCAGCGGCGCCCAGTCGGTGCGCACGCCATTCTCGACCGATGTGCCCCCCATGGAGGACGCAAAATGGCTGAGGGGTTCGGACACGCCGTAAAACATCAGACCGATGCCCATGCCCGCCGCGAAGAGCATCGCGAACCAGCCGACGTAGGTGTAATCTGGCGTGGCCTCGGTGCCGCCCAGACGAATACCGCCATAGGGGGAGACAATGAGGAACAGGCAGAAGAGCACGAAGATATTCGCAGAGCCAAGGAAGAACCAGTCAAACCCCTTGGTCACCGCGCCAAACAGCCAGGAGAACAGCGCCCCCGCCTGATCCGGCAGCGCCAGCGTGTAAAACACGAAGGCCACAATCGCGAGCCCTGAGATCGCGAAAACCGGGTTGTGAATGTCAAATCCGAAGGGCCCAACGGAGCCCTCCACGTTGTCCTGACCGATTTCATAATCGGTATCAATGATATGGGCAGCGCCGTCCGGGCTTGGGATGCCGTCGGCCGTGTCCGTCGTTTGGTCGGTCATCGTCACCGCCTTTCTTTTCGGAATGTCTTTTGATTGGATGAATGCGGAAGGTCAGTCGCGGACCAGCAGGACCGAGGCCTTGGCATGTGCCGCCACATGCGCGCCGTGACCGGCCCAGATGTAATCCGTCACATTCGGCACATGGCTTTGCATGATCACCAGATCCGCACCAAGCTCTGCGATAGCCTTGTCCAGCGCCTTGTTCATATCGACCGCGGGGTCGTGGCTCTGGATTGCATGGGCAGAGGTCGCAACCCCATGGCTCGCGGCCTGCGCCTCGGCGAAGGATTGCAGCTTGTTGGCATATTCTTCCGGGGTACGCGCAACGGCACCCGGATTGGCTGAGGCCACACCGACAAAGCAAAGACGCGCCTGATGATGTTTGGCCATTTCCGCAGCGACCTGCAGGCATTTCTGCAGGTTCGCCTCATGCGCCAGATCTACTGGCACCACTATTGTTTGAAACATGTCCCCTCCTGTTTCTGGCAGCCCCTTGATGGAGCGTTTCTGTTTCCGGGTTGGGCAATCCGATCCGAACCCCTGGACCGAACCCCCGTTTTAAAATCGGTCGGCAAAAACACGCTGCCGACGCTCATCACTGGTCAAAAAATGTGCACGTCACGCCATTCGGGATATGAACTGGCGTTAACCGTCGAGATTTCAACAAAAAAGGGCGCATGACTTCTCGCCATGCGCCCCATTAAGCATAATTTGCGCCTCTTTCGGCCCTTCAGAAGGCCTCAGGCTTGGCTTCGCGCGCCATGTGATCAAGCACCGCATTGACAAAGCTTGCCTCTTTGCCCTCGGGAAAGAAGGCGCGTGCGATGTCGACGTATTCGTTGATCACCACTTTGACCGGCGTATCGCTCTCGACGAATTCCGCGCCAGCAGAGCGGAACAGCGCCCGCAGGGTCGGGTCGATCCGGGCAATCGGCCATTTGGCCACCAAGGCGCGGTCGGTCATCTGGTCGATCTTCGCCTGATGGTTCACCGCTTCCTTCACCAGATGGCGAAACAGCTTGGGATCGCCCTCGGCAAATTCGCCCTCCTCATAGGTGGCGCCAAAACGGTGGTCTTCGAACTCCACGATGACCTTGTCAAAGGTCTGATCGCTTTGCTCCATCTGGAACAGCGCCTGCACCGCGTAAAGACGGGCAGCAGAGCGCGCCTGCGTCTTGTTCTTTCCCGCTTTGGGAGCGTCTTTCGAGGTCATGGGCGTCGGATCCGTTGTTGAGATTAGGCGAGCCGATAGGAGTCGGAGGACGGCTTGAAGCCGACTCCCTTGGCCTGGGCGCCCCACTTACGCGCGAGCGCGATCAGATGCAAGGCCGCAGCAGCCGCGCCGCCGCCCTTGTTCTGATCCTTGGGGTCCGCACGCACCTCGGCCTGGGTGCGGTTTTCCACTGTCAGGATGCCATTGCCGATGCAGAGACCTTGCAGACCCAAGAGCTGGATCGCCCGGCTCGAGTCATTGCAGACGGTGTCGTAATGGGTGGTCTCGCCCCGGATCACGCAGCCCAGCGCCACATAGCCGTCAAAGTTCGCGGCCCGGTCGGAAATGCCGATAGCGGTCGGGATCTCCAGCGCACCGGGCACCTCAACGATCTCGTAAGAGCCACCCACGGCCTCGATCTCGGCCACTGCCCCGGCGACCATATTGTCCGCGATATCCTTGTAATAGGGCGACACCACGATGAGCAGTTTCACCGGCTTGTCGAACTCCGGACGCGGAAGAATGTAGTGGCTTGCACCGGCCATAGGTCAGGCTCCTTTTCGGGGCGTCATGCGGACAGGATGGGACGGGTGCCGACGATCGACAGCCCGTAGGCATCGAGGCCAACGTAGCGGGTTTGCGGCGAGTCGGTGAGCAGGATCAGCTCTTCGACGCCAAGTTTATTCAGTATTTGCGCGCCCAGCCCAGTCTGCTTGATGGTGCGCACGCCATCCTCGTCCGAGGCATAAAGCGCGTTGCGCGGCTGGCGAAACAGGCAGACCACACCGCGCCCCTCTTCTGCAATCAGCTGCATCGCGCGGGGCAATTCGCCTGCGGGTTTGGGGCCAAGACCAAGGAGGTCGGAGGCTTCGTGCAGCGCATGGGTACGGGTCAGCACCGGCCCGCCAGTGGTGATATCGCCCTTGATCAGCACCACGTGTTCTACGTCATGGGTCTGGTCGGTAAAGATGCGCATCTCCCAGTCGCCGCCATATTCCGAGGTCACGGTCTTGCGCGCGGTCTCATCCACCAGATTGTCGTTCTTGGTACGATAGGAAATCAGATCGGAGATGGTGCCGATCTTCATGTCGTGTTTCTTGGCAAACTCCACCAGATCCGGGAGCCGCGCCATGGTGCCGTCTTCCTTCATGATCTCACAAATCACGCCGGCCGGCTTCAGCCCTGCAAGGCGGGAGATATCCACCGCCGCCTCGGTATGGCCCGCGCGCACGAGCACACCGCCGCGTTTGGCGCGCAGCGGAAAGACGTGGCCGGGGGTGGCAAGTTTGGCCATGGTGTTCTGCTCGTCCACCGCGACTGCGATGGTCAGGGCACGATCCTCGGCGGAAATCCCGGTGGAGACGCCCTCGCGCGCTTCGATGGAGACGGTAAAGGCGGTCTCGTGACGCGAGGAATTGTTCACCGCCATCATCGGCAGGCCGAGGCCATCGATCCGCTCAGCAGTCATCGGCAGGCAGATCAGCCCGCGCCCATGGGTGGCCATAAAGTTCACCGCCGCCGCATCGGCGAATTCAGCGGCAATCACCAGATCGCCCTCGTTTTCGCGATCCTCGTGATCGACGAGGATATACATGCGGCCGGCGCGGGCCTCGGCGATGATATCCTCAATCGGGCTGATGGCGTCGCGCAGTTCGGCCTCGACGGGACCGGGCGTTTCATAGCTCATGGGCTTTGGCCTTTCGCGGTGGCGGCGCCCCTGCCCCATCCGGGGTCACGTCAGAGCGCCTTGGTGTGCCAAGGGTGTGTCCCCGAGATAGACCACGCCAGTCGCAGTTTCCAGTCCCGCAAGCGGCATATCCCCGCACGTCACCGGCGCATCCCTGCACAGGAGGGGCGATTTGCGACAGGATGGCTAGCGTTTCGCGCGAGAAGATCGCTTGGCGGCCTGCGCGCGCCAGAGGCTGTAAATCCCGCCTCCAAGCGTCAAAAGGGCCAAGGACATCCAGACCAGCCCGGATTGCTGCAAATGGACGGTGCCAGACTCGGGGTCAAAGCAGCGCCCCAGCGCATTGAAACAGGCGCGCCATTTCAGATGCTGGTCGTAGGCGAGGAAACTGAAGACACCGCTCAGAGCAAGGAGGAGGGTCGAAAAGATCACTCTCATCTCCTCCTTGGCTCCTGTGTTTCTGTCTCTCGAGGAGGAGCAGCTCAGCGCGCCGCGGTGCCGAAATACTCGGCGGCGGTCAGATAAGCGGCGGCGCGGCCGGCAGCGGACCATTCGTGCTCTAAGGGCGCATCACCGATCACCACGACGGAGGCCCCCGGCAGGCCGCGCGCGCGCATCACGCTTTGCACCCGCTCGCGGATCGCGCTCCAGCCCTCGGTGAAGACCGGCGCGGGGCCGGTGGCGTCGAGCACCGGATTGACCTCGGCCACGGTCGACGCCACGAGCGGGCGATGCACCAGCGCCAAGCGGCTGGCGCCTTTCACAGCCTCCAGCAGTTCTTCCTCGCGCCCCGGCAAGCGGGCGTCACGCAACAGCCTGAGCGCATTGGAGGAAAACAACAGCCCCGTCACATCCTGACCGGAGATTTGCCGCACCCGCGCATAGGTCTTGTAATCCATGCCCAGCTCACCCGCCCGCTTGATCCGCATTTGCAGGACCAGCTTGGGGATCGCATTGGGCATCAGCGCCTTTTGCGCCGCGCGCCAGGCATGGGTGCGCCAGACGACGCCCGGCTCCATCGTCGGGCCGCCGTTATGGCCAAGACCGGCGGGCGCGCTCATCACAGGCTCTCTTGCAGGCGGGCGACGTAGCGCGCCAGAGTGTCGATCTCGAGGTTCACGCGGTCGCCCAGTTTGACATGGCCCCAAGTGGTAACTTCCTTGGTGTGCGGGATGAAGTTGATACCGAAATCGCAGCCCTCTACCTCGTTCACCGTCAGCGAGGTGCCGTTGAGCGCGACGGAGCCTTTGGGCGCGATGAACCGCGCCAAGGTCGCAGGCGCGCGCAGGGTCACGCGGGTGCTGTCGCCTTCGTCACGGATTTCGACCACTTCGGCGACGCCATCCACATGGCCCGAAACGATATGGCCGCCGAGCTCGTCGCCCACCTTGAGCGCGCGTTCGAGGTTCACCGGCTTGCCCACGGCCCAAGTGTCGAGGTTGGTCTTGGAGACCGTCTCTGCCGAGATTTGCACGTCGTACCAATCCGGCCCCAGCGCCACCACCGTAAGGCAGACGCCATCGGAGGCAATCGAAGCGCCCATGTCGATGCCGGAAGTGTCATAGGAGGTCTGGATGCGGGCGCGCAGGTCGCCTTGCTGCTCCAGTTCGGTGATGGTTCCCACATCGGTGATGATCCCGGTGAACATGGGCTGTCTCCTTCAAAGTGCTGCACGCCGCGCCGGGCGCACTGTTGCACAAGAGCTAGACCCAGATGCCGCCCATCTCAAGAGGGTGCTTGTGGCTGGAAAGCATATGGTCATAGTTTGCCGCTAGACTTGCCGCAAAAGGCCTCATCCCAAAGGGCGGGGCATTGCGCTGTCAGAAGGACACAGACCCAACAGATGCCGAGCCGCCCGCCCCATTTGCCTGCCGATCAGCGCAGCTTCCTGTTTTTGCAGGGGCCACATGGGCCGTTCTTTGCGGCGCTTGGCAAGATCCTGACCAGCGCGGGCTCTTCTGTGCATCGGGTCGGCTTCAACATGGGCGACCGGGTGTTCTGGCCGGATCGCGATAGCTACATCCCCTATGAGGGTCGCCCCGAGGATTGGCCCGAGGCATTTGGCGCCCTGCTGAACGCGCATTCCGTCACCGATATCGTGCTCTATGGCGACACCCGCCCAATCCACGCGCAGGCGGTGAATATCGCCCGCCATCGCGGCATCACCGTGCATGTCTTTGAAGAGGGCTATCTGCGGCCCTATTGGGTCACCTATGAGCGGGGCGGCTCTAATGGGCACTCCCGCCTGATGGATATGCCCGTGCCCGAGATGGAGCAGGCGCTGGCGCGCAGCGCGCTGGAACTGCCCCTGCCACCCGCCCATTGGGGCGACACGCGGCAACATGTGGTTTACGGCGCGCTCTATCATTGGTTCGTGATGTTCATGAACCGCCGTTATCGCAATTTCCGCCCCCATCGCGCCCTGCCGGTCACCAAGGAGTTTCAGCTCTACGTGAACCGGCTGTTGATGATGCCCTTCCATGCGCTGGAGCGGCGGCTGGCGACCTCGCGCATTCGCAACGGTGGCTTTCCCTATCATCTGGCCTTGCTGCAGCTGGAACATGACAGCTCGTTCCAGATGCATTCGCCCTTTGCCACGATGACCGAGTTTCTGGAAACAGTGATTGCAGGGTTTGCCAGCGGCGCGCCGCGTCATCATCATCTGGTGGTCAAGGCGCATCCTTTGGAGGATGGCCGAGTGCCGATCCGGCGCGAATTGCGCAGGTTGGCCCGCGAACATGGCGTGGCAGCAAGGGTGCATTACGTGCGCGGCGGCAAACTCGCCGAACTGCTGAATGAGGCGCGCACCGCTGTGACCGTGAATTCCACCGCCGGGCAGCAGGTGCTGTGGCGGGGCCTGCCGCTCAAGGTTTTTGGCCGCGCGGTCTATGACAAGCCGGAGTTTGTCTCGACCCAAGAGTTGCAGGATTTCTTCTCTGCTCCGTCGCGCCCTGACAGCCGGGCCTATAAGCAATATCGCCGCTATTTGCTGGAAACCTCGCAGTTTCCGGGCGGGTTTTATTCCCGATCCGGGCGGCGGCAATTGCTGCGCCAAGTGGTCGATATGATGCTGTCACAAGAAGATCCCTATGATGCGCTCCTCAGCGGAACAGCAGCACCACGGCAACACTTGCGCGCCGTGACCTGAGGCGAAAGCCACGGCAGACTGGATTTATACTTAACAGTCCGCTAGCTTAGCCGCAAAACAACAGGCAAAATAACATAGGTCGAGGAGACCGAGCAGTGAAACCCATGCATTTTCGATGGGCGCGCCCCGTGGCTTTGTTGGCCGCGGTCGCCCTCGCGGGGTCTTGCGGGCTGCCCAAGGTAGGCCCGAGCAAGCGCCAGATTTTTGCAGGCTCTGTCCAAAAACAGGGCGATGCCTTTGTCGTTTCCGTCAATGACCGGGTGGCCCGCGCCACCGCCGTTGTCCCAGCACTCGGCTTTTCGGACAGTTTCAAGAACGCCTCCGTGCTGACCTCGGACATCATCCGTCCCGGCGACATTCTGGGCCTGACCATCTGGGAGAACGTCGATGACGGTCTGCTGGCCAGCGCAGGCACCAATGCGACGCCGCTGGAAGAGGTGCAGGTCGATGGCGCAGGCTATATCTTTGTGCCCTACGCAGGCCGTCTGCGCGCCTCTGGCAGCACCCCGGAACAGCTGCGCGAGCAGATCACCAAGAAGCTCGAAGATCAGACCCCCGACCCGCAGGTGCAGGTCCGTCGCCTTGCGGGCGATGGCGCCACGGTCAGCCTGACCGGCGCTGTTGGTGCACAGGGTGTCTATCCGATCGAACGCCCCACCCGCACATTGGCCACCATGCTGGCCCGCGCCGGTGGCGTGGCGATCCAGCCTGAGATTGCGCAAGTGACGGTGATCCGTGGCAATACCTCGGACACGATCTGGTTCGAAGATCTCTACGATCATCCGGATCTCGATATTGCACTGCGCAACGGGGACAAGATCCTTGTCGAAGAAGACACCCGCGCCTTTACCGCGATTGGCGCCACCGCCGCACAAGCGCGTGTGCCCTTTGAGACGCAGAATCTCTCTGCGCTGGAAGCCATTGCGCAAGTGGGCGGGCTGATCGCCACCGCCTCTGATCCGACCGGCGTTTTTGTGTTCCGCAACGAAGCCGATGCCATCTCGAACCAAGTTCTGGGCCGCGATGACCTGATCGGGGCGCAGCGGATGATCTACGTGCTGAACCTGACCCAGCCCAATGGTCTGTTCATCGCGCGTGACTTTGTCATCCGCGACGGGGACACAATCTATGTGACCGAGGCGCCCTATGCACAGTGGACCAAGACCCTGTCGCTGCTGGTGAGCCCGCTGTCCACCGCGGCCAGTGTCGAAACCCTCTTCGGAGGCGGCTGATCCGGCCCTATGCTGAGGTCCTTTTCACCTTTCAGATCCACAGAAACCGGGAGCAACCGCTCCCGGCTTTTTGTGTATAACGGCGGGTTTCTCACCCAAAAGCGGGTGCGCCGTATTCTGGATCTTGCGGGATATGAGCTGAGCCTTGGCCTGCCCCAAGAGGGCGACCTCGTGGGCGTCTGGGGCGACAGCCCCACGGCACATCGCGGCATCAAAGTCGCCACAGACCGGCAAATCCCCCTCGTTCGGGTGGAAGATGCCTTCTTGCGCTCGGTGCTGCCCGGCCGATCTGGCGAGCCGCCGATGGGGCTGCTGATCGACCATACCGGCGTGCATTTTGACCCGTCCCTGTCCAGTGATCTGGTCACCCTGCTGAAAACAGACCCGCTGGATGACAGCGCCCTTTTGAAGCGGGCGCGCGATTGCATGGCGCGGTTGCAGGACGCACACCTCAGCAAATACAACGCCTTTCACCCCGATGTGCCGCCGCCCGAGCCCGGCTATGTCTTGGTGATCGACCAGCTGCGCGGCGATGCTTCGGTGCGGGCCTCGATCCCCTTTCCCGGCGCGGATCAGGGGCGGTTTCACGAGATGCTTGCCTTTGCGCAAGAAGAACATCCCGGGGCGCGGGTTCTGATCAAGACCCATCCCGAAACCCAGAGCGGTCATCGCGGCGGATATTTCAGCGCCCGCGACGCCAAAGGCCGAGTGGAGCTGTTTGACGCTCCCGTCTCGCCGCATCTGCTGCTGGAAGGCGCGGTTGGGGTCTATACCGTATCCTCGCAACTGGGGTTTGAGGCCATTCTGGCCGGACATAAACCCCGCGTCTTTGGCCAGCCGTTCTATGCGGGCTGGGGCCTGACGGAGGATGAGTTTCCCCCTGCTGGGCGCACCCGCAAACTGACCCGCGCGCAGCTTTTTGCGGCGGCGATGATCCTCTACCCCACCTGGTATGACCCGCATCATGACCGTCTGTGCGAGTTGGAGCAGGTGATCGACTCGTTGGAGGCGCAGACCCGCGCCTGGCGCGAGGATCGGGCGGGCTGGGCGGCCTCTGAGATCCGCCTGTGGAAGCGCGCGCCGCTGCAGAATGTCTTTGGCCGCCAAAAGCGCATGACCTTCACCGAGACCGCCTCTGCCGCCAAGAAGAGCGGCAAAAACTGGATGGTCTGGGCCAGCAAAGCCACCGAGGCCCATGCCGGGGCGTATAACCTTGAAGATGGGTTTTTGCGCTCGCGCGGGCTCGGCGCGGAGCTGGTGCCGCCCTTGTCGCTGGTGCTGGACCGGCAGGGGATCTATTTCGACCCTAGCCGCCAGAGCGATCTGGACGATTTGATCCGCGAGCGGGTCAAGCTGACGCCGCAACAGGAACGCCGCGTCGAGGCGCTGGTGATGCGGCTGATCAAACATGAGGTGACGAAATACAACCTCGACGGCGATCTTCCGGACCTGCCTAAGGGCCATCGCGTGCTGGTGCCGGGGCAAGTGGAGGATGATGCCTCGATCCAACTTGGCGCGGGCAAGATCAACACCAATATGAAGCTGCTACAGGCGGTGCGCGCCGCACGCCCCAATGCCGTTATCATCTATAAACCGCACCCCGATGTGGAAGCGGGCCTGCGCAAGGGCAAGATCAAATCACCCGAAGCCTGGGCGGATATCGTGGCAGAGAACGCCAATCCCGCCGCCCTGATTGATCAGGTGGACGAGGTCTGGACCATGACCTCGCTCCTCGGGTTCGAGGCACTGCTGCGCCGTGTCACCGTGACCTGCGTCGGCCTGCCCTTTTACGCTGGTTGGGGGCTGACCCGGGACCGGCTGGAGGCGCCGCATTGGCGCGATGCCAAGCCGGGCATCCTGGGTCTCGCCCATGCGGCCTTGATTGATTATCCGCGCTACTATGACCCGGTCTCCGGCCTGCCCTGCTCGCCCGAGGTTGCGGTGGATCGATTGATTGCCGGCGACTTTCCTGCGCCCTCCCGGATGAACCGCAGCCTGTCAAAGCTGCAGGGGCTCTTTGCCTCTTTTGCACCGATCTGGCGCTGAGGAAGGTGCGAGGCTCTGCCTCGCGCTCCGGGATATTTAGTCAGAAGATGAAGAGGCGCGGTCAGCTTTGCGGGCGACGCCAGCGGTGCAGGATATCCGCGCCGATGGGGCGGGTTTCGATCAGATCAAACCGGGGCGCCTCCGCAAGGCGGCCAATGCCAAGCGCGCCGATCGAGGGCAAGCCTTCGGCCCCGATGCCAAGGCCCGCAGTGAAGCCAATGAGCTCGTCCACCAGATCATGCGCCAGCAGCGAGGCGGCCAATGCGCTGCCCCCTTCGCAGAACACCCGCGTAAGGCCAGCGCGGCCCAGCTGTTGCAGAACATCATTCGGATCAAGCTGTGTGCCAAGGGCGGCACAGGGCAGCAAGGTCGCCCCAAGGCCGGCCCATGCGCTGATCCGCTCCTTGTCGGCCCCGGCACCGTGACAAAGGAACAAAGGAATATCCTTGGCGCTGCGGGCAAGCTGGCTTATCAGCGGCAAATCGAGATGCCGAGAGACCACGACCCGGGCGGGCTGTTTGTCGATGCCAAGATCGCGCACGGTGAGCGAAGGGTCATCCGCCCGCGCCGTCCCTGCCCCAACCATCACCGCATCATGCCGGGCCCGCATGGCATGGACCAAACGGCGCGCCTCGCCTCCGGTGATCCATTGGCTCTGACCAGAACCGGTGGCGATACGGCCATCAAAGCTCGACGCCATTTTCAGGGTAACGAAGGGCCGCCCCTGCTCTGTGCGCAGGAAAAAGCCTTCGTGGTCAAACGCCGCCTCATCGGCGCGCACGCCTGTTGTGACCTCGATACCGGCGGCGCGCAGCATGGCAAAGCCCTGACCGCTGACCCTTGGATCGCTGTCTTTGATCGCGGCGACCACACGGGCGATTTTTGCCTCGATCAGCGCCTGTGCGCAGGGCGGGGTTTTGCCCTGATGGGCGCAGGGTTCCAGGCTGACGTAGGCCGTGGCGCCTTCAGCCTCCGCCCCGGCCTCTGCCAAGGCCATCGGTTCCGCATGTGGGCGGCCGCCATCTTGGGTCCAGCCGCGCCCGATGATGCGCCCGGCCTTGACAATGACGCAGCCCACCGCCGGGTTTGGCCACGTCCGGCCTTGCCCGCGGCGCCCCAATGACAGAGCCAGAGCCATAAACCGGTCGTCAGATCTGGTCACGAAGACAGCCTTTCGTGCGGAGAATGAAAAAGACGGAAGGGCGCGAGATCCTGCGTCAGGCGTCGGGCTGGGTCGGCGGGCGCAACTCGTGGACGAAATCCTCGAAATCATCCGCCGCTTGGAAGTTCTTGTAGACGCTCGCAAAGCGCACATAGGCGACAGTGTCGATGCGGGCCAAGGCCTCCATCACGATCTCACCGATCTTTTTCGAGGGAATATCCGTCTCGCCCATGCTCTCCAGTCGGCGCACGATACCAGAGATCATCTGATCGATGCGTTCCGGCTCGATCGGGCGCTTTTGCATGGAAATCCGGATGGAGCGTTCCAGCTTGTCGCGGTCGAAATCCTCGCGCTTGCCATTGGTTTTGATCACCACGAGATCGCGCAGCTGCACCCGCTCGTAGGTGGTGAAGCGACCGCCACAGGCGGGGCAAAACCGGCGACGACGGATGGAGACATGGTCCTCCGCTGGCCGAGAATCCTTTACTTGGGTATCGACACTTCCGCAAAACGGGCAGCGCATCCGCCGGCTCCCTTCCCTGAAACAATATCGTTCTAGTGCGTATAATTACGCGGTTATCCACAACTATAGGGGAGCGGCTAGGATTTGGGTAGAGGGGAAATAGAACCCCAAGACCTATGATGCAAAGCCAGCCTATCAGGCCAGATGCGCAAAGATCCGGCGGCTGTGCGGCGCGGTGCGGTGTTCGAACAGATAGAGGCCCTGCCATGTGCCCAGCACTGGCGCGCCCTCTGACACGGGGATCGACAGGCTGACCGGCATCATGGCTGCTTTGATATGGGCCGGCATATCATCCGGGCCCTCGTAGGTATGGCGCAGGTAGGCCATATCTGGGTGGCTGGAGGGCGGAACGAGGCGCGAGAAATAGGCCAGCAGGTCATCCTGCACCTCTGGGTCGGCGTTTTCCTGAATGAGCAGCGAGCAGGATGTGTGGCGCACAAAAAGCGTCAGAAGCCCCTGCTCTACGCCGCTTTGCGCCACCCACGCGCGGACATTGCGGGTGAACTCGTAAAGCCGCTGCCCGCGCGTTGCGATAGTGAATTCCGTCTGCTGCATGCCGCACGCCTCTTGCGGTTAGAAGAAGAGCAAAGGCTCCAACTCGCGGCAGAACCCTTCGGCACTGCTGACGCTGAAGTTATCGCCCGGCTTAAAGCCATAGGCCCGACGGATCAGACCGAAGGGTTCGGCTCGCGGCGTCTCATTCAGGGTAAAGGTCACGGTCTCGATACGCCCGGACACGGTGCTGGGCGCACGCCCCTTTTGCACGTAGATCTCTTGCGACCAATCCGCGCCCATTTCACGGCGGGCAAATTCCGATGCAGCGCACCAATAGGCGGCGGCCGGTGCGCCGAGGGGCGGTACCACCTCAAAACTCTTCCCATCCAAAGCGTAGAGGCGCGCTTGCGTGCGGGCCGAGTAATAATCGGCCTCTGGATAGCTGTCGTTCATCGTGCAGGCCGAAACGAGGAGGCCAGCGCCGAGAACAGGCAGAACAGAAAACAGCGAGCGAGCGATCATGGAGAAAGATCCTTTGCGGTTGTCTTTCTCATCTAAGCCGTCTCGGGTGTCAGGACAAGGCGCGGCGATCAGCGGCGTTTGGGGAACGGGATGATCTGCGCGGTGTGGCCATTGCCCAGGGTTTCTTCGAGCAGAGCCAGAGCCTGCGCATTGGGCTTGGAGCCACCTTCGGGGCGATAGACCTCGCGTGCTTTGCGCCGCAACATGTCGCGGGTTTCCTGCGGCGTCATCCGCAGCAGGTCCTGCTCATGCTCGCGCAGGGCGGACACCAGAAAGGAATTCACTTCCGTCATCGTATCAAGCTTGTTCATCTGGGTATCCAGCGCAGACAACGCGCTGTTCAAATCACTACTTCCACTCATCATCACCCCCCCGGGTTTGCTACGATGAAGCTATCACACTCACCTCAGAGAGAAATAATTCATCGAAATCTTTAATCAATAATCCGGAATGTCGAATGGTTAACGCGCGCAGAAACCGCCCTGTTTTCTCATAGATTTTGCCCCCTGCCTCACCAGATTTAGGTGAGAGGGCCGCGAAACTCTTATCACATATGAGAATTTTGCGCTGACCTTATAGCGGCATTAGCGCCGAGCCGTGTCGCCCGAGCCTTGTGCAAAAATCGCCCGAGATGACACGAAAAAACGCCCCGCGTCATCGGCGGGGCGTTTTGAAGTCAGAATCAACCGTCAGATTACTGGTCGAGGAAGCTGCGCAGCTTGCGCGAGCGGCTCGGGTGCTTGAGCTTGCGCAGGGCTTTTGCCTCGATCTGGCGGATCCGTTCGCGGGTCACCGAGAACTGTTGGCCAACCTCTTCCAGCGTGTGGTCGGTGTTCATGCCGATGCCAAAGCGCATCCGCAGAACCCGTTCCTCACGCGGCGTAAGGGACGCCAGCACGCGGGTGGTGGTTTCCTTGAGGTTTTCCTGAATGGCGCTGTCCAAGGGCAGCACGGCATTCTTGTCCTCGATGAAATCGCCGAGCTGGCTGTCTTCCTCGTCCCCGATCGGGGTTTCGAGAGAGATCGGCTCCTTGGCGATCTTCATCACCTTGCGGACCTTCTCCAGCGGCATCTGCAGCTTGTCGGCCAGCTCTTCCGGGGTCGGCTCGCGGCCGATCTCGTGCAGCATCTGGCGACCGGTGCGGACCAGCTTGTTGATCGTCTCGATCATATGGACCGGAATACGGATGGTGCGCGCCTGATCCGCGATAGAGCGGGTGATCGCCTGACGGATCCACCAGGTCGCATAGGTCGAGAATTTGTAACCGCGCCGGTATTCGAACTTATCCACCGCCTTCATCAGGCCGATGTTGCCTTCCTGAATGAGGTCGAGGAACTGCAGGCCGCGGTTGGTGTATTTCTTCGCGATGGAGATCACGAGACGCAGGTTCGCCTCGACCATTTCCTTCTTGGCCTGACGCGCCTCTTTCTCGCCCTTCTGCACCTGTTGCACGATGCGGCGGAATTCCGAGATGTCGAGACCGACATATTGGCCGACCTGCGCCATATCGGCACGCAGCTCTTCGACCTTGTCCGTGGAGCGTTCGATGAACATCTGCCAGCCGCGACCGGGCTTTTCGCCCATTTCCGCCAGCCAGTTCGGGTCCAGTTCGCGACCGCGGTATTCATCCACAAACTCTTTGCGGTTGATCCGGGCCTGGTCCGCCAGCTTCACCATGGCGCTGTCGATTTGCATGACGCGCTTGTTGATGCCGTAGAGCTGGTCAATCAGCGCTTCGATCCGGTTGTTGTGCAGGTGCAGACCATTCACCAGCGCCACGATCTCGGAGCGCAGTTTCTGGTATTGGGCCTCATCCACATCCGAGAAGGAACCGTCTTCGTTCAGTGTCGCAGAGATCCGCAGATCCTGCATTTCGGACAGCATGGAGAAGTCGGTGGAGATCTTGTCGAGCGTTTCCAGAACACGATCTTTCAGCGCCGCTTCCATGGCCGCGAGGGACATGTTGGCCTGATCGTCTTCGTCTTCGTCGTCATCGTTGTTCAGGATCGGGTTGCCGTCCGCATCCAGCTCCGGACCGCTTTCGCGCTCGGGCTTGGCAGTTTGCACGGCAGAGGTATCGACCACCGGCTCTTCGCCGCCCTCTTCATCCAGCTGGTTGCCGAAGGTCGCCTCAAGGTCGATCACATCGCGCAGCAGAATGTCTTCGGACAGAAGTTCGTCATGCCAGATGGTGATCGCCTGGAAGGTCAGCGGGCTCTCGCAGAGACCTGCGATCATCGTGTTGCGGCCGGCCTCGATGCGCTTGGCAATCGCGATCTCGCCCTCGCGAGACAGCAACTCAACCGAGCCCATCTCGCGCAGGTACATGCGCACAGGGTCATCGGTGCGATCCAGCTTTTCAGCCTGCGCGCCAGCGACCGCCACTTCGCGGTTGGATTCGGTGGTCACCAGATCGGTGGTGCCCTTGCTCTCCTCCTCCTCGGCCTCTTCATCTTCGATGATGTTGATGCCCATTTCCGACAGCATCGACATGACGTCTTCGATCTGTTCGGAGGAGACCTGATCCGGCGGCAGAACCTGGTTCAGCTGATCGTAGGTGATGTAGCCCTTCTCGCGGGCCTCCGCGATCATCTTCTTGACTTGCGCCTGGCTCATGTCGAGCGACACGTCGGCGTCTTGGTCGTCAGGCTTGCGGTCGTCAGTATCTTTGGCGGCCATTCAATGCTCCTCTAAGGGGCTGCGGGCGATTCGGGTGGAGCGAATCTTTAGAGCGGTCCTCTGATTCGTCACCCCATGTACCCAATTTTTCTTTGCGCTTCTTTAGCAAAACGTCACATCGCGGCGTCATGGCCACACCTGAGAGCCTCAGGGCGGCCTTATTTGCTGTCAAAGCCGATTCGCTTCAGCAGGTCCCCAAACGCGTCGCGCTCATCCCGGTTGAGCCGCGCCCCGTTGTCCCCCACGTCATAGGTTGCCTTGTCCTCATTTTCACTTCGGATCGCCCGGTTCCGAGCTTCAGCGGCCTGACGCAAGCGCCAGGTGACGGCCTCATCCGCGAGACCGTGCAGGTCCTCCTCAGCTTCGGCCAGCTCCGCGTTCAACCCCGCCACGCTCTCGAGTTTTGCGAATTCCTCGGCCAGGGTCAGACTGGCCATATCCAGATCGCCGGGTTTGCGCACGCAGGGGCTAATAGCCACATGGCGCAAGGACAGGAGGTTTTCAAGGGCATCCGGGCCGAGCGCATAGGCAATTTCATCGCGCAGCCGTTCCGGCGCATCAATGCCAAAGCGCAAGATCAGGTCGCGGATATGCGCATGTTCCATATCGGGGCATTGCATCCGCTCGAGATTGACCTCGAATTCCGGGATCACCGTGGGGGTGCTGATTGCCGTGGCAAGGATGACTTCCTGCCGCAGACGGACGAACCCCTGTTCGTCCCCCGAGGCCACGAGAGAGGCGCGCGTGGTCTCGCGCGGTGGCGGCGGCGCGCCCCAAGGTACCCGGCCCCGGTTGCCAAATCCGCCCGCGCCGCGGGAGCCCGATTGGAAGCCGCCCTGACGCTGGCCAAAGCCGGAGCCCCCCTGCCCGCCTCCCGCGCTGCGTCCGCCGCGAAAGAGCTGATAACGCAACTCTTTGATGTCTTCGGCATAGTGCTGGCGGATCGACGGGTCGCGGATCAGTTTGATCTTTTCCCGCAGGGATTTATCCAGTGCGGCCTTGCGCTCGGGACTGTCAAAGACCTTCCCTTCGGTTTCGCGCTGCCACAACAGGCGCACCATCGGGATCGCGCTTTCCAGCACCGCACGCACCGCATCCGGCCCCTCGGCACGCAGCAAATCATCCGGGTCCTTGCCTTCTGGCATCAGGGCAAAGCGCACCGACTTTCCAGCTTCGAGCAAGGGCAGCGCCAGATCAATGACCCGCATGGCTGCCCGAAGGCCAGCGGTATCGCCATCCAGCGCGATCACCGGCTCATCCGACATGCGCCACATCAAATGCAGCTGGTTTTCAGTGACTGCCGTGCCAAGGGGGGCGACAGAGGCCTGAAACCCGGCTTCTGACAGGGCGATCACATCCATATAGCCCTCGGCCACAATCAAGGTGCTGCCCCGCCCAGAGGCCGCACGTGCAGGCCCGTGGTTATAGAGGTTGCGCCCCTTGTCGAAGAGCTCGGTTTCCGGCGAGTTCAGGTATTTCGCGTTGTCATTGGGGTCCATGGCGCGGCCCCCAAAGGCAATCGCCCGCCCCCGCGCATCGCGGATCGGGAACATGATCCGGTTTCGAAACACGTCATAGGGCTTTTTGCCCTTATTGGAGGGCTTTGCCAGACCGGCCCCAAGGATCAGATCATCGGCAACATCCTTGCCCTTGAGCGCATCCCAAAGGTTCTGCCACCCATCAGGCGCAAAGCCGATTTCCCAGCGATCCAGCGCCGCCGCATCCAGACCCCGCCGCGCCAGATAGGCGCGCGCCTCCCCGGCGGCTTGCGTTTTGAGCTGCAGGCGGAAGTATTTCACCGCCAGCTCCATTACCTCCGCCAATTGCGCACGGCGGTCCTGCTTTTGCGCCGCTTTCGGGTCGCGCTTGGGCATTTCCATACCCGCCTCGCCCGCGAGGATTTCGACTGCCTCCATGAAGGAGACATTCTCGGTCTCCTGCACGAATTTCAGCGCATCCCCTTTGGCGTGACAGCCAAAGCAGTAGTAAAAGCCCTTGCGATCATCCACATGAAAAGAAGCACTTTTTTCGTGGTGAAAGGGACAGGGCGCCCAGAGGTCGCCCTTGCCCGGCTGGCTTTTGCGCTGATCCCACATGACTTTGCGCCCGACCACATCCGACAAGGACAGGCGGGTACGCAGTTCATCCAGAAATCCAGGGGGCAGAGACATCAGCGCGCCTTTGGATCAGTTGCCTGCCATGCCGTTGCGCATGGCCTGAATTGCATCCCAATTCTCGACGCATTGCGCTTCGAACACAGCCCCGAGATCGTTGTTCTTCAGATCACGGCGTTTCATCTGATAGACATGCGCCGCCAGCTGCGGGATCGCATTGGAGAAATTCTCCGGCCACTCCGGGTTGCTCGCCCGAATGGTCTCTTCCACCTTCTCCTCCGGTATACGATCAAGGCGCGCCTTCTGCACGGCGGCCATCACCTGTCCCTGATATTTGCAGCTGTCTTCCTTGCCGAGCTCAGCAGCGGCAAAGACGGGAGAGGCGAAAAGGGGCGCCGCCACGGCTGCGGCGGCGAGGATCTTGCGGATCATGGATCTGCTCCGGAATCAGTTTCTTGATCCCGGTTAATCTAGCCCCGTGCTGCCACGGCTTCCATGGCTCTTTTCAGATCGTGAACAAGCGTCGCCGCGAGAGAGCGGAACACCATGATTTGCAAGGCTTTTGGCCCGGTGCGAGTGATCGACACCATCATGTGTTTCAACTCGGTGCGCGCGGTGTGGCCACGTTTGAACACCGAGGCGCGCAGATCGACCGGCACCAGACGGGCCAGCACATCCTCGGCCCCTTCGCCCTCGACCTTCACCACGGCCCAGCCATCAGTGAGGTCAGTGACAGCGGCATGCTCGGCCAGCCCCACATCGGCGGCGGGTCCGACCAGCAGCGCTTGCGCGCGACCAAACCAGATCGCGCGGGCCTCAGCCTTGCCCGTGGCGCGCCCCGGCGCGGGAAAGCCCATGCCATGGGCCGCCTCAAGCGCTGCACTCAGCGCCGCCTCGCGCCCCTTATAGGGGGCGAGCAGCGTCAGATGCGCCGGGACCTCCTCGGTCAGGGTCATGCCGCCGATGGTGGCGGGCAAAAGGTCCGCGCAGGCGGATTTTGCTGTCAGTTCAACCAGATCCTTAGCCACGGACACGCCCTCCCTCAGGGTCAAAGAACACAGGGTTCACCACTTCGCACAGGGTATCAATGCCCCGGGTGTGGTCGACCAGCCGGATGGTATCGCCCATCCGGTCCGGCCCCGCCGACAGCATCGCCAGCCCGATCATATGCCCCAGCGTCGGCGAGAAGCCGACCGAGGTGACATAGCCAAGGTCATTGACCCGCTCCACCGTCGCCTCGGGGTCAAAGAGATGCGCGCCGCCGCTGATCTCCTTGGCGTGATCGACTGGCTTCAGGCCGACAAGGCGCATGCGCTCCTCGTCCATCAGCCCTTCGCGTTCGCTCAAGGCCTTGCCCCAGCAGTCTTTCTTGGCCGAGACCATGCCCTGAATACCAAGGTCAAAGGCGTTGACGGTGCCGTTGATCTCCGCATGGGTGATAAAGCCCTTCTCGATCCTGAGCACGTTCAGCGCCTCAAGCCCATAGGGGCCGCCGCCCATCTCTTCGGCTCGGGCAGTCAGCAGGCGGAACAGCGCCTCGCCATAGCGAGCGGGCACCGCAATCTCATAGGCATGCTCGCCCGAGAAGGAGATACGGAACAGCCGCCCGGCCACGCCCTTCACCGTCACCGCCCCGCAGGCCATGAAAGGGAAGGTCTCGCCGTTGACGTCCTCGTCCACCAGCCCGTCGATCAAATCGCGCGCCTTGGGACCGGCCACCGAGAACTGCGCCCACTGATCGGTCACCGAGGTAAAGCGGACATCCCAATCGGGGCGCACCACTTGGGTGAGATACTCCAGATGCGCCATCACCTGCCCCGCCGCGGCGGTGGTGGTGGTCATCACATAGTGATCCTGCCCAAGCCGCGCGGTGGTGCCATCGTCCATCACAAAGCCATCGTCGCGCAGCATCAGACCGTAGCGCACCCGACCCAGCTTCAGCGTCGAGAAGGTGTTGGAATAAACCAGATCCAACAGCTTGGCCGCGTCGGGGCCCTTGATGTCGATCTTGCCGAGGGTGGAGACGTCACAGACCCCCACCGCATTGCGCACCATCATGACCTCGCGGTCGCAGGATTGCTTCCAGGTGCTCTCGCCGGACTTCGGGTAATAGCTTGCGCGATACCAGAGACCCACTTCGATGTTATGCGCGCCGCGCTCCAGCCCCGCAGAATGCGAGGTCAGATAGCGCTGCGGTTTAAAGCCGTGATCCTCGGCCCCTGCCGCCATTGCGGCAATCGAGGTCGGCACAAAGGGCGGGCGGAAGGTGGTCACCCCGGTTTCGGGAATGCTGCGCCCGGTGGCATCCGCCAGCACCGCCAGCGCCGCCACGTTGGAGTTCTTGCCCTGATCGGTCGCCATCCCTTGGGTGGTGTAGCGCTTCATATGCTCGACAGACCGGAAGTTCTCTTTCGCGGCCTGATTGACGTCCTTCACGGTGACATCGTTCTGGAAATCAAGCCAAGCGCGCCCCTTGCCCGGCACCGCCCACAGGGGCGTGATCCGATAGGGTGCATCCTCGGCCACGGGCGCTGCTGCCGCCTCGGCCTTGGTGCCGATCTGCGCCAGCGCCGCGACGGCGGCCTCGGCCCCCTCGCGTAGGGCACCAGAGGTGGAGAAGCTGCCATTGGCCGCGCCTGCCACCACCATGCCCGGCACCGCTCCGGGGGTCGGCAGAAACGCCGCCAGCTCGCGGTTCCACTGGGGACGCGCGTTCATATGGCAGGTCAGATGCACCGAGGGGTTCCAGCCGCCCGACATAGCAAGGCAATCGGTCTGGATCTTTTCCTCGCCATTGACACTGCGCACCGTGATGCTCTCCAGCCGCTGCCGGCCGGCGCTGTCACAGACCACCGCGCCCTTGATCACCTGGAAACCTTCGCCATCCGGCGCATCATGGCGGCTGTCGATCAGCGCCGCCACATGCACGCCCGCCGCCACCAGATCGCGCGCGGTGCGATGGGCGTCGTCGTTATTGGCAAAGACCGTGACCCGCTCGCCCGGGGCCACACCCCAGCGGTTGAGATAAGCCCGCACCGCGCCCGCGTTCATAATGCCCGGACGGTCGTTGTTGCGGAACGCAATCGGCCGCTCGATCGCGCCCGCCGCCAGCACCGAGGCCTTGGCGGCGATACGCCAGAAACACTCGCGCGGGCGGTTGACGGTCTTCAGCGACTGGCTCGGCGGCAGGTGATGCGACACACGCTCAAGCGCCGAATAGGTCCCCTGGTCATAGGCGCCGGTAATGGCGGTGCGGGTCATCAGGCGGACATTCTCCATGCCCTCCAGCTCCGCCAGCGCCTCAGCCACCCAGACATGGGCAGGCTTGCCGTCGATCTCTTCCACCTCGGCCAGAAGACGCCCGCCCATGCGGCTGTCTTCCTCGGCAAGGATCACATCTGCCCCGGCGCGCCCGGCGGTCAAAGCCGCCATTAGCCCCGCAGGACCAGAGCCGATCACCAAGAGATCGCAAAAGGCAAAGGCTTTCTCATAGGCGTCCTTATTCGCCGCTCCAGAGAGCGCCCCAAGCCCCGCCGCACGACGGATGATGGGCTCGTAAAGCTTCTCCCACAAAGGCGCCGGCCACATAAAGGTCTTGTAATAGAACCCCGCGCCCAGAAAGGGCGCCGCAAGATCATTGACCGCCATCACATCGCGCTCAACCGAGGGCCAGCAGTTCTGGCTCTTGGCCGCCAGCCCCTCAAACAACTCCTGCTGAGTGGCACGAATGTTGGGGTCAGTTGCCCCGCCCTGCCCCACGGTGACCAGCGCATTGGGCTCTTCCGACCCTGCGGTCAGGATGCCGCGCGGACGGTGATATTTAAACGAACGGCCCACCAGATGCACACCATTGGCGAGCAGAGCCGAGGCGAGTGTGTCGCCTTCGAGCCCCATATAGGCCTTGCCGTTAAAGAAGAAATTGACCGTGCGGTTGCCCGAGACCAAACCCTTGCCTGCGACCCTCATGCCTGATCCTCCGCCTGAACCTCAGCTGCGGCCAGACCAAGCTCCGAAGCCTCGCCCGCCACAACCGCGATCATCTCATGGCTCACCGTGTTGCGGGTGACCTTCAGCCAAGACCCGCAGCCCATGTCATGCTGCCACCACTCGTCAATCGCGCCGGGTTGGTTGTCCCGCATATGGACATAGTCATCCCAAGCCGCAACGCCCGCATCCAAAGCCGGAATGGCAAGGGCCGTGCCCTTGTAAGTAAACTCGCGGCGATCCCGCTCACCGCACAGCGGACAAGTGATCCTCATGACCAGCGCCCCTTCATCTTCTTAAAAATATCCCCGCCGGAGGCTTCCCCGGCCCGCGTCCCGTGCTTAGTGCAGATTGTGTTGCGCACCGGTGCCCTCCTCATCCATCAGACCCTTGCCGGTGCGGAAGCGGTCGAGTTTGAACTTGGTGGCCGCCGCATGGGGGCGGTCGGTTGCGATCAGATGGGCAAAGCAATGGCCCGAGGCCGGCGTCGCCTTAAAGCCGCCATAACACCAGCCCGCATTGAGATAGAGCCCCTCGATCGGCGTATGGTCGATGATGGGCGAGCCATCGGGCGTCATATCCATAATGCCGCCCCAGCTTCTGAGCAGCCGCGCCTTGGTCACCGCAGGCACCATGGCGGCAATCGCCTCCATCGTGTGCTCCTGCATCGGCAGGTTCCCCCGCGCGGCATAAGAGCTGTAGAAATCGAGGTAGCTGCCAAAGACCAGACCGCCCTTGTCGGATTGGCTGATATAGAGATGCCCCTCGGCAAAGGTGATCACATGGTCGATGATCGGCTTCAGCCCTTCCGTGACAAAGGCCTGTAGCACGTGGCTTTCAATCGGCAGGCGCAGACCCGCCATAGCGGCCACCTGGCTTGACCGACCGGCCGCAGCCAGAGCGATCTTCTTCGCCTTGATCGGGCCGCGCGCGGTTTGCACGCCGACCACTTTGCCGCCTTCGACATCGATGCCGGTCACTTCGCAGTTCTGGATCAGGTCCACGCCGAACTGATCAGCGCCGCGCGCATAGCCCCAGGCCACCGCATCATGGCGCGCCGTACCGGCGCGGCGTTGCAACAGCGCCCCCATGATCGGATAGCGGTTGTTGTCGTAGTTCAGGAAAGGCACCAGCTTTTTCAGCTCGTCGCGATAGAGGATCTCGGCATCGTCGCCCTGGTTGATGACCGAATTGGCGCGCCGGATCACCGCATCGCGCTGCCCGTCGTTGTGAAACAGGTTCAAAATGCCACGCTGCGACATCATCGCATTGTAGTTGAGATCCTGCTCCATCCCCTCCCAAAGCTTCAGCGAGTGGGAATAGAATTCCGAGTTGCCCGGCAGGTAGTAGTTCGCCCGCACGATGGTGGTATTGCGCCCGACGTTGCCGCCGCCAAGGTAGCCCTTTTCCAGCACCGCGATATTGCGCAGCCCGTGCTCCTTGGCGAGGTAATAGGCGGTGGCAAGCCCATGGCCGCCGCCGCCGACGATCACCACGTCATATTCGCGCTTGGGCTCCGGGTCGCGCCAATGGGCGGTCCAGCCTTTGTTGCCGGTCAACCCTTCCTTCAGCACCCGCCAGCCTGAGAATCGCTCGGAAAATGTCATGACCTGTCTCCCAAACCCTGTCTTTCCTGTCGCATTCACGAAGCGCTACGCCCCGCGTGCAACCCTGTCTGCCCCAAGTGCTAGCGGGTTTGTCACCGCTTTCCCACCGGGAGTCGCGCCAATGCGGCATCATTTCGCCATATGCGTAGCGCACTGGACACCTCTGTGTAGTCCAATTTCCGACAAGTGCAGAAGCATATTCCGACAATTTCGCGGGCATTTTGGTGCGGTGGTGAATTCTTCGTCACCGCACCCCGGCGCAAGTCACGCGAAATCTTCCGGCCCAAGCGCGCCGCGTTGCAAGTGATGCTGCACCACATAGGCCACCGACAGGGCATCATCGAGCGCGTCATGCCCCTGCAGGGGCGGATGATCGATGCGGTAGTAACTGGCCAATGTGTTGCTGCGGGTCTTGCAAAGATCCTCGTAGGGCATCCCCGCCTTCAGCAGCAGATCGCAGGCATTTCCAAAGCGCGTCACAGGAATGGGCGGAGAGATCCCCGCCACATAGCAGCTGATCGCGATCATGTTGATTTCGTCCTTGCCCCAAGACCACAGGCGCACCCCGTCCGAGAAGTCCTCCACCTCGTCCAGCGCCTGCGCCAAGGTCCAGCCGCCGCGATCCAGCGTGTCTTCGGTGATCCCGGTCAGTCGGGTGAAGAACGGATCAAGCGCCAGCCGTGCCCCATCCCGCCCCGTCGGGCGGACATAGATCCGTTTGGTGTCGAGAATGGCCTTCTCCCCCTCCAGCCCCAGCTTCACGAGGCCGATCTGTGCGATGACGGGGTCGGGATCCTTCGGGCCACACCAGAACCGGCTGGGCGCCCCTTCGGATGTGAGGAATTCGCAGTCAAAGACAATGGTATGCTTCATGTCGGGTTCCTTTCAGGAAGGGACTGTCCTCCACCCCGACGGTAGCTCGCCGCACCGCAGCGTCAATGCTGCATTGCAGAAAGAAAAGGCCCCTCCCGAGGGGAGAGGCCTGATTTAACGCTTGTCTCGCGATGAGATCCGCTCAGAGACCTTTGGCACGGTAGCTGGCCGCCACCTTGCCGATCGACACGAGATAAGCCGCAGTGCGCAGGTCGGTCACATCGTCCCGCTCGTGCCACACCTCGCGCATCGACTGATAGGCCGTGCGCATGGTGTCATCGAGACCGGAGCGGACCAGTTCCAGCTCGCCCGCGCCCTTGAGGTATTTCTCTTTGAACTTCGGATCGAGCGTCCAGGTCTTGCCGAGGCTTTCGGACAGGGCCTCCAGCTGATCGACCACCAATTGGTGCCGCGATTCTTCCTGACGGCGCTGCATCCGGCCGAACCGGATGTGAGAGAGGTTTTTCACCCACTCGAAGTAGGACACGGTCACACCGCCCGCGTTGGCATACATGTCCGGAATGATCACGGTGCCTTTTTTGCGCAGGATCTCATCCGCGCCCGCGGTCACCGGACCGTTTGCAGCCTCAATGATCAGCTTGGCCTTCACATTGACCGCGTTGGAGAGGTTGATCACCCCTTCCAGCGCCGCCGGGATCAGGATGTCGCAGTCCTCTTCGAGGAATTTCGAGCCATCTTTGACGTAGCGCCCGGTGGGGTAGCCATCCACACCATCGTGACGCGAGATCCAGTTGCGCAGGTCTTCGATGTCGATGCCGTTTTCATCAAAGATGCCGCCGTCGCGTTCAATCACCGCGATGATCTTGCAGCCGTCTTCTTCGGACAGGAATTTCGCCGCGTGATAGCCCACGTTGCCGAGACCCTGCACGATGACGCGCTTGCCATCGAGCGAGCCGGTCAGACCGGCTTTGGATTTGTCTTCCTCGTAACGGAAGAATTCCTGCAGCGCATATTGCACACCACGGCCCGTGGCCTCGACCCGGCCCGCGATCCCGCCGGCATTGAGCGGCTTACCGGTGACACAGGCGCGCGCGTTGATGTCGGTGGTGTTCATGCGGGCGTATTGGTCGGCGATCCAAGCCATCTCACGCTCGCCGGTGCCCATGTCGGGCGCGGGGACGTTCTGGGAGGGGTGGATCAGGTCACGTTTCGCCAGCTCATAGGCAAAACGGCGGGTAATCAGCTCCAGTTCGTGTTCTTCGTATTGGCGCGGATCGATGCAAAGCCCGCCTTTGGAGCCGCCAAAGGGCGCCTCAACCAGCGCACATTTATAGGTCATCAGCGCTGCGAGCGCCTCGACCTCGTCCTGATTGACGCCGAGCGAATAGCGGATACCGCCCTTCACAGGCTCCATATGTTCAGAGTGAACCGAGCGATAGCCGGTGAAGGTGTGGATGGCGCCACGCAGACGCACCCCAAAACGCACAGTATAGGTCGCGTTACAGACGCGGATCTTTTCCTCAAGCCCGGGCGACAAGTCCATCAGCGCCACAGCGCGGTTGAACATAAGGTCTACGCTTTCGCGAAAACTGGGTTCTTTGAGATTGCTCATGGGATGATCCCCGTCCTTCCTGAAACGACTCAAGCAGTTATGATGGGCCCCATCTATGCAGAGAACGTTACGGACTGCGACCATTTATCCCAGCTTTTTGCACAAAATTTCGGCAGTTTGAAAACTTTTCCGCCCCCTTCACGACTGTTAGCGAAAACACCGCGAGTCGGCAGTAACGAAGGTTTCCGATCCGCTCCACGGATGTAACGAAATCAGGGACTTCCGGGATTGTTTCCACCTCCTCGCCAGAGGCTGTGGGCTCGGTTGGATTATTATCAAACTGTTAAGAAAAGAGCGAATTGGGACGCGGAACTGCCCCAGTTCGGCCATGTTTCTCAACCAAACCTGAATGGCAATTTCATGTGATTAAGACCGCCTGCCGCGCCCGTTTTGGGTAGATGGAAAGATGACCTCATGACGCCAGAACACAGGACCCGAGACGTAAAACCTGCCGCAGCCGCGCAAGGGGCTTTGGCACGTCCGTCCACCCGCGTTTCACAGTATCTGCGCGACCTGCGCCTGTCTGCCGCGCATTTCCGCCGCGATGAAAGTGGTGTGCTGGAAAAGCCGATGATCCTGACGCTGCTTTGCATGGTGGCCGTGGGCGGCATCGGCATTGACGTGGTTCACATGGAGCGCGACCGCACCAACATCCAATACACGCTCGACCGTGCCGTTCTGGCTGCAGCCGACCTTGACCAGACCCAAGACGCCACAGATGTGGTGCTCGACTACATGGATAAGGCGGGGCTGGACGGCTATCACACGGTTGTGCCGGACCCGATCCAGACGATCACGCGCCGCAAAGTCACCGGGGAAGTGGACGCCGAGTTCGAGCCGCTGTGGCTGAAATTTGCGAACTACACCGACAACCTGCCGCTTAGAGCCTCTGCCACTGCGGAAGAGAGCATCGGCAAGGTGGAAATCTCGCTGGTGCTTGACGTCTCCGGCTCGATGGGCAGCAACAACCGTCTGCCCAACCTCAAGGTCGCGGCCAAGGAATTCGTCACAACGATGAATGCCACGACCGAAGAGGGCAACATGTCGATGTCCATCGTGCCCTACTCCACGCAGGTGACGATGCCGCCGGAGTTCTTTGGCTATCTGAACCGGTCGGACTCGCATGAGTATTCGCATTGTCTAAACTTCGACGATGCGGATTTCGACACGCCCGGTCTGAACCTCGGTCAGACCTACGAACAGACGATGCACTTCAGCTTTAACTACCGCCGGGACTATCGGACCAGGTCCAGCCATGTGGAGCGTCCGCCCTGCACCTCAGATGACGACAATCCGGAACGCACATCGCTGTTGTTCCAGAGCGATCCTGACACGCTGAAGAATTACATCGACGCCTTCCAGCCGACCGACAACACCTCGATCGACATCGGGATGAAATGGGGCACTGCGCTGCTGGACCCCTCCGTTCAGCCGATCATCTCGGGCATGGCCAGCGGCGAAGGCGCAACGATTGATGCAGGCTTTGCCAACCGTCCCGTTGCCTATACGGACAACGAAACCATCAAGGTTTTGGTGTTGATGACCGACGGCGAGAACACCAGCCAGTATTACGTCAACGATGGCTACCGTCAGGGCGGCTCCACGGTCTATTACAACGCCGCCGAGGATGTCTATTCGACCTACAACCCGAACCGCTCTGGCTCTAACAAATACTACTGGCACAACAACGGCTCTTGGCAGGACCATGCCTATGGCAATGGCACCACGTCAGAGTGGATCTGCACCGGCTTTATGTACCGCGGCAACTGCTACTATGGCAGCTGGGTCCAGCAAACGGTCGAAGAACCGGGATCGGCCACAGAGCTGAGCTTTACCGATCTCTTTGCCGACACCTCGTTGCAGTATATCTTCTACAACCTGTTCGCCGATTGGATGGGCTACGACAGCGCGCGTCAGAAATGGTACTACAACGTCTATGACGCGATTGGCAGCTACACCAAGAACCAGCGCACGCTGGCCATCTGTGAGGCCGCCAAGGATGCCGGGATCATCGTTTTCACCATCGGCTTTGAGGCGCCTTATAATGGCCAGCAGATCCTGCGCAGCTGCGCCAGCTCTGACGCGCATTTCTATGACGTCGAAGGGCTGGAGATCTCTGACGCCTTTGCGTCCATTGCCTCCGCCATCCGCCAGCTGAGGTTGACAGAATGACCTGGTTTGCTCCGCTTTCTTCGCGCTTGGGTTTGAAGCGCGTCACCCAAACTCTTGCCCGGTTCCGCCGCAACGAAGATGGCAACGCGACGATCGAATTCGTCATGCTGTTCCCGCTGATGTTGCTCGTGCTCTTCTCGACCGTCGAGCTGGGCGTGATCAACCTGCGTCAGATCATGCTGGATCGGGCGATGGACATCACCGTGCGCGAAATCCGTCTCGGCACCGGCACCAATATGCAGCATGACGAGATCCGCGACTCGATCTGCGCCAACTCCGGCGTGATTGACCTCTGCGCGACCTCGCTGAAATTGGAAATGGTGCAGATCGATCCCTTTGCGTGGCCGGGGGTCAATTCTGACCCCGACTGCGTCGACTCGGTCGAAGAAGTCGATGCGGTGAACACTTTCGTCAACGGCGCTCCGAACGATCTGATGTTGCTGCGCGCCTGCCTCAGCTTCTCTCCGATGTTCCCCTATTGGGGCCTCGCCAAGAGCATCAAGACCGATGATGACGGGCGCATTCAAATCTACGCGGCCACCGCCTTTGTTCAGGAGCCGAAGTGATATGTTTGGACTGAAGCCCCCCCGTATTCTGCGGCACTTCCGCAAGAGCGAAGACGGCAGCATCTCTGTCGAAGCGGTGATCTATATCCCCTTCCTGCTGATCGTGTTTGCGCTGATGTATACGCTGTTTGACCTGTTCCGGCAGGATACGGTCAACACCAAGGCCGCCTATACGATCTCTGACTTGATCTCGCGCGAGACCACCGCGCTGGACGATGATTATATCGACAGCATGTATAACCTCGGGCAATTGCTGATCCGGTCTGACAGTGGCATGTCGATGCGCATTTCCGTGCTGCATTGGGATGAGGCGGATGCTGCCTATTACGTCGACTGGTCGGTCGAACGCGGCGACAATATGGATGTCTGGACCGACGAGACCGTCAGCGCGATCGAGGACAAACTGCCGACGATGCCGGATCAGGAACGGGTGATCGTCGTCGAAACCTGGAACGACATTCTGCCCGCCTTCAACGTCGGTCTGGACGGTCAGAACATTTATAAACTCGTCTTCTCTCGCCCCCGCTTTGCAGCGCAGGTCGCCTTTGAGGGCACCATCTTTAGCGATGGCATGGCGCATGACGACGAATCCGAAACACCCATCGTGGATGAGGGCGAGATACCAACTCCCGAAGACGTGTAATAGACCCCTTCGAACTCTGCTTGGACGACAGAGCGAAAGAGGACCGCCGCGTAGAATGCCGGCGGTCCTTTGTATTTTACGGGTGGCGCAGGACTAGGCGGCGCTGTCTATCTCCAGATGCGGCACCCCATCCGAGGTGCGCTCGGCACTGAAGCCCTGTGGGCCGACGGTGCCCCGGATGCGGCGCCGAAAGCTCGAGAACTTCTCCGAACGCACCACATCCACCGCCTCGTCCAGATGCAACTCCAGCCTAGTCCAGCCGGGTTTGTCCGCCACAGGCTCCGCGCGGATCACCGCGGCGGCAAAGGCATGCCCGAGGTAACGACCAGTGACCCGATCGCCCGCCTGAAGCCCGCGTGGCCCCTCACGGCCCAGGGATGCGACGCAGGTGTTCCAGTCGCGAAACCCAAGGTCCTTGGCGACCAGTTCAAGCGCAGCGCTGTGGCTCAGGCTTTCGCCTGCGGAGGCACGGTACTGACGCAAGGCTTTGGCTTGCGCCTTGGCCTCTTGCAGAGTGGGAAGCGCGCGCATCATGCCTGCCCCTCCGCTGCCCCGTGGCGCATACGCGCCTGCCAGATCACCGCGAGGGTCAACAGCAGCAACAAGCCTTCTGCCGTGGGCCCCGCCCGCCAGATCCCCGGCTCGCCCAGACTCTGCGCCAGAACAAACGTCAGCGGGATGGCAAAGAGATAGGGCTTTGCCAAGCTCAGGAGTGCCGCACGCGGCGCATCCCCAATGGCCTGAAAATGCATCGCCACCATCATCAGCGGTCCCGACAGGGCAAACAGCGTGACAATGACCGGCAAGATCCGCGCCACCTCGCCGATCACACCCGGATCAGCGACAAAGAGCGCGCCAATCGCCTCTGCGCCAAGGCTCATGCCGGCCTGCATAGCGGCGCAATAGACCAGCGCCAGCCCCATGGCGAGCCGCAGGCTAGAGCGCACGCGCACCCGCTGCCCAGCGCCAAAGAGGTTGCCGGTGATGCTCTGCATCGCGTGGGAAAGGCCCAAAAGCGGCAGGTAAACAAAGGTCATCACCCGGGTGATCACCCCATAGGCCGAAACCACCTGCGCATATTGATCTGTCGCCACCCACTGCAGCGCAGTCATGATCGCAGCAGAGCCCAGCGCCAAGCCGATAAAGCCGAGGCTTTGCGGCGCGCCCAGCGCCAGCATCCGCGCCCAACCGCCAAAGAGGCTGTGATCCACCAGCGCCTTTGGATGCACCGCCGTCTGCCCACGCAGCCGGTAGGTCAGGATCAACCCAAAAGCCACCAGCTGCGCGCAGGCAGTACCAATGGCCGACCCTGCGACCCCCATCTGCCATTCGGCGATCAGCAGATAGTTGAAGGCAATATTGGCGAGCGAAACCAGAAGGCTCATCAGTGCCATCATTCCCGCCTGCCCCTCGTTGCGCAGCGCGTCGGAGTTCACCGACAGGACGAACATCAATGGCGTGCAGCCGACAGTGATTTGCAGATAGCTATGTCCCATCGCGGCCAGCTCTGCGTTGCCATCCGCCGCCAAGCGGGTCGCCGCCTCGCCAAAAAGCGCAAACAGCGCCATCAGACCCAGACTGATGGTCAAGGCCAGACCATGCGCCCCGGCATAATCCGCTTCAGCCTCCGCCATATGACCGGCGCCAAGGTGACGCGCCAAACGCGAGGACATGCCGCTCGCGACCAGCGTCGAGAGCGCGACGATCAGCATATAGGCGGGAAACATCAATGTGACGGCGGCCAGAGCTTCCGGCCCCACGTAATGTCCCAAAAACAGCGCATCCGCGACGGTGAGACAGCCGTTCATGCTCATCACAAAGATGATGGGCAAGGCAGTGCGCGCGTAAATTGGCCCCAAGGGACCAGTTAGAAAACGATTGGCAGGGGGGTGTGACATCTCCCCGAACTCCTCTTGCAAGTGTCGCGCAAGAACAGGATGGGACCCGCATTACCACCCGCGCGATATGCGTGGAGGATCTTCGATAGACTGTGATGTCTGCAGAACTTCACCAAGACCATCTGGCCCGCGGGCGGCGGGCGTCTGCCGCCCTGCCCGCTCTGGTAGACCTAGACGCGCGCTGCGTCAACCTTTGTGATCGCGCTCCACGATCAGCGCGGCGATGATCTCGGTCATCGCTTTGGTCTGCGAACCGGGGGTGACACCACCGACCCCAATGCGGCGACCGGTCCGCCACCACAGGCCGGGATACCAAGCGCGCGGCGCTTTGGTGCGGGCGCGCATCAGGAACCCGTTGGAGGGTTTGAAGGCAAAAAAGCCACGATCCAAGACTTGCAGATCCGCAATCGACACGATCTCCACCCCGTTCGAGCACCGCAGGCTCAAGGGGGTCAGCTCCACCCGATGCGCCGTCGCCTGCCACATGCGATAGGCAAGCCACAGGGAAATCCCCGCGATCACCACCAAAAACACCTGAAACGGCAGTCCCGGCGCGGTGGACATGCCCACATAGAGGGTCAAGAACCCGAGGGCCGCCAACATGCTCACCCCCATGATGCGCCGCGCAGGCGAGGCCTCGACAGTGGCCAGAATTTCATCGTCGTCAAAGCGGCTGGACATGGCGTTCTCCCTCAGATCGACGCGCTGGATTGGCCCAGCGGTCGGTCGGAGGCAGAGGTAGCGAAAATTCCCAGCGTGGAACAGTCCCAATTCGTCGCGGCCCGCTCCTCCTCGGGGCCAGCTCCACTCTGCGGGCGCGCTTTAACGGATCGCGCTGACTTCATAGCCGGGCTCTTCCGGCTCTTCATCGATCAGCTCGGTCGGGAAGCCATCCGCCAGCACGCTGACCCCTGCCACCTCTTCCAACCGTTCGATGATCTGGTCCGATTGCGCCTGTTCGCCAAACCGCGCCTGCCCATCGGCCATGATGCGGATGATCTCCGGCGACAGTTCCAGCGGCACATCTTTGCGGTCAGCAATGGCCTGAAACAGGCCGATGTCCTTCATCACCAGATCCATGGTGAAGTTCACATTGCGCGACCCCGACAGGATCAGCTGGCTTTCGGTCTCATGCACGAAACTATTGCCCGAAGAGATCCGGATCGCCTCATAGGTGGTGGTCATATCCATGCCCGCCGCCTTCATCGTCACCAAGGCTTCGCAAAGCGTCAAAAGATTGGCCGTCGCCAGATAGTTGGTCATCACCTTCAGCGTGCTCGCGGTGCCCAAGGGACCGGTGTGCAGCACCCGCCGCCCGAGAATGGTCATCAAGGGCAACACCCGATCAAACCCTTCGCGTGGGCCGCCAACGAAGATCGAGATATTGCCGGTATCGGCCCGGTGACAGCCGCCCGACACAGGGCATTCCATCGCCAAGCCGCCCAGCGCCTCGACCTGATTGGCCAGCCGCTCGACCTCGGCGGCATCGGTGGTGGACATTTCGATCCAGATCTTGCCGCTGCGCACCTCTGGCAGCATCTGGCGCACTACCGCATCGCAGGCCGCTGGCGACGGCAGGCAGGTGATCACCACCTCGCAGGCGCGCATCAGCTCCGCTGGCGTCTGTGCAACCTGCGCCCCACGACTGGCGAAATTGGCGCATTTTTCCGCATCAAGGTCGCTGACCGTCAGATCGATCCCATTGCGCAACAGACTGCCTGCAAGCTTGCCACCCACATTGCCGAGACCGACAAATCCAACCTTCATGCTGTCACCCATCCTGTATTCTCCCTGTGGGGTCCTTTGGCCGCGAGAGGCCTCTTGCCAGACTGCGGCGTGCCCCTGCGCCATTTCGCGCGCAAAACCGACATGCCCCCCAAAGGAGCGACGGGTTTGAACCCTGATCCCGGCTATTCTGCACCGCTGCACATATCCCGTGAGCAGGCGCGGATGTTCAGATCCCCCAAGCTGCCCTATCTGTTGATCACAAACACCCTAGCCGGAGGATCTAGCATGTCCCTGCGTCCCATTCTCGAAACCCGCGCCGCCCAACCCACGATGGAGGGGGCCGGCGTGCACTTGCACCGCGCGTTTGGCTTTCAGGACCCCAGCGAGCTGGACCCGTTCCTGCTGTTTGACGATTTCCGCAACGACCACCCGGCCTTTTACCAAAAGGGCTTTCCCTGGCATCCACATCGCGGCATCGAGACCATCACCTATGTCCTGTCCGGCACTGTCGAACATGGCGACAGCCTCGGCAATACAGGCACCTTGGGCGCGGGCGATGTGCAATGGATGACGGCCGGCTCCGGCATCCTCCATCAGGAGATGCCCTCGGGCAATATCAACGGTCAGATGCATGGCTTCCAGCTCTGGGGCAACCTGCCCGGCTCCCAGAAAATGTGCGCGCCCCGCTATCAGGACGTGCAAGGCAAAGAGATCCCGGTGGTCACCGATGATGACGGCACCAGGGTCAAGATCATCGTGGGCGAGTTCTGGGGCAAACGCGGCCCCGTCGACGGCATCGCCGCCGATCCGCAATACCTTGATGTCTTTGTGCCGGCCGGGGTGAAAAAGACCTTCAAGATCGACACCTACCGCCGCGCCTTTGCCTATATATTCGAGGGCGAAGCCGCCTTTGCCGACGCCTCCCGCCCGCAAGGCGTGCTCTTGGAAAAAGAGGTCGCAGGCCAGGAGGTCAATATCCGCGACATGTCCGGCGACCGCACTTTGGTGCGCTTTGGCACCGGTGACGAGATCACCGTGCAGGCCGGCCCCGAAGGGGTGCGCTTCCTGCTGATCTCCGGCGCGCCGATCGAGGAACCCGTCGCCTGGCACGGCCCCATCGTGATGAACACCCAAGCCGAGCTGCAAAAAGCCTTCGCCGAACTGCGCAACGGGACGTTTATTAGGCCTGCTCACTGATCGGAAAAACGCACCCGAACCCGGCCCGCTTGGCACGAAACACCTGCAAATCCGGGTCAAGGGGGCCAAAGGCCCCGCCCGGCACGGGCGGCTTGCCCTTGACGCGCCCAACCTCAAATACACTTGAAAGAGGCTCCTGAGGGCAGACCTGCCCCTCAGGACCGTCTCAGCCAAACGAAACAAAGCCCCAGCGCCAAACGCCAAGGCCCGCAGGGGCCATCCCCTCTCCACAGCTTAATAAGAGCGCGCGGTAGCGCTCCTTTTGATAACCCGAAACGCTCTGTCAGACTCCGACCGCCTTGCGCACCATATCCCAATAGAGCGTTTCCACCTCGACCAGCGACAGTCGACCGCCGTCGCGATACCAGGTCAAGACCCCGTTCAGCATCGCAATCATCGCCAAGGCGGCAATCTTGGTGTCCGGCACGCCAAAGATCCCCTGCGCCACCCCTTCCTTCAGGATGGTTTCCAGCTGATCCTCATAGGCGCGCCGCCGATCTTCCACCTGCGCGAAATTCTCCGGCGTCAGGTTGCGCAGCTCCATATAGGCGATAAAGACCGAATCCGGTCGCTCGAGGTTGTAGCGGATGTGGAACCGCACAAAGCCCTCAAGCTGGCCCATCAAGTCCTGCGGCAAATCTTCCGCCGCCCAGGCTGCCAGCAGCTCCTCCATATGGGCGCACATCAGATCGAACAGCAGGCTTTGCTTATCCGCCGTGTAGTTATACAAGGCCCCCGCCTGCACCCCGACCGCGCCTGCGATTTGCCGCATCGAAACCGCCGCATAGCCGTGACGCGCAAATAACTCCTCCGCCGCCTTCAGGATGCGGGGGCCAGTGATGTCAGAATGAGAACCTTGGGTGCGTGCCATAAAGGCGAGAATAACTGAACATTCGTTCAGATAAAACCCATATCCAACAGGCAGATGCGCGGGATGTGCATCTTGTACCCAAAGGCCCAATTGTGCATCAAGGGCGGGAACAAGGATGAACCTATGCCCGTGCTCGCACCCTTTTCTCACCTCGTCCAAATCCGTCGCCTGACGGGCGTTGCGGTTTTGACGGCTTTGGTTCTGTCGGCTGCCGCCTGTAGCCGGGTGCCAGAACTGGAAAACCAGCTCTCCGCCGACCTGCGCAGCCAGCCCTATCCCAAGCTTTTGCCCCTTGGCACTGCGCTTGCTACTGAGCCGCTCCCCGAGGAAGAGAGCGCCGCGCTGCAGCAGTCGCTCGATGCGCGCGCCGCAGAGCTGAAGCGCCGGGCCGATGCGCTCAAGCAACGCGAGCCGTAAGACATCACAAAACAAGCCCCTCGCCCGGTTTCACTGGCACTCCGGCTTGCCCGCCTGCGTGCAAGCAGCTAAGGCGGGGACCATCACAGACCCGATCCATTCGACCCCGAAAATAAAGGACCTCCCGCTATGACTGAACCGCTTCGACTTGGGATTGCTGGTTTGGGCACGGTCGGCATTGGTGTGGTGAAAATCATCCGCCGTCATGCTGCCCTGTTGGAGGCCCGAACTGGACGCCCGGTGGTGATCACCGCGGTCTCGGCGCGCGATGCGACCAAGGACCGGGGCGTCAACCTCAAGAGCTATGCTTGGGAGACCGATCCGGTGGCGCTGGCGATGCGCGACGATGTGGATGTCTTTGTCGAACTGATGGGCGGCCACGAAGGCGCGGCCAAGCTAGCGACCGAAGCCGCTCTGAACGCAGGCAAGGATGTGGTCACCGCCAACAAGGCGCTCTTGGCGATCCATGGCCAAGCGCTCGCCGAACTGGCGGAGGCCAAGGGCCGCGTGATCCGCTTTGAAGCCGCTGTCGCTGGCGGCATCCCGGTGATCAAGGCCCTGACCGAAGGGCTTGCGGGCAATGAAATCACCCGCGTGATGGGCGTGATGAACGGCACCTGCAACTACATCCTCACGCAGATGGAAGCCACGGGACGCGGCTATAATGCCCTCTTTGAGGAATGTGCCCAGCTTGGCTACCTCGAGGCCGATCCGCTTCTGGACGTGGGCGGCATTGATGCCGGTCACAAGCTGGCGCTGCTGACCTCGATCGCCTTTGGCACCAAACCTTCGTTTGACGATGTGAAGCTCGAAGGCATCCAGCGCATTGCCATTGAGGACATCCGCCACGCCGCCGATATGGGCTATCGGATCAAGCTTCTGGGCGTTGCACAGCGCACCGCCCGCGGCATCGAACAGCGCATGACGCCTTGCCTCGTGCCTGCGGACTCTCCACTGGGTCAGCTGGAAGGCGGCACCAATATGGTGGTGATCGAGGGCGACTCCATCAGCCAAGTTGTGCTGCGCGGCCCCGGCGCCGGAGAAGGCCCGACCGCCAGTGCGGTGATGGGCGATGTGCTCGACATTGCGCGCGGCCTGCGCATCCCGACCTTTGGCGTGCCCGCGACCAGCCTGACCGAGGAACCCTCGGCCCAGACCAGCCTGCCCGCCCCCTATTACGTGCGCCTTGCTCTGCAGGACAAACCCGGCGCGCTGGCCAAAGTCGCCGCCGTTCTGGGAGATGCTGGCGTCTCCATTCATCGGATGCGCCAATACGACCATGCGACCACCGTGGCCCCGGTGCTGATCGTCACGCACAAATGCACCTCCACGGTGCTGGAACAGGCCGTCGAAGGCCTCGCTGCCACCGGCGTTGTTGAAGGCACCCCGGTCGCCCTGCGCATCGAAGAACTGTGATCTTCACGCCCTATACCGGGGCATATGTGTCAGGCAGCCGCGAAACCGCTGCGAAAGATAGAGTGTTAGCGACACCATCCTTTTGCCTCCCTTGCCCCTCGGGGCGGGGGTCGGCTATGCCGGGTGATATCGCGCTAGTTTGAGATAGGAATACTGGGAATGACTTCGACCAAAGCCGACGCGCCGTTTCATGATCGTATGCTGTCGCTGGGCCTCGCCCGCGTCGCTGAACAGGCCGCGCTGGCCTCTGCCCCGCTGATCGGGCGCGGAGATGAGAAGGCCGCCGACCAAGCCGCCGTGAACGCGATGCGTGAGCAGTTGAACCTGTTGGACATCGCCGGCGTCGTGGTGATCGGCGAGGGCGAGCGCGACGAAGCGCCGATGCTCTATATCGGCGAGGAAGTTGGCACCGGCAATGGTCCGGGCGTGGACATTGCGCTCGACCCGCTCGAAGGCACCACGCTGACCGCCAAGGACATGCCGAACGCGCTCACCGTGATCGCTATGGGCCCGCGCGGCTCCATGCTGCATGCGCCGGACACCTATATGGACAAGCTGGCAATCGGCCCGGGCTATGCCGAAGGGGTTGTGACCCTTGATATGTCGCCGCGCGAGCGGGTTGAGGCACTGGCCAAGGCCAAGGGCTGCGCCCCCTCCGATATCACCGTCTGCATTCTGGAGCGTCCCCGCCACGAGGCAATGATCGCCGAAGTGCGCGAGACCGGCGCCTCTATCCGTCTGATCACCGATGGCGATGTTGCTGGCGTCATGCATTGCGCCGAGGCCGAGACCACGGGCATCGACATGTATATGGGCTCTGGCGGCGCACCCGAAGGCGTGCTGGCGGCTGCGGCGCTGAAGTGCATGGGCGGTCAGATCTTTGGCCGTCTGTTGTTCCGCAACGACGACGAGAAAGCACGCGCAGCAAAGGCCGGCATCACCGATCTCGACCGGATCTACACCCGCGACGAGATGGTGACGCAGGACGTGATCTTTGCCGCCACTGGCGTCACCGGCGGCTCGCTTCTGCCCGGTATCAAGCGCCAGCCCGGCTGGGTCGAGACCACCACGCTGTTGATGCGCTCCAAGACCGGATCGGTGCGGCGCATGACCTATCGCACGCCGCTGAGCGCGCATCAGTAATCCCGCTGCGGGCGGCAGGGCTTGCAGCCCCGGTCGGGATTTGAGTATTTGAAGAAAGATGAAAGGCCGGGTCCCGCACGGGTCCGGCCTTTGCCTATGACGGGAGCTGACTATTGAGTTTTCTGGGTGTCGAGACCTCTTTGACCGGGCGCCGCTGGATCGGCCCCGGCGTCGATCAGGCCCGCGCGAGCGAGCATCTGGCGCAGGAAACCGGCCTGCCACCTGCCGTCTGTCAGGTCTTGGCCCGGCGCGGCGTGCCCGCGCATGAGGCCACGGGGTTTCTGACACCTCAGTTAAAAGACCTCCTCCCCGATCCGCGACGCCTGAAGGATATGGAGAAGGCCGCCGCGCGGTTTTTGCAAGCGGTAGAGCGGCGCGAGCGGATTGCGGTTTTTGCCGATTATGACGTGGATGGCGGCTCCTCTGCGGCGCTGTTGTTGGTCTATCTGCGCCAGATGGGGCAGCAGGCGACGCTTTATATCCCTGACCGCATCGACGAGGGCTATGGCCCCAATGATGAGGCGATGGCGGGGCTGGCGCGCGATCATGATCTGATCGTCTGCGTCGACTGCGGCACGCTCTCGCATGGGCCGATTGCGGCCGCCAAGGGCGCAGATGTGGTGGTGCTGGATCACCACTTGGGCGGCGAGACCCTGCCGGACTGCGTGGCCGTGGTAAATCCGAACCGGCAGGACGAGGATGGCGACCTCGGCTATTTCTGCGCGGCAGGTGTGGTGTTCCTGATGCTGGTCGAGGTGCGCCGCCAAGCGCGTGAAAAAGGGCTCGGCACCGGGCCGGACCTCATGGCGCTATTGGATCTGGTGGCCCTTGCCACCGTCGCCGACGTGGCGCCGCTGATTGGCGCCAACCGAGCACTGGTGCGGCAAGGGCTCAAAGTTATGGGACGACGCGAGCGACCTGGCTTGGTTGCCTTGGCCGATGTGTCGCGCATGGATTCGGCCCCTTCCACCTATCACCTCGGGTTTCTCTTGGGGCCACGGGTCAACGCCGGTGGGCGGATTGGCAAGGCGGATCTGGGCGCGCGCCTGCTGGCGACGGATAATCCGCATGAGGCGGCGGCTCTGGCCGAGAGGCTCGATCAGCTGAACACCGAGCGGCGCGACATCGAAGCCGCCGTGCGCGCCGCCGCCTTAGAGCAGGCCGAACAGCGCGGCTTTGACGCGCCATTGGTCTGGGCGGCCGGCGAAGGTTGGCATCCCGGCGTGGTGGGCATTGTTGCCTCCCGCCTGAAGGAAGCGACCGGACGACCCTCCGTGGTCATCGGTCTGGACGGCGATGAGGGCAAAGGCTCGGGACGGTCCGTCTCGGGCATCGACCTTGGTGCCTCGATCCAGCGCGTCGCCATGGAAGGGCTGCTGATCAAAGGCGGTGGCCACAAGATGGCGGTCGGCCTCACCGTGGCGCGCGACCAGTTGGAACCTGCAATGGCGCGACTGGCCGAACTGCTGGACAAGCAAGGCGCCGGCGACCTCGGCCCTGCCGACCTCAAACTGGACGGCATGTTGATGCCAGGGGCTGCAACGGTGGATCTGATCGAGCAGATCGAACAGGCTGGCCCCTTTGGCGCCGGTACCCCTGCCCCGCGCTATGGCTTTCCCGATATGGCGGTGAAATTCGCCAAGCGGGTTGGGGAATCGCACCTCAAGGTCAGCTTCACTGACGGTTTGGGCAGCACTATCGAGGCGATCTCCTTTGGCGCCTTTGACACGGCGCTCGGGCCACGTCTGCTGGAACACGGTGGCGCGCGCTTTCATGTGGCTGGACGGCTGGAGGTCAACACCTGGGGCGGTCGCCAAAGCGCGCAATTGCGCCTGGAGGACGCGGCAGAGGCCTGATCCTCGCCAGAAATCGCGAGGCTTCAGCCTGTGGATAAGAATTTTGCGCCACATGCGTTTTTTTCGCTTGCGGCTGGCGAAGCAAAACCATAAATACCCGCTCACACCAAGTGGCCCGTTCGTCTATCGGTTAGGACGCCAGGTTTTCAACCTGGAAAGAGGGGTTCGATTCCCCTACGGGCTGCCACTTTCCCTAATATGACTGATACTAAATCTCACCGCTTACAGGTGATATACAACGTCGCTGTGCCTGCCGCATGCGGCGATTTAACCGTTTGTTTTTAATCGACAAAACCCCTCGAAACGCCCTGTCGCAAAAACTTTGCATAAAGGTCATTTTCCCTCTTGCGCGCTCCGCTGGGACTGTCTAAACACCCCCTCACGCACAGAGTGGCCCGTTCGTCTATCGGTTAGGACGCCAGGTTTTCAACCTGGAAAGAGGGGTTCGATTCCCCTACGGGCTGCCACTTTTCCCAATAGTTCAGCACTGATCTCCACCACTCACGCAAGTCGTGCTTTCCCCATTTTACGGGGGATTACTCTGTTGAGGAAATCACTGTGTCAAGGCGGGTCAGCGCATCCAGCTGCTCGTCGGGGTCGTTGAGGCAAGCCCCAAGGACAAGCCCATTATAGGCAGCGCCCTTGGCACCAGTGGATCGACAATAGTCGGACAAAGCCTCCGCCCCGACGCCCGCATGGCGCGCCGCCTCTGCCAAATGCGAATCCTTCAGATGGAGCGGCAGGCGGAGCACCACCTGCATCCCCGCCTGATGATCCTCCACATGGCCGATGGTGCCGAATCTGTCGCGCAGACGCTCGATCAGCAATCTATGTCGCTCTGCATAGATCCGGCGCACGCGGCGCAGGTGGCGATAGAACTCGCCGCGCAGCATGAACTCGGCAAGGGCCGCCTGCGGCATGGCGCTGGCCCGCGCGCCCCGGGCCAGCATCGCGCGACTGAGAGGCTCGATCAGCGGCTCGGGGGCCACCACATAGCCCATGCGCAGGCTATTGGAGAAGATCTTGGAGAAGCTGCCGATATAGACTGTGCGCCCCTGCGCATCGACGCTGGCCATGGCCGGGATCGGACGCCCGGCGTAGCGGAATTCGGAATCGTAATCGTCCTCGATGATCCAGCCCTGCCGCTGCGCCGCCCATTGCACAAAGGCCTGCCGCCGCCCCGCACTCATCGCGCCGCCCAAGGGGAATTGATGCGAGGGGGTCAGCACCACCGTACTGGTCGCCTCATCCAACTGCGGCACCTCGGCGCCCTGCGCATCCAGCGGCAGATCGCGGATTTGCCGCCCCTGCCGCTCGGCAAAGAGGCGGATCAAGGGATAGCCGGGGTCCTCGACCCCCACGGTGGAGCCGGGCGCGGCCAGCGCGTGCAGGCAGATGTCCAGAGCCTCGGTCGCGCCAGAGGTCACCAGGACCTGCTCCGGGCGCGCCTCGATGCCGCGCCAGTCGCGCACATGGGCCGCGATCGCCTGCCGCAGCTCAGGATGACCGAGCCGCCCGCAGCCGGTCAGCAAGTCTTGCGGCCGGGTGCGACAAAGGCGGGCGACACATTTGCCCCAGGCCCGATGCGGAAAGAGCCGCATATCGGGCTGCCCCGCCTCCAGCAGCAGCACGGGCCGCTCCATCGGTTCAGGCGTCGGGGCAATTGAGGCCTGCGCGGGCAGCTCCACCTCGCCCATGGCGCAGACGACATAGCCGGAGCCCTGCCGCGCGGCGAGGTAACCCTCCGCCACCAATTGTTCGTAAGCGGTGACCACCGTGGCCCGCGCCACCCCAAGGTCCTGCGCCAGCGCGCGGGTGGCGGGCAGCCGTGCCCCCTCGGCCAAGGCACCGGAGCGGATGCGACTGCGGAAGGCCGCGCAGATTTGCTCAAAAATCGGCGTGGCGGCGCTGCGGTCGGGCATGAAGCTCGGCAGCAGGTTCACAAGGCTCTGCGTCATGGAATGGCCTAGGCGTTTGTGTGTTTCCGAAAAGGTAGAAGCGGACCAGTCGCAAGACAAGCAAAAGGCCGGGACAGCGCCCGGCCCTCTTCTCGCTTGCGCCAAGCGGTCACTCAGCCGCGAGACGCCCCGTGTAGGCGTGCAGCTCCACAAAGGTCTCGTTATAGCAGGCGCCATCGCCAATATCGGTGCGCACATCCACCGGGATCAGCGCATTGGCGGTGAGGCCGGTTTCAGAGCTTTGCCGCCAGGTGCCCTTGGGCGCATAGACCACGCCGCGCTGCATCGCGCCGGAGATTTTAAGCCGGAAGGTCACCGAGCCGCGCGCGTTCGACAGCTCCACCAGATCGCCGTCCGACAGGCCCCGCGCGGCGGCATCCTCCGCATGAACCTCCAGATGCTCCGGCCCCGCCGAGAGCGGCGCGCTGCCAAAGGTGGCGTTGATGCGCTTGTCCGAGCTTGGGCTGATCAGCACCAAAGGCAGGTCCTGCGGCACCGGATCAAAGCGCGGCACGCCAAAGCCGGTCTCCGCCTCAAGCCGCGCCGAAAAGAGCTCGATCCGCCCCGAAGGAGTCGCGGGCGTGACCGTATCGCAAAGGACCAAGGGCCGACCATCCGCCAGCTGCATCTCCAGCGCGCGGGTCACCGGCATCTCGCTCGGGCGGCGGCCTTCGAATTGCGGGTGGCTGGCATCCATCGCCTCGTCCATCAGCGTCAGGTCATCCGCCTGATGCGCCGCCTCGGTATAGCCAAAGCGCGCAGCCAGTCGGCGGAAAATCTCGGTATTGGGCAGGCTCTCGCCCACCGGCGCGATCACCGGCTCGGCTCGCTGCACGTAGTTCTGGCCATAGGCGGCGAAGATCTCGTGATGTTCAAAATGGGTGGCGGCGGGCAGGATCACGTCGCAATAGGCCATGCTGTCGGTCATCACCACGTCGCAACCGACGGTGAAAATCTCCTCCTGCGCCAAGGCCCGGAGCATCGCGGTCTGGTCCGGATGGGTGGCGACCGGGTTGTGGTTGTAGATCATCACCGCCGCAATCGGCACGTCCTGGTCGCGGTCCAGCATCAGCTTGGCCACGTCGAGGATATTGACCACGCGGGTCGCAGGATCAATCAGGTGGTCGCCCTGCAGCCGCCCCCGCGTCTTGGGCGAGGCGAGGCCGGATTTCGCAATAGACCCGGCACCCAGACGCCCGTGCTGACCCAACAGCGCATTAAGCGCCATCGCCGCCCGAAGGCCCGACCCGCCAGAGCGCCCGCGCTCCATGCCGTTGCCGGTGGAGGTCGCCATCCGCTCCGCCGCCTGCATCCAATCGGCAAGGGTCGCGATATCCGCCTCTGCCACGCCAGTCAGCCGGGCGGTCTCGGCCAGCGCATATTTGCGCGCCTCAGCCATATAGGCCTCTGCCCCCTCGACCCACGTCGCGATGAACTCCGCATCAAAGGCACCGCGCCGTTCAAGCTCGGCGGCGAGGCCTTGGGCCAAGACCACATCGGTGCCAGGTTTTACTTGCAGGTAGAGGTCGGCCTGCTCGGCAATCTTGATCCGCTTGGGGTCGATCACCACCAGCCGCGCGCCTTTGGAACGGGCGTCCTTCAGCACGCGCGTCAGATGCAGGTTGGAGACGGTGACATTGTTGCCCCAGACCACGATCAGATCCGAATGCGCCGCCTGCTCCGGCGGCATGCCGGGGGCGTTGCCATAGAGGCTCTCATAGGCCAGGCCACGCACCCCGCCACACAACGGGCCACGCTCCATCCGCGTCGCCCCGAGCCGATAGAAGAACCGCCGGTCGAGCGAGCCCCCGGCCAGCTCGCCATGTGGGCCGGCATAGTTGAGGGGCAGGATCGACTGGGCACCGTGCTGGTCGATGGCCGCCTTAAAGCCTGCGGTGACCAGATCCAGCGCCTCGTCCCAGCTGATCGGCTCAAACGCGCCAGAGCCGCGCGGGCCGGTGCGACGCAGGGGCCGCGTCAGCCGGGCCGGGCCATGCACGAAATCAGGGTAGGCCCGCGTCACCTTGTTACAAACCACCCCGGCGGTAAAGGGATTGGCGTCAGAGCCGCGCACTGCCGTCACCTTGCCCTCTGTTACCTCGACGCTGAGGCTACAGGTGTCCGGGCAGTCCAGTGGGCACACACTGGGCAGGATCTGGCTAGGGGCGGATTGGCTGGACATTGGGGCACTCCGAAATGGTCTGGCGGTTTGCAGCAGTTTGCCCCGCCTTTCGGTCGGTCAAAAGCACCACTTTTGCAGGATTTCACCGGACCAATTCACACGCAACCCTCTTATGAGTCACATCCAATCAGGCGGATTTGCTGTCCTGATGTTCAACCATCTCGGCCTCGAACTCTGGCGTGTAGAACATGTGCTGCGCCCGGCCCGCCCGTTTCGCGGCATAAAGCGCGACATCGGCCTGATGCAACAACACGGCAGGATCCGGCTGCGCCATCGAAGAGGACAGCACGGTCCCTGCAGAGCCCGAGATCCGGCAAATATCCGCTCCATAGAGGATCGGCTCCTCCAGACGGGTAATCAGCCGGTTGGCGAGGTCATTCAAACGATTGCGGTCCAAGAGACCTTCGAACACCAGCACGAATTCATCGCCGCCAACGCGGGCCACCGTGTCGGACTTGCGGGTACAATCCACCATGATCGAGGCGACACGCTGCAAGACCGCATCGCCCGCCGCATGGCCATAGGTGTCATTGACCTGCTTGAAGAAGTCGAGGTCCACATGCATCAGCGCAAAGTCGCGCCCGCTGTTGATCAGGCGGTTGAGCACATGATCCATCGCGCGGCGGTTCTTCAGACCTGTCAGAGTATCGGTAAAGGCCTGTTCCTCAGCTGCGATCTTTGCCCCTTGGAGGCGGAGGTTCAACTGGCGCGAGGCCTCCATCGCGGCGGATTTCGCCTCCACCAGATAGAGCATTTCGATGGTCAGATCGGTGGGCGAGAAATCCTGACTGGTCAGATTGAAATCCCGCACCGCATCCAGAACCGAAATCCCGAACGACAGGTTGATGAAGGCCCCCTGCCCGTTCGGCAGCGGCACAAGAACGCCCTTCATCCGGGTGTGCGGCTCGGCGCGCAGCTGAAAATGCAGCTTGCTGCCGGTCACCTCCATAAGGTCCGCAACGGTCTTGACCGCCCGCGGGCGCTGCAGGTCAAGCACGTCAAAGATCGCCTTGCCGATCCAGCTTTCGTCGAGGCAGATTTTATGCAGGGTCGGACCGTGACTGATCACGGTTCCGTCGGCATCAATGATCAGATGCATCGGGCAAATCTGGTTCGCGATACCCGCGAGATCGTCAAAACTCATCATAGCGAATGTGCCCCAAGGTCAAAGGCCCGCCCTTCGGCGAACTCGCTTTCGATCAGGGTGATCGAGATCACCTCTACCCCGTCTTGTGTTCCGCTTTGGTCGAGAATCACAAGCGCCCCATAATCGTCCGCCATTGCGCGCAAAACGCCCATCAGCACTTGCGCATAGCCGGGCACGCCCGGTTGGCACAAAAGGTCAAACTGCCCCGGTGCTTGCTCCACCAGCTCCAGCCCCGGCAAGCGCAGGTCAGACACGGCGAGCCGCGCGCGATCGGGCAAATCGTCCAGAGAATGCAGGAATTCGACGTAATTCACCCCACCAAAGCGGAGCAGACGACGCAGCGCTTCGACTTGCGGGTTGGAGACCAGAAAGGTGCCCACATCCTCGAGGATTTCCGGCAAAGGCCGCTCAAGACTCCGCTCAACGGCCTGCAACATCCGGGTCGATTGATCTTCGGGATAGACGAGCATGGCCTCGAACTCGGTAAACCCGAGCCCGCTGTCGTCCATGATGTCGTTCCAACGCTTGTCTCCGTACGTGCTGACGACAAACGCCTGAACGGCCCTGTTGATCAAACCGTGCATACGGTTATTCCCTACTTCGCCTTTGGCCCAGTCTTAAGACGCCATGCTTAAGAAAGGCCCAATATCTAAAATTCCAACTTCTTTCGAGACCCACAAAGGTCTCCAAAATTCACAGTCTGTTCAACGGTTGGCCGGCCCCAAATCCCATGCAAAACAAAAGCCGACAGGCAAGCCTGCGGCCTTTTCTTTCGGGTTGCGGAAAGTGTCACTCCACCGTTTCCTGACGCCACTCGTAGGCCCCCACACCCCATGTCGGGGCAAATAAGGGAGACTCATTGCCTATCGGTAAACGCTCGTTACGGGGGCATCATAAAACAAGAAAACTGCCGACACCAACCGCTAAGTGGTTAATGTCGGCAGTTTCATGCGTATTGTTGCATATCTGGTCGCGAATACGACAGAAGTTTAAAAGTCGGTGGGCGCGCCACCTTCTTCCTTGCGCCGGGCCACAAAGGCCTGCAGCTCCTCGCGGATCGCCGGATCCATCGGCGGCTCCTCAAACTCAGCCAAGATTTCTTTGTAGAGTTTGTTGGCGCGTTCCGCGGTCCAAGTGGCACCTGCCACCTCCCAGGCCTCGTAGTTGCGCCAATCGCTGAGGAAGGGCTGATAGAAGGCAGTGGCGTAGCGGTCCTGCGTGTGCTGGATGCCAAAGAAGTGACCGTCGTTACCCACCTCGCGGATGGCTTCCAGCGCGATCTCGTCCGGTCCTGTGGCGTTCACCGAGGGGTCCATGTAGCGCTGGATCATCTGCAGCACTTCGCAGTCCATGATGAACTTCTCGGGGCTGGCGATCAGCCCGCCCTCCAGCCAGCCAGCCGCGTGATAGACCATATTGGTCCCCGACTGCACCGCTGCCCAAAGCGAGTTCGAAGTCTCCCACATCGCCTGCCCATCCGGCACGTTCGCCGCACACACGCCCGAAGAGCGCAGCGGCAGCCCGTAATAGCGCGCCATCTGGCCGGTCATCTGGGTCGATCGCATGTACTCCGGCGTGCCAAAGGCAGGCGCACCCGACTTCATGTCCACGTTAGAGGTAAAGGTGCCAATCGCACAGGGCGCGCCCGGGTTCACATATTGATAAAGCGCAATCGCGCAGAGCGCCTCCGCCAAGGACTGCGCCACCGCGCCAGCCATCGTCACCGGGGCCATCGCGCCGGCCAAAGTGAAGGGCGACACAACAACCGGCTGCCCGCGCCGGATCAAGCGCAGCGAGCCGTCGATCATCGGCTCGTCATGCTTCAACGGCGAGGTGGAGTTGATGTTGGTATACATATGCGGCTTGGCGTCGAATTCCTCATGGCTGAGGCCGCCGGCGATCCGCACCATCTCCATCACGTCCTCGACCCGCTCTTTGCCGAGCGAATAGGCGTGCATCACCTTATCGGTGATGGTGAGCTTGTCATACAGCACATCGAGGTGGCGGATCGAGGCATGGATGTCCACCGGTTCCACCGGGTAGCCGCCGGCAAAGTGGATGCAGTTGAAATACTGCGTCAATTTCAAAAGGTTCTGGCACTGTTCACGTGTGCCGGGAACCTTTTTTCCAAGGTCCATATCCCAATAGTTCGGTGGCGAAGAAACGTTGCCGAACACCATGGAATTGCCACCGATGCGGATGGCACGCTCGGGATTGCGCGGGGTCAGGGTGAATTCGGAGGGCGCCTTGCCCACCATCTCCATGACAAAGTCGCGGTCCATTTTGACCAGCTCACCCTCGACCTTGACGCCCGCCTGTTTGAAGATCTGCAGCGCCTCAGCATTGAGGAACTGCACGCCGATCTCTTCAAGAATGCGCATGGCGCCGTCGTGGATGGCAGCGATGCCTTCTTCGGTCAGCGGTTCAGTGGGGCGATCGATGTTGACCGGCGGGTTCCACGGCATCTGCTCCAGCGCAGCCGAGCCACGACGCGCTGCTGCCCCTGCTCTGCCGCCACCGCGACGCTTGCGCGCTCCTGTATCTGCCATGATCGCTCCCCTGAATTGTGTGACCGGTTTTTCTGTTCTCCCACAATGCCGCGAGCGGCACCAGACAGACCTGTCCATTACCGACCATCAATGTCGCTTTCCAGACCGCAAATGCCGCCTGGATGGGCAGATCAGTCAGAAGCTGCGCGGATCAGCTGTCGAGCCAGGCGGGGATATGGCCGATATCGGGCAGCACAACGTCGGCGAGGTCTTCAAGATCAGCGCGGGTCGCCATGCCGGTCAGCACGCCAATCGTGCGCATCCCCGCCGCGCGCCCCGCGATCAGGTCGTGACGGCTGTCGCCCACCATGGCGGTGGCCTTGGGGTCGGCGCCGGTATGGGTGCAAAAGGCCAAGAGCGGGTCGGGATCGGGCTTGGCGCCAAAGCCGCTATCGGCGCCGATCACCATATCAAACCGCTCCAACACGCCAGAGCGCGACAGGTGGCTGCGCGCCGAGGATTCACCGTCGTTGGTCATCACCCCGACCTTGAGGCCGCGCGCTTTCAACCCGTCGAGGAAGGGCGCCAGCGGCACCGCTTGGGCGATCTCCGCCTGACCTGCGGTCTGGATCAGATGCGCCGCCAAGGCGCCTTCGCTCATCTGCGGCACGAAAGGAGACAGACGCTCCGCCACCTCGGCATTGGTGCCCGCGATCACAATGCTGTCGGGGCGAAAGGCCGCCCCGTCGAGGTCATAGCTGATCGCCGCAGCCATCGCCGCCAGACGCTCCGCATCGCCCTCGGCCAGCCCGGTCAGCACCGACATGGACCAGCCATTCCAGGTGCGCGCGAAATCAAACAGCGTGCCGTCCTTGTCAAAAAGAAGCGCGGAGATCGTCATCAAATGCCCTCAAGCGTTAATTGGCCCACGCGCAGCTCTATCACGTCCAATGCACCTGTTCACCCCCCGGAAGCGCCGCCCGAGCCTCCATCAGCGTCGGATAGGCCACCCCCTCGCTGTCGCAAAACCCCATGACCCAGGCGTCATCCATCAACAGGAAGTCGAGCACCGCGCCAAGGAAGGCCGGATCGCCCACCCGGTCGCGCAAATCGCTGACCGAGGCACCGCTGGCATTCAGAAACACCGGCATCAGCTCGTCATTGGCAGCAAGCCAGCTTAAGGCTTTCAGTCCCAAAACCTCGGCCCGCTCGGCGGAAAATGGCATAGTCGTCCCCTTCTCGACACTTTTCGGTCAATTTGAACTACTCTTGAAAGAGTTTGTTAACCAGTCTCAACGAAACTCAAACCCGAAGATAAGCGTGAACTGAAGGGGTCAAACGTGCAAGGCACGATCCTGGTCATAGATGGGGTGTCCACCAATCGCATCGTGTTGAAGGTGCAGCTGACGGCCGCCTGTTTTCAGGTGTTGCAGGCCGACAGCGTGACCTCGGCTGTGCAACTGGCAGAGGGCAATCGGCCTGACCTGATCCTGACCGCGATGACACTGCCCGATGGCGATGCCGGGGCGGTGAAACGCGCGTTCGCCCGCCTGCCTCATCTGGCGGATGTTCCGGTGATCGCGCTCAGCGCGCAAAACGATCGCGTCACCCGCCTGACCGCGCTTGCGGCCGGCATTGACGAGGTTCTGCCGCTGCCCGTCGACGATATGATCCTGCAGGCGCGGATTCGCAGCCTGCTGCGGATGCGGCTCAACGATGCCGACCTGCACCTGCGCGAAGAGGGCGCGCCTGCCTTTGCCCATCGCATCAAGGAGCCCGCCTTTGCGCCGCGCGCCGACATCAGCATCGCCTTGGTCTGCGCCGATATGCCGACCGCGCATAAATGGAAGGGCCGCTTGGCCCCCGCCGCCTGCTACAACTTCCGCGCCTTTACGGTCGATGCCATTCAGGACCTCATGCGCACGCCGGTTCCGGATGTGATCGTGATCGAGCTGAATGAAAACTCCGCCGGCCTCGCGCTGCGGCTGCTCGCCGACCTGCGCGCCCGAGCCACCACCCGCGACTCGGTGGTGATTGCGGTGCCCAATCCGGCGGACCCCAATATCGCGGCCGAGGCTTTGGATCGCGGCGCCCATGACGTGCTGCATTGTGGCTTTCAGGTGGACGAACTTCTGTTGCGGGTTGGAACCCAGTTGCAGCACCGTCAGCGCAATGCGTTGGCCCGCGACACCCTGCGCAACGACCTGCGCGCCGCCAATGAGGACCCGATGACCGGGCTTTATAACCGCCGCTACGCCAAGCCTTTCCTCGATCGCGTGGTCGAGGATGCGGCGGAGAATGGCGAGGTTTTTGCGGTGATGATGGCCGATCTCGACCACTTCAAACGGATCAACGATGACTTTGGCCACCCGGCCGGCGATGCGGTCTTGATCGAGGCCGCCCGCCGCCTGCGCGCCGAACTGCGCGGTTGCGACCTGTTGGCCCGCGTGGGGGGCGAGGAGTTTATGGCGGTGCTGCCTGGTATCCGCACCGATGAGGCGCATACGATGGCGACGAAGCTCTGCGCCGCAATCAACCGCGCACCTTTCACCGTGCCGGGTTCGAAAGAGCCGCTGACTGTGACCATCAGCGTCGGGGCCGTTGTGGGCGGTGGGCGCGGCCATCTGGTGCCCGGCGAAGAGATGATCGCCGCCGCCGATCGCGCGCTTTATGATGCCAAACATGCCGGCCGCAACCGGGTGTCGATCAAGACGTCACCGCAATCCGCCGCCGCCTAAACGCGGATCGGGTGAAGCGCTGACTAAACCCGAGTCTTAGGGCTTTGGCGGCTTGCGAAAGCGAGCGATGTGTTTTTCCACCTTATCGGCAAACTCCGCCCGCTCGCCCGCGTCCATCGCCGCAAGCCGGGTCAGCCAGGCCTCCTGCACCGCAGCACGGAACTCGGCAATCGACTGCGACTGGGTGGCGATCTCGGCCTTGAGCGCGGCAAGGTCCAGAGGTTCTGCCCGGATCAGAGCCAGCAAATCCTGTAGCTCCGCGACCCGGCGTTCGACGATATTGTCGTAAGGCCCATCCGCCAGCGCCTTGAGTGTGCGGCGCTGGTCCGTGTCGAAATAGCGGAACATCACCCCGCCAATCGCCTCAGAGGCGGCAGGCGGCGGTGGTGCTTTGGGATGGCGGCGATCTGGCCCATCGCCGCGCAGGGCAGCCCCCGCGACCAGACCCACCACCGCGAGGTTCCCGGCCAAGGACAGGGCAAACAGCGCCTTCAGCCAGCGCGGCATCCGCGTGGCACTGCCGGATTTTGTCGGGGTTTCAGGTGTCTGTGTCATTGCAGGTCCTCGGCCATGATACTGGCCAGATCGAATGTTTCATAGGCGGAGTAGTCCTCTCCGCTGAGCACCGAGGCGGTGGAAAAGCTACTGAGCCCCGGCGCGTTCAGCACCGCATCCGGCCCGGCAATGCCAATGACCAGTCCGGTGATGCTCGCCGCTGCCAGCCCGCCGACCGAAGCCCAGCCGCCCAGAGCGGCCACCAGCATCGCCAGCGGCCCACGGCGAACCAACACAGGCGTCGGCTTTGGCGCGGCCCACGCAGCTTGCTCCGCCGCAGCCGCGGACAGGATCGAGGCCATCAGCGCCTCGGACGGGTCGGGACGGGTCGCACGGGCCTCGGCGAAGAGTGCGTCGAGGTCGTCAAACGCGTCATTGTGGTTCTGATGATCAGTCATCGTGATACCCCAAGTCTTCCCGGCGCCCGGCCAAAGCCTTGGCCAGCGCCCGTTTCCCCCGCGCGGTGAGGCTCTCTACCGCCTCCACGCTCAGGTCCATGATCCCGGCGATTTCCGGGTTTGTCAGTTCTTCGAGATGGCGCAGGATCACCGCCTGACGTTGCCGCTCTGGCAGGGTCTCGAGCGCCTCTTGCAGGGCATCGCGCCGGGCGCGTTCCTGCAGGCCTTCGACGGCGCCTGCGGCGGGGTCAGGTGGCTCCGGGATCGCATCCAGATCCACGTGACCGCCCCGCTTGCGCCGTTTGACGTCGATGCAGAGGTTCATCGTCACCCGGTATAGCCAGGTGGAGACCTGCGCCTCGCCCTGTCGCCACTCCGGTGCGATCTTCCACAGTCGGATCATCGCATCCTGGGTGACATCCTCGGCCTCGGCCCGGTTGCCCAGAACGCGTGTGGCGACGCCAAGCACACGCGGCGCCAACCGCTGCGTCAGTTCCGCCGCAGCCGCCCCGTCGCCATTGGCGAAGAGGATGAGCAAAGCATCATCGCTCGCCGCCGCAGGCGCCGTATCCGTGCGTTGGCTGGCGGCGGACCTGCCGCCAAAGCCCATCACGGACGCCCCCCCTTCACGGGGAGGCGCTGGTTTGAGAGCACGCATATGCACTGTTCAATCCAGATCAGGCTTACTCCGAGTCAGGACCGTGACCGTGGCCACGCTCGCCATGACCGCCCCGGTGATGTTTCTTCTGCATCACCGCGTCGATGATGGCCTGAGCCGTATCAAACTCTGCCTTGGAAATCGAGCCGTTCCCGTCGGTATCGGCCTTCTCAAACAGTTTATGCGGGCCGGGACGCTCCGGCATTTCCGCTTCGCTCAGCTGACCATCGCCATCCTTGTCGAATTTCTCGATCATTTTGGCAGTGTGCTCAGCGATACGCGCCTGTTGGTGCGCGGCCATTTCCTCGGCGCTGAGGAGGCCGTCGCCATTGGTGTCCACTTCGGTAAAGCGCTTCTTGCCCATGGCTTCGAGTTCTGCCGTGGTCAGCTCGCCATTGCTGTCAGCATCCAGCTGTTCAAACGTGGGTTTCTGACGCTCGGGACCAAAGCCCGGCTTGGCGACCGCAAGTGTCCCTGCCGCAGCAGCGGTCAGGGAAAGGAGGGTGGCAATCAGGATCTGTTTCTTCATAACATCGTTCCTTCTTTAAGCCTCAGCAGCACCATGCTGCCCGATGTATGAGTAAAACGGCCCATCTTTGGATTTCCGTCGCGCATCGTGAATTTTTTCTGAACCCATCGGTTTTGCGCCCGCGCCCCTATCCCTTTGCACCTCTGCCGCGTCACCCCGCCACAGCGAAATCAACCTGTGATTTGCATATTTCGGGGTAAAGATTGAAACTCGACCTGGCCGTGATTGGGCCGCAGCCTGCCCGCGACCGCTGTAAACGCCCCCCAAGGCGATGGAGCATCAGATGACCGAGACCGAACTTTCCGTGGCCAAGACCGCCGCTTCTGACGACCGTCCGACCAAGCCTGCCTTGTGGAAGGGCTGGTGTCGCCGCTGCCCCAACTGCGGCAAAGGCAAGCTTTTGCACAGCTATCTCAAGGTGAATGACGAGTGCGCTGAGTGTGGCGAGGCGCTGTACCATCACCGCGCGGATGACGGGCCGGCCTATCTGACCATTCTGGTGGTCGGGCACCTGATGGCGCCCTTGATGCATTACATGGCCTTTGAGTGGCGGCCTGATCCTTGGGTGATGGCGACGGTGTTCTCCGTGGGCTGTATCGCGGCCTCGCTCTATCTGCTGCCGCGCCTCAAGGGGGTGGTCGTCGCTTATCAATGGGCGCGTCGGATGCATGGGTTTGATACGGCCCTGCCAAAAGCAAGCTGAACGCGAGGTTCCAACGCGCGCGCTCTTCCCTTTCTGCGCCAAAGGTTTGAAACTGTGCGGGCGCGTCGCCCCTCATGTTGACGGCGCGACCCAGTTGGAGGAGCAGACGCATGACAGAGGCCGCATCCGCAGCGCCCACCCCGCCCGAGGTCGACAAAACCGCGATCCGCAATGCCGCGACCATCATCGCGGTGCGCGACCGCGCTGGGGACGACCCTCAGGTCCTGATGGGCCAGCGCGGGGCCAAGGCGGCCTTTATGCCGAACAAATTTGTGTTTCCCGGTGGGGCGATGGATGCGGGTGATGCGGATATTCCACTCGGCTCCCCCCTGCCAGAGCCCTGCCGCGCCCGGCTGATGGCCGATGGCGGCGCGGCAATCTGGCAGGCGCTCTGCGTGGCGGCAGTGCGCGAGTTGTGGGAAGAGACCGGCCTGATCCTCGGCACTCCCGGCGACTGGACGCAGGACGTGCCGACCGATTGGGAGAGCTTTGCCGCCACCGGCCACCTGCCCCATGCGGCGCCGCTCAGCTTTGTGTTTCGCGCCCTGACCCCGCCGGGCCGCCCCCGCCGCTTTGATGCGCGGTTCTTTGTGGTGGAGGCAGAGGCGCTGGTCGGCGATCTCGACGATTTTTCGCGCGCCTCGGACGAGCTGTCTCATCTGCAGTGGATCCCGCTTAGCGAGGTGCGACGGTTTGATCTGCCCTTCATCACCGAGGTGGTTCTGGCCGAGGTGACCCGCACCCTGCGCACGGGCGAGGCCCCCGAGAGCACGCCGTTTTTCCGCAATGACGATGAGGAAAGCCTGTTCCTGCGCCTGCGCGGTCACCCGATGCCGGTTGGCGGCTAGGACCGCTCTCCTCCTCCCCTGTTGCACGTGTCAGGATCGGTGGCCCTCCCGCCCCCGCAGGCGCCTTGCCTGCGGCAAGACCCCTTGGCTGGGTTGGGCCGGGCCCTCTGCGCCCCAATGGGGCACAGAGGGCCGCGCCGCGCCTTTAGGCGCGGCGCCACGTCCAACGGGAGTGGATCGCCTTGTCAAAGGGGATCCAGCGACGGGCGGGAGCGCCACCGGACTAGGCTAATAACAACAGGGGATCAGAGCGCCAGGATCAGCGCCAGGATCGACAGCACCAGCAGCGCCATGCCGAAGATTTCGCGCTTGGTCACCACTTCCTTGAAAAACACCAGCGAGGCCAGCAGCGACAGCAACAGCTCCACCTGCCCCAAGGCCTTCACATAGGCGGCATTTTGCAACGTAAAGGCCAGAAACCAGCAGAACGAGCCGCCCATGCTGGTCAGCCCCACCCAGACCGCCACCCGTCTGGCCGACCAGACCCGCGCGATCTCGGCCGGATCGCGTGCCAAGAGCCAGACCAGCATCATTGCCGTCTGCAGACAGACCACCACGCCCAGCGTCACCGCCGCGCGCAGCACCGCGTCCTCGGTCTCAAGCTGCAGGGTCGCGCCACGATAGCTCACCGCCGAAAAGGCAAAGAGCACCCCGGACCCCAATCCCAAAAGCGAGGCCCGCCCGGTGAGTTGCCGCAGATAGCCACCCGGGTTGTCCTTGGTCTTTGACAGCACGAGCACCGCCGCTAGCCCAATCGCGATTGCCACCCAGCCGAGGGGCGAGACATCATCGCCCAGAACCACCAGCCCGACGATTGCCGTCTGGATCACCTCGGTCTTTTTGAACGTAATCCCCACCGCGAAATTGCGTTGTTTGAACAGGGCGACCACGCAGATGGTGGCGAGGATCTGGCTTAAGCCGCCAATCGCCGCAAAGACCCAAAAGCGCGCGGAGAAGTCCGGCACCTCCGCCCCCGTCGCCACCACATAGGCCCAGAGGAGCAACAAGATGACCGGCGCCGAATAGATAAACCGCGAAAACGTCGCCCCCGCCGAGGACAAAGTGACCGAGCTCAGCACCTTTTGCAGCATGAACCGCACGGTCTGAAAGCTGGCAGCGGCGAGGGTGACGGGAATCCAGAGCGGCATCGGAGGACCTTTATGGTATACTATCGCATACCGCCCCTTATGCGCCCTTACTTGCGGGATTTCCAGAGCGGATGTGGCACCGGATCCTTGGCGCGAAAGGCGAACTGGCGAAAGATGCTGGCGTAGCTCTTCAGCACATAGCCGTCATTGCGGGTCTGGAATTGCGCCTTGTGCCGCCGATACAGCATCGGCAAGCGGTGCCACGGTACGCCCGGATAGAGGTGGTGCACAATATGCAGGTTGTTGTTCAGGAACAAAAAACCAAGCACCATGCCCAAGACCCCGCGCCCTTCGACAATCGCGGTGCGGCCGTGTTTGTCATCGTGGGCGCGATGTTCCAGATAGGTGCGGATTTTCAGCACCGCGAGCCCCGCATAGGCCGAGAGCACAAAGGCCCAAAGCGGCATGGGCGACAGCGCCACGATCCACAGCACCAGCACGCAGCCGACAAAATGCAGCGCCCAATCGCGCGCGATCCCCGGCTCACCCGCACGGGCCAAGCGATAGTCCGCGATCATAAAGCTGATCTGACCCAAGATCGGCCCCAACAGCATCCGCCCCAGCAGGGTGTTATTGAGCCGCAGCAGCGATTGCCGCCAGCGCGGCAGCCGCGCCCAAACCTCCGGGTCTTGGAAGTTGCTTTCAGGATCATCATAGGGGTCGGTCAGGTTCTCGTCCTGATGATGCTGCAAATGCGTGTCGCGAAACCTTCCATAGGGCACGCAGAGGTTCAGGGGCAGGAAAACCAGCGTCTCGTTCAGCAAACGGTTACGGAACGGGTGGCCATGCAGCACCTCATGGCAGAGCGAGGAATGCAGCGCCACCATCAGCGTCGAGAGCACTATGGCCCCCGCAATCGAGACCTCAGGCAGGGCAAACAGCGCCACCAGCCACAGGGCATGACAGCCAAGGATCAGCCCGAAGGTGTCCCATTCCGCCCCTTTGGGCAGGGTGGCGCAGGCCTCGGCCCGGATCTCGACCGAAAGCGCATCGCGCATCGGGGAGGCCGGCGGGGTATTGGCGGCGAGGATCTCTTCTTCGGTCAGGTCACGCATGAAGGGTGCCTCCAGTACGGCCCCAATGGATGCCCGCCCAGACCCGCTCGTAGATCAGATAGGTGATGAAGCCCAAGACGGTATTCACCACGGCCATGATCCCGCCGGTGCCAAAGGATCCAGTGGCGATGAAACCAACAACGGTCATCACGATCAGCCCGATCACATTCCACACGACCGCCTTCACGAGGGAGCGCCCACGCGTTTCCATAGTACCTCCTGATGTTTGGTATGTGCTCACACTACCAACAGGGCGGACTGTGCAGAATTCTGTATGTGATTAACAAAAGCCAACAACTGTGATATTTGTCACCGCATGACGGAAAATATCGACAAACGGCTGCGCGCCTCGCAGTTTCGTGAGCGCTTGAACCGCGCCCTTCGGGACAGCGGCTTGAGCCAGAGCGCGCTGGCGCGCCAGACCGGGGTGGACCGCTCCACCATCTCGCAGCTTCTGACGGATGAAGGCGCGCGGCTGCCCAATGCGCATGTGGTCGGCGCCTGTGCAGCAGCTCTGGGCGTCTCGGCAGATTGGCTCCTCAGCCTCTCAGACCGGCCAGAAAGCGCGGCGGAATTGCTTGCGTCCTCGGTCGCGATGACCGAAGCGCCCCGCGCCTTGGTGGATGAGAAAATCTACGAATGGCACCGAGAGGCCGCAGGGTTCAAAATCCGCCATGTGCCTGCCACCCTGCCCGATATGCTCAAGACCCGCGCGGTGCTGGAATGGGAATATGCCCCGCATCTGGGCCGCACTGCGCATCAGGCGATCGGCGCCTCGGAGGATCGCCTGAGTTGGATGCGCCAGTCAGGCTCCGATTACGAGATCGCGATGCCGCTCTATGAGCTGGACAGCTTTGCAAAAGGGGGCGGCTATTACGAGGGGCTGCCGCATGAGGTGCGCGTCGAACAGCTGGAGCATTTGGAGCGGTTGACCACCCAGCTCTACCCGCGTCTGCGCATCTATCTCTATGATGCGAAACGGCTCTATTCCTCGCCACTGACCATCTTTGGGCCGCTCTTGTGCGTCTTTTACATGGGCAGCCATTATATGGCCTTCCGTGACCGCGAGCGGGTGGAGACCTATACCGCCCATTTCGACCGGCTGGTGCGCGAGGCGGATATCACCGCCCGACAATTGCCACGCCGGGTACGGGCGCTGCGGGCACAGATCGGGGTGGGGACTTAGCGGCATCGCCCGGCCGATAGGTCGGGCAGCCCCCGCCCGCCCCCCAGGCGGGGGCTTTGCCCCCACCTCGGGCGCGAGCTGCCCTCGTGGATAAACGACAGGCTCAGACTTTCGGGTCCGGGTTCTCCGTATGGCCATCCACCGCGATGACCTGACCAGAGACACGCCGCGCCGCCTCCGACCCCAAGAAAACCGCCATATTGGCCACATCCTCCGCCGTGACCCAGGTCCGCATCGAGGTGCCTGCCGCATAGCCTTCGTAAACCGCATCGCGGCTCATGCCCTTGATCGCCCCCTCGCGGGCCAGAACGCCCTCCATACGCGGACCTTCGACCGCGCCGGGGCAGATCGCATTGGCGCGGATGCCAAAGGGGCCAAGCTCCATCGCCAGCGTCTTCATCAGGCCGATCACCGCCCATTTCGCCGCCGCATAGGGCGCGCGGTTAGGATAGCCGTAGATCCCCGCGGTAGAGGAGGTCAGCACGATGCTGCCCTGCCCCGCCGCCTTCATCAGCGGTGCGGCGTATTTCGCCGCCAGAAACGCACCCTCAAGGTTGACGCTGACGCAGGCGCGCCAGTCTTCCAGCGCCACATCCTCGACCAGAGCCGTCGGCCCCGCCACCCCCGCATTGGCGCAGAGCACGTCCAGCCCGCCCGCCGATGCAACCTCGGCAAAGAGCGCGCTGACCGCGCCCTCATCGGCTGCGTTGACCTCGCGGGCCTGCCAGTCGGCGGGCAGCGTCGCGAGCGCTTCGGCATTTACATCGGTCACCCAGACCTCGGCCCCCGTCGCGGCAAAGCCTGCCGCCATGGCGCGCCCGATCCCGGACGCGCCTGCAGTGATCAGAACCCGCGTCACCGCGCGGCGCCAATGGCGCGGCCCAGACCCTCGGGCGTGGGCAAGGCGGCATGGGCCTCGGCGATCTGCGCCAGATTGGCCTCGATATGCGCCGCCGGCGGGGCGGAGCGACGGGTCGCAAGGTCCACATGCAACAGCATATGCTCGCCCGTCGCCAGCAGGCGGTCGCCCTCAAACATCTCGTGCCAGAGGTGCATCTTCTTGCCTGCGCCCATGATGACCCGCGTTTTCACTTGGATCGGGTGGCCCGCGTGCACTTCGTCGAGGTGGCGGATATGGGTCTCGGCGGTGAAGTAGCTGCCGCCCGAGGCGATATACTCCGCATCACAGCCGATGATCTCCATCAGCCGGTCAGTGGATTGCGCAAAGGCATCGAGGTAACGGCTCTCGGTCATATGGCCATTGTAGTCGGTCCAATCGAGCGGCACGATGCGGCTCTGGGTCAGGATCGGCTGGCTGAGGTCGGCGACCTCGCCCATAGTGCGCGCAAGACCCGCCTCGCCCATCCGGGCGGCGTCATGGGCGTTTTGCAAGGCGCCTGCCCCCCAGTTGGTCGCGCCCAGCGCCCGCATCATGCCGACGAGGTTGGTGTCGCGAATGCGCTCCAGCTCGCGGATCGAATGGTGGCCGGACTGCGCATCCGACTGGCCCGCGATCAGATCGACCAGCTCGTCGGTGAACTCCGGCACATCCATCAGCTTGGTCCAGGGCCAGCTGAGGCAGGGGCCGAACTGCGCCATGAAGTGCTTCATGCCCGCTTCGCCGCCCGCCACGCGATAGGTCTCAAACAGGCCCATCTGCGCCCAGCGAATGCCAAAGCCGTAGCGGATCGCATTGTCGATCTCTTCGGTGGTGGCGATGCCGTCTTTGACCAGCCAAAGCGCCTCGCGCCAGACCGCCTCAAGGAAGCGATCCGCCACATGGGCGTCGATCTCTTTCTTCAGATGCAGGGGATACATGCCGATGCCGGTGATGATCTCCTTGGCGCGGGCGATCACCTCGGGCGTATTGGCCTCGGTGGTGACCACCTCCACCAGCGGCATCAGATAGACCGGGTTGAAGGGATGCGCGACCACGATCTGCGCGGCGTTCTCAAACCCCTCTTGCAGTTGTGAGGGTTTATAGCCCGAGGTCGAAGAGCCGATCACCGCCTCGGCGGCGACATGCGCTTGCAGCTCAGTATAGACTTTCTGCTTGAGGTCGAGCCGCTCCGGCACGCTTTCCTGCACCCAAGAGGCGCCCTGAACGGCTTCCTCGATGGTGGCGTGGAAGGTAATTGCGCCCTCAGGCGGCAGCGCCACATTGCCCAAGCCCGGCAGCGCGCGCCGCGCGTTGGCCAGCACTTCGTTGACCTTGCGCTCGGCTTCCGGGTCGGGATCGAAGACCCGCACGTCCCAACCGTTCAGCAGGAACCGCGCGGCCCAGCCGCCGCCAATTACACCGCCGCCAATGATTGCCGCTGTTTTCATTCTACTTTCTCCGATTGCGGGCAGCGAACCATATTCGACTGCACCCCAGCTTCATCCAGGATCAACAAGCGATCCTCCCGCGTGAGCAGGAAAATCTGTGATTGTTTGTACTCATAGCCTGCGTCGAGACAGGTCATTTGCAGCGCCCAGCTCTGCCCCACTCCGGTCGGGGTGAGCTGATCGAGGTCACAGCTCCATTCCAGACCGAACAACCCATCGCGACCGTACCAATCCGGGCTTTCCTCGCCCGGGTGGCCCGCATTCACGCACCACGCAGCATTGCGGGTCCAATAGCCCTCAAAAGCAGGCGCTTCTGCCGCGGCGACATGCCCCGCCATCAAAACCCCAGCGAGTGAGGTACCCAATGTGATGACGCGCATGCTCCGTTCCTTTCTTGATACCCTCAGTTCTGAGACACCATTTCGAGGGCCCCGATGTCATAGCCATTCTTGCGCAGGACCGATTGTGCTTCGGTCAACTTCTCTGCGCTGATCTTGGGCGCGCGGGCCAAAATCCAGCCGTGCTTGCCCTTGGGGGTGCCGATCACGGCAACCTCGTAAGTGTCATCCACATCGAGCACCCAATAGTCGCCCCATGTGAAGGGCAGCAGCGACAGCCAAGAGACAAAGTTCACCTCCAGCATCCCCGGCCCCACCACGCGGGCCACGCCCTCTGCCGTGTCGATCGGCCCATCAAGGCCCTCTTTGTGGCAGCTGTTCACCACTTTGATCTGCCCCTCGGGCAAGGCGCTATACTCCGCCGTGACGCCCTCGCAGCCGATCTCGAAATTATTGGGGAAGCGGGCGATTTCGTACCACGTGCCAAGGTAGCGCGAGAGGTCCAGTTCCTCCTCCACCTGCATCGGCACATCTTCGTCGCGAAACCCCTCCGCCCTGCCCCCGCTCGCGAGGGTCATCAGGGCAAAGGGAAGGGCAACAAGGGTGCAAAGCGCAGGTGTGATCTTCATTTCGGGGCCTCCGGGGGCAAATGCTTTGGGGGTTAGGTTCATCCCCAAAACGCCTGCCCCCGGGGATCGGTTCCCCGGTCGCGCTTACTTTGCCACCGGCGCGCGCTTCACCAGACCGAGTTTCTCGCGCACCTCGGCCGGGGTGATCACCCGCGCGCCCATGTTGGAAACCACGGTATTTGCACGCTCCACCAGCTGCCAGTTTTCTGCCAATACGCCCTTGTCGAGCCAGAGGTTATCCTCAAGCCCCACCCGAACGTTGCCGCCCGCCAGCACCGCCGCCGCCGCATAGGCCATCTGGTTGCGCCCAAGGCTGAAGGCCGAGAAGGTCCAGTCTTCCGGCACATTGTTGACCATCGCCATAAAGGTATTGAGGTCATCCGGCGCGCCCCACGGCACGCCCATGCAGAGCTGCACCAGTGCGTTGGGCGCCAGCACGCCTTCCTTCACCAGTTCCTTAGCAAACCACAGATGGCCGGTGTCAAAGGCTTCGATCTCGGGCTTCACGCCAAGGTCGGTCATCATCTGCCCCATGGCACGCAACATGCCGGGGGTATTGGTCATCACGTAATCGGCCTCGGCAAAGTTCATGGTGCCACAGTCGAGGGTACAGATCTCCGGCAGGCATTCCGCCACATGGGCGACGCGGGCTGTGGCGCCGATCATATCAGTGCCCGCCTCTTTGACCGGGAAGGGATTTTCAACATCGCCAAACACGATATCGCCCCCCATGCCCGCAGTCAGGTTCAGCACCACATCGGTGTCGCTGTCCCGCACACGATCGGTCAATTCGCGGTAGAGCGCCAGATCGCGCGAGGGCGCGCCGGTCTCGGGATCACGCACATGGCAGTGCACAATCGCCGCCCCGGCCTTGGCCGCCGCAATGGCACTGTCGGCGATTTCCTTGGGCGAGCGCGGCACATGCGGGCTGCGATCTTGGGTCCCGCCAGAGCCTGTCACGGCACAGGTGATAAAGACCTCCCGGTTCATGGAAAGCGGCATTTTTGATTTTCCCTCTGATGTACAGGGTTGTGCCTTGGGTTATCCCCAGGCTTCTCCCCGGATTCCAATTTGCGCTGACTGCGACTCTGGCTCAGCCTTGTCCGCAAGAGTTTACGCGAAGCGAATCGAAGTTGATGAAATCCGCAAAAAACATTCTCCAGCCGGAGAACCGCCCCCTGAAGACCGCCGTCCTGGTGCTCGACGAATGCAACACGCTGTCCTTTGCGGCGGCGGTGGACCCGATGCGCGCCGCCAATCGTCTGGCCGGGCGCGCCGCCTTTGACTGGGACTATATCAGCGCCACGGCCGAAGCGCCAATGCTGACCTCGGGCCTGACGGTGCCGACCACACCACTGGCGCGGCTGGATGGCTGCGACCTTCTTATGGTGGTGGCCGGCTTTCAACTGGCGCGCCACGCCACCCCAAGCCTGCTGGCCGGCCTGCGCCGCATCGCGGGCACTGGTGCCACGATTGCGGGCATCGACGGCGGTCCCTGGCTGATGGCCGAGGCCGGCCTCTTGGACGGTCACGCCGCCACCACCCATTGGGAAGACCTAGAGAATTTCTCCGCCCGCTTCCCCGATATTCACTGCCGCACTGACCGCTTCACCGTCTCCGAGGGCCGGATGACCTCCGGCGGTGCCACGCCTGCGATCGAGATGATGCTGCATATCATCGGCGCCCGCCACGGCCACGGCTTTGCCTCCCGCGTAGCGGGCCTCTTCCTTTACGATGGCATCGCCTCGCCCCAGCGCAGCCAGAGCCGTCTAGGTCACCACAAGCACAACGCCCTCACCGCCAAGGCCAATGCCATCATGGAAGCGGCGCTGGACGAGCCCAAACCGCTCGCAGAAATCGCCGAAGTCCTCGGCACCAGCCCGCGCAGCCTGCAACAGCAGTTCCGCCTGCGCCTCAACACGACACCGCAGGACCACTATCTGCAATTGCGTCTGGCCGAGGCCCGCCGTCTGGTGACCGACACCGAACTGCCCCTGATGGAGATCGCGGTGGCCACTGGCTTCACCTCGCAATCCAGCTTTGCGCGCGCCTTCCGCACCGCCCATGGCGTTTCCGCCCGCGAACTGCGCCAAACGGTGCACGAGACCCCGCTATCGGCCTACCCAATGGTGCAGGCGAACGCCCACGCCAGCCACAGCACCAACTAACACCCGGCAAAATGACAATGACACAGGGCGGAGCAGCTAAAACAGCGCTCCGCCCTTCATCTTTCCCCAAATACTCCGGGGGTGAATTGTCGCCGCAGGCGGCAAGAGGGGGCAGCGCCCCCCCTTCTCCCTTAGTAGGGCATCGGATAGGCGCGATGCGCGCGGTCGATCTCTGCCAAGACTTCGGCACTCAGCTCCAAATCTGCACCTTTCAGGATATGGGCCAACTGATCCACATCCGTCGCCCCGAAAATGGCCGAGGCCATAAAGGGCCGCGTCTTGCACCAGGCCAGGGCCATATGAACCGGATCCAGCCCGTGATCCGCCGCGATCTGCAGATAGGCCGCAACAGCCCCCTCCACGCGCGGCGACTGGCGCCCGCCCATCTCCGCATTGATTGACTTGCGGGATTTCTCCGGCACGGCCCCGTCCTGATACTTGCCCGTCAGATACCCCGCGCCAAGCGGCGAGAAGGACAGCAGCCCCACATCCTCATAGTGGCTCAACTCCGCCAGATCGGTGTCGTAGAGACGGCACAGCAGCGAGTATTCGTTCTGGATAGAGGCGACGCGTGGCCCCTTGCCCGCCTCGGACAGGCGCAGCCATTGCGCGGTGCCCCAAGCGCTTTCATTCGACAGACCAAAGGCCCGGATATTGCCCTTGTCGACCTGCGCCTGCAGCGCCCCGAGACAGTCTTCCATATCCGCCAGCACATCCTCGCGGCTGTAGGTCGAAGCGGTGGGATCATAGGCCCAGTTCTTGCGGAACATATAGCTGCCCCGGTTCGGCCAATGGAATTGGTAGAGGTCGATGTAATTGGTCTTCAACCGCTTCAGCGATTGTTCGATTGTCGCGCCAATGGTCTTGGCCGAAATCGGCGCCCCCTCCCGAGCGACGGAGCCTTCGCCGGAATGTTTGGTGGCAAGGATGTAGTCCGCCCGACGCCCGGTCTTGGCGTTCCAATTGCCAATGAACTCCTCGCTGCGGCCCAGCGTCTCTAGGCGGATCGGGTTCACCGGATACATTTCTGCGGTATCGAGGAAATTGATCCCCGCCTCCAGCGCCATGTCGATCTGCGCATGGGCGTCGGCCTCGTCGGTCTGCGTGCCATAGGTCATCGTGCCGAGGCACAGCTCCGAGACCATCATATCGGTGCGACCCAACCGGTTCATTTTCATCGCGGCATCTCCTGGAAGTCCTGTTCGCTGCGGACCCTAGCCCGATCCCCGCGCAATGCAAGCGTATGCGCCTGCAGAAACGCGCTGATGCGCCCCACCGCGCTCTAGCACAACCCTTGCGTTAACCTTCGCGTAACTTTTGCCCGCAGCCTGCCCGCATACAATGGTAGACTGAAGGCAAGATCTACTTGGTTTGAAAGGAGAACGACCATGACGTTTATCCCGCGCAAGAGCTATCAGGATCTGGTGAAGGAAGCCGAAGACGCCATCTCCTTCATCTCGGTCGAAGACGCGTTGGCGCTTCAAGACCTCGGCACCGCCGATTTCGTCGACCTTCGCGTGTTTCGCGAATTGGCAAAGACCGGCGTGATCCCGGATGCCCATTCCTGCCCCCGCGGCCTGTTGGAATTCTGGATGGATCCTTCGAGCCCTTATGCCCATGATCTGTTTGAAAAGGACACGATGTTCATTTTCTATTGTGACAACGGCTGGCGCTCGACCCTCAGCACCCGTGTCGCAGCCGATATGGGGCTGCAAAACGTTCACTGCCTGCGCGGCGGGCTGGATGCTTGGATCGAGGCCAATGGCCCCATGATCCCCTATCACTGGTAATCCCAAACCATCCGGCGGCGCGGCGTGAGAAGCCAGCGCCGCAAGGCCTCTGCCAAAACAGGTTCCAGCGGGTCACGTCGCGAAACCATATTGGAACAAATGAGGAACATGCTACACTCGCCAGCATGTCGACTCATCTCCTCGCCCGCAAAACACACCGCCCGCATGAGGGCATCTCTCCGCTGCCTGGCCTGCATCTGGCGCGCGGGCGCGCGCATGAGGTCTGCGGCACGGCGCGGCGCAGCTTTGCCCTTTGGCTTGCGGCGCAAATGCAGGGGATGGTGCTCTGGATCACCCCCGCCTGGGAGGTCAATCAGCTGAACCCGGACGGGATCATAGAGTTTATCGACCCCGCCCGCCTGCTGTTCCTACGCGCGGACCGAGCCGAGGATCTGCTCTGGGCCTGCGAAGAAGCCCTGCGCAGCGGCGCGGTGCCCTTGGTGGTGGCCGACCTGCCCGGCCCGCCCGCGATGACGCCTGTGCGGCGCCTGCATCTGGCAGCCGAAACCGGCGGCGAAGGGCGGCCTGCGCCGCTGGCTCTGTTGTTGACCCCCGGCGCAGGGGGCGCACCGGGGATCGAGAGCCGCTGGCACCTTGACCCCGATCACAGGGCTCCGCTGCCGGACGAACCACAACAGATCCGGGAAATCGCGCTGCTGCCCCGGCAATGGCGGCTCACCCGCCTGCGCGCCCGCACCGCGCCGCAAAAGGCCTGGACCGTGACCCAGCCCGGCCCGCATAGCCCGCTGCGCCTGAGGGATGCGCCCCTCGCGACCGAGATCGCAACCTGAGTTCAGGCGTCGGCCCCCGTCGCCCCCACCGCCGCCGCAGATTTCTGCGCCAGGGCGAGGAACTGTGCCTGCTCATCCGGCGCCAAGCCCGGCAGGATCTCCGCCTGTGCAGCCGCCACAATGGGCGCGAGTTCTGCTACCAAAGCCGCGCCCTCCGGCGTCAGGGTCAGCACCCGCGCGCGGCGGTCCTTGGCGCTGACGCTGCGGTGGATATACCCCTTCTTGCAGAGCCGCTCGACCACGCCGCTCAGCGTTGCGCGGTCACAGGCAATGAGCGCCGAGAGCCGCACCTGATCCATCCCCGGCGCGCCACGAATCGCGTCAAGCGCGGCGTATTGCACCGGCGTCAGATCCTGCCCCGCCGCCGTCAGCCGCGCCTGAAACACCTGCGTCGCGTTCTGGTGCAAGCGGCGGATCACATGGCCCGCCATATCGCGAAAGTCCAAAATCCCCAGTCCTCTGATTGCCTTAGCCTCTGCCTGCTTCACCCTAGCTCGCCACATTTAATTTGTACACGAATCTTTTTCTTGCCGAAAACAGATTCGTATGCGAACTATTTTCGAACCAGCCTCTACGGCTCGCATCTTTGAGGGAGGACGCCCATGCAATTTCACCTGACCGGATACCGCCCCGGCGATCCGAGCCTTGCGCCCGCCGCCCCCGGCTTTCCCCTCGACGCCGCGACCCTGCCGCAGGAGGTGGACGTGCTGATCGTCGGCTGTGGCCCCACCGGGCTGATCACCGCCGCGCAGCTCGCCGCCTTTCCGGCGATCCGCACCTGCATCACCGACCAGAAATCAGGGCCTTTGGAGGTTGGTCAAGCCGATGGCATCGCCTGCCGTTCGGTCGAGATGTTCGAGGCCTTTGGCTTTGCCGAAAAGGTGCTGAAGGAAGCCTATTGGGTGAACGAGACCGCCTTTTGGAAACCCGACCCCAAGGACCCCGCCCGCATCGCCCGCAGTGGCCGGATTGAAGACACCGAGGAGGGCCTGTCCGAGTTCCCCCATGTGATCCTGAACCAGGCGCGGGTGCATGACTTCTTCCTTGAGGTGATGCGCAATGCCCCCACAAGGCTCGCGCCGCACTACAGCCGCCGCCTGATCTCGCTCAAGATCGACGAGGGCACCGCCTTGCCCGTCACCGCCACTTTTGAGCACAGCGAAACTGGCGCGCAAGAGGTGATCCGCGCGCGCTACGTGGTGGGGGCCGATGGCGCCCGCAGCACCGTGCGGCGCGAGATTGGCCGCACCCTGGAGGGCGCCGCCGCCAATCAGGCCTGGGGCGTGATGGATGTGCTCTGCACCACCGACTTCCCCGACATCCGCCTCAAGGCGACGGTGCATTCCGCGCGCGAGGGCAACCTTCTCGTGATCCCGCGCGAGGGCGGCTATATGGTGCGCCTCTATATCGAGATGGACAAGCTGGCCAAGGACGAGCGGGTCGCCAGCAAGAACATCACCGTCGACCACCTGATCGCCGCCGCCCAGCGCATCCTGCATCCCTACACGCTCGACGTGAAGGAAGTGGCCTGGTGGTCGGTCTACGAGATCGGCCAGCGGATTTGCGCAAAGTTCGACAACCTGCCCGATGAGGTGACCTCTGGTCCCGCGCCTTGTGTGTTTATCGCAGGCGATGCTTGCCACACCCATAGTCCCAAGGCTGGCCAAGGCATGAATGTCTCGATCCGCGATGGGTACAACTTGGGCTGGAAGCTGGCCGCCGTGCTGCGTGGACAAGCCCGCCCCGAAATCCTGCACAGCTACGCTGAGGAGCGCAAAGGCGAGGCGCAGGCGCTGATCGACTTTGATCGCGAATTTGCCGCCATGTTCAGTGCCAAGCCCACAACTGAGGGCGGCGAGGGCGTCGACCCAAAGGCCTTTCAGCAGTATTTTGAACGCCATGGCCGCTTCACCGCCGGGGTGGCGCTGCGCTATGGCCCCTCGGCGCTGACCGGCAGCGACCAGCATCAGGCGCTGGCCCCGGAGTTTCCCTTGGGCATGCGCTTTCACTCGGCGCCGGTGATCCGGCTGGCGGATGCGCGCCCGATGCAGCTTGGCCATGTGGCCAAGGCGGACGGACGCTGGCGGCTCATCGCCTTCGCGCCCAAAGACGACCGCGGCGCCGAGGGGGGCGCGATTGACCAACTGTCCCGATACCTTAGCGAGGACCCGAGCTCTCCTCTGCTGCGCTTCACACCAAATGAGGCCGACAGTGACGCGGTGATCGACCTGCGTGCCGTTCTGCAAGTGCCGCATCGCGATGTCCTGCCCACCGAGATGCCTGCCCTGCTGCGCCCGATCAAAGGCCCGCATGGGTTGGTGGATGCGGAAAAGGTCTTTTGCCCGGATCCCAGCGCAGGCGACATTTTCGAGTTGCGCGACATTGATCGTGACCAAGGCGCGCTGGTGATCTTGCGCCCCGATCAGCATGTCGCCGCCCTGCTGCCCCTTTCCGATCACGCGGCGCTTGCGCAGTTTTTTGAGGGGATCCTGATCCCCGCAAACTGAAGGAAAATTGCTTCACGCCCCTAAAACGACACGCAAGGTCGAAAAGACTACTGCAGGGGCGTGATCTTTGCCTATGGTCGGCGCTGTTATGCGCACGATCATCTCCTTTGCCGCCCTCTTTTTGTCCGTCATCTTGCTGCAGCTCTCCACCGGGGGGGTCGGTCCACTCGATGCACTCTCTGGGTCTGTGCTGGGGTTTGACAACCGCCAGATCGGTATGCTGGGTTCGGCGCATTTCTTCGGTTTTTTCATTGGCTGCTGGTGGTCGCCGCGCCTGATGGGGCGGGTTGGGCACAGCCGCGCCTTTGCGATCTGTACCGCGCTGGGCGCGATGGGGATCCTCGGCCACACGCTGATCGAGAACCCCTATGCCTGGGCCGCAATGCGGATTGCCTCCGGCCTGTGTGTGGCGGGCTGCTACACGGTGATCGAAGCCTGGCTCAACGCCAAGGTCACCAATGAGAACCGCGGCCGCACCTCTGGTCTCTATCGAATCGCGGATACCAGCGCCTCGCTGGTGGCGCAGTTGCTGATCGCGGTTCTGCCGCCGGCCAATTACATCAGCTACAACCTGCTGGCGATCCTGTGCTGTGCAACGCTACTGCCCTTGATGATGACCCGCGCCAGCCAGCCTGCCATGCCCTCCGCACCGCGTCTGCGCCCCAAACTGGCATGGCGCTGCTCGCCCCTTGGCGTGATTGGCGTGATTGTCTCGGCCCTTAGTGGTGCATCGTTCCGTATGGTGGGGCCGATCTACGGCCAAGAGGTTGGCCTGATGGTCGATCAGATCGCATTCTTCCTCGCGGCTTACGTTCTTGGGGGGGCTTTGGCGCAATATCCGGTCGGCTGGCTGGCGGATAAGTTCGACCGTCGCTGGGTGCTGATCTGGTTGTCGGTCGGCTCGATTGTATCCTGCGCGATCTCCTTGCCTGCCAGTTCGGGCGGCACGCTCGCCATCATGACCTCGGCCGCTATCTTCGGCCTGACCACCGTGCCGATCTTCTCGGTCTCCGCCGCCCACGCCAACGACTTTGCCACCTCGGAAGAGCGGGTCGAGCTTTCGGCGGCGCTGATGTTCTTTTACGCCGTGGGGGCGATTGCGGCCCCGCTTGTGGCCTCCTTCCTGATCGAAGGCTTTGGCCCTGCGGCACTCTTTGCCTTTATCGCGGCGGGCCATATGGGGCTGATCATCTTTGGCCTCGCCCGGATGCGCGCCCGCTCTGCCCCGTCGGAACGCACCCGCTATGTCTATGCACCGCGGACCTCCTTCACGATCGGTAAGATGTTGAAACGCGCGCGGGAAGGCAGGCAGTAAGGGCAAAAGGCCCAATCCTTGCGGTAGATTCTTATCCTCCCTTCGCGGGACGGGCTTTTCGCTGAGCCTCACATCAGGTACACGAGCGGCCAGATAAGCGACGCGGATGGACGATATGGCCCGAATTCTCATCACCTCGGCACTTCCCTACATCAATGGGATCAAACACCTCGGCAACCTCGTGGGCAGCCAGCTGCCCGCTGACCTTTATGCCCGCTACAATCGTGGCCGCGGCAATGAGGTCATGTTCCTTTGCGCCACCGACGAACACGGCACCCCCGCCGAACTCGCCGCCGCAAAGTCGGGCAAGCCGGTTGCGGACTACTGCGCCGAAATGCACGAGGTGCAAAGCGACATCGCGCGCCGCTTTGGACTGTCGTTTGACCACTATGGCCGCTCCTCCAGCCCACAAAACCACGCGCTGACCCAGCATTTCGCGGGCAAACTGGCCGAAGCCGGTCTGATTTCCGAAGTGTCGGAAAAACAGGTCTACTCCAACGCCGACGGCCGCTTCCTGCCGGACCGCTATATTGAAGGCACCTGCCCCAACTGCGGCTACGACAAGGCACGCGGCGACCAGTGCGAAGAATGCACCAAGCAGCTCGACCCGACCGATCTGATCAACCCGCGCTCGGCGATCTCCGGCTCCACTGATCTCGAGGTGCGCGAGACCAAACACCTGTTCCTGCGCCAATCCGCGATGCGCGACCAGCTCGACCAGTGGATCGACAGCAAACAGGACTGGCCGGTTCTGACCACCTCGATCGCCAAGAAATGGTTACATGACGGCGACGGTCTGCAAGACCGTGGCATCACCCGCGACCTCGACTGGGGTATCCCGGTGCAAAAGGGCACCGAGGCTTGGCCGGGCATGGAGGGCAAGGTCTTCTACGTCTGGTTCGACGCCCCCATTGAATATATCGCCGCTGCGGGCGAATGGGCCGAGGCCAACGGCAAAACCGACGCCGAGTGGGAGCGCTGGTGGCGCACCGACAAGGGCGCGGACGATGTGAAATACGTGCAGTTCATGGGCAAGGATAACGTGCCCTTCCACACGCTCTCCTTCCCGGCGACGCTCTTGGGCTCGGGCGAGCCGTGGAAGATGGTCGACCACCTCAAGTCCTTTAACTACCTGAACTATGACGGCGGCCAATTCTCCACCAGCCAGGGCCGTGGCGTGTTTATGGATCAGGCGCTGGAACTGCTGCCCGCCGACTACTGGCGCTGGTGGCTGCTGAGCCACGCGCCGGAAAGCAGCGATTCTGAATTCACCTGGGAGAACTTCCAGCAATCGGTGAACAAGGACCTTGCTGACGTTCTGGGCAACTTCGTCTCCCGGATCACCAAATTCTGCCGTTCCAAATTCGGCGAAGTGGTGCCCGAGGGGGGCGCCTTTGGCGAACAGGAAGAAAAGCTGATCGCAGAGCTCACCACCCGCATCCGCGCCTATGAGGGTCATATGGAGGCGATGGAGGTGCGCAAATCGGCGCAAGAGCTGCGCGCGATCTGGGTGGCAGGCAATGAGTACCTGCAATCCGCCGCACCTTGGACCGTCTTCAAAGAAGACCCCGAGCGCGCCGCCGCACAGGTGCGTCTGGGCCTCAACCTGATCCGCCTTTATGCCGTGCTTTCCGCGCCATTCATCCCGGCTGCAACCGCCAGCATGATGGAGGCTCTGGGAACCGAGGATCAGAGCTGGCCCGAGGATGTGGCCGCCGCCCTTACCGCCCTGCCCGCAGGCCATGCCTTCACCGTGCCCGAGGTGCTCTTTGCCAAGATCACTGACGAGCAGCGCGACGAGTGGCAAGCCAAATTCGCAGGCGGCCGCAAGGACTAAGCCCACAACGCAATTCATCGCACCAAAGGCCGTCCCACCCTGGGGCGGCCTTTTCAGTTTACCAAATCTCCAGAAGATTCATTTCCGAGTAAAATTATCGGATTGACTTATCCGACCAAATAAATCAGGTATCAGGTAATCCCAGCCAACCTGTCCGCGACACAGGCCAGCCGACAACCCGAACACCGCTCATGCCCCATGTTGACCCCATCTGGCCCTGCCCCACAGCCCTTTGCCCGCGCGCAAGACCGCTTGCCGTTGCCGGACCTGTGCGCCGATATCTTTCGCGAGGCGGGCGCCGATCCGAGCTTTTCGCTCGAATGGCTCTTGGACCGGGTCTGCGACAGCGCCGAGCGGACACAGAGGCTCGCCCGATGACTAATCTGAAACCGATTTCCGAGGCCGACATGGCCGCTGCCACTCAGCCCGAAACCTACCCGACCTATCACGCCGAGGATCTGACCCGCGGCGGTGTACAGGCGCGTATCCTCTTGAACGGTCAGATCTATTCGCTGCGCATCACCCGCGCTGGCAAGCTGATCCTGACCAAGTAATCCCTCAACTCACCCGGCGCCGAGGTGCCGCAATTCACGACTGCCCAACAAGGAAGACCCAACCATGAAAACGCCGCTTCTCACCGGTGCCGCCATCGCGGCTTTGACCGTAGGCACAACGGCCGCTTTCGCTGCCACCAAGGCAGAGGTCCTGACCAACTACGCCAATATCGCCGAAGCCAAATACGAGGACAGCCTGATCACCGCCAAGGCGCTGCAGGCCGCTGTGGACGCGCTGATCGCAGACCCCTCCGCCGAGGCGCTCGAAGCGGCAAAAGCTGCTTGGAAATCCGCCCGCGTGCCCTATCAGCAGACCGAAGTCTACCGCTTCGGCAATGCCATCGTGGACGACTGGGAAGGCAAAGTGAACGCATGGCCGCTGGATGAGGGTCTCATCGACTATGTGGATGCGGCCTATGGCGGAGCGACCGACGAAAACCCAGCTGCGGCGCTGAACGTGATTGCCAACCCAGAGTTCACCCTCTCTGGCCAAACCATCGACGCATCCGAAATCACGCCTGAGCTGCTGTCCGAGAGCCTGCACGAAGCCGAAGGCGTCGATTCCAACGTGGCCACCGGCTATCACGCCATCGAATTCCTGCTCTGGGGTCAGGACCTGAACGGCACCGAACACGGCGCTGGCGCCCGCCCCTGGACCGACTACGCCCAAGGCGAGGCCTGCACCAACGACCACTGCGACCGCCGCGCCGCCTATCTGAAGGCCGCAACCGATCTTCTGGTCTCCGACCTTGAGTGGATCACCGCGCAATGGGCCGAGGGCGGCGAAGCCCGCGAATCCGTATTCGCGGATGAAAACGCCGGCATCACCACCATGCTGACCGGCATGGGCTCGCTGTCCTATGGCGAACAAGCGGGCGAGCGCATGCGCCTTGGCCTGATGCTGAACGATCCCGAAGAAGAGCACGACTGTTTCTCCGACAACACGCATAACAGCCACTTCTACGATGGTCTGGGCATCCAGAACGTCTATCTCGGCGAATATGTCCGTGTGAATGGCGACCTGATCGCCGGTGCGTCCCTGTCCGAGCTGGTCGCTGCAGCGGACCCCGCGGTCGACGCTGAACTGACCGGCAAACTGGCCACCACCATGATGAAGCTGGGCCGCATCAAAGTCGCCGCCGAAGCAGGCTTCTCCTACGATCAGATGCTGGAACAGGGCAACGCAGCAGGCGAAGCACTGGTGATGGGCGGCGTGGATGCGCTGGTCGACCAGACCCGCTCGATCGAGCGCGCCGTGACCGCTCTGGCTCTGGACGGTGTCGCCATCGAAGGCTCCGACTCGCTGGACAACCCCGGCGCGGTCTTCGAATGAGCCACCCTTCGGTCCCCGAACACATCAGGAGCCGCGCCAAACGCGCGGCTCCTTTTTTGTGGGCATAACGAGGCAAAATTCGCGAATTTTCGCTGACCTCACGAAATCCTGAGCATTTCTATTGGAATAAAGCCTTGCCTCCCGAGTGTTTCAGTCAGATATTGCACCAAAGCCCCTCGAGTCTCGCACAGCCCTAGGCATCGCCCATGATTATCTGCCACTGCACGACCATCTCGGACCACGACATCCACGCCGCCATCGACTGGATGCGGGCCGCCGATCCTCAGACCATCATCACGCCCGGAAAGATCTACCGCGCTCTTGGCAAAAAGGCCGACTGCGGCGGATGCATGTCGCTGTTTCTGGACACGATGCGCTCCAACGCTAAGGTAAGTGTGCCTGCACATCTGCAGAACCTCAGAACAGCCATCACAGTGGAGAGCGATTATGAAGGGCGACGCCAAGGTCATCGAGTATCTCAACAAGGCGCTTAGAAGCGAGCTGACCGCCGTCAGCCAATATTGGCTGCACTTCCGCCTGCAGGCGGATTGGGGCCTCGGCCATATGGCGAAGAAAAGCCGCGAGGAAAGCATCGAAGAGATGCAGCACGCCGACAAGCTGATCGACCGCATCATCTTCCTCGAAGGCCACCCGAACTTGCAGACCCTCGACCCGCTGCGCATTGGTCAGACGCCAAAGGAAACACTGGAATGTGATCTCGCCGCCGAACAGGAAGCACGCGCCCTCTACAAGGAGGCCGCCGAGTACTGTAGGACCTGCGGTGACTTCGTCACGGAAGAGCTGTTCAAAGAGCTCCTTGCCGACGAAGAGGGCCATATCGACTTTTTGGAGACCCAGCTTGAACTGCACGACCGCGTTGGCGCCGAAAACTACGCGCATCTCAACGCCTCCAAAATGGACGAAGCCGAGTAAGCATTGGCTGCTGCAGGCGGTGGCCCTCGCCTTACCAATCGGTCTGGCCACCCCTGCCCCGGCAGGCTTTCGCGCCGCAGAGCCACCAGCGCCGTGGTTCACAGAACCGCATCTATCAACCCTATCGCGCACGCCCGAAGAGGCCGCGCGCGTCGCGCGGGTCACAACCCCGACCGAGGTTTTTGACCAGCCCGAAGCCTTTGAGGAAAACCCGGCCGGCGCGGCGACGGTCGATGCCCGCGACGACCGCGAGGCCTTCGCCCAGCCCGGTGCCAATCTGACCTTTGAACAGGGTCTGGAGTTCCGTCTGGGCGAGGCGTTGTTTGACAAGCTTTGGGTGTTCTCGCCCTCCTCCACCCGCGCCTCCGATGGTTTAGGGCCGGTCTATAACGCCCGCTCCTGCCAGCGTTGTCACATCCGCGATGGGCGCGGCGTGCTGCCGGAGGGGCCGGACTATCGCTCCGCCTCGACCTTCCTGCGGATCTCGATCCCAGCCCCGGCGCCCGAACGGATGGCAGAGGTGGAAGACTATATCGGCATGGCGCCGGACCCGGTTTACGGCCTGCAATTGCAGGATTTTTCCGCCCCCGGCATTGATCCGGAATACCGTCTCGCGATCAGCTATCAGAGCGAAGAGATCGCCCTCAATGGCGGCGAGACGGCCACCCTGCGCCGCCCGACCTTTGCCGCTACCGACCTGCGCTATGGCCCGCTGCATGCGCAGGCGATGCTCTCACCCAGGGTCGCGCCGCCGACCATTGGCCTCGGCCTTTTGGAGGCGATCCCGGCCGCCGATATCCTCGCCCTGGCTGATCCCGACGACACAAATGGCGACGGCATTTCCGGCCGCGCCAATCTGGTCTGGTCGGAGGAGTTTGGTCAGGTCATGTTGGGGCGCTTTGGCCTCAAGGCCGGCAAGGCGACCCTGCACGAGCAATCCGCCGCCGCCTTTTCCAGCGATGTGGGCATCTCCACCCCGCTGTTCCCGCAGCCCTATGGCGACTGCACCGCAGCGCAGACCGCCTGCCGCGCGGCCCCCCATGGCGACAAGGACGCGCGCGACACCGAGATTGATCAGCCCAATATGGACCTGGTCACCTTCTACACCCAGAACGTCGCCGTGCCCGCCCGCCGCAATGTGGACGATGTCGATGTTCTACACGGCAAGTCGGTGTTTTATGACGCGGGCTGCATCGCCTGCCATCAACCCAAATTCGTCACTCACCGCCTGACCGATCGGTCAGAGCAGAGCTTTCAGCTGATCTGGCCCTATACCGACCTCCTCTTGCACGACATGGGCGAAGGCCTTGCCGACAACCGCCCCGAGGCGCGGGCAACAGGACGTGAGTGGCGCACCCCGCCGCTTTGGGGTATTGGGCTCACACATCAGGTGAACGAGGCAGCGACCTATCTGCATGATGGCCGCGCTCAAAGCCTGCTTGAGGCGATCCTCTGGCACGGGGGCGAGGCGCAAATGGCCCGCGACCATGTGATCGCCCTGCCCCCGGACGACCGCGCCGCCCTGATTACATTTCTGGAGTCTCTCTGATGTCCCATCTGACCCGCCTTGCCGCCTCCGCCTGCACCTGCCTCGCGCTTGCCGGCTTTGCCCGCGCCGATGCGTTGACGGATGCGGTGCTGGATGGGCATATCCTGCCGACCTACACCCGGCTCGCCGCCAGCACCGCGCATCTGCAAGAGGTCGCCGCCAGCGACTGCGACCCGCAGTCCGAGGACCTGCGCGCCGCCTGGGGCGAGGCTTTTGACGCCTGGGTCGCCGCCAGCCACCTGCGCTTTGGCCCTTCCGAGGCCGACAACCGTGCCTTTGCCATCGCCTTTTGGCCCGACAGCCGCTCGCGCACCCCAAAGGCGCTGCGGTCGATGCTGGTAAACGCTGACCCATCGGTAAGCACCGCCGAGAAATTCGCCACCGCCTCCATTGCGGTGCGCGGGTTTTATACGCTGGAATACCTGATGTATGACCCGGAGTACCAAGGCCTCGCCACGCCGGACTATACCTGCGCCTTTGTGCAGGCCATTGCCCGCGACCTTGCGCTCAACACGCAGAACATCCTGACCGAATGGCAAGCGGATTACGCCGCCCAGATGCGCGATCCCAATAGCCGCTATCACAGCGACAGCGAAGTGCATCAGGAGCTGTTCAAGGCGCTGACCACCGGGCTCGAGATCCTCACCGACATGCGCCTGGGCCGCCCGCTTGGCACCTTTGACAAGCCCCGCCCCGCCTTGGCCGAGGCGCGCCGCTCGGGCCGCTCGCTGCACAATGTCGCGGTGCAACTGGGCGCGATCCGCGAGCTGGCGCTGCTGCTGGCCCAAGGCGATGAGGCGATCACACAGGACCTCAACGCCACCTTCGCCACCGCCGAAAAACACATCGCCAACCTCGCCGATGACCCGAGTTTTGCCGGCGTCGCCGATCCGCAAAAACGCTTCGCCATCGAGGCGCTGCAGCAGGATGTGCGCGACGTCAAAGCCATCGTCGGCGATAAAATCGGCCCCCGCCTTGGGGTTGAGGCCGGCTTCAACGCGCTTGATGGCGATTAAACTTCCAAGAGGATCAGACAGATGCAGTCCAGACGCGGCTTTCTCGCCGGAATGATGGCCACCACCATGGCGCCCCGCGCCACCTGGGCCGACGCGGGCGCGCCGGCTTTCCTTTCGGCCGGCAAGGATGAGTTTGGCCTCTTTGTCATCGCGGGTCTTTCCCCTGCGGGCGAGGTGCTGTTCCGCCACCCGCTGCCCGACCGGGGCCATGCCGCCAGCGCCCATCCGACCCGCCCCGAGGCGGTGGCCTTTGCCCGCCGTCCGGGTCGCTTTGCCGATGTGATCGACTGCCGCTCGGGCGCGCCGCTGGTGCGGCTCGATGCCCCCGCCGGGCATCACTTCTACGGCCACGGGGTGTTTTCGCCCGATGCCAGCGTGATGTACACCACCGAGAACGCTTATGAGCGGGCCGAGGGGATCATCGGCGTCTGGGACGCGCAGAGCTACAAGCGCCTCGGCCAGTTCCCCTCTGGTGGCATCGGCCCGCATGAGATGCTGCTGCGCCGCGATGCCCCCGGTCTGGTGGTCGCCAATGGCGGCATCGAGACCCATCCGGATTCGGGTCGTGCCAAACTGAACCTGCCGTTTATGGAACCAAACCTGACATATCTCAGCCTCGACGGTCAGATGGAGGAGGCAATGCAGCTGCCACATGACCTCCATATGAACTCCATCCGCCATATCGCGGTGCGCTCGGATGGCACCGTCGGCTTTGCGATGCAGTGGGAGGGCGAAGAGGGCGCCGATGTGCCCATCGTCGGCCTGCACCGCCCCGGTTCTGCGCCGCGCCTGATGGCGGAGGATGACCCGCGGGTGTTGAACCTGAACGGCTATGGCGGCTCGATTGCCTTTTCCGGCGATGAGACGCAGATCGCCGTCACCTCGCCGCGCGGCGGGCGGGTGCAGGTGATGGACTGTGCGAGCGGCGCTTTGGTGGCGGAGTATGCGCTGGCGGATGTCTGCGGTCTGGCCACCATTCCCGAAGGCTTCCTCGCCAGCACCGGCACCGGCGCGCTGGCCCGGATCGGCACGGAGGTTGTGCCCTTGGCCAATGCGCCCTTGGCCTGGGACAACCACCTCATTCCGCTGGTGTGAAGATCCGTCCGACCGATAGGTCGGGCAGCCCCCGACCTCCCCCCAGGGAGGGGGCTTCACCCCCACCCTAGGTCGGCGGCTGTCCTCGCACTAAGCTGCAAAACGAAACTCAAAGCCCCTCCGCCCCGGCGTGAGGGGCTTTCCTTTTTGCGGCCACGTCACGAAAAACGAAAATGTCACATGACAAAACGCGCGCGTCACCCTATATGGAATCGCGAAAAGGAAAGCTCATGGACGCAAACGACCGCCAAAACGAAATCCTCTCCCTGCTCACCCAGCAGGACCGCGTCGAGGTTGAGGACCTCTCGCGCCGCTTTGGTGTCTCCTTGCAGACCGTGCGCACCGACCTGCGTGACCTGTCGCAACGCGGCCAACTGAGCCGCGTCCACGGCGGCGCGGTGCGCATCGCCTCCGCCGCCAATCAGGGCTACGCCGACCGCCGCAGCCTCAACGCCACCGGCAAACGCGCCATGGCGGCGCTGGCGGCCGAGGTGATCCCGGAGAACTCCTCCCTCGCCCTCAACATCGGCACCTCCACCGAGCAGGTGGCGCGGGCGCTTGCGGGCCATAAGGGCCTCACCGTGCTCTCCAATAACATCAACATTATCAACATGATGATGGGGATGGAGACCAAGGAGCTGATCCTCGTTGGCGGCTCCATCCGCCAGAGCGACGGCGCCATTGTGGGCGAGGAAGCGGTGGAGTTTATCAACCGCTACAAGGTCGACTGCGCGGTGATCGGCGCCTCGGCCTTGGACGAAGATGGCGCCATCCTCGACCACGACGCCCGCGAAGTCTCGGTCGCCCGCGCGATCCTGCGCAATGCCCGCACCCGCATTCTGGTCTGCGACGGCAGCAAATTCACCCGCTCCGCCCCGGTGCGCATCTGCGCCGTGAGCGAGCTGGATTACGTCATCACCGACCGCCCCGTACCCCCGTCCTTTGCCGAGGCTGCCGCGGCGGCGGGCACCAAGATCCTCGTGGCCGAAAGCGCCATCGAAACCGAAAGCGACCCGACATGACCTCGACCCCCGAGACACTCACTGAAACGCTCACCGACCTCTTCGTCATCGGCGGCGGCATCAACGGCTGCGGCATCGCCCGCGATGCGGCCGGCCGTGGCCTCTCCGTCACCCTCGCGGAAAAGAGCGATCTGGCCTCCGCCACCTCCTCCGCTTCGACCAAGCTGTTCCACGGTGGGCTGCGCTATCTGGAGTATTTCGAGTTCCGTCTGGTGCAAGAAGCGCTAATCGAGCGCGAGGTGCTGTTGCGCGCCATGCCGCATATTTCCTGGCCGATGCGCTTTGTGCTGCCCTTCCATAAGGACATGCGGTTCGACAATACCACGCCGACCTCCAAGCTGCTGACCACCTTCCTGCCCTGGATGAAGGGGCGGCGTCCCGCGTGGCTGATCCGCCTTGGCCTCTTTATGTACGACACGCTCGGCAAACGCGGCATCCTGCCCGGCACCACCACGGTGGACCTGACGACGGATGTGGCAGGCACGCCGCTGAATGCGAAGTTCAAAAAGGCCTTTGAATACTCCGACTGCTGGGTGGAAGACGCCCGCCTCGTGGTCCTGAACGCCCGCGACGCCCAAGCGCGCGGTGCCGAGATCCTGACCCGCACCGAGGTGACCGGCGCCATCCGCCACGCCGACCATTGGGAGATCACCCTCAAGGACGTCACCACCGGGGTGGAGAGCATCCGCCGCGCCAAGATGCTGGTCAATGCGGGCGGGCCTTGGGTCGCCGATGTGCTGCGCCAGAAGCTTGGCCAGAACAGCCGCGAGAATGTGCGCCTGGTGCGCGGCAGCCATATTGTGGTGCCGAAACTCTACGACCACGGGCGCTGCTACTTCTTCCAGGGTCAGGATGGGCGGATCATCTTTGCCATTCCCTATGAGGAAGACTTTACCCTGATCGGCACCACCGATGCGGACCATCCGAACCCGGAGACCAAGCCGGTCTGCACCGAGGCGGAACAGGACTATCTGGTAGCCTTCGCCTCAAACTACTTCGCCAAGCCCGTGACCCGCGATCAGATCGTCTGGACCTATTCCGGCGTGCGCCCCTTGTATGACGACGGCGCCAGCTCCGCCTCTGCTGCGACCCGCGAATACGTGCTGACGCTGGACAAGACGCAGGCGCCGCTCCTCAACGTGTTTGGCGGCAAGATCACCACCTACCGCAAACTGGCCGAAGCGGCGCTGGAGAAAATCGGCGAAGTCTTCCCGACGCTGGCCAAAGACTGGACCGCAGGTGTCGCCTTGCCCGGCGGCGACTTCCCGGTCGAAGGCGTGCAGGACCTGCGCGAAAAACTCGCGGCGGATTATCCCTTCCTCTCCGCCTATGCCACCCGCCGCCTGATCCGCGCCTATGGCACCGAGGCTTGGGCCGTGCTGGGCGAGGCCACCTCTGCCGCCGATCTCGGCCAAGACTTCGGCGCCACCATCACAGCCCGCGAGCTAGACTGGGCGATCTCCCGTGAATGGGTGCGCACGGGCGAGGACTTCCTATGGCGGCGCACCAAACTTGGTCTGCGCCTCACCGGGGACGCTTGCGCCGCAGTCGACGCCTACGTGCGCGGCAAAGTCGCTGCCCTCTCCGCCTAGAGCTTACCTCCAAGTAAACCGCTGTTGCGGGCGCGCTAGATCTATGCGCCCGCACTTCCCGCAACGCGCATAAAAAGTATCAACACGCCTGCCCCAATGTTTCGCGCGCGAAACAATAGGTCAGACTTCCTGACATAAGAAGACCCAACAAAAAGGGCGCACCCGCGCCTCTTCATCTTCTTAAAAATATCCCGGAGCGCGAGGCAGAGCCTCGCATCCCCGCGCCGGCCCAAGCCCCAAAGCCTTCAGAATTCCACGCCCTTCTGCGCCTTGATCCCGGCGCGGAACGGATGCTTCACTTGGGTCATCTCGGTCACCAGATCGGCAATCTCGATCAGCTCTTCCTTCGCATTGCGCCCGGTCAGCACCACATGGGTCATCGGCGGCTTATGCTCGACCAGAAACTCCAGCACCTCCTGCTGGTCGAGATAGTCATAGCGCAGCGCGATATTGATCTCGTCGAGCAAGACCATAGTGTTGCGTTCATCAAGGATCATCTCCTTGGCCTTCTCCCAGCCTGCCCGCGCCGCCGCGATGTCGCGCGCCTTATCCTGCGTCTCCCAGGTGAAGCCCTCGCCCATCGCGTAGAACTGGCAGAGATCCGAGAAATGCTCCTCGATCAAGGTCCGCTCCCCGGTCTGCCAAGCGCCCTTTATGAACTGCACTACGGCCGAGGGCATCCCATGGGCGATGCAACGCATGATCATGCCGAATCCGGACGAGGATTTCCCCTTCCCAGGCCCGGTATGCACGATGATCAGACCTTTTTCGCCATCCTTCGTTTTCATCATTTTATCCCGCGCGGCCTTCTTTTTGGCCATCTTGGAGGCGTGCCGTGCCGCTTCCTCTTCGGAAATGTCGCTTTCGGGCTTTGGGGTCGTCTGGTCGCTCAACGTCTCACTCCTTGCGGCTTTAGCCCCCTCTCTTGACAAAGACATGCCCCATGGCGCAAGGGGGTTTGCGTTGGTTCCCGAAGGTCTCTCCTTCGGGCGAAGAGGGAATGTGACAGGGCAGGTCCGCCGCAGTATGGCGCACAAGTCCAAAGCACAGCCGCCCCCGCGACCGTGACCGGAGAGGTCTCCAGACGCCACTGGCCGCCGCCCATCGGGCAAAAGGCCGGGAAGGTGGGAAGACCGTCAGCCTTTTGCCCTCCGGGGTCAAGACTGGCATCCGCAAGCCGGGAGACCTGCCAACGGATGACGTGAACCGGCGGACGGGGTGTTCCGCGACCGGGCGAGGGCAACACGCATCCGCGCGACGCCCCCTTCTGGCCTGCCCCTTTTCCCGCCTGCGAGGAGGACACATAGGCCATGGGCACCCCCCAGACCACATCGCCGGTCGTTCTGACCGTCTGCACCACCTGCCGCCCCGCAGGCAGTGACCCGGACGCCCTGCGCCCCGGCCATATCCTCGCCCAAAGCCTGGCTGAGGCAGATCTGCCCGAGGGCGTGACCGTGCGCGGGGTGGAGTGCCTCTCCGCCTGCACCCGCTCCTGCACGCTGCACCTCTCCGGTGGCCCGGAACGGTGGAGCTATGTCTACGGCGATCTGGACCCCGCCACCCATCTTGACGAGATCCTCGCTGGCGCTGCAGCCTATGCCGCGACCGAGGACGGCTTTGTGCCCTGGCGCGAACGCCCCGTTGTGTTCCGCAAGCAATCCATCGCCCGCATCCCGCCTGTGGAGATGCCCGGTGTAGACCTCTCCGCAGACCCTGCTGCAAAGGACTGATTTTTCATGAGCACCCTCAACAAGATCCCCGTCACCGTCATCACTGGCTTTCTCGGCGCGGGCAAAACCACCCTCATCCGTCACCTGATGCAGAACCCGCAGGGCAAGCGCCTTGCCGTGGTGGTGAACGAGTTCGGCACCGCCGGCGTCGATGGTGACATTCTGAAATCCTGCGCGGATGAAAACTGCCCGGCGGAAAACATCATGGAGCTGGCCAACGGCTGCATCTGCTGCACCGTCGCCGACGACTTCATCCCGACAATCGAACAACTGATGGCCCTGCCCGAAGCGCCGGAGCATATCGTGATCGAGACCTCCGGTCTGGCACTGCCGAAGCCGCTGTTGAAAGCCTTCGACTGGCCCGCGATCCGCTCGCGCATCACCGTGGACGGCGTGATTGCGCTGGCCGATGCCGAGGCTGTGGCCAAGGGTCAATTCGCCCCCGATCTCGACGCGGTGCAGGCCCAGCGCGAGGCGGACGACAGCATCGACCACGAAACCCCTCTGTCTGAGGTGTTTGAGGATCAGATATCCTGCGCCGATATCGTTCTCCTGTCCAAGGCGGATCTCGCCGGCGAAGAGGGCATCGAGAAGGCCCGCGCCGTGATCGAGGCCGAAGCGCCGCGCAAGCTGCCGATCCTGCCGATGACCGAAGGCGTCATCGACCCGCGTGTGATCCTCGGCCTTGAAGCCGCCGCCGAAGACGACCTCGACGCCCGCCCGAGCCACCATGACGGCCACCACGACCACGAACATGACGATTTTGAGTCCATCGTGGTCGAAATGGGCGAAGTATCCGCCCCGGAAGATCTGCAAAAACGGATCATCGAGATGGCCCGCACCCGCAATATCCTGCGCGTGAAGGGCTACGTGGCCGTGGAAGGAAAACCGATGCGAATGCTGGTGCAAGCCGTGGGCGAACGTCTGCGCGCGCAATATGACCAACCCTGGGGCGCGCAGCCGCGCAAAACCCAGCTCGTGGTGATTGCCGAGCATGATAACATCGACGCCGCAGGCATCCACGCCGACCTCGGGGCCTGATCCCAAGACCCAAGGGCGCGGGCCTCTCGCCATGAGGTCCCGCCCGGCGGAGACGCCGGGCAGCGCCCGACCCTCCCCCCTGGGAGGGCGCTTCACCCCCAACCGCGGCCGGGGACTGCCCTCACCGCGACACAACGGACCTAAACCCAATGCACGTCGTCTTCCGCGAAAGCCACGGGCTCGGAGAAACAGACACCCCCTTTGACGTCGGGCAGACCCCCGGCGATCTGGTGGTGCTGTCCTTTTCCGACAGTGACCTCGGCGCCTTTGCCGCAGGCTGGCATCGCGGACGGGACCGGCTGCCCTCGACCCGGCTCGCCAATCTTGTGGCGCTGAAGCACCCGCTCTCGGTCGATGTCTACGCCGAACAAACGCTGGAAGGCGCCAAGGGCGTCTTGGTGCGGCTGATCGGCGGCGAGAGCTATTGGTCCTATGGTCTAGCCACCCTGCAAGACCTCGCCCGCCGCAAGGGCATCGCGCTCGCCGTGCTGCCCGCGGATGGTCAGGAAGACCCGCGCCTCGATGAGCTTTCCACCCTGCCCGTCTCCACCCTGCGCCGCCTGCAGGCGCTTTGTGATGCGGGGGGGGCTGTGGCCGCACAGGCGGCCTTGGCGCAGCTGGCACTGGCGGCGGGGCTTTACGCAGGGCCTGTGACCGGGCGCAAGACCGTGCCCGACTATGGGTTCTACGACCCCGAGGCTGGTGCCCTCAGCACCCTGCCCGCGATGGACAAGCCCTTGGTGCTGGTCAGTTTCTACCGCTCCTACCTCACCTCCGCCGACACGGCCCCGGTGGATGCGCTGATCAAAGGCCTGCGCGCGCGCGGCTATGCGGCCTATGGCGCCTTTGCCCCCAGCCTCAAATCCGCCGCTGCGGTGGATTGGCTCCGCGCCGAGCTGCCCGCGCTAAAGCCCGCCGCGATCCTCAACGCCACCGCCTTTTCCGCGCAGGGGCGCGATGGCAGCGCCTCGCCCCTCAGCCTGACCGGCTGCCCGGTGTTCCAAGTGGCGCTCTCCACCGCGCGGCGCAAGGATTGGGCGCTGGCCGATCGCGGCCTCTCGCCTGCGGACCTCGCGATGCACGTCGTCCTGCCCGAGGTGGACGGGCGGCTCTTTGCCGGGGTGGTCAGCTTCAAATCACCAACCAAGCGCGACCCCGATCTGGAATATTCCCGCTTCACCCACCGCGCTGACCCCGAGCGGGTGGAGGCGGCGCTGAACCGGGTTGAGGCCCACCTGCGCCTCGCCCGCCTTAAGCCGGCCGAAAAACGCCTCGCGCTGGTGCTCTCGACCTATCCGGGGCGCGATTACAACATCGCCCATGCGGTGGGGCTTGATGCTTTGGCCTCGGCGCAGGCGATCCTCGTCGCGCTGGCGGCAGAGGGTTACGCGGTGACGCCCGAGGGCGACCTTGGCGCACGTCTGACCGACGAGACCCTGACCTGGCCGCTGGCGGACTACCTTGCCGCGCTGGAGAGCCTGCCGCAGAGCTTGCGCGAGGAGCTCACCGCCGCTTGGGGCGCGCCTGAGACGGACCCGGCGATCCGCGACGGACAGGTCCACTTCCGCGCCCTCAACGCAGGCAAGGCGCTGATCGCCCTGCAGCCCGAGCGCGGCGATGTGGCGGTGCGTGACGACGACTATCATGACCTTGAGCGCACCCCGCGCCATGGCTATGTCGCCTTCTACCTTTGGCTCCAGAGCCAGACCGATGCGCTGGTGCATGTGGGCGCCCATGGCACGCTCGAATGGCTGCCGGGCAAGGCGGTGGCCCTCTCCGGTCAGTGCTGGCCCGAGGTTCTGGTGGGCAAACTGCCGGTGCTCTACCCCTTTATCGTCAATGACCCCGGCGAGGCCGCGCAGGCCAAACGCCGCATCGGCGCGCTGACGCTGGGCCATATGCCGCCCCCCTTGGCCGAGACCAGCCTGCCTGCCGGCATGGGGCGGCTTGAGAGCCTGCTCGATGAATATTCCACCGCCGACGGGCTCGACCCCGCCCGCCGCGACCGGCTTATCGCCGATATCCGTGCCGAGGCGCAGGGCACCGGGGTGGAGGATGACCTCGGCATCCCCGCCACCGCTTCGGCGGCGGAGGCGATCACCCGCATCGACCGCTTTGTCTGCGACATCAAGGAAAGCCAATACGGCGAGGGGCTACATATCTTCGGCAGCGGCGCCCATGGCGCCTCTGAGATGCGTGGCCTCATGGAGGCGCTGGCGGGCCAGCTGGTCGCTCCCGGCCCCTCTGGCTCCCCCTACCGGGGGCGGTCGGACGTGATGCCCACGGGGCGCAACCTCTTTACCACGGACCCGCGCGCGGTGCCGTCGCGGGCGGCGCATGGACAGGGGGTGAAACTCGCGGAAGAGCTGCTGCGCCGCCACCTTCAGGATCATGGCGACTGGCCCAAGGGCTTGGTGGTCGACCTCTGGGGCTCTGCCACCATGCGCACGGCGGGCGAGGAATTCGCCATGGCGCTGCATCTCGCAGGCCTTGCGCCCCTGTGGGACGAGGGGTCCGAGCGGGTCTCCGGCTTTGAGGTGGTGCCGCTGGCGCTTTTGGGACGGCCGCGCATCGATGTGACCTTGCGGGTCTCTGGCCTGTTCCGCGATGTCTTTCCCGGCCTTGCGCAGATGTTTGAAGCCGCCGCCGAGGCGCTCAGCGCCCGCGAGGAAGACCCGAGCGACAACCCCTATCGCAAGACCACGCCCCGGGTATTTGGCCCCAAACCGGGCCTTTATGGCCTTGGCATGACCCAGCACCTCGACACCTACACCGAAGAAGCCCGCGCCGCTGCGGGCGAGGCTTGGCTGGCCGCCTCCTCCCATGCGATCGACTCCAAGGGCGAAATCACCGAGGCCCGCGCCGCGCTGGAGGATCGCCTGCAGAGCGCCGACAGTTTTGTCCACCTGCAGGATCTGGCCGAGACCGACGTGCTTGTCGCCTCGGATTACGCCGCCCATGAGGCGGGCTTTGCCGCCGCCATGCAGCGGCTCGGCGCCAAGACCCCGGCGCTCTACCATATGGACGCCACTCGCATGGACCGCCCGCAGGCGCGCTCCTTGCAAGAGGAGATCGCCCGCGTCACCCGTGCCCGCGCTGCCGATCCGCAATGGGCGACCGCGATGATGCGCCACGGCTTTCGTGGCGCGGCCGAAATCGCGGCGACGCTCGACCACATGGCGGCCTTTGCCCATCTGGCGCAAGTGGTGCCCGCCCATCTGTTCGACCTCTATTTCGAGGCCACTTTGGGGCGCGAGGATCTGGTCGCCTTTTTGGAACGCGAGAATCCGGCGGCGCTGCAGGCTATGTGGGACCGCTTCCGCGCCCTGCGCGAGGCGGGTCTTTGGGTGACCCGGCGCAACTTCATCCTCGCCTCGCTGGAGGGCGCAGCATGAGTGCGGCTGAACCCAAAGTCTACGGCTGGTGCCCCGGCGCGCTGCGCCCAATGATGTCCGGCGACGGGCTAGTGGTGCGCATCCGCGCGCCGCTGGGACGTCTGTCCTCTGACGAGGCCCGCGCGGTGGCGGAGCTGTCGGAGCGGTTTGGCAATGGCATCCTAGATCTCTCGGCCCGCGCCAACCTGCAAATGCGCGGCGTCCGCCCCGAAGCCCACCCGGATCTGATCGCCGCCCTGCAAGACATTGGGCTGGTGGAGCAGGACGCCAGCGCTGAGGCGCGCCGCAACATCCTGCTGACGCCCTTCTGGCAGGCGGGCGACCGCAGCCACAACATCGCGCTGGATCTTGCGGCACAGCTCGCTGCCGCCGAAGACCTCGCCCTGCCCGGCAAATTCGGCTTTGCGGTGGATGCGGGTGCCGCGCCCCTTCTGCAAGACATCGCCGCTGATATCCGCATCGAAGGTGAGGGCGAGTGCCTGACCCTGCGCGCCGATGGCGCCGATGTGGCGCTGGAGGTGACACCGGAGAGCGCGGCATCCGAGGCCCTCACCCTCGCCCGCTGGTTCCTCGCCCATGGCGGCGCGTCGGAGGGTCGGGGAAGAATGCAGGCCCTGCTCACGCGCCGCGCTGCCCCCGAGGCACATGACGCCGACGTTGCAAAGGGTGCCCCCCGCCCACGGCCCGGCGAGACGCCCACCGGCTCCCTCGTGGCGCTGGAGTTCGGCCAGATCAGCGCTGAGACCTTTGCGACCCTCGCCGACCTTGGTCCCCTGCGCCTCACGCCCTGGCGGATGCTGCTGATCGAGGACGCCCGCGTCGCAGCGCCCCTGCCCGGCCTGATCCACAGTGCAACGGATCCGCGCCTGCAAGTCAGCGCCTGCACCGGAGCGCCCGGGTGCCTGCAGGCGCTTTCGCAGACCCGCGCCCTCGCCCGCGATCTGGCGCCGCACCTGCCTGCGGGCCTCAGCCTGCATGTCTCCGGCTGCGCCAAGGGCTGCGCCCACCCGAAACCTGCCGATTTGACGCTGACCGCCACCGGCCCCGAGACCTTTGACCTCATCCGCAAGGGGCGCGCCGATGCGGCCCCCGCCCGCCCCCATCTCTCCGCCGCCGCCCTATGCGCCACGCCGGACCTGTTGACGAAAGACATCTGACATGCTGCACACCTACGAGACCGACGGCGCCAAGATCTATGCCGAGAGCTTTGCCACCATCCGCCGCGAGGCCGACCTCGCCCGCTTTACAAAGGACGAAGAGGTCGTGGTGGTCCGCATGATCCACGCGGCCGGCATGGTCGGGCTTGAGGAACACGTGCGCTTTTCCGTCGGCATGGCCGAGACCGCCCGCGCCGCGCTGGCACAGGGCGCGCCGATCCTCTGCGATGCCTATATGGTTTCCGAAGGGATTACCCGCCCGCGCCTGCCTGCCGACAACGAGGTGATCTGCACCCTGCGCGACCCCAAAGTGCCCGAGATGGCCAAGGAAATGGGCAATACCCGCTCCGCTGCCGCGCTTGAGCTGTGGCGCCCCAAGCTGGCCGGCGCGGTGGTCGCCATCGGCAATGCGCCCACCGCATTGTTCCACCTCCTCAACATGCTGAAAGACCCGAGCTGCCCGCGCCCCGCCGCGATCATCGGCTGCCCGGTCGGCTTTGTCGGCGCGATGGAATCGAAAGACGCGCTGATGGAGGACCTCCCGGTGCCCTCGATGATCGTCAAAGGCCGCCTCGGCGGCTCCGCCATCACCGTTGCGGCGGTGAACGCGCTGGCCTCGTGGAAGGAATGACTATGGCTGAAGCGACCCCAAGCCCCGCCAAGGGCAAAGTGATCTGCGCCGGCCTCGGCCCCGGTGATCCGGAACTCATGAGCGTCAAATCCTGGCGCGCCCTGCAATCGGCTGCCCATGTGGCCTATTTCCGCAAGGCCGGCCGCGCGGGCCAAGCGCGCGCCATCGTCGAGGGCATCTTACCCGCAGGCGTCACCGAATACCCGATGGAATACCCGGTCACCACCGAGATCCATTTCTCCGACCCGGAATACAACCGCCAGCTCGCCGCCTTTTACGACCAATGGGCCGATACCCTGGCCGAGATCGCCTCGACGGAGACGGTCGTGGTGCTCTGCGAGGGCGATCCCTTCCTCTATGGCTCCTTCATGCATCTGCACACCCGCCTTGCGGGCCGCGCCGAGGTGGAGATCATCCCCGGCATCACCGGCATGTCCGGCTGTTGGACCGCGACGGGCCAGCCGATCACCTGGGGCGATGACGTGCTCACGGTGGCGATGGCGACCCTTTCGGAAGAAGAGCTGACCAAGCGCATCGCCGAGACCGACGCCCTTGTGGTGATGAAGATCGGCCGCAACCTGCCGAAACTGCGCCGCGCGCTGGAGGCCGCTGGCCGCCTTGAGGACGCCTGGCTGGTCGAACGCGGCACTATGCCCAAGCAGTCCGTGCAGAAGCTGACCGAGATCAGTGGCGAGGTGCCCTATTTCTCCATCGTGCTGCTGCACGGACAAGGACGCCGCCCATGACTGAGGCTCAAAAAGGCTGGGTGGTCATCGCAGGCCTCGGCCCCGGCGCTGACCGAATGGTAACCTCCGAAGTGCAGGACATCCTGGCCGAGGCCACCGATGTGGTCGGCTATATTCCTTATGTGGAGCGGGTGCCCCCGCGCGACGGCCTCACCCTGCACGCCAGCGACAACCGCGTTGAGGTGGACCGCGCCACTCATGCGCTGGAGATGGCCGCGGCGGGGGGCCGCGTCGTGGTGGTTTCCTCCGGCGATCCGGGCGTCTTTGCCATGGCCTCGGCGGTGTTTGAGGCGCTGGAGGCGGGCTCCAAGGCGCATCCCGACTGGCTGGAGCTAGAGATCCGCGTGCTGCCCGGCATCACCGCGATGCTCGCCGCCGCCGCCGCGATTGGCGCGCCTTTGGGGCATGATTTCGCCGCCATCAACCTCAGCGACAACCTGAAGCCTTGGGAGCTGATCGAGCATCGCCTGCGCTTGGTGGGCGAGGCGGGGCTGGCGATGGCCTTTTACAACCCGCGCTCGAAATCGCGCCCGCATCAGTTTGAACGCGCGCTTGAGGTACTGCGCGAGGCCTGCGGGCCGGACACGCTGATCACTTTTGCCCGCGATGTGACCAAGCCGGGTCAGGCGCTCAATACTGTGAGCCTGCGCGACGCGCGCCCCGAGATGGCCGATATGCGCACCGTGGTGATCGTCGGCAACCGCGACACCCGCCGCATTGGGCCCTATGTCTACACGCCGCGTTTTGCGCCCGGTCATCAGCCCGGTCAGATTACCACGGCGAAGGACACCTAAGCGCCGTGATCCAACCAGCGCATCACCTCTTGCAGCGTGCCCAGCACGCAGCGCTTCGGCACCTGCGGTCGGTCGATCATCACGACCGGCAGGGCGAGTGCGCGCGCGGCCACCAGCTTGGCCTCGGCGCCCGCACCGCCGGCATTTTTGGCGACCACATGGGTGATCTTGTGACTGCGCATCAGGGCCTCGTCCTCAGCGGCGTCAAAGGGGCCACGGGCGACGATGACGCTGACATCGGGCAGCGCGAGAGGAGCCTCGGGCTGATCCACCAGCCGCAGCAAGTAGTGGTTCCGGGGCTTGGCCGCAAACTCCGCCACATGCTGCTTGCCGATCGCCAGAAACACCCGCGCGCCGGCCTCCGGCAGGGCCGCAGCCGCGCCCGCCATATCGCTCACATGGGTCCAGAGATCGCCCTCTCCCGCGACCCAAGCGGGGCGCTCAAAAGCCGCCAATGGCACCCCAGCCTCAGCGCAGGCCAGAACCGCATTGCGGCTCATCTGCGCGGCAAAAGGATGTGTGGCATCAACCACATGGCTGATCCCCTCGCGGCGCAGATAGTCGACAAGACCGGGCACCCCACCAAAGCCGCCGACGCGGCAGGGCAAGGGCTGCGCTGCCGGGCGCGCGGTGCGGCCGGCGTAGGAAAACACCGCCTGACGCCCGGCCACCGGATCGCCGGAAACCCAGCTTTCGGCCAGATGCGCCGCCAATCGCGAGGCCTCGGTGGTACCGCCCAGAAGCAGGAGTTTGGTCATGTCTGATCCTCTGACACGAGACGCCGCGCGCCCCTGGCTCACCCTGATCGGGCTCGGGGAAAATGGCCTCGAAGGCCTGTCGGATGCAAGCCGATCCGCACTTCGCGCCGCAGAAATCATCATCGGCGGACCGCGTCATCTCGAGCTGGTCAGCGCTGGCGCGCGCGGGCAAAGCTGGCCGGTGCCCTTTTCCACCGCGCCGGTACTGGCGGCGCGCGGGCGGGCCACTGTGGTGCTGGCCTCCGGCGATCCCTTCTGGCACGGCGCGGGCGGCAGCCTCCTGCGCGATCTCGAGCGCGGCGAGTGGGTCTCTCACCCGGCGCCCTCCTGTTTTGCCCTTGCGGCCAATGCGCTCGGCTGGCGGCTGGAGGACACCCTCTGCCTCGGTCTGCACGCCGCGCCCTATGCCCGGCTGCGGCCTCTCTTGGGGCGCGGGGTGCGCGCGATCTGCACTCTGCGCGATGGGGACGCAGCGGCGGAGCTGGCAGAGTATCTCTGCTCTATCGGCTTTGGTGAGAGCGCTTTGACCCTGCTCGAACGTCTCGGCGGGCCGAAGCAAATGATCCGCGCCACCGCCGCCGCAGGCTTTGACCTAACCGAGATCGACGCCCCCGCGGTGGCCGCGATTGAGGCCTCAGGCCAAGGTCTGCCGCAGGCCTCCGGTCTGGAGGATGGGCTTTTTGCCAGCGACGGGCAGATCACCAAACGCCCGATCCGCGCCCTGACCCTCTCGGCGCTGGCGCCGCGGGTGGGCGAGCACCTCTGGGACATCGGCGGCGGCTCTGGCTCCGTCTCGGTGGAATGGTGCCTTGCCGCGCGCGGTGCCACCGCAACAACCTTTGAGGCGCGCCCTGACCGATTGGTCAATATCCGCCGCAACGCAGAAGATTTCGGCCTCGCCCATCGGCTGACCGCCGTGGAAGGGCGCGCGCCCGAGGTCTTGCAGGGCCAGCCGCTGCCCGATTGCATCTTTATCGGCGGTGGCGGCAGCCAAGCGCTGCTTGACCACCTTTGGGAGATCCTGCCCGAAGGCACCCGCCTTGTGGCCAATGGCGTCACGCTGGAGACCGAGACCCTGTTGATGCAGGCGCAAGCCGCCTGGGGCGGCCATCTGTTGAAGGTGGAACTTGCCGAGGCCGGTCCCTTGGGTTCCATGCGCGGCTGGGAGCGTGCCCGTCCGGTGATCCAATGGAGTGTCACCCGATGATTATCGCGGGCCTTGGCTTTTCCAATCGCGCCACCGAGGCCAGCCTTGCCGAGGCCTTTGCTGCGCTGCAACAGCGTCCTGACCGAGTGGTAACCCTGCGCCGCAAAGCAGAAAGCCCCGTGTTTCAGGCCTTTGCCCACCGCGAGGCCCTTCACGTCGAGCCCCTTGAAGACGACCAGATCGCCGGGGTCGCGACCCCAACCTTTTCGCCGCGCATCCACGCGCGGTTCAACACCGGATCAGTGGCCGAGGCAGCAGCGCTTGTGGGCGCGGGCACAGGTGCGCGGCTGATCCAGACCAGATATGTGACCACGGACGGGCTTGCCACCGTGGCTCTTGCGGAGATGATAGAGAGATGACCGTTCATTTCATTGGCGCCGGACCGGGCGCTGCCGACTTGATTACCCTGCGTGGGCGCGACCTGATCGCGGCCTGCCCGGTGTGCCTTTATGCCGGCTCGCTGGTGCCCGAGGCGCTGCTGAGCCATTGCCCCGAAGGCGCCAAGATCATCAACACCGCGCCCCTGTCGCTGGATGAAATCATGGCCGAGATCAGCGCCGCCCATGCGGCGGGTCACGATATTGCGCGGCTGCATTCCGGCGACCTATCGGTCTGGTCCGCGATGGGCGAGCAGCTGCGCCGCCTGCGCGAGTTGAACATCCCCTATGACATCACCCCCGGCGTGCCGGCCTTTGCGGCGGCGGCAGCGGCCCTTGGCACCGAGTTGACCCTGCCCGGCGTGGCGCAATCGCTGGTGCTGACCCGCACCTCGGGGCGTGCCTCGGCGATGCCTGAGGGCGAGACGCTGGAGAATTTCGCCCGCACCGGCGCGACGCTGGCCATCCACCTCTCGGTGCATGTGCTGGATGATGTGGTGGCGCGGTTGACGCCCGCCTATGGCGCCGACTGCCCGGTGGCGATCGTCTGGCGCGCCAGCTGGCCGGATCAAAAGATCATCAAGGCCACTCTGGGCACGGTGATCGAGGCCACCGAGGGCGCACGCGGGCGCACAGCTTTGATCCTCGTCGGTCAAGCTCTCGGCGCGGAAGATTTTGCGGAGAGCTGTCTTTATGGCGCGGAATACGACCGCCGCTACCGCCCGCAAAGCGCGGACAGCCCCTGGTCCGAGTGGAGCGAAGGGGATGATTGATCGGCTGCTGACACAACCCAAGGACAGCGCCCGAGCCTGGTTGGGTGCGAAAGCGCCCTCCCGGGGGGAGGCTCGGGCGCTGTCCGGCCTTGCGGTCGGACGGGACTTGACGGTACGCGGGGAGGCAACATGACCACTTTCCCCAAGGGTCTGATGATCTCCGCCCCCTCCTCTGGCACTGGCAAGACCACCGTGATGCTGGGGCTCCTACGGGCACTGGCCGAAGATGGCCTGACCGTGCAGCCCTTCAAAAGCGGGCCGGATTATATCGACCCCGCGTTCCACTTTGCCGCCGCCGGACGGGCCTCGTTCAACCTGGATACCTGGGCGATGGATGGCGCGCTGTTGGACGCGGTGACCACCCAAGCCCTGGGCGCGGATATCTGCGTCGGCGAAGGCTCCATGGGGCTGTTCGACGGGGTGGCGACGCGCGGGCAATCGGGCTTTGGCTCCTCGGCGGAGACCGCGCTGCGGATGGGCTGGCCCGTTGTCTTGGTCATCGACGTGGGCGGGCAGGCGCAATCTGCCGCCGCCACCGCGCTTGGGTTCAAGATGTATAACCCCGATCTGCCCTTTGCCGGGGTGATCCTGAACAGGGTGGCCAGCCCCCGGCACGACCGCCTCACCCGGTTGGGGATGGAGCGCGCGGGCGTCAAGGTGCTGGGCTCGCTGCCTCGGCGCGGCGATCTGACCCTGCCAGAGCGGCATCTGGGCCTGATCCAAGCGGTTGAACATCCCGACCTTGAGGCAGCGATTGCCGGCTATGCCACTTTCCTACGCGAGAACGTCGACCTCGACGCGATCCGCGCGGTGGCGAGCTCGGCGGCGGCCCCCACCCCGCGCGCCCTGCCCCACCCGCCCGCGCAACGCATCGCGCTGGCGCGGGATGCGGCGTTTTCCTTTACCTATCCGCATCTCTTAGAAGGCTGGCGCGCGGCGGGGGCGGAGATCCTGCCCTTCTCGCCCCTCAATGACGAGGCCCCGGCGGCGGATGCCGATCTGGTCTGGCTGCCCGGCGGCTATCCCGAACTGCACGGCGGCACCCTTGCGGCGGCGGCAAACTGGCGGGCGGGCATGGCGAAACATGCCGCCACCAAACCGGTGCATGGCGAGTGCGGCGGCTATATGGCGCTCGGCGAGGCCTTGATCGACAAGGAGGGCAACCGGCACCAGATGGCGGGGCTCCTTGGCCTCGTGACCTCCTACGAGAAGCGCAAATTCCACCTTGGCTATCGCCGGGCGGAGCTGCAGGCGTCGATGCCGGGCTTTGACCGAGGCGCTTATCTGCGTGGCCATGAGTTCCATTACTCGACCATTCTGGACGAGCCGGACGCGCCGCTGGCCCGCGTCATGGACGCCGATGGCAATCCGGTGCCCGAGACTGGCTCGGTCAAAGGCCATGTGACCGGCACCTTCTTCCACCTCATCACGGGAGAGCGCGCATGAGCGGCTTTGTCAGTTTTGTCTCCTCTGGCCCCGGCGATCCGGAGCTGTTGACCGTAAAGGCGGTGAAACGGTTGGAGGCGGCGGATGCGGTGCTGTTCGACGATCTCTCGGCAGGGCCGATCCTGACCCATGTGCGCGAGGATGCGGATCTGGTGGGGGTCGGCAAACGGGCCGGCCGCCCGTCGCCCAAGCAGGACCATGTCAGCCAATTGCTGGTGGAATATGCCAGCTCCGGCGCCCATGTGGTGCGGCTGAAATCCGGCGACTCGGGCGTCTTTGGCCGCCTCGAGGAAGAGCTGACCGCCCTGCGCGCGGCGGGCATTCACTATGAGATCATCCCGGGCGTCACTGCCGCCTCAGCGGCGGCGGCGGCGGCGGGCATCCCGCTGACCCGGCGGCTGACCGCGCGGCGTTTGCAGTTCATCACGGGTCACGATGTGACCGGCGGTTTGCCGGACAAGCTGAACCTTGCCGCTCTGGCCGATCCTGAGGCGACCACGGTGGTCTATATGGGCAAGCGGACCTTTGCCGCGCTGGCCGAGCAGCTGATGGAGGCGGGCCTGCCGGCTGAGACCCATGCGCTGGTCGCACTGGGGATTTCGACGCCCGAGCAGGAGCTGTTCTGCTATCGGGTGGGCGAGCTGCCGGAGGTGCTGCGCAAGATGGAGACAACGGCGCCGGTGCTGATCCTCTATGGTCCTTTGGCCGATACGGACGACGAGAGCCTGAGCAAAGGCGGCGCGGCATGATCACCCTCAGCCTCATCGGCATTGGCACCGGCAACCCCAAGCATCTGACGCTGGAGGCGGTGGAGGCGATCCGAGCGCAGGATCTGATCCTGATCCCGCAAAAGGGCGCCGGCAAGGACGACCTCGCGGGGCTCAGACAGGAGATCTGCGCGCAGGTTTTGGAGGGCGCGAGAGTGGTGCCGAAGATCGTCGGCTTTGACCTGCCGGTACGCGATCCCAAGACCGCCGATTACCGCCAGCGGGTGGACGATTGGCACGACGCCATCGCCGAGGTCTGGAGCGCCGCGATTGCCGCGCATCTGCCCGAGGGCGGCCGTGTGGGCTTTCTCGTTTGGGGCGATCCCTCGCTCTATGACAGCACCATGCGGATCGCCGAGCGGCTGGCGCGGGTACGCGAGATCACGCTGCGGGTGATCCCCGGCATCACCTCGATTCAGGCGCTGACGGCGGCGCATGGGGTGCCGCTCAACACCATCGGCGCGCCGGTTCAAATCACCACGGGGCGGCGGCTGCGCGATGAGGGCTGGCCTGCGGGCTGCGATACGCTGGTGGTGATGCTCGATGGCGAGTGCTCGTTCCAAAGCGTGGCGGCGCCGGACCAGGTGACGATCCATTGGTCGGCCTATGCGGGCATGGCGAATGAGATCAATATCGCGGGAACGTTGAGCGAGGTGCAGGAACAGATCCTAACCACCCGCGCGGCGGCCCGTGCGGATCACGGCTGGCTGATGGATATCTACCTTTTGCACCGCGCGCCCTAGACCGTCGCTCGCCCCAGAAGCGTCACCGCAAGACCGGGGGCGCTCCCGCCCGTCGCCGGGACCGGCAAAGCCGCCCCCGCTCCCGTTGGGGGTGGCGCCGTGCCTTTCCATGGAAAGGCACGGCGCGGCATCTTGTCCCCCAAGGGGACAAGATGCCCGGCACTAACAAATCTGGCCCAACGCCAATGTGGGGTTTGGCCGCAGGTCAAAGCGCGCTTTGGGGGCGGGAGAGCTTCCTCTTTTGCCGAAAACCACCCGTTCTTAGTTCGCTAAAGAGGCGCGGCCTTAGTCCGGCAGTCCGTGTTCTGCCATCCACTTATTGCCATAGCGCGGATCCTCAGTGATCTCGCCCCCGAACCACGCGGGCGGCACAAAGGCCTCTGCCCCCGTGGTCGAGGCGAACTCCACTTCGACCAGCTGTAGCCCGGACAAAGCGCCTTCGAATTGGTCAAACTCAAAGATCACCCCATCCGCCAGACTGCCACGCCAGCGGGTTTTCTCCACCCGGCGCCCTTCGGTGGCGGGCCAGAAGATTGCGAATTGGCCTTCTGAAATTTCCGCCTCACGCTCGCTGCGGACCAGTCCTGCGCCTCCCTTTTGCGTCAGGTAGAAGCGCGACCCCATTTGACGCAGGCGCAGTTCGGTGCTGTCCGTCAGCGTGGTCAGATAGCCCTGTCGCACGGTCAGTGCCTCCGCCCCAGAAAGATCCGGGAGGGAGGCCACAAGAAACCGGCGCTCGATCTCGGTCGACATCAGGTCACGCGGGACCGGACCTGATACTTTGGGTCCTGCCAAGCGCCGCTCTCCATCACCTTTTGCAGGATCTCGGCGGCGCGGATCACGTCGCCCTCGTCGATATAAAGCGGGGTAAAGCCGAAGCGCATGATATTGGGCGCGCGGAAGTCGCCAATCACGCCGCGATCAATTAGCGCCTGCACCACCGCATATCCGTCCTCAAAGCCAAAGGAGACTTGCGAGCCGCGCACGGCTGCGTCGCGGGGCGAGGCGAGGGTCAGCATCGGGCAGCGCTGTTCCACCTCGGCAATGAAAGTCTCGCAGAGCGCCACCGAGGCAGAGCGCAGGTCCGCCATATCCACATCGTCCCAAACATCGAGCGCGGCATCGAGGATGGAGAGCTGCACAATCGGCGGGGTGCCAACGCGCAGCCGCTCGGTGGTCATCGCGGGGCGGTAGCCGGGCTCCATCGCGAAGGGCGCATCATGGCCGAGCCAGCCCGACAGTGCGGGCTCCACCTCTAGCACGATATCGGGGCGGGCGTAGATAAAGGCCGGGGCACCGGGGCCGCCGTTCAGGTATTTATATGAGCAGCCCACCGCAAATTCGGCATTGCAGCCCGTCAGATCGACCGGCACCGCACCTGCGCTATGCGCCAGATCCCAGAGCATCACTGCGCCAGCATCCTGCGCCAGACGGGTCATCTCCATCATGTCGTGACGGCGGCCAGAGCGATAGTCCACCTCGGTCAGCATCACAACGGCCACATCCTCGGTGATCGCGCCTGCGACCTCCTCGGGGGCGACGGTGCGCAGCTCGTAGTCCTTGCCGATGGTCGAAATCAACCCCTGCGCCATATAGAGGTCGGAGGGGAAATTGCCGGTATCGGACAGGATCACCCGGCGGGTGGGGCGCATTTTCAGCGCGGCGGCCAGCGCCTGATAGACCTTGATCGAGAGCGTGTCGCCGGTGGCAACAGACCCCGGTGCCGCCCCGATCAGCCCAGCGATGCGGTCGCCGACCTTTTGCGGCAGCGCCATCCAGCCGGCGGTGTTCCAGGCCTTGATCAGCTGCTGGCCCCATTCATCGGTCAGGGTGCCCACCGCACGCTCCACCGCGCCTTTGGGCAGGGGGCCGAGCGAATTGCCGTCGAGGTAGATCAACCCTTCGGGCAGATCAAACAGGTGTTTTTTGGGCAGTTGGGTCATGTCAAAGATCGCCTCGCAAAGTCCAAAGTTCCGGGAACAGCTCTACGCTGAGCATCCGGCGCAGGTATTGCACGCCAGAGGTGCCCCCCGTGCCGCGTTTAAAGCCGATCACCCGCTCCACCGTGGTGACGTGGTTGAAGCGCCAGCGGCGGAAGTAATCCTCAAGGTCCACTAGTTTCTCAGCCAGCTCATAAAGCGTCCAATGGGTGTCGATGTCGCGGTAGACCTCCAGCCAGCGCGCCTGCACCTCTTCGTTGAGGGCATGAGGGCTGGCGAGGTCGAGGCTCGGCATATTGTCGGTATGGCCATCGAGGCTGAGGTAGAGGAAGCGGATCACCTCGTCATAAAAGCTCGGCCGCGCCAGTTCCGCGCTCAGCATGGCGTGGACTTCGGGGACATGTTCATGCGGCTTCAGCATATTGGGGTTCCGGTTGCCCAGAACATATTCGATCATCCGGTATTGGTAGGACTGAAAGCCCGAGGACGGCCCCAAAGCCTCGCGAAACCGGGTGTAATCGGCCGGGGTCATGGTGCGCAGCACGTCCCAGGCGCTGTTGAGTTGCTCAAAGATGCGGCTGACGCGGGCCAGCATTTTGAACATCGCGGGCGTCTGGCCTTGCTGCAAGGCGGTGCGCGCAGCCTGCAATTCGTGCAGCGCTAGTTTCATCCACAGCTCGCTGGTCTGGTGCTGGATGATAAACAGCATCTCGTCATGGGCTTCGCTCAGGCAATGTTGCTGGGTCAAAATCCCGTCGAGATGCAGGTAGTCGCCATAGGACATCGCATCCGCAAAGCCCATCTTTGCGCCGTCCTGGCTGGGGTTATAGGGCGTGTTGCTCATCTGGCTAAGCCTCTCCTCCGGCAGGCGGAGACCGCCTGCGTGATGCGCGTTTGGCGTGACCGTATTGCCGCCCAGAAGGGGGCGCAAGGAAAAACCTTCAAGCTTAAAGCATTTTGCGAGATCATCGCCGGACATGAGGTGCAGGCGTGAGGCAGATTGCCCTGCCCATCCAGCGCAGGCGGAACTTTCTGCGGCACGGGGCCGGATTGCGGCCACTGTAGGCTGGCACAGCAAGCAAATATCTGAAACAACCGGAAGAAGAAGCGTCGACGGATGGAAATTCTCGCAGATGACGTCATACTGGCGAGGGGTTAAGTGCAAGACTGACCGGGTTCTGCACAACTGTGAGGGGACATGACGAGCTCTGATCTACCGATCATGATCGGCATAGCCGCCTCTGCGGGCGGATTGGAAGCGACAACTCAGCTGGTGAAAAACCTGCCTGAGCGTGTTGGCGCGGCCTATATTATTGCGCAGCACATGTCCCCCACCCACAAGAGCCTTCTGTGGTCGCTGATCGGTCGCGAAACGGAACTGCCCGTGATCGAACTGGGCGAGCAAGACGTGCGCCCGCAAGCCGATACGATCTATATCGCACCGCCGAATTTCGACGTTGTTCTGGACCAAGGCCTCCTCAGCCTGCGAGAGCCGAGCGGCCATCCGGGCACGCCGAAACCGCTGGCGGATCGTCTGTTCAAAAGCCTTGCGGATGAATGTGGCGAACGCTGCGTCGGCGTTGTTCTGGCGGGCACCGGCAGCGACGGTGCCTATGGCATCCGCGCCATTCGCGAGGTTGGTGGCATCACCATCGCGCAGGAAGCCAGCACCGCCAAATATGACGGGATGCCCTCCTCGGCGATCCACACCGGCTGCATCGACCTCACCATGGCGCCGGATATGATCGGCCAGCAGCTGCAGCGGATTTTGAACAATCCGCGGGATCTGACCGACCTGCAGAATTTTGCCAGCAACTCGCGCAAGCTGTTGGACCTCTACCACATCCTGCTGGCGCGCACTGGCGTGGACTTTCGCGACTATAAGGAGACCACCATCAACCGCCGGATCGCCCGGCGCATGGTGGCCCTGAATATCGAGTTCTACGAAGACTACGTTGAATACTGCCGTGAGCATGATGCCGAGGTGGATGCGCTTTATAAGGACATGATGATCTCGGTCACCCGGTTCTTTCGGGATCAGGCCCAGTTCAATGCGCTGACCAAGGCCATCAAGTCGATCGTGGACGAGAACAAGGACCGCCAGATCCGGGTCTGGGTTGCCGGCTGCGCCAGTGGCGAGGAAGCCTATTCCATCGCCATGTTGTTCGCCGAAGCCTTTGGCGGGCTGGAATACATCAGCAAAGAACGGTTGCAGATCTTTGCCACCGATATCGACACGCAAGCTCTGGATGTGGCACGGCGCGGCATCTACCCTCTGTCGGCAGCCAATGATGTGCCCCGCGGCTATGTCGAGAATTACCTCCACATCGGCGGCGACACGTTGGAAGTGGACAAACAGCTGCGCTCTGTCGTGCTGTTTTCGCGGCACAACATCATTCAAGACCCGCCGTTCATCAATATGGACCTGATCAGCCTGCGCAACCTGCTGATCTATTTCGGGTCTTCGCTGCAGGAAAAAGTGCTGGCCCGCATGGCCTATGCGCTAGTGGCAAACGGCAAGCTGTTCCTTGGCACCTCGGAAACCGTGGGCGCCATGCACGGGCATTTTGAGACGCAATCTCTGCCGGATAAGCTCTATTCCAAGCGTGGGCTGCGCCAAAGCGTGCAATCGACGGCGAATTTCCTGCCGCTATCGACCATGTCGCGTGGTATTCAGCCGCCACCGCGCCCGCAGGTCAGCAATCAAGCCGCCGAGATGTTCGAGACGCTGACTCGCGTCTTGGCGCCTAACGGATTCATCGCCACCCGCGACAATGAAATCATCCGGGTTATTGGCGACATTTCCTATGTCACCGAGCTGAATGAAAACAGCACTCTGTTGCGGCTCACCACCAAGATCCTCAAGGCACAATTGCGCGCCGAGGCCTCCAGCCTGATTACCCTCTGCCTGCGCAGCCGCTCCGCGCGATCTGGGCGGTGGCACAATATTGGCGGTTCGGATTTCGACCAGGTCCGCCTCAGCGCCTATCCCTTGTTGATGGATGGCGAGGGCGAAGATCACGTCCTGTTCTCCGTCGAGAAACGCGAGGCCCGCAGCCGCAATCGGTCGACCGAGGAGTTGTCGGGGGATGAGCGCATGAGCTACGTGCGCCAGATCGAAGACGAGATCGCAACCACGCGCGAAGCCCTGCAGCAAACGATCGAGGAATTGCAGACCTCGAATGAAGAACTGCAATCGGTGAACGAAGAAATGCAGGCCACCAATGAGGAGCTGCAGGCCACAAACGAGGAATTGGAAACCTCGAACGAGGAACTTCAGGCCACCAACGAAGAGCTGATTACGGTGAATGAGGAGATGCAAATCAACTCCACCGAACTCCAGCAGCTGACGATTGAGTTGGGCGCCATTCTGCATGCGACCCCCTACCCGACCCTAGTGGTCGACCCAGCCTTGCAGATCCGCCATGCCTCCGCCGCCGCCCGGCGGTATTTCGAGCTGGAAGAGATTTCCAAGAGCGGCACGCATCTCAGCGCCTGCCATTGCCCAGAAGACCTGCCCAATCTGGTCGCGCAGGTGGCCGAGTGTTTTCGCAAGCGGGACAGCATTCGCAAGCCCTTTAGCGTCGACGGGGTCGAGAAAACCGTGACCTTCACGCCGATCTTCAAGGGCCTCACGCAGGACATTATCGGCGTCACCGTCACCGTCATCTGAGGCCCCTCCTAGTGTACCCGCAGAGGTAGATTCGCCCTCCACGCCCGCGCGGAGGTCACGGCGCAAATTTTCATCAGATTGAGCAGATTTCGGTCAGGCCCGAGGGACATTGTCCATCGCCGCGCCCGTTTTCGCGCCAATGAGAGGCCTCCCCAAATTATGCGAGGCGGAATAAAAATTTCTGAATGGAAACAAATTAACGCCCGGAATTCATGCGAATAAAATGCGCCATTGCAACGAATCCATAGCGCAACCTGCCCCTTCATTTGCTGCGCTTGTCTAGACTTGTTTTCAAAGCCGCAACCTATAGAGTATTTCTCAGGTATTTAATTAGTATATGGTGACGTGTCGTGTATGAGGTCAGTGAATACGCAGGCAACATGTTGACGGTGGAAATTCGGGAAGCCGCCGGAGGACGGGAACAATCGGTGGCCTCCGTCAGCCTCCACTCCGAAGAATTGAAGAACTCTCTGCATTTTGCCGGACGTCGCTCCATTGCCGAGGTATTCCATCCGGATTTCGCTGACTATCTGGAAAGCGTGATCAAGCGGGCCGTCGGCGCGCCGATGGTCTTGACCGAACCGGATGTGATCAAGTCCTTGGGCGGCGCTGTCGTGGCTCGGATGCGGATGCTCGTGAACAAGGCGATGGATGGGGGGCGCTACATCACCATCCGCTTTGCTTATTTCATCGGCTCTCTTGCGCGTTTGTTTAAACGGGATGAATTCGCCCACCACGCCCCGCTGCCGCATCGCGAACGTGTGGCGGTTCAGGCTTTGGACAGTATTTGCACGCCCTTGACCAATATCGCCTCGCATCTGGATCGCATCCTCGAGGATCGCCACGCGACGGAATCCGTTCGGTCGCGCCTGCGCAAGATCGAGGACGAGACGGTTGAACTGAAGTTCTACACCGAATTGCTGCGCCGCTATGTGGACGATTGCGCGCGCGACCGCGATGTCAACGACCGAGAGCATCGCAATCGGGAAGTCGTGCTTGAAGAACGCGCAATGAAAGAGATCGAACAGCGTCTCTCTGCGCCTCATCCGAGCAAAGCCGCGCGGTCTTTGACCCAATCCCCTGACACAAAGCAGACCACATCTGCACCGTCAGAGCAGCAGGGCTGCCTTGCCCCCTGATCCCGCCTTGTGGGAGGCCGCCGAGGGCGGATGACAGGTCTGGTCGCTTAATTGAGACTGCGCCATTGCGGCCCTTCAATTAAAAATTGAATAAATAGTGTGATAACCTGAAAAGATTCCCGCACGGGACGCCATCAGGCGCCCTCGCAGCTATTTGCGAGAAATTATCGCCCGCTTTGCGCAATCTCAGAAGAATACCCCATGTTTTGGTAATTTTAACTAACCTATAGTTAAGAAGCCAAAGGCAATTAATCCAATATTTTCAAACACATTGCGGAAATTAAGGCGAAAACAAGGCGGCTTTGCCTCATTTGCCTTCCCATTGCCACCTTTTCTCCCCGATTGCCTCGCAGCGTGGCCCGACCTGCCCGCCCCTTCCGGCTCTGCCACGCCGGAGCGGCCCTTCACCTGCTCGTTGGTCCCGGAGATCTGTTCATGCTGCATCAGAGCCTGTCTACGCCGTCCACTGGTTTTGACCTGACGCAGGATCAAATCGCGGCATGTGACCAGGATGAGCTTCCCTGCGGTGCGCGTTTGCTGCAGGGGCAATATCAGATCGAACAATCGCTGATCGCGGGCGGGTTTGGCATCACCTATCTGGCGCGTGACAGTCTGGACCGCCGTGTGGTGGTCAAGGAATGTTACCCCGGTGAAATCGTTGAACGGGTGGCCGGTCAGGTGCGCCCGCGCGGCCCGGCGCAGCTGCGCACCTACAAGGCGGTTCTGCGCAGCTTCCTGCGCGAGGCTCATTTGCTGGCGCGCTCTCAGCACCGCAATATTGTCCCGGTTCATCAAGTCTTTCGCGAAAACGGCACCGCCTATATCGCGATGGATTTCGTGGACGGCTTGGACCTTCTGACCCTGCGTGAAACCGCGCCGGACCGGATCACCCCCGACATGATGGACAGTTGCCTGCGTCAGACGCTGGCGGCCTTGGGGGCCTTGCATGAGCAGGGCATCCTGCATCGTGACATCTCGCCGGACAACTTGATCTGGACGAGTGACAATCAGGTGATGTTGATCGACTTCGGGGCCGCCTGCCCCACGCTGCCCGAGGATGCCCGCAGTACGGATGAGCCGATGGCGGTGAAGGACGGCTATTCCCCGCACGAGCTGTACGACCGCGCCAGCGCGGCGCGCCCTTGCTCCGACCTTTATGCACTTGCTGCAACATTGGTGTTTTTACGCACGGGCGAGCCGCCCGTCCCCGGGCCGGATCGGCTGGCCGCCGTCACCCGTGGTGAGGAAGACCCTATGGCCTCTGTTCTGGCGACGTTTGACGGCGATGCCCCGTTCTGGGACAGCGTCGCGCGCGCCATGTCCGTGCTGCCCAAGGATCGCTACGCGAGGGCTGAAGATTGGCTTGCGGCCCTCCCTGCCCTGACCGAGCCCGTGGCAACTGCGGCGGACGAAGATGTGGGCGAGGTGGGCGAGCCGGTCCTCGCCCTGCAACCACAGCTTCAGTCACGCATTGCCGCCCTCGTTGCGGAAACCAACGATCAGCTGACCGCAGGCCTGCCCAAGGTGCTGCGCCCGGAGCCCGCGCCGCAGTCGGAGACCCAAAGCAAGCCCCAACCAGTGGATATGTTTGGCCAACCGATCAGCGACCTGCAGGCCTGGCTGTCTGAACAGGATCGCGCCCCGCGTCGCGACCTGCGCAAACAAACGCCCAAGCCCCGCGCGCCTGAGACCCTCGACGCAGAGCCTGCCGCCAGCGCCGCTGCGCCGCGGGGCCTTCTGTCGCTCAACCGGTTTTTTGGCAAACGCAATTCTAGCGCCGCAAACGGCGTCTCCTCCTAAGGTTTCATGAGGAACGGATATGAAATTCATCAAGGATATCATCGGCGAACAACGCAATCGTCAGCGCCCCGCAGCCCCGTCGCAGGAGGCTGCCCCATTGCAACTGGGTGCCGAAACGCGCGTGGTCGCACCGGCGGTGGCGGAGCCCTCTCGCCCGCAAGAACCTGACTGGACTTCGGACGATCGCCTGGACGCGGTGAGCGCCCTCCTTGCCGCGCAGCAGTCGGCGGACCAGACGTCGATGCTGGAAGACGAGGGCGGCCCGGAAGAGAGGTTTGCGACACCGGATTTGGCGGAAGCCGACGACCTTGCCGACACCCCGTCGTGGCAGGTGGACGAGGCCGAAGCAGATCGCATGTTCGCCTCCATCGAAGAAGCAGGCCTGCCCCCACGCCCAACACAGGATGCAGAGGATCAAGCCGCACGCGACTATCGCCTCTTCACCCGGCGCCGCGCGGATGATGCACAGGACCTCGCGCCCTCTGCTGAAGACCTCCCGGAGGCCTCTGCGCCGATGTTCCAACGCGCCGAGGCTGCTGAGCCCACAGCCCCTCCGCGCCGGATCACCCCGCGACCGGTCGCGGCCGAGCCCCCTGCCCCCCGTGCAGCCACTCCGCAAGAGGACGACCTGCCCCTACCGTTGACTGATCGGGAAGCGGATGGGCTGACCGCTCGGCCCGTTGATGTACCTGCCCCCGCCCTTGGCCGCGCCGCCGGTCGCGGAGGGGGACGGGTCAAAACCCGCCTTTTGGGGTTCAATCCGGCCGCCGCCAGCGATCCGTTCTCGCCAGAGCGCGCGCAGGGCGCGCAACCCGCCTATGCGGAATTCCCGGTCGGTTGGCTTGCCGTCACCCGTGGCCCCGGTCGCGGGGCGACCTTCACCCTTCATTCCGGAGTGTCGACCATTGGGCGCGGTGCGGACCAGACCGTGCAATTGGATTTCGGCGACACCGCCATTTCCCGCGCGCAGCATGCCGCCATCGCCTATGACCCCGAGGACCACAGTTTTTACGTTGGCCACGGCGGCAAGGCGAACCTTGTGCGCCTGAACAACCGCCCCGTTTTGGCCACGGAACCTCTGAAAACAGGGGACAGCCTGCGCATTGGCGAAACCGAACTGCGGTTTATTGCACTGTGCGATCAGAGCTTTGCCTGGGACGAGGATCAGGGGGGCGATCTGCGCCATGCCGCCGCGCGCTAAGCTGACCTATGACGCGGCCACGGCCATCGCGCAGGGCCGTCGCGACCGTCAGGAGGACTCCGTCGCCTCCGACTTCCTTGCCGGAAGCGGCATCGGCTTTGCCGTGCTGGCGGATGGCATGGGTGGCCACGCGGCGGGCGACATGGCTTCCAAAATCGCGGTGACTGAGGTTTTTGCGGGGCTGAAGCTGTGGTCAGACACCCCGGCGGCGCTAGAGCCGCGCATCCGCCATGTGCTGGCCGGAGTGGCCGAGGAAGCCAATGCCTGCATCCGCGCCTATGCTCAAACCGTGCCGGAGGCGCTCGGCATGGGGGCGACCCTTTTGGCGCCGGTCATCGTCGAAGATCGGCTCTATTGGGTCTCTGTCGGGGATTCGCCCCTGCTTTTGTGGCGTGCCGGGCGGCTCTATCGTCTGAACGCCGATCATTCGCTGGCCGCAGAGCTGGATCGCATGGTTGCAGCGGGTGAGATCAGCGCCGAAGAGGCCTATGCCCATCCGGATCGCGATTGCGTCACCTCCGTTTTGACCGGGCACGACATTCCCTACATCGATTATCGCGATGCGCCCTTGGTGCTGAAGGCAGGCGATTTGATCCTTGCGACCAGCGATGGGCTGCTTGCGCTGTCCGCCCGCGAGATCGAGACCCTGCTGACCGATGGTCAGTCCCTCAGCAGCGCCGAATTGAGCCAACAGTTACTGGACCGGATTGAGGCGGAGAACCTGCCGGAGCAAGACAATGTTGCCTTCTGTCTGATCCGCGTTTTGGCCAAACAGCCCGCCGTGACAGCCCGCCCGCGCAAACGGCGGCGGCTGAGTTTTCTGGCGAAAGGGTCCAGCACAACGGGCCTTCACGTGACCCACAGCGTCCGGGAGGGCACCGCACTATGAGCAGCGACGCCGCATTTGACCTTTCGCCCGAGATGAGCCCGCTCGCCGGTCGCCTCAGCGAGAGCCTCGCCGCAGGGCTGATCCCGCGCCAATACACCGATTGGAGTCGGCGGTTGCTGACGCGGTTGCAAAAGCCGGTTCAGGTGGTGGTGATCGGTCTGCCGGGCAGCGGTAAATCCGCGCTTATTGATATGCTGCTGGGCGATCAGGTGCTGGGTCAGGGCCCCTCCGGCGGCATGGTCGAGATCACCTATGGCCCGGACGCCCGCGCCGAGATCGAAGGCGCCGACGGGCAGATCCGCAGCCTCGATGGAACCCTTGCAGATCAGCGTGAGGCGCTGGCAGAGGGGCCTGCCGCGCTCCGGATGCGTCAGGAATTGCCGGACGCCCGCCTGCGCGGCATGAGCCTGACCGAGATTGCTCTGTTCGGCGCGCCCGCGCGTCAATCCGCCATCATGAAACAAGCGGTGGCCTATGCGGATATCCTGCTGTTCTGCAGCGCTGATTTCTCGGGTCCGGAACAGGCGCTCTGGGCCGAGGTGCCGGACGAGAAGAAGGACCACAGCTTTCTCGTTCTGACCATGGCCGACCGTCGCATCATGCGCGGCACGTTGACCGAAGCGATTGCAGCCCTGGAAGATGTTGCCGCACAGGAGTTCCTCGGCCTTTATCCTTTGGCCGCTATTCAGGGGCTGACCGCGCAGGTTGGACGCGCCGATGGTGCTGGCGTGGATCGACAGCTGTGGCACTCCAGCGGTGGCAAGCGGCTCTATGATGATCTGATGCATCAGATTGATCAGGGCCGGACCTCTGATCTTGATCAGGCAGAGATGCTGTTGCGGCAGTTTGCTTTGCTGGAAGAGCACCCTCATGCAGCAGCCACCGCGCAAGCGCCTGCCCCCTCGCCCACATCGCGCCCCTTTGAGGCCGAGGTCATGCGCCCCGTGCGGCCAGAAAACGCGCCCCGCACCGCCCCCGTGCCCGCCCGGGACTCTGATCTGCTGGAAGAGGCTGCGGCCATGATCCGCGACCAGGCCCAGCGCCTGATGGCGGATTACGATGCCGCCGACGCGCCGGATCTGAACTGTATTTTCGACGGCACTCTGTCCGCCCTGCGCGACGTGCTGGCGACGGTGCAGCCCCATGCCAAGACCTCTGACCGGCTGCGCGCCGTCGAGGATGCCGCGCGCGAGGGCGAGGAGGTCGTGATGCTCTGCCAGTTGGAACAAAACGAAGAGGCCGCCGTCGATGCGGTGACCGTGTTGCTGCAGTTGCGCCGCGAAATGGCGCCGAACTGACCGCCGCTGCCGCGCCTTCCTCTCTCACTTTCAGGACTTGAACCGCCATGTATATCGAGACCCAGATCGACAGCGCCACCGACCTTCGCGTCGCGGCTCAGCCCGGCAACCTTGCAGCCGGGCTGGAACCCCTGCAGGCGGTCGCGGAAGAGATGCGCGTCCTGCGCGGCGCCTTGGCGGAACTCGCGCGGGTCCCGGGCGACAAGACCGCCCGCAGTCTGGAGCGTCTCGCCCAAGAGCTGGACAGTTTTGAGCCTGCGGTGACCTTTCTCGGTCAGGTGAAGTCCGGCAAGACCACGCTGGTCAATGCGCTGGCCGGCTGGTCGGACCTGCTGCCGTCGGATGTGAACCCCTGGACCTCGGTGGTGACCTCGTTGCACCTGACCCCGGGTCAGGTCACCGGCGACACCCGCGCGCGGTTTCGGTTCATGACCGAGACGGAATGGGACCATCTGCTGACGCGCGGCGGTCGCATGGGCGAGATGGCGGGCCGGGCCGGGGCTGAGGGCGAGATGGACAAGATCCGCGCGCAAGTCGAGACCATCCGCGACCGGGCCAAGGCGCGGCTTGGGCGCAAATTCGAGCTGTTGATGGGGCAAAGCCATGACTATGGTTATTTCGACAAGAACCTGATCGAACGCTATATTTGCCTCGGCGATGACCCCAGTTTTGCCGCTGAGGAAGACGAGCATCAGGGCCGCTTTGCCGATGTGACCCGCTCGGCGGATCTGTATCTGGGCAGTCCGGTGCTGCCGCTGAACCTCTGTCTGCGCGACACGCCCGGCGTCAACGACACCTTCCTGATGCGCGAACAGATCACCCTGCAGGCGCTGCGCGACAGCCGGGTCTGCGTGGTCGTGCTGACCGCCTCCCAAGCCCTGTCGACCGTCGACCTCGGGCTGATCCGAATGCTGAGCAACCTGCAGGCCGAGCAGGTGGTGATCTTCGTCAACCGGATTGACGAGCTCTCCGACCCTGCCGCGCAGGTGCCCGAGATTGAAGCCTCCCTGCGCGCCACGCTCAAGGACCATCACGTGCCCGAGGGGGCAGAGATCCTGTTTGGCAGCGCGCTCTGGGCCAATGCGGTGCTGGCGGGCGATCTTGACGGGATGCCGCCGGCCTCGGCGCAGGCTTTGTTCAACTGGGCCGAGGGTGGCCCGGAGCAATATAGCGGCGACATCGACCCGCCTGATCTGGTCTGGGCGCTCTCCGGTCTGCCCGCGCTGAACCATGCGATTGCCAGCCGCGTGGCGGCCTGCGAAGCCCAGCCGCTGGTGCGCCGGATCGCGCGCGATGCGTTGACGCTGGCCACCGCGCAAGAGGCGGCGGAGGGCATTCGGGTGCGGCGTGGCTCTGAGGCCCCGGTGGCGGGATTTGCCTCACTCGACCAAAGCCTTGCCAGTTTTGACGCGCTGGCCGCGGAGCACCTGAGTGCCTGCGCGTCGGAGATCGACGCGGTTCTTGCCGCCTTCGCCGAGCGGGCGGACCGCGCCCATGACACCTTTCTGGATCGCGCCACCGACGCGCTGATCGCCCATCTGCAGGACTGGGGCGAGGATAGCCCCTGGCAGTATGACCCGACCGGCTTGCGCCTGCTGCTGCGCAGCGCCTTCTCGGTCATGGGCAAGCGCCTGCAAGAGGGGTTGGAGGATCGCTACAACGCCGCCTTGGGCGATGTAGCCTATCACCTTTACGAGGCCTTTGGCGATGCGGTCGAAGGCATTCAGATCTCCGTGCCGGAAGCCCCCCGCCTTCCCGCCCCAGTGGCCTTGGCGCAGACCATCGCCCTTGATGTGCGCGACAGTTGGTGGAGCAGCTGGTGGCGCCGTGCCCGAGGCTATGCCGCCTTTGCCGAACATTTCCGCAAAAAGATCAGCGCCGAGACCGCGCCTTTTATGCATGCGCTCAAGCAAGACCAAGCGCAGGAAATCCGCTCCCAAGCTTTGGCCCGTCTTGAACAGGCCTTGGCCCGCCATCGCGACATACTAATCGAAATCGCCGAGGCCTCTGCCCGTGGCGACGACCCGCAAAATCACCTACGCGCACAGGGCGCCTTGCCCCCGCCGACCTCCAATCCCGCCGCTCTCAGCACATTGCGCGAAATAGCTGCGTAAAACGTTCTCTTTTTGCCCCTTATTAACCTGACCCTGCCAAAATAGTCTTACCCCCGGAGACGCCCTATGTCAGATCTGCTCGACGCCCCCCGCAAACCCCGCATCGCCTTGATGGGAGAATTCAGCGCAGGCAAAAGCACGCTTACGAACCTTCTTCTCGGCAGTCACCCGCTGCCGGTGCGGGTCACCGCCACACGCCTGCCTCCGGTGTCCATCACCTATGGCGAAGAACGCGCCGTGGTTGCCCTCAAAGGCGGCGCCCGCGAGGATATCGCGCTGGACGCATTGGACAGCGTCAGCCTTGATCGTGCGCGCCGCATTGACCTCAGCCTGCCTTCCGAGGCGTTGGAGCTTTGCGATCTGGTCGATATGCCAGGTATTTCCGACCCCAATATGCCTGCCGACGTCTGGCAGGCTGTTCTGCCCGAGGTCGATGGCGTCATCTGGTGCACCTCTGCGACGCAAGCCTGGCGGCAGAGCGAAGCGGCATTTTGGTCGATCCTTGGGCCCAAGATCAGCGGCCCAAAGGTGCTACTCATCACCCATGCCGACAAGCTGACCTCTGACCGCGATCTCAGCCGCGTGAAAAAGCGGCTGGAGCGCGAAACGGAAGGCCAGTTTGATGCGATCTATCCGATCGCCCTGCCGCAGGCGCTGTCGGCAGGCGACGATATGGAAGTCTGGAAAACCAGTGGCGCGGATGTCTTTGTCGAACATCTGATCGACATGCTGCTCAAATGGCAGAGCAACGATGAAGCGCATGAAGAAGAGGACGACATCCGCCAAGAAGCCCGCGCCGCGGATGCGCAGCCCCTTGAGGTGGTCGATTTCGCGGCCCTCGCCCCGCAATCCGACCTGCGCCGTCCCGGCTTGCGCGTGCTCACCCCGCGCCCTGCTGAGGAGGATATTCCGGTCATCCACGACAACGACGACGGCACTGAGGCCGAAGAGGACACCATCAAGGTTCTGCCGCGCCGCGTCCGCCCGACGACAGAGGCAAGCTCTGAGCGGCCGCGCCGGGCACGCCTGACCCGAGCCGCACCATGAGGGACGGCTTTGCGACTGCGGCAACCCTAGAGCGCGACTTGGAAGCTCTGCTTGCGGCGGCTCCGGATTGCCGATTGGTGGCCTATTGCGATCTCGACACCCGGTTGGTGCTGCGCCACGTGGCGGAACCCGGCGTGCGGCAGGAGCTACTGGACCGTCTGAGCGCCGAGGCCAGCGACGCCTTTGGCCTGCGCGCCGCCGCCTGTGCGATGTTGCCGCCCGGCCTGTCGCCCCTGCGCGAAGAGACCGAGGGCATTCGCTTGATTGATGACCGCGGCGTGCGCCTGTTTCTGCGCGCCAGTGACGCCCCGCAGGACGCGCTGATCCTCCTTTGCGCCTCGTCCGAGGGGGCGGAGGCCCTGCGCCCAGCTGCCGCGCGCCTCCTATGCGGCCCGACTTCGCCACCGCAGGCGGGCTACGCATGACACCGCCGAAACCCTCTGCCCCTCCCCCGTCATCGCCCGCGCCGCGCGGTGACGACCGGCTGCACAGGCGGTTGCAGCAGGCCGCAACCCAGCGGCCAGAGAGCGTCTCTAAGGAGGGCTTTCTCACCCAGATCCTCGCCCGCGTGGACGAAACAGTTTTGCCGCGCCGCCTTCTGCTCCTCGCGGAGGGCGAGGCTGTGGCGGAATTTCACCTGGCGCGCCGGGCTCTGCTCGCCCTGCGCTGGCGCGGGCAACAATGGCCTTCGGAGGATGCGATAACCGCCAAAGAGGCCGTGCCTGCGCTGGTCGGCCTCTTGCGCGCCATGGAACAGGCCTTGCCGCCCGACACAACCCTCACCTGGCAAACCGCTCCCTCCAGTCTGCGCCCCCGTGCGACGCAATGTTCAGCCAAGACAATCGCAGAGGCTTTGACACCTCCCTCCGCCTCACAGGGGCCGACGATCTTGGCTGCCTTCCGTAACATCGCTTTGGCGTCCTGCCAGCAAGCTTCGCGTGACGCGCCCTATCGGCACAGCGATCCCACCTCTGTCTGGGCCCCCGCCCTCGAAGCCACCCTTGCGCATACGTCCCATGGCACGCGCAAGACCAACACCGGCGGCGCGCTTCTGCCGTCGCGCGCGTGCCTGCGGATTTTTTCGCTGACCGATCGTCATATGATGGCCCTTGCCTCTCAGGCAGAAGCGCAGGAGGCATTGATCCTCACCCAGGCCGAGGCCACGCGTCTGGACCGCGCATGGGCTGAAGTCCTGATCTGACCCCGTCACGCCAGTCTGCCTCTCCTGTCGCCGCCCTCTGGGGCGGTTTTGTCATTTCGGCTGCCTTCTGACGCGGCAGAGTTTTCAGATTTTCATTGCACAGCCGTGCAACAGTGTTGACCTCGCCCCACCTTCGCACCTAGGCTGCCTGGCAAGACGCCCCAAAGCATGGATGCCCTTGATGCCAGAAGACGCCCCGCGACAGCCGCCCGCCATCGAAGTGCAGGACCTGCACAAACACTTTGGCACGGCGCATGTGCTGCGCGGCGTGGGAGTCTTGGCCAATGATGGCGATGTCGTCTCGCTCATCGGCTCCAGCGGCTCTGGCAAAAGCACCTTCTTGCGTTGCATCAATATGCTGGAAACCCCGTCCAGCGGACGCATCTTCCTCGGCGGTGAGGAACTCGGTCTGAAAGCGGGCCGTCGCGGGTTAGAACCGCGCAACCGCCGCCAATTGGAGAACTTCCGCTCGCGTCTTGGCATGGTGTTTCAATCCTTCAACCTTTGGCAGCATATGACCGTGCTGCAAAATGTGATCGAAGGCCCGGTGCAGATCCTTGGCCTCAGCCGCGCCGAGGCCACCGAACGGGCCGAGGCCCATCTGGCCCGCGTCGGTCTTTGGGAAAAGCGCGACGCCTACCCCGCCTATCTCTCCGGCGGTCAGCAACAACGGGTCGCCATCGCCCGCGCCTTGGCCATGGACCCGCGTGTGATGCTGTTTGACGAGCCCACCTCGGCGCTTGACCCTGAATTGGTCGGCGAGGTGCTGAAGGTGATCCGCGAACTCGCAGATGAGGGGCGCACCATGCTCCTCGTCACCCACGAGATGCGCTTTGCCCGAGATGTCTCGAGCAAGGTGCTCTACCTTCACCAAGGACAGATCGAGGAAGAAGGCCCGCCAGAACAAGTTTTTGGCGACCCCAAGAGCGAGCGCTGCCGCGCCTTCGTCGCCTCGGTTCACTAAGATTACCAACAAAACAAACCACAAGACAGGGAGACTACTCATGAAGACATTGACCAAACTGGCCGCCTCCACCGCTGCCACCCTCGCCCTCACCGCCAGCTTTGCTTCCGCCGACATCAAGATTGGCATTGCGGCAGAGCCCTACCCGCCCTTCGCCGAGAAGGCCGCCGATGGCACCTGGCAGGGTTGGGAGATCGAAATTGTCACCGCCCTTTGCGCGGCGATGGAAGAGGAATGCGAGATCGTTCCCGTCGCCTGGGACGGCATCATCCCGGCGCTTCTGTCCGAGAAAATCGACGTGATCACCGCTTCGATGTCGATCACCGAAGAGCGGATGAAGACCATCGATTTCTCCGAGAAATACTACAACACCCCCTCGGTTCTGGTGGCGCCGAAATCCATGGAAATCTCGGGCGATCCTGCGAGCCTCAAGGGCAAATATGTCGGCGTTCAGGTCTCCACCACCCACGCCAACTATGTGGACGCGCATTTTGGCGACAGCGCCGATATCAAATCCTACTCGACCTTTGACGAGCAGAACCAAGACCTTGCCGCCGGTCGCATCGACGCCGCCGTGGGCGATAGCATCGCGTTTCAGGACTTTTTGACCAGCGCTGCGGGTGCGGATTTTGAGATCAAGGCCGAGCTCAACGATGAGTCAATCTATGGCCCCGGCGTTGGTGGCGGCATCCGCAAGGAAGACACCGAGCTGCGCGAAAAGATGAACGCCGCGATCGAGAAAATCCGCGCCGATGGCACCTATGATGAGATCTCGAAGAAATACTTCGATTTCGACATCTACGGCGGCTGATCCCCGCTGACTGGCCGAGCCTCTCCACAGCGGGAGGCTCGGCGCATTTCTTGACGAAAGACGCCTGCCTTCATGGACAGTTTCTCTGACCTTCTCGCCCTCAGCCCGCCGGGTTGGGGTGGCAATCTCCTCATGGGCCTGTTTCACACGGTCCAGATCGCAGCCGGAGCCTATGGCTTGGGCCTGCTGATCGGCCTTTTCGGGGCCTTGGGGAAGCTGCACGGCGGGCCAGTGCTGCGCTGGGGGCTGGAGATTTACACCACGGTGATCCGTGCAGTGCCCGAATTGGTGCTGATCCTGCTTCTGTACTACGCGGGCACCGATCTGTTGAACGCCGCGCGCGAAAGCATCGGTTTGGATCGGGTGGACATCAACGGGCTTTGGGCCGGGATCTATGTCATCGGGCTGGTGCAGGGCGCCTATTCCACCGAAGTGTTTCGCGGCGCCTTTCTCGCCGTGCCGCATGGGCAAGTCGAAGCCGGGCGCGCCATGGGCCTGCGCTCGCTGACCGTGCTACGCCGGATCACCCTGCCGATAATGCTGCCCTATGCGCTGCCGGGGCTGTCGAACCTCTGGCTGATCACCACCAAGGACACGGCTCTGTTGGCGGTGGTCGGCTTTAGCGAGCTGGCCTTGGAGACCAAACAGGCGGCGGGCGCGACGCGGGAGTATTTCATGTTCTACATGGTGGCGGGCGGGCTCTATCTGGCGCTGACTTTGGTCTCCACCCTTGGCTTTAGCCTGCTGGAGCGACGCTTGCGGCGCGGCCAGCTGACGCAGATGTAAGGGAGACGGGACATGGAATGGTATTGGCTGCCCGAGTATCTGCCCCGCTTTCTCGAAGGCATTCTGGTCACGCTGGAGCTGTTGGGCCTATCGATTGTCTTCGGTATGGCGCTGGCGATCCCGATTGGACTGGTGCAGGTCACCGGCCCCTGGCCGCTCGCCTGGGCCGCGCGCGCCTTTTGCACGGTGATCCGGGGCACGCCTCTGCTGATCCAGATTTGGCTGATTTATTACGGGCTTGGCTCCCTCTTCCCCTCGATCCCCGGCATTCGCGAGACGATGATCTGGCCCCTGTTGCGCGAGGCCTTCCCCTATGCGGTGGTCGCCTTCTCGCTGAGCGTGGCGGGCTACGAGGGCGAGGTGATGCGCGGCGCCTTTCGCGGTGTGCCCCGGGGCGAGCTCGAGGCCGCGCGCGCCATGGGCATGTCGCCCTTCACAGTGCTGCGCCGGATCTGGCTGCCGCGCGCGCTGCAAAACGTCGTCCCCACGCTGGCCGGCGAGTTCATCCTGACGCTGAAATCGACCCCCTTGGCCGCCACCATCACGGTCTATGAGGTCTACGGCATCGGCTCCATCGTGCGCCAAGAAACCTATCGCATCTATGAACCGCTGCTCTTTGTAGCACTGATCTATCTGCTGCTCACCTTTGTCATGGTGATCGGCTTTCGCCTGTTGGAGCGGCGGATGCCCCGCCGCACTGCCTGACCCCTTCTTTGTGACCAAGTATCAAGGACCACCCCCATGACGGATCGTTCGTTCCGCTTCACCCATGCGATTTCGCGCAAACCCAGCGTAAGCATCACCAATGGCCTGCGCGCCGTGGACACGGGTACGCCCGACCTCGACCTCTTTGCCAGCCACCACGCCGACTACGTGCTGGCCTTGCGCGAAACCGGCGCCGAGGTTCTGGTGCTGGAGGCGCTTGAGGCCTATCCGGATGCGGTTTTTGTCGAGGACACCGCGCTTTGTCTGCAGGAAGGCGCCATCGTGATGCGCCCCGGCGCGCCGACCCGTCTGGGCGAGGCGGCGGAAATGGCGCCGCATCTGCGAGCGCTTTACAGCGATGTGCGCGAGATTTCCGGGCCTGATGCCTTTATCGAAGGGGGCGATATACTGACCACCGAGACGGAGATCCTGGTCGGTCGCTCCGCCCGCACCAATGCCGCCGGGATTGCCGAGCTGCGCCAGCTGGTGGCCGATTGGGGCTATACCGTGCGCGAGGTAGTCACCCCCGAAGGCGTGTTGCATTTCAAGACCGACTGCTCGCTACTGGATGGCGAGACCGTGCTGGCGACCGAGCGTCTGGCGGCCTCCGGGTGTTTTGAAACCTACCGGGTGATTCTCACCGCTGAGGGCGAGGAAGCGGCGGCCAATACCATCCGGTTTAACGATCTGGTGCTGATGCCCGCAGGCTTTCCCAAGACCCGCGACCGGCTGGTTGAGGCCGGTTTCAACGTCCGCGAGATCGGGAATTCCGAGGCGGCCAAGCTGGATGGCGGCATGTCCTGCCTCTCCCTGCGTTTCAGCCCAAAGAGCTGAATTCCCGACCTTTTTCTGACGAATCACACACGCCTCGGAGCTCACCTCCGGGGCGTTTTTTCATACCCTGTCATTCCGCCGAAAACCCGCCGTCAAAAAAGTGAAACACGAATCGCTTAAATCCTAGACAGGATGTGCACACGTGTGCTCAGATCATGAGCATAATGTGCCAACTGCATCGATCATTGGCCAAAACCACGGGGAAATGACCATGACCAACTTGCGCGCTTTGTTCGCCACCACTGCACTCGTCGCCTGCGGCACTGCCGCTGTCGCCGAGGATATCAACATCACCGTTTGGGCCGGTGGCTCTAACGATGCGGACAGCTATCGCTGGGAATCCATCGAGATGGCCGCCGACATGCTGGAGCGCGAATACGCGCTGCAGGGCGAAGAGTTGAACATCACCGTTGAGGCCAAGCGCGACTTTGGCGGCTGGGACGAGTTCAAACAGGCGGTGACCTTGGCCGCCGAAGCGGGCACCGCGCCGGCCATCGTGGTGACCTCTCACCTCGACATCGCGCCTTGGTCGCAGGCGGGCTACATCGTGCCGGTCGAAGATTACCTCGACCTCGACGCTTGGCCGCTCAATGACATTTACCCGAACCTGATGCAGATCGCCGCCTATGACGGCGTGCAATGGGGCCTGCCGCAGGATGCGGAAAGCCGTCCGTTCTTCTTCTGGAAAGAGACCATGAAGGGCATCGGCTATTCCGACGCCGATATCGACGCCCTGCCCGCCAAAGTGGCCTCCGGCGAGTACACCCTGCAAAATGTGCTGGTGGACGCCAAGAAAGCCGTCGACATGGGCCTCGTCGAAGAGGGCTACGGCTTTTACCCGCGTGTGTCGAACGGGCCGGATTTTGCCCAGTTCTATCAGTCCTTTGGCGGCACCCTGCAGGACCCGGAGACCGGCAAGCTGGTGCTCGACAAGGCTGCGATGGAAGAGATGTATCAGTTCTTCGTCGATGCTGTGGCCGCAGGCGTGACCCGCAAGAACCACATCGGCACCGACTGGGGCCAGTGGTATAACGAGGTCGCCAACGGCAAGGCGGCGCTGTGGCACGGTGGCACCTGGCACTATGCCCGCTACACCGGCAAAGAAGGCAACCCGGACTTCTTTGGCACCATCCAGTTCTCGCTGATCCCGGCAGGCAACGCGCAGGGCCATGCCAACACCATCACCCATCCGCTGGTCTATCTGCTGACCGACCAGCAGGACGATATGGTCGAGGAAGTGGCCGCCCAGCTGCTGAAGATCGCCTCCGAGCCGCGTATGAACTCGTTGCACGCGATCAAATCCGCCCACCTTGGCATCACCAAACAGCAGTCCAACGTGGAGCTTTATGCGGGCAACCGTTGGGCGGATGAGGCGACCGAGCGCCTGCTGGGCACCGCCAATGCGCAGCCCAACCACCTGCAATACGGCGTTTTTGCCGAAACCATGTGGAAAGGTCTCGAGGCGGCTTGGACCGGCGTGCAGACCCCGGCCGAAGCGGTGGCCGCGGTTGAGGCGGAAATGACCGCCAAGCTCGGCGACGAGCTGATCGTCCGCTAAGTTTATCTTCCCCCAAGAAGATCGGGAGGGCGGTTCGCCGCCTTCCCACCTTATCCCTCTCCAACCTCCCGGATCCGTCATGCGCAGAATAAACTGGCTGGGCCTCGCCTTTCTGAGCCCCGCCTTGGTCATGGTGACGCTGTTCTTCCTGCTTCCGGTCGTGCTGACCGGCTTCTTTGCCTTCACCAATATGTCGACCGCGACGGGGGTGACCGGCGGCGACTACCTGCTGAATTCCTCCACCCTGCGCGCGCTGTCGAACGAGGGCCTGCCCAAAGCCACGCTGGAGAAGCTAGAGGCAGGCGGCTATCGCATTGACGCAGCAGGCCTTGCCGCCCTAGCGGAGGCGACCAACCCCGCCACCGCTGAGGAGTTGCAAAAGCTGCATGGCGGCGCGGAATTTTCCGATCGGCGCGACATGGAGCGCGCCCTGAAAGACCTGCGCGACAATGCCATTCGCAAGACGCGAGATCGGAAAGCCGCGGCTGATTTGTTCAAACGCTCCATCCTGAATGAGCGGTTCACCTCCGAACAGGCCTTTCGGTCCGCCCTGTCAGAAACCGGGACCGCGGTGGAATATGAGGATCAGATCACCGAGGCCGCCTATACCGGCTGGGTCTGGACCACCGACAATGTAAAGCTGCTGTTCGCCCTGCCCTCGACCTTGCGCTATGCGGCCAATACAGCGCTTTACGTGGCGCTGACGCTGGCCTTTAACGTGGGATTTGGCCTGTTTCTGGCGATCACCACCTTTTATCTGCCCAAAGGGCAAGGCACGCTCTTTCGGGCCATCTGGTTCCTGCCGCGTATCCTGCCGCCCGTGCTTTATGTGCTGATGTGGCGCTGGTTCACCTGGGACACCGGGTTTCTGTCGACCATTTCCGGCTATTTCGGGATGAACCCGAAAAACTGGATGCTCGACACCTCCTATCACGCCTGGACTGCGGTTGTGCTGATCAATGGCTTTGTCGGGGCCTCGATGGGGATGATCATCTTCTCCTCAGCCATCCGCGCCATTCCGACCTCCATGCTGCATGCCTCCGAGGTGGACGGGGCGAGCCGCTGGCAGCAGGTGCGCTGGATCATCGTGCCGCAATTGTCGTGGCCGATCCTGTTTATCACCTGCTATCAGACGCTCTCGCTCCTGACCTCCTTTGAATACATCCTGCTGGCCACCGATGGCGGGCCGGGGCGTTCGACCGAGGTTTGGTCGCTGGCCGCCTATCACACGGCCCTCAATAACTATGGCGGCAATCTGGAATATGGCTTGGGCGCGAGCTTTGCGCTGGTTCTGGTCGTGATCGGCATCGGCGCGAGCCTGATCTACTTCCGCCTGTTTAACTTCAAACGGCTGATCACCAAGCCGTTGATCGAAGGGTGACTGAGATGACCTCCAAGAACTGGCCCGTCCTTCTTTTGCTTTCCCTCGTATCGCTGCCGCTGTTGATCATGTGCGGCTATTCGGTGATCGATGCCTTTACCGACACCGCCCCCGGCTCGCTGGTGCCGACCCGTTTCACGCTGGAGCACTTCCGCTTTCTGTGGGAGCCGGTGGCCGAGGCGCGCGGCAGCATCTGGGTGGCGACTGGCAATACATTTGTCTTTGCCACCACCTCGGCGCTGGTGGTGACTATGGTGTCGCTGACCGCCGGCTATGCGCTGTCGCGGCTGAACTTTCCGGCGCGCGGCTTCTTTCTGGCCGGACTCATTGTGCTGCATGCCTTTCCGACCATCACACTGATCATCGCGATTTTCCTAATCCTGCAGATGCTCGGGCTCTATGACACGCTGATCGGCGTCATCGTGGTGAAAACCGCGCTGGAGCTGCCCTTGGGCATCTGGATCATGAAGGGGTTTTACGACACCGTTCCCTGGGAGATCGAGATGGCCGGGGTGCAGGATGGCGCCAGCCGCGCCACGGTCTGGTGGTATCTGGTGTTGCCGCAGGTACAGCCCGGGCTGATGGCGCTGATCCTGTTTTCCTTCCTCTCCGGTTGGTCGGAATACATCCTGCCGCAGGTCCTCGCGCCGGGATCGGACGCACGGGTACTCTCCACCTATCTCAGCTCGCTGATCCTCGATGACACCAAGGCGGACTTCAATCTTTTCAAAGCGGTAGGCCTGTTTTACGCGACCCCGGTCGTGGTGATCTACCTCTTGTTCCAAAAACACCTCATGAACATTTATGGCGGAGGCACCAAGGGCTGATGCAACTTGACCTGATCAACTTCACCAAGCGCTTTGGCGAGACCACGGTGATCGAAAACATGTCGCTCTCGGTTCATTCGGGCGAGATGATTGCGCTTCTCGGCCCCTCGGGCTGCGGCAAGTCCACCACGCTCTTTGCAATCTGCGGCATCCACCGCATCGACGAGGGCCAGCTGATGTTTGGCGGCAAGGATGTCGCCCATCTGCCGAGCCAAGCGCGCAATGTGGGCGTGGTGTTCCAGAACTACGCGCTTTACCCGCATATGACGGTGGCAGAGAACATTGCCTTCCCGCTCAAGGTGCAAAAAATGAACCGCAGCGACCGCGAGGCGATGGTGCGCAAATATGCCGAGCTGGTGCGGATCGACGCCCTGCTGGATCGCCGCCCGGCGCAGCTCTCCGGTGGGCAACAACAGCGGGTGGCCTTGGCGCGCGCGCTGGTGCGGCAGCCGGATTTCCTCTTGCTCGACGAACCCCTTGCCAATCTTGATGCCAAGCTGCGGCTCGAGATGCGCTCGGAAATTCGCCGCCTGCAGCAAGAGACCGGCCTGACCGCGATCCTTGTGACCCATGATCAGGTCGAGGCCATGTCGATGTGTGACCGCATCGCGCTGATGAACGGCGGGCGGATTGTGCAATATGACACGCCGACCGGGATGTACGAGCGCCCCGAGACTGCCTTTGTCGCCGGCTTCCTCGGCAATCCGCCGATCTCTTTCCTCTCCGGCGCGGGGCTTGGGCTCGATGAGCCGCAGGTGGCGCAATATGGCGTGCGGCCCGAAAGCTTCGGCCCGCAGTTCGGCAGCGCCCTCACTGGCCGTGTCACATTTGTCGAAACCCAAGGCCGCGAGGATCTTTTTGACGTCCGCCTGACGACGGGGGAGATATTGCGCTCCATTCAACCGGCCGGCTCTGGTATCAGGCTGGCAGACACAGTGAATTGGGGCGTCGCGCATGACAGGCTTTTGCGGTTTGACCAGAACGGACAGCGGGTATGAGTGACTGGCTCTCCCCCGCCCGCCCCTATGTGATCGCCCATCGCGGGGCATCCGCCTATGCGCCGGACTGCTCGGTCGACGCCTATGAAAAGGCCGCCCGACTGGGGGCCGATTTCTGGGAGGTCGACATTCGCCGCGCCGCCTGTGGCACGCTGATCACCTATCACGACGCCGCCCTGCCCGATGGCCGCGCGATTGCGGATCTGACGGCGGATGAGATCGCCGAGGCCGCGCGAGACCTTTCGGTGCCCGCAGTGCCCTTCGCCACCATTCTGGCGCTGGCGGTGGATCTGGGGGCTGGCATCTACGCCGATATCAAGGACGCCAGCGCTGCCCTGCCGGTGATGCAGGCGCTCAAGGCCCATGGCATCAGTCGCGCCATTCTTGGCGCCTTTGACCCCATGGCGGTCGCCGCTTTGGAAGCCGCCCAATGCCCCTACCCCCGCGCCGCCTTGGTGCCCGTTGGGGCCGACCCGTTTGAACACGCCAAGGGCGCTGATATCATGCACCTGTGTTGGGAAAGCCTGGAGCGCCCGCAGGATCTACTCACCCCCGCGTTTTTTGCCTGTGCGGAGCGGTTGGGGCAAAAGGTTGTCCTCTGGCACGAGGAAGACCCCGCCCGCATGGCCGACCTGCGCCACCTTCCCGTGCTGGGCATCTGCTCCGATCGGCCCGAGATGGTGCATCCCTTCGACGCCCGCGCCTATGCCGAGATCGAGATCGTCTGCCACCGGGGCGCACCGGAATTTGCGCCGGAAAACACGGTGGAGGGCGCGATCTGCGCCTTTGGCGCGGGCTTTGATGTGGTGGAGTTGGACGTGCATTCCCTGCGCGACGGTGTCCTCGCGGTGATCCATGACGATAGTTTTGACCGCACCACCGATGGGCGCGGCATGGTGGCTTGGTCTACCTCGGAAGAGGTTGCCAAGCTCGATGCCGGCGCCTGGTATGCGCCGCAGTACCGCGGCACCAAGGTGCCGAGCTTGGACGATCTGCTGGACGTGACCAAGACCTATGGCGGCAAGCTCTATGTCGAGTTGAAAAAGGCCGACCCCAGCGCGGTCCTTGCCGCCGTGCGTGCCAAGGGATTGATGGAGCAATGTTTCTTCTGGGCCTTTGACTATCAGCGCCTCGCCGCGCTTCGGGCAGAGGCCCCCGAGGCGCAGATCATGATCCGCCGTCAGGACCTGCCCGATCTGGATACCGCCCTTGCGACCCTGCGCCCTGCGGTGCTGGAATTCACCGCCGAGGAGGACTTTAGCGAGTTCGCCCGGTGTCGCGCGGCGGGCGCGCGTCCGATGATCGCCTATATGGGGCGCGAGCCGAAAGTCTTTGACAAGATCATCGACGCCGAACCCGACCTTGCCAATCTGCATTTCCCCTTTCTATTCCGCGACCACCTGCGGGCGCGCCAAAGCTGATGACCGAAAAGAAGAAAAAGCCGACCTCCTTTGACGTGGCCAAATTGGCCAATGTGCATCGCTCTGCCGTGTCGCGGGCGCTCTCCGGCAAGGGGCGCGTCTCTGAGGAAACGCGCGAGCGGGTGATGAAGGCGGCGCAAGAGTTGGGCTACCGGGTCAACTATCTGGCGCGTGGGCTGCATGATCAGAACTCAGGTCTGGTGGGGCTGGTAGCCTCCCGGCTCGACACGCCCTATCGCGCCCTGCAGGTCAAAGTGGCGGCCCACGAATTATTGGCGCGCGGCTATTGCCCGATCCTGATTGTGGCGGAGGGCGACATGACCCTGCCCGGCCTGATCGACCGATTGTTGAATTACAACGTCGCCGGCATGATCGTCACCTCGGATTCACCGCCTGCCGAGATCATCGACGAATGCAAGCGGCTTGAGGTGCCCGTGGTCTTGGTGAACCGCGATGTTGGCGACGCCGAGGCGGACCGGGTGCAACTGGACATCGCAGCCTCCGGCGAAATGGCCTTTGAGATGCTGCGGGCGGCAGGCGGCAGCCGCTTTGCCGTGCTGGAGCCGCAAGAACAAACCTATACTGTGACCGGCCGCGCCCGCGCCTTTGCCGCCTGTTGCGAGGCGGCGGGCCTGCCTGTCAGTGTCGTCTCCCCAAGGCGGCAGAACTACGAAGACGGGTTGGAGGCCGCAGATCTCTTTACCCATCAAGGGATTGAGGCCGATGCGGTGTTTTGCACCACCGACCTTTTGGCCCTCGGGTTCCTGGATGGAATGCGGGTGCGGCATCACTGCGCAATTCCCGACACCCTGCAGGTGTTGGGCTATGACGACATCGAACAGGCCGGATGGCTTGGCAACAACCTCACCACAATCCGTCAGGACGCCGGCGCGGCTGCTGTCTTGGCGGTGGAGCTGATGCAGGCCCGGATCGAAGACCTCGGCCGCCCTTTTCAGGTGGCGACCATCCCGATCTCGCCAGTCTGGCGCGGCACCACAAGGAAAAGAGCAGAGACATGACCGAACACAGCCAACGCCTCGACCTTGCGTGCTCCTTGGCCCGCGAGGCAGGGGCCCTTGCGCGCGAGATGCGCCGCCAGCAGGGCGCGGGGTTTGTTGCGGAGAAAGGCCCACAGGATTTTGTGACCGCCGCCGATCAAGCGGTCGAGACCCTGCTGCGCGAGCGTCTTCTTGCGGCTTTTCCAGAAGATGGCTTCCTTGGCGAGGAAGGCGGTCGGCATATGAATGGGCCCTATAATTGGGTTGTCGATCCGATTGATGGCACCACCAATTATCTGCGCGGCCTGCCCGAGTGGGGCATTTCGATTGGCTGCATCCATGGCAGTGAGCTGGTCTTGGGGGTGATCTATCTTCCCGACTTGGACCGCATGGCCTCTGGCCTCAGCGGCGCTGGCGCGTTTCTGGATGGACAAAGGGTGGACCTGACCACGCAAGCCGAAACCGGCAGTCGCCTTGGCATTCTGGGTCATTCGGACCGGGTGTCCCTGCAAAGCCATCTCGACAGCATCGAAGGTCTGCTGGGCGACGGGTTTGACTACCGTCGCCAGGGGTCTGCCTGCTTTGGTCTGCTTGCAGTGATGGCGGGCTGGGCGGATTTCTATTTCGAAGCGCATCTCAACCCTTGGGATGCGATGGCCGGGCTTTTGCTGGTGCAGGAGGCAGGGGGCACTGTCAGCTACGGGGATATGCCAAGCTTTCTAGACCGTGGCCACCCGGTGCTCGCAGCACATCCCCGGCTGGATCTGGATACGACCGCGCTCTTGAAGGCGATTGCCGTGCGCGCCTGAGGCGCTAGACGGCGGAGCGATCCTGATCCACCCCGAGGAGGTTCATCTTCAGCTCCGCAAAACTGCGGGGTTTGGAGAAATAGAACCCTTGCAGGACATCGCAGCCGATCTGGCGCAGCAGCCGGGCTTTGTCGAGCGTATCAACCCCCTCCGCGATCACCTTCACATCGAGCGACTGCGCGAGGTCGACGATGGAAGCCACCATCCGTTCCGCCCGCTCGCTCTGGCCCAAGGGAAAGATAATGTTGCGGTCGATCTTGATCGCATCGGGCTCAATGTTGAGCACACCGTTGATCGAGGCATGACCGGAGCCAAAGTCGTCCACATCGATCAAGAACCCCATTTCCTTGAGCGCATCGATGCAGAAAATCAGCGCATCGCCCTCTTCCTCGCAAGAAATCGACTCGAGAATTTCAAAGCAGAAGCTATCGCGGTTTTCCGGGATGCGCGCGCGCACGGTGTCAAGGAAGCCGGGTTCCATGATCCGGGGTGCAGAGACGTTGAAGGCGACGCGCGGCACGTGGATCGAGCGTTCGCGCAGCTCTGTCATCTGCTTCACCGCAGCGTCAAAGATGCAGCCATCCAGTTCGGCCTCTAGCCCCAATTGCTTGGCGATGCCCAGGAATTTGATTGGCGGCAGGATGCCGAGTTCCGGGTGATCCCAGCGGGCCAAGACCTCAACGCCGGATAATTCCCACGTGCGAGCGTCATGCTGCGTGTGGTAGAAGGGAACGATTTCTCCCACCTCCAACGCATGCAGCATCCGATCGGCAAGGGCGCGTTCTGCCAAGGCTTCGGCCCGCATTTCCGAGGTAAAGACCTCCACTGTGGCGCGGCCGGAGGCTTTGGCCCGATACAAGGCCGCATCCGCATTGCTCAGCAACTCGCTTGCGGTGGTCTGACCGGCATCCCCGCTGGCGACACCAAAGCTGGCGCCGTAGTTGCAGCGTTTATTGCCCCAGGTGAGCGGCTTCAGAACCGCGGCCAAGACCCGTTTTGCGAGGATTTCGCCCTGCTCCAGCGTGGTGCCCGGTTGGCAGAGAATGACGAACTCATCCCCGCCCACACGCGCAGGCAGGTCCTCGGCCTTGGTGTGGGCGCGCAGAACATCCGCCACGTGGCACAAAACGTAGTCGCCCGCCTCATGGCCCAAGATGTCGTTGATCTTTTTGAACCGGTCGAGGTCGATGCGCACCAGCGTGACCATCTCGGTCGTGATACGCTGGCCCAATTCGCGGTCCAGTTTGCGTCGGTTTGCCAGTTTGGTGAGGGGATCGCGCAAGGATTGCTCTTCGACGCGGTCTTTGGCCTCTTTCAAGGCCTCCGCCACATGACGCTGGTCTCGCTCACTGCGCACCAGATCGGTGATTTCGGATCGGGTCACCACCTTGTCGCCAAAATCCGTCTCGTTCACGCGTGCGATGATGTGACGGTCGCCCGACAGTTCAAGCTGGGTCTCCGTGCGAAAGGCACTGCTTTCGATGCGGCGATTGTAGTTTTCCGCGTATTCCTCCGGCGACTGCCCGTGCAACGCATAGTGATCCGCGCGAACCGCCAGTTGCAGGATATCCTCCAGCGTCATGCCGGGCTGCACCTCTTCGGGGCGGCTGTGGCTCAACTCCTTATAGGTGTCGTTGCAAACCACGAGGCGATTTTCCTCGTTGAAGATCGCAAATCCGTCGGTCGAAGCCCCCATCGCAGCGTTCACGCGCTGCGACATGCGGTTCAGCTGGCGTGTCTGTTCTTCTTGCATCCGCCAAGAGCGAACCATCTGGCGCGACAGCACCAGAAAAATGAGCGCAAGACAGAAGCTGGCGAGGGCCGTGCCAGCCTCCACCAAGCGCACCAGTCGCGTTTCGATCAGATCCAGGTGCGGGCGAAAATCGAGGCTCAACTTTTGGAGGCGGTCGATCCGCTCGGACAATTGCAGGTTCAGCGAAAACGGACCATCCGAGCCGACCCTTTTGATCGAGTCCGGTTCCAACATCTTGGCCACCAGATCTTCGGCCTGATGCGTCTCGTGGATGGCTTCTTCGCAGATATTCAACGCCGGCGCCGCCCCAAGCATCAGAAAGGCGCGATGCTCGACCTCCGATAGGTTTTCGATGCACCAGTGAACCTGATTGTCTGCATCCTCCATCATCGCCTGCAATTGCAGGGCGGCATCCCGATGGACCACCGGGTTGGCCTCCAACATTTCGAGGATTTCGTGCATCGACGCATAGTGGATCAGATTGCGCGCGCGATACTCGCTGGCAAGCGTCAGATATCGGTACCCAAGGAAAGAGATCCCGGTCAAGATCACCAGGATAAGTGCAAAGAGAGCCAGAGTTTGACCAAGGCGCATTAACAGGCTTCCCGAACCGAAATCATTACCCACATGCCGTGAGGCTAGGTCGATTTACTTGCGCAATCGCTAATTCCAGCAGGTCGCTTGAGGTCTTGGTTAACAGCTGGGGCAAGACGAAGGCGAAATCGGTTTGCCCTCTTGCCTTTACGGCCCATTTGCAGGTTCATGCGGCCAAATCCGACGAAAACGATATGAGAGGAGAGATCATGAAGGCGATCGTAAACACCAGCCGAGGCACCGCGCGCGAGACATTGGCGCTGAAGGAGATGGAGCGTCCCACCCCCGGTGCCGGCGAGGTTCTGGTGGCCATGCGCGCCTCTGGTGTGAACCCCTCGGATGTCAAACTTCGCTCTGGGGCGCAGGGGCCGATGATCGCCGAGGAGGTTCTGGTGCACAATGATGGTGCGGGCGTGATCGAGGCCGTCGGCGATGGCGTTGGCCCGGCGCGGGTTGGCCAGCGTGTGTGGCTCTACAATGTGAACCGATCTGCGGATGGTCTGGGCCAAGGCCCCTTGGGGACCGCTGCGGAATTCGCCATTGTACCCGCGCATTTGGCCATCGAACTGCCTGAACCTGCAAGTTTCGAGGCAGGCGCCTGCATGGGCGTGCCCGCGATGACCGCGCATCGGGCGCTGATGTGCGCAGGGCCGGTCGCTGGCAAAACGGTGCTGGTCACAGGGGGCGCAGGCGCCGTCGGCCATGCAGCGATCCAAATCGCCAAGGCCAAGGGTGCCCGGGTCATCACCACCGTCTCCTCCGACACCAAGGCCGCCATCGCGCGCGAGGCAGAGGCGGATGAGGTGTTGAACTACAAAACCGCGCCGCTCCTCGATCAACTTCTTGACCTCGTTGGCAATGGCGGCATTCACCACGTCGTGGATGTCGATATCGCCGCGCATATGGAGATCTATCCGCAGATCCTCTGCCTCAATGGCGCGGTGGGGGCCTATGCCTCGGCCACGAACCTGACGCCTGCCTTGCCCTTCTATCCGCTGGCCTTCCGCAACATCCATGTGCAGCCGGTCTTTGTCTACTCCATGAGCGATCAAGCCAAGGCAGAGGCGATTGCCGATATCAATGCGTTGCTCGCAGCGGGGCAATTGCAGCCGCGCATCGACCGTCGCTTTGCCCTCGAAGACATTGCCGCCGCGCATGAGGCGGTGGAGGCAGGCGCCTTGCTGGGCAATGCGATCCTGACCTTCTGAACGCGACGATTTGGTACGTCAAAATGAAACAGGGCCCTGCGAGGGGCCCTGTTTTTACGTGCGTTTCATGTCGTATTCGATCTTGGCGCGGATCGGGGCTGGCCATTTTGTGGGCCGCCCGTTGGAGCCGACATAGACGAGGGTTGCCTCTGTCGAGAAACGCAACTCCTCGCCGCATGTCGCCGTCATCTCGTAGGTCAAAGAGGTGTTGCCAATCTTGATAACCTTCAAATGCAGCACGAGCTGATCGCCGTGGCGGCTTGGGGCGGCGAATTTGGTCGAGATCGCCGCGGTGGGCACGCCGCCCGCCTTGTGGATTTTCTCGAAGGGCCATTCGAGACGGGTCTCAAACCACATCTCCACACAGTCGTTCATCATCTCGAAATAGCGCGGATAAAAGACGATCCCCGCCGGATCGCAATGTTTGAACAGAACTTTCTGGCTCACTTCGAACATGGATCAGACCCCTACATAGCGTTCGGTGACATCGGCTGTCAGGGAGTCCATAGCACCGCTCCAGACGGTTTTACCACGCTCTAGAACCACCGCGCGGTCACAAACCTGCGCCAACTCGGCCAATGTCTTGTCGATCACGAGGATCGCCATGTCCGTGTCCTGCTTCAGGCGGTTGATCGCGGCCCAGATCTCTTGCCGAATGATCGGCGCGAGGCCTTCGGTCGCCTCATCCAGGATCAACAGCCGCGGGTTGGTCATCAGCGCGCGGCCAATCGCCAGCATCTGTTGCTCCCCGCCCGAGAGGGAGGCGGAGAGTTGCCCCTGCCGCTCGCCCAAGCGCGGAAACAGCTGGGTGACGCGGGCCATGTCCCAATCGCCGGGGCGGCTGGTGGCCAGAAGGTTCTCAGCCACCGTCAGATCGCGAAAGCAGCGTCGCCCCTCGGGCACCAGACCAAGGCCCAAACGCGCGGCCTTGTGGCTCGGGAGCGCATGCAGGTTCTGGCCGGCAAACTCCAGTGCGCCGCCCGAGGCGATCATGCGGCAGATCGCCTTGACTGTCGTAGATTTGCCCATGCCATTGCGGCCCATCAGCGCGACCACCTCGCCCGGGTTGATCGTCAGATCGACGCCAAACAGCGCTTGGCTGACCCCGTAAGACGCGGTGAGGCCCTCGGCCTTTAGAAGCGGGCTCATGCGCTTTCTCCCAAATAGGCTTCGCGCACGCGCGCGTCGTTGCGGATCTCGTCCACGGTGCCGGTGGCGATCACCTCGCCGTAAACCAGCACGCTGATCCGGTCGGCGAGGGCAAAGACCGCGTCCATATCATGCTCCACCAAGAGGATCGGCGCCTCCTGGCGCAGGGTGTCGAGGAAACCGGTCAGCTCTTTGGACCCCGCCGCGCCCAAGCCCGCCATGGGTTCGTCCATCACAAAGGCCTTGGGGTTCAGCGTCAGCGCGACCGCAACCTCCAGCTGGCGGCGCTGGCCGTGGCTGAGGTCAGAGCAGCGCTTGGCGCGCGCTTCGGCCAGACCGACCCGTTCAAGGGCCGCTTCGGCCTTGTCGCGCAGGGCTCTGTCCCCCAGCGCCGAGGTCCAGAACCGCCAGGGCCGACCGCTGGCGCCCAGCGCGCCAAGGGTCGCGTTTTCCAGCACCGTATCCTCCATCGCCAGCGCCGAGATCTGGAAGGTGCGCCCAAGCCCGGCCCGCGCGCGCTGATCGGTGCTGAGGTCGGTGACATCGCGCCCCATCAGCTCCACCCGTCCGGCATCAGGGGTGAGCGAGCCGCAAATCTGGCCGATCAGGGTCGATTTCCCCGCGCCATTGGGGCCGATGATCGCGTGGATCTCGCCCGCGCGCAGATCGATGGAGATGTCATTACTGGCCCGCAGCGCGCCAAAATTCTTGGTGATGCCTTGGGTGGCCAAAACGATCTCAGTCATGGCGGACCTCCTTGCCTGCAATCAGCCCGGTGATGCCACCGCGCGCGAACAGCACCACGGCGAGCAGAATGAGCCCGAGGAAGATGTGCCAGAACTCAGTTATGCCGCCGAGGAAATGCTCCAGCGCCACAAAGGTCACTGCGCCGGCCACCGGGCCAAACAGCCGCCCCACCCCGCCGAGGATCACCAGGATCATGATCTCGCCAGAGAACTGCCAGCTGAACATGCTCGGGCTGACAAAGCGGTTGAGGTCGGCAAAGAGCGCGCCCGCAAGGCCGGTGATCACGCCGGAAATGACAAAAGCAACGAGCTTGAGCCGCGTCGGGTCCATCCCCACCGCCTCCAGTCGGGCAGGCACCTGACGGGCGGCATTCAGCGCCAGCCCAAAGGGCGCGCGGCGCAGGCGGGCGGAGAAGATCAGCACCAAGACAAGAAGCGCAAGGCACAGGCCATAGAACTGGATCGGCACCAGCGTATTCAGCCCCGGAAAGCTGTTTCGCACATAGATCGACATGCCATCCTCGCCGCCATAGGCGCTCCAGGAGATGGCGAAGTAGAAAAACATCTGACCAAAGGCGAGGGTGATCATGATGAAATAAGCCCCTGTGGTGCGCAGGGAGAGGATGCCGATGACCAAGGCCGCAAGGGCCGAGGTCACGATGGCGACCAGCCAGATTACTGGCATGAACTTGGTGCCGGGAATGACAAAGGGCCAGTCCATCAGGTTGGTGTAGCTCTGCGCGTGGTGGGCGAGGATGCCCATGGCATAGCCGCCGATGCCAAAGAACACCGCATGGCCGAGGCTGACGAGCCCGCCGATGCCCAGAGCAATGTTCAACCCCGCCGCCGCCAGCGCAAGGATCACCGCGCGGGTCGCCAGCGTGATGGTAAAGGGTTCATCCGCCAGCACCGCCCAAGCGGGCACCGCGATCAGGCCCAACAGAAGGGCCGCGTTAAACAGTGTTTCGCGGGTCATGAGCGGGCTCCGAACAGGCCAGAGGGGCGCCAGATCAGCACGAGGCTCATCAGGATATAGATAGACATGGAGGCAATCGAGGAGCCTGCCGAGGTGGCCGGGGCGGCCTCCATAAAGAGCTTGAGCACTTCTGGCAGAAAGATCCCCACCAGCGTATCCGTGAGCCCCACCAGCAGCGCGCCGATAAAGGCCCCCTTGATCGAGCCGATACCGCCGATGACGATGACCACAAAGGCGAGGATCAACACAGGCTCGCCCATGCCCACCTGCACCGATTGGATCGCGCCCACCAGCGCGCCGGCCAGACCGGCCAGCGCCGCACCAAGGGCAAAGACCAGCGTGTAGAGTTTCGAGATATCCACCCCCAGCGCCGCGATCATCTCGCGGTCATTCTCGCCCGCGCGGATCTGGATGCCGATCCTTGTGCGCTCGATCAGTAGCCACAGCCCCAAAGCCACCAGAAGCCCCGCACCGATCAGGGTCAGACGATAGAGCGGATATTGAATGCCCCCCGGCAGGGTGACCGGCCCAGACAGCGCCGCCGGAATATCCAGAAACAGCGGAAAGGAGCCAAAGACCCAACGGGTTCCCTCAGAAAAGATCAGAATAAGCGCAAAGGTCGCCAGCACCTGATCGAGGTGGTCACTGTTATAGAGCCTGCGGATCACCGCGATCTCGATCACCGCCCCCGCCAGCGCCGCCGCCGCAAGCGCCGCGACCAGCGCCAGCGCAAAGGAGCCAGTGAGCCCCGCCACGGCGGCAGCGGCAAAGGCGCCGACCATATAGAGCGAGCCATGGGCGAGGTTGATCAACCCCATCACGCCGAAGATCAGCGTCAGACCCGCAGCCATGAGAAAGAGCATGACGCCGAACTGCAATCCGTTCAGCACCTGCTCAAGAATGAGAATGGTGGACATTTTGGTCTTCCCTGACGCGCCCGAGAGGATGGGGGCCCGACCCGTGGATCACACGGGCCGGGCAGCGTCATTTACATCTTACACTCATCGACGTAGGCGTTCGCGTGGTCTTCCAGCGCGGTGCCGACGATCTTGTTGGTGAAGATATCGCCTTCCTTGATCACTTCGCGCACATAGACGTTCTGGATCGGATGGTTGTTGGCCGCAAAGGAGAACTCACCGCGCACAGAGGCGAAATCCGCCGCCTTGAGCGCCGCGCCAAAGGCCGCATCGTCGTTCACATCCGCCTTGTCGATGGCCGACAGCAGAAGGTTCGCGGTGTCATAGCCCTGTGCCGCGTAGATCGACGGCAGACGGTCATACTTCTCTTGGAAGGCTGCAACGAACGCTGCATTGGCCTCGTTTTCCAGATCTTTCGACCACGTGGAGGAGTTCTTCACGCCCACGGCTGCTTCGCCCACGGCCTGCAGGATGCCCTGATCAAAGCTGAACGCAGGACCGACAACCGGCAGGTCCACGCCGCTGTCAGCATATTGCTTGAGGAAGGAAATCCCCATGCCACCCGGCAGGAAGAAGAACACGCTGTCTGCGCCAGAGGCACGGATCTGCGCAATCTCTGCCGCATAATCAGTCTGGCCCAGCTGGGTGTAGACTTCACCCGCCAGATCGCCTTTGTAGAACCGCTTAAAGCCGGTGAGGCTGTCGTGACCCGCCGGATAGTTGGGCGCCATGATAAAGGTGTTCTTGAACCCCGCATTGGTCGCATAAGCGCCAGCGCCTTCGTGCAGGTTGTCGTTCTGGTAAGACACCGAGAAGTAGTTGGCGTTGCACCCCTTGCCCGCCAGTTGCGCGGGGGCCGCATTGGTGGACAGGTAGAACAGCCCTTGGGCGGTGGCCGCGGGCACAACAGCCATCGCGAGGTTGGACCAGACGATGCCGGTCAGCACGTCCACCTTTTCCGACTGGATCATCTTATCCGCCAGCTGCACCGCAATATCCGGTTTGCGCTGATCGTCCTCGATCACCACTTCCACATCGTCGCGGCCCGCCGCGTCGATTGCCAGCATGAACCCGTCGCGCGTGTCGATGCCGAGGCTCGCGCCGCCGCCCGAGAGCGTGGTGATCATGCCAACCTTGACGTCCGCAGCCGCAGCGCTGGCGAGCAGAGCGGTGGCCGCGCTGACCATCAGAAATTTCTTCATGTGTAACTCCCTGTTCTTCGTTGGTTTGTTGTGATGTTACCGAAGCTTAAACCGTTGGATCTTGCCTGTCTGCGTCTTCGGCAGACTTTGGGCAAAGATGATGCTTCGGGGGTATTTATAGGGGGCGATGGTGGCCTTCACATGGTCCTGCAGGACTTTGGTCAGGGCCGCATCGCCGTCGAACCCGGCGTTGAGCACGATATGCGCCTCGACGATAAAGCCGCGCGCCTCATCCGGAGCGCCGATCACCGCACATTCCGCAACCGCCTCATGCGCCAAAAGCGCCGCTTCGACCTCGGGACCTGCGATGTTATAGCCGGCCGAGACGATCATATCGTCATTGCGCGCGGCAAAGTGGAAATAACCGCCCGCGTCGCGGATGAAACTGTCGCCGGTGATGTTCCAGCCGTCCGAGACGTAGCCCGCCTGACGGTCATCGTTGAGGTAACGGCACCCCGTGGGGCCCCGCACCGCAAGCCGTCCGACGGTGCCATCAGGCACCTCTTGGCCTGCCTCATCCACCACCTTCGCCTCGTAGCCGCTGACTGGCTTGCCGGTGCAGGCGGGGCGGTGGTCGTCAAAAAGGTTGGAGATGAAGATATGCAGCATCTCGGTCGCGCCAATCCCGTCGAGCATCGGCTTGCCGGTCTTGGCGATCCACTCGTCATAGACGGGTTTCGGCAAAGTCTCGCCCGCCGAGACCGCCGCCCGCAGGGAGCTGAGGTCCGCCCCCCCCTCCATCGCGGCGAGCATCACCCGATAGGCGGTCGGCGCGGTAAAGCAGACGGTGGCGTGATATTTCTCGATGATCTCGATCATATTGGGCGGGGTGGCCTGTTCCAAAAGCGTCGCAGTCGCGCCAAAGCGTAGCGGGAAAATCGCCAGCCCGCCAAGCCCGAAGGTAAAGGCAAGTGGCGGCGAGCCAACAAAAATATCCGTCGGCTGCACGTTGAGCACTTCGCGGGCATAGCCATCGGCGATGATCAACAGATCGCGGTGGAAATGCATCGTCGCCTTGGGTTCGCCCGTGGAGCCAGACGTAAAGCCCAAAAGCGCCACATCGTCGCGTCCGGTCTTCACCGCCTCAAATTTCACCGATTTCTCGAGCGCAAGGCGATCCAACTCCGCCTCATGGTTGGAGGTGCCGTCAAAGCCGACCACGCGCTCTAGGATGTCGCATTGCGCGGCGCAGGCCTGCATCTCCTCCATCAGGCGGGTGTCACAGAGGGCAAACTGGATCTGCGCCTTCTCCACGTATTTCTTCAGCTCGGCAGCGCGCAGCATCGGCATGGTATTGACCACCACCGCGCCCACTTTGGTTGCCGCCAGCCAGCAGGCCACCATGGCCGGGTTATTGGCCGAACGGATCAGCACCCGATTGCCGGGCTTCACGCCCAGATCCTCGACCAGCGCATGAGCCAGACGGTTGGTCCAATCGGTCAGCTCCTTATAGGTGCGCTGCCGCCCATTGCCGATCAGCGCGGTATTGTCGCCAAAGCCCTTGGCCACCATCGCATCGGTCATCTCGACCCCGGCATTGAGAAACTCCGGGTATTGGAACCCTTCGAGCAGGAAGTCCGGCCACTGCCCCACCGGCGGCAGGGCATCGCGGGTAAATGTGTCGCTATGTGCGCTTGCGCCCAGGGTCATGCTTTGCCCTCCAATGCTGTCATGGCTTGCCGGGCAATCACCACGCGCTGCACGTCGCTTGCCCCTTCATAAATGCGCAGAGCTCTGATTTCGCGGTACAATCTTTCAACTACCGCACCAGAGCGCACGCCCTCGCCGCCAAAAAGCTGCACCGCCTTGTCGATCACGCCCTGGGCGGCCTCGGTCGAGAACAGCTTTGCCATCGCCGCCTCGCGGGTGACACGGGCGGCGCCCTTGTCCTTGGTCCAGGCGGCGCGATAGACCAGCAAGGCCGCCGCATCCACATCGAGCGCCATATCGGCGATGTGACCCTGCACCATCTGCAGATCAATGAGCGGCGCGCCCTGCACATGGCGTTCGGTGACCCGCACGAGGGCCTCATCCAGCGCCCGGCGGGCAAAGCCCAAAGCCGCCGCCGCCACGGTGGAGCGGAACACATCGAGCACCGACATAGCAATGCGGAACCCCTGCCCCGGCGCGCCGATCATCGCCTCGGCCGGAATACGCACATCGCTAAACCGCAGCGTCGCCAAGGGATGCGGCGCAATGGTCTCGAGCCGCTCCACCACCTCAAACCCGGGCAGATCCGGCGTCACGATAAAGGCCGAAAGCCCCTTGGCCCCAGGTGCCTCACCGGTGCGGGCAAAGAGCGTATAGACATCGGCAATGCCGCCATTGGAGATCCAGGTCTTCTCGCCATTCAGCACATAGTCGTCGCCATCGCGCACCGCCGTCATAGTGGAATTGGCCACATCCGACCCCGACTGCGGCTCGGTCAGGGCAAAGGCGGCAATCGCCGCCCCCGACCGCGTCTTCGGCAACCAAGCCGCCTTCTGTTCTGCAGTGCCAAAGAGCGAGATCGCCCCAGTCCCCAAACCCTGCATCGCAAAGGCGAAATCCGCCAACCCGTCATGCCGCGCCAGAATTTCCCGCGCCAGACACAGGGTCCGCACATCCAATTCGTCGCCGCCCTCGCCTTCGCCCGTGGGCCGCAATACGCCCGCCTCGCCCAAGGTTGCCACCAAGGCGCGACAGGCCGCATCGGTATCGCCGTGATCCACCGCAAGTGCTGCCGCCACCGCCTCGACCTCGGCGGCCCAGGCGCGGTGCTTCTCCTCAAAGAACGGCCAGTTCAGAAAGCTCTGGTCTGCCACGTCATCATCCCCGTTGTTTTCATCTTTCTTCAAATACTCTCGCCGAAGGCGAAACCGGCGCCATCAGTCGCCCTGAAACACTGGCTTCTCCTTGGCGACAAAGGCCTCATAGGCGCGGCGGAAATCATTGCCCTGCATACAGATCGCCTGCGCCTGCGCCTCAGCCTCGATGGCCTGTTCAAGGCTCATCGACCATTCCTGCGCCAGCATGGTCTTGGTCATCATATTGGCGAAAGTCGGCCCCTCGACGATGCGCTGCGCCATCGCCATGGCCTCCGCCTCCAAGGCCTCTGCCGCGACCAGACGGTTGAAAAAGCCCCAGCGCTCGCCCTCTTCGGCCCCCAGAGAGCGCCCCAGATAAAGGAGCTCCGCCGCACGCCCCTGCCCGATGATCCGAGGCAGCATGGCGCAGGCGCCCATGTCGCAGCCCGCAAGACCGACCCGGTTGAACAAAAAGGCCACCTTGGCCTCGGGGCCGGCCAGCCGCAGATCGCTCGCCATCGCGATGATCGCCCCGGCCCCCGCGCAGATGCCGTCGATTGCGGAGATGATCGGTTTGCCGCAATTCAGCATCGCCTTGACCAGATCGCCGGTCATCCGGGTAAAGGCCAACAGTTCTTTCATATTCATCCGGGTCAGCGGGCCGATGATGTCATGCACATCGCCGCCAGAGGAGAAGTTGCCGCCATTTGGCACGATCACCACCGCATGAACCTCGTCCGAATAGGGCAGCGCCCGGAACCAGTCGCGCAGCTCGGCGTAGCTGTCGAAGGTCAGCGGGTTCTTGCGCTCGGGCCGGTCCAGCGCGATGCGGGCGATGCCGCCTTCGATGCTGCATTTAAAATGGGTGGTCTCATTCAGGGACATCAGCTCTTCTCCTCCGGCGCGTGGAGCGTGATTTGCTCCAACAGCGCGGTCATTTCGGTAATCTCATCGAGGGCGAGGCCCGCCATCAGCTCGTCGATCCAGGCCTCATGCTCCGCCGCGAGGCGGGCAAATTCCGCCAACCCGGCCGGGGTCAGCTGCGCCACCTGCGCACGCCGGTCGCCAGGCACCGCCACCCGCAGCGCCAGACCATCCTCGGTCAGCCGATCCACGATGCCAGTCACATTGCCGTTGGAGACGCGCAGGAATTGCGACAGCTGGCTCATCTTGAGGCCATCCGGGTTGCGCGCCAGCGCCGACATCACGTCAAAGCGCGGCAGGGTGGTGTTGTGACGATCCCGCAGGCGGCGGCGCAGCTCTGCCTCTATGCCGCTCGAGGTCTTCAGAAGCTTCAGCCAAAGTCGCAGCCGCGCCTTGGAAGGGGGGATCGGGGCGGGTTTCTGCGCCAGCTGGCTCATACCTCGCCCCCCGACAGGGCCAGCGCGTGGCCGTTCACCGAAACCGCCGCCTCGGAGGCGAGCCAGAGCGCGGCCTCGGCCACTTCTTCGGGCTGCACAAAGCGGTCCTGCGGGTTGTCGGCGCGCAGGGCCTTGGCGGCTTCTTCAGCGCTCATCCCGGTTTTGGCGATGATATTGTCGATGCTGCGCGCCAGCATCGGCGTCTCGATAAAGCCGGGGCAGATCGCGTTGACGGTGATGCCTGTGCGCGCCAGTTCCTTGGCCAGCGAACGGGTCAGCCCCACCACCGCATGTTTCGCCGCGCAATAGGCGCTGACATAGGCATAGCCCTTGAGGCCCGCGGTGGAGGCAATCGCGATCATCCGCCCCTGCCCCGCCGCTTTCATCCCCGGCAACACCGCCTGCCAGAGGTTCATCACGCCCCCGAGGTTCACCGCCATCATCGCGCTCAGCATCTCAGGCTGCATCTTGGCAAAGGGCACGCTCTCCGCCGCGCCCGCATTGGCAATCGCCACAGTCACAGGCCCGCGCGCCGCAACCGCCCGCGCAATCGCCGCCGCGACCGAGGTGGGATCGGTCACATCGCAAACCTCATAAGGTAGCCCCTGCGCCGACAAGGTCGCCTCGGTCCGCCCGAGGATCGTCACCGAGGCCCCCGTCTTGGCAAAGGCCTGGGAGCAGGCCGCGCCGACCCCGGTTCCGCCTCCGGTGATCACGATATGGCCTTGGCTCTTTGGGCTGGGGCTGGTCATGCGCGCATGGTCTCCGCTGTCTGATCGGCTCTTGGAGAAATGCTCTGCGCGTTGCGAAACAATTTCAAGCTTAAAATTTACAAACCTGAAAAAGAACACCTTGAAGGACTGGGGCCTGCGGGCGGCAAAGCGCGTCCACACCCTTACAAACAAAGGAAAACCTGCATGTTGGGCACATAAAAAGACGCCCAAGACCCTGCATGGATCTTGGGCGTTTGATCGTCCTCAGAGGCAACCCCTTCGGGATTGAGTGGCATATCCCCCACGAGTCGGAGGGATCAAACAGGCGCCTCAGCCTCTGTTTCGGCCCAGGTTCCGGTCTCCGTCAAAGGTCCCCAGACCGAGGTCAGAGCTGCCGTTCCGGGCAGGGCATGTTCGCAGATCCAGACCTCTTCCGGCTCCACATCAATGATCCGCTCCGCCCCGGCAAAGCCGCGCGCGCGCTCCGGTGACCAATCGACCGAGGCCATCCCGGTGAGATAGACCGCCGCGCCGGTGACGAAATCCGGGATGAACAGGCCCACCCGCCCATCAGCGGCGATATTTCCAAGCGTGTTGAAGAACCGATTGCCGGAGAAATCCGGAAAGGACAGCGAGCCATCGGCGTTGAGGCCCAGAAACCCCGGCCGCCCGCCCCGGTGCGAGGCATCAATGCCATCGGCGGCACGGTCGCTCATCTCGGCGGCGCGCGAGGCGATGATAAAGGTATCGGCCCCCGCCACGATCTGCCGCGCGCGCGCCTCCCAACCGTCCGGCCCATCCGCCTGCATCGGGCGCGCCTCGGGGCGCGGCGGCTCCTGCGCCCAATGCAGGCAGCGTGTCTGGATATACTGCGGGCAATTGCCAAAGCTGAGATCAACCGCGATCTCAAACCCCGCAGGGTTCACGCTTTTGACCGTACCGTTCATCCGGTTGCGGCGGCGGGTGGTCAGCTCCATCCCCACCGCGCCCACTTTGGCACCGGGGCGCAGGTCGAGCCAGAGCGTCTCGCCCAGCACCGGGCGCGCCGCGACCGACAGGCTTTGCGGATCGCGCGAGCGCAAAAATCCGACCTCCCCCACCGCAGGCGTGGCCCAGACCCGCCCACGGGCGTCGAGCAGCCCGAGGAACAGAACCGGCAGGCTTTCAAAGAAATCCCGGTGCTGCTGGGGCATCTCGGAGCGGATCGCATGGGCGACCTTTTCGCGATAGGCGTCAGGCACTTGGGCGCGGGCCTGCTGGGCCAGCTCTCCGGTATGAAAGACGTGGGATGCGCGGCTCATGGCGTGTCTCCTCGGGCGGTCAGTTGGGGGTCAGGCGACGTCGGGGATCGGCGAGGCGACCATCGGCACAAAGCGCGGCTGCGCGGCGACACGCGCCACCCAAGCGCGGATCAAGGGATAATCCGCAAGGCTCACGCCGCCCTCGGGCACGTGGGCGACATAGGCATAGGCCGCCACATCAGCGAGGGTCGGCGTATTGCCTACAAGAAAGTCGCGCCCGGCGATCATCCGCTCCATCAGGCGCAAGAAGTCATGCGAGGCGGCGCGGGCAGCCTCGGTCTCTGGCGTGTCGCCATTGCCGGTCAGGGTGCGCCAGCGCGCGGGCGACAGGCGGGTCGCCACATGCGAAGCGGTGAGGGTCAACCAGCGCTGAACTTCAGCAAGGCGTTTTGCCTCGGTCGGCAACCACAGCCCCGGCGCGCCGTAAGCCTTTGCGAGATAGACCAAAATGGCGTTGGAATCCGAAATCACGGTGCCATTGTCGACGATCACCGGCACTTGGCCCAAGGCATTCAGCTCAAGGAAAGCAGCCTCTTTATGGGCGCCGCTCATCAGGTCCACCTCGACCGCCTCATACGGCAGCTCGAGCAGCGACAGCATCAGCGCGACGCGGTGGCAATGGCCAGAAAGGGCAAAGGTGTAAAAGGTGATCGGCGCCGCATTGGCGGGGAACAGCGGGTTCATGTCAGGTGTCTCCGTTGGAAAAGGTCAAAGGCCGAGGTCGCTGAGCGAGGCGTGGTCGTCGGGGCGACGCCCCAGCGGCCAATGGAACTTGCGCTCCGCCTCGGTGATGGGTTTTTCGTTGATCGAGGCATGGCGTTCCTCCATCAGACCCGCCGCGTCGAACTGCCAGTTTTCGTTGCCATAGGCGCGATACCACTGGCCGCTGTCGTCGCGGTATTCATAGGCGTAGCGCACCGCGATGCGATTGCCGTCAAAGGCCCAAAGCTCCTTAATCAGGCGATACTCCAGCTCGCGGGTCCATTTGCGGGTCAGGAAGGCCTCGATCTCGGCGCGGCCCTGCGGGAACTCCGCCCGATTGCGCCAGCGGCTGTTCGGCGTATAGGCCAGCGTCACCTTGGCGGCGTCACGGCTGTTCCAGCCATCCTCGGCCAAGCGGACCTTCTCGATGGCGCTCTCGCGGGTGAAGGGCGGCAGGGGCGGACGTTGGGCGGTGGTCATATCGGGGTCTCCGGGTGCGGTGTGCTTGCGTCTGACGGAGATAGAACCAACCGTTGCGTAAAATAATAACCCGTGAGAGAAATGGATAATTTCACACAGTGATAGCAATGGAGGGGATATGGACCGGATTCAAAGCCTTCAGGTTTTTGTCGCGGTGGCGGAGGAAGAGGGCTTCGCCGCCGGCGCGCGGCGCTGCAATCTCTCGGCCCCCTCGGCGACGCGGGCGATAAACGGGCTCGAGGCGGAGCTTGGCGCGCGGCTTTTCACCCGCACCACCCGGCGGCTGCATCTGACCGATGTGGGCACCCGTTATCTGGACGATGCCCGCCACATCCTGTCCCTGATGCAATCGGCGGATGATGCGGCGCGCGGCGCGGCATCGGCCCCGGTGGGGCTGTTGCGGCTCACCTGCCCGAATGAGTTCGGCCGCATCTATATCCTGCCGATCCTGTTGGATTTCCTCGACCTTTACCCGCAGATGCGGGCGGAGCTGGTGCTCCTCGACCGGGTGGTGAACATCGTCGAAGAGGGCTTTGACGTGGCGCTGCGCATTGGTCATCTGCCCTCCTCTACCCTCTCGGCGGTCAAGGTCGGTTCGGTGCGGCGGGTGATCTGCGGCGCGCCCTCTTATCTGGCCAAACACGGCACGCCCGAGACCCCGGCCGAGCTGCCCGCGCATCGCATTGTCGCGGTGAACGCGGTTTCCTCTGCCACCGAATGGCGCTTTGGCGCGGACCAGCAGGAGATCGTGCGGATCAGCCCGCAGCTTTGTGTCAGTACGGTTGCCGCCGGGCTCGACGCGGCGCGTGCGGGCTGGGGTCTCTGTCGGGTGCTGTCTTATCAGGCGGGGCAGGATGTGGCGGCGGGGCGGCTCGCCTGCATCCTTGAGGATTTTGAACCCGAGAGCATGCCGATCCATCTCGTCCATGCAGAGGGCCGCCGCGCCCCCGCCAAGGTGCGCGGCTTTATCGACTTTGCCCGCGATCGCTTGCGCGCCGATCCAGTACTACAGGCGCTCTCATCCGGGCGCGGCTGCGGCTAAGGGTTCAGAAATCGAGGCCGAGGTCCACCGTGCGCGCCGAATGGGTCAGCGCCCCGGAGGAGATGTAATCCACCCCCGTCGCGGCAATCGCCGCCACGGTCTCCTTGCGCACATTGCCGCTGGCCTCCAGGGCCAAGCGGCCTGCGTTGATCGTTACCGCCTCGCGCAGCTGGTCCGGGGTCATATTGTCCAACAGAACCACCGAAGCGCCGCCAACCTCCAGCACTTCGCGCAGCTGCTCAAGCGTGTCGACCTCGATCTCCACCGCCATCATATGGCTGGCATGGGCCTTGGTCGCTTCGAGAACCGCGCGGATGCCGCCCGCCGCCGCGATATGGTTGTCCTTGATCAGGATCGCATCCGACAGCGAATAGCGGTGGTTGAAGCCGCCGCCATGCAGCACAGCGAGTTTTTCGACCATGCGCAGCCCCGGCGTGGTCTTGCGGGTGCAGGTTACGCGTGCCTTGGTGCCTGCGGTCTCAGCCACCATGGAGGCGGTGAGGGTCGCGATACCGGTGAGGCGCCCAGCAAAGTTCAGCGCCACCCGCTCGCCCATCAGGATAGAGGCGGCCTTGCCCTCGATCTGCATCAGCACGTCGCCGGGCTGGCAGGCGGCGCCGTCCCGAACCAGCGGAGTGACCACCAGCGAAGGGTCCACCAGCCGGAAGGCCAATGCGGCCACCTGCATGCCGGAGACCACAGCCGCCTCGCGCGCGCGCAGGCGGGCGGCGTAGGTCACATCATCCGGGATCACCGCGCGGGTGGTCACATCGCCATAGGCGCCAAGGTCCTCCATCAGCGCGGCTTTCACCAGCGGCTCAAGGATCAGGTCGGGCAGAGTGGCAAAGCTCATGGGGTCTCTCTCAGGTCAAAGTCTCGCGCAGCGCCTCGGCCTCGGCCAAGGTAAGGCGAGCGCGGCTCGCGCGCGCCGGGTCGGTCGCGGGGAAATCGCTGCGCTCATGGGCGCCACGGCTTTCCTCGCGCAGGAGGGCTGCGGCGGCGATCAGCGTGGCAGTGGCGGTGATGTTGAGGAGGCTTTCGCAGGTGGGCTGCTGCGCCTCCAGCGTCGCGATGGTCCGCAGCGCGTCCTTAAGGCCCTCTGCCTCGCGCACCACACCGACCTTGGCGGTCATGGTCTGGCGCAAGCTGGCCAAGGTCTCAGGGTCCAAGGGCACCCCACCGGGGGCAAAGACCAGCGCCACCGGGGCGGCGCTGTCCTTGATCTTGGCATGGACCGCGATGCTTTGCGCGGCGCGACGGGCATATACCAGTGCTTCCAAAAGACCGTTCGAGGCCAATCGGTTAGCGCCATGCAGGCCGGTCGAGGCGCATTCGCCGCAGGCCCAGAGCCCCGGCAGCGTGCTGCGCCCGTCAAGGTCGGTGGCAATGCCGCCCATGTGGTAATGCGCGGCGGCGGCGACCGGGATCGGCTCGGCCACCGGGTCGATGCCATTGCGCGCACAGGCGGCGCTGACAGCGGGGAAGATCTCGGTCACCCGAGCGCCCAGCGCCGCGCGGGTGTCGAGCATCGGGCGCTTGTCCGCCTGCCCTTGAGCAAAGATCGCCCGGGCCACCACATCGCGCGGGGCCAGCTCCGCATCCGGGTGGACATCCAGCATGAAACGTTCGCCGTCGGCGTTGATCAGCACCGCGCCTTCGCCGCGCAGGGCTTCGGTGGCCAGCGGCGCCGGGTCCTCGCCTACATCCATCGCGGTCGGGTGGAACTGGACAAACTCCGCATCCGCAATCACCGCCCCCGCCCGCGCTGCCATGCCGAGCACCTGGCCGCGAATGCGCGGCGGATTGGTGGTGATCGCATAAAGGCCGGAGCTGCCGCCCCCCGCCATCAGATGCGCCACCCCGCGCAACAGAACGGGGGCAGAGCCTTCGGGCGCGGAGGAGACCAGCCGCACGCCGGTCACTTGGCCCTCGGTGACCTCAAGCCCCTCGGCCATTACCCCTTCGATCACTTGGATGGAGGCGCAGCGGCGCACCCGTTCGATCAGCGCGCGCATGATCTCTGCCCCGGCCTGATCGCCCTTCACCCGCACCACGCGGGCGAAACTATGGGCGGCCTCACGTGACAGCACATAGCCGCCCTCCGCCGTGCGATCAAAGGGCGCGCCAAGGGTGGTGAGGTCAAGGATATGCTCGCGCGCCTCGCGGGTGACCAGATCGGCGACCTTGGGATCGACCGTTCCGGCGCCGGCGCGCAGGGTGTCGCGGGCATGGGCCTCCGGGCTGTCGCCCGCATCCATCGCCGCCGCCACACCGCCCTGCGCCCAAGCCGAGCTCGCCCCCTGCCCCAAGGGGTCGGGCGAGATCATCACAACGGGCAAAGGCGCCAGCGTCAGCGCCGCATAAAGCGCCCCAAGCCCGGCGCCGACGATCACGATCCGGTCTGTCTGGACCTCCTCCATGTCCAGCATTCCCGTGTCAGAGGCCCAGCTTGCGGGACAGGTCGATCATCGCCTGCACCGCGTGACGGGCCTTGGCGGCCATCTCGGGCTCCACCTCGACCTGCCCTTCCATGGAGTGCAGCGACCAGAGCACCTTCTCCAGCGTGATTTTCTTCATATAGGGGCACATGTTGCAGGGGCCGACAAACTCCACCTCCGGCAGCGCGTCGGCGATATTGGAGGCCATAGAGCATTCGGTGATCAACAGCGCCTTTTCCGGCTTCTCGTCGGTCACGTACTTGAGGATACCACTGGTGGAGCCACTGAAATCCGCCTCGGCCACCACATCGGGCGGGCATTCCGGATGGGCGATCAGGCGAGTGCCGGGGTTCCATTCACGGAAGTCCCGTAGGTCCTGTGCGGTATATTGCTCATGCACGATGCAGGAGCCTTCCCACCAGACCACATTCTTTTGCGGCACATCGCGAGCGACATTCTGCGCAAGGTATTGGTCGGGGGTCATGATGACCGTGTCACTCTCCATCGCCGCAACGATCTGCGCCGCGTTCGACGAGGTGCAGCAGATGTCAGAGGCCGCTTTCACCTCAGCCGTGGTATTCACATAAGACACCACCGGCGCGCCGGGATAGCGGCGGCGCATTTCCTCGACCCCTTCGGCGGTGATGGATTCCGCGAGGCTGCAACCAGCCTCCATGTCGGGCATCAGCACGATCTTGTCCGGGCTGAGAATCTTGGAGGTCTCGGCCATAAAATGCACACCGCATTGCACGATCACATCCGCCTCGACCTCGGTCGCCTTAATTGCCAGCTGCAGGCTGTCGCCGACAAAGTCGGAAATCCCGTGGTAGATTTCCGGCGTCATATAGTTGTGGCCAAGGATCACCGCGTTGCGCTTTACCTTCAACTCGTTGATCGCCTTGACGTAGGGCGCATAAAGCACCCAATCGACGGGCGAAACCACGCGGGACATCTTGGCGTAGATATCCGCCATAGAATCCGCCAGTTCTTGCGAAGGAGTGAGGTCGTAATGCTCGGCCAAAGCGGTCCGAAGCACGGGCATATCGAGCGACATGGTTGGGTTATCCCCCCTGTCTGGTCGCGTGCTGCCTGCAGACCCCGGCAGCACCTATTGGCGGACGTCCTGTCTGGGCCACGTTGGCCGCTGGAGGGGGCGCCCCGTCAAGCCTCGCAGGTCGCGGTGCGAGTATGGGCGCAGTGCATAACGACCCCGTGACAGGGGTGCAAGCGCTGCGGGGTGTAGCGATACACCTTCCGTCACAAATTCGTCATGCTGCTGGACGCGCTCGCCCGGATCAGCGATCTGTGGAGGGCGCGTCGCATCTGCGTCACAGGACCTTGCCAAAGTCAGCCGACCAAGGTCTTGGGGATCGCAAACCCCGCGCGCCCTTAGATCGGGACATCAAGAGGATATTCATGAACCGCATCCTGCCGCTTGCCCTCGCCCTTCTTCCCTTTGCCGCCTTTGCCGAGCCTTCAGCGCCCAATCCCAGCGATTGGCCCGCTGTCACCGCTGAGGCCAAGGGGCAGACCGTCTATTGGCACGCTTGGGGGGGATCGACCGCCACCAATGACTTTATCGCTTGGGTCGGCGACCGCGTGGCTGAGGACTATGAGATCACGCTCGAACAGGTGAAGCTGGAAAGCACCGCCGACGCCGTCACCCGCGTGCTGAACGAGAAAACCGCCGGGCAGGATGACGACAGCGCAGTCGATATGATCTGGATCAACGGCGCCAATTTCGCCGCGATGAAGGACGCGGGCCTGTTGTTTGGCCCCTATGCCGAGGCGCTGCCGAACTGGCAATTCGCCGATACCGAAGGCAAGACGCTGCAAAGCGATTTCACCGTCCCTACCGAAGGCTACGAGTCGCCCTGGGCCATGGCGCAGGTGGTGTTCATGTATGACACTGCCGATCTGGATGCGCCCTTGCGCTCGATGCGCGAGATCCTCGCCTGGGCCGAGGCGCACCCCGGTCGTTTTACCTATCCGCAGCCGCCGGATTTCCTTGGCACGACGTTTTTGAAGCAGGCCCTGGTCGATCTGACCGCCGATCCTGCGGCGCTGTCGGAACCGGTCAGCGATGCGACCTATGACACGGTGACAGCGCCGCTCTGGGCCTATCTCGACCAGCTAACGCCGCTGCTCTGGCGCGAGGGGCGCGCCTATCCGCAGACGGGCCCGAGCCAGCTGCAGCTGATGAATGACGATGAGATTGCGCTGGCGATCTCCTTCAGCCCGGGCGAGGCCAGCACGGCGATTGCCAATTTCCAACTGCCTGACAGCGTGCGCACCTTCGTGCTGGAGAAGGGCACCATCGGCAATGCCTCCTTTGTGGCAATCCCCTATAACTCGGGGTCCAAAGCGGCGGCGATGGTGGTGGCGAACTTCCTGATGTCTCCCGAGGCGCAGCTGCGCGCGCAGGACCCAGAGGTTCTGGGCTATGGCACCGTTCTCGATATGCTGAAGCTGCCGGTGCAGGACCGCGCCGCCTTCCGCACCCTCGACCTCGGCATCGCCACTCTGACGCCAGAAGAGCTGGGCCGCGCGCAGCCCGAACCGCACCCGAGCTGGATGACCCGCATCGCCGAGGATTGGGTCGCGCGCTACGGCACCGGTAACTGATCCGCGCCAGATGCGCCTGCCGCCGCTTCTGCCTCTCCTGACCGTTTTGGCCCTTCTGGGGCCGGTTCTGGCGGGCCTATGGGGCACCGGAGCGGCGGCCCTTGGTCATATTCCAGCGGCAGGCTTGCACGGGCCAAGCCTTGCGCCGTTTCAAACGCTCTTAGCATGGCCCGGCCTCACAGCCTCGGTCAAACTCAGCCTCGTGACGGGGATCTTGGCGACGGGACTGTCCCTGCTGATTGTGACCTTGCTGATTGCTGGCTGGAGCGGCACCCGGCCCTTTCGCCTGATGCTGCGTGTTCTGTCGCCGCTTCTGTCTGTTCCCCACGCGGCAGCCGCTTTTGGCTTGATGTTCCTCATCCAACCCTCCGGCTGGATCGCGCGCGCGCTCAGCCCTTGGGCAACCGGATGGGAACGCCCGCCCGACATTCTCTTGGTCCAAGACCCGATGGGTCTAGCGCTTACAGTGGCCTTGGTAGTGAAAGAGGTGCCCTTTCTCCTGCTCATCGCGCTGGCCGCGCTGAGCGAGATCGACGTCAAAGGGCGCACGCGCGTCGCCTCCTCTCTCGGCTATGGTCGGGTGGCTGGCTGGGCATTCACGGTGTTTCCCGCGCTTTATCCTCGGATACGTCTGCCGGTTTACGCGGTGCTCGCCTATTCCATGTCTGTGGTGGATATGGCGATGATCCTTGGCCCTAGCACGCCATCTACCCTTTCGGTGCAAATCGTCCGTTGGATGTCTCAACCCGATATATCGCTGCGCGCAGTCGCCTCTGCCGCAGCTTTGGTGCAATTGGCCCTCGTGGTTGGCGCGCTCCTTTTGTGGCGCCTGTCCGAAATCGTAATAGCGCGGATTGCACGCCAACTCATGTCTCAGGGGACGCGGTGGCGCGACGACAGAGGGCTGCGTGTTCTCACCCTTGTCGCAAGCAGCATAAGCGTCGTCGGCGTCTTGTTGGGTGTCCTCGGCCTCGCCCTTTGGTCTCTGGCCGCGCGGTGGAGCTTTCCCGACGCCCTTCCCGATGCCCTCACCCTGCGCAGCTGGATGCGCCACGGGGCCGCCGCCAGCGAGACCTTGACCACCACCTTTCTGATCGCGGGGATCACAACCGCGGTGGGGCTGTTCCTCACCCTTGGATGCCTAGAGACGGAAACCCGCCGCAACATCCGGCTGACGCAAAAAGGCCTTTGGCTGCTGTATCTTCCCCTGATCGTGCCGCAGACCGCCTTCCTGCCGGGCATGCAGGCCTTGCTGTTGACCTGGCGCGCCGACCGCAGCCTCTGGGCGGTGGTTTTCGCACATTTGGTCTTTGTCCTGCCCTATCTGCGGCTGTCCCTTGAGGGGCCGTATAAGGCGTGGGACACCCGCACCGCCACGGTGGCCTCCGCGCTCGGGGCGTCGCCCAACCGGATTTTTCTGCGCCTTCGGCTGCCGATGCTTCTGGCGCCGCTCCTCACGGCGGCCGCCGTTGGAATGGCCGTTTCGATTGGGCAATATCTTCCGACTCTTCTGGTGGGCGGTGGCCGCATCCAGACCCTCACGACCGAGGCTGTGGCCCTTGCCGCAGGGGGAGACAGGCGTGCGATTGGCGTATACGCCCTGCTGCAAACCGCCGCTGCTATGCTGCCCTTTACCCTTGCCATCGGGATCCCTGCGCTTGTGTGGCGTAATCGCAAAGGAATGCAGCATGACTAAGGGCTTAGAGGTATCGAACCTCACGATCTCGCGGAAAACCGCGCCGCTCCTGTCGCTCAATTTCTCGATTGCACCGGGAGAGATCCTGACGATTATGGGGCCATCCGGCGCCGGAAAATCGACGCTCTTGTCGGCCATCAGCGGTCATCTGGCCCCCGACTTTTCCATCTCAGGCGCGATCACCCTGGAGGGCCAAAACCTCCTCAGCCGTCCCGCAGCAGAGCGCCGCGTAGGCATCCTGTTTCAGGACCACCTTTTGTTTCCGCATCTCAGCGTCGGTGGCAATTTGGCCTTTGGCCTCTCCCCCGCCGTCGCAAAGAAAGATCGCCCCGGTGTCATCGCCGCCGCCCTTGCGGATATTGGCCTCTCCGGGTTCGAACACCGCGACCCCGCCACCCTCTCTGGCGGGCAAAAAGCGCGGGTTGCGCTGATGCGGATGCTGCTGGCAGAGCCGCGCTTGTTGCTGTTGGATGAGGCCTTCTCTGGCCTAGATGCAGACCTGCGGCGCGCGATCCGCCAAATGGTGTTTGACCAAGCGCGTGATCGGGGACTGCCGGTATTGATGGTGACCCACGACCCAGAGGACGCAGAGGCCGTCGGGGGCAAAGTCCTCCGGCTCACTTCTCCGGAAATTCTCTGATTTTTTGACGGAGGCCTCACGCAGCAGGTCTTAGAGACGGGCAAGGGTTTTCTCTTCTTTAACTGGCCATCCATAGGCTTCCTCAGGCTCGCCTATTGCCTACCAGAGAAAGCCACATCATGCGTCGCATCGTTCTTCTTTGGCTCACCGCCTTCCTCAGCCTGTCCTTGCCCAGCCTCGCCGCGCCTCTCGATATTTACATCGATGCGGATTTCTCAAAGAGCAAATCCTCCTCCAGCGCGATTGAACTTGGGGTGCGCACCGCGCTGGAAGAAGTCGGCTACCAGCTCGGCGGGATGGATGTGCGGGTGCTTCCCAAAGACCACCGCGGCAATGTGAAACGGTCCCGTAAAACGTTGGAAGAGTTCAACGCGAGCGACACCAGCCTCGCCCTTGTGGGTGGCATGCACTCTCCGCCCTATCTGGCACACCGCGAATATATCAACGAAAACGGTCTTTTGACCCTGTTGACCTGGTCCGCTGCCGGCCCGATCACCCGCGCGCCAAAGGGCATGGAGAACTGGATTTATCGTCTATCGGTCGATGACCGCCGCTCTGGCGGATTTCTCGTCGATTCCGCCGTGAGCAACGGAAAATGCAAAGAGATTTCGCTGGTCCTGATGGACACCAGCTGGGGACATGCCAACCGCGAACCTTTGGTCGCGGCCCTGGAAGCCTGGAACATGGCGCCCAAATCGGTGGAGTTTTTCTCCTCCTCTGTTGGCGAGGCAGCCGCAGGGACACTGGCAGCGACAATCGCCAGCCAATCGCCGGATTGCCTTATTCTGTTGGCCAGCTGGGACAGTGGCGCAATCGTTGTCAACGCGCTGCATCGCCAATTGCCCGACGTCAAAATCTTTAGCCATTGGGGCATTATGGGCGGCTCCTTTCCGCAAGAAGTCCCGCATGAGGTCCGCGCAGCGCATCACCTCTCCGTCCTACAGACCTGCGGCCTTGAACGGGAGCGCGAGGGCAACCCGATCCTATCTCAGGCTTTAAGCCGCGCCCTCCCCGATAGCCCGCATCTGGCCAGCCTGCCGGCGCCCACTGGGTTTGTGCATGGCTATGACTTCATGCGCCTGCTGATCAGCGCTGCCGATCAAGCCGCGCAAACCCCCGATTGGCAGGGCGATATTCGCGCCAAACGCCGCGCCCTACGCCAAGCCTTGGAAACACTGCAAACGCCGGTCACAGGCATCCTCAAAACCTACTCCGCGCCCTTTTCCGCCTATACGCCCAACCGCCCCGACGCGCATGAGGCGCTCGGGCCCTCAGACCTGTGCCTTGCTCGATTTGCCGAGAATGGCGCGCTTGAGGATATCCGCTGAATGGCCATACCGTCCTCAAAGAGTGCGACAAGCGTTGCCCGCCGGTTCTGGCTGCTGAATGCGCTGATCTTGGCTCTGACGCTCGTCAGCTCTGCACTGGCAGTGCGCTTTGTCGCCCTGCCCTTTTTCAAAGAATACCAAAATAACGCGATTTCGGCGCAGGCCGAGGATTCCGCCTCCCATCTCAACGCGTTGCTCCGCCACAACCAAGCCCTGATGGCGATGATCGCAAACGATACCACGCTCATCGATATCGCACTGGGGCACCGCAGCAGTACGGAATACCTCTCGGATCTTCTGCATGATTTGCAAATGCCGGAGGAGTTCTCCTGGATCACATTCTATGATGCCTTTGGCGAGGAAATGTCGCGCGTCGACTATCGCCCGCATGACAGAGAGCTGTTTTCCAGTGCTGATATTTCGGGTCTGTTGAACACCGCCTACGAAGGATCCAACCTCTCGCGCATCCCGGTCTTGCTGCAAACGCGCGGCACGGCGAGCTACGTCACGATGGCAACCCCTGTGCTGCATCAAGGCTATGTCGAAGGCGTTCTTGTCAGCGGTTTCAAGCTGAGGACAAACGAGATTTATCCCGCAAATGAGATCGTGAAAAACACCTATCTGCTGCGCCCGATCGACTCGCTGCTGGACCATAGCACTGCCATTATTCGCCCCTTGGAAGGGTTCGCCTTGTCGGTGGCTCTGGTCCCGGACCAAGCCGCAGTGCGCGAGGCAGGCAATGCCGTGCTATCCAACAGCCTGACCGCCATCACCGTGGTGCTGGTCGGGGCCTTCGGTCTGTTTGCGCTGCTGGGCAAGGCGGTCATCATCGCGCCGCATCGAGAGCTGGAGGCAAAGCAGGCGGAACTCAGCGAACTTGCCGCCATTGCCGAGCGGGCGCATGATGCGATTCTGATCACCGATCTCCATGGCAAGTTGGTTTGGGCCAATCCGGCCTTTGAGCGCCTGACGGGCCATGCGCTGGAAGATGTGCGTGGCATGACGCCAGCCTCCTTCCTCCAGGGGCCGGACACCGACGACGCCACCCGCGCCAAGGTGCGCGATGCCCTCGCCGCGCGAGAGGCCATTCAGGTTGAGCTGTTGAACTACCGCTACGACGGGACGCCCTATTGGATCAGCCTCAGCATCTCGCCGCTTAAGACAGAGCACGGCAAGCACTATGGCTATATGGCGATTTCCAATGACGTAACCGAGGCCCGCAGACAGCGCGAAGCCATTGTCGCCGCCAAGCAAGAAATCGAACATCAAGCCCTGCATGATCCATTGACCGGGCTGCCCAACAGGCGCGCCTTGGATCAGGCGCTCAAATTACGCCAGCTGCGCCCCGACCAACCCACCACAATGGTGCGGATCGACCTTGATCACTTTAAATACGTGAATGACACCATGGGGCATGAGGCCGGCGACTTCATCCTATGCGAGGTATCGCGTATCCTGTCCGAAGAGACCAAGACCTCCGACCTCGCCGCGCGCGTGGGCGGCGACGAGTTTGTTCTGCTGCTGGACCCCAAAACCACATCCGAGCAGGGCGAAGCACTGGCAGATCGGATGCTCGCCCGGATCAAGGAGCCAAAACTCTTTGAAAACAGAACCCTGCGCGTTGGGGCGAGCTTTGGTGTGGCCAGTACCAATGACGGGATTCTCAGTCTGGACGAGCTGATCATTGGTGCCGATGCGGCGCTCTATCAAGCCAAGGAAGCCGGTCGCAATCGCATCCGACGCTACACGAGCGAGCTGCACGAAACGGTTCTGTCTCGCCGCACCTTGGCCCGGGAATTGCGCCGGGCCGTCGCGCGACAGGAGTTCGAACCCTATTTCCAACCTCAACTGGACGCCACAACTCATGAGGTTGTCGGGGTCGAAACGCTGGCCCGCTGGCATTCTCCAAAACTGGGCATCCTGATGCCCGGCGAATTCCTCCCCGTCGCCGAACAGCTGTCCTTGGTCGAAGAGATCGACAGTCAAATCTTCACCAAAGCCTTGGAACAGATCAAAAGTCTCATCCCCCTAGGCATTTCAATCCCGAGGGTTTCGGTGAACGTGACCGTCGAACGCATTCAAAGCGATGATGTTTACAACAAGATCCGCACCTTCGGCTCTGATGGTCCGATCATCGTGTTTGAAATCCTCGAATCCGTCCTCGTGGAGGAACAGAGCGATCTTTTCCGCTATGGCCTCGACAGGCTGCGCGAGGCGGGGGTGCAGATCGAAATCGACGATTTTGGCTCAGGCCACGCTTCGATTGTGGGGCTGATGCATTTGCAACCTGACGCGATGAAGATTGACCAACGCCTGATCCGCCCCATCACAGAGGACCCACTGGCGCATGGGCTGCTCAAACATATCGTCGGCATGGCGGATTTGATGCAGTTGAAAATCATCGCCGAAGGGGTGGAGACCATGGAACACGCCCGCATCCTGCGCGATATCGGCTGTGATACCTTGCAGGGCTACGCGTTTTGCAAGCCCCTGCCCCTGCGCGAGCTACAGCGGTTTATGATCCAGCATCACGCACATCTGAGCCTCGACCGCATGGGGGCATGATCGAGCGCAGTGACGAGCAACGAAGTTTGCAAAAGACTGCAAAATTTCGCAGCATTTCGCGCTTACTCCGCAAACTTCAACGTCAAAATCGGATTGACCCAATCCAGTGGACCTCTCTAGGTCCAAGTTGGTGCGGTCGAGAAGACTCGAACTTCCACGGGAGTTACCCCACAGCGACCTCAACGCTGCGCGTCTACCAATTCCGCCACGACCGCACTGTCTGTGACTTGGTGAAGGAGCGTATAGGCCAGCCGAAAAGGGATGTGAAGAGGCAAAACGCAAATTTATCAAGTTTTCTTTCGTACAAATAAAATCGCCCCGACCACAGGGGTCAGGGCGACAGCAACGCTCTGAAATATTGGCGTTATTTTCAGTTCTTGATGCCGAAGGTCGGCAGAGCGGCAGACCCGCCAGAGGCTTGAACCGGCTGCGGCAGACCCGGCTGGGTCAAACCCTGCGATGCCGCTTTGACCAGCGCAACACGCTCGGGCTGGCCCGGCGCAAAGACAGGTTCCGCGCCGTTTTCCAATGCGGAAACCGCAGCGTTGTACCAGCCTTGTGCGCGGGTTTGATCCACCGAAGCACCAAAGCCTAGGGCCATGTGGTGGCCGATCAGCTCCGCATAGGGATGCTGCCCGAGCCCCACCAGCAACAGGCCTGCACCAAGAGCCACATCCATATTGTCGCGACGATAACCCGAGAACAGGCAGATCTCTGCCGTGTTTTGCAGCTGCGCAACGGACATATTCGATTGCAGGATGAACTTCTGCACGGCCGCCACGACCGCAGTGCTATCCCCTGCCCCGAGTTGCGACACGAAAGGCTGCAAGGCCGGACCAAACTGGTCACATTGCGCATCCACCTGCGCCGAGGTCACGCCTTGTAGGCCAGCCACCAAAGTCTCACCCCGGTTGATCGCATAAGACCGCGCAAGGCAAAACTGTTCGCCCAGCGCCAGTTCCGGGTCGGTGATATTCGCCACAGTCATATAGCCGCCATTCGAGCTGGTCAGCAGGCTGAACTTGCTACAATGGCTGGTGAGTGAAGCCGCCTGCGGGGCCGGAGCCTGGAACAGCTGGATCCCTCCCAGGCCACCCTGTGCGCCGCCAGAGGCAAGGACCGTTCCGTTGCTCTGCGGCGCGGGGGCTGGTGCGGGCGCAATTGCCTGCGGCGCCGGGCTCGCGGCCAAAACAGGCGCCTCAATCCGGTCACACTCGCCTCGGGTACAGGTGAAATCAGCCGTGGTCACACTGCTCGCGGTGAAGTCGTTGCGCTCGTATCCCTGAGGTGTGGAGGCGAAGACCATCACCGTACATGTCGCGCCGCCATTGCTACACCAATAGGGAATACCCGCCGCTGCCGTGTCGATCAGATAATCGTTGCGGCCATCCTGATTGAGATCCGCCAGCTGCATAAAACCGGTGCGCTGAAGCAGTTGATCGCCCGTCGGATCCCCCGCGGCCGCGATCTCATCAACCGCCTCGGAAACTTCCATCGGCAGACCCGCATAGCCATAGCTGCCCGCGCCTCCGGTGGCCGGGGCGCCATGCCAGGTCTTCAGCAGCGAGCGGGTGCCTTGCGGGCTTTGCATCGCTTTGATGACCTGCGGGCCACCCACAAGCGCGCGGTTGTAGGAACTGACGAGGAAGTCACGCTCGTATTGGCTGAGGTTCCCCGTCTGCGGGAAACCCATATAGATTTGGTACTGGCGCGACGCATCGCGTGACCGGGAGCCGAACACACCATCAGGCGTCCCAGCCGGGAAGCCGAAGTAGTTCAAGGCCGTTTGCGTTTCGCGATTGTAGGTGCGCGTCGCGGAATTGGTGTTGGACTGAACTGTGCGCCGCTTGTTCTTGTTGGCTTCGTTCATGATCACGCCGCCGATCAGACCACCAACCAGCGCCGCGCCAAGATTGTCCGCAACCGCAGGTGCGGCCGCCGTTGTCGTCAAAAGAGATGCTGCCGTAATGGCACGAATGAATGATGCTTTCATGGAATAATACCTCGCACTCAACCCCTAGGAAACATATGTGGAAAGAAGGATACCACAGACCGGCTTCAAAGCGAGTCGGGTCTACCTGTAAGACGAAGAAAGTATGAACGAGGAGCGCCCCATGACGGTCGAGTGGAAAATCTCCAATGATTTAGTCTCTTACGAGGAGGCCACCGCCTTTATGGAAGCGCGTGCGGAGGCGATTGCCCGCGGCGAGGCCGATGAATGCATCTGGCTTTTGGAGCATCCGCCCCTCTACACCGCTGGCACATCTGCCCGGATCGAGGACCTGACTGATCCCGAGCGCTTTCCGGTACACACCACCAAACGGGGCGGGCAATACACCTACCACGGGCCGGGACAGCGCGTCGTCTATGTCATGCTGGACGTGGCCAAACGGGGCAAAGATGTGCGCTGCTTCGTGCGCCAGCTTGAGCGTTGGGTGATCCTCGCCCTAGAAGAGTTCAACGTCACCGGTCACATTCGCGATGGGCGCGTTGGCGTTTGGGTGGAACGCCCCGAAAAGCCGCTCGGCCCCACAGGCGCCATGCGCGAAGACAAGATCGCCGCCATTGGCATCCGTCTGCGCAAATGGGTCAGCTTTCACGGCATCTCGATCAATGTGGAACCGGATCTGGAGCATTTCAGCGGCATTGTGCCCTGCGGCATCACCGAACACGGGGTGACGAGCCTTGTTGATCTTGGCCTGCCCGTCACCATGGCAGATGTGGATGTCGCGCTGCGCCGCAGTTTCGAGGTGGCCTTTGCGCCCGAGGCAGCCCCGACCTGCGCGGTCGAAAGCGCCGAATAACGCGCCTTGCCCCGCGGAATGTGTCCGTGACGGCACAGAGAGCGCTTGGCGCTCATCCCAAGGGCTGACACCACAGGTTCGTCCTATGCGCCTGCCGTCTCTTGCGGCATGTAGGGGTATATGGATTTACCCCTTTCGTTTTACATGATTACCGCCCTGTCGATTTTCCTGACTGGACTGTCCAAAAGCGGGTTTGGTGGCGGGCTCGGCGTCATGGCCGTGCCGATGATGTCGCTCTTCGTGCCCCCGCAATTTGCTGCTGCAGTGATGATGCCGCTGCTGCTGGCCATGGATATGCTAATCATCTGGCGCTTTCGCCGGTCGTGGGACCGTGGCGTGATCCTTAGCCTTTTGCCCGCCGCCTGTGTAGGGCTTCTGCTGGGGCGCATGACCTTTGAACATATGGACGCCAACATCATCAAGCTGCTGATTGGTCTCTTGGCGGCCTTCTTTGTGGTGCAATTCCTCTTGGGACGCGGCGAACAGCCCCGTTCCATCCCCGGCGGCAAACCAATGGTCTGGCTTCTGGGGCTGATCTCCGGTTTTTCCAGCTATATCGCCCACGCGGGAGGCCCGCCGGTCAAAGGCTATCTCTTGCGCCAGCAACTGGAGAAATCGGCTTTTGTGGGCACAAATACCGTCTTCTTCTTCACGCTGAACTTCATCAAGACCGTGGCCTACGGCGCCTCTGGCACGCTTTCGCAGGCCAGCCTGACTGTCAGCGCCCTCCTCGCCCCGATCCTTGTGGTGGCGGTCTTGGTCGGAAGCGCCCTACAAAGCCGCATCGACCAGCAGCTGTTCGTAAAATTCGTCTATGGCTTCTTGGCGCTCACTGCGGCGAAACTCTTGACCGACAGCCTCTCCGCCTTTCTCGCCTGAGGACAGCAAAAGGCCCCGTCCGTTTGGTCGGGGCCTCTTTTCGTCACAACTTAGGCTCGCTCGACACCCAAGCCGTCAGAGCGCCGCGCGGATTTTTTCAGCGTGGCCCGCAATGACCTCCATGTCGCCCATCTGCCCCGGCGCCCGCAGCGGCACACCTTCATGGCGCGGCAGAACGTGAAAATGTAGATGGAAGACCTCCTGCCCGCCCGCAGCCTCGTTGAACTGCTGGATGGTCATACCATCTGCACCAAAGGCCGCCTTGGACGCATTTGCCAGCTTCTGCACCGTGCGGATCACCGCCTCCAGCTGCGCAGCGCTGGCATCCAAAACATTGCGGCACGGCGTCTTCGGGATCACCAGCAGGTGGCCATCCGCCCGCGGCATAATGTCCATAAAGGCCAGCGTGTCCTCATCCTCATAAACGCGGGTCGAGGGGATCTCGCCGCGCAGGATTTTGGCGAAGATATTGTCGGTGTCATATGCGGTCATGGCGATCTGTTTCCCTTGCGGCAGAAATTTCCCTGTGAGTCTCGGCAGATGTTGCAGCCAGAGCCAGCCCGGTCAAGTCACGACGCCAACCAACGGCAACAGACCGGACTCTGCCTCTGCAACATGCAAATCGCCCGTTAAACACAAGGGGGCGCGACAATTATTCTTGATCCAGATCAAACTACGCCATTGAAGGGCGGGTCCTGCCATTCTAAAACCGCCTTGAGTCCAGAGCCGCCGGGAATCCCCCGCGCGGGGTCTGAGGAATATTAACAGGAGGCACCCAAATGGCAGACGCAGCCATTCAAGGTCACGGCCACGAGGACGAGCGGAGTTTCTTCACCCGCTGGTTCATGAGCACGAACCACAAGGATATCGGTATCCTTTACCTGATCGTTTCGGCGCTCGCAGGTTTCATTTCCGTCGTTTTCACCGTCTTTATGCGGATCGAACTGATGGAGCCCGGCGTTCAGCATATGTGCCTTGAAGGCGCACGCCTGTTTGCGGATGCATCCGCAGACTGTACGCCCAACGGTCACCTCTGGAACGTGATGATCACGGCGCACGGCATCCTGATGATGTTCTTCGTGGTTATTCCGGCCCTCTTCGGCGGTTTCGGCAACTACTTCATGCCGCTGCAGATCGGCGCGCCGGACATGGCGTTCCCGCGGATGAACAACCTGTCCTTCTGGATGTATGTCGCGGGCACCTCGCTGGCGGTGATGTCCGTCTTCTCGCCGGGCGGTGACAACCAGCTTGGCTCCGGTATCGGTTGGGTTCTCTACCCGCCGCTCTCCGTCAAAGAAGGTGGCTACTCCACCGACCTCGCCATCTTCGCGGTGCACGTCTCCGGTGCCTCCTCGATCCTCGGCGCGATCAACATGATCACCACCTTCCTGAACATGCGTGCCCCGGGCATGACCCTGTTCAAGGTGCCGCTGTTCTCCTGGTCGATCTTCGTGACGTCCTGGCTGATCCTGCTGTCCTTGCCGGTTCTGGCGGGCGCGATCACCATGCTGCTGATGGACCGTAACTTCGGCTTCACCTTCTTTGACCCCGCAGGCGGTGGTGACCCGATCCTCTACCAGCACATCCTGTGGTTCTTCGGCCACCCGGAAGTGTACATCGTGATCCTGCCGGGCTTCGGCATCATCTCCCACGTGATCGCAACCTTCTCGCGCAAGCCGGTCTTCGGTTACCTGCCGATGGTTTGGGCGATCATCGCGATTGGTGTTCTGGGCTTCGTCGTGTGGGCGCACCACATGTACACCGTCGGCATGTCGCTGCATCAGCAGGCCTACTTCATGCTCGCCACCATGGTGATTGCGGTTCCGACCGGCGTGAAGGTGTTCTCTTGGATCGCAACCATGTGGGGCGGCTCCATCGAGTTCAAAGCGCCGATGATGTTCGCCTTCGGCTTCCTCTTCCTGTTCACCGTTGGTGGTGTGACCGGTGTGGTTCTGTCCCAGGCAGCTGTCGACCGCGCCTATCATGACACCTACTACGTTGTGGCTCACTTCCACTACGTAATGAGCTTGGGTGCGGTTTTCGCGATCTTCGCGGGTATCTACTTCTACTTCGGCAAGATGACCGGCAAGCAATACTCCGAGCTGGGCGCCCAGATCCACTTCTGGATGTTCTTCATCGGTGCCAATGTCACCTTCTTCCCGCAGCACTTCCTGGGCCGTCAGGGCATGCCGCGTCGTTACATCGACTACCCGGAGGGCTTCGCCTACTGGAACAAGATCTCGTCCTATGGCGCGTTCCTGTCCTTTGCGTCCTTCGTGTTCTTCTTCGGTGTGGTGATCTACTCCCTGCTGCGTGGCGCGCGTGTGACCCAGAACAACTACTGGAACGAATACGCCGACACCCTCGAATGGACCCTGCCCTGCCCGCCGCCGGAGCACACCTTCGAGATCCTGCCCAAGCAGGAAGACTGGGACAAAGGCCACGCGCACTAAGCGTCGCTTGACCTGACCAACAAGACGCCCCGGAGCCCAACAGGTTCCGGGGCGTTTTCGTTTAAGTGAGAGCCTTCCCTCCCAAGGAGAGAATGAGACCACCGATGCCCTACACTTGGATCCGCCCCGCCAGCGACACAGATGGCGAATTGCACCTCTGGCCACATCAATCGCTGCCCCCCGAAGGCTATGTCCGTTTTCTCGGGGTCACCGCGGCGCTGATCACCGTGCCACTGTTGCCCCTGATGGGGACGGCGCTGTTTTGGGGGCTCCTGCCCTTTCTGGTCCTTGCGATCTTTGGCATGAAATACGCCCTCGATAAAAACCGCCGAAATGCACAGGTCTTAGAGGTTCTGACCCTCGGGCCAGAAGAGGCCGAGTTGATCCGCCGACAAGGCACCCGCCCCGCACAGGTCTGGCGCGAGAACCGTCATTGGATCACAGTCAGCCTACATGAAAAGAGCGGCCCGGTGCCCCACTACGTGACCCTGCGCGGATCAGGTCGAGAGGTCGAGATCGGCGCCTTCCTTTCGGAAGACGAACGCAAATCCCTCTATCAGGATCTCAAGCGCGCCATTCCCCAACAGGGCCCGCAACAGGGATAGCACAACGAAAAACCCCGGCGCCTGAGGCCCCGGGGTCTTCATCTTTTCAAAAATACTCGCGCCGCAGGCGAAGCTCTCAAGCAAGAGCCTCGGCCCGCAGGAGCCTCAGCAGTTACCTGCTGCGCCGCAAAGCTGGTCTTTCACCATCGGGCCGACTTTGCCGAAATCCATCTGGCCAGTGTATTTGGCCTTCAGCGCGCCCATGACCTTACCCATGTCGCGAATCGATTCGGCGCCGGTCTCGTCGACCGCCACTTTCACGGCATTGCTGATCTCATCATCCGAGAGCTGCTTGGGCAGGAATTCTTCGATGATCTCGATCTCGGTCATCTCGCGCTCTGCCAGATCCAGCCGCCCCCCTTCTTCGTAGGCGCGGGCGCTCTCTTTGCGCTGCTTGGTCATCTTGCCGAGGATGGCCAGAATTTCGTCATCGCCGATGCCGCCCTCTTCGCCGTCGCCCCGTGCCGCAATCTCGCGGTCCTTGATGGCGGCATTGATCAGGCGCAGGGTGCAAAGCCGCTCCGTGGCCTTGTCCTTCATTGCCTGTTTGAGGGCCTCGTTGACCCGGGTTCGCGTATCCATGTGCTCTCATCGTCCAAGTGGAACAAGAAGGCGCAGTATTAATCAAATCCAACCCTGTTTTCAAGACACCCCGCGCAAGGGGAAAAGCCAGGCCTGCGTCATCAGCTTGTGGTTAAAATTCATGCTCCCTCAGCCCCCCTTCCCGGCTTGACCCCACGGCGGGCGGGTCTTATTGATGCGCGAATTTTGCCCGCATGGAGAGTCGCGTCATGGTCGATACCGCATCGCCGAAGCCCACCGCCTGTCTGGCCCTTGCTGATGGCACCGTGTTTTATGGACACGGGTTCGGAGCGACCGGTCGATGTGTCGCCGAGCTGTGCTTCAACACCGCCATGACCGGTTATCAGGAGATCATGACTGATCCCTCTTACGCAGGTCAGATCGTCACCTTCACCTTCCCGCATATCGGCAACACCGGCGTCACACCCGAGGATGACGAGACAGCAGATCCCGTCGCCGCTGGCATGGTGGTGAAATGGGACCCGACGCTGGCCTCCAACTGGCGCGCCACCGAAGAGCTGAAGGCTTGGCTGACCCGCACCGGCCGCATCGCCATCGGCGGCATCGACACCCGCCGCCTGACCCGCGCGATCCGCCAGCAGGGCGCACCGCATGTCGCGCTGGAACACAACCCGGATGGCGAATTCGACCTCGAAGCACTGGTCGCAGCCGCCCGCGCCTGGCCCGGCCTTGAAGGCATGGACCTTGCCAAGGACGTGACCTGCGCGCAATCCTACCGCTGGGACGAGATGCGTTGGGCCTGGCCCGAGGGCTATGCCCGCCAAGAGGATGCCAAGCACAAGGTCGTCGCGATCGACTATGGCGCCAAACGCAACATCCTGCGCTGCCTTGCCTCTGCAGGCTGCGACGTCACGGTTCTGCCTGCCACCGCAACCTCCGAAGAGGTTCTGGCGCATAACCCCGACGGCGTCTTCCTGTCCAACGGCCCGGGCGATCCGGCGGCAACCGGCACCTATGCCGTGCCGATGATCAAGGACATCTTGGACAAGACAGACCTGCCGGTCTTTGGCATTTGCTTGGGCCACCAGATGCTGGCACTGGCCTTGGGCGCCAAGACCATCAAGATGAACCACGGGCACCATGGTGCAAACCACCCGGTCAAGGAACACGGCACGGGCAAAGTGGAAATCACCTCGATGAACCACGGCTTTGCGGTGGATGCACAGACCCTGCCCGAGGGCGTGGAAGAGACCCATATCTCGCTGTTTGACGGCTCCAACTGCGGTATTCGCATGAAGGACCGCCCGGTCTATTCCGTGCAGCATCACCCGGAGGCCAGCCCCGGCCCGCAGGACAGCTTCTACCTCTTTGAACGCTTCGCCGAGGCGATGGCAGCCCGCAAAGCCTGATCTTTGCGCAAAGCGACAGTCTAGATCCCCGGTCCCAGCGGCCGGGGTTTCTTTTTGCGGCTATCTCCTGTCCCTTGCGCGGGATTTATTATGAGCTTGGAAAGCCCACTGCTAGCCGTGGAGTATGGGCAAGGATCATTCAGACCTCCACACTCACAGCCGCGTGCTATTTCGCCGCCCGCCCCACAGGGCTGGGCGGCTCGGCTCTGTGGGCCCAGATCTGCGCAGCTTGCACCTTGATCATCTCAACAATATCGCGCGGCTCGAAGCCTTACATCCAAAGCCCGCTCGGCTTGCCGCCAACCATCGCCCGCACACGGGCTTGCTCGCACTACGCCCCCCCGCCTTTTGGCTGCGGCACCAAGCGATTCCGCTGGATACTTTAGGGCGTACCGCGCTGGTGCTGATGGCAGACCCGTCCGGCCTGCCCGCCTTGCGCGCCGGGCTGGCGGACCAGTTTGACGATCTGATCCCAGTGCCGACGACCTCTGCCGCAATAGAAGAGAGCCTGACCCGACAGTTTTCTGCGGAGATGACACGTGCCGCCAGCGCCAGCGTCCCAACGGACCTGAGCTGCCGCAGTTTCGATTACGCCCGCGCCCGTGCGCCTGCCGTTGCCCTCCTTGGGATGGGCATCCTTGCCGCCATCCTTGCGCCTGCCGCGACCATGGTTTTGTTGATGGGGCTTGCGCTTCTCACCTTGGTCCTCTTCACCGGCCTACGCCTCACGGGCCTTGCCGCCGCCGCACAGGCCGGTCACCAAGCCCGCTCTGCCGCGACGCAGAGCGCTCCAGCCCATTCGGCACCAACAATCTCCGTCCTCGTGCCGCTCTATCGAGAGGCGGAAATCGGCCGCCACCTGCTGCGCCGCCTGTGTCGGCTGACCTATCCGCGAGCCCGCATGGAAGTTCTCTTGGTGCTGGAAGAGGGAGACGAAATCACCCGCGCGGCCGTGGCCAGCGCCCATCTGCCGGATTGGTTCCGTGTGGTTGAGGTGCCGCGCGACGGGCCCCTCACCACCAAGCCGCGCGCCATGAACTATGCCCTCAACTACTGCCGGGGCGATATCATCGGGATCTGGGATGCCGAGGACGCGCCAGAGCCTGATCAACTCGACAAGGTGGCCAGCGCCTTTAACAGCGCGCCGCCAGAGGTGGCCTGCCTGCAGGGGGTGCTCGATTATTACAACCCAAGCCGCAATTGGATCGCGCGTTGCTTCACGCTGGAATATTCCGGTTGGTTTCGCGTGTTGTTACAAGGGATTGCGCGCCTGCACCTCGTCGTACCTCTGGGCGGCACAACCCTGTTTATCCGCCGCGAGGCGCTGGAGGCCTTGGGCGCATGGGACGCTCATAATGTGACCGAAGATGCGGATTTGGGCGTGCGTCTCGCCCGTGCAGGCTTTCGGACCGAGATGCTCGACACCGCAACCTATGAAGAGGCCAATAGCCGCATCCTGCCTTGGATCAAACAGCGGTCCCGCTGGCTCAAGGGATTCATGATGACCTATCTCGTCCATATGCGCGCGCCCCGTCGCCTGTTGCGGGACTTAGGCCTCGCGCGGTTTTTGGGGTTTCAGGCCTTCTTCCTCGGCACGCTGGGGCAGTTCCTTTTGGCTCCGATCCTCTGGAGCTTTTGGCTGGTGCTTCTTGGCCTGCCCCACCCGGCGGATGCGATTTTATCCCGCGAAGTGCTGGTCCCGCTGGCCTCAACCCTGATGATCTTTGAAGCACTTAACATCTGCATCTGGATATGCGGCGCCTATGCGGGGCGACGGCCAAGGCTCGCGCTCTGGGCGCCCATGATGCCGCTCTACTTCGTGATGGGCTGTTTTGCTGCCTACAAAGCCCTGTGGGAGGTCTTTGCCGCGCCGTTCTTTTGGGACAAAACATCCCACGGCGCCCACGGCGGCACAGGAGAGGGCTAGCTCTCAGGCGTTGCGCGCGCCTGCGTCCTGCTTCAGCCGCGTGGTAAACGCGATCGAGATATGATCCTTGAGCGCCTGCCCGGCAGCCTCTTCATCCCGCTCCGCAATCGCATCCACAATCGCCTTATGCTCTGCCTGCGCGATGCGCCCGCGCCCTTCGGCGGCAAGCGAGGTGGTCGCCATCAGCGCCATAGAGCGATGCACGAGGTCAAGCTGCTGCACCAAATAACGGTTATGGGAGGCGAGATGGATCTGCTGATGGAACCGACGGTTCGCCTTGGCGAGCTCGATGGGATCATCAACCAACGCATCATCCGCGAGCACCATATCGCGCAGCACCTGAACCTCTTCCGAGGTTGCGTGACGTGCCGCAAGAGCCGCCGCCAGCCCTTCCAGCTCGCGGCGGACCATGTAAAGCTCAGCCATCTGGTTGTGGTCCAGTGAGGCGACGATCAGCGATCGCCCGTCGCGCTCCAACAGGCTCTGCGTTTCAAGGCGCTGCAGGGCCTCGCGAATGGGGGTGCGGGACACGCCAAACCGATCAGCCAGATCGCTCTCCACCAGACGGTCGCCCGGCTTGAAAACCCCGACGTCAATCGCGTCAAGGATCAGCCCGTAGGCGTCTTTCTGGGTGGTGCTCTTCATCTGAGCCATCGGTGCTCCCCCGAACCATTGGTCGCATCTGTCTACGCCCCTGCCCGGTGTCGATCAAGCCTTGGGCGGTGCACCACATGAACAAACCCTTAATCCCATTGCGAATCCCGCCCGCGCTCCTTAGGTCCATGGGCATGGTCAAATCTGCATTCTCCCATGTCGAACACTGGGTGTTCGATCTCGACAACACGCTTTATCCGCCCTCTGCCCGGCTGTTTGATCAGATCGAGGCCAAGATGGTGGCCTATGTGATGGAGACCCTCGGCGTTGATCACGGCGCGGCGGATAAGCTGCGCGGCGACTACTGGCGCAACCACGGCACCACGCTCGCCGGGCTGATGGCGGATCACGACATCGACCCGGAGCCCTATCTGGTGGCGGTGCATGACATCACGCTGGACCACCTTGAGGTGGACGCCGCCCTTGCCGCGCATATCAAAGCCCTGCCGGGGCGCAAGGTCGTCTACACCAATGGCTCCGCCCCCTATGCGACCCGCGTTCTGGCGGCGCGCGGGCTTTCAGGTCTGTTTGACGGCATCTACGGGGTTGAGCACGCGGGCTATCGCCCGAAGCCCGAGCGCAGCGCCTTTGAACGGGTCTTTGCGCAGGCCGGGGTCGACACCACCCGTGCTGCGATGTTCGAGGATGACCCGCGCAACCTCGCCGCGCCGCATGCGATGGGGATGCGCACGGTCTATGTCTCTCCCGAGCCGCATGAGGGCGACCATATCCACCACCACACCACCGATCTGACCGCATTTCTCGGTCAACTGCGGTAGCCTGTCGCAGCGACCAAACGCGCATTTTGGCGGCATGTTTTCCTCCCTATATCACGCGGCAGACCCAACCTGACCTCGTGACCGGAGACCGACATGGCCGCCTATACCCTGCCCCCGACCCTCACCCCCTTTGAGCGCGTGATGTTCCGCGTGCCGCTTCTGGGCCGCATCTGGAAAGAGGTGAGCTATGGCGACGCGGGCAATATCTACTACGCCATCGGTGCCTTCCTCAGCCTCTGGGGCTGTCTCATCATGCTCTTTGGCCTGCCGGGTCTTTATCTGCCGGCGCTGGCCATGGTGCCGGTGATGTGGGTGCTCTTGATCCTGATTTCGCGCGGCTAAGCGCCCTGCGTCACCGCTGCGCCTTGTCATTTGCCCGCCCCGCGCCCTATGTCTCCCCCATAGGACTTGCGCGGGGCGTGATGTGATGAGCGAGACATGTGACATCCTGATTTCAGGCGGCGGCATTGCCGGATTGACGGCTGCGGCGACCTTTGCCGCGCGCGGCTTTTCGGTGATCTGCGTGGACCCCACCGCCCCGGTGACCGAGCGCGCCAGTGCCGGCGCCGACCTGCGCACCACCGCGTTTTTGCAGCCCGCCAAGGCCTTGCTGGAGGAGGCCGGGCTTTGGACCCGGCTAGCGCCTTTTGCCGCGCCCCTGCAGATCATGCGGATCATTGATGCAGGCGGCGCCGAGCCGGAACCCCGCGTGGTGCGCGAGTTTAATGCGGCTGAGATTTCCGAGCTGCCCTTTGGCTGGAACCTGCCAAACTGGCTTTTGCGCCGCGAGATGCTGTCGCGTCTAGGCGAGCTGGCCAAGGCCGAGTTCCGCCCCGGGGTTGGGACGAAAGCGCTGTTCACCCGCACCAATGAGGCGCGCGTCACCTTGACCGATGGGTCGCGCGTGAGTTGCAAGCTGGTGCTGGCCTGCGACGGGCGCAGCTCGCCCATGCGCGAGGCAGCGGGGATCGGGGTGCAGACCACCCGCTACGGCCAAAAGGCGCTGGCCTTTGCGGTGATGCATGATCTGCCGCATGAGAATGTCTCCACCGAAATCCACCGCACCGGCGGCCCCTTCACACTGGTACCCTTACCGGACCTTGAGGGGCGGCCGTCCTCGGCGATTGTCTGGATGGAGACCGCGGCCAATGCCGACCGTCTGGCGGCGCTGGCGGAGGAGGACTTTGAGACGGAAATGAACATCCGCTCTTGCGGCGTGCTGGGTCAGCTGAAACTGGCCTCGCGCCGTACGCTTTGGCCGATCATCAGCCAAAGGGCCGATGCTCTGGTCGCTGAACGCCTCGCCCTGATGGCCGAGGCCGCCCATGTGGTGCCGCCGATCGGGGCGCAGGGGCTCAATATGTCCTTGGCGGATCTGCGGGTGCTGGTGGATCTCGCCACCGAGCGGCCCGAGGGGCTGGGCGATGCGGCGATGCTCGACGCCTATGAGAAGGCGCGGCACGGCGATATCAAGCTGCGAGTGAGCGGCATCGACCTGTTGAACCGCGCCTCGATGATCGAAGCGCGCCCCCTGCGCGATCTGCGGGCGGGCGGATTGAACGCGCTTTATTCCCTGCCGCAGGTGCGTCGCATGTTGATGCAGATGGGGCTTGGGGTGCGCTGAACGGAAAACGGGCTTGTCCTTTGGACAAGCGCTGGTCAAAAAATTCGGGCTTGTCCGATAGACAAGCCCGGGGCTCCGGTGGGAGTATTTTTAGAAAGATGAAGGGGCTTAGAGCACCTCATCCAGCGCGGTTTTCAGCCGCGACAGAGTGGCGTTGACGTCATAGAGCTTATCGAGCCCAAAGAGGCCGAGGCGGAAGGTCATAAAGCCCGCAGGCTCGTCCACCGCAAGCGGCACCCCGGCGGCGATCTGCATGCCGATGGCGGCGAATTTCTTGCCGTTCTGGATCTGCGGATCCTCGGTGTAGCTGACCACCACGCCCGGCGCGCCGAAGCCTTCTGCGGCAACGGAAGTTACGCCCTTTTTCGCCAGCATCTCGCGCACGCCATTGCCCAGTTTCCACTGTGCCTCGCGCAAGCGTTTGAAACCGTATTCTTTGGTCTCCGCCATCGTGTCGCGGAAGGCGCGCAGGGCGTCGGTCGGCATGGTGGCGTGATAGGCATGGCCACCGTCCTCATAGGCCTGCATAATCGCGCGCCATTTTTTGAGGTCGATGGCAAAGCTGTCGGAGGTGGTTTCCTCAAGCCGCGCCAGCGCACGGGCCGAGAACATCACGAGGCCCGCGGAGGGCGAGGCGCTCCAGCCCTTTTGCGGGGCGGAGATCAGCACATCGACGCCGGTGGCCTTCATATCGACCCAGGCGCAGCCCGAGGCGATACAATCGAGCACCATCAGCGCGCCGACCTCATGCGCCGCTTCGGCCATCTGGGTCACATAGTCATCGGGCAGGATCACACCGGCCGCGGTCTCCACATGGGGGGCAAAGACGATGGCGGGTTTCTGCTCGCGGATCGCCGCGGTGACCTCTTCGATCGGGGCGGGGGCGAAGGGGGATTGGGCGCTGTTGCCGGTCTGGCGCGCCTTCATAACCGTAGCGGATTTGGTCAGACCGCCAGCCTCGAAAATCTGGCTCCAACGATAGGAGAACCAGCCGTTGCGCACCACCAACGCGTCCTGACCACGGGCAAACTGGCGCGCCACGGCCTCCATCGCATAGGTGCCGCCGCCGGGGATCAGGGCGGTCGCCTCGGCCTTATAGACCTCTTTCAGCATCGCGTTGATGTCGAGCATCACCTGCTGAAAGGCCTTTGACATATGGTTCAGCGAGCGGTCGGTGAAGACCACGGAAAATTCCTCGAGCCCATCGGGATCAACGGTGTCCAAAAGCGCCATGCGCAGCCCTCCAAGTCAGTTGGGCCAAGCGCCCAAAGTCGCCCTAGTCTTGGCAGAGGCGCGCGGCAGGCTCAAGCGTGAAGGGGATCAGGTGAGCGGGCCGGGACGGCGCTCTTCGGACAAGAGCACATTGGCATCCACATTACCGACCCCCGGCAGGGTCATGATCCGGCGGCGCAGGACACGCTCAAAATCCGCAATGTCGCGCGCCACCACCCGCAGGCGATAGTCATAAAGGCCGAGCACATGCTCCACCGTCTGCACCTCGGGGATGGCGGAGACCGCGCGTTCAAAATCGTCCAGACTGACCCGCCCCTTGGTGGCCAGCTTGATGCCGAGAAAGACCGTGACGCCAAAGCCCAGCTTTTCCGTATCAAGGTCGAGGACGCGGTGGGACAGGATGCCCGCCTCTTCCAGCCGCTTGATCCGCCGCCAGGTGGCGGGCTGGCTAAGGCCAAAGGCGCGCCCCAAGGCCCCCGCCGTTTGGGTGGCGTCCTGCGACAAGGCTTTCAGCAGCCCGAGGTCAATCTCGTCCAGCCCGATCACAGCGGCAGCCCCATGCTGGTCTTGATCTTGGCCACATGCATCAGCGCCTCGATGTCGGCGATATTGGGCAATTGCAGGATGCGGTCGCGGTAGATCGCCTGATAATGGGTCATATCGCGGGCAATCACGCTGAGACGCACATCCACCTGCCCGAGGAAGGTCTGGATCTCCAGCACCTCGGGGATCTCGCGGGCGGCGGGGATAAACTCGTCAAAGGCGCGCGGGTTGGTCTTGTCCAGCGTCACCCGTAAGGAAACCTCCACCGCATAGCCCAAGGCTTGCCAGTCGATATGCGCCCGCACGCCCTTCAGCACGCTGCCCTCGCGCAGCTTTTCCAGCCGCCGCGACAGGCGAGAGGCAGTGAGTCCCAGATGGTCCGCCAATTCCGGCAGCGACTGGGTTGGATCACTTTGAAGGTTACGCAATATGCGCCGGTCGAGATCATCAAGCATGAAAATCACAGTATTTCATCATTTGGCGAATAGCTATCGCGAAATTTCCTGAAATATTGCGCAACGCACCCTCGAAACCGCAGGCGTGATGCCTATGATCGCTCTCAGATAGAAACTCAGATCCAAGGATTGATCCGATGCGTGTGTACTACGACCGCGATTGCGACGTGAACCTCATCAAGGAAAAGAAAGTAGCCATCCTCGGCTACGGCTCCCAGGGCCACGCCCACGCGCTGAACCTGCGCGATTCCGGTGCAAAGAACCTCGTCATCGCCCTGCGCGAAGGCTCCCCCTCCGCCAAGAAAGCCGAAGCCGAAGGTCTGGCTGTCATGGGCATCGCCGAAGCGGCTGCTTGGTGTGACGTGATCATGTTCACCATGCCCGACGAACTGCAGGCAGAAACCTACAAAAAATACGTCCACGACAACATCAAGCCGGGTGCCGCCATCGCATTCGCCCACGGCCTGAACGTGCACTTCGGCCTGATCGAGCCGAAAGAAGGCGTCGACGTCATCATGATGGCGCCCAAGGGTCCGGGCCACACCGTGCGCGGCGAATACACCAAAGGCGGCGGCGTGCCCTGCCTCGTGGCGGTTCACAACGACGCCTCTGGCTCCGCGCTGGAAACCGCGCTGTCCTATTGCTCCGCCATCGGTGGCGGCCGCTCGGGCATCATCGAAACCAACTTCCGCGAAGAGTGCGAAACCGACCTCTTTGGTGAGCAGGCCGTGCTCTGCGGTGGCCTGGTCGAACTGATCCGCTGCGGCTTCGAAACCCTGGTTGAAGCAGGCTACGCACCGGAAATGGCTTACTTCGAGTGTCTGCACGAAGTGAAGCTGATCGTGGACTTGATCTACGAAGGCGGCATTGCGAACATGGATTACTCCATCTCCAACACCGCTGAGTATGGCCAGTACGTCACCGGCCCGCGCATCCTGAAGTACGACGAAACCAAAGCGCGCATGAAAGCGGTTCTGGAAGACATCCAGCAGGGCAAATTCGTCCGTGACTTCATGCTGGAAAACGCTGTGGGTCAGCCGACCATCAAAGCGTCCCGTCGTGCCAACGACGAGCACATGATCGAGGCAACCGGCGCCAAACTGCGCGAAATGATGCCCTGGATCTCTGCCGGCAAAATGGTCGACAAATCCAAAAACTAAGGCCGCCGCAGGGGATCTCCCCTGCCCCGGACCTCTGCAGGGCGCCTCGGGAGACCGGGGCGCCTTTTCCTTTGCCCTACCAAGACTTCGCCCCAGCGCGAAGTCTCCCGACTTGACCTTACCGCCGCGCCACGCTCTTGTCCGCGCCAACAATAGGAGAGCGACAATGCCCGAAATTCACCCCCGCTACTGGGCCATGGTGGGCGCCCTTGGCCTCACTTGGGGCGGCACATTCCTGGTGGTGGAGTTGGCCTTGCAGGGGATCACCCCCTTCTGGCTCGCGGCTGGTCGTATCGGCTTTGCCGGGCTCTTGCTGACGGCGGTCTGGGGCACGCGCGGCTTTCGCCTGTTCTCGGGGCGGAGCAACTGGCCCGTCGTGATCCTCGTGGGTTTCCTCAGCTCCACCCTGCCCTTCATGCTGATCAGCTGGGGGCTGCAATATGTCACCTCGGGCTTTGCCGGCGTCAGCATGTCCGCCATCCCTTTGATGGTACTGCCCCTCGCGCATTTCTTCGCCGCCGAGCCCCTGACGCTGCGCCGCTTCATCGGCGTGGTGATCGGATTCGTCGGCGTGGCCCTTCTTATCGGCGGCCAAGCATTGGAGAGCACGGGAACCTCGATGGAATGGGCGGGCCGTCTTGCCTGCCTCGCGGCTGCTACCTGCTATGCGTTTTCCTCGATCTCAGTGCGCCGCCTGCCTGACGTGGACCCCGTTGGCCTCGCCGCAGTTTTGTTGCTGATTGGCTCACTCGGCATCTTTCCGGTGGCTTGGGCTGTCGAAGGGCCGCCCCCCGCAATCTCAAGCCAAACCTGGATGTGGCTCGCTATCCTCGGCTTGATTCCGACCGCGGGCGCAAACCTTTTGCGCGTGCTGGTGATCCGTGGTGCAGGCCCAACCTTTATGAGCCTCACCAACTACCTCGTGCCGCTCTTTGCCGTCTTGTTTGGCGCGCTTATCCTAAAAGAACCCCTACCCAGCACGCTCCTTGCAGCACTGGCACTGATCCTTGCGGGGGTGGCTCTCAGCCAATATGGCGCATTGAAGCGCCTCTTCGGCCTGAGCTGAGCCCCCCCTTCATCTTCTCTAAAATATCCCGGGGGTTGGCCCCGCAGGGGCCAAAATGGGGGCAGCGCCCCCTCTGCGCGCCGGGCCACGAGGCACGGCGCGCGGGTCCGCCCGATCCTTCGGGCGGATCACAAGTCGTAAAAGATCAGGCTGTCGCCGCCTCGACTGCGGCCACGACGCCATCCACCGCGCGATTGAGCAGGCCTGCGTCTTCGCATTCCGCCATCACCCGGATCAACGGCTCGGTGCCCGACTTTCGGATCAGCAAACGGCCATGGCCGTTCAGCATCGCCTCAGCCCCCGAAATCGCCTCCTGCACACGCTCGGCCTCCAGCGGCACCTGCCCCGCCTCGAACCGGACGTTTTTCAACAGCTGAGGCACCGGCTGGAACTGTTGCGCCAACTCGGAGGCTTTTTTGTCCTGCCGGACCATTTCCGCCAGAAAATGCAGCCCCGCCATCAGACCGTCACCGGTGGTCGCAAAGTCGCTCATCACGATATGACCGGACTGCTCGCCGCCAAGGTTGAAGCCGCCTTCGCGCATCCGTTCCACCACATAGCGATCGCCCACCGAAGTCCGCTCCAACCCGAGGCCACGGCTGCCGAGGAACCGTTCAAGGCCGAGGTTCGACATCACGGTCGCCACCAGGGCACCACCGCTCAGTCGCCCATCCTCCGCCCAAGCCGAGGCCAAAAGCGCCATCAACTGATCGCCATCCGCGACTTTTCCGGTCTCATCGATCACGATCACCCGGTCCGCATCGCCGTCCAGACAGATGCCCACATGGGCGCCATGGGCGACAACGGTTTCCGCCGCCACTTTAGGCTGCGTCGACCCGCAACCTAGATTGATGTTTTTCCCATCCGGAGACACCCCGACGGGGATCACCTCAGCGCCCAACTCCCACAGGATTTCCGGCGCTGTACGGTGGGCCGCGCCATTGGCGCAGTCGATCACCACTTTGAGCCCTTCGAGCCGCATGTCGCGCGGCAAGGAGCTTTTCACCCGCTCCCCATAGCGAAACCGCGCATCGTCGATCCGCTTGGCGCGGCCGATGTTATGGGCTTGCGCGGGTTGCACCCCCGCTTCGATCAAGGCTTCGATTTCCAGTTCCACCTCGTCCGAAAGCTTGTAACCATCGGGACCAAAAAATTTGATCCCATTGTCTTCAGCCGGGTTGTGGCTGGCAGAGATCATCACGCCCAGATCCGCGCGCATCGAGCGGGTCATCAACCCAACCGCAGGCGTCGGTACAGGGCCGAGCAGCAGCACGTTCATCCCCGTAGAGGTGAGACCAGCCGTCAGCGCGTTCTCGAACATATAGCCCGACAGGCGGGTGTCCTTGCCGATCACCACCCGGTGCACCGTATCGGTTTCGCGGCGGAAGTACCGCCCAACCGCAGCGCCGATCCGCAGGGCCATGTCGGCGGTCATCGGATGCACATTCGCCGTGCCGCGCACCCCGTCGGTTCCAAAAAGCTTCCGCATTCAATCACTCCTTCGCCTGGCTGGAGGGCCAAGCTGGCAGATCACGTCATCAAAAAAGTCTTACCGTGTTGCTTGCCACAGACGCAACGCCTGCGCAGTTTCCGCAACATCGTGCACGCGCAGCAATTGCACGCCCTGCGCCACTCCCGCAAGTCCTACGGCGATGGAGCCGGGTGCGCGCCGATTGGCCTGCGGTTCCTTGCCGATTTTGCCGATAAACCCTTTGCGCGACACGCCCAGCAGGATCGGACAGCCGATACCGTGAAACAGGCTCAGATTGCGCAACAAGGCGAGGTTATGCGCCTCGCTTTTGCCAAAACCAATGCCGGGATCAATCACGATCTGCTCGCGCAGCACGCCGATCGCTTCCAGTTGGTCGACCTGTGCCGCGAGGAAGTCATAGACGTCGAGCACCACATTGTCGTAGCGCGGATTGTCCTGCATGGTCATCGGATCGCCCTGAGCATGCATCACGCAGACCGGCACCCCTGCCTGCGCGGCAAGCGGTGCGAGGGCGGTGTCGAAGGTAAACCCAGACACATCGTTGATCAAAGAGGCCCCGGCCTCCAAGGCTTCCATCGCAACGGTCGCCTTGCGCGTATCAATCGAAAGGGGCACTTCGCTCTGGTCGCGGATGGCTGCAATCACCGGCGCTGTGCGGGTGATCTCTTCCAACTCTTCGACCTCGGTTGCACCGGGGCGTGTGCTTTCCCCGCCCACATCGATAATCGAGGCCCCATCGGCGATCATCTGAAGAGCGGCGTGGGTCGCGGCTGCGCCCTCGTCATGTTTGCCCCCGTCCGAAAAACTATCCGGGGTCACATTCAGGATGCCCATGATTTGCGGGTGGGTCATATCCAGCCCGGCAATCGCGGCGCGGCGGCTCATCAAGCGCAGACGCACCTCTTCCGGCAAAAGTCCCGCCGGCGCGATGCGCGGCGGGGCGTTTCTTTCCAGGATTTCAACCTCGGTGAACCAGAGCGCGCTGCCGGCGAGGTGGATGGCGCCCTCCGGGCGCGCGTCACCGTGTCGGACCAAAGGGCGGTAATACCTCACAGGGTTTGTTGCTCCTCAGCATGGGCGCGCAGGGGAACGCCGGGGTTGTCCGGCAGGGTCGCGCCAATCACGATCATTTCTTCAGCCTCGAAAGTAGAGGCGAACCAAGCGGCGAGTGCAACCGCATTCGACGGCGGCTCGGTCGGGCCTTCCACCGCGTCCAGCACGATTTTGGACGGCGCCCAGACGCAAATCTGCCCGTTCTTCATCGCCCAGTCCAGTTCGGTCCGGGTCTCAACCACCTTGCAGCGGTCATCTTTTGCCGCCAAACGCCAAGCATTTTGTTCAATTGCCAGAAGGTCGATCCGGCGCTGGGTCCATTTATGCCCAGTTTGCGGCACTGCCAGCTCATGCGCCCCCACGCAGAGGATCAAAGGCCGTTGGCGGCACTCCATCTGGTCGATCCAGCCAGTGAGGTTGGCGCTGTCGATGGCGACATTGGACAGATACATCAGACGCGGATGCGGTTTGGTGTCTTCTTCGGCCTCGTGACGGACCTGATCTGCGGACCGCACGATCTCGACGCCCAGTTTGCCCGGGCCACGATCCAGCTTCTCGATCCGCACAAAGGCGCGCACCGCCTGCGGCTCGAGCAGGATCCGCTCGGCAATCCGTTCGGCAAGGGTTTCCAAAAGCGCCAAACGCTCGCGCGCCAGCTCATAGCCAATCGCCTCGGTCACTTTGTCATAGGACAGGATGCGATCCACATCGTCATCCAGATCCGCAGGCAAAGGCGCGATCTCCACCACCACGTTAAAGCAGACCCTCTGCGTGGTGCCGCGCTCCTGCTGAAACGCGCCGATCTCGACTTCTACGATATGGTCGCGCACGGACAGACGATCCAGCGGACCGGGACGTGCGGTCGCGGCAGAGCGCTCGGACGGATGCGCGAAGGCGAGATGGATATCGGAACTCATGGGCGTGGCCTTTGGCTGGCTATAAACTTAGGGGCTGCTGTGCCGGGAGTCACAGGTTTACGCGGCTTTTATCCGCATAACAGGCTCAGAGCCGCCGTGCCAGAGACGGAAAACGGCGCTTTTCCGCCGCAGACCTGTCGCTGGCACGCCAAAGACGCTAGATTTACTTCGAGGCGGTGCGGAAACGCTCGTCCCGATAGAACATATGGACCCCAATCCGTGCGGTATTGGTGAAAGTCCGGGACCAGCGCGGTTTCACCGCAGTGGTGTGATAGTAGGTGGCGCCTTTGGTCAGCTTGGGGTTCACCCCATCCAGCATCAGGCGAGCCACTTTTGCCACGCGCTCAAAGGCACCCTTTTCGCGGATCACCTCGGCCCGACCATCGCAGGTGTAGGTGAACTGGCACTGATAGCGCTTGCCGGTGCCTTGGTTGATGACGCCGCAAACGGTGTTCGGGAACTGCGCGCTCTTCACGCGGTTCAGGATCACTTCGGCCACAGCGAACTGACCTTTGACCGTCTCGCCGCGCGCTTCGAAGTAGAGCGCCTCTGCCAGACATTCAAACTCGCTGCCGCCCGTCGCTTCGGGACGGCTGTCGAGAAAGGCGCGGGTGAACTGCACCTTGGTCACTGTCTGGTCACGTCCGTGTCGTTTGCCCCCGAGAAAGCGCAACACGCGCTCCTTCGGTGCGGCCTGAAGCGTCGACTGCTCCTGTTTGAACAGCGCGTCCAGCCCCACATCAGCAGAGGCCATGCCGCCGCCAAGTGTAGCCGCAACAAACGCGGCGCACATGAGAATTCGTTTCATTCAGGGTACCCCCGGTTCCATGGCCTGCGGAGCCAAGCATCCGCAAGCGACGGCATCGGGTAACGGAATTATGTCGCTCCGTCCACCCGGACGGAGGTATAGCCGTTATGCCCCAAGGCTCACATCGATGCGGCGATGTTTCTTTTGCCGGCCAAAAACGCTGAAATCGTTAATTTTTTATGTATGTCGGCGCTGACCGTCCGGTTTTATCGGCGATTGCAAGTTGAGCGGCAGCCAGCCGAGCGGCAGGTACCCGATAGGGCGAACACGACACATAATCGAACCCGGCGGCGCGACAAAATGCAATCGATTCGGGGTTGCCACCATGCTCGCCGCAGATCGAAAGCGTAATTTCTGGGCGCGCCTTGCGGCCCCGCTGCACACCGAGCTGCAACAGCTCCCCCACCCCATCCGTGTCGAGCACATGGAACGGATCTTCGGGGAAGACCCCCTGCTGCACATAAGTGGACATGAAACGCCCCGCATCGTCGCGCGACAGACCATAGGTCATCTGAGTGAGGTCGTTGGTCCCAAAGCTCATGAAGGCGGTATGCACCGCGATCTCTTCTGCCCGGAGCGCGGCGCGCGGCGTTTCAACCATGACGCCGAGGCGATAGGTGAAGTCGCGCCCGCGTTCGGATTTGACGGCGGCCGCCACCGCGTCGATGCGGGTCTTGACCAGTTCCACCTCGCGTTTGGCCGAAACCAGCGGGATCATGATCTCCGGCACCACGGGCGCCCCCTCCTTGGAGGCCTCCAGCGTCGCTTCAAAGATCGCGCGCGCCTGCATGTCGTAGATTTCCGGCACCGTCACCCCAAGCCGCACGCCGCGCAGGCCGAGCATGGGGTTATACTCCCCCATCTCCTCCACCCGCCGGGTCACGTCAGAGACCGGCAGGCCAAGCGCTTCGGACAATTCACGCTGACCGGCGTTGGTCGTCGGCAGGAACTCGTGCAGCGGCGGGTCAAACAGGCGGATGCAGACCGGCAGGCCTTCCATGATACGGAACAACTCGCGGAAGTCCTTGCGCTGCATCGGCAAAAGCCGCGCCAAGACGGCGGCGCGCCCCTCAGACGTATCGGCAAAGATCATCTCGCGCATCACCGTCAGGCGACCGGGATCAAAGAACATATGTTCCGTCCGGCAAAGCCCGATGCCCTGCGCGTTAAAGTTCCGCGCGGTCTGCGCATCCTGCGGCGTATCCGCATTGGCGCGAATGTCGATGTCGCGCGCTGCATCGGCCCAGCCCATCAACGTCTGAAACGCATCATCCTGTGCCGCCTCCAGCATCGCAGGCTCGCCCGCGAGGATCTGACCGGATGTGCCATCCACCGTGATGATCTCGCCAGATTTGAACACCCGCCCATCGCGTGCGATCAGCTGCTTGCGACGGCTGTCAAACCGCAAGGAAGACGCGCCGACGATGCACGGCAGACCAAGGCCGCGCCCGATCACCGCCGCATGGCTGGTCATGCCGCCCTTTTCAGTCAGAACGCCCGCTGCCGCATGCATCCCCCGTACATCCTCGGGCGAGGTCTCCCGCCGCGCCAGAATGCAGGGCTCGCCGCGCGATTTGCTGGCCTGCGCCTCGGCAGCGGTAAAGACCAGCCGCCCGGTGGCCGCACCGGGGCTCGCCGCGATGCCGGTGCCGATCACGTCGCGCTTGGCCTTGGGATCCACCTGCCGGTGCAGCAGCTCGTTCATTGAATGGGCATCGACGCGCATAACCGCTTCTTCTGGCGGGATAATTCCGTCCTCGGCCAGCCGCACCGCGATCCGCACCGCCGCCCGGGTCGAGCGCGCCACCCGCACCCCGTCCAGGATATGCACATGGCCATTCTCGATCACGAACTCAACCTGCATCTCCGCCCGCAGCCGCTCGCGCATCAGGGCCGCATGGGCTTTCAACTCGGCAAAGGCCTTGGGCGCCAGCTCCTCCAGCGAGGGGCCGCGCGCGTCGCGCTCCAGATAGATCGATTCCGCATCTTGGCCGAGGGCATCGCGCCCCTGGCTCTGGCTCAGATAGCGTCCGGTGATCTGCGGCATGCCGGTGACCGAGCTGACCAGCTGCAAGACGCCAGAGCCGCATTCGCCCTGCCCCAACCCCGGCACCATCTCCTGCACTACCAGACCAAGGCCCGCATCCTCCGGCGCGCCCTTCGCTGCGCGCAACAGCCGCGCCGAAGTGCCCTCCCAGGCGCGCGCCATCGAGCGCAGAACCGCCGCCAGCTGCTCGCCCGGGTCCTGCGGGAACGGCTCATCCGCCTCCGCCTCATAGGCCTGCAGCATCTCGCTCAGGGCATCGGGGCCGCCGTCCTCCACGTCCTCGAACACATCCGGATCCAGCCGCGCCACATGCACCGCATAGGACTGCACGAACCGCAGATAAAGCGCCGCCGCCGCCTCCGGCCCAAGGCTGTCGCTCAGGTCGATAAAGCGCGCGTCATTCATCCCGATGTTCAGAACTGCGCCGGGACCACCCCAATCTGGGTCCTCCGAGGAGGGCCGCACGCAAAGCAGCGCATCAGGGCGCAGGTCGGACAGGATCGCCTGCACGTCGACCATATAGCCCTCGGCGATCTCATGCACCGCGTCAAAGGACAGGGCCACCGTGCGCGGCACCGGCAGATCCAGCCGCACCAGACGCTGCAAACACTTCGCGCGCCCCCCATGGGTGTGATTCGCCACCGGGGCGGTGGGGGTAATCAGTACCGCTTTGGGTGTATCGTCCATCGGGTGTCCCTGCCTGCTTCGCACGGTGCGTTTCTGCACCGCAGCAATCCTCTTAATATGCGAAGCAGCATAGCAATGGCGCAGCCCCCCGCAAGGGGAACCATGCGCGCAAGAACGCGAAAACAGCCCCCGCCATTTCTGGGGAGGGCCGCTTGGCTAGACTGTCATGAGGCGAAAAGGGCCTCAGCCCTCGATGCGGCTCAGATCGGCGACCTGACCACAGACCTTGCGGATCTGGCTCAACAGGTTCAACCGGTTGCGGCGCACGATCTGGTTGTCGGAATTCACCTGCACCGCCTCAAAGAAAGCATCCACCGGTGCCCGCAGCGCGGCCATGCCGCCCATGGCGGCCGCGAAGTCCTCGGCCTCGATGGCCGAGGAGATCGCCCCCTCGCCCGCGGCAAGCGCCGCAAACAGGGTTTTCTCGCTCACGTCCTCGAGGAATTTCTCGTCGGCGCCAAAGGAATACTCGACCCCATCCTTCTCTTCCGCCTGAGACAGGATGTTATTGGCGCGTTTGAAGCCCTGCAGCAGGTTCTCGCCATCCTCGGATTTCATAAACGCTTCCAAGGCGCGGGCCCGTTTTACCAACAGCGTCAGATCGTCGTTCCCCTCCATCGCGATACAGGCGTCGATCACATCGTGACGAATGCCTTCCTCGCGCAGGAAAACCTTCAGGCGGTCGTGGAAGAAGGACAACAGATCGGCACAATCCGCGTCCGCATAGCCCTTGGCAAAGATCGCGGAGAGGCCACCGCGCACATCATTCTCCAGCACCAGCCGGATCACGCCCAGCGCGGCGCGGCGCAGCGCGTAGGGGTCTTTTGACCCCGTGGGCTTTTCGTCAATCGCCCAGAAGCCGGTCAGCGTGTCGATCTTATCCGCCAGCGCCACCGCGACCGAGACCGCCTCGGTCGGCACATCATCCGACGGCCCCAGCGGCGAGTAATGCTGTTGGCAGGCATTTGCCACCGCCTGCGGCAGGCCCGCCGCCTCGGCGTAATAGCGGCCCATCAGACCCTGCAGCTCGGGGAATTCATAGACCATCTCGGAGGACAAATCCGCCTTGGCCACCCTTGCCGCCTGCTCGGCCAGATCAGCCTCGGCGCCCACAACGGGCGCAATCTCGCGCGCCAGCGCCGCGATGCGGTCGATCCGTGCCGCTTGGGTGCCGAGCTTGTTATGGAAGGTCACATTACCCAGGTTCTCAACCCAAGCGCCCATGCCGGCCTCGGATTTTGCGATCCGCAAATCGTTCTCCCAAAAGAACTTCGCATCCGCCAGACGCGCGCTCAGCACCTTTTGGTTGCCCGCCAGAATGGTCGCGCCATTGTCTGTGGTTTCGCGGTTGGCCACGGTGATGAACTTCTCGATACGGCCTGTCTTGGGGTTCTTCACCGAGAAGAACTTCTGATGCTCTTTCATAGAGGTTTGCAGCACTTCCGGCGGCAGGTTCAGGAATTCATCGTCGATAGAACCCATCAGCACCACCGGCCATTCAACCAGACCAGCAACCTCGGCCAGAAGGCCCTTGTCGTCGACCACCTCAAGACCCGAGGCAAAAGCCTGATTGGTGGCATCCTGCCAGATCGCGTCCTGCCGTTCCTTGGGATCCAGAACCACAAAAGCGCGCTTCAGCTTGGCAGCGTAATCCTCAAACCCGGTGACGGTAAAGCGCGCAGGCGCCATGAACCGGTGCCCTTCGGTGGTGTTGCCCGCATTGATGCCGTCGATATCCAGCGGCACCACCTCGCTGCCATCGTCCGTGGACAACAGGCAGAGGATCGACTGCAAGGGGCGCACCCAACGCAAGGAGCCCGCACCCCAGCGCATGGATTTCGGCCAGGGGAAGTTGCGAATGGTGGTTTCCAGCACCTCGGCAATGATCTCGGCCGCCGGACGACCGGGCTTTTCGATCAGGGCGAAGTAGACCGCGCCTTTGGGCGTGTCGCGTTCTTCAAGCTGCTTCCGGGTCAGGCCTGCCCCACGCAAGAAGCCTTCGATCGCCTTCTCTGGCGCGCCGACTTTCGGGCCTTTGCGCTCTTCGCGCACGGTCGGGGAGTGATCGAGCAGCCCTTCCAGCGCCAAGGTCAGGCGGCGCGGCGTCGACAGCGCATGGGCGCCTGCATAGGTCAGACCCGCCTCGACCAGACCATCGGTCACGAGCTTTTTCAGGTCCTCAGCCGCCCGCGCTTGCATACGGGCTGGGATTTCCTCGGAGAACAGTTCGATCAGCAGATCAGCCATTTCAGTTCCTCAACGGTTCGGGTCCGCCCATGGGACGGAAAAATCATAGGGTGCAGTCAGTTGCCGGTCGGCCGCGCCGGGCAATCTTCGCCCACCACCGTGCCGTCATAGGCTTTTTCGCCGCAGTTGTTCAGATCGTGCCAGACATAGCCGCGCCCGTCTTCGGTCACGGCCACAATCCGGTCGACGCCATAGTCGATGTTCTTTTGCGAGATGAAGGCCAGCGCCGTCCCCGCCTCAAGCGCCGCGCCAATCGCCTCTTCATCAAAGCAGGAGAACCAGCTCGGTGCATTGCGCAGTTCTGCCCCCTCGGCCAGCTGATAGAGCTGGGCCAGGTCGGCAGGCTTTTGCGAGGTGGTGAAACAGGCACGATAGCGGATCGGAGAGCTGTCCGCGTCAATCGCCTCAAAGTCAGAATAGGCGATGGCCTGCGGCACATCTCCGCCAATCGGCAGCAGCACCACGTCATCTACGCCATGGGCCTCCACGCGATTGTAGTAGCCATAGACCTGCAGGTAATACATCGCGCCCCCCGCCACGAGGGCAGAGAGCAGGAGGATCACAGAGAGGATCTTGCCGATCATGTCAGACGTCCTTCCCGACCCGCTCAGGCCGCGCTCTCATCCGCGACAAAGCCACCGGCCTCGGTCAGCACAAAGGCATCGGCGCATTGCTTGGCCAGCGCCCGCACCCGACCGATATAGGCCTGACGCTCGGTCACAGAGATCACACCGCGCGCGTCGAGCAAGTTGAACATATGGCTCGCCTTGATGCATTGATCATAGGCGGGATGCGCCATGATGATCCGCTTGCCGGTCTTGGGGTCGATATGCTCCTGCGCGAGGATGGCGGCACATTCGGCCTCAGCTTCCTCGAAATGGCGCAACAGGACCTCGGTATTGGCAACGTCAAAGTTCCAGCGGGCGTATTCTTCTTCGGTCTGCTTGAAGATATCGCCATAGGTCAGCGGCTGCGGCGATTGCGGATCGTTGAAGGGCATATCCATAACGTGATCGATGCCCAGCACATACATCGCCAGACGCTCCAGACCATAGGTCAGCTCGCCCGAGACCGGATGACAGTCGTGCCCACCGACCTGTTGGAAATAGGTGAACTGGCTGACTTCCATACCGTCGCACCACACTTCCCAGCCCAAGCCCCAGGCGCCCAAGGTCGGGCTTTCCCAGTCATCCTCGACAAAGCGGATGTCATGCAGGTTCATATCGACGCCGATCGCCTCAAGGCTGCCCAGATAGAGCTCCTGCAGGTTCGGCGGCGAGGGTTTGATCAGCACTTGGTACTGGTAGTAATGCTGCAAGCGGTTCGGGTTTTCCCCATAGCGGCCATCGGTCGGACGGCGCGAGGGCTGCACATAAGCCGCCGCCCAGGCCTTGGAGCCGAGCGCGCGCAGAGTGGTCGCCGGGTGAAAGGTCCCCGCACCCACTTCCATGTCGTAGGGTTGCAGGATGGCGCAGCCCTTGGAAGCCCAATAGGTCTGCAATCGCAGGATGATTTCCTGGAACGAACGCGGCGCGGTGGTTTCGGTCATGTCTCTTCCTTCGGGGCCACTGGGGCAACGCGCACCGGCAAAACGGTCTGAAAACACGTCTCGGAGCGCAGGCAAACTACGACCGTCTTCCTACGGAAGCACCCGAGCCGGGTCAACGGCTGCTTGCGTGACAGGCGACCGTGGCCCATCCGCTACGGGGAAAATTCGCGCGCATGTGTCGAGAATGAGAAACATTTACACTTTACACGCCATTGTGCAGTGCATCGGCGTTCCCTTTGCGCTCACAAAGTGGTTACCTGCGCGGCGAACAAATACCGTTTCTTCGTACTAGAGGTTTTACAATGAAGAACCTAATTGCCTCGGTGATCTGGGCATTTTCCGTCCTTCTCGCCGCGCTGCCCGGTTTGGCGCAAGCGCAGCAATCCGACGCGAATGGCGTCTGGATCCAAGTGGCGGCTCGCCCCTCTCTCCTTGAGGCGCAAGACGAAGCCCGCGCCTTTGCCACCCGCCTGCCCGATGTTTCCGGCTATGCGCTGGGTGGCGGTTGGTATGGCATCGTGATCGGCCCTTATGCCCGCGACGACGCGGAGCAGGTGCTGCGCGTCTACCGCGCCGAGGGTCAGATCCCGCGCGACAGCTTCATTACTTTCGCCAGCAACCTGAACACCCGTTTCTATCCCGTCGGCCCCGAGGCAGAGGCCCCGGCCACCGCGCCCGTTTTGTCGTCTGAGGCAGAGACCACCACCCCGGAAGCCGAGCCCGAGATCGTTGCAGAGGCCGAAGTGGCACCGGAGCCCGAAGTGATCTCCACCCTGCCCGATGAAACCCCGGCAGAGGCCCGCCGCAGCGAAGCGGCCCTCACCCGCGAGGAACGGATGGACCTGCAGGTCGCTTTGGCGGCGGCTGGTTTTTACAACTCCGCCATCGACGGTGCATTCGGTCGCGGCACCCGCGGCTCCATGTCGGAGTGGCAGACCGCGCGCGGCTATGAACCCACCGGCGTTCTGACCACCGCACAGCGTCAGGCCCTGATGGATGAGTATAACGCACCGCTGATCTCCACCGGCATGGCGGCCTTTAGCGACGCCATTGCAGGCATCGCGATGGATCTGCCCTTGGGCGAAGTCACCTTCTCGCGCTACGAGCCGCCCTTTGCGCATTTCGACAGCACCGGCGACCTCGGCGTTCAGGTTCTGTTGATCTCCCAACCGGGCAATCGTCGCACGCTATATGGTCTCTATGACATCATGCAGACGCTGGAGATTGTGCCGCTGCAGGGTCCGCGCTCGCGCGAAGGCGACAGCTTTTCCCTCGAAGGGCGCAACAGCAAGATCGTCTCCCACACCGAAGCCCGCTTGGACAATGGCCAGATCAAAGGCTTCACTCTGGTGTGGCCAGCAGGGGATGAAGCCCGTCGCGCGCGCGTTCTTTCGGCGATGCAACAAAGCTTCACCCGTCTGGACGCGGTCCTTGATCCGGCGCAGGGCGTAGATGAGGCGCAGTCGATTGATCTGGTTTCCGGTCTTGAGATCCGCAAACCGCGCCTGTCCAACTCTGGCTTCTTTGTCACCCGGGACGGTGTTGTTGTGACCACCTCTGATGTGGTGAACAGCTGTTCCCGCGTGACCATCGACCGCGACGTGGCGGCAGAGGTTCTTCTGGCCGATGCCCACGCAGGCCTTGCCGTGCTGAAACCCACCAAGCCGCTGTCGCCGATGGCGACCGCCCCCTTGGCCTCTGGTGAGCCGCGCCTGCGCAGTGATGTAGCCGTCTCCGGCTATTCCTACGGTGGCGTTCTTGGCGCACCCAGCCTGACGTGGGGCACCCTGAGCGACCTCAAGGGCCTGCAGGGTGAAGCCTATCTGGCGCGCCTCGACCTTGTCGCCCAGCCCGGGGACGCCGGTGGCCCGCTGCTCGACAAAGACGGCACCGTGCACGGCATGTTGCTGCCCGCACGCACCGACGGCCCGACGCTGCCCGAAGGTGTCCGCTTTGCCCTCAAAGGCGAGCTGATCCGCATGGCGCTGGACAAAGCGGGCATTGGCCTGCCCGCGACCGAAGCCTCTGCAACCGGGGATCTGCCGATCTCCATGCTGCAGAAAGAGGCGACCGGCCTGACCACCTTGGTGAACTGCTGGGACTAACCCCGCATCACCCTGACACAGAAAAGGCTCCCGAAGATCACTTCGGGAGCCTTTTTGTTTCGGTCTTTCATCGCAAGGACCGTGCCTGACCTCTCGGCCGGGCCCATCCCCGCGAAGGCTGCGCTTAGCCCTCGATCGCCTTGATCATATCGACGCGGGTGCCGTGGCGACCGCCTTCGAACTCCGCACCAAGGAAGGCATCGACCACCTCAAGCGCCAGAGCCTCGCCAATGACGCGCGCGCCGATGGACAGCATATTGGCGTCATTGTGCTCGCGGATCATGCGCGCCGAGAAGGGGTCGGAGCACACACCGCAGCGGATGCCTTTGACCTTGTTGGCGGCCATCATGATGCCCTGCCCCGTGCCGCACAGGATAATGCCAAGATCAGCCTCGCCCGCCGCGACACGCTCTGCGGCCGCTTGGCCGTGGGTCGGGTAATGGGTGCTCTCCGGGCTGGTCGGACCAATATCGATGACCTCATAACCCTTGGCCGCGATATGCTCGGCAAGGGTCTGGCGCAGCGCGATGGCTGCGTGGTCGCTGGACAGAACGATACGGCGGGGGCTGGTCATGAGGCGAGTGTCCCGTTTGGCAGCAAGACCCCAGTGGACCCTGCCGGAGATGGATCAATATTCGGTTCGCCCGTCCCATAGCGGGTTTTGCCGCCGTGGCAAAGCCCCTCAACCTGCGTCAGAACGCGTGAACGCGCCCATCCCAAGTGTGGAAGCACCCCGTGGTGTCGAGCGACAGCGTGTCAAATTCATTGACCAGCCCCTCGGCGCTTTCCTGAACCGAGATTTCACCCTCTTGTCCGCCCATATCGGTGCGCACCCAGCCGGGATGATAGATGCCGACAGCAATCCCGTCGGGCTTTAGATCAGTTGCCAGATTGCGCCCGATATTCAGCGCCGCCGCCTTGGAGGCGCGATAGGCATAGGATCCCCCCGGCGCGCGGGAATGGCTGGCCATCTGCGAGGAAATGATCGCGATCTTCGGCTCTTTCGCCAGTTTCAGGTTCGGCAGCATCGCCTGCACCGTCAAGAAGACGCCCGTCACATTGACCGCCAGCGACTTGGCCCAAACCTCTGCGGTATAGGCGTTCAGCGCCATGTTCTTGTCGATATAGACGCCCGCATTGCAGATCAGCAAATCAACCGGCACGCCTTTGATCTGCGCCGCAAACCGTGCCTGCTGGCCGGGGTCGCTGACATCCAGCCGCGTGCCAGAGGAGTGATCCCGCGAGGTGCCGGTGACCTTGTCCCCTCGCGCCTCAAGCCGGGTTTTCAGCTCGCGCCCAATGCCGCGGCTGCTGCCTGTTGCCACCACATGCATCGGCGGTCTCCTCTCTGCTCATCTCGCGCGGTGCCAGCGCCGGATCGTCTGTCTGGTATCCGGTCGCCCCTGCGCGACTGTCCTCAGTTTGTTTTGCGGTTCGGCAAGAAGGGCAGCGGCAACACCGGCACGCCCTCCTCGATCAAGGCCTTGGCCTCCTCGGGTTTCGCCTCGCCATGAATGGCGCGCTGCGGGCTGTCGCCCAAATACATGTCCCGCGCTTCCTTGGCGAAGTTCTTGCCCACGTAGTCGGAATTCGCCTCCACCTGCTTTTTCAGCGTGGCGATCGCCTGCTCCAATTCGCTGGACGGCGCGCTCAAGGAGGTCGGCGCCGGGGCTGCTGCGGGTTGCTGGGACTCTGTCGGTGCCACCGCCGCCTCGGCTGGGGCCGTTGCCGCCTTGCGCGAAGGGCGCACGCGGGGGGCCATCAGCGCCTTTTCCACCTCGGTGGATCCGCACTGCGTGCAGGCGACCATGCCTGCGCCCCGCAACTTGTCGTAAGCTTGCGCAGATTGGAACCAGCTTTCGAACCCATGGCCGTCAGCGCATTTGAGGGAATAGCGTATCATCTTGTGTCTCTTGCTCAGAGCCTTGATTAAATACGCCTTGCTTCGGTTTGCAAGGGCTTGCCGTCTTCGGCGCGGGCCGATGGCTCACATCTGCGCAGGCGCAAAGCCTTTGAGCAAGCGCGCCAGATCCGGTTCTGCGACCCGGTCGGCGGCTTCTTGCGGCGACACCCAATCGCGCAGACGCTCGGCGCGCTCGGGAAAGTCCCGCGCCAGAGAGGTCACCCGCAGCGGATGAATATCGACAAGGCAGTCAATCGCCCCCGCCTCGCGGCGGGTCTTGCGGTAGGTGAACTGCCCCGCGATTTGGGTGCTGATTTCCCCGCGCACCCCCGCCTCTTCCCAGGCTTCTCGCGCCGCCGCCTGCGGTCCGGTCAGCCCTTCCATCGGCCAGCCTTTGGGAATGATCCAACGCCCGGTCCCACGCGAGGTCACCAGCAGGATCTGCACCTGCCCCCTGTTAGAGATCTGATAGCACAGCGCCGCGATCTGGCGGTAAAACGCTTGACCTTTGGGCAGCCAGTCTGCCGCGCTCAGCTCGATCTGAGGTCTCATGCCTGCTGCCCTCCCCGTCGTGATCCGGCAGGTTCGTGCCTGCCCGTCTGTTCTGCCCGGCTCTCTTCAGCCTGCGCTTGATTGGTTAAGGTTTCATTTACCAGAAACCCCATTCAAAGAGGTCCTGATCCCAAAACCGGAGCCTCGGCTCTGACAGCCGCTGATGACAGTTTTATGACGGATTGGGCGCGACACCAGCCTTGCGCACACGTTTGCGCAAAATTTGCGCACCTCACGCTTGCAGGCGGAGCCTCAAGCGGTCGACGATCTGCGGATAGGGTTGATCCGCATCCAAGGCCAACCGTCGCAGGGCGAAATGCACATGCGCCATTTCCTGATAATAGCCCGCGTAGATATAGTTCACGCCGCCCCCGGCCACCGCGCCCAAGACCGGCACCATCTGCGCGGCCAGCTTGGGCCCAAGGGCGACCGCCAGCTTTGGCGCGACGCGTGAAATCAGCTGGGACAACCCGGCCCCGTTGATCCCCAACCGCAGGGTCAAAAATCCAGTCTCGGCCCCATCGTCATGCGCCAAAGGCCCGGCGGAGGCAAAGACCTCTACCGCGTCAAAGCGCGTGTTCTCCGCCGAAGGATCAAACCCATATTCGACCGCCACCCCTTGGATGTTACGCAGCAAAAAGGTCGTGGTTGCGGGCAATTCGATCAAGGCGCCCGGCAATCCGGCGGCGCCGCCGATCATCCCCATGGTGGTGCTGATCCAGCGATTGGTCTGCGCATCTTGATCCGGCAACAGACGCCGACTGTGGCTCGCACCGCGTACTGCGAGATGCAAGGCGTGATGGGTCGCCCCCTCAACCGTCGCCCGCAGCGGCTTTGGCAAATGGCGCATTGCCCCTTCGGCCTGACCGCCCAGCGCATTGAGAAGACGCATCCCAAAAGACCCCGCCGCACGATAGCGCGCCGCGATCGCATCCAGTTCTGCCTCGACATCCGTGGCGGTCAGGGCGCGTGCCCCGCTTTCCAGAAGTTCACCCATCTGCAGCCTCCTCAGCTCAGTCAGAGATCTGGCGCCCGGCGGCTCTTTTCAAGGCTAGGCGAGGAAATGCGGGTTGGGCGTTACCCCTGCGGCACACCCGTCCACTTTGCCACCTCGCCTGTGACCCCGTCCCAAGCGCCGGGCGTCAGTTCCAGCCCGAGGATACGGTCCGGGTTGGTCGGGGGCGGCATTTCCACCCCCTCCAGCTTGGAGAAGCCAAAGCGCTGGTAATAGGGCGCATCGCCCACCAGCAGAACCCGGTCCCAATGGGAATGCTCTGCCTTCCACAGGCTGTCACGAATGAGCGATGCCCCGATGCCCTCGCCCTGCCGCGTCGGGTGCGCGGCAACGGGGCCAAGAAGCAGGGCATCCCAGCGCCCCACATGCACCGGCCAAAACCGGATCGCCCCGGCGAGAATGCCGAACTCGTCCCGCGCCACTTGGCTGAGCGCCGCAACAGCCGCCACATCATCGCGCAATCGATAGGAAGACAGGGCCGTGCGCCCCGGTGCAAAGCACAGGTCATAAAGGGCTTCGACTTCCCAGGAATCCTCCGGCGTCTCCGGCGCAATGGTGATCACGTGGCTCGGGCCTCCATTTCATTGCGCGTCGCGCGGCCTCTCACGGGCCTGCGGGACGCAGGGGTGGATTTCGCCCTAGCACGCGCGTAAGTCTGGGGCAAACATTTGGAGACATGCAATGTTCTACCGCCCCGAGGATGGCCACGGCCTGCCACATAATCCGTTCAACGCAGTTGTCACCCCGCGCCCGATCGGCTGGATTTCCACCCGCTCTGCGGCGGGGGTCAACAACCTTGCGCCCTATTCTTTCTTCAACGCGGTCGCCTATGTGCCGCCGCAGGTGATGTTCGCCTCGACCTCGGCGAAGGACGATCAGGACGGCACCAAGGATTCGATGGCCAATATCCGCGAAACCGGCGTCTTCTGTGTGAACATCGTGGAATATGCGATGCGCGATGCGATGAATAAAACCTCCGGCGCGCTCGGCCGCGAGGTAGACGAATTCGCCCATGCAGGCCTTGAGGCAGTGGATTGTGAAACCATCAACTGCGCCCGGGTGGCCGGGGTTCCCGCTGCACTGGAATGCAAGCTGACAAAAATCGTCGACCTGCCGGGCGAAGCGAACAAAGTCGCCTTTGGCGAAGTGGTCGGCGTGCATCTGCGCGATGACTGTATGGTGGACGGGGTGTTCGACGTGACCCGCTACCAGCCTCTGTCGCGCCTTGGCTATCGCGACTACGCCAAAGTCAGCGAGCTGTTCTCCCTCGCACGTCCGGACGACTGATCATGCCGCTTCCCGACCCCAAACACCGCCACCCGATCATCCTGCCCAATGGCCAGCCCCACGAGGGAACAGTCCAACTGGCGCAGGTGGTGGAGAATCCGAACTTCATCGTCGGCGATTACACCTATGCCTCGGACTTCACGCCGCTGCAGGATTGGGGCAGCCATCTGGCCCCCTACCTGTTCCCCGGCGCGCGCGAGCGGCTGCGCATCGGCCGGTTCTGCCAAATCGCCCATGGGGTGAAATTCATCACGGCCTCGGCCAATCACGCGCAGGACGGGCTCAGCTGCTACCCCTTCCCGGTCTTTGATCCCGCCCAAATGGCGGGGTTTCAACCGGACACCCGCGACACGGTGATCGGCCATGACGTCTGGATCGGCTATGGCGCAATGATCCTGCCCGGCGCTCGGGTGGGCGATGGCGCAATCATTGGGGCCGGCGCCGTTGTGCGCGGCACGGTGCCGCCCTATGCGATCATGACCGGAAACCCGGCAACAGTCGCCCGTCATCGCTTCTCAAAGCCACAGATCGCCCGCCTTCTGGCACTGAAATGGTGGGATTGGCCGGTCGAGCTGATCCAGCGCGCAGAGCCTGCGATCACTTCCGGTGACCTTGATATGCTAGAAGCGCTCGCGCCGGATTGATCCCCTAAAACAAAACAGCCGCGGTCCCGACAAGGGACCGCGACCGCTTTTTCACCTCCATCAGCAGCGGATCAGTGGCTGCCAAGGATGCCTGTCTTCACCGAGTAATCCACGGCCAGACCATATTCCGGGTCGTCGTCACTATCGACCATCAGATGGCCCGCCTTGGACAACAGCTCGTGGCAGTCGCGGCTCAGGTGACGCAGCTGCAGGGTCTTGCCTGCCGCCTCATATTTCGACGCAACCACTTCGATCGCCTGCAGCGCCGACTGGTCCACAACGCGCGAGGCGGCAAAATCCACGATCACCACATCGGGATCATGGTCGATGTCAAAGAGCTCGATGAACCCATCGGTGGAGCCAAAGAACAGCGGCCCCTGGATCTCATAGACTTTGGCCCCAGCCTCGCTCACGCTGTTACGCGTCACCGCATGGATGCGGCGGGCGTTGTTCCAGGCATAGGCCAAGGCAGAGACGATCACCCCGACCACAACCGCCACAGCAAGGTCGCTCATCACGGTCACAACCGTCACCAGAACGATGACAAAGGCATCGGTCAGCGGCACTTTGGTCATGATCTTAAAGCTGTTCCAGGCAAAGGTCCCGATCACCACCATGAACATCACGCCCACCAAGGCGGCCAGCGGGATTTGCTCGATCAGCGGCGAAGCCACAACGATGAACACCAAAAGGAATAGCGCCGCCGCGATGCCCGCGATCCGTGTCCGACCACCGGAATTCACGTTGATCATCGACTGACCGATCATCGCACAGCCGCCCATGCCACCGAAAAAGCCGGTCACGATATTGGCGGTGCCCTGCGCAATACACTCTTGGCTCGCGCCGCCGCGTTTTCCGGTGATCTCGCCGACCAGGTTCAGGGTCAAAAGGCTCTCGATCAGGCCAATCGCGCCCAGGATCACCGCATAGGGCAGGATGATCTCCATCGTCTCCCAATTGAGCGGCACCATCGGCACGTGGAAGGCCGGCACCCCCCCTTCAATAGAGGCCATATCGCCTACGCGCGGCACATCCAGACCAAAGGCAATCACGATCACCGCCGTAATGCCGATCCCCGCCAAGGGCGCCGGGATCACTTTGGTCAGCTTCGGCATCCCCCAGATGATCACCATGGTCAGCACCACCAGCCCCAGCATCAGGCCCAACTGCGACGCATCCAGCCATTCAGCCCCGCCAGAGCCGGGCTTTTTGAACTGCGTCAGCTGCGCAAGGAAGATCACGATGGCCAGACCGTTCACAAAGCCCAGCATCACCGGATGCGGCACCAGACGGATAAATTTCCCCCAATGCATCACCCCGGCAATCACTTGGAGGATGCCCATCAGCACCACGGTGGCAAAGAGATATTCAACCCCATGCTGCGCCACCAGCGCCACCATCACCACGGCCAAGGCACCGGTCGCCCCGGAGATCATCCCCGGACGCCCACCGATCAGCGCGGTAATCAGACCGATCAGAAAGGCCGCATAAAGCCCGACCAGCGGGTGCACCCCAGCCACAAAGGCAAAGGCCACCGCCTCGGGCACCAGCGCCAGCGCCACGGTCAGACCGGACAGCAGCTCGGTGCGGACACGAGACACGGTAAAGCCCTCGTCCTGCATGATGGAAAGGTTCGGGGGAGAGATATTTCGGGCCAGCAAGCCCAGGACGCCGCGTGTCATGTCAACAAAACCTGTGATCTTCGGGAAGGAGATTTTTAAGCGCCTGTTAGCGTCAAACCCCTCACGACACAAGGGAAGCCCTTAATTCATGGCCCCAAAGCGGCCCAAACGCCCCCTGCGCGCTACATAAGTCAGCAAGGCTGACCCAATGTTTCGCGCGCGAAACAATAGGTCAGGCCATGTGACCAATCAGCAACACTTCCTTAACCCTTGCCCACAGCCTCTCACAACGCCAGACTGCCGCCATTGAAACAAGAGATTTCCCGCCGCCCATGCAGTTCAAGACCTGGCACGCAATTGACCCGCCCCCGACGCTGGCAGAGGACAAACTCAAAACCGCCGCTGAGGCAGGTGTACCCTGCATCCTTGGCCCGGATGACGAAATCCCCGAGGATCTGCCGGATTGGAGCACCGCGCCCCCCAACCGCCTCATCCGCGCCGAGGTGCTGCGGGTGATCCTGCTCGGCCTCGACGGCTGCGCCACCACTGAAAAGGGCGTCCTGTTGGGTGGGGCCTATGTCAGCGGCTCTCTGGACCTCACCGACTGCACCATCCGCGGCAAGCTGGTGCTGCATGGCTGTCGCTTTGAACAGAAGATATTTGCCCCCCGATCAAACTGGACCAACAGCCTGCGCCTGAAGACCTGCGCGCTCCCCGCTTTGAGGGCGGCGGGCGCAAAAATTGGCGGACAGTTGTCCTGCCAGGGCGCAACCTTCAACACGCCCAAGGGCATATCCCTCCATCTTCAGGGCGCAGAGATCACCGGCGGTCTGTATCTCCGACACGGCACCCGCATCGCGGGTCTGCTCGCCCTGAACAATGCCCACACCACAACCCTGGTCGATGACGGCAAATGCTGGCCTCGGGCGGGTAAACTGATCCTCGATGGCTTCACCTACGACCGCATCATCGGCCCGCTCGACATCAAAACCCGGCTCGACTGGCTGGCGCGCGGCGACCGCTGGAACGGCACGTTTTACCCCCAGCCCTACAAGCAGCTCGCCAAAGTGCTACATGACACCGGCCATGAGGCTCAGGCGCAAGAGATCCTGTTCACCCTGGCCACCAAACTCGCCGCCGAACGCCAGATGGAGATCCGCAAACAGATTGAGGCCGCGCGCCCCTTTGTGCCCAATCTCGGCCTCGCCATCGGCCTCAGAGTGCGGCTGGGCGCTGAAATTGTGGCGGATACCTTGCTGCGCATCGTTGTCGGCTACGGGCGCAAACCCTTTCGCAGCATCGGTTGGCTGGTCATACTGATCGCCCTGTGCTGGGTCTTCGCCCACGGCGCATGGCATCGCGGCGATTTCGCCCCGAACTCTGCCGTGATTTTGCAAAGCGCCGAATGGCGCAGCCTGACCGACCACCCCAATGCCGCCCAGCACTGGGCCAAAACCTCCCCCACCGGCCGCTATTGGGAGAGCTTCCATCCGCTGGCCTATGCCGCCGATGTGGTGATCCCCATCGTCGACCTCGGCCAGACCGAGGCCTGGGCGCCCTCCACCGAACGCGGTCCCTGGGGGGCGCAGCTTTGGTATTGGCGCTGGTTCTTCATCGCCCTCGGCTGGATCGTCACCGCGCTTGGCGCCGCCGCCCTGACCGGCATCATCCGCCGTGAATAACCCGGAGGTCTCGCGATACGAAACCGGCTTTCATCTTTTCTCAAATATCCCCGCCGGAGGCATCCTGCGCTTGCCAATTCGCAGCCCCTTCAGCCATAGGTCGCAAAACACCCGCAGGAGGATCCCATGACCGAAACCATGATCGCCGTGATCGGCGGCTCCGGCATCTACGACATCGACGGGCTGGAAGACGCCACTTGGACCACGATCGATACCCCCTGGGGCGCGCCCTCGGACCAAATCCTGACCGGGCGCTATGAGGGCGTTAAGATGGCCTTCCTGCCGCGCCATGGACGCGGCCACGTGCACAGCCCCACGGATGTGCCCTACCGCGCCAATATCGACGCGCTGAAACGGCTGGGCGCCACGGATGTGATCTCCGTCTCCGCCTGCGGCTCCTTTCGCGAGGAGATGGCGCCGGGGGATTTTGTGATCGTCGATCAATTCATCGACCGCACCTTTGCCCGCGAAAAGAGCTTCTTTTCCTCGGGCTGCGTCGCCCATGTCTCGCTAGCGCACCCGACCTGCCCGCGCCTCAGCGACGTCTGCGAGACGGCGGCCAAGGCGGCTGGCATCAAGACCCATCGCGGTGGCACCTACCTTGCGATGGAGGGGCCGCAATTCTCCACCCTCGCGGAATCCAAAATGTATCGCGATGTCTGGGGCGCCGATGTGATTGGCATGACCAATATGCCCGAGGCCAAACTCGCCCGCGAGGCAGAGCTCTGCTACGCCTCCATCGCGATGGTCACCGACTACGACAGCTGGCACCCGGATCACGGCGAAGTGGATGTCTCTGCCATCATCGCAACCCTCACCGGTAATTCGGAAAAGGGGCGCGCTTTGGTCAAAGGCCTGCCTGCCCTGCTTGGGACCGAACGCGCCCCCTGCCCGCATGGCTGCGACCGGGCGCTGGAATACGCCATCATGACCGCGCCGGACAAGCGCGACCCCGCCCTTCTGGCCAAACTGGACGCCGTGGCGGGACGCGTTTTGCGCTAACCTCAATCGGCAACGGGCTGCTCAAAGCCTAGGACCGGCGCAGAAATCCTCTGCGTCGGTCTTTTATTTGGCGCCGCCTCTCCCTTTTTAGGAAAGGAGCATATCGCAGGGAGGAGCTGTCTATGCGACTGACCGGGCTGGACATGGCGCGTTTCATCGCCTTTTGCGGTATGGTTTTGGTGAACTTCCGGCTGGCGGCGGGCGTGCATAGTACCGGCGACCTGCCGTCCGCCCTGACCGACGCGCTGGAGGGGCGCGCGGCCGCGCTGTTTGTGGTCCTCGCGGGGCTTGGCCTAGGGCTGGGGCGCGGTGATTGGGCCGAGTTGATGAGGCGCGCTCTGTTCCTCTTTGTCATCGGCCTGTTGAACCTGCTAGTCTTTGAGGCGGATATCCTGCATTTCTATGCGCTCTACTTTCTCTGTGCCTTGCCCTTCTTGCGCGCCTCCTCCCGCATGATCTGGAGCGCAATTGGCCTCCTGTTGCTGGGCAGCGTCGCGGCCCATGCGGTGCTCAATTACGACGCCCATTGGGATTGGACCGCCTTGCAGTATGAGGATTTCTGGACCCTGCCCGGCTTTCTTTTGCATTCCTTTTTCAATGGCTGGCATCCGGTGCTGCCATGGCTTGGGTTTGTGCTACTCGGGGTCTGGCTTGCCCGGTTTGATCTGGGCTCCGCGCGGGTTCAGCGGCGTCTGATCCTGCTTGGCGTTGTGGCCGCCGTCGTCGGATCTGTGCCGCAACATCTGATCTCAGACCCGGACCTCCTGCCGCTGTTTGACACCGCCATGATCCCGCCCGGCCCCACCTATATGATCGCCGCAAGTGGCAGCGCGGTTGCGGTCATCGGAATCGTCCTGCGCCTTGCGCCCCGGATCAAAGCCTTGGGGGTCGCACCTTGGCTCGTGGCACCCGGACGGCAAGCACTCAGCCTCTATATTCTGCATATCCTGTTGGGGATGGGGCTGCTTGAGGCCTTTGGCAAGTTGGACGGATCGCTCTCCACCACAGAGATCTTTGGCCTCAGCCTGCTGTTTTGCGCCGCCAGCGCGCTCTATGCGCGGCTCTGGGCGCTTTGGTCCTCGCGAGGCCCGCTGGAGGCTTTAATGCGCCGGATCACGTCGCGCCGGGGCTGACGGTCTCAGTCCTCCTTATGCGCCTTGACGAAGTCGCGCATGAAATGCCGGATTTCGCGTGCCGCCGTGGTGTCGAGCTCTTTGCACAGCTCGACAAATTCGTCGCGCTCCGCCTTGTCGAGGCGCAGGACCAACTGGCTGTCTTTCTTCTGGCTTTTCGACTTTGACTTTTTGGTCAAGGCGCCCCTCCCCGGGCGGCTGGAGATGCGATTTTTCGGCGATTTACTGGTCGGATCGTATAGCAGATGTATATACATTGCATATGCGGTTTTCAAACCGCGGATCCGAGCACCAGTATTTGTAAATGATAAGGAGAGTTCAACAATGAACCTGCATGTTGCTTCCCAGCTTTTGACCGTCCGCCGTCAGGATTGGCTGCGCCCGCATCTGTCCTGGCTGCCAGAGAACCTCTACCGGACCTATTTGACCTTCCGGAAATAGGCCCTCAGACCGCTTTGGCCCCACCGTCAGGTGTCGAGATCAGACGTTGACGCTTGCATGACGGGCGTGCTTCGGTCAAACCGCGCAAGTTGGCCCGACGGTCCCCGTCCGGCCGCCACTCGTAGCGCAGACCGAAGCAGATCAGGGACCAAAGCCCCATGAGCAAGTCGAAAACCGTCAAGGATTACATCCGCACCATCGTCGATTTCCCGCACGAAGGGATCATGTTCCGCGATGTCACCACCCTGTTTGCCGACCCGCGCGGCTTTCGCATGGCGGTGGACCAGATGCTGCACCCCTATGCCGGGCAGCGCATCGACAAGGTCGTCGGGCTCGAGGCGCGCGGCTTTATCCTCGGCGGGGCGATTGCGCACCAGCTGGGCACCGGCTTTGTGCCGATCCGCAAAAAGGGCAAACTGCCCGGCGCGACCATTTCTCAGGAATACAAACTCGAATACGGCGAGGCGATTGTCGAGCTGCACACCGACGCCATTCAGCCCGGGGAAAAGGTGCTGGTGGTGGATGACCTCCTTGCGACCGGCGGCACCGCGGGCGCGGGCATCAAGCTGATCGAAAAGCTCGGTGGCGAGATCATCTCCTGCGCCTTTATCATCGACCTGCCGGAGCTGGGCGGGCGCAAGCACCTCGAAGATCTGGGCATGGATGTGCATGTCCTGTGCGAATTCGAAGGGCTATAAGCCGCCAATTTGGCGCGGTTTTCCTCGCAAAAGATCACAGTTCCACACAGAACTGTGACTGGAAATCCAAAGAGCCCCCAGCTTAGGGGGCTTTTTCTTTGCGTCAAATCGCAGGTGGCGAAATCTCGCCAGATCCAAACCGCCTCTTTCCTCGTTGACCTCCCTGAAGACGCCAGCGCGGCGTCGATCAACGTCAGACATGAGGAGAGACATTATGTTCCGTCAGATCGCCTTTGGCACCGTTACCAGTTTTGCCATCGCCTCCGCCGCCTTTGCCGGGGGGCATTCAAAGGACATCGTCGACATTGCGGCAGGCAACGACGACTTTGAAACGCTGGTCGCCGCCGTGACCGCCGCCGACCTTGTGGACACGCTGAAGGGCGATGGCCCCTACACCGTTTTCGCCCCCACCGATGCGGCCTTTGAACAGCTGCCGGAAGGCACCGTCGAAGAACTGCTGAAGCCGGAGAACAAGGACCAACTGGTTGCCCTGCTCTCCTACCATGTGGTGCCGGGCAAGGTGATGTCCTCTGAGCTGGTGGACGGTATGAAGGCCGCAACCGTTCAAGGGTCCGAAGTGACCGTGACCATCGAGGGCGGCGCAATGGTTGATGATGCCAATGTCATTCAGGCCGATATCGAGGCTGAGAACGGCATCATCCACGTGATCGACAAGGTGATCATGCCCGATAGCTAATCGCATCGGGAAACACGATTGGGGAGGGCTCAAACGGGCTCTCCCTCTTTTTCGTCAAAGCACCGGCAGCACCGCGCCGGGGTTCATGATGCAGTGGGGGTCAAGCGCCTGTTTGATCGCCCGCATCGCAGCCAGCTTTACAGGATCGCCATAGTGGGCAAGGTCGGCAACCTTCATGCGGCCAATGCCATGTTCGGCGCTCATCGAACCGTCATAGGCATAGACGAGGTCGTGGATGATCCGCTTCACCTCGCCCCGCAAGGCGTCGTATTCGCTGCGCGCGCGACCCTGCCCGGGGAAGACATTGTAATGCAGGTTGCCATCGCCCAAATGGCCAAAGCAGTTGATCCTAAGGCTGGGGTCCAGCGCCGCGATCGCCGCCATGCCGGCCGGGATAAACTCCGGGATGCGCGAGATCGGCACCGAGATATCGTGGCTCGAAACCGAGCCAATACGCCGGTTCGCCTCGGGGATATGCTCGCGCAGGGACCAGAGCGCTTGGCGTTGTGCTTCGGATTGAGCGATGGTGCCATCGGTGCTGAGACCCGCTTCCATCGCGACCTCAAACAGATCGGTCAGCGCCTCTTCTGCGCTTTGCCCCTTGCCGAGGCCGAGATCGATCAGCACGCACCACTCCGGGATTTCGGCAAAGGGCTGCCGCAGGTCGGGCAGGGTCTCGGCGAGGAAGGCCAGCCCCTGACGGTGGATCAGTTCAAAGGCGCTGACCCCCTCGCCCACCGCGTCGCGCGCAAGGGCCAAAAGGTCGATGGCCGCTTGCGGATCGCGCACGGTGAACAGGGCGGTGCCGGGATTGGCCGGGATCGGCGCCAGTTTCAGCGCGGCGGCGGTGATGATGCCAAGGGTGCCCTCGGCCCCGACCAGAAGGTTGCGCAGATCATAGCCGGTGTTGTCTTTCCTGAGGCGGGTCAGCCCGTGCCAGACCTCGCCCGTGGGCAGTACCGCCTCTAGCCCGAGGCAGAGATCGCGGGTATTGCCGTATCGCAGCACGTTGACCCCGCCCGCATTGGTCGAGAGGTTGCCACCGATGCGCGCGGTGCCCTCGGCGGCGAGGGACAGCGGAAACAACCGGTCGGCAGCAGTCGCAGCCGCTTGCACATCCGCGAGGATCGCTCCGGCCTCGGCCACAATGACATTCTCGCCCGGATAGACCGCGCGGATCGCCTTCATCCGTTCGAGGGAGACCAGCAGCGGTGCGGGTCCTTCGGGCATCACCTGCCCGCCCACCAGACCAGTGCCGCCGCCATAGGGCACCAGTCCGACGCGGGCGTCATGGGCCGCGCGCACGATGATCGCGACCTCCTCGACCGTGCGCGGCAGGGCCACAGCACTCGCCTGCCCCTGATACCGGCCGCGCGGCTCTTCCAGATAGCGTGGATCAGGCGTGCGCAGGGTGTCCTCCGGCAAGCGGGCGGACAGCGCATCGAGAAAGGCGGGCGTGGCAGGCGAGAGGCTCATGCCCAAGATGTGGGGGATTTCAGGCCGACTGACAAGCGCCTACTCATCAGCACGCAGGTAAGCGGGTTGCAGCACGTAAACCGTGGGGCGATCTGGCAGGCTGCGGAGCGAGACCTCCAGCTCTGATGCATCGGTGCGCACGACCTCAAAGGTCTTGGAGATGTCGGCGAGGAACTGTTGCAGGGTAAAATCCCCAAACCAATGCATCGGGATCACCACAGAGGAGCGCAGACGCGACAGCACCTCGACCATCTCAGGCAAAGGCAGCGTCATGCCGCCATCCACCGCGGCCATCACCACATCCAGCCGCCCGAGGGCCGCATATTGCTGCGGCGTGGGCACGTGATGCAGGTGGCCGAGATGGCCAATGCACAGGCCCGCAACCTCAAAGACGAAAATCGAATTGCCGTTGGCCTCAACACCGCCCGCAGCCGAGCGAATATCGGTGGAGACATTGCGGATCAGCATCTCGTCCAGATCGAGATGATGGTCGACCCCTTCGCCAAAGCTGCCCCAGCCTTCGAGGACATGCGGAATGTCGGGATCGGGAAACTCCGTCCAATGGGTTGTATGCGCGTGGTTCATCGTGACCACATCCGGGATCAGCGGGGCCGAGCCCAGGAACCCCGTGTAGTCAGTCACCACGTTGAGACCGCCGGCCGTTTGGATGAGAAACGAAGCATGCGCGATGTAGCGCAGCCGAACGGTATACTCGTCTGGCAAAGGCTCAGACCAGCTCGCCTTTTGCACGAACTCAAGACCGGGGGTGGAATTTGCAAGCGCGATACAATGGCTGGCACGGCGCTCCTGAGCGGAGGCCGCGCCAGTCACGACAGCCAGGCCAGCTGTAAGAACACAACCAAAAATCACTCGCATAAGATGAGTGTAGGCGGCACCTTTTGAAGGTCACGCAAAAAATGCATCTGCATTTAAAAAAAATTTCGTGAAGGTTTTACGCGCGGAAATTGCCAACGTGAGACAACCGCAGCGGGCGGCGTCAGGCCTGCCCGATCATTGTTTTCCCACGGCGATCACTGCGCAAACAGGCGTAAAGAACATGCGTCCGCCAGCGCCCGTTGATCTGCAAATAGGACTGCGCCACGCCTTCGTATTTGAAGCCGGACTTTTCCAACAGCCCGCGCGAGGCGGCGTTTTCTGGCAGGCAAGCCGCCTCAAGCCGCGACAGGTCCAGCCGGGTAAAGGCGTGATGTACCAGCGCCCCTATCGCCTCTCGCATGTAGCCCCTGCGAGAGAACTGCGTGCCGGTCCAATAGCCCACGGTGCCCGCCATGGCTGGACCACGGCGGATATTGTCGAGGGTGATGGCGCCCACCAGTTGTTCGTCCTCGCGCCGGATCAGGAACAGCGGCAAGGCAGAGCCCTGCGCAATCGAGCGCTTCGCCCAATAGACCCGATTGGTGAAGGATTTGCGGCTGAGATGGTCTGGGGACCAAGCTGGCTCCCACGGGATCAGATGATCCTGTGACTGTTGCCGCAGAAAGGCCCATGCCCGGAAATCCGAATGCACCGGCGGGCGGAGCGTCAGCCGCTCCGTCTCCAGTTTCAACGTCCTGCGGGCCAGCAGCATTAGGCAGCACGCCTCCGGGCGATCTCCTCCAGAGCCGGGGCCTCTGCCACCGGACCATAGAGCGCAAGCGCGGCAGGCGCGTCATGGGCGATCCGGGCCGCCATGGCGCGGACATCTGCGGTGGTCACCGCATCGACCTTGGCCACGGTCGCCTCAAGGCTGGGGACGCGGTCCCAAATCTGCACAAGGCGGGCCAGACGTTCAGCGCGGTTCGACGGGCTTTCCAGCCCCATCAACATGCCGGCCTTCATCTGGGCGCGGGCGCGTTCCACTTCGGCATCGGACATGTCCTCTGCGGCGCGTTTCAACTCGTCCACGGTGATCCCGATCAGATCCGCCACCTGCCCGCCGGAGGTGCCGGCATAGATGGTCATCATGCCCGTGTCCTCATAGGCTCCGGCTTGCGAGAAAATCGTGTAGCACAGGCCGCGTTTCTCGCGCACCTCTTGGAACAGACGCGAGGACATGCCGCCCCCAAGCGCGCCCGCGTAGATTTGCGCCGCATAGATATCATCAGCGCGGTAGCTCGGGCTTTCAAAGGCGAGCGCCACATGAGCCTGTTCCAAGGTCTTGTCGCGACGGATTTCCCCACCGGTAAAATTGGCGGCGACCAGCGTATCTTGGGTCTTTGGCTCCATGTCGCCAAAGAGCGCCTCGGCGGCCTTGACGACTTCGGCGTGATCCACGGCCCCTACGGCGGAGAGGATCATCTGGCCGGGGCCATAATGTTCGGAGACGAAGCGGCGCAGGTCTTCCTTGGAGAAGCTGCGCACCCGCTCGGCCGGGCCGAGGATCGAGCGGCCAATCGCCTGCTCGCGGTAGCTTTCTTCCTGCAGCCAGTCAAAGATAATATCGTCAGGCGTATCAAGCGCCTGACCGATCTCTTGCAGGATCACCCCGCGCTCCACCTCGATCTCGCGTTCGTCAAAGATCGAGTTGCGCACGATGTCGCCAATCACGTCGAGGGCGAGGCCCACGTCATCCTTCAGCACCCGCGCATAATAGGCCGTGACCTCTCGGCTGGTATAGGCGTTGATATAGCCGCCCACATCCTCGATCGCTTCGGCGATTTGCAACGCCGTGCGAGTCTTGGTGCCCTTAAAGGCCATGTGTTCGAGGAAATGGGCGATGCCATTCTGTTCCAGCCGCTCGTGACGCCCGCCAGCGGAAACCCATATGCCGATGGCTGCGGATTGCAGCCCCGGCATATATTCAGTGACGATGCGAAACCCGTTTGGCAGGGTGTCTTGTTGGACGGTCAATGCGCGATGTGCTTTCTGATATGATCTTCGATGGTGCCGAGATCATTGGCGATCCGGGTCACGCGTTCCGATCTGTCATACAGGTCTGCCATGCGCGGGGGAAGAGGCGGAAACACGCCAGAGGCCTCTTCCACCGCCGTCGGGAACTTTGCCGGGTGGGCGGTGGCGAGGGTGACCATGGGCACGCCCGCCTTGAGGTTCTCATTCGCGACCTTCACGCCGACCGCGCCATGGGGGCACAGAAGCTCGCCAGAGGCTTCGACTTCGGCCTTGATGGTCGCCTTGGTTTCCTCTTCCGAGCAACGACCGGAGGTATAGATCTCGCGCAGCGCTTCCATCGCACCCTGAGAGACGTTGAAGCCGCCGCCGGTTTTCAACTCGTCCATCAATTGCGCGACCGCCGCACCGTCCTGGCCGTAGGCGTAGAACAGAGCGCGTTCAAAGTTCGACGAGACCTGAATGTCCATCGAGGGAGATATCGAGGGGATGGTCTCGCCTTTGAAATAGCCCTCGCCCGAGAGGCAGCGATGCAGGATGTCGTTCTGGTTGGTGGCAACCACCAGCTGGTCGATCGGCAGGCCCATCTGGCGCGCGATGAAGCCGGCAAAGATATCGCCAAAGTTGCCGGTCGGCACGGTGAAGGAGACCTTGCGGTGCGGTGCCCCCAGCGCCACGGCGGCGGTGAAGTAATAGACCACCTGCGCCAGCACGCGGGCAAAGTTGATCGAGTTCACGCCCGCCAGATGCACCGAGTCGCGGAAATCGAAGTCGTTGAACATGTCCTTCACAGCGGCCTGACAGTCGTCAAAGTCACCATCCACCGCGAGCGCATGCACATTGGCATCCGCAGGCGTGGTCATCTGACGGCGCTGCACTTCCGACACCCGGCCATGCGGATACATGATGAACACGTTGACGGCATCGAGGCCGCGGAAAGCCTCAATCGCCGCCGAGCCGGTGTCACCGGAGGTCGCGCCCACGATGGTCACGCTGTCGCCGCGCCGCTTCAGCGCCACTTGGAACAGCTGACCGATGAGCTGCATGGCGAAGTCTTTGAACGCCAGCGTCGGGCCGTGGAACAGCTCCAGCAGGAAGTGATTGGCGCTGAGTTGCTTCAAGGGCGCGCGGGCGGCATGACCGAAATCCGCATAGGCGCGGGCGATGATGCCTTTGAATTCTTCCTCGGTAAAAGACCCGGAGACAAAGGGCAACATGACGCGGAAGGCGACCTCCTCGTAAGGCATCCCCGCAAATGCGGCGATTTCTTCGGCGCTGAGAGTCGGGATCTCGGCCGGCACATAGAGACCGCCATCACGGGCGAGGCCGGTCAGCATCGCTTCTTCAAAGGTGAGTTCCGGCGCCTGGCCGCGGGTGGAGATAAATTTCATGGCGTCAGATCCTGTCAGGGTTTGGAGCGCGTACGCAGAATGAATGCAAGGGTCATGGCCGCCCAGATCAGGGCCAGCGAGAACCAAGTGATGGCATATTGCAGGTGGTTGTTCGGGATCCCGTCGGTGGAGACCGGCAGAGCCTTCGCCCCGGTCTCGCCCTCACGCACCACCAAAAGCAGCGGTTCGGTGTCCAGACGCGTCGCCATATAGGCGAGGTCGCGGGAATATAGAATGTTGGAGGCTTCATCCGGGGCGGGCGTGGTCCAATCGCCTTCGTCCGGCCACAGAAGGTTGCCGGTCAGGGTCACGGGACCAGAGGCCCGAGAGCCGCCTTTGTCGGCGGAGGAAATATAGCCACGATCAATCAGGATGCGGCGGCCTGTCTCGGTCACCAGCGGCGAGATCACCCGATAGCCTGCCCCCTGCCCGCCTGTCACCCAGAAGACATGCAACTCGTGCGGCAGCAACTCGCCGGTGACTTGAACCGACAGATAGCGGTCATGCTCTTCGGTTGGCTGATCGGGCAAGGACACAGGCGCGGCGGCGATGCGGCTTTCGATGGTGGCCAGAACGCCCTCTTTCCACGACAGGCGCTGTACCTGCCAGATGCCAAGGCTCAAGAGCACCAAAAGGCCCAATCCGCCCACCAGCCCGAGAAAGATCCCGCGTCGCATCAATTCTTGCTCCCGATCCTTAAAACGCAAGAGGCGCGCGAGATGACCCCGCGCGCCCCGTTAGATACGTGCTGATTGCAGAAAGGAAAACCGCAATCATGTACCCGGTACAACCTAGCGGCTTACATGCCGGAAGTGCCCCAGATGTAGACGGCGAAGAAGAGGAACAACCACACCACGTCCACGAAGTGCCAGTACCAAGCGGCCATCTCGAAACCTGCGTGCTGTTTCGGGGTGAAGTCACCCTTGACGGCGCGGATCAGACAGATGGTCAGGAAGATGGTACCAAGCAGAACGTGGAAACCGTGGAAGCCTGTTGCCATGAAGAAGTTGGAGTAGAATTCGTCACCGCCGAATTCCCATTCTTCGTGCAGCAGCAGTTCTGCATATTCATAGCCCTGCAGCACGGTGAAGAACACGCCGAGCACGATGCCGATGGCGAGGCCCTGCACCAGACCTTTGCGGTCGTTCTCATGCACCAGCGCGTGGTGTGCCCAAGTCACGGCACAACCGGAGAGCAGCAGCACGAGGGTGTTGATCAGCGGCAGGTGGAACGGGTCAACCGCGTGGATATGCGGCGCGACGTATTCGGTGCCGACATAGGTCTCCATCGGGTACATCGCGTGTTTGAAGAAGGACCAGAACCACGCGAAGAAGAACATCACCTCGGACATCACAAAGAGGATGAAGCCGTAGCGCAGGCCGATCAGAACCACCGGAGTGTGGTCGCCTGCTTTGTTTTCTGCGATGGTCTCTGCCCACCAGCAATAGGCGGAATAGAGCACGGCAACGAGGCCCGCCCAGAACAGCCAAGCAGTGACGTCGTGCATCCAGAGCACCGCGCCGAACAGCATGACGAAGGCGCCAACGGAGCTCAGAAGCGGCCAGATCGACGGCGGCAGAATGTGGAAGTCGTGATTTTTAGCATGCGCCATTTAAGTGTCCCTCACCAAAGCGGCCTTAGTTCAGTTCCGTCTCTGCCCCGGATGTATCTCCGGTGTCGAGGGCAGCATAGCCCTCGGGCAGATCGATCTCGTGAAATGTGTACGACAAGGTGATCGTATGCACAAATTTTGCCTCCGCGTCCTCGACGATTGCCGGGTCCACGAAGAAGGTCACGGGCATCATAACCCGCTCCCCCGGTTGCAGTACCTGCTCGTTAAAGCAGAAACACTGAATTTTTTCAAAGTAGTAGCCCGCATTGAACGGTGCCACATTGTAAGAGGCCTGCCCTGCAACCACCCGATCGGTGGGGTTGTAGGCCTCGTAGAAAGCCAGTCCGGTCTCGCCGATCTTCAGCTCCATGATGCGTTCCACGGGTTTGAACTCCCACGGCATATCGCGATCTTTGGAGGCGTCAAAGCGCACCTTGATGGTCTGATCCAGCACCTGATCAGAATCGCCATCCGCAACCTGCGTCACGCCACCAAAGCCGGTGACGCGGCAGAACCAGTTGTAAAACGGCACGGATGCCCAGGCGAGACCGCCCATGACGGCCACCACGGCCACCAGTTGTACAACGGTCTTTTGCGGACCACTCATCGCCATCAGTTGCTGCCCCCTACGGTTCCGTTTTCCTGAACGTCCGGGAAGGTGAAGTCATTGGAGGTGAGTTTCACCACCGTCAGCGCCATCACCAGCACCACAAAGCCACCCAGCAACAGGCCGACGCCCGTGTTGCGGCTTTTGCGACGTCCGTGCAGTTCGTGTTCCTTACGCAGGCTCAACTTACCAGCCTCCAAGGCCATAGGGTTTCAGCAGCGCCTCGGCGAGAATCGCGCCGAAGTGCAGGAAGAGATAGAGCAAAGACAGCTTGAAGAAAGACCGCTCTACCTTGAAGTTATCGCCTTCACAGATCTCCTCGTCCCGGCGCCAGATCTGCACGGCCCCTTTCAGGAACAAGGCATTCAGCACCACAGAGACGGCCAGATAAATCGGGCCACCCACGCCAGTAAAGCCGGTGGCCACGGCAAAGGCCGCGAGGATGATGGTGTAGACGAGGATATGCTTGCGGGTGGAGCGGCGACCGTGTGTCACGGTCAGCATCGGCACATCCGCCATATCGTAATCGTTGCGCATGAACAGCGCGAGCGCCCAGAAGTGCGGCGGCGTCCACAGGAACGTCAGGGCGAACATCAGCCACGGCTCGATGGTCATAGACCCCGTTGCGGCGATCCAGCCGATCACCGGCGGGAAGGCCCCGGCCGCGCCACCGATCACGATGTTCTGTGGCGTCGCCCGTTTGAGCCACATGGTGTAGATCACCACGTAAAAGAAAATCGTAAAGGCCAGAAAGGCACCGGCAAAGACATTGGTCGACAGCGCCAGCATGATGACCGAGAGGCCAGAGAGCGCGAGGCCAAGGCTCAGCGCTTCGCCCTTGTCGACTTTACCAGCCGGAATGGGGCGCGACTTGGTGCGCTTCATCACCTGATCGATATCCGCATCCCACCACATGTTCAGCGCGCCAGAGGCACCGCCGCCGATGGCGATGAACAGGATTGCGCAGAAGCCAATGACAGGATGCACGCCCACAGGCGCGGCCATCAGGCCGACAAAGGCCGTGAACACCACCAGCGACATCACCCGCGGTTTCAGCAGGGCAAAGTAGTCGCCAAAGGAGGCGTCATCTTCGCGGATCATGCTTGCGTTGATGCTGGCGTCGCTCATTCTTCGGGCTCTTCTTTAGGAGGGGGCGGCCACGCTCTGCAGCGTGGCCAGCCCATTGATCCGGAAACCACCTCTGCCCCGAAGAGAATCAGGTCAGAGGAGTGGGCCTCAGTTGGAGGCGATCTGGTAGGACTGCGGCAGGCCCGCGTCAGCAAACTGATCCTGCGCCTGTTTCAGCCAGTCAGCATAGGCCTCTTCGCTGACCACTTTGACGGTGATCGGCATATAGGCGTGGTCTTTGCCGCACAGCTCGGAACACTGACCGAAGTAGATGCCTTCCTTGGTCGGCTTGAACCACAGCTCTGCCAGACGGCCGGGCACGGCGTCCTGCTTCACACCAAAGGCAGGCAGCGCCCAGGAGTGGATCACGTCTGCACCGGTCACCTGCATCACGATGGTCTTGTTGACCGGAACCACAACCGCGTTGTCGGTCGCCAACAGGAACTCATCCGCGTTGTAGCCCGCTGCAGCCAGTTTCGCCGCCATCGCGTCGCTGTTGATGAAGGGCTGAACGCCAGCAGCTTCGTCTTCGGAGGTGATGGTTGCCGGGTGGCCGATCAGGTAGCTGTCAAAGGCAAAGCCTTCGTCCACGTACTCATAGCCCCAGTACCACTGGTAGCCGGTCACTTTGATGGTCACGTCACCTTCGGGGATCTCTTGCTGACGGAACAGTTCCGGCAGGGAGAAGGAGCCGATGACGATCAGGATCAGGATCGGAATAACGGTCCAGGCGATCTCGATCGGGGTGTGGTGAGTGAATTTCGCCGCTTCCGGGTTGGCGCGGCGGTTGAACCGCACGATCGCGTAGAGCAGCAGACCGGCCACGAAAATACAGATCGCGGTGATGATGATGAGAATCATGTGGTCGAGCTGGTGAATACCCTCGGCCAATTCGGAGCCTGCCGGCTGGAAGCCCATCAGTCCGTCGTGCGGCTTACCGATGGTGTCCAGACCTTCTTGCGCCATTGCTGGAAGGCTCGTGAGAGCGGCGATAAAGCCCGAAAGCGTCAAAGCATTCTTCATGTCGTTTCCTGATCGCTTGATCGTTGCATGGGTCGGGTTCGCGGAATCGTTTCGAAAAACCCTAACGCGCCCGTTGTCTTTGGTGCCGTTAAAAATCATATTCTTGGGAGGTTATAAAGAGGGTAGCTCGCGTCATAGCGTCGCTTTCTTGACTTAGATCAAAAAAATCGAGGCCCATTTGATGGATACCACCGCGTTTCGCCCGTTTGAGACCACTCTTCCCGAGGATGAAGCCCTCCAGGTGCTGCGCGAGGCCCTCGCCGGCGCCGATGATGGCGAGATTTTTGCCGAGCGCACCAAATCAGAGGCGTTGGTCTTTGATGACGGCCGCCTGAAGACCGCAAGTTACGACGCTGCCGAGGGCTTCGGCCTGCGGGCGGTACGCGGTGAGGTGGCGGGCTATGCCCATTCCACCACCATGTCTGTCTCGGCGTTGAAGCGCGCGGCGGAAACCGCGCGGCTGGCGGTGGGCGACGGCGGCGGCACCATGGCCCCTGCCCCGCAAGCCACCAATCAGCGGCTCTATACCGACAGCGATCCCATTGCGGCACAAGGGTTTCCGGTCAAAGTCGACACGCTGCGCGAGATCGACGCCTTTGCCCGGGGACTTGATTCTCGGGTGGTGCAGGTCTCGGCCACGCTGGCGGCCTCGATCCAAGAGGTGGAGATTCTGCGTGCCGATGGCATCCGGGTGCGCGACGTGCGCCCGATGACCCGGGTGAACGTCTCTGTGATCGTCGAACAAAACGGCCGCCGCGAGAGCGGCAGCGCTGGCGGCGGTGGCCGCGTCGGTCTCGACGGGCTGATCGCCGCCGCTGATTGGCAGGCCAAAGCGCGCGAGGCTTTGCGGATCGCTTTGGTCAATCTCGACGCGGTGCCTGCCCCTGCGGGCGAGATGGATGTGGTGCTTGGGCCGGGCTGGCCGGGCATCTTGCTGCATGAGGCAATTGGTCACGGGCTAGAGGGCGACTTCAACCGCAAAGGCTCCTCCGCTTTTGCCGGTTTGATGGGGCAACGGATCGCGGCCCCCGGCGTGACCGTGCTGGATGATGGCACCATTCCGGATCGTCGCGGCTCTATCACCGTGGATGACGAAGGCACCCCGAGCCAGAAAACCACGCTGATCGAAGATGGCATCTTGGTGGGCTTTATGCAGGATCGCCAGAACGCCCGCCTGATGGGGGTGGAGCCCACCGGCAACGGGCGTCGCCAGAGCTACGCTCATGCGCCGATGCCGCGTATGACCAACACATATATGTTGGGCGGCGAAGCGAGCCCCGAGGATCTGGTCAAAGAGATCAAGGACGGCATCTGGGCTGTGGGCTTTGGCGGCGGTCAGGTGGATATCACCAACGGCAAGTTCGTCTTCTCCTGCACAGAAGCCTATCGCGTGCGCAATGGCGTGGTGGGAGAGCCGGTCAAAGGCGCGACCCTGATCGGCGACGGCGCCACCGCCCTGCAAAAGATCCGTGGCCTTGGCAATGACATGGCGTTGGACCCCGGCATGGGCAACTGCGGCAAACAGGGCCAGTGGGTTCCGGTGGGGGTCGGCCAACCGAGTGTCCTGATGGGCGGCCTGACGGTGGGCGGCTCCGCCACTTGATCCTTGCACATATATACTGTGTCACATTCGGCGACTCGCTCCCCACCCCGGGGCGAGTCGCTGTTGTTTTGGCGGGATGCAGAGCGCGCTCACGCTTGTTTAACGAAGATGAGCAAACCGCCCCGTTTTGCGCCAGAATTTGGCCTGCATTTACCATCCTGCGCTAAGATTTCTCACGGATCCGTGAGCGGCACCGCAGGGTGGCCAGACGACAAATCTAACAAATTCAATCACCTAGACAAATTTACTGAAAAATTTCGATAAACCACTCGGGGATTCACCAGTCGTTAACTCCTCAGGGCGTAAACCTTAACTTGCAACAAGGCGAGGCGAGGGCATGACCGGAGAAGCATATTCTTCCACTCACCCCCCACTCCCACCCACCACGGAAGATCAAAGGTATTCCTGGCTTCGCCTGTTGCGCTCCCGAGGCATCGGGACAGTGACCTTCTACCGGCTTCTGGCCGAGTATGGTTCAGCGCAGAATGTGCTGAAAGAGTTGCCTAAAGTGGCAGCGACTGCAGGCGTCAAAGGGTATGAAACATACTCAAAAGATGCATTGGACGCCGAGTTCTCAAATGCAAAAGCCGCGTCCGCGCGGCTTTTGTGCTTTGGGGAAGCTGACTACCCAGACCATCTGAGAAATATTCCAAACCCGCCCCCTGCCCTCTGGGCGATCGGCGATGTGAGCCTCTTGTCCCGCCCTTCGGTGGCGATTGTGGGCGCGCGCAATGCCTCCTCGCTTGGGCGTCGCATGGCCTATGCGCTGGCCCGCGACCTCGGGGAAGCGGGCTACGTTGTGGTCTCGGGTCTCGCCCGCGGCATCGATGCCAGCGCCCATGAAGGCGCTCTGCCCTTCGGCACTATTGCGGTACAGGGCGGCGGCGTTGACATTATATACCCTTCCGAAAACACACGTTTGGCAGAGCAGATCGGCAGGCAAGGTCTGCGTCTGTCAGAGCAGCCCATGGGGTTGCAACCACAGGCGCGCCACTTTCCGCCCCGCAATCGCATCATTGCCGGCATCGGCCTTGCAACCGTTGTGGTGGAGGCTGCCGTGAAATCCGGCAGCCTGATCACCGCGCGCGATACGCTCGACCTAGGGCGCGAAGTGATGGCGGTGCCCGGACATCCCTTTGATGCGCGCTCCAGCGGTGGCAATGTGCTGATCCGCGATGGGGCTGTTCTGGTGCGCAACGCGCAGGATGTGATCGACGCGCTTCCTCCCTTAGTGGCCCCGCCGCGCCCCCGCCTGCAGGACCTCCCGCCGCCCCCGCCGGAACGGCGCAGCCTGCGGCAGACCGCAGCCCTCCATCGGCAAATCCTCGATCGGCTGACAGCAGCCCCAACACCGGAAATTCAGCTCATCGACGATCTCAACAGCCCCGCGCGGAATGTCCGCAGCGTCCTCACTGACCTCGAACTTTCGGGCGAAATTGATCGAGGACCCGGTGGCGTCCTCAGCCGCAAACGCTGAAAACACGTGCGTAAAAACACCATATATTGCCACATGTCAGCCTTGTGAAACTTGCCCCGGATTGACAATCCCCCCTTGCGCGACACATGTTGCCCCGCCATAGAGCGCGCTTGAACCCGTCCAAAAAGGTGTCAGAATTTATGCCAGTCGTCGTCGTTGAATCCCCGGCCAAAGCCAAAACGATCAACAAATATCTGGGTTCCGACTACACTGTGCTGGCCTCTTATGGCCACGTTCGTGACCTGCCCGCCAAGAACGGATCGGTCGAGCCTGACGACGATTTCGCCATGACCTGGGAAGTCGGCAATGACAGCAAAAAGCATGTCCGCGCCATCGCCGAGGCCCTGAAGAACGACAACGCACTGATCCTCGCGACCGACCCTGATCGCGAAGGCGAGGCGATTTCCTGGCACCTGCAAGAGGCGCTGACCAAGCGCCGGTCCATCAAAAAAGACACGCCGGTCAGCCGAGTGACCTTTAACGCGATCACCAAGGATGCGGTGACCGAGGCGATGAAAAACCCGCGTCAGGTTGATATGCCGCTGGTGGAGGCCTATCTGGCGCGGCGCGCGCTGGACTATCTCGTCGGCTTTAACCTGTCGCCGGTCCTGTGGCGCAAACTGCCCGGCGCGCGGTCGGCCGGGCGCGTCCAATCCGTCTGCCTGCGTCTGATCGTGGAACGCGAGATGGAGATCGAAGCCTTCCGCCCGCAGGAATACTGGTCGGTCCGGGCCAACCTCGCAACACCGCGAGGTCAGTCCTTTGAGGCGCGCCTGACCGTTCTGGGCGGAGAAAAGCTCGACAAATTCAGCCTTGCCAATTCGACCGCTGCCGAATTGGCGGTCGAGGCGGTGTCCAAGCGTAAGCTTGCCGTGCAGTCGGTGGAGGCCAAGCCCGCCGCCCGCAACCCCTCTGCCCCCTTCATGACCTCGACCCTGCAACAGGAAGCCAGCCGCAAATTCGGCATGGGTGCGCGCCAATGTATGAACGCCGCGCAACGTCTCTATGAGGCGGGTCTGATCACCTATATGCGGACCGACGGCATCGACATGGCGCCCGAGGCTGTCACGGCGGCACGCGAGGAAATCGCGAAACGCTATGGCAAGGACTACGTGCCGAGCGAGCCGCGCATCTACAAGAACAAGGCCAAGAACGCGCAAGAAGCGCACGAATGTATCCGCCCCACGGATATGAGCCGCGATGCGGCCAGCCTGAAGGTCTCCGAAGACGATCAGCGCAAGCTTTATGATCTGATCTGGAAGCGCACCCTTTCCTGCCAGATGGCAGGCGCGCGTCTGGAGCGCACCACGGTCGATATCGCCTCTGAGGACAAACAGGTCGTGCTGCGCGCCACCGGTCAGGTGGTGCTGTTTGACGGCTTTATGCGCGTCTACGAGGAAGGCCGCGACGATGTGGTGGACGAGGACGAAAACCGCCTGCCGCAGATCATGCAGGGCGAAGCGCTGAAATTTGCAGGCTCCCTCGCGCCGCAAGCGGAAAAAGCAGGCCCCGATGCCTCTCGCATCTCGGCTGATGCGGCGACATTGGCGCTGCAGCACCACACCCAACCGCCGCCGCGCTATACCGAGGCGACATTGGTTAAGCGGATGGAAGAGCTGGGCATTGGCCGCCCCTCGACCTACGCCAGCGTGATCACCACGATCCAAGACCGCGACTATGTCCGCAAAGACAAGAACCGCCTGATCCCCGAGGATAAGGGCCGGATCGTGACCATCTTCCTGCTGAACTTCTTCAAACGCTATGTGGAATATGATTTCACCGCCGCGCTTGAAAACCAGCTCGATGACGTGAGCGCAGGCGACAAGGATTACAAGGAACTGCTGGGCAGCTTCTGGCGCGATTTCTCGGCCGCGATTTCAGAAACCTCCGACCTGCGCATTTCCGAAGTGTTGGACGTTCTGGACGAAGCCCTAGCGCCGCAGCTCTATCCCCCGCGCGAAGACGGCGGCGACCCGCGCGTCTGCCCGAAATGCGGTGCGGGCCAGCTGCACCTCAAGACCTCGCGCACCGGTGGCTTTGTCGGCTGCGGCAATTATCCGGAATGTAACTACACCCGTCCCATCTCTGGCGAAGGCGCCGAAGGCTATGAACGTCTGCTGGGCGAGGATGATGGCGATGAGATCCATCTGAAGTCCGGCCGCTTTGGCCCTTATGTTCAGCGCGGCGAAGTCACGCCCCAGAATAAGAAGCCGCCGCGCTCTTCCCTGCCCAAACAGGGCAAGGACTTCTTGCCCGGATGGGGACCGAATGATGTGACGCTGGAAAAGGCGGTGACCCTGCTGACCTTGCCGCGCGAAATTGGCACCCACCCCGAAGGTGGCGTGGTCAGCTCGAACCTCGGCCGCTTTGGCCCCTATATCGCCCACCAGCGCCCGGATGAGGAAAAGCCGGTCTACGTTAACCTCAAAGAAACGCTTGAGGTCTTTGAGATCGGTATGAACCGCGCGGTTGAGATGCTGGCGGAGAAGCGCGCCAATCCGGGTCGCGGCCGCACAGCGGCCGCCAAATCCCTGCGTGATCTGGGCGAGCACCCCAGCGAAGGCGGGCCGATCAGCATCATGGATGGCCGCTATGGTCCTTATGTGAAATGGGGCAAAGTCAACGCGACCCTGCCCAAGGACACCGAAGCCAAAGACGTGACCATGGAGCAGGCCGTCGAGCTGTTGAACGAAAAGACCGCGAAGTCTGGCAAGAAGAAAGCGCCCGCCAAAAAGGCCGCTGCTAAAAAGACCACAACCAAAAAGATACCAGCAAAGAAGACAGCGAAAAAGGCGGCGAACGAGGGATAACCTCTGCCCGCCCAGCCCGTCCTCAACAGAACACGCCGCGATTGCCTCGCGGCGTTTCTTTTTGCTTCATCTTCTCTCAAATATCCCCGCCGGAGGCATCGGGCCACAAGGCCCCGTCATTTCATCGGTAGAAATACGCCCCACCCTCCCATTTCGTTGACTCGACACGAGGCTTAGAGCGATTAGCTTGTGCCAGAGGTAATGGAAGGGAGAGTTCCATGAAGAAGGTTTACGGCTCAGCCGCCGACGCATTGGACGGTGTGCTGTTTGACGGCATGACCATCGCGGCAGGCGGCTTTGGCCTCTGCGGCATTCCCGAACTGCTGCTGGAGGCGATCAAGCAGGCAGGCACCAAGGATCTGACATTTGCGTCCAACAACGCGGGCGTTGACGATTTCGGCATCGGCATCTTGCTGCAGACCAAACAGGTCAAAAAGATGATGTCCTCTTACGTGGGCGAGAACGCGGAATTCATGCGCCAGTATCTCTCTGGCGAGCTGGAGCTGGAGTTCAACCCGCAAGGCACTTTGGCTGAGCGGATGCGCGCCGGCGGCGCTGGCATTCCCGGGTTTTACACCAAAACCGGTGTGGGCACCGTGATTGCCGAGGGCAAAGAGCACAAGGATTTCAACGGCGAGACCTATATCCTCGAAGAAGGCATCTTCGCGGATCTGGCCATTGTGAAAGCTTGGAAAGCGGATGAAACCGGCAACCTGGTGTTCCGCAAAACCGCGCGCAACTTCAACGCGCCTGCGGCGACCTGCGGCAAGATCTGCGTTGCAGAGGTCGAGGAAATCGTGCCCGCAGGCAGCCTTGACCCCGACATGATCCACCTGCCCGGCATCTATGTGCACCGCATCATTCAAGGCGAGCACGAGAAGCGCATCGAACAGCGCACTGTGCGCCAGAAGAAGGAGGCCTGATCCATGGCTTGGGACCGCAATCAGATGGCGGCACGCGCCGCGCAGGAACTGCAGGACGGCTGGTATGTGAACCTCGGCATCGGCATCCCGACGCTGGTATCCAACTACATCCCCGAAGGCATGACCGTGACCCTGCAGTCGGAAAACGGCATGCTCGGCATGGGCCCCTTCCCCTATGAGGGGGAAGAGGATCCCGACCTGATCAACGCTGGCAAGCAGACCATCACCGAGCTGCCACACACCGCCTATTTCGACTCGGCGCAGAGCTTTGCGATGATCCGGGGCGGCAAGATCGCCATGGCGATCCTCGGCGCGATGGAAGTGGCTGAGAACGGCGATCTGGCAAACTGGATGATCCCCGGCAAGCTGGTCAAAGGCATGGGCGGCGCAATGGACCTCGTCGCAGGTGTCGGCCGCGTGGTTGTTGTAATGGATCACGCCAACAAACACGGCGAATCCAAAGTGCTGAAGGCCTGCACCCTGCCCCTGACCGGCACCGGCGTAGTGGATCGCATCATCACCAACCTCGGTGTGCTGGATGTGGTCGAGGGCGGCCTCAAGATCGTTGAGCTGGCCGAGGGCGTCAGCGAAGACGAATTGCGCGCAGCAACCGAGGCGACCATCGTCAACTGATCCGACCTTCTTTGAGGTCATGCACCTCCCTCTCGGGAGGTGGGCGGGGGCGCGGCGAGCCTTTGGCTCGCCTCGCCCCCGCCCCGGTCGGATCGCAAATGCGATCCGATCCGGTCACCCTAAGGTGACCGCCACATGCCGTCTCCGTCGCGGACACCAGCCGCAGACATCGGCAAAAGATTTACTTCATCGTTTGGAAGACGCAGCCATCTGACATCAGTACCGGAGGCGTCACGCAGAGATTGCGCGCGAGTTGATAGGCCGCGAGCACCTTGGGCACATAATCACGTGTCTCCGCAAAAGGTGGCACACCCTTGTGCTCCTTGACGGCCCCAGCGCCAGCATTATATCCCGCCAGCACCAAGAACGGATCGCCGGAGAACTCCCGCATCAGCTTGTCGAGGAACCGGATTCCCCCCGCGATATTCTCCGTCGGATCGAAACTGTCATTCACCCCAAACTCAGCCGCTGTGCCGGGCATCAACTGCATCAGCCCCTCTGCCCCGACACGACTGACCGCATCCGCCTTGCCCCCCGATTCCACCACCATCACCGCAAGGGCCAATGCCGGAGACACCTCGGTGCCCGCGCTCTGTGTCAGGAGCGTGATCCCATAGGTCTTGATCAGAGTCTGGAGATCCTGCAGGCGTGGTTGAGGCACCTCGGGACGCCCTTCCAGAATCGACAGCCCTTCGGCAAGGCGCCCGGGGGAGGCATTGTCCAAATCCGAACCAACCGCCTCCCAGAACCAACTGAACCGCGCGGCCTCCTGCGCCGGGGCGATCGAGCCATCTTCGCGCGCGACAACGGCTTGGGGCGGCGTGACCGTCGGATCGATCTGAACTGTGATCCGTTTACCCGCGCCCGACTGGGGCGGACGGATTCGCTTCGCCTGAAAGTCAGGAAAAGGTGCAGGCGCTCTCTTTGGTGCGGGAATCGGCTCGCTTGGGACCGGGTCCAACACCTCCTCTTCGCCCTGCGTGGGGGGGAGCACCTCTTGCCCGAAACTCACATGCGCGAGTCCTGCCCCCAAAAGGAGACCCAAAAGCGTAATCTGGACCGCTTTCATCTGCTTTCCTGCTCTCTGCATCTGCTCTTTTTGCAAGAATCCTGAGCCAAAGTGCCGCGAAAATCCAGTGCGCGGGCCGGGATTTGGACAGTTTCGCCACATTTGCTCCACATTCCACCAAGCCGATCCCGTGGTCGCGACGGAAAAATTCGGAAATATCCTTTAGGCGTAGAGCCTTACCCATTTCGCTAAGATTTTTTTAACTTCGGTGAACGGGATCCCGGTTTCGGCCCAATTCCTGCCACGCTGAACCGGGATAACAAGCTCATCCAAGACGGGACATCATCTGAAGGTGAGAGAGCAGATGAACACAAAGGCCCGGGTAAGGATGTCAACATCTACCGATCCTCAGGAGGGACGAACCATGATCAAACTTTTCAAAAACTTCCGCAATGACGAATCCGGCGCAGTAACCGTTGACTGGGTTGTGCTCTGTGCGGCCGTTGTTCTGCTGGCCGGTGCTGTTATCACCAACCTGAACACCGGCGTTGAAGGTCTGGCGACCAACACCGCGACCTACCTGACCGACACCGTTGTTGTTGGTCAATAAGATCAGGGCCCAGCTGGTCTGGGCCTTATAATCTGATCCATTCGGGCCGCGCAGAATTACCGGCGTCGGCCCGAATGTCGTAGCGAGACACTGGAAGGCGAGGCTCGGCGATGAAGCGGTTTAAGACTTTTCTGGTGTGCGAAGAGGGCGCGGTCACTGTGGACTGGGTCGTTCTGGCCGCACTTGTGGTGGGCTTCACCACGGCGGGTTACCTGGGCATGCATGATGCGATCTCAGGCGTTGCAACCAGTCTCGCGACTTCATTGACCGACTGGACGTTCTAGCGCGATCTTTAACGCCCTCTCGGGGCGTTTTGCGCATTTAGCCCAAGGCGCGATGCCACATACGATCTGCTCCGCCCTCTCTTCGAGGGACCAATGGAACTTGAATCGTCTGCGCCATCCCAACGTTTCGGGCGATCGCCAGACAGAAAGGGACAATCATGCGAGCAGTTTTCGGACTCGTGCTCATCGTGGGGGTCGCCCTGGCCGGCGGCGCCGTCTTGATGGCAAAGAGCTACATTGAGAAATATCAGGCCGCCCTCGCCCATGAGCGGGCAAACGGCCAACAAGCCATTCCGACGGTGCCCGTCTTTGTGGCAACCGAACAGCTTGTCTACGGACAGCGCCTTACCAAGGACAAAGTGCGCCAGATCAATTGGCCGCAGAACGCCTTGCCCGAAGGTGTCTTTACCGATGCGGCGAAACTGTTCCCGTCTGAAGAGGACAATGACGCGCGCTACGTATTGCGCACCATGGAAATCAACGAACCACTGCTGTCGGTCAAAGTGACCGAACCGGGTCAGGACGCCGGGATCACCTCGCGTCTGGCAAAAGGCATGCGTGCCTTTGCGATCCGCGTGGATGTGGCAAGTGGCGTATCCGGCTTCTTGCGCCCCGGCGACCGTGTCGACGTCTATTGGAGCGGCCAGCCCCCCAAGGCGCGCGGAGACAACAGTCGCGGCGAGGTGACCCGCCTGATCCAGACCAACATCGAGTTGATCGCCGTCGACCAATCCGCAGGCTCGGAACTCACTGGTGCCACGATTGCCCGCACGGTCACAGTGACCGCCCGCCCGGAGCAGGTTGCCGCCCTTGCGCAGGCACAATCCACCGGTCGCTTGTCGCTTGCTCTGGTCGGCACCGAGGACGACACCGTCGCCTCTCTCGTAGAGGTTGATCAGCGCAGCCTCTTGGGTCTATCGGAAGCAGAAGCCCCGATCCGGGCCGAAGAACCCCGCGTTTGCACCATTCGCAACCGTCGCGGCGCCGAAGTGGTGGAAATTCCGATCCCCTGCGCCGATTGATCCAAAGCCTGACCGCAGGCAGCGATTTCAGCATCTTACCCTACATCCCCGCCCGGCTTACCCGTGGCGGGGATTGCTATTGTGGCCCTGCGTCAACAGGCCAAGTGGATGAACAACCTCTACAAACCCATTGATTCTTGCAATGAAAGGCGAAGTAGCGCAGATTGGGTGCAAAATCGGGGCGACAAGACCCTGCATACTGAGGCGTGATCGGAAAGGCAGGTCACATGTCAATGAGACGTATTTTTGTGGCAGCCCTGACCGGGCTGACCTTGGCTTGTGCTACGTTGCCCTCGGCAACCTTCGCGCAGGCAGTGAAAGTGGTAAAGCAGGGCACCAACGCCATCCTCGACGTTCCGATGAACCGGGCCGTTGTGGTTGAGGCGGATGTGCCCTTTTCCGAGTTGAGCATCGCCAACCCGGGCATCGCCGACATTTCCTCGCTTTCGGATCGCACGATCTATGTGCTGGGCAAATCGCCGGGTCTGACCACGCTGACCTTGCTGGACGCCTCTGGCCGCTTGATCACCAACGTGGATGTGCGCGTGGCCGCCGATGTCAGCGAATTCAAACAGCGCCTCCAGCAGATCTTGCCGAACGAAAAGATCGAAGTGCGCACCGCCAACGACGGCATCGTCCTGTCCGGCAGCGTATCGAGCGCACAGCGCCTGCAACGCGCTTTGGATCTGGCAGAACGCTATGCTCCTGATCGGGTGAGCAACCTGATGACCGTCGGTGGCGTGCAGCAAGTCATGCTGAAAGTCCGCTTTGCCGAGATGGAACGCAGTGTTTCTAAATCCCTCGGGTCCTCCGTTGCCTTTGGCGGAAATCGGATCTCTGGGGAAACCGGGACGTGGCTTGACGGCGAAAACAGCCTGACCGGCTCCACGATCGAAACACGCGACGGTGTGGCCGGTGCAACCTTTATCGGCTTTGACATTGGCTCCGTCGAATTCGGCGTTCTCCTTGAGGCGCTTGAAGAAAAAGGCCTGGTGCGAACCCTCGCAGAACCGAACCTCTCCGCCCTGTCTGGCCAAGAGGCGAGCTTCCTTGCCGGTGGCGAATATCCGGTTCCCGTCTCGCAGCGCGACGGTGTTGTGACCATCGAATTCAAACCCTTTGGTATTGAGCTGAACTTCATCCCCCGCGTGGTGGACGGCGATCTGATCAACCTCGAACTGAAGGCTGCGGTTTCGGCCATCGATCCGAACAACTCCATCACCCTCAACGGTATTTCGATCAACGCCTTCTCGCGTCGTGAGACTGAAACCACCGTGGAGATGCGCGATGGCGAGAGCTTTGCGATTGCGGGTCTGATCGAAGACAACTTCCTCGACAATGCGGCACAGGTGCCGTGGCTGGGGGATGTCCCGATCCTCGGCGCCCTGTTCCGCAGCGCAGATTACGAACGCCAGCAAAGCGAGCTGGTGATCATCGTCTCGGCCCATCTGGTGACCCCGACCCGCGGCGAAGCCCTGTCCTTGCCGACCGACCGCATTCGTCCGCCGAGTGAAAAGAACCTGTTCCTCTTTGGGAGCACCGAACGCACGCAGGCAGGGGCCGCAGGGGAAGTCGCCAACCAAGACTTCAACGGCTCCTACGGCTATCTTCTCGACTAATTCCAAGGAACACAGGTGGCGCAGATGTTGAAATATGCAGCACTTTTCGGGCTCGCGCTGACAACTGGCGCCTGCGCCTACAAAGAAGCCGGGCAGCCGCTCAATACGGAATTCTTTGGCACGGCAACGGCGAATAACACCGCCGTTCTGTCCGGGGATCGCAGCTATCAGATCCAGCTCGCCAGCCGGTTTGCGCAAGAAGTGCCGACCACGATCAACTTTGATTTCGACAGTGCAGTGCTGGATCAGGCCGCCCGTCAGGTCCTGGACCGCCAAGCGGATTGGATTCGCCAATTCCCTGAAGTGCGCTTCCGCGTCTATGGCCACACCGACGCAGTGGGCAGCACAGGTTACAACAAATTCCTCGGGATGCGCCGCGCCCGGGCCGCCGTGAACTACCTGACCGCCCATGGCATCAGCCGCCAGCGACTGGAGGCCGTGGTCTCCTATGGCGAAACGCAGCCCCTGATCCCGACCACGGACCGCGAGCGCCAGAACCGCCGCACCGTGACCGAAGTCAGCGGCTTTATCGCCAAGCGTGTGAACGAGTTGGACGGCAAATACGCCGCCATCATCTACCGCGACTATGTCGAGAGCGCCGTCGTGCCGCGCACCCTGACCGCCGACAGCAAGCTGGATGAGTAATCCACGCGCCTTCGCAGCATAAAGACACAGCAAAACGATGCGCCTTCCCTCGCGGAAGGCGTAAACCTTTTATTAGGCATGATTAATTTTCCCAACAATCGGAGTTTTTTGGCCCCAATCTCGCCCAGATTGAGGACGACAGTCTCCCTATAGGGCGCCGTGTAACCTGTGGTGGGGGCGGCGTCGGTCTGTGGTACAGTTGCACCATGACCGAACATTGTGGGGATACTGGCGATGACGAGTGCGAATTCGCAAACAGAGGCTGCGTCCGTTGCGGCCTGTACAATCAGTCGTGACGTTCAGAACTTCGATCTGCTGATCGAGGATATGGAAACGGTCATGGGTGAAGCATGGGGTGACCTCGGCTTTACCGAAGCGCTCGCGTTCTTTTACCAGCCCGAAGCTGAAGCCCTGGAATTTGTGGCCCTCGCGATTGATGCGGAGGATGAGGAAAACCTCTCGCTGATGAGCGAGATCATCACGCAGGCCAAATCGCGCGACATCAAGGTGATCCTTGTCGCCGAAGACGTCAGCCCCACCTCTCTGCACAAACTGCTGCGCCAGGGCGCGGATGAGTTCATCCCCTACCCGCTGCCGGAACAGGAACTGGCCGCCGCAATCGAGCGGCTGCGCCGTCCTGCGGAAACCGCAGCGGCCCCGACGCAAGCACCGCGTGCGCATAAACTTCATGCCGACAGCCAGCGTGAGGGCGCCGTGATCGTGGCGCACGGCCTCGCTGGTGGGTCTGGGTCCTCGACCTTTGCCGTAAATCTCGCGTGGGAGCTGGCCGAGCTGAACGCCTCTGAGCGGCCCAGCGTATGTCTGATCGACCTCGACCTGCAGACCGGATCGGTGTCGACCTATCTCGACTTGCCCCGTCGCGAGGCGGTGATGGAAATGCTGAGTGAAACCGAGGCGATGGACGAAGATATCTTTGGCCAATCGCTCGTGACCTTTCAGGACAAGTTGCAGGTGCTGACCGCGCCGACCGACATGGTGCCGCTGGAGTTCATCACCCCCGAAGACATTCTGCGGGTGGTGGAAATGGCTCGCAGCCATTTTGACTTTGTCGTCATCGATATGCCGCACACGCTGGTTCAATGGACCGAGACGGTCCTGACCCTGTCCCATGTCTATTTCGCGTTGATCGAACTCGACATGCGATCGGCGCAGAATGCCGTGCGCGTCAAACGTGCGCTGCAATCCGAAGACCTGCCCTTTGAAAAGCTGCGGTTCCTGTTGAACCGCGCTCCGAAATTCACCGACCTGAACGGCAAAAGCCGGGTCAAACGCTTGGCAGAAAGCCTCAGCATTTCCATCGATGTCCAGCTTCCGGACGGTGGGAAACATGTTCTGCACAGCTGCGACCACGGCCAGCCCCTGGCCCTGTCCAACCCGAAGAACCCCCTGCGCAAGGAAATCGCCAAACTGGCGCGAAGCCTGCATGAGCTGGGACGTTCCGAGGCTGAAGCAGCCTGAGCCACTGGGGGATAACGATGTTTTCCAAATACAAAAAGCAAGCCGCTCAACCCGTCGCCAAACTCGCGCGGACCGCAGCGCCCGCCCCCGCAGCGACCTCCCCTGCCCCGGCTCCGGCCCCGGCAGAAAGCGTCAAAACGATTCTGCGCCGCCCTGTTCAGAGTTCCGCCGCCGAAGCCGCGCCAGCGGATCGGGATCGCAAGCGCAAGGAGCGCCTGAGCGAGATCAAGGTCGAGTTGCACCGTGAACTGCTGGAAAACCTGAACCTTGCCGCGCTTGAAAAAGCCTCTGAGGCAGAGCTGCGCAACGAGATCTCTTCGATCGCGGGCGAAGTGCTGCAGGAAAAGAACATCGTCCTCAACCGTGAGGACCGCCAGCAGCTGAACAAGGAACTCTACGACGAGGTCACCGGTCTCGGCCCGCTGGAGACGCTGCTGAAAGACGACACCGTTTCCGATATTCTGGTCAACGGCCCGCAACAGATTTTTGTCGAACGGGGCGGCAAGCTGCAGTTGTCGGAAGTGACCTTCAAGGATGAAAAGCACCTGATGCGGATCATCGACAAGATCGTCTCGGCCGTGGGACGTCGCGTTGATGAAAGCAACCCCTATGTGGACGCCCGTTTGGCGGATGGCTCGCGCTTTAACGCCATGGTGCCGCCCATCGCGGTGGACGGGTCGCTGGTTTCCATCCGAAAGTTCAAAAAAGACAAGCTGCAGATCGACGATCTGGTGAACTTCGGCGCCTTTACCGAGGAAATGGCTGCATATCTGCAAGCCGCCGTCTCCACGCGACTGAACGTTATCGTCTCTGGTGGTACCGGTTCCGGTAAAACAACCACCCTCAACGCCTTGTCGAGCTTTATTGATAACTCTGAGCGTATTCTGACCATCGAGGATACGGCGGAACTTCAGCTGCAGCAGACCCATGTGGGCCGGATGGAAAGCCGCCCACCGAACGTCGAAGGCAAAGGCGAAGTCTCGCCGCGCGACTGTCTGAAAAACGCCCTGCGGATGCGGCCTGACCGGATCATCGTCGGCGAGACCCGTGGTTCCGAGGTGATCGACATGTTGCAGGCGATGAACACCGGTCACGATGGCTCGATGACCACGATCCACGCCAACTCGGCACGGGACGGGATTTCGCGTCTCGAAAACATGATCGCCATGGCCGGTATCGAGATGCCGATCAAAGCGGTGCGCAGCCAGATCGCCTCGGCGGTGAACCTGATCGTGCAGGCCTCGCGTCTGCAGGATGGTTCGCGCCGGATGACCTCGATCACCGAAATCACCGGGATGGAGGGCGACGTGATCTCCATGCAAGAGATCTTCCGCTTTCAGCGCGTCGGCCTGACCCCCGACAACAAGATCATCGGCCATTTCACCGCCACCGGCGTACGCAGCCACTTCTCCGAGCGGTTCCGTCTCTGGGGCTATGACCTGCCGTCCTCGATCTATGAGCCCACCGTGATGGAGGCCCGCTGATGCAAATCGGAATGGAACCCCTGATCTATGGCCTGATTTTCATCGGGGTGCTGGTGCTCGTCGAGGGCCTCTACCTGGTGACCTTTGGCAAATCGATCAGCCTCAACAGCCGGGTGAACCGCCGTCTCGAGATGCTCGAGAAAGGCGCCAACCGCGAGCAGGTTTTGGCGCAGCTGCGCAAGGAAATGCAGCAGCACCTCAGCTCGCAATCGATCCCGCTATATTCGCTGCTGGCGGAACGTGCGCAAAAGGCGGCCATCGCCTTCTCGCCGCGCCAGTTGATGATGATCATGGCCGCTTTGGCCGGTCTGGCCTATGTCGCGCTGAGTGTCGGCACCCAAGCCGAGCCGCCTGTGCGCGCCTTGGCCTCTGTGATCATCGGCGTCGGTGCGGTCTTCTTCTGGGTAAACTCCAAGGCGAAGAAACGCATGGCTCTGCTTGAAGAACAGCTGCCCGACGGAGTCGAGCTCATGGTGCGTTCGCTGCGCGTGGGGCACCCGTTTTCCTCTGCTGTTCAGATCGTTGCACGCGAAGTCGAGGACCCGCTGGCCACCGAATTTGGCATGATTGCCGATGAATGCGCCTATGGCCGCGACGTGGGCGAGGCCTTGAAGGAAATGGCTGAGCGGCTCGATATGCAGGATTTGCGCTTCCTTTCGGTGGCTGTGACGATCCAACAGCAGTCCGGTGGTAACCTCGCCGAGGTCTTGGCAGGGCTTGCCAAGGTGATCCGCGCCCGGTTCCGCCTTTTCCGCCGCGTCAAAGCCATCACCGCCGAGGCGCAATGGTCGGGCAAGTTCCTGTCGGGTTTCCCGCTGGTCTGCCTTGCCGTGACCCTGATCCGCGACCCGCATTACTACGACCCGGTTCTGGACCACCAATGGTTCATCCCCGCCTGTTTTGTCGTTGGCATCATGCTGACCGCGAACCTCTTCGTCATGCGTTTTCTGACCAACATCAAGGTCTGAGGAGCCTCCCATGAACCCGATCACCGCCGTGCAGAATTTTCTGGTCGCCCAATTGGGAGAGTTCGGCCCCCTGCTGGCGCTTGGCTTTGTCGGTCTGATGCTGGTGGTGGTGGCTGTCGCCATGATGCTGAACCAGCCGGAAGACCCGCTGAAAAAGCTCCAGCGCAGCCTGAACGAAACCTCCACAAGGAAGCCGCAAAAGGAACGTCTGCGGCAGGCCAACCGCAACGAGCAGCTGCAGAAATTCGCGAACTTTCTGGAACCGCAGAACGAGGAAGAACTCTCCGCGATGCAGCTGAAGCTGCGGCAGGCGGGCTATCAGTCCAAGGATGCGGTGCGGCTCTTTCACTTTGCCCAGTTTTCTCTGGGTCTGGTGGGTCTCGCGATGGGCCTGTTCTATGTCTACGTGATGAACGCCGATGTCACCTATGACACGCAACAACTCGCCTTGCGCGTTCTCGGCCCCGGTGGGGCGCTTTATATGCTGCCGCGCTACTGGGTGGGCCGCCGAGTCGAAGAGCGCAAGACCGCCATCACCCGCGCCTTCCCTGATGCGCTCGATATGATGCTGGTCTGCGTCGAAGCGGGCCAATCTCTGGACCAAGCCATCGTGCGCGTCGGCCAGGAACTGCGCGCCTCCTACCCGGAAATGTCCGAGGAGTTTGAGGTTGTTGCCTATGAGATGAAGGCGGGTAAGGAAAAAGACCGCGTCCTTCGTGACATGGGCGAACGCTGTGGGGTTCAGGACATTTCGGCCTTTGTGACCGTGATGATCCAATCCGCCACCTTTGGTACCTCGATTGCCGAAGCCTTGCGGGTCTATGCCGGCGAGATGCGCGACAAACGCGTGATGCGCGCCGAAGAAGCGGCAAACAAGTTGCCAACGAAAATGACGCTTGCCACAATGGGCCTAACGGTGCCGCCCTTGCTGATCATCCTGATCGGCCCCTCGGTGGACGCCATTACGAAACTCGGACAATAAGGCCCCATTTATGATTTTCCGGACCCGGCGCACCCACCTTTTCCGCCTGGTCCCACCCGCGGTCGCCACCTGTGCCTTTGCACTGGTGGCGGCTTGCGTGATGGGGCCTGGCAATGGGTTGACGCCCACCAAAAGCGAGGGGGTATGGGCCCCCGGCGTGGACAAGCGCGCCGAAGCGGTCAGCGGGCTTGATGTCGGGCATCGGCTGATGGCCTCTGGCCAATATGAGCTCGCCATCGACGCCTTTAATCGCGCCGCTTTGGAAGAAGGCAGCCTGACGCCGGAAATCTTGTCGAGCTTGGGGTCGGCCAACCTCGGGCTGGGCCGGTTGGGACAAGCCGAAAGCCTGTTGCGCCGTGCCGTCCAAGAGGCGCCCGAATGGCCCGCAGCCCTCAACAACCTCGGGATCGTCCTGATGGAACAGGGCAAATACCCCGAGGCGGAGCAGATCCTGCGGCGGGCCTATGCGCTCGACAATGGCGAAAGTGACGCAATCCGCGATAATTTGCGGCTGGCCCTCGAAAATCTTGACAACCCCGGGCATACTGCAGCCACAGGCGGCGAATATAATCTGGTGCGACAAGGGGGCGGCGTATACCGCATCCAAATGACACCATAGCGCCAGAGGCAGAGCAGAAAAGGACGCAGATCAATGCGCCATATGGTTCTATTGTCCGCAGGGCTAATCGGGGCGCTGACCCTCGCGTCTTGCAGCAAGGAAATCGACAAAGAAGCCGTCGAACGCGCGCTTCAAGACGTGAACGTCATCGACGAAAGCAACCTCAACAGCGTGATTATGAACAGCTCGGACCCGAACGAGGCCGTGAGCTATTTCCAGCGCTCGATTGCCAGCACCCCCGATCGGATCGACATGCACCGTGGCCTTGCGGCCTCGCTGATCCGCGCCAAACGCAACACCGAAGCGGCGAGCGCATGGCAGCGGGTGGTCGAAATGCCGGGTGCCACCAGCGAAGACAAGGTGGAATACGCCGACGCGCTGATCCGCAACAACGAATGGGCGCAGGCCAAAGCCGTGCTGGACACGGTGCCGCCGACCCACGAGACTTTCAAACGTTACCGTCTCGAAGCGATGGTCGCGGATTCCGAGAAGAACTGGAAAGCCGCCGACAGTTTCTATGAAACCGCTGTCGGGCTGACCACCACCCCTGCGGGCGTCTTCAACAATTGGGGCTACTCCAAACTGTCGCGTGGGGATTATTCCGCTGCAGAACGCCTCTTTGGAGAAGCGCTGCGGCAGGACCCGAACCTGTTCACGGCAAAGAACAACCTGGTTCTGGCCCGTGGCGCACAGCGCAACTACAGCCTGCCGGTCATCGCGATGACGCAGGTGGAACGGGCGCAACTGTTGCACACGATGGCCCTGTCGGCCGTAAAACAGGGGGACATCAGCACCGGCGAAGGGCTCCTGCGTGAGGCCATCGAGACCCACCCACAGCACTTTGACGCCGCAGCCCGCGCGCTTGAAGCGCTGGAAAACGGCTAAACGATCCAAGACCCCGGAGCAGGAACCATGCACCTTCCGACCACCGCAGCCCTCTGGTTCCTGCCCTTTGTTTTGCCGCTCTGTGCCTATGTCGCGCTGTCGGATCTGCGCGAGATGCGGATCCCGAATTGGTGCGTGGACAGTCTTGGCGCGATCTACATCGTTCTCGGCCTCTTTGTCATGCCGACATGGGCCGACTACGGCTGGCATCTGGTCCACCTTCCGATCGGGCTGGCGATCGGGTTTCTGGTCTATTCTGCCGGGCTGGTCGGTGCGGGCGATGCCAAATTTGTCGCCGCTGCCGCGCCCTATATCGCCTATGCGGATATTCAGCCGGTTCTGATGATCTTTTGCGGCGCTTTGCTCGCGGGCTTTGCCGCCCACCGTATCGCGCGCCACACGCCGCTGCGGCGCTTGGCACCCAACTGGAAAAGCTGGTCCACGGGCGCAAAATTCCCCATGGGCCTCTGCCTTGGCGCAACCCTTGCGATCTACCTCTGCCTTGCTGCCTTTGGCTAAGGTCGTAAGACGCTAAAAATCCCCCACTCTCTTCGCGGAAATGATGCAAGCCCGCCGTGGTCTTGCCACAGTGTTGAATAGTCTCTTGCCAAGCGCGCCCGAAGATTTGGGACGACAAAGCACGAGCTGCGAAGAGGCCTGACCATGAACATGCAGAACACCACCGTGATGGCTCCGCCCGCGCCGAAAGGTCTCGGCGAGATGCGCCTGCCTTTGGTGATGATGCGGGATATCCTGCTGAAAACCATGTTCCGCAAAACGCTCGACACGGTCACCGCCCTGTCTGAGGCGATCTGCCTGCCTGCGGCCGTGACGCAAGAGCTGATTGATATCGCCCGCGAACAACGCCTTCTCGAGGCGACCGGCACGCTCAATGCCAACTCTGGCACGGAAATGGCCTATCAGCTGACAGACGCAGGCAAGGCCCGCGCGCTGGATGCGCTGGCGCAATCTGAATATTTCGGCGCAATGCCCGTGCCGCTGGATGTCTACCGCGAGCAGGTGGAGCGCCAGTCAATCCGCAACATCATGGTGACCCGGCAGCAGCTGACCTCCGCCATGGGGCATCTGATCCTGCCCGACAGCCTGTTGGACAATCTCGGCCCTGCCGTCAGCGCCGGTCGCTCGATCCTGATGTACGGCCCTCCGGGCAACGGGAAATCCTCTATTTCCAACGGCATCCGCGATGCACTCGGCGATAAGATCTATGTGCCGCGCGCGATTGAATACGCCGGTCAGGTGATCACCGTTTATGACCCCATCGTTCACACGGCGGTGGCCTCCGATGAAGACGATCCGAACGCCCTGCGCAAACGCCGCCGCTTTGACGAGCGCTACGTCTGCTGCGAGCGGCCCACCGTAGTCACCGGGGGCGAGTTGTCGCTATCGATGCTGGACCTTGTCTACAACCCCACGGCGCGCACTTATCAGGCGCCGTTGCAGCTGAAATCCACCGGCGGCATCTTCATCGTCGACGACCTTGGCCGTCAGGCTGAACCGCCGCAAGCGCTGGTCAACCGTTGGATTGTCCCCTTGGAAGAGGGGCGCGATATTCTTGCCCTGCAATCGGGTGAAAAATTCGAAGTGCCCTTTGACACGCTGGTGATCTTCTCCACCAACTTCCACCCGAACGAGATCTTCGACCAAGCGGCGCTGCGCCGGATCTTCTACAAGATCAAGATCGACGGCCCCAATCAGGAAAACTTCCTTAAGATCTTTGCCCTTGTGGCGCGCAAAAAGGGCGTGCCGTTGGACGAGGCCGCCCTCGTCCATCTGCTGAAGCACAAATACCCGACGATCAACAACGTCTACGCGAACTACCAGCCGGTGTTCCTGATCGACCAGATGATCGCCATTTGCGAGTTCGAGGGCCTGCCCTACCAAATGTCTCCGGCGCTGATTGATCGCGCCTGGGACAATATGTTCGTCAAGGACGAGATGATCGTCAAATAAGGCCCCCGCCTAGGGTTCAGTCCTGAAACAGAATGCTGATCAGCGCGGTCTGCTTGCCGCGATCGCCGCTGGTCAGCTCGCTCACCGTGACCTCGGGCGCGGCGTCAAAGCCTGCGGATTTGAGCCGGGAGAGCCCCTCGTCCAGCCCATGACCGCTGAGGGCAATCAGCGTTTGCGCATCGCTGCGCCCGATGGCCTGCATCACCGCCCCAACAGGACTGCTCCCGGTGCCCGAGACCGGCCAGAACGACAGCCCCAGAACCACCACGCCCGCCGCCATCATAGCCCGCGCGATGGGGCGGCGGAAATAGGTCGAGAACGCGCGCCAATTCAGCACCACATGGGCCACCACGCCGATCACCATCGCCCAGCCGGCCCATTCATGCACCACTTTGTTAAGCCCGCTGTCGAGGTGCAGAAACATCAAAACCCCGGTCGCGCCCATCACGATAAAGGCCGCAATCGTCAGGGGCGTCGCCCAAATACGCAGCAGTGTCATCTCCACTCACTCCTTGTGGTCATCCTATTGAGGATGAAACGCAGGCGCGCGCGCCTTCCGTCGCTGCGGTGCGGAAAAATTCTTGCCGTGGGGCGGCGATAAAAATTCCCTTTGGCCTTGCGCATCCCTTGGACTAAATGGGGAACATGGTCACCCTGCCCCCTCAGATTCTGTCTTGGTTCACCGCGCGGGGCTGGTCGATCCACCCGCATCAGCAAGAGATGCTGACGCGCAAGGACGAGCCCGCCACCCTGCTGATCGCGCCAACCGGCGGCGGCAAGACTATGGCCGGGTTTCTGCCGACGCTAGCGGAGCTGGCCTCGGGCGAGCACGCCGGGCTACATACGCTCTATGTCTCACCGCTGAAGGCGCTGGCGGCGGATATCAAACGCAACCTCACCGGCCCGGTTGCCGAGATGGGCCTGCCGATCCGCATTGAGGATCGCACCGGCGACACCTCTTCTGCGCGCAAACGTCGCCAACGCGCCGACCCGCCGCATATCCTGCTGACCACGCCGGAAAGCCTCGCGCTGATGGTCTCTTACGAGGATGCCGCCCGCACCTTTCAGGGGCTCCAGCGGATCATCGTCGACGAGGTCCACGCCCTCGCCGAGAGCAAACGCGGCGATCAGTTGATGCTGGCCCTGAGCCGCCTGCAAGCGCTCTGCCCCGGGCTGCGGCGCGTCGGGCTTTCGGCCACGGTGGACGACCCGCAGGTGATCGCGCATCGGCTGGCGCGCCACCCGGACCCCTGCCCGGTCCTGCTGGCAGATCCCGGTCCTGCCCCGGATATTCGCATGTTGAACGTGCCCGAGGCGCCGCCCTGGGCCGGGGGTGGCGCGGCCTACGCGATCCCCGCCGTGCTGGAGCAGATCCGCCAGCACACCACCACGCTGATCTTCCACAACACCCGCGCGCAGGCCGAGATTTTCTTTCACAATCTGTGGCTTGCCAATGAGGACAGCCTGCCGATCGGCATCCACCACGGCTCCCTCGACCGTACCCAGCGCGAACGGGTAGAGGGCGCCATGGTGCGCGGCGAGCTGCGCGCGGTGGTCTGCACCGGCTCGCTCGACCTTGGCATCGACTGGGGCGACGTGGATCTGGTGATCCAGATCGGCGCCCCCAAAAACGTCAAGCGGCTGGTGCAGCGGATCGGCCGCGCCAACCACCGCTACAACGCGCCCTCCAAGGCGCTGCTAGTGCCCGCCAATCGGTTTGAGGTGGTGGAATGCCACGCCGCATTAGAGGCGGTGCGCGCGGGCGACCTCGACGGCGATCCCCTGCCGCCGGGGCCGCGCGATGTGCTCTGCCAGCATATCCTGATCGCCGCCTGTGCCGGGGCGTTTCACGCCGACGATCTCTTCGCCGAAGTGACCAGTGCTGGCGCCTATAGCGCCCTGACCCGCCCCGCCTTTGACGCCTGCCTCGAGTTTTGCGCCACTGGTGGCTACGCCCTGCGCGCCTATGACCAATGGCAGCGCCTGCGGCAAGACGCCGAGGGCCGCTGGCACCTGCGCGACCCACGCGCCGCCGCCCGCATCCGCATGAACCTCGGCACCATTCAGGACACCGACACGCTCAAGGTGCGACTGAAGCGCAACCGCGGCGGCAAGCCCTTGGGTGAGATCGAAGAGGGCTTTGCCGCCACCCTTACCCCCGGCGACACCTTCCTGATCGCGGGCCAGATCGTGCGCTACGAAGGCCTGCGCGAGATGACGGTGGAGGTGACCCGCAACGCGGCGAAAAAGCCAAAGGTCGCCACCTTCAACGGCACCAAATTCGCCACCTCGATCCAGCTTTCCGCCCGCATCCTGCGGCTCTTGGCGCAAGACAGCTGGCCCGAGTTGCCCGAACACACCGCCGACTGGCTCGCCCTCCATCGCGAGGTGTCGCAGATGCCGCACGCGGGCCGCTTGCTGGTGGAAAGCTTCCCCCATGATGGGCGGGAACATATCTGCGCCTATGGCTTTGCCGGGCGTAACGCGCAGCAAACCCTGGGCCTGTTGCTGACCAAGCGGATGGAGGATCTGGGCCTCGATCCCTTGGGCTTTGTCGCCACCGATTACGCGACCCTCATCTGGGGGCTGGAGCCGGTGACCGACGCAAAGGCCTTGTTTGATCTCAACGCCCTGCGCGAGGGGCTCGACGGCTGGCTGGCGGAGAATGCGGTGATGAAACGCGCCTTTCGCACCGCGGCCACCATCGCCGGCCTGATCGAGCGCAACAGCCCCGGCCAGCGCAAATCCGGGCGGCAGACCAGTTTCTCCTCCGATATCCTTTATGACACACTGCGGAAATACGATCCCAACCACCTGCTTCTCGACATCACCCGCGAGGAAGCCCTGCGCGGTCTGGTCGATTTCGGCCGCATCGAGGAGATGATGGCCCGCGTCGGCCCGCGCATCGACCTCAAGCGCCTCTCCCGCATCACGCCACTGGCCGCGCCCCTCCTGCTAGAGGTCGGCAAAATCCCGATCAAAGGCGCCGGGATCGAGCGCCTGATGGCCGCCGAGGCGGAGGCCTTGATGCAAAGCTCCGGTCTTGCGGGTCTGGCGCAATGATCGCCGCCTATGACGTGACCTTCTGCGGCACCCGCCTCAGCCTCCTCGGCGCGCGCGCGCTCTGGTGGGCCGAGGAAGCCACGTTGGTGGTCTCTGACCTGCACCTAGGCAAGTCCGAGCGCATCGCCCGCCGCAGCGGCCTCTCCCTGCCTCCCTATGAGACCCGCGATACGCTAGAGCGCCTCAAGACCCTTCTCGACAGGCTGCGGCCGCAACGGGTGATCTGCCTCGGCGATACCTTTGACGATGACCTCGCAGCGCAAAACCTCAACGAAGCCGACACCTTAGCCTTCACCGCGATGATGGAGCCGCGCGCGTGGATCTGGGTCGAAGGCAACCACGACCCAGCCCCGCCTGCCCTTGGTGGTACAGCCTGCGCTGAGTTCACCCTCGGCCCGCTTACCTTCCGCCATATCGCCACGTCAGGGGCAAAGGGCGAGATCAGCGGCCATTACCACCCAAAAGCCAGCCTGCGCGGCCAATCCCGCCCCGCCTTCCTGATGGACGCCGACCGCCTGATCCTGCCTGCCTTTGGCACCTATACCGGCGGCTTGCGCAGCACCGACCCGACGGTGCGGTCCCTCTTCGCCCCCAACGCCATCGCGGTCCTGACCGGGCCCCGCCCCCTACCCTGTCCGCTGCCACACTAAAACGGCGGCCCAAACCGGACCGCCGCTCTTCATCTTCTTAAAAATATCCCCGCCGGAGGCCACGGAGCCGAAGGCTCCGTTCAAGCCCCCATTAGGCCGTCAGACCTTCCGGCTCCGCCAGACCATTGGCGCGGCAGCAGGCGGTCACGGTATTGGCCAGCAGGCAGGCAATGGTCATCGGACCCACGCCACCCGGCACCGGCGTAATCGCGCCCGCGCGTGCGGCGGCAGAGGCGAAATCCACATCGCCGACCAGCACATTCTTGCCATCGCGCTCGATACGGTTGATGCCCACGTCGATCACAGTGGCCCCTTCCTTGATCCAATCGCCCGGCACCATCTCGGGACGGCCCACGGCGGCAACGACGATATCAGCACGCCGCACCACATCCGGCAGATCCTTGGTACGCGAATGCGCGATAGTCACGGTGCAGCTGTCGCCCAACAGCAGTTGCGCCATTGGCTTGCCCACGATGTTTGAACGCCCAATCACCACCGCATCCATACCAGAGAGCGAGCCGTGATAGTCGCGCAGCATCATCAAACAGCCCAGCGGCGTGCAAGGCACCATGGATTTCTGACCGGTCCCCAAAAGACCCACGTTGGAGATATGGAAGCCATCCACGTCCTTGGCGGGCGCGATGGAGTTGATCACCAGATCCTCGTCCAGATGCTTCGGCAACGGCAGCTGCACCAGAATGCCATGCACCGCCGGATCATTGTTCAGCTGATCGATCAGCGCCAGAAGATCCGCCTCGGAGGTCTCGGCATCGAGCTTATGCTCGTAAGAGTTCATGCCGACCTCGACGGTCTGCTTGCCCTTGGAGCGCACATAGACCTGAGACGCCGGGTCCTCGCCCACCAGCACCACCGCCAGACCGGGGGTGATGTCGTGCTCTTCTTTCAGACGCGCCACATGTTCGGCGACCTGACCGCGCACTTTGGCCGCAAAGGCCTTGCCGTCAATGATATTTGCTGCCATCGCTTCGTTCCTTCTCAGGGCTGCAAGACCGGATGTGGCCTTGGGCTCAAGTCTCGGGGATCTCACGCGCCTCGCGCGAAATCGACCAATCCACCATATCGCGCCAGATGCCTTCAACCAATGCGGGGTCTAATCCCTCAGCCTCGGCCGTGCGGCAGGCGTTCGAGATGACCTCTTCCACACGAGACGGGATGCGGGCGGGCCAGCCATTGGCCTGTTTCAGCTCCACCGCGCGGTCAATATAGCCGACACGCGCCCGTAGCAGTTTCACCAGCTCAACGTCTATCGTGTCGATCGCAGCCCGCAGCTCTGTCATATCGGCACAGTCTTGCGGCGGTTTTCGGTTGGTCATCGTCACGTAAAAACTCCTACGGCCCGGGAATGTCTCCCCGGGCCGCAGATTGCCTATTTAGAGGCTTAGAACAACCCTTCGATCAGGCCTTCTTCGTTCAGGCGGATGCTTTCCGCCGCCGGGGTGCGCGGCAGGCCCGGCATGGTCATGATCTCACCGCAGACCACGACGATGAAGCCTGCACCCGCCGAGAGGCGCACTTCACGCACCGGCACGGAGTGGCCAGTGGGCGCACCGCGCAGGTTCGGGTCGGTGGAGAAGGAGTATTGGGTTTTCGCCATGCAGACCGGCAGATGGCCGTAGCCTGCTGCTTCCCACTCTTTCAGCTGGTTGCGGATCTTTGCGTCGGCCAGAACTTCGTCGGCGCGATAGATGCGCTTGGCGATGGTTTCGATCTTTTCAAAGAGCGGCATCTCGTCGGGGTAGATCGGCGAGAAGTTCGCGGAACCGCCTTCAACCAGTTCGACCACTTTCTCGGCCAGAGGCGCGGAGCCTTCGGATCCCAGTTCCCAGTGACGGGACAGGATTGCCTCAACACCGTGGGTCGCAACATACTCTTTCACAGCCGCGATTTCCGCGTCGGTGTCGGTGACGAAGTGGTTGATGGCAACGACGACCGGCACGCCAAAGGATTTGACGTTCTCAATGTGACGGCCAAGGTTTGCGCAACCTTTTTGAACCGCTTCAACATTCTCGGCACCGAGGTCTGCCTTCGCAACGCCGCCGTTCATTTTCATCGCGCGGACAGTCGCCACGAGCACCACAGCAGAGGGCGCGATGCCCGCTTTGCGGCACTTGATGTTCATGAACTTTTCAGCGCCGAGGTCAGCACCAAAGCCAGCTTCGGTTACAACGTAGTCTGCCACTTTCAGCGCGGTTTTGGTCGCGATGACGGAGTTACAGCCGTGCGCGATGTTCGCGAAGGGGCCGCCGTGGACGAAGGCCGGGTTGTTTTCCAGCGTTTGCACCAGGTTCGGCTGCATCGCGTCTTTCAGCAGAACGGTCATTGCGCCTTCTGCTTTGATGTCGCGGCAATAAACCGGGGTCTTGTCGCGACGGTAGGCCACGATGATGTCGCCCAGACGCTTTTCCAGATCCTTGAGGTCGTTGGCGAGGCAGAGGATCGCCATCACTTCGGAGGCCACGGTGATGTCAAAGCCGGTCTCGCGCGGGAAGCCGTTGGACACGCCACCCAGAGACGCAGTGATCTGACGCAGAGCGCGGTCGTTCATGTCGACCACACGACGCCATGCGACGCGGCGGATGTCGATGTCCTGCTCGTTGCCCCAGTAGATGTGGTTGTCGATCATCGCCGACAGCAGCGAATGCGCAGAGGTGATCGCGTGAAAGTCGCCGGTAAAGTGGAGGTTCATCTCCTCCATCGGGACGATCTGGGCCATGCCGCCACCTGCAGCGCCGCCCTTCATGCCGAAGTTCGGCCCGAGGGAAGCTTCGCGAATACAGATCATCGCGTTTTTGCCGATGCGGTTCAGACCGTCGCCCAGCCCCACAGTGGTGGTGGTCTTGCCTTCGCCTGCCGGGGTCGGGTTGATCGCGGTCACCAGAACCAGTTTACCGTCGGCGTTGCCCTGCACGGAGTTGATGAACTCCTGGCTGACTTTTGCCTTATCGTGGCCATAGGGAAGAAGGTCTTCGTTCTTCATGCCCAATTTGGCACCGATCTCTTGGATCGGGAGCTTGTTCGCCTCGCGGGCGATTTCAATGTCACTCTTGTAGCTCATGGCCTGGTTCCTAAAGTGTTAGGTGTCGGTTTGCAGGGACCGGCGGCAAGCGCCGGTTTCCCCCTAGGCTTAGCGAGTCCTAAAAACGACGCGCCATTGGTTTCCGACATAATTGCGCCTCAGAACGTCTTCGGATGTTTTCGATAAAGCGCGCGAGGCGTCAAAAGGAAAACATTGTTCCGCTGTCGCTCAGGATTCCCCTGCCCAAGCGCGCTGGTCCGGCACGAAGAGACGCAGACGATCGCCGCGTTTCAACGCCCCGGGACGCTCAACCCATGCGGTGATTCCCCGGCGATGCGTCGCAGCGGGTTTGAACTTCGGCCCGTAGCCCGCGTGATCCTGTTCGATTTCACGCGCAGGCAGCACGCAGGGGCGGTTTTCCATATCCACCGTCAAAGTGACCCCATCCGGGCCCTGCAGCCGCGACGAAGGGGGCACGAAGGTGAAGTCGGGAATGCCCCGCACCACGACCGACGCGCCGAGGTGGATCGGGTCCACTTTGTCCATGCCCATATCCGCCGCGATCAATGCCAGCTCTTCTTCGGACAGAATGGTCAACTGGCGTACATTGCGGATTTCAGTGTCGCGTTCGTAGAGGTTCTTGACCCGCACGCAAGAGGGTCGGTTTTCGCCCTCGTGCCGCTCGCCAGAGATCCCGTGAAAGCCAAGCTCCAAGGCATCACGTTCCTCGGCGCGGATGCTCTCTCCGTTCGGCACCATGCCGAGCCAGATGATCTCACCCTGATAGTCGGTCTCGCGCAAAACGGGCATGCGTGCCTCCCCTCTTCTTTTTCGCTGTATCCTGCGGCGCACCTTACCGACCGGATCGGGCGATGCAATTCATCACGCAAAAGCCAGAGCGCACGACCGACCCGCACATGGCGCACAGAACCGCAGTGCCGACAGGAGGCGACACGAAAAAAAGGGCGCCCCTTGGGACGCCCTTTTTGAATTTCGACCTCAAGCGTTGGTTACGCTGTCGGCTCCGGTTCCATCCCACCTTCCGGCGGCGACTTCTTGGACTTCGCTTTGGGGATTGCGGTGACGGAGGGCGCACCAGAATCCGCATCATCATCGGCGTCATCCCCTGCTTGCGGCGGCTCGCCCTTCATAACGCGCTTGATTTCGTCGCCGGTCAGCGTCTCGTATTCGAGCAGCCCCTGCGCAAGGCGCTCCCACTCATCGTGGTTGTCCTTCAGGATCTGATAGGCGCGAGCATAGCCTTCTTCGATGAAGCGCTTCACTTCCTGCTCGATCAACTCTTTGGTGTTCGCCGAAACGGAGAAGCCGCCGGTGTTTCCAGAGTAGCCTTCATGGGCTTCGGCGTAGTCGATATTGCCGACCTTTTCCGACATCCCCCAGCGCAGAACCATCGCGCGGGCCAATTGGCTGGCCTGCTGAATATCGCCCGCCGGACCGTTAGAGACGTGACCTTCACCGTATTTGATGATTTCGGCCGCTTTGCCCGCCATGGTCATGGCCAGTTTCTGCTCGCACTCGTCTTTGTGCCAGTTCAGGCGGTCCATTTCCGGCAGCGACACCACCATCCCCAAGGCGCCACCGCGCGGGATGATCGTCGCCTTATAGACCGGATCACATTCCGGCAGCATCAAACCAACCACCGCGTGGCCAGCCTCGTGATAGGCGGTTTTCTCTTTCTGATCGGCGGTCAGCACCATCGAGCGGCGCTCGGCGCCCATCATCACCTTGTCCTTGGCGTTCTCGAAGTCTTCCATGGTAACAAAGCGACGTCCCACACGCGCGGCCATCAGCGCGGCCTCGTTCACGAGGTTCGCCAGATCCGCACCGGAAAAGCCCGGTGTACCGCGCGCGATGATACGCAGGTCCACATCCGCGCCAAGCGGAGTCTTGCGAGCATGCACGCCGAGGATCTTTTCACGACCTTTGATGTCCGGGTTGCCCACGGTCACGTTGCGGTCAAAACGACCGGGACGCAGCAGCGCCGGGTCAAGCACGTCACGACGGTTGGTCGCCGCGAGGATGATCACACCCTCGTTTGCTTCAAAACCGTCCATCTCGACCAGCAGCTGGTTCAAGGTCTGTTCGCGCTCGTCATTGCCGCCGCCATAGCCGGCTCCCCGGTGACGACCCACCGCATCGATCTCGTCGATAAACACGATGCAGGGTGCGTTTTTCTTCGCCTGCTCGAACATATCGCGCACGCGGGACGCACCCACACCTACGAACATCTCAACAAAGTCAGAACCGGAGATGGTGAAGAACGGCACGCCCGCCTCGCCCGCAATCGCGCGCGCCAGAAGGGTCTTACCGGTACCCGGAGGGCCCACCAGCAGCGCACCTTTCGGGATCTTGCCGCCGAGGCGCGAGAACTTCTGCGGATTGCGCAGGAATTCCACGATCTCTTCAAGTTCTTCTTTGGCTTCATCAATGCCGGCAACATCGTCAAAGGTGACGCGCCCGTGTTTTTCGGTCAGCATCTTCGCTTTGGACTTGCCAAAGCCCATGGCGCCGCCTTTGCCACCGCCCTGCATGCGGTTCATGAAATAAATCCAGACCCCGATCAGCAGGAGGAACGGCAGAAGCGTCAGCAAGAAGGACTGGAAGGTCGACTGCTGCTGTTTTTCCGCGCGCACCGGAATGTTCTTGTCGATCAGCATCTGGGTGACTTCGGCGTCGCCCGGCTTCACGGTGCTGTAGCTTTGTCCATCCGAGGTGGTGTAGCGCACCTGTTCGCCGTCCAGTGTCACACGGCTGACATTGCCGCCTTCGACTGCGGTTACGAATTCGGAATAGGTCTTCTCGCGGCTCTGCAATGTGCTGCCGGAGCCGCTGAACAAATTGAACAGGGTCACAACAAGCAGGAGCAGGACGACCCAGAAGGCGATATTACGTGCGTTGCCCAAAATGGCTCTCCCAAGTATTCGAAGGACGCCACGGCCCTAGCACGCGACGACCATCAGTTGCACCTAAAATAAGGATGATTTGCCGAGGTTCAATCCGATAAAGCGCCCGAGGCCCACCCATCAGGTGTCCGTATTGCCGCACACTGCTCAGGATCGGCGGTCAAGAGTGGCGGAACCAGCAAGAGTTTGCCGCCGCACCAAAGGCTCGGCAAGGGCAAGAGAACCTCGCGCGGCACCGCAAGATCGCGCCAATTCTCCAAGTGTCGCAGGCCATCTGCCCCCAAGGCGCGTAGGGTTACGCCCTTTTGCGCCGCGAGAGTAAGCCGCCAAGAGCTATCCCAAACCACCTCGCCCTCGGGGTCGGTCATCTGTTGGTCGCGCAACGCACTATATTCTCGAACGATCCAGATCGCCTTGGATTTGAGCAAAATTTGGCAACCATGCAGCGTGACACCACGCCCGGCTTTGATTTCACGCAAGGCGTCAGCCAGCGCATCCCGACGCGGCGCATAGACAGCCTCCGTCACATGGCGCAGCGCGGCAATCAGCAGGCGGCGGGCAATTTCATCCTGAAGCTGGCCGAACCCCTCGCGCGCGAGACGCACCGCACCAAGGCGAACCTCTCCCAGAGAGGCCGCCGCTTGCGCCGTCACTGTCGCCAAGGCAGCATTGGCGACCTGCATGTTTTCAGCCACCGTCGCCAGCGCCTCCACCGTCAAACCGAGCGGTGCAAGAGAGGCCATCGCCTCGCGCATCCGAATGCGTTCAAACCGTGTATCGCGATTAGACGGGTCTTCGCACCAGTCGACCCCGCGTGCCTCAAGATAGGCGCGCAATGTCGCCCGTCGCAGGCCGAGCATCGGCCGCAGGATCTCCATTCCGTCGCGTCTGTGTCGCACCGCCATGGCAGCAAGCCCCTCAACCCCCGAGGCGCGCCGCAAGCGCATCAGAACCGTCTCTGCCTGATCATCTGCGGTATGCCCCACTGCAACGCTGGCGGCCCCGCGCGCGCGTGACCACTCCGCAAGCAGGCGATAGCGGGCCGCGCGCGCTTCGCCTTGCAGGTTGCCCTCCGCCTCCGGGTCGCGCCACGTTAGAATATCATGGGAATGACCGAGCGCCTCGGCGTGCTTGCCAACCTGCAAGGCCTCGTCTCGGGCTTCGGGGCGCAACCCGTGATCCACGGTCGCCACGTGCAAGACAGACCCATCTTGTCGCGCCATCTCGGACAGGAGGTAAAGCAGCGCCATTGAATCGCTGCCTCCAGAGACAGCAACCCCCAAAACAGGTGGAAGCGGCGCGCCTAGGCGCGCACGCATCTCCGCAATCAGATGGTGGGTTTGCGTGCTCAGGAGCACGCCAATTTGACCCGCTCCGCCTCTGCTTCTGCAACAGCAGGGTCAGCCGGGAACCGGACAGAGACTTCAGAGAGGGTGATGCAGGCTTGATCCACCTGCCCCAGCCGCCCAAGAGCAGCCCCAAGTTCGAAGAGCGCCTCCGGTGCCACGGCCCCGGTGGTGTCCCCTGTAAAGGCCGCAAGATAGGCGCGAGCCGCCTCGCGGGTATCTCCGAGACCATCCAACGCTTTGCCCCGCACCAGCTCAACCCGAGAGGTCAGCGGGCTGCCGGGGTAGCTGTCTTTGAAGGTCGCCAATTTGTCTGCCGCCGCCTGGAAGTTCTGCGCCTCAAGGTCGCTCATGGCCGCCTTGAAATCCGCTTCTTCGCCAACAGCGAGCTCCCCTGCCCCGGCCAATGCGTCACCGGACTGCGGCAAGGGCGTCGGGGTCGCAACGGCTGCGCCCCCCTCAGCCGCCGGAACGTCGCCCCCCAGGGTGGAGGTTTCGCCCAGCTGCGAGAGGTCTCCGCCTTCCAGCTCGACCAAACGGAACTCCAGATCGCCGATCCGGTTGGTGCCGTCCTGCACGATGCTTTGCACGCGGTGCGTCAACTGTTCGGTCTGCGCGGTTAGCCGCTGCAACTCTGCCTCGATGGCCGTCACACGCTCTAGCACAGACGATCCCGCCAGTGACGTTACCGGCGCGCCTGTAGTCGACAGCTCGCGATTGAGGCGCTGCACTTCCACATGCAGCACCGTCAACTCCTGCCGAATATCCGCCAGCGTCTGCTCACGGTCTTGCGCAAAAGAGGCACCGGCGCTGATCGCAACCAGAGCCGAGGTGAGAAGGATCTGCCGCAACCCGCGCATCAGGCTCAGCTCACCACGCCGCCAGCGAGGACAGTGACCGCGCGACGGTTCTGCGCATAGCAGCTCTCTTCCGAGCAGATCTCAAGCGGGCGTTCTTTGCCGTAGGAAACCACTTGGATGCGATTGCCTGCAACGCCTTGGGAAATCAAAAACTCCCGCGCCGCATTGGCGCGACGTGCCCCAAGCGCAAGGTTGTATTCGCGCGTGCCCTGCTCGTCCGCATGGCCTTCGATGGTCACGTTGTAAGCCGGGTTGGCGGTCAACCAGCGGGCCTGACCTGCCAGAATGCCCTGCGCCTCCGGAGAGATCGACGACTGATCAACCGCAAAGAGGACGCGATCGCCCACCGCTTCGCGGAAATAGGCCGGGCTCGACGGATCGGCCAGGCTGCCATCGCCGTAGCCAGCCCCGGCACCTCCGGCCCCTGCGTTGGTGTCGTCCCAACGGGCGTCGGAACAGGCTGCAAGGGCAAGGCCCGCGACCAGAAGAATTGCTTTATGAAGACCGCTCATGTGAAATCGCCTCGTGTGTTCGGACATTTCTTACCGAAGTGTTAGCATGTTTCGCCGCAGCGCACCAAGGGCTTTGACCCGAGGGCGCACGCTGCGGCGCAAGATCAGTTCTGCAATGGCGACCAAGACGGGTCAGAGGCGCCATCGGGGGTTTTTACCGGTTTCAGGTTCCGCCCGGAGATATCGACCGAATAGAGCCGCGCCTGACCGGCCGCGCCTTGGGTCTCGCGGGTGAACATGATCACGCGACCATTCGGCGACCATGTCGGTCCTTCGTCCAGGAAAGACGCGGTGAGCAGGCGCTCCTCGCTGCCATCAGTGCGCATCACACCGATGTGGAACCGTCCGGCATTTTGCTTGGTGAAGGCGATGTAATCCCCACGCGGCGACCACACAGGAGTGCCATAGCGGCCCTGACCAAAGCTGATCCGGCGCGGCTCGCCCCCGTTGATCGACATCACATAGAGCTGAGACGCACCAGAGCGATCGCTTTCGAACACGATTTGACTGCCATCCGGCGAGAAGGACGGCGCGGTCTCAATCGACGGCGCGGAGGTCAGGCGCTGGCTGGATCCTGAGTTGATATCCATCGAGAACAGATCGGTATTGCCGCCTTCGGTCTGCGAATAGACTACAGTCTGCCCATTTGGCGCAAAGCGCGGAGCAAAGCTCATAGTGCCGCTTCCCGACGACAGGATACGCCGCTGCACCTTGCCCACATCCAACACGTGGATTTGGGGAAAGCCGCTCTCATAGCTGGTATAAAGGACCCGATCACCGGTCGGAGAGAAGCGCGGCGCCAGAACGATCGCTTCGGAGTTGGTGAGATACTGAACATTGGCCCCGTCGTAGTCCATGATCGCAAGGCGCTTCTTGCGGTCATTCTTGGGGCCGGTTTCGGACACGAAGACCACGCGGCTGTCGAAATAGCCGCCTTCCCCGGTCAGACGTGTGTAGATCGTATCGGCCACCTTGTGGGCGATGCGACGCCAGCCATCCACCGTGCCAGACAGTTGCAGGCCAGAGCCCAGTTCTTGTCCGGCGAAGACATCATAGGCGCGGAACCGCACCGTGATACGATCGCCCGATTGGCTAACCGCCCCGGTGATCAGCGCCTGCGCGTTGATAGCCTTCCAGTCGGTGAAATTCACCGGCGCGTCAAACTGCGTGTAGGGCGAGATATAGGCCACCTGCGGGATCTCGCGGAACAGGCCAGAGCCGGTCAAATCCGCCGCGATCACGCGGGACAAATCCGCAGCCACCTGCGAGGCGGCGGGGGTGTCGGCCACAAAATTCGGAACCGCAAAGGGCAAGGGTTCAATCACACCATCGGTGATCTCAATCCTCAGCGGCCCCTCCTGCGCCTGAGCGGTCCCTACAGGCGCAATCGCCGCAAGGCCAAGGAGTAGTGTCGCAATTGCGTTTCTCATCTGATCCGCATTCCTTCGGGGTTAAATGTCATCTCAATATCACGCCATTGACCATATTTGTCAGCGGGAAGATCAAATCCTGTTGAACCACAACGGATGATCGCCCGGCGTGCGGCCTCATAGGCCTGTTTGGCAGAGGTATCCGACCCGCCCGAACTGGACAGAATCCGAATCGAACCGATGTCGGGCATCCCTTCACGCGAGAGCGTGACGCCCACAACGACCGTTGTGCGCAGCGCTTCGCTCGACAGCGATCCGACGTTCCAGCATTTCGAGACCGCCACGCGCAGCGCATCCTTCTCTCCCCGTGTCATCGGTGGGCCTGAAGGTTCTGGTGCCTCGACCTCTCCCCCACCGCCGAGCGCCTCTGCGAGCGCGTCATTCACAGCGGAACTCTCAACCTCGGGCTTTGGTTCCGGGGTCGGGTCGGTTTTTTCGGTCGCTGTGGCCGTTTGAGCAGGCTCTGAGGTCGGCTTCGGTGCGGCGGGACGTTCGGGACGGGTCTTGGGGCGCGACGTTATCAGCGGCGCAGTCGGTTCTTTTTCCTCGGCCTCTGCCTCCGTCACGATCCGGTCGGTCGCAGCCTCGGGAGCGGTGGCTTCTTGCACGGGCTGATTGGCCTCTGCGCCCTCATCTGGTGCGACTTCCTCTCGCGCCACGTCATCAATCGTAGTGTCGGGATCCGGCGCTTGCACAGGCTCCGGCGCAACCCGATCGCTGGGACGGGCCGTTTCCGGCTCTGCGGATTGTGGCAGCTCGCTAATGATCTGCGGGACTTCGGGCGCTTCGGGCACCAGGCTCGGAACCTCTGGGACAGGCTCAGGCGCTGGCGGTTCGGGCTGAGCCTCAGCCTCCGGCTGCGCAATGCTTTCCGGCGGCGTCGGCTCTGGCACGGGTTCCGGGCGCGGCTGAGGACGTTCCGGAATTGGCGGCGTCACCTCTGGCACCTTCGGCTCTTCTGGTGTCGCGGGGGTTTCGGTCACAACCGGGGCTGCGCGCTGCTCGCTCAACCGTTCAAACTCTTCCAGCGAGATCAGCGACACATCTTGGCTTTGAAACGGCAAGGGATCGGACTGGAACCACCCGCCAATGAGTGCCCAGGTCATCAGGAGCCCATGCCCCGCCAGAGAGATCTTGGTGCCGGTCTGCACGAAGGCCCCCGATCACTCGCTCTGGGGCGCAGGTCGCCCGTCGAGCGCCGGGCCACCGGTATCGGTCACAAGGCCCACGTTGCTGAAGCCACCCGCATTGAGCGCCCCCATCACTTGCATCACGTCATTATAGGCAATCGCGCCATCAGCCCGCAGATAGACCCGGTCCGACGTGCGCTCTGCCGCGATGGCGCGCAAGCGGGCCACCAGATCTTCACGCGCGACGGGCGTGGTCTGGATCTGGATCTCGCCTTCTGCCGTCATGGTCACGGTCAGCGGCTCTTCTTCTTCGCCCGGCAAGGCGCCCGCAGCGGTTTTGGGAAGCTCGACCGGAACACCGACGGTCATCAATGGTGCCGCCACCATGAAGATAATCAAGAGCACCAGCATGACATCCACAAAGGGCGTCACGTTGATCTCGGCCATCGGCCGCGCACGAGAGCGGCGCCGCCCGCGCCGCCGTCCGCCGCCTGCGTCTTTTTGTTGAACCGCCGCGCCCATGGGTCAGCTGTCCAACTGGCGCGAGAAGATGGTCGCGAATTCATCGGCGAAGGCTTCGTAGCCGCCAATGATCCGATCCGCATCCGCAGAGAGTTTGTTGTAGAAGATGACGGCCGGGATTGCCGCGAGAAGGCCAAGACCCGTTGCAAGCAACGCCTCGGCGATACCGGGGGCCACAACGGCGAGGTTGGTGTTCTGCTGCGCTGCAATCTCGATAAAGGCATGCATGATGCCCCAGACGGTGCCGAACAGACCAATAAACGGGGTGATCGCGCCGACGGTCGCAAGGATCTGCAACCCGCTTTGCAGGCGCTCGCTTTCCTTGGCGATGGAGACATCCATAGACCGGTCGATCCGCGCCTGCGCCCCGGGGATCAAGGCCCCATCCGTGCGATGGCTGCGACGCCATTCCGTCATGCCTGCCGCAAAGATCCGCTCGCTCTGACCCGATGGGTCGGGGCCGATTTCCTCAAACAGCTCATCCAGAGGATTGCCGGACCAGAACGCACGCTCAAAAACCTGCGCCTCGCGACGGGCTGCCCGATAGGTGATCAATTTCTGCAAGAAGATCGACCACGACCAGATCGAAGACCCGATCAGGATGATCATCACGAATTTTACCGTGAGCGTCGCACGCGCGAACAATGCCCACATGGAGAAATCAATCTCCTGCGCCAATGCCAGAGTTTCTGCTTCCATTTGCCTGCTCTATAAGCCTGTGCCGCATCTTTTCACCGCGCGGCGTCATTTACGCTGACGCTAGCGGAAAACAAGATGCTTTGCCAAGGAAACCGCTGAACAGAGCGTAAATGTTACAAAGATGCGCGAACTTCTGCCGGAAGCCGGACAGGTTTGCCCGTCTTCATATCCATGCAGACCGCTGTGACCATCGCGCGGAACAACTCTTGCCCGTCGCGGCGCACCACTTGCGCCATGGTCAGACGCGCGGAGGTCCTCTTTTCTACCGATGTCTCTACAGTCAGCGCATCCTCAAACCGGGCCGGAGCGATGTAATCCGCCTCAATGCGGGTCACGACCCAGACAACGCCTGCGTCACGCATGGCGTTTTGATCCACCCCGAGACGGCGCACAAAGTCGCTGCGGGCGCGTTCGATAAAACGCAGGAAGTTCGCGTGATAGACAATCCCGCCCATGTCGGTGTCTTCGTAGTAGACGGTGACGGGAAACTGATGGCTCACGCGGTGCCCTCCGGCAGGGCCTGCAAACGGGCATAGAGCCGCAAAGCGTGGCTGGCGTCCTGTGCCGCAACGGGCATCATCCGATCATAGGCCGCCGCAATCACGCCCGCGATCTCTGGCCGCAGGATCGTATTGCCATTTTCAGGCAGAACCGCGAGGGGCGACACCTCGGCAAAGGCCTCCGGCCCCCACATCAGCGTGACCTGCACGGCTTGGGTCAAGGCCAGGGTTTCAGCCGGAACATCGGCCAAAGGACCACTCATGCGCAAGAACACAAAGGCCGCTTGGATGCCGCCGTCATCGTCAAACCGGAAAGCGCGATACTGGCTCGCGCCCTCCTTGGACAGGCGATTGACCAGGGACGCCAGGCTCGGGATCATCCGATCGAGGTCTGGCACCTCCAGCAGTTCTTTCCACTCGCGAAAGAAAAAGAACATCAGGTTCGCGCCCAATTCGGGGTCGGTTTCCGCCATCTGGTGCCCCGCTAGGGTCATCACCGCTTCCACCGCGCCCTTCACCGTGCCGAGCGTTTCATCGGTCACACCAAAGACGATAGGCGCAATCGGGCGGCCCCAGCGGGCAAAGGCATAAGAGCCATCCTCGCGGGTGAACAGAGCTTCGATTTCCTCGGGCAGCAGCAATGCGGGCATGAACGGCCTTCTCGTCTTGGGTCGTGTTGCGCGGTCGTCGGGCGTTTGTAAGGGGAGGGTCAGGAGGCGGCAAGGGGGAAGTCCATTTGCCCTGTCGTCACTTCAGATAGGCGCCCCATTTGCGTTCAAAGGCAGCACCGGCGTCAATGCCCTGCCACTGCGCAAACAGCAGCACAAAGCCCAAGAGGTCTGCAACCTCCTCCTCCAACGCCTGTTTGTCGCCCGGTTTTCGGGTCTGGCCAGCAAGGCTGAGATAGGCAGAGGTCACCTCGCCCAACTCCTCGGTCATTTTGCCGAGATACCAAGTGGCGTCCCGCTCAATGCCAAAATGCGCCGCATATATGTCAGAGACCCTGCGCGCCATTTCCGTCATCTGGTCGAGATCCCGCACGGTGCCTCCCTAGGTGAACAGGTCGCTTTGCGATTTGGGCGGCGTCAGGCCGAGATGCATCCAAGCCTTTTGCGCCAGCATCCGCCCGCGGGGGGTCCGCTGAATCAGGCCCTGTTGGAGCAGATAGGGTTCAATCACCTCTTCCAGCGCGTCGCGGCTCTCACTCAGGGCGGCTGACATGGTCTCGATCCCGACCGGGCCACCGCCATAGTTTTCCGCGATCAAGCGCAGATAGCGGCGGTCGGCGCCATCCAGACCCAGCTTATCTACCCCAAGCCGTGTCAGCGCCCCATCGGCCAGCTCGCGGGTGATGCGCCCGTCGCCTTCGACCACCGCAAAATCCACCACCCGGCGCAGCAAGCGCCCGGCGATCCGCGGCGTGCCGCGCGCCCGGCGGGCAATCTCGCGCGCGCCCTCATCATCCGCAGGCGCACCTAGTTTGCGGGCATTGCGGCTGACGATCTCGAAAAGCTCATCAATGGTATAAAAATGCAGCCGGGTCGGAATGCCAAAGCGGTCGCGCAGCGGCGTGGTCAGCAACCCCATCCGCGTGGTCGCGCCCACCAGCGTGAAGGGCTGGAGCTCAATCCGCACGGTGCGCGCGGCTGGCCCCTCACCGATCACCAGATCCAGCTCGAAATCCTCCATCGCGGGATAGAGCACCTCTTCCACTGCCGGGTTCAGGCGGTGAATCTCGTCAATGAACAATACATCGCGCGCCTCAAGGTTGGTGAGGATCGCGGCCAGATCGCCCGCCTTGGCCAGCACCGGGCCGGAGGTCATGCGGAAATTCACCCCCAACTCGCGCGCTACGATCTGAGCCAGAGTGGTTTTCCCAAGCCCCGGCGGGCCGTGAAACAGCGTGTGGTCCATCGCCTCGCCCCGGCGCCGCGCGCTTTCGATAAAGACACGCAGGTTGGCGCGGGCCTCGGCCTGACCGATGAACTCTGATAGGCCCTGCGGCCGCAAGGCGCGGTCATTTTCAGCCGCACTGTCTTCGGGCAAAGGAGCGGCGCGTAAGGTGGGATCAACGTCGATCATCTCTGCCGCCCTCACCCTTTAGGCGCCAAGAGACGCAGGGCCGCACGGATCAGCTCCGCCTCGCCTGCATCCGGGTTGCTGGCTGCCGCTTCCGCCACAGCAGCGGCGGCATCAGAGGGACCGTAGCCGAGGTTTCCCAAAGCCGACAGTGCGCCCGCAGACGCCGCTGCCGCGCCGGTGGGGGCTTTGGGTGCGGCTTTGCGGGCGGGTTTCACCGGCGCTTCCGACGCGGGCTCGACCAGCGCATCCAGATCGGGGCCGTTCAGCGCATCCGTTACCGTGCCGCCCATGGCCATTACGCCGGGCGCCTTATCCTTCAGATCAAGCACAATGCGCTGCGCGGTCTTTGGCCCAACGCCCTTGGCTGCCTTCACCGTCGCCCAATCGCCCAAAGCAATCGCCCGGCTCACCCCCTCCGGCCCCAAGGCCGAGAGGATCGCCAGCGAAACCTTCGCACCGACCCCCTGCACCGAGGTCAGCAAGCGGTGCCATTCTTTCTCCACCAGCGAGGTGAAACCAAAGAGCTGCATCAGGTCTTCGCGCACAAGGAGTTCGGTATAAAGCTGTACCGCCTCGCCCACTGGCGGCAGCGTGGCCATGGTGCGGTCCGAGACATGCACGATATAGCCGACGCCGCGCACATCGATCATCACGTGATCGAGCGCCTTGTAATCCAGCCGCCCTGTCAGCTTGCCGATCATGTGCCCACCTCTTTCAACTGCCGCGCATTGGTCCCGCCGTAATAGGCGTGACAGATGGCAATCGCCAGCGCATCCGCCGCGTCCGGCCCTTTGGGCGCGCAGCCGGGCAATTGCAGCTTCACCATATGCAGGATCTGTTCCTTTTCCGCATGACCAACGCCTACGACCGTCTTTTTCACCCGGTTCGGCGCATATTCCCCAACCGGCAGCCCCGCCTTGGCGAGTGTCAGCAAGGCAACGCCACGCGCCTGACCCAGCTTCAGCGTACCTGCACCATCCTTGTTCACAAAGGTCTGCTCAATGGCCGCCTGATCGGGCTGATAGGCCTCGATGATCTCGGTCACCTGATTGTGCAGCGACAACAGCCGCTCGCCCAGATCATCCCCATCCGACTGGCAAACGCCATTGGCAACGTGGCTCAATCGCGAGCCATTTGATTCGATGACGCCCCATCCGAGGTTTCTTAGCCCCGGATCAATGCCCAGAATCCGCATCCCGTGCCCCGCTCTTTGCCCGATTATTCGTGTGTTGTTAATCTCGCCTAGCACAAAACGCGAACACAGCCAAACGCTTTCCCGCGACAGGCGGTCGCATCGAAGTTATCGCGGGTAAAAAATTTACCATCTTTTCCGCCCCTATTGCCTGATGCGAGAGACAAAAGCGACGCCTCAAAAACGACAGGCGACAGAAGCTGCACCAAATGGTCAAATTTCCGCAAAGCCCTTATTCTTAAGGCCCAAAGCCATGCACAAACTGCATGGGTTCCATGCAAAAATCGATCTTGTGAGAACACAATCTCACCTCTACATGCCGCCCATCGCACAAAGGCGACACACTGAAATTCAAACTGAGAGATCGTGGATATGGCTGCATTCGACACCACCCGCACTGCCCAGGGCACCAACGGCCTGATCGGCCGTATCGGCGCTCTTTTGACCACCCTGAGCGCAACCGTCATGACTTGGAATGACGCGCGCGTGACCCGGAAATCCCTGTCGGCGCTGACCGATCGCGAACTGGCCGACATCGGCCTGTCCCGCGGTGATGTTGAAGCCATCGGCACCGACTCTCCGCTGGTCTAATCCGCTGCGCCCCAACGACGGGCCAGGTATTGAAACGCCGCGCTAGGACATGCTCCTACGCGGCGTTTTTGTATTGCGCCTATCCGCACAGGACCAAAAACAAAACGCGCCTCCGACCGGGGCGCGTTTTGTTTTACGACCTGAAAAGGCTTTTCGAAGAGACGCACATCGTCAAATTTGCGCCTATCGCAGAAGCGGCACCAATTGCTGCGCAATCATCACCGAAACGGGGTCGGCTCCCATGATCACAGCACCGGCCTGCTCCACAAAGGAGCCTTGGCTCAGCTTCTCCACCCGAAAGGCGTAGCTGTCAAAGCCGAGCGACGCCATCAAGAAGCCTTTGAAGGTGACAACGGCGAAGCCAAACAGGATCAAAGACCGCACAGAGATGCGGCTTTCCTTGGCCTTCTGCGGCTCAACCACGATCAAACCATCAGAGCGCATCTTGGCCGTGTACCCACGCCCGCCATGCGCATTCTTTTGGTTCAACCGGCGCAGCCGATTATTGAAATCTGCGTGTTGATCGCTCATCGCGAAAACTCCGAACTGGCCCCCACCAGCGGATGGTTCGAAGTTAGGCGCGAATTGTGGCGAAAACGGGGCGCATCCCTAAAACTCTATTAAAACCGCGCCGTATTAGGCCGGTTTCTGCAGGATTAGCGTTGTCCACTCACCAATCTCATCCCGTTTGACCAGATTGACGCCATTCTCGGCATAGACCGAAATAACGTCATCCGCCTGCTCATTCAGGATACCGGAGAGAATCGCATAGCCAGCCGGGGCCATATGTGCGGCAACATCGGGGCTGAGAGCGATCAGCGGACCTTTAAGGATATTTGCAAAAATCAAATCGTAGGGCGCTGCGGCATTCAGGGCTGGCGCATCAAACCCCGCCGCCTCGAGACAGGTCACAGCGCCTTTCATGCCATTGGCGTCCATATTTGCCTCGGCCACATCCACAGCCACCTGATCGATGTCGCTGGCAAGGATGGTCGCCTCGCCCCAAACCCGAGCGGCCGCCATCGCGAGAACCGCCGTCCCGCAGCCGATGTCAGCCACGGTCTTTGCTGCGAAACCTTGATCCAAGAGGTGATCCAGTGCCTTCAGACAGCCGAGTGTCGTGCCGTGATGGCCGGTGCCAAAGGCCATGGCGGCCTCAATCAACAGCGGGACCTTGTCGCCCGGCAGCTTGTCGGCGTCATGACTGCCGTAGACAAAGAAGCGACCTGCTTCGACCGGGGCCAGCTCTCGACGAACATGGGCCACCCAATCGGTTTCCGGCAATTCCGACACGGCAAAGGGCTTTGCCTCATGCAGTGTGGCCAATAGTGCCAAACCCGCCTCGTCCGGCGCTTCGGTGAAATACGCGCCCACTTCCCAAAGGCCCGAGCCGTCCTCGACTTCAAAAACGCCCACGCCTGTGGGTTCCGGGATCAGACGTTCCATCGCCTCGCCCAGGGCCTCGGCCTTGGCTTTTCCGGTCAGCGTGGTGAGGGCGGTAAAGGTGGGCATGACGGGTCTCCGAAAACAAAAGGCGCGGGCCATTGGACCCGCGCACAAGGTCGCCCCAGCGCCTACGCGAGCCGGGGCGGCATGGTCAAGAGCAGAACCTTATTCTGCTGGGGCTGCCGCGCCGAAATGGCGCTTGAAGATGGTCTCATTGCCCGGCGCTGGATGACGAGGGATCATCAACGACAAGGCCAGAGAGCCCAGCGCCATCATCGCCGCCAGACCGAAGACCGCAGCCGGGGAAACCACCCACAACAGGCCAAGCAACACCGGCAGGAACACGGCCGCAATGTGGTTGATGGTAAAGGCCACGGCAGCGGTCGGCGCAATATCCGCCGGGTCCGCGATCTTTTGGAAGTAGGTCTTCAACGCCAGCGCCAAGGCAAACAGAATGTGGTCGATCACATAGAGCGTCGCTGCCAGCACCACGCCCCAGCCGAACCAATAGATACCGCCATAGAGGGCAAATACGGTGGCCAGGCCGACGTATTCGCAGATCAGCGTCCGACGCTCGCCAAAGCGGCTGACCAACCGGCCCAGCATGGGGGCGGCGACCATATTGATCACGAGGTTGATCAGATAGAGGCTGGTCAGGTGGTGGACCTCAAAGCCGAACTTCTCAACCATCATAAAGCCCGCAAAGACCACAAAGATCTGCCGACGCGCGCCCGCCATGAACTGCAGCGCATAATAGAGCCAATAGCGACGACGCAGCACCATCTTCTTGTTCTGCGGGGTCGGGCCATCAAATTGCGGCACGGCAAAGAGACAGAAGATCGCCACCACAGCGCAAAAGCCGCCAGCCGCCATATAGACCGCATTGTAGGTGAGGTTCAGCGTCTCCCAGAACAGAACGATCGTGCCATAGACCACCAGCGTCGCGGCCGAGCCTGTCGCCACCAGCCAGCCAAGCATCTGCGGGGCGCGCTCTTTGCTAAGCCATTGCAGCTGGAGGGATTGCGCAACGGTCTCGAAATAGTGGAACCCGATCGAACTCAGCACGGTGATCATCAAGATCCCTTGCAGGGTCGGGAACCACGCGGTCACCGCCGTTGCCACGCCCAAGAGCGCCAGCGCCAAGAGGCCCAACACCTGTTCGCGGATAAAAATGATCAGGAAGATGACCAAAAAGGCCATGAATCCCGGAATCTCGCGCATCGTATGCAACAGGCCGATATCCGCCCCGTCAAAGTTCGCCACCTCAATGACGAAGTTGTTCAGAAGGGCCGACCAAGTGTTGAACGCAATCGGCATCGCAATCGCCATCAGGAACAAAAGCGTGATGGGACGGCGCCAGAAAGGCAGGCTGCGCGCCTGCTCGAGAGACATGGGTGTAAACATGTCGAGTCCTTTAGTCGGGTTCTCAGAGTCTGGCGAGAATAAAAGTGTACCCGCACATCTGATCTGCATCAAAGCACGAAGGTCTCGTCACACATATGCAAATACCATCATGTGATGGAGGGCCCTATGGACATCATTCCGTTGGTTGAGCGTCTCGGCGAAACACCCACCGCAGCACTCTTTGGTCTGTTGACCGGGGTGACATTTGGAGTGGCGGCGCAACGCTCTCGCTTTTGCCTTCGGGCCGCCACAGTCGAATTTGCGCGCGGCCAAATGGGGGATCGTGTCGCGGTTTGGCTGCTGACCTTTTCGACGGCCCTCGTCTGGGTTCAGGCCGCGCATCTGCTCGGTCTTTTTGCGCCGCAAGACGCCCGGATGATGGCCGTGCCCGGAAGCTGGTCTGGCGCGATCATTGGCGGGCTTGTGTTCGGCTGCGGCATGGTGCTCGCGCGGGGTTGCTCGGGGCGGCTCTTGGTCTTGGCCGCAACGGGAAATCTGCGTTCGGTCGTCTCAGGGTTGATCTTTGCCGTGGTGGCGCAAATGAGCCTCTCGGGCATGCTCGCCCCCTTGCGCGAGCGGCTGGCTGGAATGTGGGTCACCTCTGGCGGTCGGAATATGGACCTGCTTTCGGCCCTGCATCTGCCCGTTCAGGCGGGTCTTGTGATCGGCTTGGCGCTGGCTCTCCTTGCCTTGTGGGTGGCCCGCCGTAATCGGATTGGCCCCATGCGGCTGATCTTTGCCTCTGGTGTGGGCTTTGCCGTGGCTCTTGGCTGGGGCCTGACCTATGCGCTCAGCCAAGTGGCCTTTGAACCGGTTCAGATCGAGAGCGCGACCTTCACCGGCCCTTCGGCCAATATGTTGATGTTCTTTCTCGACCGAAACGCGGTGGTCGAATTCGACATAGGCCTGATCCCCGGCGTGTTTTTGGGGGCCATGGGAGCGGCAGCGTTCAACCGAGAAATGCGGCTGCAAGGCTTCGAGGGCGGCGCCATGATGCGGCGCGCAATGGTTGGCGCAGCCCTCATGGGCTTTGGCGGGATGCTTGCCGGAGGCTGCGCGATTGGGGCTGGCGTCTCTGGCGGGTCAATCTTTGCGGGCACCGCTTGGCTCGCGCTGTTTTGCATGTGGATCGGCGCCATGGCGACGGATCTCTTGATCGACCAACGGCGGGCCGCAGCTATGGCTTAATCCCGATCAGAAGAAGTTCTGTGGATCAATGTCGACGCTCAGACGCAGATCGCCGCGCAGTTTGAAGGGCTGCGTCCAGCGCAGGATCGCCTCTTGCAGGGGCACGCCCTTGTCCGCCTTGACCAAAAGCCGCACGCGGTGGCGCCCGCGAATGCGCGCGATGGGCGCCGGAGCCGGCCCGAACAGTTGAGCCCCAACCTGCCGCAATGGCCCGTCATTCCGCGCCAGCGCATTGCCAAGATCAAACACCTGCGCCAGATCGCCCCCAGACAGAATGATCCCCGCCATCCGCCCATAGGGCGGCACGCCTGCTGCTTGTCGCTGTTCCGCCTCGGCACGCCAAAAGCTTTCCTCGTCGCCGGAGAGGATGGCGCGGATCACCGGATGCTCGGGCTGAAAGCTCTGCAACAGGGCCTCGCCCCGCCGCTCCGCCCGCCCGGCCCGGCCCGCCACCTGACGCATCAGCTGAAACGTCCGCTCGGCCGCGCGCAGATCAGAGCCTTGCAGCCCTAGGTCCGCGTCGATCACCCCCACGAGGGTCAGCAGCGGAAAGTTGTGCCCCTTGGCCACCAATTGCGTACCTAGGATGATATCGGCCTCCCCCGCCGCGATCTCCTCGATCCGCTGTTTCAGCGCGCGGGCAGAGCCGAAGAGGTCGGAGCTCAACACCGCGATCCGCGCCTCGGGGAACAGGGCAGCAGCCTCCTCGGCCAGACGTTCGATGCCGGGGCCAACCGGGGCCATCTTGCCCTCGACCTTGCAGCTCGGGCATTCGGTGGGCACTGGCTTGGTCTCGCCGCATTGATGGCACATCAGCCGCTTCATAAAGCGGTGCTCGACCATACGCGCATCGCAATTGTCACAGGCCACCTGCGCGCCGCAAGCGCGGCAAATGGTGACCGGCGCAAAGCCCCGACGGTTGAGGAAAAGAAGCGACTGCTCCCCCCGCTCCATCCGCGTGGCCATGGCGCGTTTCAGTGTCGGCGAGATCCAGGTGGACGGCAGCAGCTCCTCAGTCCGCATATCAACCGCGCGCATCTCCGGCAGCACCGACTCGCCAAAGCGCGAGGTGAGGTCGAGCCGCGCGTATTTCCCGGCCTCGGCATTGGCCCAGGTCTCAAGGCTCGGCGTCGCGGAGGCCAGCACCACCTGCGCGTCACACAGAGACGCCCGCCAGACCGCCAGATCGCGCGCGTTGTAAAGCACGCCTTCCTCTTGTTTATAGGAGGTGTCGTGTTCTTCATCGACGATGATCAGGCCGAGATCGCGGAACGGAAGATAGAGCGAAGACCGCGCGCCGATCACCAGCTGCGCCGCCCCCTGCCCCACCATGCGCCAAACCCGGCGCCGCTCGGTCAGGGTGACGCCAGAGTGCCATTCGGCCGGCACCGCGCCAAAGCGCGCCTCGACCCGTTTCAAGAACTCCGCTGTAAGGGCGATTTCCGGCAGCAGCACCAAGGCCTGCCGCCCCTTGCGCAGACAGGCCGCCACCGCCTCAAGGTAGACTTCGGTTTTGCCGGAGCCGGTGACCCCTTTCAGCAAGGTTGTGCCATAGGTGCCCGCGTTGACCCCCGCTGCCAATGCCTCTGCCGCGCGGGCCTGATCCTCGCTGAGGGTCTTGCCCGGCAACTCTGGATCAAGGGTCGGAAACGGCAGATCGCGCGGCGCCTCTTCCTCGCGGATGGCGCCCTGTTTGATCAGCCCCTTCACCACCGAGGTCGTCACCCCGGCAAGATCCGAGAGCTCCGACGGGGTGAAAGCCGCTTGGTCGTATTCGTCCATCACGTCGAGCACCCGGGCCCGCGCCTCCGTCATCCGCTCCGGCTCACGATCTCCGCGACGCAAGATTTTGCGCATTGATGGCGGATCGCTCAGCCCCGGCGCGCGAGTGGCGAGCCGCAGCATCATCGACATCGGCGTCAGCGTGTATTGGCCGGCGCGTTCCAAAAAGCGGCGCATCTCGGTGCGCATCGGGGCCAGATCCAGCACCCGAAGCACCGACCGCAGCTTGGCGGCGTCAAAATCGCCTGCGCCCGGTCCCCAAACCACGCCGATCACCTTGCGCGGCCCCAAAGGCACCTCGACAAAGGCGCCGAGAAAGCAGCCCCCCTCCGGCGCGCGATAGTCCAGCAATCGGTCCAGCGGCTGATCGGTCAACACGCCGATCCGCTCTCCTTGGGCGAAATACTCAGGGCTTTGGGTATTTTCCGTCATTCTTTGCGTAGACCCGCTCATTGCTTTCCCCTAGGGTACGCGCGAAATGTTTCCGCTAACATTCCTTTCATCGCGCCCTCGGGTTGCCTGTTTGTCATTCGCACTTTTCCCGCGCTGCCCTATCAGGTAAAGCCAAGGCGCACTGAGGCCAAGCCATCCAGAGGACCAAAGCCCATGAAATTCTTCGTAGACACCGCCGAAATCGACGCCATCGCCGAGCTGAACGATCTCGGCATGGTCGACGGCGTCACCACCAACCCCTCGCTGATCAAGAAATCCGGCCGTGACATCATCGAAGTCACCAAGGAAATCTGTGACCTGGTTGCAGGCCCGGTTTCCGCCGAAGTGACCGCGACCGATGCGGAAACCATGATCGCCGAAGGCCGCAAGCTGCTGGAAATCGCAGAAAACATCGCCGTCAAAGTGCCGCTGACCTGGGACGGTCTGAAGGCCTGTAAGACCCTGACCGACGATGGCGCAAAGGTCAACGTGACCCTCTGCTTCTCTTCGAACCAGGCGCTGCTGGCTGCCAAAGCAGGCGCGACCTTCATCTCTCCCTTCATTGGCCGTCTGGATGATATCCACCTCGACGGGATGGACCTGATCGAAGACATCCGCACCATCTATGACAACTTCGGCTTCGAGACCGAGATTCTCGCAGCCTCGATCCGCAGCGTGAACCACATCGCCGACTGCGCCCGTATTGGCGCCGACGTGATCACCGCACCGCCCGCCGTGATCAAATCGCTGGCCGGTCACCCGCTGACCGACAAGGGTCTGGCCACCTTCCTCGCCGACATCGAAGCGGCTGGCATCAAGATCCTCTGATCTTGACCCCCTCTCAAGTTGCGAAAGGGCGCTCCAATTTGGGGCGCCCTTTTTCGTTCTATCTCAGCGTCTTATTGCCGTTACCCACAAGCAATTTCTGACGGGGGGAATTTTTGGCGCGCATCGCCCGGAAGCCATGTTATAGTGCGGCAAAGCCCGACCAGAGGTTAGACCAAAACCATGAGCAGCATGAACGCAGGGTTGGACGACAACCTGCGCCAAAAGATCATCGACACGCCCCAGATGGTTCTGGATGACCCCAACGTGATGCGCGCGCTGGTGGCCGCCAACGAACGCGCCATGGGCAGCAATATCATTGATCTGCGCGGCATCGCGATGGAGCGGCTGGAATCCCGCCTTGATCGGCTGGAAGATACCCATCGCTCGGTGATCGCGGCGGCCTATGAGAACCTCGCCGGCACCAACCAGATCCACCGCGCCACTCTGCGGCTGCTGGATGCGACGTCCTTTGCCGAGTTCATGGAAGCCCTGCGCGGCGACCTGCGCGATATTCTGCGCGTCGATGCGCTGGCGCTGATCCTTGAAACCTCGCAAGGCGATGCAGGCGCCGCGGTTGAACGCGTTGGAGATCTGCTGAAATTCACCGAAGCCGGATTTATCGACGGCTATGTTTCCATGGGCCGCAATTATGGTGGGGACCGCCCGGTGGTCCTGCGACAAGTGCAGGCCGGACCCGCGCGCATTTATGGCGACAAGGGCGCTGACATACGCTCTGAGGCCTGTCTGCGCCTGGACCTTGGCAAGGGCCGCCTGCCCGGGCTCTTGGTCTTTGGTTCGGAAGATCCGCATCAGTTCACCCCGCAACATGGCACGGACCTGCTCAGCTTCTTTGGCGGGGTGTTTGAGCGCTCTATGCGCCGCTGGTTGTCTTGAGTAGGGTCGGCTCTGCTCTGGTCTCCCCAGCAGCGCGGGATGCGCTGCACACTTGGCTGGAAGGCCTGAGCGCGCTGGAAGGTGCCGCGGAGAACACCCGTATCGCCTATCGCGGCGATGTCGGCGAATTCCTTGCCTTCATGTCCGTCCATTTTGGCGAACTGCAGGGTCTTGGTGCGCTTGCAAAGATCACGACAGCCGATATGCGAGCTTGGATGGCCTCTGCACGGGCCACCGGCACTGGCGCACGGTCCCTGGCTCGCAAACTCTCGGCCGTGAAAAAGTTCTACGGCTGGCTCGCCGCGCGCGAAGGGTTTGAACCTACGGCAGTGCTGTCGACCCGTTCGCCCAAGTTCCAGAAGAAGCTCCCGCGCCCGCTCGACAAGGATGCAGCACGCGCGATGATCGAAACGGTGGAACTCCAATCGCAAGAGGATTGGGTCGCCGCCCGCGACGTCGCTGTGGTCACACTCCTCTATGGGTGCGGCTTGCGCATTTCCGAAGCCTTGGGCCTGTTGGGCAAAGACGCCCCCCTGCCCGCGACGCTCCGCATCACCGGCAAAGGGGAGAAGGAGCGCATCGTGCCCGTGCTGCCTGCCGCCCGCAGTGCCGTGGACCGCTACTTACGCCTTTGCCCCTTTCCGCAGGAAGCCGAGGCCCCGCTGTTTCGCGGTGTAAGGGGCCGGGCGTTACAGCCCCGGATGATCCAAGGGGTCGTGGCGGATGCGCGTCGCCAATTGGGCCTGCCCGCCTCGGCAACACCACATGCGATGCGCCACAGCTTTGCCACGCATCTTTTGGAGGCAGGCGGCGACCTGCGCGCCATCCAAGAGTTGTTGGGACATGCCTCGCTCTCGACCACACAGGCCTATACCGCAGTCGACACGACACATCTGATGGAAGTCTACGCGCGCAGCCACCCCAAGGCATGATCTGACTGTCGCAAGACGAGCAGTCGCGATTTTTCACCTGACCGACATATGGCGCGGATAGGCTAGAAGTCGGTTGTCGCAAGGCTTATCTGCCGAAAGCGGACCAAAGGTGTTGTACGAGGATTTCAGATGTCGCGGCTAGATGCCCTGCTGAGCCGCCTGTCGGTTTCCGGAACGCTTGCGCCCCAGCTGTTCCTTGTGGCCTTCACGCTCCTGATGATCCTGCCGGGATTTTTCACCCTGCCCCCAGTCGACAGAGACGAAACCCGCTTTGCCCAGGCCTCGCGCCAAATGATCGAAAGCGGGGATCTCATCGACATTCGACTCGGGGATGGCACTCGGTACAAGAAGCCGGTGGGGATCTATTGGCTGCAAACAACTGCGCTGACCCTGGTCGGCTCTGAGGCGCATCTGCACGACATCTGGGCATACCGCCTGCCCTCTGCTCTGGCGGCACTTTGCGCGGTCCTTCTGACCTATTTGATCGCCTTGCGCCTGATGGGGGCCGAGGCCGCGCTGCTGGCGGGCGTCCTTTTGGCGGTTGGATTTGTCTTTGGCGCCGAGGCACGGCTTGCAAAGACCGATGCAACGCTGCTGGCGACCATCCTCCTGAGCCAGTGGAGCCTTGCACGGCTTTGGTCGGGCGAGCCGTTGTCGCGGCGGGCTGCCTTGCTGTTCTGGCTTGGCTTGTCCTTGTCCATTCTGGTCAAAGGCCCCATCGGGCCGATGGTGATTGGCTGCACTGTGGTTATTCTCGCAATTTGGCGCCGAGATGTGCGCTGGCTCAGCGGGCTGCATGTGCGCGCGGGCCTGCTGCTCTGTGCGCTCGTGGTGCTGCCTTGGTTCATCGCGATCACGATCCATTCAGGCGGCGCCTTCTGGCAAGAAGCGCTTGGCAAGGATCTGCTGTCCAAAGTCAGCCAAGGGCAGGAAAGCCACGGCGCCCCGCCGGGCAGTTATCTGCTGGCCGTCTGGATCACCTTCTGGCCCGGCGCGGTGCTCTTGCCCTTCGCCGCACTGGCCGTCGCACGGGGATGGCGCTCCCCGGCGGTGGTCTTCTGCTTGGCTTGGTGCATCCCGACATGGCTGATCTTTGAACTCACGGCGACAAAACTGCTGCACTACGTGCTGCCCACCTACCCCGCCTTGGCAATGCTCGCGGCGGCAGGGTGGACGGGGCGCAAAGCGGACCAGCCCCTCGGGCGCGGCATGAAAGCGGTATTGGCGTTGCTCCTGCTGATCGGGGCCTTGTTCCCGGTCGCGTCCGCCTATGTCAGCCTTCATCTCGGGGGAGCGCTGTCCACATGGTGGGCCATGGGGTGCCTCCTCCTGCTCGGCGGAGCGTGGCTGACGTGGCGCGCGGTTGCCTCTGGTCAGCACCTCGCCCCGGTGGTTGGATTGGGTGCGTTAAGCCTCGGCATGAGCCTCACGCTCTTTGCGCATTTGGCGCGTGTGCCGCAGCTTTGGCCCTCTGTCGACCTCGCGTCCTACGTGACCTCTGCAAGTTGTGAAGCGCTTAACGTGATTTCGCTCGGGTATCAGGAGGAGTCCCTGATGCTGCTTAGTCCCGCCCCAGTGACCTTCTCTCACAGCCTTGAGGCCATGCGCGCAGAACTCAAACCCGCACCATGTGCGATTGTTTTTGTCAGTGCTGAGTATCTCGACGCCTTCACCGCGGCCTCAGCTCAAGACCCAACTTTGCGGCACGTCGGGACGGTCAATGGATTTGCCATCGGAGGCGCAGACCCTGTGACACTCACGGTTTTCGCGCGGCCCTAAATGCCGCCGCGCCGCTTTGCTGCGGTTGACGGCTGAAACCGCATCAAGCCCGACCAAAGCCACGTGGCAAGCTCGGTAAAAGCGACGACACCGCCGCGCACAACGCGGCGAAATGCGCGGTCAAAGGCCGTGAGGGCTGCCACTTGCAAAATCCAGCCAAGCGCCGCCCCTGCCAGAACCTGCCAAATCGTGTGGGCCCCGGCATCCACGCGGCTGGTTCCAACAAACCCTGCCCCAATCACCACCGCGGCCTGCGCGCTTTTGCTCGACGACAGACAGCCTTGCACCAAGGCGGTGGCGCCGAAGGCAGCGGCTGTCGTGTGACCAGAGGGAAAGCCCTTGCCCCCGCCATTGGGTCGCTGGTTTAAAGACGCGTCGCCAAGCAGGGACTTGCTGCCGTGGATCGCCCCCTCCATCAGCAGGAACCGTCCAAAATACTGCAGGGCTCGCCCCTCAACTGCGGCACAGCCCAAGCCGGCAAGCGGCAAGGCGATCTGGATGTTATCGCCAATTTTGTCGGCGGACCGATTGGAGGGCAGAACACACAGCATGAACATGCCCAGAACCAAAAGAAGGCCAAACTGGCTCAGCAGAAAGCGAGCGAACCGACGGCGGCGCGCTCCTCTTACCGACTGTGGCTTAGACTGAACTGGCGCCCCATCTGTAGGCTCGGCATGGGCCATAGAGATCGGGCGCTGGAGCATGTCAGGAACCTGTTTCCGTTGCTTGCTTCACCGGCTCTGGGCCGCCAGAGGACGATCGGACAGGCTCCGCCACGCGACGCCCCATCGCCAGCGCCGCCAGGCGCCGCGCCCGTCGCAACGCCGCCCAGACTTGCCCAGCCCGACGCCCGAGGCTTTCAGCCACATCATTTTTCAAGGCCAGCGCGTCATGTACCAGCGCTGCAGGTGTTAAAGACGGCATCGCAGCGGGAATGCGGAAAAGACGCCCCAGACCCTCTGCCAAAGTCGCCATCAACACCCCGGCCCAGAGCACATCTGACAAAAAATGCCGTCCCTTCATCACCCGCAAGCTGGCAGCCACGACTGCAAAGGTGACCAGCCCAACCAGCAAAAGTTTGCGCCAGGGCAGCGGCACGACATTCCACAGGAAAACACCCAGCAAGATCATCACGGTGACCGCAGCAGCAGCCTCGCCCGAGACAAAGGAGCAGTTGGAGGCGCATTCAGACGCAAATTGCCAAGGCGGCGTGAAATGCGCCTCGCCCCCAAAGATGTCCAGATGGGCCGGTCGCGCCCGCCCCCAATGCGATTTGAGACCCACATTGACCAATAGCCAAGGCCCCAGCAGAACAAAGGCCACGCAATAGCCCCAGACCCGCCCCGGGATCTTCAGCGCGCGCCCACTTGCGAGACTATGCGCGGCCATCAGCATGATGATCACGGTGACCAGATCGAAGAACAGCCACATCGTCTCGCGCATCATTTGCAGATTGGGGTTGGCATCCATCGGAAAGCTTGCCGATGCCGGATCAAAAAACTGCCCCGCAACCCAAAGGTCTAGGCCCGGTGCAATCGCAAACAGGAGGAGCAGCCCAAGCCAGACCCACAGCAAAACACTTGGTTTCGGAAAGATCATCTACCGAACCTCTCGGACACAAAACAACAAACCCCGCACTCCTCGATGATCAGAGCGCGACATGACCTCAGACCTCTTGCGCGAGATTGCGCTTTTCAGCGTAGATCAGCCACAGATTGCGCGCGTAGATCACAACCCCCAGCGATTGACCCAGCATGAAGACCGGATCCTGCCGGTGCAGCGCATAGGCAAACAGCGTCAGCCCACCGATGATGGAGAACCACCAAAAGGCCTCTGGGATGACAGAGCGGCCCGATTTCTCAGACGCCCACCATTGCAGGATAAAGCGCATGGAAAACATCAACTGCGCGCCAACGCCGATGATGACCCAGATCAGCTCTGCCGTGGTCGAAACCTTGAAAAAGGCGAGAATGGCGTCGCTCATGCGGGGACCTCTGTTTTCTTAGTATCTTGCGGTTGCGCAACCACGGGGGGCTTGACGGATTCGGGCAGAATATCCGCCACGCGTGCCTCCGTGGGGCGCGCGGTTTTGGCTCGGCGGATCAGCCAAGCCACGCCAAGCAGATCCCAAATGCCCACAAACGCGCGTTGAATATTGGTGTATTTCGACTGCCCGCCGAGCCGGGCCCGGTGCGTCACATCCACATGGGCAACATCCCATCCATGACGCGCAAACAGTGCAGGCAGATACCGGTGCATGTGATTAAAGAACGGCAGTTCCAGAAAGGCATCCCGGCGAAAGGCTTTGAGACCGCAGCCTGTGTCCCGCGTGCTGTCGCTCAGAATAAAAGAGCGGATCGCATTTGCCGCCTTGGACGCCAAGCGTTTGGAAAGCGTGTCCTGACGCCCCTGACGCTGCCCCGCGACTAAGCCGAGGGTCACTGCCACCGAGGCATCCAGCAAAGGCGCGCAAAGCGGCACCAATTGCGAGGGCGGGTTCTGCAAATCGCCATCCAACGTGCAGCACAGGCTGCCCCGCGCCGCCAAAACACCGCTATGCACTGCAGCCGACTGCCCTGCCGCACGTTTATGCTGCACCAGACGCAACCAAGGACGATCCACCATATGCTCTGCAATCAAACGGGCCGTGTCGTCCTTGGAGCCGTCATCCACCAGAATCAACTCGCTCGGAGGGAGCGCAGCCCGGACCTCTGCGATTTCAGCGATGAGGGCGGCAACATTCTCGCTCTCATTGTGCATCGGGCTAATGATGGAGACGCGGATTCCATCGGTTTCCTGTCCAACGGACGGGGGCATCGTCATTAGGGGTCTGCTCCTTGCCTGATTGAGCTGGGTGAAACGACCTGGCTCAGGCGACACCGATGCAGAAATGCATCAAGCGCTTAACGGTTTTGTCATAATCCCGTGAAGCTTTCTTGACAATCACAAATTAGAATAAATGTCGGCGACAAAATTCCTCAGGTTTTCACACCTGCTCGCGCGTGCGTCGACGAAACAGCGGGCGACCTGCGACCGAGAGGAAGCCCGCGGCGATCAAACAGCCTATCAGGGTCGGTGTATGGTAGACCCACCAAAGCCCAGGATGCTCAAGCACAACACCGGAAGCCGCGCCTCGCGCGCCCTCAACTCCGATCAGCACGACAAAGGCCAAAACGATCTGGCTCCACAGCCCGAACCGCGAATGCACCCCGGTCATCAAGGCGGTGAACCCGATAAGCGCAATCGCGATGCAGATGCCAATCCACGAAAACCGCTCGTGCAACTCCTCGACCAACTCCCCCTCAGAGAACAGCCCGCGCTCGACCATTGTGTCGCGTGAGGACATCAGCGTCAGCGTAGGAAGCGCGCGCAAATCATCCACATCCGGCATATCCAACCTGCCGTAGCCGGAGATATCCACCGAAAGGTCATCGAACCACGTGGCCGAAAGCCTCTCGCTCGTTGCGTCAAAGCGGGCCGCCATGCCGTTGACCAAGACCACATAGATGCCGCCCTGATCCTGAACCAAATAGGCTTCAGAAGCTGTGTAGGTCAGTGGACGCGACGGGGTGCGACGATCCGAGATGTAGACATCGCGCAGCGTCCCATTCGGGTCAATTTCCCCAAAATAGACCACGACACCATCGACAGGGTGCAAGAAGGTGCCTTCTTTGAGCAGTTTTGCCGCCAGATCCTGTTCCAGCTCAGCCTGCCGCGCCTCGAACGCCTCCAGCGACGCGGGGCGCAATACGGTGGTAATTGTCCCGATCATGATCGAGGCCAATGCCGCGAAATACAGCACGGGACGTGCCAACCTGAGCGGACTTGCGCCGGTTGCCTGCATCACCACCAACTCGCTTTCACGGCGCAATCGGTTGGTCACGTAAACGACGGCGGCAAAAATCGCCATCGGCATCACAGTACGCAACAGGGTCGGCAGGGTAAGAGCTGTCAGTTGGAAAAACACCCAAGGAGAATGCCCGCCGCTGAGCAGGGTCGAAAACAGCCCGATGGATCGAGAAATCCAGAACACACCAGCCAAGATCAAGGTGAAGAAACACCACATGACAATCAGTTGCCGAAGCACATAACCGTCATATCTGGCCATTGTCCTGCCTCGCTGTCTGTGGAGAGCGCCGTCATCGCGGCCAGCTGTCCGGGGTCGGGTCTGGGTTTCAGAATGAACACCAAGACCGCAGGAAAGTACACGGGCAATCGTCACGTTTTCCCACGCAAGCCGCCCTTGCGGGTTGCGGCGACCGGGGAAATTCGTCATCACGGGCAGATGACGAACGAATTTCGCGCCCTTTCTGTTCACCTCCTGACCGCAACCGGAGCTGTTTTCGCCATGCTGGCGATGTTGGCTGCCGTCGATGCGCGCTGGGATCTGATGTTTCTCTGGCTGGTGGTGGCCTTTGCCGTCGATGGGGTCGATGGCCCGCTGGCGCGCCACTACGACGTCAAAACCAACGCACCGCAGTTTGACGGCGTGTTGCTGGATCTGATCATCGACTACCTAACTTATGTCTTCATTCCCGCCTTCGCCCTGTTCAAGTCGGATTTGATGTCTGGCTGGACCGGATGGGCCGCGATCATCGTCATTACGTTTGCAAGTGCGATGTACTTCGCCGACACGCGGATGAAGACCAAGGACAACTCCTTCTCCGGCTTTCCCGGGTGCTGGAATATGCTGGTCCTTGTGATCTTTGCGCTGGAGCCGAACCATTGGGTCTCTCTGGGTCTGGTCACTGTGCTGGCCGGTGCGATGTTCCTGCCGCTGAAGTTCATCCACCCGGTACGCACCGAACGCTGGCGCAACATCTCTTTGCCAATTGCTCTGGTCTGGACCTCGCTCGCGGGCTGGACCGCATGGGTGGATTTCAACCCGGGCCCCTTCGTGCATGTCGCCTTGATGTTGACCTCGATCTACCTGCTGCTGGTCGGCATCGCACAGCAGATCGTGCCCAGCCGCAGCTGACCTAAACCGGAAGCAAAGCGACAAATTCGAACGGCTTCGCCCCTGCGGAGTCGTTTTTTTATTGCTGTTTAGCGCTGCCTCGTGCTCAGACCTCGCGGATTAAGGGAAACGTTAAGTATAATTCTCCACACTCAGACATCAGTAACCGAGTTTCCCGTTTTTCGTTCAGGAGTGTTTCTCGATGTCTACGGATCAAGACGAACCGACAAAACCGGCCCCCCTTCCCGCCGCCTCTGAAGCATACCGGAAGGTTGCAGGCCCCATTGGATCGCAACAACTGGCGCAGGCGATGGCCCTGTTGCAGAAGTCTGCGGCACGAGCAGTCTTCCCGCGCGAAGCCAATGCCGAGGACCTGAAGACTGAAACGGTGGTGATGTCCCGCCTGCCGATGGTGCCCTCGGCACTGGAAAGCGCTGTGCTGGCAAGTCAGCGTCCCCATCGCACCACCGAGAAAGAAGCCAGCCGCCTTTATGCCGGTGCACGCCCCTATATCTAAAAAAGGTGGCCTTCTGTTTCTTTGGGCCAATTGTCGAAAATTTTCGACAAATCCAACCCAAACCGCGAAATAGGAATACAAAAGAGGAGGCCGCCCTCCTCTTTTTCGCGATCAGCGAGTCTTGCGGAGAGAGCGCCCCTCCAAATGCGTTAACCAATTCGTTAAGATTTGCGTGAGTTATCACCCAGTTTGTCTAAAATATGAATCAACAACTTTGATATTCGGGTGAACAAAATGATCGTAACTGCTGCCAACGCCGCCAACCTCAGTGTTTATCGCTCCATGCAGGGCCACGTGTCTGGTCATGCCTCTGACGAAGCGCAGTCTCTGAAACAAGAGACACACCGCGCTATTGTGGGTACCAAAAAGGCAAGCAACGGTCACGGCATGGCTTTTGTGATCGGCCGCGAAGCCGCCCTGCATGGCAAATCTTCTCAGGCGAAGAACTTTGACCCGGTCTTGGAAGTTCAGGACTCCATTCGCGCAGGCGACATCACCCAGATCAACGCAGGCAGCATCGACATGTCCCGCTACATGGCTGGCGTCATGTCCGGCAACGTCGAAGGCCCGATGCCCATGAGCGCGCTGATCGCACGTGAAAACTACGAGCGCACCCTGAAAGAACTGTCTAAAGCGGCCTGATCCGCGGATCGAGGGGTCTCGCACCCGGACAAATCACCTCGATGAAAAAGGCGGCCTCGGGCCGCTTTTTTTGTGCTTTACGGATGCCGGAGCAGTAAAATCTCCATCACGACAAATGACGTCATTTAAATTAAATTAGCAAAGTCTTGCGAGCGGCGGAAAATTCGAAACCAAACCACCACGCAATTGCATTAAGACAAATTTAGCCACCACGCTCTCCTGACCCAAATCGGTGTTATATTCATCAGGATCATTCCTGCGGGCCCGCTTGGCCCGTCACAGATGTGGAAAGGAGCCTGATATGATACCAGAAATGCGGCCATACTCTGGTGGCCCGGTGAGCCCGCAAGAGGTTGTGGCGCTTGTTCAAACCGAAGAAGTCTCGCTGCGATCCGACTCGGGCGGTGCAACCGGTTCAGAGCTTGGCAACAGTCGCCTGATGAACTTCCTCAGCGATGACGCCGCCCCGCGCGATCGGGACATGGATACGTTGATGAGCCAGCCGGACTACGAGCGGCTGGAGGCTGAACCACCGTCCGAGGTCCTAGCGCTCCCTGCGCCCGATGCGCCACCGCCGCCGGAACCCCTTGCAGAGCCGCCCTTGGAACGGCTTTTTGAGGAGCAACTGGAGCGGACCGAGGATGAAGACCTCTATCGAGGCTCCTCCCTCGGCTCCTATGCGCAGGACATGTACACCGCCACACGGGATGTGTTGTCCCGTGCCGCTGCCTGAGGTCACTTGTCCCCCGACTTCATGCACTGGCAGCCTGATCGGCCCTGCCCCCTCCTGACCGTCGATCAGAAAAACGCCCGGAGACAGATCTCCGGGCGTTTCTTTGTTTCTAGGTATTGGTTGGCCTGAGGTTTAGCCGTTCAATGCGCTGTCGCAGCGACCGCAGGTCCCGGCATGTGCATGGCTTCCCACATCCGGCAGGATTTTCCAGCAACGCTGGCATTTCTCGCCTTCGGCTTTCTCGAACACGACAGAGATGCCCTCGACCTCTGGCAAGCGATAGGCCTCAGAGGGGCTCGGATCGCCGGTCAGTTGCACGTCGGACGTGATGCAGACATCGGCGAAGTTCACCGATTTCAGGGCTGCCAGCACATCCGCCTCACGCACATGCACCACAGGCGCAGCCTCAAGCGAAGCACCGATCACCTTGTCGGTCCGCTGCACCTCAAGCGCGGCGGTGACGACGCGGCGGGCTTGGCGGACCTTGGCCCATTTCGCCGCCAAAGGCTCGTTGATCCAGTCGCGCGGCGTGTCCGGCATATCGACCAGATGGATCGAGCTGTCGTCACCCGGGAACCGTTCCAGCCAGACCTCTTCCATGGTGAAGACCAGGATCGGCGCAAGCCAGGTGGTCAGGCGATGGAACAGGATATCGAGCACCGTGCGCGCGGCGCGGGCATTCAGCGTGTCGCCATCACAATAGAGCGCATCCTTGCGGATGTCGAAGTAGAAGGCCGACAGGTCCACGGTGGCGAAGTTGAAGATCGACTGCCACACACCGTTGAAGTCAAACGCTTTATAGCCTGCTTTCACGGTGTGATCGAGTTCAGCCAGACGGTGCAGCACCCACTGTTCCAACTCGGGCATGTCTGCCGGGGCCACACGCTGATCTTCGGAGAAATCGCCAAGCGAGCCGAGCATGAACCGCATGGTGTTGCGCAAGCGGCGATAGCTATCGGCGGTGCCTTTCAGGATCTCCGGCCCGATCCGCTGGTCGGCGGTATAGTCGGCCTGTGCCACCCACAGACGCAGAATATCCGCGCCGTATTGCTTGATGACTTCCTCAGGCACGATGGTATTGCCGAGCGACTTGGACATCTTCATGCCCTTCTCGTCCAGCGTGAACCCGTGGGTCACCACGTTGCGGTAAGGCGCGCGGCCCTTGGTGCCACAGGCCTGCAGCAGCGAGGAGTGGAACCAGCCGCGGTGCTGGTCGGTACCTTCCATATAGACGTCTGCGATGCCGTCCTCGGTACCATCCGCCCGGTCCCGCAGCACAAAGGCATGGGTGGAGCCAGAGTCGAACCACACGTCGAGCACGTCGTAAACTTGGTCATAGGCCTCGGGGTCCGCCAGACCGTCGAGCACCTTCTCTTTGAAGCCCTCTTCGTACCAGACGTCCGCACCCTTTTCCTCAAAGGCGGCAGTGATGCGGGCGTTCACCTCTGCATTGCGCAGAAGGTAGTCGGCATCGGTCGGCAGCGCGCCTTTCTTGGTGAAGCAGGTGAGCGGCACGCCCCAAGCGCGTTGACGGGACAGAACCCAGTCGGGCCGCGATTCGATCATCGAATAGAGACGGTTGCGACCGGTCTTCGGCGTCCATTTCACCAGCTCGTCGATGGAGCGCAGGGCGCGTTCGCGGATGGTGTCGCCATATTGGCCCATGCCGTCATCCATCTTGCGGTCCACACCGGCAAACCACTGCGGCGTGTTGCGATAGATGATCGGCGCTTTGGACCGCCAGGAGTGCGGATAGCTGTGCTTGATCTTGCCACGCGCCAGCAGACCGCCGACCTCAACCAGCTTGTTGATGATCGCGGTATTGGCATCGCCCTCACCGCCCTTGCGGTTGAGGATATAAGTGCCGCCAAAGAAGGGCATGTCGGGGCGCATGCCGCCGTCATCCATCACGTTATAGGTGATGACCTGCTCCAGCATCCCAAGATCGCGATAGAGTTCAAATTCCTCCATCCCGTGGCTCGGCGCACAATGCACAAAGCCGGTACCCTCGGTATCGGTGACAAACTCTGCCGCGCGGAAGTCGCGGATATCGTCCCATTCGCCATTGCCACCCTCGGCCCCGGCGAGCGGGTGAGTGAGGCCAATGCCTGCCAGATCAGCGACGGGAACGTCAGCAACGCGGGTGTACTGATCCTCGGACAGGCGCGCGCGTTTGAACACATCTGCGGCCAGATTGTCAGCCAAGAGGTACTTGTCGCCGACATTGACCCAGCATTCCTCGGGCGTCCCGGTGACCTCATAGAGACCGTAAGAGATACCCTCGCCATAGACCACAGCCTTGTTCGACGGCATGGTCCAGGGGGTCGTGGTCCAGATCACCACATAGGCGCCAGCCAGTTTGTGATCCGCAGGCTCGGCCACTTTGAACTTCACCCAGATGGTGAAGCTTTCCTTGTCGTGATACTCGACCTCGGCCTCGGCCAATGCGGTTTTCTCGACCGGCGACCACATCACGGGCTTGGAGCCCTGATAGAGGGTGCCGTTCATCAGGAACTTCATGAACTCGTCGGCGATCACCGCCTCGGCATGATAGTCCATGGTGATATAGGGATCGGCCCAATTGCCGGTGATGCCGAGCCGTTTGAACTCCTCGCGCTGGATGTCGATCCAGCCCTCGGCGAACTTGCGGCATTCCTGACGGAATTCGATAACCGGCACCGCGTCCTTGTTCTTGCCCTTCTTGCGGTACTGCTCTTCGATCTTCCATTCGATCGGCAGACCGTGGCAGTCCCAGCCCGGGACATAGCGGCTGTCAAAGCCCATCATCTGATGGCTGCGGACGATCATGTCCTTGATGGTTTTGTTCAGCGCATGACCGATGTGCAGGTGCCCGTTGGCGTAGGGAGGACCGTCGTGCAGCGTGAAGGGCGTGCGGCCCTCTTTCTCGCGCAGGCGGTCATAGACGCCAATTTTTGCCCAACGGTCGAGCCAGGCTGGCTCGCGCTTCGGCAGGCCCGCACGCATCGGGAAATCGGTCTGCGGCAGGTTTAGTGTATCTTTGTAATCGGGGGCTTCGGGCGTGTCGGCGCACATATCGGTGGCGTCCTTTTGCATCAACGGATCGGTTTGGGGAATATTCGCTTCGGTGCGATCACTCAAGCACCTTTGCCCGGCGTCTCGTCTGGATCAGAGCGCCGGGTTTCTAATTCGAATAATGATTGCCACGCGTCGTGTTGCAGTCGGTGTCATAGCCGCGCTTATAGGCGCTGTTTTGGGCAGGGTAAAGCGCTGCGTCATGGCGCCCTCTTTCACCCGCGTGGCAAAGCCCCTAGGTGTGAGGGGACGTGTTTCCTTGCCGCAGGCCAAAGCCCCATGACCCTAGACGCCCCCCTCGCCCGATTTGAGATCACCGGCGCAGCGATCGACCGCGTGGTCACGGTATTTTACGGCGCGGTGCGGCGGCATGAGGTCTTAGGTCCGGTCTTTGCCGCCCATGTCACCGATTGGCACGAGCATGAGGCGAAGATCGCCGCCTTTTGGCGCAATGCGATCCTGCGCGAGCGCAGTTACTCCGGCAATCCGATGCGGGTACATGTCACCACCCGAGAGATTGAGCCGGAGCATTTTGCCCTTTGGTTGGCTTTGTTTCATGCGACCTTAGCGCGCACCGTCTCGCCCGAGCAGGCGCAGGCCTGGGGCGCGCTGGCGGATCGCATTGGCGAGGGGTTTCGGGCGGGCGTCGTCTCCATGCGCCAACCCAAAGACGCGCCGCCGCGCCTGTTCTGAGGCGCCTAGCCCTGTTTGCCTTGGCCAAACACGCCGGTCAGCGCCCGTTGCACCACTTTGCGAGTCGAGGGTTTCTTCAGCGCGGTAAAGGCCATCGGTCGGCAGACCTCCATCGCCGCAAGGCCAACCCGCGCGGTCAAAGCGCCGTTCACCAGCCCCTCGCCAAAGCGGCGGGAGAGTTTGGAGAGGACGGAGCCGCCCAGCAAGGGCTCGATGAGGTCATCGCCCACCGCCACCGCCCCCGTGGCGACCAGATGCGACAGCACCGCGCGTGTGAGGCGCCACGAGCTGAAGAAGCCCGAGCGCCCGCCGTAAATCTCGGCAATGTGGCGGATCATCCTGAGGCTCGCCACCAGCGCGGTGATCACATCGGCCAGCGCCAGCGGCACCAGCGCGGTCACGCCGGCGACTTGCCGCGCGGCTCCTTCGATCTCGACCACGGCGCGGGCATCGAGCGGGCGCATCAGCTCTGCTTCGGCCAGATCGACCAAGGCATCGGCGTCCAACAGATCGCCGCGCCGCTCGCTCACGTTGCGGCGCGCCCATTCAAGATCGCCGCGCCCCTCGTAGAATTTCAACAGGGCAGAAACCTGCGCCTGCGCCTCGGCAAGGGAGCCGCTGCGCGCCGCCAGTGCGAATTTCCGCAGGCTCTCAACCCGGCGCAAACGGCCTAAGGCGGCCAGTTCCTTTAGGCAGAGCCCCAACAGAACCAGCAAAAGCGCCGCCATGGCCGCCGAGATCACCATGCCAAGGATCGGCATCCGGTCCAAAAGCCCCATGGCATAATCCCAGGCCGCGACCGAGGCGATGGTGGTCACAAGACCTGCAAGCAGCCCCCAGATCCAGCGCCCAAACCCGCCACCCTTTTTTGCGCCAAGAGCGGTCGCCGCCCCCTGCACCGGGGTTTGCACCACGGGGGGCAAGTCCAGATCAGGCACCGGCGGCGCCTCGGCGACGCTTGGGCCTTGATCCTCGGCGTCGAGATCAAACACGATGGGTTTCTGGCTCATGCTGCCGCCTCCGCCGCAGATTTCGCGGGCACCTCACGAGGCGCGCGCCAGTGGTATTCGATATCGGGCAGGCCTTCCTCGTTGCGCGCCCCATCGGTGCGGCGCTGCTCAGTAAACCCTTCGCGCAAGTAAAACCGCTGCGCCCCCTCATTGGCCTGAAAGGTCCAGAGGGTCAGCCGCGGCGAGGCGGATTTCGCCTGATCGAGCAAAGCCTTACCCAGCCCGAGCCCGCAGGCCTCTGGCGCGAGGTAGAGCGCGCAGACCTCCGCCCCGTCGCGGGCGAGGAAGCCTACAACTGCGCCCCTCACTGTGGCCACCGTCACCCAACCGCGCGCGATCATCCGGTCGCAAAAGCTGATCGCCTCTGCGCAAGAATGTTCCTTTGGCATCCAAGGGGTCTCCGCCTCAAACCGATGCAGGATCACCCCGAGTCTACCGGCATCCAGCGGAGTTGCGGGGCGCAGAACCGTGGTCATAGGCGGTCCCCGATCAGGAATTCTGCCGCCCGGTCGAGCCGAATATGCGGCGGGCCATCGCCCGGCTTTAGCGTCAGAGGCTGCGGCGCAAACCGCATGGAGGAAAACCCGCCGTCAAGCCATTTCTCCGCCCCCTGCCGCGCGGGAGTCAGCAATTGGCCGGGGTCCTCGGGCAGCTTACCGGGATAGAGCGCCGCAGCGCGGCCGGTCTCCTCCAAAATGCCGCGCACGCAGGGCAGCTCTGCCCCGTCATGAGGGCGCAATTCCTCGGTGGTGGCGCGCAGCGCGGCGAGCGACAGGGCCGCCGTCTCTGCCCCGGCAAAGCGCGCACGATCCCGCGCCTCCTGCGTCAGGGCCTCAATGATGGCGGTCAGTTGCGGGTGCTGCTGGTGGTGCAGATGGTCGGCCTTGGTGGCGGCAAACAGGATCTTCTCCACCCGCTTGCCCCGCAAAATCTGGCTTAGCACCCCGTTCGAGCCGGGGCGAAAGGCGCTGAGGATATCCGCCATGGCGCGGCGCAGGTCCTCGACCGCGCGGGGGCCGGAATGCAGCGCGCCCAGCGCATCGACCAGCACCACCTGCCGGTCAATCCGCGCGAAGTGATCGCGAAAGAAGGGGCGCACCACGCGGGCCTTATAGGCCTCAAACCGCCGCGCCATCTCGCGATGCAGGCTCCCCTTGGGCGCCTCGCCGGCAGGCATGGGCGCAAAGGTCAAGACGGGCGAGCCGGCTAGATCGCCCGGCAGCAGAAAGCGCCCCGGCGTGCAGTCATAATATCCCGCCCGACGCGCCGCCTGCAGATAGTCAGCAAAGGCAGCGCTGAGGCCTTGGGCAATTGTCTCTTCATGCGCGGCCTCGGGATCGGCGGCCTTCAGCGCCGCCTTAAACCCATCCGCCTCCGCGCGGGTCTCAATGCGGGTCAGCACCTCGCGCGACCAAGTGGCGAAATCCTTGTCCAGCAGCGCCAAGTCGAGCAGCCATTCGCCGGGATAGTCGATGATATCGAGATGCAGGATTTTTGACCCCGTCAGCCCCGCGAAAAACCCATTGGGCCGAAGTCGCAGGCTGAGCCGCAGTTCGGAGACCGCGCGGGTGCTCTCGGGCCAATGGGGCGCGGGTCCGGTCAAGGCGCCAAGGTGGTTTTCAAACTCGAACCGCGGCACGGTGTCGTCGGGCTGCGGTTGCAGATAGGCGGCCTCCACCCGGCCCTCGCGCACGGCGGCGAGCTGCGGCATCCGGCCTCGGTTCAACAAGTTGGCCACCAGCGAGGTGATAAACACCGTCTTGCCCGCCCGCGCCAAGCCGGTAACGCCCAGCCGCAGGGTCGGTTCGCCAAAGGGGCTGGTGGCCAGGTCGCCAAGGCTCTCTGCCCCGCGCAGCACCCCGTCTGCGAGGTCCGCTGCCAGCCCCGTCACCCCTGAAATTCGTGCCACCTGCGTGCTGCCCTTATGGTTCTCGATGTTGTTGCGATAAACATAAGCAGGCAGAGGCGCGGTTGAAAGGGTCTCGCGGCAGAGCAGGGCTTGCCTGTTGCCCAAAGGCGCGCTAGGCCCTCGGCCCATGCCGCGCATTGCTTTGAAAGTCGAATATCACGGGAAACCCTTTGCCGGTTGGCAGAGGCAAAAGGACCTGCCCTCGGTGCAGGGCGCGATTGAGGCGGCCCTGTCGCGCTTGGAGCCGGGCGACCATACCATCGCCGCCGCCGGGCGCACCGATACCGGGGTGCATGGCTTGGGTCAGGTGGCGCATTGCGACCTTCAGAAAGACTGGGACCCTTTCCGGCTGAGCGAGGCGCTGAACTTTCACCTCAAGCCCAATCCGGTTGCCATCGTCGATGCTGCTCGGGTGGCCGATGACTGGCACGCGCGTTTCAGCGCGGTGGAGCGGCAATATCTGTTCCGCATCCTAATGCGCCGCGCGCCCGCCACCCATGACGAGGGGCAGGTCTGGCGGATCAACCACGAGCTAGACGTCGACGCCATGCAGGCGGGGGCGAACTACCTTCTGGGCAATCACGATTTCACCACCTTCCGCTCCTCCATCTGTCAGGCCGCAAGCCCGGTCAAAACGCTGGATGAGTTGCGGGTGGAGCGGGTGATGGGCCTGTCGGGGCCGGAGATCCATTTCCACGTGCGCGCCCGCAGCTTCCTGCACAATCAGGTGCGCAGCTTTGTCGGCACGCTGGAGCGGGTCGGCGCCGGCAGTTGGACGCCCGAGCATGTGCGCGACGCCCTAGAGGCGCGCGACCGCGCCGCCTGCGGGCCGGTTTGCCCCGGCCACGGGCTCTACCTCGCGCGGGTTGGCTATCCGGAGCCGGTGTTTGCCGGGGATCGCGCTTAGCCCGCTGGAAACAGCACCAAGGTCTGCAAGGCCGTCCCAACAGGCCCTTTGGTGTCATAGAGCACCGCCTGCGACATGCCGATACCATTCGACTGCCAATGCGAGATCGCCTCGGAGGCATGCCAACCCGGATCCGGCATCCGGTGGATTTGCAGCGTGAGATCAGTGTTCATAAACCCCATCTCGCTGGTGGGCTGGTTCCATGAGATGCCATTGCCGCAATCCGCCAGCGCGCAGATGCCCTGCACGGGCGAGGTTTCTTCACCCTCCACCAGCGCCGGCGTCCGGAGCCAGAGCGTCTTGGGACCGGGACCAAAGCCATGCCCGGGAGGATAGCGCGCCTCTAACAGGCGGGCGAAGTTCGGCTTTTCATGCCGCCCAGTGCCGATGGCAAACGGGCCGGGCGTGGCTTCCTCAATCTTGGGTGCATACACGTGCGGGGTTGGCACCGGACCAAGGTCCCGTTCGGACAGATGCATGGTAGTCGCCTGCACCAGCAAAAGATCATCAAGGTCATGCACCGTTACTCGCGTGGTGGCGAGGGTCTTGGTGTGCCGCGTGGTCTCTGCCGCCACCCGAATGCCCGCCAAAGGCACCGGGCGCAGCACATCCATGGTGAGGCGGGTCAGCACCTTGCCCGGGCCGACCTCGACCTCTGCCGCCCGTGCGACCAGCCCGGCCACGGGGCCCGCGTGGCAATGATCCTCGGACCACGGCCCCCGCGCGGGGTCATTGCCCACAAAGACGCCATCGGCGCGCTGGTGGAAAAAGCACGGGGTCTCGGTCACATCTGCTCCTGCGTGTAGCGTTTGAGTTCGGCCCGCGCCACTTGACGGCGGTGCACCGCGTCCGGCCCATCGGCAAGGCGCAGGGTGCGCACATGAGTCCAGGCGCGCGCCAGCGTGGTCTCCTGACTGATCCCCTCCCCGCCATGCATCTGCACCGCCTCGTCGATCACTTTCAGCGCCACCCGCGGCGCGATCACCTTGATCTGGCTGATCCAAGGCGCTGCCGCCCGCGCATCGCCCTGATCCATATACCACGCCGCCTTAAGGCACAGAAGCCGTGCCATCTCGATCTCCATCCGGCATTCCGCGATGATGTCGTAATTCGCGCCAAGCTGCGCCAAGGGCTTGCCAAAGGCTTGTCGTTGCAGGGACCGCCGACACATCAGCTCCAGCGCCGCTTCCGCCTGACCGATCGCGCGCATACAGTGGTGAATGCGCCCCGGCCCAAGCCGCCCCTGCGCGATCTCAAAACCGCGCCCCTCGCCCAGCAGCAGGTTTTCCGCAGGCACCCGCACATCGGTGAACCGCAGGTGCATATGGCCATGCGGTGCATCGTCATGACCATAGACCTGCATCGGGCGCAGGATCTCGATGCCCGAGGCCTCTGCCGGGACCACGATCATCGAATGGCGCTGGTGCTTCGGCACCTCCTCGCCCCCGGTGCGGACCATGGTGATATAGACCCGGCAGCGCGGATCGCCGGCGCCGGAAATCCACCATTTCTCGCCATTGAGCACATAGTCATCGCCGTCGCGCACACAGGACATGGCGATATTGGTGGCATCCGAACTGGCCACATCCGGCTCGGTCATCAGATAGGCTGAGCGGATTTCCCCGGCGAGCAGCGGTTTCAGCCAGCGTTCTTTCATCGCCTCGGTGCCGTAGCGCTCAAACACCTCCATATTGCCGGTATCCGGCGCGGAGCAGTTAAACACCTCGGCCCCCAAGGGCGTCTTGCCCATTTCCTCGGCAAAATAGGCGTATTCCACGGTGCTGAGGCCCAGACCCCGCTCCGAGTCGGTCAGCCATAAGTTCCACAGACCTGCCGCCTTGGCCTTGGCCTTCAGCCCCTCAAGGATCTCGGCCTGACGCGGGGTATAGGCCCAGCGGTCGCCCTTGGCGATCTCGGCGTGGTATTCTGCCTCCAGCGGCATGATCTCGTCGCGCACCATCGCCGCCACCCGCGCGAGCAGATCGCGCACCTCGGGCCGCAGCCCCAAATTCATCTCCATGCCGCACCTCCCATTTTGCCTGCGCAGCATGGCTTGGCAAAGCGCGCCCTGTCCAGCACAGTGACGGCACGTCACGGGCGGCAATCTGCTCGGAGGCATTAAAAGACGCGCAGAAACAAGACGAAGGACCAAGGGCATGGCACTGCTGATCGAGATCGGACAAAACGGCTGGTACAGCGAGGAGGATCTCGCGAAAGAGCTGCGCACGCTGGATCCCAAGGCAGATATTCGCACTGCCGCCAAGCCCGGCAACCTTGACGAGGTGACGATGATGGCGGTCTCAACGCTGCGATCCGACCTGCCCGCCCGCCTGCCAAACCTGCAACTGGTGCAAAAGCTCGGTGCCGGGGTAGAGACCATCGTCAACCATCCCCTGCTGGCGCCCCATGTGCGGGTGGCCCGCCTGAAACCCGAGGAACCCGCCCGCGAGATCGCGCAATATTGCCTGGCCTATGTGCTGCGCGGCATTCGCAACATGGACTACCACGAAAAGGCACAGGCCCGCGCACTCTGGGATCCGGTTGCGCCGCGCCGCCCGGCTGAGGTCACGGTGGGCGTGCTCGGCCTGGGCCATATCGGCGGCCTCACCGCGACCCTGATGCGCGACATGGGGTTCAAGGTCCTGGGCTGGAGCCGGTCGGAGAAATCCATATCGGGCGTCACCTGCCTCACCGGCGATCACGGGTTGCGCGGGCTGCTGGGCGAGAGCGATTATGTCTGCGCCATCCTGCCCTCCACCGCCGACACCCGCGATCTGTTGGGGGCCGAGGCTTTGGCCGCGATGAAACAGGGCGCCACCCTGATCAATGCCGGGCGCGGTGATCTGATTGACGAGGCCGCCCTCGCCTCCGCCCTCTACCAGCGCCGCCCCGGTCACGCGGTTCTTGACGTGTTGCGCACCGAACCCCTGCCCGAAGACAGCCCGCTCTGGTCGCATCCTTGCGTCACCATCACGCCGCATGTCTCCGGCTGGCATTTGGGCGATGCGATAGGCGATGTGGTGGAGAACCTGCGCCGCCTTGGCGCAGGCGAGCCCCTGTTGCACGAGGTCGACCGCGCCAAAGGCTATTGACCCAACTGCGCCGCGCGTCACACCGCGGCGCGCCCCTCAACTCAGGTGCTGGCCAAAGAACCCAAGCGTCCGCTCCCAGGCCAAGGTCGCCGCCGCCTCGTCGTAGCGCGGCGTGGTGTCATTGTGGAACCCGTGGTTGACGCCCTCATAAATGAAGGCCTCATAGCGCTTGCCTTTTGCCTTTAGCGCCGCCTCATAGTCCGGCCAGCCCGCATTGATCCGCTCATCCAGCCCGCCGTAATGCAGCATCAAGGGCGCCTCGATCGCGGGTACTTCCTCTGCCGCAGGCTGCCGTCCGTAAAACGGCACCGAGGCTGCCATCTCCGGATAAGCCACCGCCAAAGCATTGCAGACGCCGCCGCCATAGCAGAACCCCACCGCGCCGACCTTGCCGGTTGCCCCTTCATGGTCGCGCAGGAACTCAAAGGCCGCGAAGAAGTCATTCATCAGCTTGGCCCCATCCATGGACTTCTGCATCTCGCGCCCTGCCTCATCGGTGCCGGGATAACCGCCGAGGGGCGAGAGCCCATCCGGACCCAGCGCCAGATAGCCCGCCTTGGCCACCCGCCGCACCACATCCGCGATATAGGGGTTGAGGCCACGGTTCTCATGCACCACCAAGACCGCAGGCAGCTTGCCCGTGACCCCGGCAGGCTTCGCCATCAGCCCCTTGATGACTCCATGCCCCTCCGGGCTTTGATACTCCACCACGGTAGTCTCAATCGCAGGATCATCCGGCGCCACCTGCTCGGCCAGCGCGTAATTCGGCTGCAGCTGATCCAACAGCATCGCCCCGGTCACCCCCGCCGCCGCATAGCGCCCGGCCTGGGTCATAAACTCCCGCTTGGTGATCTTGCCGTGCACATAGCCGTCAAAGATCTCCAAAATCCGAGGATGGAAATCCTGCGCCGTTCTGCGGCGCGTCTTGGTCTCATTCGTCATTGCGCTCTTCCCTGTTGATTATGCTCGACAGGTAGACCAGTCCCCCCGCCCGGCAAGAGCCGTCACGATGGCGGCAAAAGCGCAGAGCCCTCCCCGCAAGGGAAGGGCTCTGCTCAAACCAGTCGCGCCCCCGGCACGGGGGCGCGACCGCTTAATAACCGCTTACTCTGCTGCCTCGGCGTAGTCGTCCATCGGCGGGCAGGTGCAGACCAGATGCCGGTCGCCATAGACGTTGTCGACGCGGTTGACCGGCGGCCAGTATTTGTCGACGCGGAAGGCCCCCGGCGGGAAACAGCCCTGTTCGCGGGAATAGGGGCGGTCCCAATCCTTCACCAGATCTTCCATCGTATGCGGGGCGTTCTTAAGCGCGTTGTTCTCGCGCGGCATCTCGCCCGCTTCAACGGCGCGGATCTCCGCACGGATCGACAGCATCGCCTCGCAGAACCGATCCAGCTCCGCCTTGGTCTCGGACTCCGTCGGCTCCACCATCAGCGTACCCGCCACCGGCCAGCTCATCGTCGGCGCGTGGAACCCGCTGTCGATCAGACGCTTGGCCACGTCATCCACCGTCACATCCGCACTGTCGGCAAAGGGACGCGTGTCGAGGATACACTCATGCGCCACCCGACCAGTCGGTCCTTTATAGAGGACGTCATAAGCGCCCTCGAGCCGCTTTGCGATATAGTTGGCGTTGAGGATCGCCACTTTGGTCGCCTGCGTCAGACCCGCGCCGCCCATCATCAGCACATAGGCCCAAGAGATAGTCAGGATCGAGGCCGAGCCCAGAGGTGCCGCCGAAACCGGCCCCTCGGTGCCGCCGGTTTCCGGATGGCCCGGCAGATGCGGCACGAGGTGGGACTTCACCCCAATCGGACCCATGCCGGGGCCACCGCCGCCATGCGGAATGGCAAAGGTCTTGTGCAGGTTCAAATGGCTCACATCGCCGCCCAGATCGCCCGGACGGCTCAGCCCCACCATGGCGTTCATATTGGCGCCATCGATATAGACCTGCCCGCCGAACTCATGAGTGATCTTGCAGACCTCATGCACGGTCTCCTCAAACACCCCATGGGTCGAGGGATAGGTGATCATGCAGCCCGCCAGCGCATCCGCGTGTTTCTCCGCCTTGGCGCGGAAATCCTCAAGGTCGATATCGCCATTGGCCGCCGATTTCACCGGAACCACTTTCCAGCCCACCATCTGCGCCGAAGCCGGGTTGGTGCCATGCGCGCTCATCGGGATGAGGCAGATGTTGCGGTGCGCCTCGCCTTGCGCCTTGTGGTAGGCGGCAATGGTCAGAAGCCCGGCATATTCCCCCTGCGCGCCAGAGTTCGGCTGCATGGAGATCGCATCATAGCCAGTGATGGTGCAGAGCTTGGCCGAAAGGTCATTCACCAGCTCCGCATAGCCCAGCTGCTGGTCCGCCGGGGCAAAGGGGTGGATGGTGGAAAACTCCGGCCAGCTCAGCGGCATCATCTCGGCGGCGGCGTTGAGCTTCATGGTACAAGACCCGAGCGGGATCATCGCCCGGTCCAGTGCCAGATCGCGGTCCGCGAGGCGACGCATATAGCGCATCATCTCCGTCTCGGCCCGGTTCATGTGGAAGATCGGGTGGGTCAGATAGTCCGAGGTCCGATGCATCCGCTCCGGCACGCGATATTCCGGGGTGAAGTTATTGTCCTCCCGCACGATCCCAAAGGCGCGCCAGACCGCTTCGATGGTCTCAGGCCGAGTGGTCTCATCCACGGTGATGCCGACGCGGGTCTCGCCGACGCGGCGCAGGTTGATGCCCTCGTCTACTGCCGATTTCATCACCGCCGCCTGCAAGGGACCGACGTCCACGGTGATGGTGTCAAAGAACACCTTGGGGTCGACCTTAAAGCCTGCTTCTTCCAGACCATTCGCCAGACGCACCGCCTTGCGGTGGATGCGCTGCGCGATGGCCTGCAGGCCTTTGGGGCCATGGAACACCGCATACATCGAGGCCATCACCGCCAAAAGAGCCTGCGCAGTGCAGACGTTGGAGGTGGCCTTCTCACGGCGAATATGCTGCTCGCGGGTCTGCAGCGACAGGCGATAGGCCTTGTTGCCATGGGCATCAATCGACACGCCAACAATCCGCCCCGGCATGGAGCGTTTGTAGTCGTCCTTGGTCGCCATATAAGCCGCATGCGGCCCCCCTGCCCCCACCGGCACGCCAAAGCGCTGGGTGGAGCCGACGGCGATATCCGCCCCCATCGCGCCCGGCTCTTTCAGCAGGGTGAGGGACAGCGGATCAGCCGCCACCACGGCAATCGCGCCTGCGGCATGCAGCGCCTCAATCTCCGGGGTGAAGTCGCGCACATGGCCATAGGTGCCGGGGTATTGGAACAGCGCGCCAAAAACCGCCGAGGGGTCGAGCTTGTCGGGGTTGCCGACGATCACCTCAATCCCCAAGGGTTCAGCGCGGGTCTGCACCACGGCGATGTTCTGCGGGTGGCAGTCGCGGTCGACGAAAAATGCCTTGGCCTTGGATTTCGCAACCCGCTGCGCCATGGTCATCGCCTCAGCACAGGCGGTCGCCTCGTCGAGCAGAGAAGCATTGGCGATCTCCAACCCCGTGAGGTCGGAAATCATCGTCTGGAAGTTCAACAGCGCCTCAAGGCGGCCCTGCGAAATCTCCGGCTGATAGGGCGTATAGGCCGTGTACCAAGCGGGGTTTTCCAGAATGTTGCGCTGGATCGCGGGCGGCGTCACGGTACCGTGGTAGCCCTGCCCGATCAGCGAGGTCAGAACCTTGTTCTTGCCCGCCACTTCGCGCATGTGGAACAGCAATTCGCGCTCGGACATCGGGCGGCCAAAGTCCAATGCGGCCTTCTGGCGGATCGAGGCCGGCACGGTCTCGTCGATCAGCGCATCAAGGCTTGCGGCGCCAACCACCTTCAACATCTCGGTCATTTCCTCGGGCGAGGGACCGATGTGGCGCCGGTTGGCAAAGTCGTAAGGAAGGTAATCTGTCGGTTCGAAAGGCATCAGCGCCTCCTTCAGGATCGTAACCTTGGTCAGTTTCGCCGGCACAATAAGGCTCTGCTTCCGCGAAACGCGGAGGGCAGCGCCCGGCCCGGGCGGGTGCGAAGCGCCCGCCTTGGGGGCGGGGCGGGCGCTGCCCGGCCTATCGGCCGGGCGAAATCAGGGGTCAGCTCAGCCGATGAAGTCTTTGTAACCGGCCTCGTCCATGTAGTCGTCCATCGGCGACATGTCGGAGACTTTCAGCTTGAAGAACCAGGCCTCGCCTTCCGGGTCGTCATTGACCTTGGAGGGCTCGTTCACGATGGCCTCGTTCACTTCGACCACTTCGCCGTCGAGCGGCGCGAGAATGTCAGAGGCCGCCTTGACGGATTCGATCACCACGATCTCCTCGTCTTTGGTGACCTCGGTGCCCACTTCGGGCAGCTCGACAAATACCACATCGCCCAGCTGCTCAGCCGCGTGGGAGGTGATGCCGACGGTCACGATATCGCCTTCGACCATGAGCCATTCGTGTTCTTCGGTGTATTTCATGGGTTCTCTTCCTGTGTTGGACCGCTACGCGAGACGGGGGATCAACGTTTGAAATTGGCCGCCACAAAGGGCAGCGGTGTCACGGTGACGGGCGCGCGTTTGCCGCGCAGCTCGCCGTAAATCTGGGTGCCATCGGCCGCGAACTCTGCCGCGACATAGCCCATGGCGACGGGGCCATTCACCGTAGGGCCAAAGCCGCCCGAGGTGATGGTGCCAATCGGCGCGCCGCCTTCGGCGCTGGCGAAAAGCACGACGCCCTCGCGCATCGGCGCACGGCCTTCGGGACGCAGGCCAACCCGCTTGCGCGGGGCTGCGCCACCGAGATCGGCAAAGACCGCCTCGGCACCGGGGAAGCCCCCTGCCCGTTCGCCACCGGGGCGGCGCACCTTCTGGATGGCCCAGCCCAGCGCCGCTTCCAGCGGGCGGGTTTCGGTGTCGATGTCATGACCATAAAGGCACAGGCCGCCTTCCAGCCGCAGGCTGTCGCGGGCGCCAAGACCGATGGCCTCGACCGCCTCCAGCGCCAAAAGCGCCTCCGCGAAATCTTCCGCCTCTGTCTCTGGCACGGAAATCTCGTAGCCATCCTCGCCGGTATAGCCAGAGCGGGAAATCCACAGTTCTGCGCCCTGCCAAGCAAAAGTGCCCACATCCATGAAGCGCATTGCCGCCACGCCGGGCACCAAAGCCTCCAGCGCCGCCTCCGCCGCCGGGCCCTGCAGCGCGATCAGCGCGCGGTCCAGCACAGGTTCAACGGAAATCTCCGGCTCCAGCGCCGCCTTCATCCGCGCCAGATCGGCGTCCTTGCAGGCGGCATTGACCACCACAAAGAGGTGATCGCAGCGGTTGGCGAACATCAGGTCATCCTCGATGCCGCCTGCGTCGTTGGTAAAGAGACCATAGCGCTGGCGGCCTTCGGGCAGACCGAGCACATCCATCGGCACCAGACGCTCAAACGCGGCGGCGATCGCCGCATAGCTTTCGGCGCGCAGGATCACCTGCCCCATGTGGCTGACGTCAAACAAGCCCGCTTTTTCGCGGGTGTGATTGTGCTCTTTCAACACGCCCAACGGGTATTGCACCGGCATCAGATAGCCCGCAAAGGGCACCATCTTGGCGCCAAGGCTCTCGTGCATGGCTGTGAGGGGAGTGGTCTTCAGTTCCGTCATTCGGCCCTGCCTTCCGCTGCTGCGGCCGGTGCGGTGAGATCGGGATATGTCATCGTGTCAAATGGCATCCGGCATCCAAGGTTATGCACAGACCAATTCCGTGCGCTTCGATGCCCCCTCTGTCCGTTGCGCCTGAGATCGTTATCCCTTCGGCGTCCCGGTCAGGCCGGGCTCTCTCCAGAGTAGTACACAGCACACGGTCCTTTTGGCCTGAGAGTTTCCGGGGCGGTTGCTCCTTCGGCACCGTTCCCTGCACGCATCGCGCGCCGGGCGGTTCTCCCATGTGCTGGCCCGGACGCTACCAGTGGTACAAAACCGGCGCAAGACGGAAAACTCCCACAACAGGTCGCAATTGGTGCAAAATCGCGCCGCACCGCAGAGAATTTGCGATTGTATCAAGCCTGCCTGATAATTGTGCGCATGGATTGCGGGGTGAAAAATCCGCTGCCATAGCTTTGCGCATGAAGATAGCGATCAATGGATTCGGCCGCATCGGCCGCACGATTCTCCGCCAGATCCTGAAGGCCCCAGCGGGCTCCGGGGTCGAGATCCTCTGCATCAACGATATCGCCGATGCGGAGATGTGCGCCTATCTGTTCCAATACGACAGCACCTTCGGAGTCTACCCCGGCGAGGTGCGGCTGGAAGGCGGCGATCTGGTGATCGACGGGCGGCATCTGCGGCTGACCCAGCAAGCGAATATCACCTCGCTCGACCTCTCTGGCGTGGATGTGCTCTTGGATTGCACCGGCATCGCCCGCAGCACCGATCTGGCGGAGCGTGGCCTTGCGGCGGGGGCTTCTAAGGTGTTGATTTCCGGGCCGTCTCCGGCGGCAGAGATCACCGTGGTTTACGGCGTTAACGATGCGGCCTTGGGGGCGGAGAAGGTCGTCTCCAACGCGTCTTGCACCACCAATGCGGTGGCCGCGCTGGTGCAGCTGGTTGATCAGGTTGCGGGCATCGAGATGGGTCACATGACCACGATCCATTGCTACACCAATTCGCAACCGATGGTGGACACGCCGCGCGGCGATTATGCCCGCTCGCGCGCCGGAGCGATGTCGATGGTGCCCACTACCACCTCTGCGATGCATCTGATCGATGTGGTGCTGCCGCATCTGGCGGGTCGGATTTCCGGCGCCGCCGTGCGAGTACCGACCGCCAGTGTGTCAGCGGTGGACCTCGTCGCACGTCTCAAAACCGATTGGGATCAGGCAGAATTGCGCGCGGCGCTGAAATCTGCGGCAGAGGCCTCGCCCATTTTGGGCTGGACCGAACAACCTCTGGTCTCCTCTGATCTGCGCGCGCGGCCGGAATCCTTGGTGGTGGCCGCCCCGGAAACCCGCATGGTGGACAGCCGCCAGTTGCGGATTTTTGGCTGGTACGACAATGAATGGGGCTTTTCCGCCCGGATGCTCGACGTGGCACGCAGCATGGCAGCAAAGAGCTGATCGGCGGGTTATTGCCCGCGTGGTTTTCCCCCTCGCCCAACCCTCAGCAAAGGTTTTCTCTCCGGTCTCAACCGTGTAGCGTCGACATTACGTATGGGAGGGCTATTTGCCCCTCTCAACGCCCGATTTGACTGCCCGCTGCCGGAGACCCCATGACCCGCCACCGCCTCGCGCGCCCGTTTGCGCGCCGCCTGCTCTGCGGCCTGCGCCCCCTGCCCCTCTCGCTTGCTTTGACCGCTGGGCTGATGAAGGCTCCCCTTGCACATGCGCTGGAGGCCAATCTCACCGCGCCCGGCGCGCCTGAGGATCTCAGCGACCGTCTTCAAGGCGCAAGCGCGGCGCTTGGTTTGGCGGAGGACGCCGAGGTGCAAGAGATCCTCGCCGCGGCCCTCTCCGACTATCGCACATTGGTTCAGGTGCTCTATGATGCGGGCTATTTCGCCCCGGTGGTAAACATCAAGGTCGATGGGCGCGAGGCGGCGGCGATCAACCTCTTGAACCCGCCGAAGTCGGTGCAAAACATCTCCATCAAGGTGGACCCAGGCCAGCCTTATACCTTTGGTCGTGCAGTGATTTCTCCACTTCCCGAAGGCAAACCGGTGGATTTGCCCGCAGATTTCGCAACAGACCGCCCAGCATCGACAGGAGTGATCCAAGAGGCTGCCTCGGCTGGGCTGAACGCTTGGGATCAAGCGGGCCACCCCAAGGTCGAACTGGCCAGCCAAAACATCACCGCGAATGCTGTGAAAAACCGACTGGATGCGGAACTGCGCATCGCGCCGGGGCCGAAATTGCGGCTTGGCCGGATGATCGTACAGGGCGAGTCGGATGTGCGCCGCGACGCCATTCAGCGGATCGCGGGATTTGGCACCGGTCAAGTCTACAGCCCTGACCTTGTATCCAAAGCGGCCACGCGCCTGCGTCGGACAGGGGCGTTCAGCAGTGTCTCGCTGCGGCAGGCCGAGACCGCGAACCCCGACGGCACCCTCGACTTCATCGCCCAAGTCGAAGACATGCCCAAACGCCGCTTTACCTTCGGGGTGGAGATTTCATCCTCCGAAGCGGTGGAGCTTTCGACGACCTGGATGCACCGCAACCTGTTTGGCGGTGCAGAGCGGCTGAAGATCGACCTGTCGCTCAGCGGTCTGGGCACCAGCGACACAGACGGCACGATTTCGGCCCGTCTGGATCGCCCGGCTGCGCTTGGCACCGATCGCACACTGTTCTACCTCGGCTCGCTCGAGAAGCTGGACGAGGAACATTACAGCGCCTCCAGTGTCACCGCCGCCGTGGGGATGAAACGCGTAATCTCTGACACAAGCTTTGTGGAGGCCTCCCTCGGCTTGCGCTGGGTACAGGCCACCGATGCCTACGGAAGCGACCGCGAATTCAAATACCTCGCCGCCCGCATTCGTGGCGAAAAAGACAAGCGCAACGTCAAGACAGACCCTTCGGCGGGCTATTACCTTGATGGCGAGATCGTGCCCTTTGTCGGACTGGATGGTGGAGACCCCGGCGTGCAGCTGAATCTTGACGCCCGCGGCTACAAGGCGCTCGGCGCCTCGGGGCGTGTGGTGCTGGCGGGGCGCGTTCAGCTTGGCTCGCTGGTCGGACCAGATGCCGACAATGTCTCGCCCACCCTGCTCTATTTCTCTGGTGGCGCCGGATCGGTGCGCGGCCAAGAGTTCCAGTCGCTGGGTGTCGATGTTGGGGGCAATACCGCAGGCGGGCGCAGCTATCTCGCGCTGTCGGGCGAAGTGCGTGGCAAGATCACCGACACGATTTCGCTTGTCGGCTTTTACGACGCGGGCTTCATCGACAGCAGTAGCTTCATCAGCGGCGACAGCGAATATCACGCGGGTGCCGGTATCGGCCTGCGCTATAACGTGACCGGCATCGGGCCGATCCGCCTCGACCTCGCCATGCCGGTGGCGGGCGACACCACGGATGGTCTGCAATTCTACATCGGCATAGGACAGGCGTTTTGACTTATTCGGCCCGCACCCTCGCCCTCTCTTCGATCCTCGCGACCAGCACCGCGCTCTGCCCTATTGCGGTAGCCGCGCAGGATGCGTCGGAGTCCGGCGGCCTCTTGGTGTCCTTCCTTGAGGACACCCTCTCCAGCGACAACCGCGCCATTAGCGTTCAGGGCTTGGAAGGCGCGTTCTCCTCGCAAGCGAAGATCGCCCGCCTGACAGTCTCGGACGAGGATGGCGTCTGGCTGACCGTTGAGGGGGCCGAGCTAGATTGGAACCGCTTGGCGCTGGTGCGCGGACAGTTCTCCGTCAATCACCTGACGGCGGAGCGGATCATCATCGACCGCGCTCCAAAGGCACTGCCCGCAGACCCCGAACTGCCTACCCCCGAGGCGACGCCCTTTTCCCTGCCGGAATTGCCCGTCGCGTTGGAAATCGGCGAAATATCTGCCAAAGAAATCGAACTCGGCGCGGCGCTGACTGGCCAGGAGGCCCGCATTTCGGTCGAAGGTGCCGTGTCGCTGGCAGAAGGCGCACTCGACACCAAGCTTTCGGTGGCGCGCCTTGATCGCCCCGGCGATGCGCTGGCGCTGACCGCAGCCTACTCCAACAGCAGCGAAACCCTCTCGCTGGACCTTGCCCTGAGCGAGGCGCCCGGTGGGCTCATTGCCTCTGCGATGGATCTGCCCGGCCGCCCCGACCTCAAGCTCGCGATCAAGGGCGAAGGGCCGCTGGCGGATTTCACCGCCGATATCGGCTTTGCCACCAATGGCAGCGATCGGATCACCGGTCAGGTCACCCTTGCGGGCCTTGGCGATGTGGCCTCGGGATTGGAGGCTGGTCTGGCCTTTAGCGCCGACCTTGGAGGGGACATCGACCCGCTCCTCCAGCCAGAGTATCGCGCCTTTTTCGGCCCCGGCCTGCGTTTCACCACCAAGGGCCAGACCTTGGCCAGCGGCGGGATGGAGCTCGACAGCCTCGCCCTGCGCACCCGGGCTTTGCAAGTAAGTGGCGCGGCCAAGCTGGTCGGCTCCAATCTGGAAACCGCCAATCTGCGCGCCGCCATCACCCCGCCCGAGGGACAAGCGGCGGTGATCCTGCCGGTCTCCGGCGGGGCGACCACCGTGGCCGGGGTAGAGCTGTCCTTGCAAAAGCCCGAGGGCGAGAATTGGCAAATCAACGGCGATCTCAAGGCCCTGCGCCGACCGGACCTTGCGATTGGCAGCGCTAAATTCTCCGCCGCCGGCACGCTGGATCAGAGCGCGGGTTTTGCGCTGGATGGCGCACTGGATGCGCAGCTCAGCGGCTTTGTGCTGACTGATCCGGCGCTGGCCGCCGCGACGGGCAGCGAGGTCACCCTCAGCGCGCGGCTGACCACCGAGGATGGCGCGGATTTCCTGATCCGCGATCTGGACCTGCAAGGCGCGGATTACGCGGCGCGGGGCGAGGTGCGCTTTAACGGGGTCGAGGGTGATGTGCGCGTCGCCTCCACCCTAGCCGTCACCGCCGATGACCTGGAACGGTTCTCGGCCCTTGCCGGGCAATCCCTCAGCGGTCAGGTGCGCGCCGATGTGACGGGGCATTACCAGCCCTTGAGCGGTGCCTTTGGCGTCGATCTCGACCTGTTGGGCCAAGACCTCGGCACCGGCATTGCCGATGTGGACCCCTTGCTGCTGGGTGACAGCACCCTGCGGCTGGTCGCGGCGCGCGACAGCAACGGCATGCGCATCGACCAATTCGACCTGCAAACCGCCGAGGTGACCGCCAGCGGCCAAGGCACGCTCGACAGCGACGACGGCACCCTTGCCCTTGAGGCGCGATTGGCGCGGCTCGACCGATTTGTGCCGCAGCTGCCCGGGCCCCTGACCCTCACGGCCAAATTCGACCGCAGCGGCGATCGGCTCGACGGGACCGCGACCCTCACAGGGCCGCGCGAGATGGCGGTGGATCTGGACGGCGCCCTCACCCTAGCGGGTGATGCGGATTTCAGCTTTGACGCCCATGTCGGCGCGCCCGAAGCCTTTGCCCCGCAGCTGGCCGGTGCACCGCTCCTCGCAACGGGCAAGGCCATCCGCCGCGCTGGCGACTGGACCGGACAAGCTGACGTCAGCGCCACAGGCGGCACGCAAGCGCGGGTCACTGGACGCTTTGCCGAGGCCAGCGGCGCGGTGGACCTCGACCTCTCCGCCCTCGTGGCGCAGGTCCAGCAGTTCGCCCCCGGTATCAAGGGTCAGGCGACCACCAACCTTACCGCCACGCGCAGTGACAGCAGCTGGCAGAGCACCGGCAGCCTGACCGCACCGGGCGAGACCACAGCCACCTTCGACGGCAGCTTTGCCGAGGCCTCGGGCGATGTGGATCTAAAGCTCAAGGCCGAGGTGGGCGCGGTCAGCGCCTATGCGCCGGGGATTGCGGGCGCAGCCTCCGCCGATCTGACGGCCACCCGCCGCGCGGGTCTGTGGCAAGGCGCGGGCACCGCTACTGGCCCAGCGGGCGCCTCTGCTGACCTCAGCGGCAGTTTCAACGAACAAGATGGCGCGGTCGCTTTGACCTTCGATGCCGTGGTGCGGCAGTTGCAGCAGTTTATCCCCGGTCTCGATGGTGTCTTGACCGCCAAGGGCGAGGCCAGCCGCGCCGAGGGGATTTGGACGCTGGAAACCACTGCGGACGGTCCCCTCGGCATCGACTCGCGGATTGCCGGCACTTGGAACGAGGCAAAGGCTTTGGCGGATATCACAGCCAAGGGGTCGTTGCGCCTTGAGGGTGCGAATGCCTTTATCAAACCGAACCTTGTCAGCGGCTTGGCGCAATTCGACCTCGCCCTGCGCGGCCCGGCTGAGCTGAGCTCGCTGAGCGGCACGGTGACCACCTCGGACGCGCAACTGGTGCTGCCCGAGGCCGCCCAAGCGGTGGATGGGATCACCGCGCGCATCGCCCTCAACAACGGCTCCGCCACGGTTGCACTCAGCGCCGCGCCGCGCGCTGGTGGTCGGGTGGAGGTGAACGGCCCCGTCGCCCTGACTGCGCCCTACAAGGGTGATATCCGCATCGCGCTGGCCGATGTGGTGGTGACCGATAACCTCTCTTATGACACCGCGCTGAGCGGCGCGTTGCGCTTTGCAGGGCCGCTGGCGGGTAACAGCAGCCTCTCCGGGCGGATTGATGTTGGCGAGACCAATATCAACCTCAACACCGCCGGCGGCGCCGTCTCTGCCGCGCCGATCCCGCCGATCCGCCATCGCGGCCAGAGCCGCGCGCAGGCCGCAACTCGGGTGCGCGCCGGGCTGGTGGAGACCGGCGGCAGCGGTGTTAGCGCCAAAACCGCCATCGCGCTGGATCTGGTGATCAACGCGCCGAACCGCATTTTTGCCCGTGGGCGCGGCCTGAATGCCGAGTTGGGCGGTGCGATCACCGTGCGCGGCACCACCGCCAATATCGCGCCCTCCGGCCAGATCGGGCTGATCCGAGGCACCTTTGATATCCTGGGCCGCCGCCTCAATCTTGATGAGGGGCGCATCACCCTCCTTGGCGATCTGAAACCCTATCTGGAGTTCCGCTCCACCGCGAATACCGAGCAAGGCACCGCGACCTTGGAAATCTCGGGCCGGGTGGATGCGCCGCAGATCCAAGTCACCTCCGACCCCGCGCGCCCCAGCGAGGAAGCCTTGGCGCTCCTGCTCTTTGGCGACAACATTCAGGACATTTCTCCCCTCGCGCTGGCGCGGTTGGCGGGCTCTGCCCTGACCCTGAGTGGACGGGGCGGCGGCACCCAAAAGGCGCTGCGCAATACGACCGGGGCGGACAATGTAGACATCGGCGCCAATAACCTTGGGGTCGGGCAGCTGGGCCTGGGCGGTTATCTGGCGGATAACGTTTATTCCGACATCAACGTGACCGCCGAAGGCGAGAGCGAGCTGACCATCAACCTCGACCTGACCAAATCGCTGACGGTGACGGGCAAGGCGGACAGCGTTGGCAATACCGGCCTTGGGGTGTTCTTCAAACGTGACTACTAAGGCCCCTGCCCCTCTGCCCGTTATCGACGCGGTCGTCATTGGCCGCAACGAAGGCGCGCGCCTGCTGGCCTGTCTCGACAGCCTCGCCGGGCAAGTGCGGCGGGTGGTCTATGTGGACAGTGGATCGACAGATGGCTCGGTCGCCGAGGCTGAGGCGCGCGGAGTTGAGGTGGTGGCACTCGACATGCGCCAACCCTTCACCGCCGCCCGCGCCCGCAACGCGGGCTTGGCGCGTTTGGCCGAACTGCCCGAGCCGGCGGCGCTGGTGCAGCTGATGGACGGCGATTGCTGCCTTGATCCCGCGTGGCTGGCGAAGGCTGCGGCCTTTCTGACGGAGCATCCAAAGGTCGCCGTGGCCTGCGGTCGCCGCCGCGAACGCCACCCGGAAGCGAGTTTTTACAACCGCCTCTGCGACGAGGAATGGGACACCCCGATCGGCGAGGCCAAGGCCTGTGGCGGCGATGCGCTGATGCGGCGCGTCCCCTTGCAAGAGGTCGGCGGCTATCGTGAGACTCTGATCGCGGGCGAGGAGCCAGAGCTTTGCCTGCGGCTGCGGCGCGCGGGCTGGCAGGTCTGGCGGCTGGAGGCCGAAATGACCCTGCATGATGCGCAGATGACCCGGTTCGGCCAATGGTGGAAGCGCAGCCGCCGCGCCGGTCACGCCTTTGCCGAAGGCGCTTGGCTGCATGGCAAAAGCCCCGAGCGGCATTGGGTGGCAGAGACTCGCCGTGCCCTGCTATGGGGCGCTGCGCTGCCTCTCGGGGTTCTGCTCGCGGCGGCTCTTTCTCCGCCCCTTGCCGCCCTCTTGGCGTTGATCTACCCAGCGCAGCTTGGCCGCTTGGCCGGCCGTATGGGCATGAAGCGCGCGGCCTTTTCGATGCTCGGCAAAACCGCCGAAGCCATAGGCGTGATCGAATTTCACCTCAACCGACTGCGCGGGCGCGGGCGCGGATTGATCGAGTACAAATAAAGCAGCGATTGAGGGCTATTTAGGGCTGAACCGCAGCCGCGTGGCCTGCACCACTTGCCCCGGTAGAATGGCAAAGCATTTGGCATACCGCGGCGCCAAACGCATCGGGTTGGTCAACATACGCCAAAGCCATTCCAAAGCGAACCGCCGCATCCAGCGGGGCGCGCGCTGTTGATGACCAGCCACGAAATCAAGCCCTGCCCCAACCGACGCAAACCCAACGGCCGGAGCGAGGTCGCGCCCTAGGGCCGCAAACCGCTCTTGCTTGGGGGCGCCAAATGCTACGAAACAGAGGCTGATGTCCTGCGCGCTGAGCTCTGCCAAGATGTCTTGCGCCTCGGCCCCCACAGGATCAAACCCATAGGCGGGGGCACGAAGGTATGTCACGTTCAGCCCCGGCACCCAGTCTTGCAGCCGTTGCGCTGCCAATTCCAACACGGGTTGAGATGATCCAACGAAAGCCACTTTGACGCCGGCTGCTGCAGCGAGCTGGCAGAGCGGCGTCACCAGATCCGAGCCGGGCATCAGCTGAACCGGACGCCGGGCAAGCCGCGACAACCAGACAATCGGCCGCCCATCCGCGACGATCAAATCCTGTGCCAGATAGGCCGACAGAAAGGCACTATCGACACCAAGTTTCACCAGATGATCCAGATTGACAGTTGCGAGAGCAAAGCCGCGCCGCGTGTGAAACGCCTGAGACACCGCGGTGCTCAGGCTGTCTTCGTCGGGCACGTTCACGGAGACGCGCTGATTTTTGAATGCAAAATACATCAGTCTCTGGCTTGCTCTTCGCAATGAACAGAAATCTTTACTATGATGGGTAAAGCTTCTGTGCGTTCTCTCGTATAGCGCTAGAGGTGAAATAGGAAAGAATTAGGGCGAGAATTAGGTGCCAAACGCGATAGCCTTTGCAATGTTGCTGGTCTGGCCTGTGGCTGTGGTGATGTTCTTTCAACGCCTGCCATTGCGCCATGCCATTTTGCTCTGCCTGATTGGCGGCTATCTCCTCCTGCCCCCTCGCACCGCCTTTGACCTGCCTCTGGTGCCGGATTTCGACAAGTTCACCATCAGCTCGATTATGGCGTTGGTCGGCTGTCTGTTTGTGGCCAAGTTGCCCGTTCCCTTGATGCCCACCTCCTGGATCTTGCGCGGATTTGTCATTGTCTTCGTCGCGAGCGCCATTCCGACCGTTCTGACGAACACCGATCCGATCGTCTTTGAGGCCATCCCCAACTCGGCCCCGATTGTGTTTTTCAACTGGGCTCTGCCGGGGTTGAAGCTGCGCGACTTGGGATCCGTCGTCATCAGCCAGATCATCGTTTTGATCCCCTTTATGATCGCGCGGCGACATCTCTCCACGCCTGAAGCACACCGCGACCTGCTGATTGCCTTCTGTATCGGTGGCCTCTTCTACGCCATGCCCTCGCTGATCGAAGTCCGCTTCAGCCCGCAAATCAACGTATGGATCTACGGCTTTTTCCAGCATGATTTTGCTCAGATGATGCGTCAGGGTGGCTTTCGCCCCATTGTCTTCCTTCCGCATGCCCTGTGGCTTGCCCTGTTCATGTTCAGCGCGCTTGTGGCCGCGACGGCATTGGCGCGTGTCTCAGGGCCAGATCAGCGCACCCGCTATACGCTCGCAGCGGTGTTCCTGTTCGGCATGCTTGTTCTGTGCAAGAGCATGGCCTCCCTCGCCTACGGGCTTGCTTTCGTGCCGGTGGTCGCCCTTGCCCCCTACCGCTGGCAAATCCGCATTGCGGTGCTGATTGGCGTGGTAGGGTGTGTGTATCCGGTGTTGCGAAATACAGGGATTATCCCGCTAGACGATATTCTGACTTGGGTCGAATCCATCTCGCAAGAACGCGCTCAATCCTTGGGGTATCGTTTTGAAAACGAAGAGCTCTTGCTCGAACGCGCAGCGATGAAGCCGTTGTTTGGCTGGGGGGGCTGGGGGAGAAACCTGTTGCGAGACCCGGCCATTGGCACAATTGAAACCGTCCCGGACGGGCATTGGATCATTCTGTTCGGCAGTGCCGGATGGGTCGGATACCTCGCCGAGATGGGGATTTTGACCGGCACGCTTGTGTTGCTACAATTCGGCCTGCGCAAGATTTCAGACGCTGAAATCTCCCCCTATGTCTCCGCCATCACGATCATCCTCGCGGCCACCATGGCGGATATGCTGCTGAACGACACGCTGGTGCCTATTACATGGATGTGTGCAGGCGCAGTGCTCGGCTATGCAGAGCGGCTCCTCTACCCGGATGCGTTTGCCCCCCGCACAGCCCTGTTCCAAGGGCGCCAGGCGATGGATCAAAGCTCGCAAGACAAGCGCTTCAAGCCCTTGATGGATTAATCCGTTTCTGCGCCGAGACCGCAATTTGGCCACAAATGTTCCTCTGCCATGCCAAAGATATTGCGCAAGAATTTGCATATATTTCTCCAAAGGAGAGGGCTCGACAGCTTGGGACACTGTCACGCCCTATGCTTTGGAAGTGCGGTTCATAGCTCATTTTTCGCCATTGAGCCGTTGGGGTTGACGACAAGGACTTGGGGGCCAAACAGCTGATGTCACAAAGAAACATGGGCATTCCACCCGGCGTGGACGCCAATGATATCGCCGTTGTCGGAATGAGCGTCACCCTGCCCGGTGCCACCTCAGTGAAAGACTATTGGACCAACCTGCGCGACGGAATCGAATCCATCGAAATCGTTGATCAGGAAAGCCTTAAGGCCGCCGGCGAGCGTGACGACCTGCTGAACGACCCCAACTACGTCCCCTCATCCGCCCCTTTGCAGGGGTTTGACCAATTTGATGCGGATTTCTTCGGCTTCTCCCCCAAGGAGGCCGCGATCCTTGATCCGCAGCACCGCAAATTCCTCGAAGTCGCGTGGAGCGCGATGGAGGATGCCGGCCACACGCCCGAGAGCCTCAAAGGGCAGGTCGGCGTTTATGCAGGCTGCGGCATGGGCAGCTATTTCTATTTCAACATCTGCTCGAACCCGGATCTGGTTGATGACGTGGGCATGTTCCTGCTGCGCCATACCGGAAATGACAAGGACTTTTTGACCACCCGCGTCAGCCATGTCTTTGATTTGAAAGGCCCCTCGGTCAACGTGCAGACCGCTTGCTCTACCTCTCTGGTGGCGATCCACTATGCCGCCGAGGCGCTGCGCAAGGGCGAATGCGATATGGCGCTGGCGGGCGGGGTGACCATCGAACTGCCGCAGGGGCGCGGCTATCTCTATAAAGAGAACGAGATCCTGTCGCCCGACGGCCATTGCCACGCCTTTGACCACCGGGCCAAGGGTACCGTGTTTGGCTCTGGTGCCGGGGCGGTCGCACTGCGGCGTCTCAGCGATGCGGTGGCGGATGGCGATCACATCTGGGCGGTGCTGAAAGGCTCTGCGATCAACAACGATGGCGCCGCCAAGGCCGGCTATCTGGCGCCCTCGGTGGACGGGCAATCTGCCGCCGTGCGCAAGGCGCTGACTGCGGCGCGGATCAACCCGGAGACCATCGACTATGTCGAATGCCACGGCACCGGCACCTATATCGGCGACCCGATCGAGGTCGCGGCCCTGACCGAGGCCTACCGCGATGGCACCGACGCGCGCGGCTATTGCCGCATCGGCTCGGTCAAGACCAACATCGGCCATTTGGACACGGCGGCTGGCGTTGCGGGATTTGTCAAAACCGCACTGGCGCTGAAGCATCAAAGCCTGCCGCCTTCGCTCGGGTTTGAAAAACCCAATCCGACGATTGATTTCGACAGCTCGCCCTTCCGGGTGAACAGCCAGCTTTCGCCCTGGATCAGCCACAAGGGCCCGCGCCGGGCCGGCGTCAACGCGCTTGGGGTCGGTGGCACCAATGCCCATGCGATCCTTGAGGAGGCCCCGATCCGTGCGGCTTCTGAAGAAAGCGATTTCCCGTTCCAGATCCTCTGTCTGTCTGGTCAGAGCAAGGCCGCGCTCGAGGGCAATACCCAAAACCTGATCCACTGGCTGCGCGCCAACCCAGAGGCCGATCTGGCCGATGTGGCCTTCACGCTAAAGGAAGGCCGCCGCGGCTTTGCCAAGCGCCGGGTGGTGGTGGCCGAAACCACAGCTGAGGCCGCAGATCTTTTGGCGGCCGCGAGCCCGCGTCAGGTCTTTACCCACGATCACTTGGGCGCAAACCCCGAGGTGGTCTTCATGTTCCCCGGCGGCGGCGCGCAATATGCGGGCATGGCGCGCGACCTCTACGAGACCGAGCCGGTCTTTGCCGACTGGATGGATCGCGGCCTCGACCATCTGGAACAAAGCCTCGATTTCGACCTGCGCGCCCTCTGGCTGCCCGAAGAGGGCGAGGAAGACGCCGCCAATGCCGCGCTCTTGAAACCCTCGGTACAGCTGCCTCTGATCATGATCGTGGAATACGCGCTGGCCCAGCTCTGGATCAGCTGGGGGGTGACCCCTGCCGCCATGGTGGGCCACTCCATGGGCGAGAATACCGCCGCCTGTCTGGCGGGCGTGATGCGGTTTGAGGATTGCATCGACCTTGTGCACCTGCGCGGTCGCCTGTTTGACACGGTGGCGCCCGGCGGCATGTTGTCGATCTCGCTGCCTTTGGCCGAGGTTGAGGCGCTGATCGGCGACAGCCTCGACATCGCCAGCGTCAACGCGCCCGAGCTGACAGCGGTTTCCGGCCCGAACGAAGCCCTTGGCGCGCTGGCCGAGACCCTGCGCGCCAAGGGGGTCGAGTTCCAGCGGATCCCGATCGACATTGCCGCCCATAGCCGTATGTTGGAGCCGATTTTGGCCGACTATCACGCCTTCCTCGCGGGGCTTGATCTGCAGGCCCCGAACCTGCCGGTGATGTCGAACCGCACCGGCCAGCCCCTGACGGCAGAGCAGGCCACCAGCGCTGACTATTGGGTCGCGCAACTGCGCAATACGGTGCATTTTGCCGACTGCATTGACACGCTCGCAGCCACGCCGGGGCGCGTCTATCTCGAGGTTGGCCCCGGCAAGGCGCTGAGCGCGCTGGCGGGCATGGCAACAAAAGTTGCGCCCAAACAAGTACTTAGCTCGCTGCGTCACCCGGAGCAAGACGTCGCGGATGATGCCTATTTCTTTGGTGTGATCGGGCGGCTTTGGGCCTGCGGAGTGGAGGCCGACTGGCCGCAAATCTGGGGCGACGCGCGCCGCAACCGTCTGTCCCTGCCGACCTATGCCTTCCAGCACAGCCGCTATTTCATCGAGCCCGGCAAATGGGCGGAGGCCGCTGAAACCCCGCTTCCCGCTCGGTCAGAGGATCTCGCGGATTGGGGTTACCGACCGGTATGGCGCCCTCAGCTGGCCGATTGCGAGGTGGATATCGAAACAGACCTCGAACAGGAGCCACAGACCTGGCTGTTCTTCGAGGATGAGGCCGACCAAGCTGCCCAATGTGCCGACCGCCTGCGTACTGCGGGACACCGCGTGGTTCAGGTCAGTGCGGGCGACACCTATGGTCAATTGGCGAATGACCGATATCAGATCGCTCCAGAGGAAGGGAAGTTCGGCTATCAGGCCTTGCTCGAAGATCTGGCCAAACTCGATCTGCTGCCGCAGCGCATTGCCCATTTCTGGCTGGTGACCGATCAGGAACGCTTCCGCCCCGGCTCCAGCTTCTTTGACCGCAACATCGCCATGGGGATGCTGTCGCTCACCGGGCTTGGTCAAGCGCTGGCCGAGACCGAACTGCCGCATCCGCTGCATCTGAGTGTCTTTACCACCGGTGCTGCGCAAATCCGCAACGAAGCCTTGCCCTATCCCGAGAAGGCGATGATCGCTGGCCCGGTCGGCGTCATCCCGCGCGAGGTGCCCGGCGTCACCGTGAGTACCTGCGACATTGAACTGCCCGTGGCGCCCAGAGGTCTCGCCGCATTGTTGTCCGGCGCCAAAGCCCCGTCTATCACCTCCCGTCTCCTCGAAGAGCTGATGGCAGAGCCTGCCTCCACTCAGGCCGCATGGCGCGGCGACAAACGCTTTGCCCAAAGCTACCGGGCAACGCCCTTGCCAGAACCGATCCGCGAGAAGCTGCCGCTGAAGACTGGCGGCCACTACTTGCTGACCGGTGGGTATGGCGGGATCGGCTTGACCGTTGCTGCGCATCTGATGCAGCACTATGGTGCCCGCATTTCGCTCTTGTCGCGCGAGGCCTTGCCGCCGCGGGCCGAATGGGACGCTTACCTGCGCCGCCATAGTGCCGCTGACCGCCTCGCCACCCGAATTCGCGCCGTTAAAACCTTGGAAGCCACGGGGCGGGGCGAGGTCCTGACCCTGAGCGGCGACGTGTGCAATCTCGCAGAGATGCAAGCCGCCGTCACCGCGGCTGAGGCTGCGTTTGGTCCACTGACGGGCGTCTTCCATGGCGCGGGCCATATCAACGACGCCCCCCTTCTGGCCAAGACGGAAACGCAGATCGCCGAGGTTCTGGCCCCCAAGGTCAGCGGCTTGCGCGTGCTGGACCAGATCTTCCCCGATGGTCGTCTGGACCTCCTTGCCTTGTTCTCCTCCTCCTCCACCGCGACCCGACCGGCAGGGCAAGTGGATTACATTGCCGCCAACGAATATCTGAACGCCTATGCCAAGTCGCGCCAAGGGAGCCAAACCCGGGTTGTGGCCATCGACTGGGGCATCTGGGCGGACACCGGCATGGCGGCAGACGCCATGGCCCGCAGGCGCGGCCAATCTCAGATGGCGGAGCCACAGGCCGCCGAGGCCGCGCTCTGGCAAACACAGAGCTTCGATCACACTGGCGCGCCGACCTTCCGCAGCCGGTTTGACGCGCGCACCGACTGGCTTTTGAACGACCACCGCACCCATGATGGCACCGCCCTCATCCCCGGTACCGGCACCATCGAATTGATCGCAGAAGGGTTACAGGGCCTTGGTCTCGACTGCCCCTTCGAGATCCGAGACCTGTGGTTCTTGCAACCTTTCGTGGTCGAAGACACGATCCCGCGCGAGGCGGTATTGCAGCTGAAACCCTCAGCGACAGGTTATGAGGCGCATCTGCACGCAGCCACAGCGGATGGCTATGCACGCACAGCAGAGGCGCAGGTCCTGACGCTGGAGCCCACAACGGTCACGCCGGTCCTGTCGCTCGACGCCATCGCGAAACGCTGCACCTTGCGCGAAGAGCCGACGAGCGCAGACCGTCTGCGATCTCCGCAAGAGGCTAATCTGCGTTTTGGTCCACGTTGGCATGTGTTGCAGTCCATGGCATTTGGACAGGACGAAGGTCTCGCGCATCTGCACCTGCCTGATCTCGCCGCCCAAGATGGCACTCTCTTGCATCCGGGCCTCTTGGATCTTGCAACGGGGTGGGCGATTTCTCTCGCACCCGGCTATGAACCAAGCACGCTTTGGGTCCCCGTCACCTATGGCAGTATCCGGGTGTTCGCCCCACTGCCGCAGGACGTGGTCAGCCACATGCGGCTTTCGCAGGGGGTTCAAACTCCGGGTACCGCTCTCTTTGATGTCACGATCTGCGATCCATCTGGTCGCGTCTTGGTCGAAATTCGCCAATTCCGAATGCAGATGCTGGAAGGCGGTTTTGCCCTGCAAGCGGCGCGCACTGATGCAACGGCCGCCGCGCTTGGCCTGGCCGCAAATGCTGACACCCAACCGCTCTCGCCGGATGAACGTCGCCTGCTTGCCAACCTCACCAATGGCATCCGCGCCCACGAAGGGGGCGCAGCCCTAGAGCGCGCCTTGGCCTCCGGCCTGTCGCAGGTGATCGTCTCGTCCCTCGACCTGCCGATGCTGATCCAGCAGGCGGACCGGGGAAGTGCCGCCCCGGTGGACAGCGGCGGTCAGAGCTTTGATCGCCCTGACCTCGACACGGATTACGTCGCCCCCAGCACCGCCACCGAAGAGGCTCTGGCGGGACAATTTGCCAGCCTCCTTGGCCTCGCGCAGGTGGGCGTTGAGGATAGCTTCTTTGACCTCGGCGGTCATTCCTTGATCGCCGTGCGCTTGTTTGCGCAAATCAAGCGGACCTTCGGAGCAGACTTCCCGATGTCAGTTCTGTTTGATGCCCCGACCGTTGCCGCCCTTGCCGCCCGGATTGAGGCCCAGACGGGTGGTCTCGACACGGCAGAAGAGCGCCCCGAGACACCTCAGGTGGCGCCACAAAGCTATACGCATCTGGTGCGCTTGCACCCGGGCAAGACTCCTTCTGCGCCACCGATGTTCATCGTGGCGGGCATGTTTGGCAACGTTCTGAACTTGCGTCATCTGGCCCAAATCATCGGCACGGATCGCCCGGTCTGGGGCTTGCAAGCGCGCGGCCTGATCGGGGGGGATGCCCCGCACGAGCGGATCGAAGAGGCCGCCGCCGACTACATCGCCGAGATGCGACAGGTCCAACCCGAAGGCCCCTATCTGATCGGCGGCTTCTCAGGGGGCGGCATCACCGCATATGAGATCGCCCAACAGCTGAAAGCCGCAGGCGATGCTGTGGACGCCTTGGTCCTGCTGGACACTCCGCTGCCCCGTCGCCCGCATCTGTCTCGCCCGGACAAGGCCCTGATTAAACTGGCTGAAATTCGCGCCAAAGGTGTCGGGTATTTCGGCGAATGGCTCCAAAACCGCATTGCCTGGGAGGTCGCCAAACGCCAGGACCGTCCCGCAGAAGACACTACGCATAGCGGATTTAACAACCGCAAGATCGAACTGGCCTTCCTGCGCGCGGTCGGGGTCTATGACGTGCAGCCCTGGGACGGACCTATCACGCTCTATCGCCCGGCATTGGACAAACACTGGAAGGTGACAGGCGGCAATTGGGTCAGCCAAGAGCGGGAATATGTCTTTGCCGACAATGACTGGACCCAATACGCCCCCGCGCTCAAAGTGGTGGAAGTCCCCGGCGATCACGATGGCATGGTGCTGGACCCGAACGTCAGCGTGCTCGGCAAGGCAATCCGCGACCAATTGGCTAAGGCGTGCCCGCCTCTGCCAGATGCAGCGCGCGCGGCGGAGTAGCACATGTCGGCCCAAACCGTTCTCACGATCATCCTGAATTTCCGCACCCCGGCCATGACACTCCGCTCAGCCGAGGCGGCTATGGCCGAGATGCAGCATCTCCCCGGCGAGGTGCTGATCGTCGACAACAACTCCGGCGATGGCTCTTACGAGGCGATCTTGGCCGGGGCGCAAGAACGGGGTTGGCTGGCCGGCGGGCGTCTGCGGGTGGAAGCGTCGCCCGTGAATGGCGGTTTTGGCGCGGGCATGAATATTGGCCTCCACGCGCGACTGTCGGATGGGAGCGTGCCGGATTTCTTTTATCTTTTGAACTCGGACGCCTTTCCCGACCCCGGCTGCATCCGCACCCTGCGCGATTTTCTCTTGGACCATCCGGGCGCCGGTCTTGCGGGGTCTTATGTCTATGGCGAGGATGGCGTGCCCCATTGCACCCTCTTTCGCTTTCCATCCATTGCCAGCGAGTTTGAAGGCGCCGCGCGCACCGGCGTCATCTCTCGCCTCCTGGCCCATGCCATCGTGCCCATGGATATCCCAACCGAACCGCAACAGGTCGACTGGACCGCGGGGGCCAGCCTGATGATCCGTCGCGAAGTGATCGAGGCGGTTGGAGGCTTTGACGAGACCTTCTTTCTCTATTTTGAAGAAACCGAGCTGTGTCATCGGGCTGGCCGTGCCGGTTGGCGGACCCACTATGTGCCACAAAGCACGATTGTTCACGTTGGCTCTGCCTCCACTGGCATGAAGGACTGGGGGCGTACGCCGGCGTTTTGGCTCGATTCCCGGCTCTATTACTTCACCCGCGTGCATGGGGCCGCCTATGCGATTGGGGCGACAGCGGCACGGCTGGCAGGCGGCGCTGTCTATGGCCTTCGTCGCTTGATTTCCAACAAGCCCCGCGCCGATGCGCCGCATTTCTATAGCGACTTGCTGCGCCATCATGTCAAAAGCCTGTTTCTGCGCCCTCAGCGCCCCAAACTCGCCCGCCCATTAATGCCGCAATCCGCCCCGCTGTCGGAGGATCTCAAATGACCCAATTTTCCACCGTTGTGATCGGCAATGAATCCCTGTTGATCGGCTGTTCCGACGCGCTGCTGGCGCGCGGCCACCAGATCCGGGGCATCGTGTCCGAAGCCGAGGAGATCCGCGCGTGGGCCGCCGCACAGGGGGTAGACGTCTGGACCCACCCATCGGAAATCGAGGGCGACTTCGACTGGTTATTGTCCATTGCCAACCTTCGCGTGTTGCCCGATGCCGTGATTGCCAAGGCGCAAAAGGGTGCTGTGAACTTCCACGACGGTCCCCTGCCGGAGCGCGCCGGCCTCAACACGCCGAACTGGGCGATCCTTGAGGGCGCGGCGGAGCATGGTATCACCTGGCACCTGATCGAGGGCGGCGTGGATGAGGGCGATATCCTCGCCCAGCGCCGCTTTGCCGTGGCGGAGGACGAAACCGCCTTTAGCCTCAACTCGAAATGCTACGCGGCCGCGCTCGACAGTTTTGCCGAGGTTCTGGCGCAGTTGGAGAGCGGCAACCTCGACCGCCAGCCCCAAGACCTGAGCCTGCGCCGCTACCATGCCCGCGCGGATCGCCCTGCTGCGGGGGCTCTCTTGCAGTTTGACCGATCGGTCAGCGAACTGTCACAGCTGGTGCGCGGCCTCGATATGGGAGGGTATTGGAACCCACTCTGCGCCCCGAAACTCGCCTTTGCGGACGCCGTCGCACTCGTATCTTCCGCAACTCATGCTGAGGGCACGGGGAAACCCGGCGAGGTCCTCGCGGTTGAGGGCGACACACTCACCGTGGCCTGCGCAGATGGCGCGATCCGTCTTGGCGGTTTGAAACCCCTCTTGGGCGGCGGGCTTGACCTTGCAGCCCATGCCCCAGTTGGAACGCAGTTACCCCGCCTTGCGGAGGCAGACATCACAGCGATAGACGCCGCTTTAGCCACTGCCCAAAAAGGCGAGACCTTTTGGCGACGCGCTCTGTCAACGCTGCAACCTCTGCCCCTTCCCCTCGCGACAGATGCCGGAGCCCCGCAATCGCAGGAGATTTCGCTTCCCGATAGGCTCAGCCAGCCCGCTCTTGCAGCCGCCACAGTCGCTTGGGCGCTCCGCAGCACGGGCGAGGCGACAGGGTCCATTGCGCTCTGCCTCCCAGAGGTGACCACTGCCCCACGTGGCCTGACCTCGGATTGGGTGCCGCTGTCCTGCGCACTTGAGGAGTCCTTTTCTTTGCTCTGCACTCTGGCCGAAAAAACGCTGACAAAGGCGCGTGATTTTGGTGGATTTGCCACCGATTTGCCTGCGCGTGCGCCGGACATCGCAGCCTATCAAGCGCCCAGCATCGCGCTTTGCCTTGATGGTGCAGAACCACTCAAGACCGCTCATTTGACGCTGGTGCAGTCTGGTGCGGCCCTGACCCTGCGCAGCAATCACCTTTCTGAACATGCACTGGCCTTGCTGGCCACGCGGCTCTCTGCTCTGCTTGATGAGGTTGCGACGCTGGGCGACACCCAGATTGCGGCGCTCTCCCTGATCCCAGAGACCGAGCGCCGCCTGATGCTCGAGACATGGAACGCGACAGACACACCGTTTCCGCGCGACGAGACCATCCCCGCCGCCTTTGAGGCGCAGGTCGCCCGCACTCCCGACGCCACCGCGCTGGTCTTTGAGGACCAACACCTCAGCTACGCCGAGCTGAACGCCCGCGCCAATGCGCTGGCCCGTCACTTGCAGGCGCAGGGCGTCAAACCTGGCAGCCATGTCGGCGTGTACCTGCGCCGCTCAATGGATCTGGTGATCGCCACCCTTGGCATCCTGAAGGCCGGCGGCGCCTATGTGCCGCTTGACCCCGCCTACCCCGCCGACCGCATCGCGCATTATGTCAGCGACAGTCAGGCAAGTGTCATCGTCACCCATGCCGCCATGGCCCCTGACCTGCCGCAGAGCAGCGCGGCAGTCCTGCCGCTCGACCAGCTGGACCTTACCGATGGGTCAGACTTCGCTGCATGCGCGCGCAGCGAGGATCTGGCCTATCTGATCTATACTTCCGGCTCCACCGGCTTGCCCAAGGGCGTGATGGTGCGGCATCGCAATGTGGCGAATTTCTTCACTGGCATGGACGCGCGCATCCCGCATCAGGCGGGCGACACTTGGCTTGCCGTCACCAGCCTGTCGTTTGACATCTCGGTGCTGGAGTTGTTCTGGACCCTCGCCCGCGGCTTCAAACTGGTGCTGTCCAGCGACGAAAGCCGCCTGCAGCTCTCCAACGGGCCCATCGCCCTCAGCGACCGGCGGATGGAGTTCAACCTTTATTATTGGGGCAATGACGACGGGGCCGGCGCGCAGAAATACGAGCTGCTGCTCGAGGGCGCGAAATTCGCCGATGCCCATGGGTTCAACGCGGTCTGGACGCCGGAGCGGCATTTCCACGCCTTTGGCGGCCCCTATCCGAACCCCTCGGTCACTGGCGCGGCTGTGGCGGCGGTGACCCGCAACATCGGGGTGCGCGCGGGCTCTTGCGTCGCGCCCCTGCACCACCCCGCCCGCATCGCCGAGGAATGGGCGGTGATCGACAACCTGACAAATGGGCGCGCCGGGATCGGCTTTGCCTCGGGCTGGCAGCCGGACGATTTTATCCTGCGTCCAGAGAACACGCCCCCCGCCAACAAACCTGCCCTGTTTGAGGCGCTGGAGACAGTGCGCAAACTCTGGCGCGGCGAGGAAGTCGCCTTCCCCCGCCAAGACGGCGGGATGCACGCGGTGATGACGCAACCCCGGCCGGTGTCAAAAGAGCTAGCCGTCTGGGTCACCACCGCCGGCAACCCGGAAACCTGGCGCGAGGCCGGCCGGGTGGGCGCCAATGTGCTGACCCACCTTTTGGGCCAAAGCGTCGAGGAAGTGGGCGACAAGATCAAACTCTACCACGCGGCGCTGCGCGAGGCGGGGCATGATCCGGCCAAGTTCACCGTCACCTTGATGCTGCACACCTATCTGGCCGAAACCCGCGCCGCCGCCCGCGAACTGGCGCGCGAGCCGATGAAGGATTACCTGCGCTCGGCGGCGGGCCTCATCAAGCAATACGCCTGGGCCTTTCCTGCATTCAAACGCCCCAAAGGGGTGAATAACCCGTTTGAGATGGACTTGGGCTCTCTCAGCGCTGAGGAGCTGGAGGCCATCCTCGATTTCGCCTTCGAGCGGTATTTTGAGGACTCCGGCCTATTTGGCACCGTTGAGGATGCGCTGGCCCGGGTGGAAGATCTAAAGCGCATCGGGGTGGATGAGGTTGCCTGCCTCATCGATTATGGCATTGCGCCCGCGACCGTGCTGGAGGGTCTGCGCCCCCTGGCGGAGGTGCTGCGCCGCGCCAATCGCGCGCCGGAACTGGCGGCGGATGACTTCTCGCTGGCCGCGCAGATCGCGCGCCATGGGGTGACGCATATGCAATGTACCCCCTCGATGGCGCGGATGATCGCCTCGGACCCCGATGCCGGGCCAGTCTTGGGCCGGTTGCAGCATCTCTTGGTCGGAGGCGAGGCCCTGCCCGGCGATCTGGTGCGCGCCCTGAAGGACCGCAGCCGCGCGACGCTGCACAATATGTATGGCCCAACCGAAACGACGATCTGGTCGACGGTGGAGCGGATCGACGTGCTGCCCTCCGGCGTCGCCTCGGTTGGCACGCCGATTGCCAATACTTCGGTCTATGTGCTGGACCCAGCGGGCAGCCCCGTGCCCCTCGGTGCGGCGGGCGAACTCTGCATCGGCGGCGAAGGGGTCACGGCGGGTTATTGGCAGCGGCCTGAATTGACTGCCGAGCGCTTCCCCGCCGATCCCTTCCGCGAAGGCGCGCAGATGTATCGCACCGGCGATTTGGTGCGCTGGACCGAGGACGGGCGGCTCGACTTCTTGGGACGCACCGATCATCAGGTGAAAATCCGCGGCCAGCGGATTGAACTGGGCGAGATCGAGGCGGCCCTTGCAGCCATCGCAGGCGTCACCGCCGCCGTTGTGGTGCCACGCAAGATCGGCGCCGACGAGCGGCTGGTCGGCTATGTCACCGCCACCACGCCGATCTTGGAAAGCGCAGTCAGGGCGCAGCTCGCCACTCATCTGGCCGAGGTCATGGTGCCCGCCCATATCGTGACCCTCGACCGTTTCCCGCTGACCCCGAATAAAAAGATCGACCGCAAGGCCCTGCCCGCGCCAGAACCGGCCCGCGCGGTCGCTCCTGAGGCCGGCGCCCCCGTCGCCGAAGGCAGCCCAGAGGCGCAAGTGGCGCAGATCTGGCAACGCTTGCTGGGGGTCGGCCCGGTGGGGCAAGGCGACAACTTCTTTGAACTCGGAGGCCATTCGCTCTTGGCCGTGCAGGCCCATCGCGACATTCGCACCGCCTTGAACGTGGAGCGGCTGTCGATCACCGATATATTCCGCTTCCCGACCCTAGGCGCGCTGGCGCGTCACATCGGGCAGCTGACCGGCGGGGCGGCTCCGGCAGAGGAGCCAACGCCCGTCGCCGCAAATGACCGGGCCGACACCATGTCAAAACGCAAGGCGATGCGCGCCAACCGCCGGACACGGGCGTGAGCGCGCCCGTGAGCGAGGCCAACACCAACCCTCAGAGCCTGCTGCAGCAGCGGCAGGCTCTGTTGCCGACGCTGTTTTCCGGTGGCGTCTCGCTGGGGGCCTGCGATCCGCAAGACCAGCCGCCCGCGCCCTTCCCCGAGGAGGCCGCCTGCCTGTCGCCCACAGCGGTCGACAAACGCCGCCGCGAATTTGCCGCCGGTCGCGCCGCCGCACATCAGGCGATGCGCGCGTCAGGCCGGGAGCCCTGCCCCATCCTCGTCGGCCCGAAACGCGCGCCCCTCTGGCCGCGGGGCGTGGTCGGCACCATCAGCCACACCCGCAGCTTTGCCTGCGCCGCCCTTGCCAGCGCCCTCAGCCACCGGGGCATCGGCCTTGATGTAGAGGAAGACACGCCACTGTCCCGTGACCTCTGGCCCTCGATCGCCAGCGAGGCCGAACAGGCCTGGATGCGCCAGCAGGACGATCCCGGCCAGGCGGGCAAGCTGCTGTTTTCCGCCAAGGAAGCCGCCTATAAGGCGCAATATTGCGCCTCGGCGCGCTACTTCGGCTTTGACGGGATGGAGCTGCGCTTTGAGATGGCAAAGGGCCGCTTTAGCGCGCAGTTCACCGCAGACCAGCTGCCGTTTCACGCGGGCGACACGCTCAAGGGTCGCTTTGCCATCGCAGCTGGGGTAATCCTCACAGCCGTTGAGATCCCGAACCACGAGCCCTGCGCATGATGCCGCCCCTCTCCCGCCTGACCCGCCGCGCCACCAGCGCGCTCTTGCTGGTCTCTGCGGGCCTCTCCGGTCTCGCAATCCTGCGCGGGCGGGGCTATCTGCGCGCCGCACCGCCCCTCACGGCACCGCTTGCGCCCCTGCGCAGCTATCACTTGGGCCATTCCCTTGTCGGCGCGGACATGCCGCATATGCTGTACCAGTTTGCGGGCAAGGATCATCTCTACCATGTGCAGCGCGGCTCCGGCACCTCGTTGCGCGCCCATTGGGAGCCCGATGAGCCGATCCTGCATTTCGCCGAAGTAAACCCGCCCGAAATTTGGCGCGACGCCCGCACGGCCATCGGCTCCGGCACCTATGACGCGGTGATCCTGACCGAGATGGTCGAGCTGCGCGATGCGCTGAAATACTTTGACGCGGCTGAGTATTTCCACCGCTGGGCCGATCTGGCGCGCGCGGGCAATCCCGATGTGCGGCTCTATCTCTACGAGACCTGGCACCGTCTGGACGATCCCGAAGGCTGGCTGACCCGTATTGACCGCGATCTGGGTGACCTCTGGCTGGGCAAGCTCCTGGCCCGCGATGCCCGCCGCGCGCCGGATCAGCCGGTCTATCTGATCCCCGGCGGGCAGGTGCTGGCCGCCGTGACCCGTGCGGCAGAGGCAGGCGAAATCCCCGGTCTCACCAATCGCGAGGCGCTTTTTGCGCGCGAGGCGGATGGCAGCCTCGATCAGATCCACCTCAGCCCGCTTGGCAGCTACCTCATTGCCCTGACCCATTTCGCGGTGCTCTATCACCGCAGCCCCGAAGAGCTGCCGCATCAGGTCACGCTGGCCGATGGCACGCCCTTTACCGCGCTCGACGCGGCGGGGGCTGCAGCCCTGCAGCGGATCACCTGGCAGGTCCTCACCCGCCTGCCGCAAACCGGCCTTGCCGCCTCGCAACCCACTTCGGCGGAGACCTCATGAGCCTGTCCAGCCTCATCGCCAGCGTCATTATGATTGGCCATTCCCTCATCGGGGTGGAAAATCCCCGGATGCTGCAACAGCTGATGGAAAGCCGTCAGGACAATGCGCCCAAGGTGGAGGCGCAGATCATCATCGGCGCGCCGCTCAGCTACAATTGGGCCCATGCAGACAAGGCACAGGGCATCAACGCCCGCACCCGCCTCGCCGCTGCGCCGACCGATGTGGTGGTGGTGACCGAGGCGGTGCCGCTGACCAACCACCTGCGCTGGAGTAATACCGAAGAGGCGGTGACCAATTTCTACAGCCTCGCGGCTGAGACCAATCCCAATGTCACCCTCTATGTCGAGGAAGGCTGGCACAGCCTGCTGAGCGGCACCGGCGCCGAGGTCCCCTTTGACGAGGGCGGCCATGTGGCCTGGCGCAAGCGGCTCGACGCGGACCTGCCGCGCTGGCAGGGGATCGTTGACACAGTGGCGGGTCAGACCGGCGGTGACATCCGCCTCTTGCCCACTGGCCAAGCGCTTGGCCGTCTGGCCGATGCCATCGAGGCTGGCACCGTGCCGGGGGTGCGGCGGATCAACGATGTTTTCAAGGATGACATTCACCCCAATGACATCGGCTTTTATTTCCTCGCGCTTGTGCAATACGCGGTGATCACCGGCGACAGCCCCATCGGCCTGCCCCGCCGTCTGGTGACCGAATGGGGCACGCCCTATGAGACCCCCTCCGAGGCGCTGGCCCTGCGCCTGCAGGAAATCGCCGCCCGCGCCGCCTCTGGTTCGATTGAGCGCACCGCCCTGCCGCCAGAGCCCCCCGCCCTGCCCGACGATCCGGCGCCCCTAGCGCTGAACGCGATGCCCGAGGCCGTGGTGACCGCCGATCTGCGCCCCGATGTGACCAAACAGCCGGTAATGATGAATCTCTCCTCGGTGCGGGATTGGAGCCCGCAGGCGCCCTTTCTCGACCATTTCAAAACCGCGCGGGCCTGGATCGGCCATATGCCGGGGCGTTGGGGCGGCGTCACCGAAGAGGAGCTGAACGCCGCAGGCTATCTCGACCCCGATGGCTGGCCGCTGGCGATCCCGCCGGAACTGGGCTCCATCGGCACTGTGCTGCTGACCGACCTGCCGGAAACCGCCACCAGCCTTGCCGGGCGCTATGTGCTGCGGTTTGAGGGCACCGGCATTGTCGAGGTCGCCGGCCGGGCGACCAATGTGCGCTATGGCGCCAATGAGGTCTCGTTTGACTTTACTCCCGGTCCCGGTGCGGTGGACCTGCGCATCCAGCGTAGCGACCGCGATGGCACGGGCGACTATGTGCGCAATATCTCTGTGGTGCGCGAGGCCGACCTGCAAGCGGTGGCCCAAGGCGCGCTATTCAACCCCGATTGGCTGGACCGGATCGAAGGCTTTGCCGCGCTGAGGTTCATGGATTGGATGGAGACCAACAACTCGACCCAAGTGGGTTGGGAAGACCGCCCGCAGATGCGCGACTATACATGGACCCGCAAAGGCGTGCCCGCCGAAATCCTCGTAGCGCTCGCCAACCGGATCGGCGCGGATGCCTGGTTCACTCTGCCGCATATGGCCGACGATACCTATGTGAGGAACTTCGCCAAACTGGTGTCCGAGGGGCTGGATGAGGACCTGAAAACCTATGTGGAATATTCCAACGAGGTCTGGAACTGGCAATTCCAGCAGGCCCATTGGGCGGATGAACAGGCGCGTGAGAAGTGGGGCAAAGACGGCCTCTGGCTGCAATATTACGCAGGCCGCGCCGCGACAGTGGCGGATATCTGGACCGAGATTTTTGCCGCAGGTGACCCGTCCCGCGATCTCTCGGGTCGACTGGTGCGGGTGATCTCGACCCAGACCGGATGGCTGGGGTTGGAAGATCAGATCCTCAACGCTCCGCTTTGGACCGCCGAAGAGGCCAGCCGCACGGCACCCTTTCGCCATTTTGACGCCTATGCGATCACCGGCTATTTCGGCAGCGCCCTCGGCACTATGGAGCGCGCGCCCATCGTCAGGGCGTGGATCGCCGACAGCCTGGACCAAGCCCGCGCCGCAGCAGAGGAAAATGGGCTGCGTGGACAAGCCGCTCAGGATTATATCACCGCCCATCGCTATGACATTGCCTCTGCACAGGCTGCGATCGAGCTGCGCGATGGGTTGAACGGCGGCGACCCGAAGGGGATGCTGGACGATCTTTTGTCCCGCGTCCTGCCGTACCATGCTGAGGTGGCCGCCACCCACGACCTTGACCTGATCATGTATGAAGGTGGCACCCATGTGGTGGGCCAAGGCACGCTGATCGACGACGATGCTGTGACCGCGTTTTTCACGCATCTCAGCTATACAACCGAAATGGCGGATCTTTACCGAACCCTTCTCAATGCCTGGCCAGCCCTCGGCGGTCGTCTCTTTGGGGCCTATGCGGATATTGCAACGCCGGGCCGCTGGGGCAGTTGGGGCGCGCTGCGCACCCTCAGGGATGACAATCCGCGCTGGGATGTGTTGGAGGCCGCAAGATGACCTGCCTGTCCATCCTGATCCCCGCACATAACGAAAGCGCCTATATCTCGGCCTGCCTTGGCCATCTCTATGCATCTGATCGCCTACCCGATGGGGTCGAGGTCGAGGTTCTGGTGCTGGCCAATGGCTGCACCGACGACACAGCTCACAAGGCCCGCCTGCTAGAGCCTCCCTTGGGCTGGCAACTCCATGTGCTGGAACGTGGGGAAGGCGGTAAACTCGCCGCCCTCAACGACGGTGACAAGGCCGCGCGGGGCGATATCCTGATCTACCTCGATGCCGATGTCGAAGTGGAACCCGACCTCCTGCCGCAACTCGTCGACGCGCTGTCGGTTGAGCAGCCCCTTTACGCCACCGGCACCCCGGTGGTGAGCCGCGCACAAAGCGCCTATTCCCGGGCCTATTCAAGGGTCTGGCAAAAGCTTCCCTTTGTGACCACGGGGGCGCCCGGCTTTGGCCTTTTCGCGATGACACGTGCCGGGCGCGCCCGCTGGGGAGACTGGCCCGCGATCATTTCCGACGACACCTTTGCCCGGTTGAGTTTTTCCCCTGCAGAGCGTCTGCGTCTGCCGGCAAAATACCATTGGCCCATGGTCGAAGGTTTTCGCAACCTCGTGCGGGTACGCCGCCGACAGAATATCGGCGTTGCCGAGATCGCCCGTCTCTATCCCGCCCTGCCCGGCAATGATGATGCAAAGCGGTTGACGGGGTCTGATCTGATCCGGCTCGCCCTGCAGCACCCGTTTGGGTTCTGCGCCTATGTCGCTGTGAACCTCGCCGTAAAAACGCCCCTCTTTTCTAGCAAAGACCGCTGGGCCAGAGGGCGCTAATTCGCGGCGGACGCCTCAAACATAGCTTTCAGCTTTGCCGCCTCCACGTCGATGTCATGCCGCTCAAACACCCTTTCACGGGCCAGTTTCCCCATCTGGATAAGTCGATCATGCGGAACCGCCGCAAGGCGCACCATGGCGTTGGCCAAGGCTTGCGAATCCCCTGCAGGCACCATCCATCCGGTCTCCTCCGGCAGAACCAGTTCCGGCGTGCCTGCCACATAGGTCGCCAAAACGACGCGTCCCGCCGCCATGGCCTCCATCACCACCATAGGGAGACCTTCGGCAAAGGACGGCATGACCAATGCATGAGACGCCGCCAAAGCGTCCCGCACGCCCGCCTCATCCAGCCAGCCAGTTAACGTCACATTGCGTTCAAGACCGAGCCGCGCGATGGCGGCCTCCAGATCCGCGCGCATCTCGCCATCCCCGACCAGCGATACGTGCAGATCGGGCACATCCCGCACCGCATCCGCCAAGGCTTCGATCAAGACCATCTGGCCCTTCTGCTCCACAAAGCGCCCAATCGCGACGAGCCGCAGCACCCCTTGCGGCAGGGGGGCTGGCTCTGGAAACTTCCCCGGCTCAATGCCGCAATGCACCACTTTGATCCGCTCCCATGCGCCAAAAGAGGCCCAGCGGCTCAACTGACTGCGGCCAAAACTGGAGATCGCCACCGAGAACCGCGCACGGTCGACTTTTTGCCCCAAAGACAGATGATGCGGCGCGTCAAACTCCTCCGGTCCATGCGTGGTGAAACTATAGCTCACTCCGCCCAGCGCATGGGCAAGCATGGCGACAGCGGTTGCGTTGGTGCCGAAATGCGCATGGGCATGCACACAGCCTTCGCGCCGCGTAAGCCGCGCCACATAGGCGGCCTCGACCAAATAGATCAGCGATTTTATCCATCCGCCACCAGCCCGCGCCAATTGCACCGCCAGCAACAGGGCGCCAAGGCTGCGGCGCGGTGCGCGCAGAACGGTGGCTGCAAAGGTCAACAGCAGACGCACCGCCCCCGCCCGCAGCACATAGTGACAGCGCTCTGATTCCGCCTTGTCTCCCGCATCCACCAGCGCCTGCGCCGAGGCTCTCATCGGTAGGCGCAGGACCTCGACCCCTTGCCGCTCCAAAGCCTGAATTTCCCGCCGGATAAAGCTCTGTGAGGGCTGCGGATAGGTGTTGAGGACATATGCGACTTTCACAAAAGCATCCCGGTGTTCTGAACTCTCGCTCCCACGCTATCGACTTCGATCGGCAAAGCCCACCAATCAGCGGGGGCATCGCATCGATTTCCGCAAAACTTCAGCACCATAGCCACAACTCTGCCATGCTCTGTTGCTAGCCAGCAATTGATCTCCACGGCCGCCCCTCGTAGCGTGCCGCCAAACCATAGCGAACCGGTCGGATCTCGATGAAACTTGCCCTTCAAGGCCAGAGCCTGATGGCCCGTGTCCTGCGCTCTACCTCTTGGCTCATCCTTGGCTTCGGGACGGCGCAGATCCTGCGACTGGCCTCCAACCTGATCCTGACACGCCTGCTCTTCCCCGAAGCCTTTGGCTTGATGGCGCTGGTCACGGTGATCATTGTCGGCCTGTCTCTGTTCTCGGACATGGGGATTTCCAATGCCATCGCGCAAAACAAACGCGGCGACGAGCCTGATTTCCTGGACAGCGCCTGGACGGTACAAATCCTGCGAGGACTGGCGCTCTGGACCCTGACGGGCGCCCTCGCCTATCCGGCTGCCGCGTTCTACGAGGCTCCAGAACTCGCCTACTGCCTGCCCATTGCAGGCTTCAGTCTGGTGATCCAGGGCTTCACGCCCACCCGCTGGGAAACCGCCTATCGCCACCTTCTTGTGGGCCGTGTGACTGCAATCAACATCGCCTCACAGGCCGTGGGCATCCTGTGTCTCGTTGGTCTCGCAGTGTGGCTCCACTCTGTTGTCGCGCTGGCCCTCGGCAGCGTCTTGCAAGAGGCCGCGCGCCTCACCCTGACGCGGTTTGTCCTGCCCGGACGACGCAATCATTTGCGCTGGGAGCCCGCCGCCACGCGCGAGTTGATCAGCATGGGCAAGTGGATTTTCCTGTCCACGGCCTGCTTCTTTCTGACCACCCAAGGCGACCGCGCGATCTTGGGCAAATTCCTCACGCTTGAGGCGATGGGGATCTACAATATCGCCTTCTTCCTCGCCAGCTTTCCCATGCAATTGGGGCAGGATGTGACACAGCGGCTGATGATCCCGGTCTACCGGGACAAACCCGCCCCCGGCCAACCTCAGAACCGCAAAAAGCAACGCCAACTGCGGTTTGCCTTGACCGGAGGCATTCTGTCGATGCTCTGGGTGATGGCCTGGATCGGTCCCTGGCTGGTTGAGCTGATGTATGACGCCCGCTACGCTCAAGCAGGGGCGGTGATCACCGTCCTGACCACCTGCCTTGCGCCCTCGATCATCGTCCTGACCTATGACCGCGCCACTCTGGCAGCCGGAAATACCAAGGCGTTCTTTTTCTATACGGCCACCCGCGCGCTCTGCCAGACAGGCTTTTTCCTGCTGGGCGTATCAAACTTCGGGTTGATCGGCGGTCTTGTGGCGCTCAGCCTTGCGGTCTTTGCCTCTTACCCCATGCTGCAACGTCAGATCCGTCAATACGAGGTGCAAGACCCGCTGCACGACGGCATCTATCTCACGCTCACCGCGATAATCTGCGGCGCGGCATTGGTCTGGCATCAGGATTTGCTACTGGCATCGGCGATGCTGCACTGACAGGGCTCAGGCCCCGTAGCGTGCCTTGCCGCCTTTGCGCAGGCGCGCAATCATGTTCCCGAACAGGCTCCGCGGTTCCGTGTCCAGGGTCGGGATGCTCACGACAGGCGACAAGCCCGTTTCGCGCTTCATCTGTGCCGTTGTGCGCAGCGCGGGATGACGGAGTTCCAGAATGAAGGCCACGATCAAGCCGACGATCACACTCATGGCAACGCCTTTCAGGGCAAACCCTTTGCGGCCACTTCCGTTTGCATAATCCGGCAGGATGGCAGGTTCCAACACGGTCAAACGCTCGCCCTGATCTGCACTTTCGAGGCGGAAGCCGACTTCAGCCTCTGCACGACGCAGGGTGATGGCCTCAAGCTCGGTCTGCATCTGATCCAGTTGACGTTCGTAGGCTGCCAACTGTCGATCCACTTCGGGCGTCACCTCGATAGAGGCCTCTAGGGTCGCGCGACGCTCTTCAAGCAAGCGGCGCTGCGCTTGTAGCGCGTCCATTTGGGCTTCGTTCTCGGCCTGCACCCGACGGGCATAGGCTTCTCGCTGTGTCGCAGCGGCTTCCTCATAAGCCGTCTGCATTTCGATTTCCTGACGCGACAACTCCAGAAGGCTTTCGTTGATGGAGGCAATTTCGATGCCCCGCATCTGGATCAGGCCCGGCTGGCTGACGCCTTGGTCAATGCGGTACTGCGCCATTTCCTCTTGCAGGACCGAGATGTCACGGGTCAGCGCCGCTTCTTTTTCGGTGAAGAACGTCAGAGTTTCCCGCGCCTGCTCAAACCGTGTGGACAGGCTCAGCTCAATCGTGCGGCGCGAAAACTCGGCCGCGACGGCCTGAGCTTGGGCAGCCGTGGGCATATTGGCGGTGATCGTCAGAATGGAAATCGCCCCGTCGTCCACCAGCCCCTCGCGCGCGGCCGCTGTGCCACGGATGGAAACCGCTTGGCGCACCAAAGGCACGATCTCGGAATCCAACAGCCCCGGGCGATCCGCAAAAAGACCCAATTGGTCAACGATCTCAAGGATCGTCCCGCGCGCCATAAGACGCTGTTCGATCAACTGAATACGCCGCGCAGAAGAACCATCCACGGTCGACTTCGCCAAATCCCCGGTGATCTTCGGGCGCGAAATCTGGATCACCTCCGTGCTGGTGAACTCTTGTCCTTGCTGCAAGGCGACAAACACAGAAATCACGCTTCCCACCAGCGCCATCGCCAAGATGACCCAGACCCTGCGCCGCAGCATGTCCAGAAAATCTGCCAGTGAGTAGAGTGAAGCCATGGGAAGATCCCGTTTCTAATCGTCTAAGATGCCGCGCGGTCAGTTCGCAGCGGCGAACATGTCGGATTTGCGGGCGCGGTTGAGAACAACCCCCAGCAGTTCGGTTTGCCCGGCCAACAGTTTCTCGCAGGCTTTGAGATGACGCGCGGTGGTCTGGCTGCCGTCAGAGATCAGCAGCACACCGTCCACCTTGGGCAAGAACGCGGCCACATCGTCGCTTTCCAACACCGCGGGCAGGTCGAACAGGGCAACATCCGCACGGGTGCGGCGCATCATGTCCTCCAAGATGTCGTCGGTCTGCGGCTCGTGCAGCACTTCGGCGGAATTGTAGCTCGCCGAGGCATTCAGCCCCAAGGCCAGATTGGCAGAGGCCGCGACCAAATGCTCTTCCAGGGCGACTTCACCGCGCAAGAAACCTTGCATATCCCCGCTGTAAAGCGCGCTGCGTTGCAGCCCAAGCGTCCGTGCCAGGCCCGGATTACGCAGGTTCATATCCATCAACAGCGTGCGGCTGCCGGGCACCCGCGCCATGCTGAGGGCAAGGTTCGCGGCTGTAAAGCTGGTCCCCGCCCCGGAGGTCGGCGCGCAGATCGCGACCCGCTTCCACCCGTGTTCGCGCAGCGTATGCAGCATGCGCGTACGCAGCAAATCAAAGGCCCGCGCCGTCGGGGTGCTGCGGAAGAAATCCACCAGTGGCAGTCGGCTACGGCCGCTCCCAAGGCCGGAAATCTCCACACGGCGCATCAAATGCCAAGGATCCGGCAAATGCGCAGGCAGCATCTCGCGTTCGGGATGCCAAAGGCCTGCTTCCTCGTAGAGCGTGCGAGACGGCTGCGGCTCTGCAACGTCTGCTGGGCGCGGCGTCTGCGGGGCGGGCTGCTCTTGCACCATGACCTTGCGAACGGGACGCGTCGGGCGCGCCTCAGGGGCGCGCACCTCTGGCTGGTCCGCCCGCGAGTCCGAACCGGTATCACGCGCGGGAAACAGATTGCTCTGCTTTCCGCGGCGCCGGAATTTTTTGAACCCTTGGTCGGTCATCAGAGAGGCAGTCCCCTTTTCAAAAGTCGATGTGGACGCGGCAACCCGGTCATTGTGCTCAAGGTAGTCTTTCACGCCACACCTATAAGGTCATGTTCGTTAAAATTTCCGTGGCCCTTCGCGCAGAAGGGCGCACGGGAGCGACACAAGGGCTCAGTATCCGGTCTGCTGCAACACGACGGGAAAGGTGCGCAGGATGATCTTGAGGTCCGCTTCCAGCGATAGATCTGCGCGATAGGTGGCGTCGAATTTGGCGCGGGCCGCGAATGTGGTCTCGTTGCGCTCTCCCACCTGCCAAAGGCCAGTGATACCGGGGCGCAGCGCGTAGTAGTTGTCCGTCGGACCATAGAGCGCCAATTGCTGAACCATCATCGGGCGCGGCCCCACGAGGCTCATCTCACCAACCAGCACGTTCCACAATTGCGGCAGCTCATCCAGCGAGGCGGCGCGCAGCATATGGCCAACGCGGGTGACGCGGGGATCCTGCTTGAGTTTCTGGGCTTCGTCCCATTCTTTGCGCAGGGCTGCGTCTGCTTTCAGATGCGCCTCTAGCGCGGCATCGGCATCTCGCACCATGGTGCGCAATTTGAGAATTTTAAAGACACGACCACCGCGCCCAAGCCGCTTTTGACGGTAAAACGGCTGTCCGCCTTCGATCCACAGCGCGGCCGCAAACAGCAGGACGATGGGCAGGACGATCGGCAATCCGAGAAGGACAAACACAATGTCGCAAAGACGCTTGCCGTAGCGCGCATAGGCGCTGTCCGCACCCGGCTGCGCCACCGCAGAAATTTTGGACGCCAGCCCCATGTCAGGCAGTTCTGATACACCAGAAACGGCGACAGCTCCGTGATCCATTCTCTTCATCTTCCGACCCCTATCAACAATCACACGCTGCCGTCCTTATGTTCCGTAAATCCAAATCCCCCCGGATTGGATCCGCCTGCAGGTGCAGACCAAACGGAACCTCAGCTTTCTTCTTCAGCGTGTTGAGCACTCCCACGAGCGCCGAACTCACAAACATAAAGGTATCGTATTTGTCGAAAAATCGATGTAAATCTGACCAAATGGTTACCTGAGCCCGCCTTTTGCCATTTTGCGAAGTCGAAATCGAAACAATAAAATCCCACCACTGTCACCGTACACATTTCGCGCACAATCGCAGGGGCGGGACATCGTAGAATCAGGCGGAAAAAGGCGCGTCGACGACTCTTTGGGTTAGGCAGAACGCGCCGTTCGGTTGCGATAGTTTCCGGGGCTATGCCCCGTCCAGCGGCGGAACGCATCGTTGAAACTGCTCAGGCTGGAATAGCCCAAAAGGAAGGAAATCTCCGACAGAGATTTCTCGTTCTGCCGCAGATAGCGCAAGGCGAGCGACTTGCGCACACCTTCGAGAATGGCAAAGAAGCTCGTGTCCTCGGTTGCCAGTTTGCGCGATAGGGTTCGCTGGCTGATGCCAAGCTGCTCCGCCACTTTGGCGAGGCTGGCATCGCCCTGCGCCATCCCATCCATGATCAATCGCTCGACCGTGATCGCAAGGGAGTTTTGCTCCAGATCAGCGACCCGGTCGATCAGATCGGCGTGCTCCAGCAACAAGTTCAGCAGCCCAGCATCCGCCTTCAGGAATGGGAATGTCGCCTCCGACGCGGCAAAGGCCAGTCGATTGGCGCCCGCCTGATACGTCGGAACAAGGCCAAAGGCCGCTTCGAGCGTATCGGCATCGACCCTCGCACGATGGGTGAAGCTCACGGACTTGGGCGTCACCCTCCCTCCAGTCAGATCACCTATGGCACGGATCAACAGACAGGCGGTGAATTCACTCCAATGCCGCAGGTCAAGCTTGGCAGAGGAGCCATAGTCCCACTGCACATCGACAGACTGTTCCGTCCCCATCAAACCGTGATCCTCAGAGGTGCGTGTCGCCGGAGAAACCAATCGGAATTGTTCACTGAGGCGCACCAATACCTGCACAGCCTCTGAAAGCGTTGAACTTGCCCCGAAGGCATAGCCCAGCAAGCCAGCGTCACGGAGTGTGGATGCCAGCGCAAATCGCAACCCAATGGAAGGATCACCAGAAAGCGTCTCTGCCACTTCCCAAACAATCGCATGTTCGTGGGCCGGCAGGTTATGCAGTTCAGCCGAGAGCGTGGTCACATGTGGCAACCGCGCCGCCACCGCCGCATCGAGGTCATGCCCTTCTGTCGCCATCCAAGCCGCTAGTTTTCGAAGAAACACACCGCCATTTGGGGAGAACACATCCGTCATTTCAGACCTCCCATAAGCAAAGGATCATGCGTGGGGCTGTCGCCCGCGCTCCTACAGAAGTGCTGACTGTCCAGATTCAGACGGTAAAAACAGCGATGTGCCATGTCTCGCCCCTAACAACAGACGCATATTTATCGAGGTCATATGCGTTAACAGATTTCAAAAAGTAACAGATTCACCAAGAGGGAGAGGTGGAGATACTTTCCAACTGTTGCCAAGAAGGCAAAGTTTTCGGACATCGCGTGGCGGCTTCTGCCACCTCTGCTGCACTCTCCGCCCCTCACAACGAGGCTGAAGACTACTTTATTTGAATTGTGGACAAGTCAGGCGGAGCGTCAGAGTAATTGACCAAATCAAAAGTATGCCTCCCCTATCCCGACGGCGCGGCACTCGGATGGATTGAGGTTTTGCCGCGTTTTCGGCATGAGAGAGCAGAGCAGCCGAAGCAGACGGAGACTTCACATGGCCGAGCCTCTTTCCGAGCAGTGGATCGCCTGGGACAACGAACACCAGCCCCAACGCGCCTGGCGGCTGCAGGCAGGGCAATCCGTTGGTCCAATGGAAATCGTCCAAGGGGCGGACGACGTTCTGAAGATGGCTGCGGGTTTGCGCATTCTGAGCTTTGCGCAGGCAGCTGAGCCCGCAATCGCGGTGCCCGCCAAACCGGAGGCCCGACCGATCTTGCCGCCCCAGACGGACCTACCGAGCGTTCTGCGTGTCGCGGCTCTGTCTCAGGCCCGCCCCTTTGGTCAGCTCTCGGGGGCCGCCTGCAAGGTCGAAGGGTTCTTGCACCTCAACCGGGATTGGGATGGCGTCATCTGCCTGCCAGGCTTTGAGACCAGCCATTGGGTCCAGGTCAGCGCGGGAGAGGTGGTCAGCTTCCTCAGCTTCGCCACCGCTCCGATTGTTCACGCCTTGATGGCGAAGTCGGATGAGGCACCGCAAGATCCTGATCCTACGGCCCTGACCGACACGCTACAGGATGTGATGTCCAAACCCGAGAGCCTTGCCCTGCGCTGCGCCGAAGCGCGCGCGGCGTGGGAGGCAGGCAAACTCTCTGAGACAGAGGCGCACGGACGCCTCTGGGGGGCCGCCTTGGGCGCAGAACTTGCGGCCGCTCGCCCCTATTGGTTGGGACAGTCGGTGGCGCTGATTGCTCCCAAAGCGCTGGCCGCACCTTATCTCGCTGCGCTGAAATCGCAATTTGTGCCCGTCACCGAAACGGATGAAGCGCGGATGACCGTGGCAGGTTTTGCCCAAGCCATCGCGCGCGCCTAATCAGGCAAGCGCGTCACTTAGACTGTCACCTAGTCCGAGACCTTAAAGCGGCTCCCGGGCTTAGGCGGTGCATTGGGAGGACCCGCGAAGCACTGCGCCTGCCGCATCCAAGCCTCGGCCACCGGGCCAGTACAGACAAGGTCTGTGTCCGCGTAGTTGCGCACCTGCGTCACCACCCGCGCAAAGGCCACGGCGGAGCCTTCAACCCGGTTGTCCTCTTGCGGTTCATTCCAGGTCCATTCCGCCCCTGAAGGGGCCCTCAGAACCACATGGGGCACGGGCTCCGGCACGGGTTGACCATGAACCCGAAAGCTCCAACCAAAGGTCACCACACCTAAATGGGCGATATTGCGGATGCGATCGGCCTCCTCACGCTCTTGCCCCAAGAGATCAAAGATTTCTTGCCCATGCGCCCAGGTTTCCATTTGCCGCGCCGTGATCGCGCTTTGCGCACTCATCTCAGGGCCGACCCATTTGACCCGCGCCTTAGGGTCCGCCTGCGCATAGGCATCCGCGAGGCGCTCTGCGCCCTGCTGCCAGGCCTCGAACAAGGCGACACCGGACAGCCCGTCCAACCATGGCCATTGCAGATCAAGAATGGGAGCCCCCTCTTCAAGCAACGCCATGGCCGGCGCCATCATCGAAACGAAGGCATCTGGCCCGGCCAGCGCGCACTCCGCCGCTGCATTGAAGAAATGCAAATGCCCAAGCACATCCCCGACAGTCCACCCTTTGAACTGGGTGACCTCGTCAAAAACATCCGCACCCCGCCCCGCCAAACAAGCGGCCAGCGCCCGCGTCTCGGCGCGAAAATCATCAGCCTGTTGCATCAGCCCCTCCTCCTTGTCTCCCAGGCTCAGAGTGACCGAATGGGGCGAATCTGTGCAACCACCTGCGCGCACTTTCGACGCAACGGAAACAATGCCAGAGCAAGGTCAGAACTGTCGGCAAGAAATTGGTAAACAAGGGCTATTTTGAATAGAATTTGAGAAAAAACTGAGGCGTTAGCGCACTTCTTTTTATTCTCCCTCCTATTCGGTCGAACGGGGCGCTTACAGATTTCGTAAGCCCCATGCCATTGGCCGACTTGGTGGAAATTGGGATATTTTGAAAGGGGACAGTGGCAATGACCTGGGGATCCTTCGGCTGGGGCGGCAAGTCCTACAGCTTTGGTGGTAAATCGTCTTGCGGCGGCAACTACAGCAGCTGGAACAATCACGGCTGGAACTACGACGCGTGGTCCGGTTGCGGCAAAACCAAATCGTGGTTCGACAACGACGATGACGACAAGCATGGCAAATTCGGCTGGGACAAGCTGTGGGGCCGTGGGCGAGATCACGAAGACGACGACGATGATCGCGACGACAACGACTGCGACGACGATGGTGGCCGCGGTGGGCTCTGGGGCCGTCACCATGATGACGACCGCGGTGGACGTGGTCACAAATGGTGGGATCGTGACGATGATGACCGTGACGGCGGTGGCTGCGGTCGTGATGACGATGACGAGGATGAAGACGACGGTGGTGATGACACCGGCGGCGGCGACGACAATGGCGGCGGTGACAACGGCGATGGAAAAATCACCATCGACTTCACCATGGGCGACAGCCAGCAGCTGACCTTTGAAGTCACTCAAACCCCCGCCGGGCAACTGTTCTTCAAGGTTGTTCCGACCAACTGGGACAGCGAACCGACAGACATCGACGGGATCTTCATGAACCTGACCGATGACGACACCGCAGAGGGTCTGCACATTCACCCGAGCGCCAATGCGATCCCGTTGACCGATCAGCAGATCGACCCCAACGCGGTGAACTCGCTCTCTGATGGCACCACCCTGTCCGAGCAATTCGATATCGGCCTGCAGTTCGGCCAAGTCGAAAACAGCTCCGACGGCTATGTCGACAACCTGTCCTTCACCCTGTGGTCCGACAACGGCCCGCTGACACTGGAAGACGTCGACCTCAGCCGGATTGCACTGGTCACCGGCCTTGATGATGACGATCCGCAAGTGATTGTGGGCGGCTATGACGATCCGGCAACCCCGGAAGACGAGACCGACACCGGCCTCGATGACATCATGGCTCTGATGACCGTTGAGGTCGCAGACGAAGACGATGGCATGATGAGTGCCGAAGAAGACGACATGGAGATGGTCGCCTAAGGCTGCTGCCTCGCCACAAACACGAAAGGGGCGCCCTGAAGCGCCCCTTTCTATTTGAAAACGGGCAATTAACAGTCAGGGCAGCGGCGCTGTTTGGAACAAGCGCACCTTGAGACCGCCATGCGCAATTGGCGCGCCAAGTGGGAGGAACGGCAGGCCTGTCGCATTGGCCAGTTGCGTATCACTGGTGACAATACCGACCCGCCAGCCCGAAAAGCGTTCTTTCAGCACCTGCCCCATTGCGCCATAAACGGCATAGAGCTGTTTCTTGTTGCCGATCCGCGCCCCATACGGCGGGTTCACGATCACGAGGCCTGCGGGCCCCTCCGGACGCTGAAGGTCGCTGACCGCCGCATGGCTGATCTGGCACATCTCGCCGACGCCTGCGCGCTCGGCGTTTTTGCCCGCCATCTCCACCGCGCCGGTGTTGCGATCAGAGCCGTAGAAACGCAGATCAACAGTCTGAGGCGTCGGCATCGCTGCCTTTTGCTCCGCCCAAGCCGCCGCATCGTGATTGGCCAGAAGCTCAAAGGCAAACCCCCGGCTGCGCCCAGCTGCCAACCCGGCCGCGATCTCGGCCGCCTCGATCACAAAGGTGCCGGAGCCGCACATCGGGTCCACCACCGGCTCGGCTCCGTCATAGCCGCAAGCGCGCAGCAGCAGCGCCGCCATGGTTTCGCGCATCGGCGCCTTGCCCACCGCGACCTTGTGACCGCGCTTGTGCAGCCCCTCGCCCGAGGTGTCGACGCTGAAGATACAGGTGTTGTCGTCGATCCGAACCTTTACCGTCACTTGATCGGTCGGCTCCGCATCTTTGTCAGCCTGCGCAGCAATGGGCGCGCCCAGCTCTTCGGCGATGGCGGTCTCGATCCGCTGGGTGGCGGCGCCGGCGTGGTAGATCTTGGACTTCTTGTTGGTGACCACCTCGACCTTGACCGGCACGTCCTTGCGCAGGACCTCGCCCCAGGGGAACTTGCGCGCTCGCTTGTCGAGCTGCGCGAGGTGGAAGGCCCGGAACGAGCCGATCCGCGCCAGCACCCGTGTCGCACCCCGCAAATAGAGGTTCGCGTGGCGCACATCGGCCCAGGTGCCGTCAAAACTGACGCCCCCCGGCACCTGTCGCGCGGCAAAGCCCAGGGCCTTGGCCTCCAGCAGCAGGGTGGATTCCAGCCCCGGCGGGGCGATGAGAAAGATTTCAAATGGGGTCTCGGCGCTCATGACGGCTCTCATAGCTGGAATCAGAGGCTGCCGATATCCCCAAATCGCGCCGAAAGATAGGTCAGCGGTGCGGACATAAATGCTGCGCCGCTCCGCCATCGGCGGATAACCCCACGTCAGCGCAGTTTCGCGCGGATGGAAATTTTCACTAGCAAATTCAGTGCACTATCAGATTACTAAAAAATTAGTTTGACAATCCACCGCCGCCCGTGAAACCTCAAGAGCAGTTGGATGAGCAACAATCATCCGACCTTACAGACTTTAGGGAGGAGAAAGATGCGCAAGTATCTTTTGTCCGCAGTTGCAGCTGGTGCTGTGATCGCGGCAACGGGTTCGCACGCCGATGAGGCAGCGGCCCAAAAGTGGATCGATGAGGAGTTTCAGCCCTCGGTCCTGACCAAAGACGAACAGCTCGCCGAGATGCAATGGTTCATCAAAGCAGCCGAGCCCTATGCCGGAATGGAGATCAACGTGCTCTCCGAAGGCATCCCGACGCACAGCTACGAATCCGAAGTGCTGACCAAAGCGTTTGAGGAAATCACCGGCATCAAGGTGAACCACCAGATCCTCGGCGAGGGCGAAGTGGTGCAGGCGGTGCAGACCCAGATGCAGACCAAGCGGAACCTCTATGACGCCTACGTCAACGATTCCGACCTGATCGGCACCCACTCGCGCCTGCAGCTCGCCTACAACCTGACCGACATGATGGCTGGCGACTTCAAGGATGTGACCAACCCCGGTCTCGACCTCGCCGACTTCATGGGTACCCAGTTCACCACTGGCCCGGATGGCGACCTCTACCAGCTGCCCGACCAGCAGTTTGCGAACCTCTACTGGTTCCGCAAAGACTGGTTCGATCGCGAAGACCTGAAAGCGGCCTTCAAAGAGAAATACGGCTACGAGCTGGGCGTTCCGGTCAACTGGTCCGCTTATGAGGACATCGCCGAATTCTTCTCCGAAGACGTGAAGGAAATCGACGGCACCGCCATCTATGGCCACATGGACTACGGCAAACGCGCGCCGGACCTTGGCTGGCGGATGACCGACGCTTGGCTCTCCATGGCGGGTGCAGGCTCCAAAGGTGAACCGAATGGTGTGCCGATCGACGAATGGGGCATCCGTATGGAAGCGGGCACCTGTAACCCGGTTGGCGCCAGCGTCTCCCGCGGTGGTGCGGCGAACGGCCCGGCAGCGGTCTATGCGATCCGCAAGTGGGACGAATGGCTGCGTAAATACGCGCCTCCGGGTGCGGCGTCTTATGACTTCTACCAGTCCCTGCCCGCTCTGGCCCAAGGCAACGTGGCGCAGCAGATCTTCTGGTACACCGCCTTCACCGCCGACATGGTGAAGCCGAAGTCCGAAGGCAACAACACCGTTGACGACAACGGCACCCCGCTGTGGCGCATGGCTCCCTCGCCGCATGGCCCCTACTGGGAAGAAGGCCAGAAGGTTGGCTATCAGGACGTGGGCTCCTGGACCTTCCTCAACTCCACCCCACTCGACCGCGCTCAGGCCGCATGGCTCTACGCGCAGTTCGTGGTCTCCAAGACCGTGGACGTGAAGAAATCCCACGTGGGTCTGACCTTCATCCGCGACAGCTCGGTCAACCACGAGAGCTTCTCTGAACGGGCCGAGAAACTCGGTGGTCTGGTGGAATTCTACCGCTCGCCCGACCGTGTGGCTTGGTCCCCGACCGGCATCAACGTGCCGGACTATCCGAAGCTGGCGCAGATCTGGTGGCAGCAGATCGGTGACGTGAACTCCGGTGCCTTCACACCGCAGGAAGCGATGGACCGTCTGGCCTCTGAAATGGACATCACCATGGCTCGGATGCAGCGCGCAGACGAACAGGCGAATGTCTACGGCGGCTGCGGCCCGCGCCTGAACGAGGAGAAAGACGCGGAGTGGTGGTACGCCAATGGCGGTGCCAAGCCGAAGCTGGAGAACGAGAAACCGCAGGGCGAGACCGTCAACTATGACGAGCTGGTGGCCCGCTGGTCCTCTAACTAACCTCCCCGGGGGTCCTCCCCTGACGTGCCGGGCCTGATCCCTCGCGGATCCGGGCCCGGCCCCACCTACCCCGGCTGTTCGGCCTCTCCCTAGGGGGTCAGCCGGCCGGGGTTTTTCCTCGAACCTTTGAGACAAGATTGCTCCGCGCCCGCCCTTGGTGTGCGCGCAGAGCTAGAAAGTTCCACACCACCATGGCACTCGAACTCAGATCCGTGACCAAGCGCGTCAGTGGCGATCTCCATATCAAGGAGACATCGCTGGTGCTCGAACCCGGTCACTTCAACGTCCTTCTGGGCGCCACCGGGTCGGGCAAGACCTCTCTGATCAAGATGATGGCCGGGCTTGACCCGATTGCCTCCGGCACGGTCCTGATGGACGGGCAGGATGTGACCCGCCTCAGCACGCAAAAGCGCAATATCAGCCTCGTGCATCAGTTCTTCATCAACTACCCCCATA
>JBLXDQ010000004.1:0-382943 GCA_048263945.1 Epibacterium sp. | reverse complement strand
CCCCGCCATTCCCAAGGCCGAGTATCAGAAAACGTCGCTCAAGAACTTGTCGAGCAAGCTCTTCAACGGTGCACCCGCCGCCCTCGTGGCGCGGTTGGTCGATGACGAGGACATCACCGATGCCATGCTCGAAGAAATGCGGGCCTTGCTGAACGAAAGGCTGGGGGACAATGAAAGCTGATGCGCTTCTGAACGCTTATATCGATTTGAACCTTCTGGTTCTGGCCGGTGCGCTCCTATGGCTCGCCGCGCGTGGCCTGTTGCGACGGACCAGTTTTGGCACCGCCTACGGCCCGCAACTGCGGCTGCTGAATGGCATGACCGTCCTGCTGGCGGCGACGCCTCTGCTGGTTTTGGCGCTGCAAACCTCCGGTCTGGGCCATCCGCCGACCTTGTCTGATGTGCTCGTCTCGCAATATCTGCAAGGCAATGTGCATATGCCCGCCAGCCAATTCGAAGCCATGATTGGTTTGCGCGAGGATCTGGTGCGCGATCTCAGCAACGGGTATTCGCTCTGGTCCCGCGTCGCTGCGGTTCTTCTCATCAGCGGAGCGCTTGGCTCAGCACTGCTGCTTGGGGCCGCGATTTTGCGGCTCTACCGCGCGCTCTCCTCTGCCTATCAGTGGAAACGGATCGGCCGCGTCACCCTTCTTCTCAGCGACAATACCGCCGTGGCCTATTCCACCCGCGGTCTGTTCCGCCTTTACGTTGTTCTGCCGACCTCGCTCTTGGACGATCCCCGCGACTTGCGCCTGACGCTCGCGCACGAGCTGCAGCATTTCCGCCAGCGCGATGTGGAGATCGCCCTCCTGATGGAATGCCTGCGCCCGCTGTTGTTCTGGAACCCGGCCTTTTACCTCTGGCGGCGTGACATGCGAATGGTGCGTGAATTTGCCTGCGATCAGGCGCTCAGCACCAGCCGCGGCTTTGATCTGCGGGCCTATTGCGAATGCCTCATCCGCGCCACCGACCGCGCCCGCCGCACGCCGGTCTTCCTCAGCCCCCGCAGCCCCTCCGTTGCCCTGTTGGAACGTCGCGAAATCCACAGTGCGCCTCTGCTCGCCCGCCGTATCATCGCGGTGACGGAACAGCGCCCCAGCGGACATCACGGCCTGTTGTGGGGCGCGGTTGCCGCCTGCATCGCCTGCGCCGTGGTCTCGACCGCTTTTCTGATCCAGCGCCCCGGCGACTGGAGCCACGACCGTCTGATGCTCTCCACCATCGTCAATCTGGAACGCATGGCCCACCGTAGCGCGGCGCAGCCTGCCCTATCGGTCTCAGCCCTCACCGGTGGCTTTGCGACATCCGCCAGCGTGGACAATTGACGCTTCCGTCAAAATCACACAACTCTTCGGATTTTTACGCGCGTCATTGTAAACACTTTGCCCCCGGATCGCTTCGCGGCTATGAACCCGGTGAGGAGTGTCCGCCATGAAACTGCAGCCCATCGATATTTCCAAAACCGCATCTGCCGCCTCGATCGTCTTTGAGTCGCTGCGCAAGGCCATTATCGAAGGAGAGCTGGTTGAGGGCACGCCGCTGCGTCAGGACGAGATCGCTCGTCTCTTCAACACCAGCCGTATTCCCGTGCGCGAGGCCATCTCGCGGCTAGAGGAAAAGGGCCTGGTGACGTCGCAACGGTTTAAAGGCGCTGTAGTGGCCGGCCTCGACCTCGACGAGCTGCGCGAGATTTTTGAATACCGCGCCCTGATCGAGACCGAAGTGATCCGCCGTGCGGTCCCGCGCATGGACCAGGCGACACTGGATGAGGCTAAGGAATATTTTCACGGGTTGAACAACACCACCGACCGGGTGGCATGGGGTGATCTGAACCGCGGTTTTCACGAGCGTCTCTATCGCGCGTCGGGCATGCCCTTTCACGAGGATGCCATCGACAAGGCACTCGATCGTGTGGACCGCTATTTGCGCGCTGCCTTGGTGCGCTCCGGCAACGTGTCAAAGTCCAACGCAGAACATCTGGCGATTTGGCAGGCCTGCGCGGATGGCAACGCCGACCTCGCTGCGGACCTGACCCGCGAGCATATTCTTCTGTCCTGTGAAGGGCTTCTCAAGAACATGACCCGGCGCGATTGAGCCGGGTCACCTCATCTCTACGATTTTTTACAGCTCATTGGCCCAAGGTGGGTTTGCCCCCGCGCGGGCAACTGTAATGGCCGCAACCTTGGCCCCATAGGCCAGCGCTTGTTCCAGCGCCTCCGGCGCCAAACTCCGCAGCGCCTCCTTGGTCAGCAGACCCAGTTCATCAAGCCGCGCCAAAACGCCGGCGTTGAATGTGTCGCCCGCCCCAACGGTGTCCACCACCTCGGCACGTTCCGCTGCGACCGAGACCATTTGGCCATCCGCGAGCAGCCCCATCGCCCCTTCGGCACCGCGTGTCACCAGCACAATGGCCGGACCATGGGCTTGCAGCGCCTTGGCTTGCGCCTCCAGACCGTCGGCATCGGGCATGATCCAAGCAAGATCCTCATCCGAGACTTTGACCATATCGGCCTGCGCCAACATCTCCATCAGGCGCGCGCGATAGCGGGCCTCGTCCGGTGCAAAACCGGGGCGGATATTCGGGTCCATCATCACGGCCCGGGTCTTGCCAGCCTGTTGAAGCAATGTCGCATAGGTATCCGCGCAGGGTTCGCAGGCCAGGCTGATTCCCCCCAAGAACAGAGCCGTGACTTCCTCGCCCAGCGTCGGAAGCGCCTCCGCTTCGATCATCCGCCCCGCCGTATTCTCATCGTAGAAGGCGTATTTCGCATGACCATTCTCCAGCTTTACAAAAGCCAGCGTGGTCGGTCGGGCAGAGCGGATCAGGTAGCCGTCACCGACATGGCTCTCGGCCAGAAACTCTTGCAATTGCACGCCAAATAGGTCGGTCGACACCCCGCTGAGCAGGTTCACCTTGCGCCCCAGTCGCCCAAGCGAAATCGCCGTGTTGAACACGGCGCCACCGGCATGAGGCACAAAAGCGTCCTGCCCGCTTGCGGTTTGATTGGGGATCATGTCGATCAGCGCTTCGCCGCAACATAGGATCATCACTTGGTCCTGCCCTTTGACTGTCTTTCCGCTCCCACCCGGAGCATGGGTGCCGGACAGAGTTTAACGCCCCGGCGAGGGGGCGCTAACATTTTTCAACTTCTCTGACAAATTATTCCTGCATCGGGGCGCGTCGCCTCTCAGCCCAGATGCAATCGACGTCAGGCCGCGCGCCCCATCGTAGCTTTGCCTGTCCCGGATTTCTGCAACTCAAAGTCAGAAACCAGCGCGGCCAATTGGCCAGAGCGGGTCGCAATGTCTCCAGACGCGGTGCGCGTGGCCTCCGCAACGGAGGTGTTTTGGCTGGCAAGGCTATTCAGCACACCCATGGCCTCGCTAAGCCCGTGCAAGGCCGAAATCTGCTGTTCAGAGGCGTTGGAAATGCGGTTCAAGACCTCGTCCATGCTGGTGATCTGTTCCGAGATTTCGGTCAATGCCGTCCCGGTGAGGTCCACAAGCCCCACGCCATCGTGCACTTGCTTGCCGCTTTCCTCGATCAGCGCCTTGATCTCGAGCGCGGCCTCGCTGGACCGTTGCGCAAGAGCCCGCACCTCAGACGCCACCACCGCAAAGCCACGTCCTGCTTCGCCTGCCCGTGCGGCTTCCACCCCGGCGTTCAAGGCCAAGAGGTTGGTCTGAAAGGAGATATCTTCGATCAAGGAAATGATGTTGGAAATCTTTTCGGACGAGCTGCGAATGCGCCCCATCGCATCAACGGCTTCGCGCACAACGGAGGCCGATTTATTGGCGCGCTCGCGGGCATTGCCGGCCATGGAGGCGGCCGAGCGGATGTCTTTGCCGAACTCATCCACCTCGCCAGAGAGGGTCTCCACCCGGGCGGTGGTGTCTTGGATCGTGTCCACCTGCTGTGTAGTGCGCGACGCCAGATCCAAGGCAGAGCTTTTCATCGCCGCGGAAGAGCGATCAAGATCATCCACGGTATTGGCAATCGACGACAACACGCTGCGCAACCGCTCTGACGCTGTGTTAAAGTCGCTGCGGATCTTGTCATATTCCGGGTCCAGAGGCTCGTCAAAATGGCAGGTCAAATCGGCTTCGGCCAACGCCGCCAAACCCTCTGTCACCAGATCGACAACCCGGCCATGTTTCGCGTTTAAAGCCGCCTCATCGGAGGCCTTCAGCTCTTCTGCGGCACGGCGCATCGCCAGCGTTTCCTGTTTGAACGAGTAGATGGCGCGCGCCATTCGGCTGATCTCGTCACGCCCCTCGATGCCTTTGATAAAGATGTCGAATTCACCGCGTGCAAAGCCAGCCACAACCTTGGTCAGCCCTTTGATCCGATGGATCATCCACTCAAACGTGGTGATCGCAAAGATGGTCACCAGCGCGGAGGCAACAACCGCAATCGTCAAGAGCTGGCGATAGGAGGCATTGGCATTGGTTTGAATCTCAGAGGCTAGCGCATCGATTTCGCTTGCCAAGACCACCTCGCGATCTCGCAAAAGATCAATCCATGCGGTGGAAATCTTGAACCATTGCGGAGCTGTCAGGCCTTTGAAATCATTGGAGGTGTAGCCATCAATGATGGTCGTACGGGCATCAGAAACTTCGGCAAAAGCGGGATCTTTTTTCAGCTCCTGCAACCATTGAACGCCCCCCAACAGGTTTGTCGCCTCGATCAACAATGCGTCCTGCCCGCCGCCAAGCGACACAAATCGATCATGGATCGCAGGTGCAAACCCGCCACCGAGGCCAGTGGCCCCCATCGCCCGCTCCAATCCAGCGCGCTCTTTCGCGCCGCCGACCATGGTGCGTGCAAACAGGAGCGCACGAAGTCGCGCGTCAGGATCGGCGGCAATCAAGGGTCGCGACTCGTCCAGCAACATGCCAATTGTGGAGGTGTAGTATTTTGCCATCTCAGGCACGGTGAGCTCGAACCCATCCACTTTGCCCCGCATCTGGGCCAGCTTTTCCAGCTCGACCTGCGCAGCATCATAGAGGGCGCTGTTCTTTAGCTTCAGCTCTGCGGCATGGTCTCGCACAATTTTTAGCGCCGCATCCGTCGCCTTTCGTTGTGCCGCCAATTCCGACGGAAAGTTCTTTCCTTGGGAAGAGATGAACCCCGCTGAATAACCCCGCTCTTTTTGCATCTCATGCACCAAATCATTGAGGTATCGAGAGCTGGAAATCACCGCACCGGCGCTTTCGACGCGGGACAAGGCCTCGGATTGCGTATTGACCTCAAGTTTGACGAAATAGGCCGCCAAAGCGAGCAACGGAGCAATCACAAGAAACATAATGACACGTAGGTACATGAAGAACCCTCGGCAGAAACACAGAACGCTCGTCACAATTTCCAAAATCGCTTAAGAAAGATTGTGGGCACCGTAAGGCCATCGAAAATTCCGCATGCGTTATTGTGTGCTTTCGCCCGCCACAGGTTAAATGCTTATTTTTCGTGCATCTTTTGCGACGTGACACCCTGACACAGGTGACGACTTGACGCGCGTCAAGGAACCACAAAGACGCATCTGACAAATTGCTTTTAACACTCTCTGCGATAGGTGTTGCACCAAACCACCGCAGGAGAGTCCCCATGTTGGATGGAGCGTCCGCCGAAACCCTTGCGCGCATTCAGTTCGCCTTTACGGTTTCCTTTCACATCATTTTCCCGGCCTTTTCGATCGGCCTGGCGAGCTTTCTTGCTGTTTTGAACGCTCAGTGGCTGCGGACACGCGATGCGACGTATCTGGCGCTTTTCAACTATTGGAAAAAGATCTTTGCCGTCGCCTTTGGCATGGGGGTCGTGTCCGGCATCGTGATGTCCTACCAGTTTGGCACCAATTGGTCGGTCTTTTCCGACAAGGCCGGGCCGGTGATCGGGCCCTTGATGGCCTATGAGGTGCTTTCGGCGTTCTTTCTTGAGGCTGGGTTCCTTGGCATCATGTTGTTTGGTCGGGATCGCGTGGGCGACCGGCTGCATATGTTTGCCACGGCCATGGTGGCCTTTGGTACGTTGATGTCGGCGACCTGGATCCTGTCGGTGAACAGTTGGATGCAGACGCCCGCGGGGTACTCAATCGCCGAAAACGGCCAATTCGTGCCGGAGGATTGGTGGCAGATCGTCTTCAACCCCTCTTTCCCCTATCGGCTGGTGCATATGGTGCTGGCGGCCTATCTGACCACAGCCTTTGTGGTCGGCGCGGTGGGGGCGCTGCATCTGTTGCGCGACAAGACGGACCGTGAAGCGCGACGGATGTTCTCTATGGCGATGTGGATGGCGCTGATCGTCACCCCGATCCAGATTTTCGCGGGCGACGCCCATGGGCTCAACACGCTCGAGCATCAGCCCGTCAAAGTCATGGCGATGGAGGGGCATTACGACAGCCACCCGGATGGCGCGCCCTTGATCCTGTTTGGCATTCCAAACCCGGCGGAAAAGCGGGTGGATTACGCGATTGAGGTGCCCAAACTCTCCTCGCTGATCCTGAAACACGACCTGAACGCGCCGCTGAATGGTCTGGACACGGTGGCCGATGAGGACGAACCGCCAGTGCCAATTGTGTTCTTTGCCTTTCGCGTGATGGTGGGCCTCGGGTTTGCCATGCTGGGTGTTGGGTTGTGGTCCGGCTTGGCGCGACTGCGGGGGCGGCTTTATGAGACGCCGATGCTGCATCGCCTCTGCCTTGTGATGGGGCCTGCGGGCTTTATTGCGGTGCTGGCGGGGTGGATCACCACCGAAGTTGGCCGACAGCCCTACACCGTCTATGGCCTTCTGCGCACCGCAGACAGCCTGGCCCCGGTCGAAGCCCCGGCCGTGGCGACCTCGCTGATCGCTTTTGTCGTCGTCTACTTCTTCGTCTTTGGGGCGGGCACGGCCTATATCCTCGCGATGATGAACAAACGCCCTGCGACGCCGCGATTGGGGCTGCGCGATGCGCCCGTGCGCGCCGCAGGTGTGGTCCCGCCAAAGCGGATTGAACCGCTCAACGCCAGCACCCCGAACTGAGGAGCCCGGATATGGAATTCGATCTTGCTTTCATCTGGGCCGGTCTCATCGCCCTGTCTGTTCTGATCTACGTCGTTCTTGACGGATTTGACCTAGGGCTGGGCATTCTCTTTCCCTTGGCCAAATCGCACAAGGAACGAGATCTGATGATGAACTCTGTCGCCCCGGTCTGGGACGGCAATGAAACCTGGTTGGTTTTGGGTGGTGGTGGCCTCTTTGCGGTGTTCCCGCTGGCCTATGCGGTGGTCATGCCTGCGCTTTACATGCCGATCATGCTGATGCTCTTGGCGCTGGTGTTTCGCGGCGTGTCCTTTGAATACCGGTGGCGCGCCCAGCGCTCGCGCTGGGTCTGGGATCTGACCTTCTTTGGCGGCTCCCTCGTAGCCGCGCTCTGTCAGGGCATCGCCCTTGGCGCGCTGGTTCAGGGGATCAAGGTCGAGGGCCGCGCCTATGCAGGCGGCTGGTTTGATTGGCTCAGCCCGTTTTCGATGATGACCGGCGTGGCTGTGGTAATCGGCTACGCACTCCTTGGCGCCTGCTGGCTGGTGATGAAGACCGAAGGCGATCTGCACCACCACATGCGCCGCCTCGCCCGCCCTCTGGCCGTGGCCACCCTTGGGTTGATCGGTGTGGTCAGCCTGTGGACACCGTTCCTCGAACCGGTCTATTTCGCCCGCTGGTTCAACCTGCCCGGCAGCCTCTGGACACTCTGTGTGCCGGCGCTGATGGCGGTGCTGATCTGGAAACTGTTCACGGGCCTCAACGGAGGACCGGACCGCCAACCCTTCCTTGCCGCGCTTGGTATTTTCGCCACCTGCTTCGGCGGCATCGGCATCAGTTTCTTTCCGATGATGGTGCCGCCCTCCTTGACCATCTGGCAGGCCGCCGCCCCGGACAAGAGCCTCGCCTTCGCCCTCGTTGGGGCGGTGATCCTCTTGCCGGTGATCCTCGGCTATACCGCCTATGCCTACTGGGTCTTCCGCGGCAAGATGGACCCGAACGAAGGCTATCACTGATGTTGCGACGCTGGCTCTGGTTTGTCGGCCTCTGGTGCCTGAGCGTGCTTGCGCTCGGGCTCGTCGCCCTGGCGATCCGGGCAGTTCTTCTGCCCTGATCCTCCTCAGCTTTCCGACTCATTCGTTAAACCACCGCAATTTAGTCTGTCGCCCTTTCGCGTCAGCTTGCTTTTGCCTGTGAAATCTGACCCGCTGGCGGCGAGTGAGTGTGCAACCCGCACCCTAATGCGAGAGTTCAATCAGCGCCGTGATGCCAATGCCGCAAAATATTGCTCACGCTAAGCTGCGGTTATCTCAGCAAGAAGCGGCTTGCCCCCTCCTCAAACCCCAATCCACACTGCCGGTTTCACTTTTTCAGCTTGAACCTCGCGCGAAGTGTATTGGATACAATAATCAATCACAAAAGAGGGAGACCTATGTCCTATCGTTCGATTCTCATCCCGGCGCTTCTGTCGGGCACCATGCTCAGCCCGGCCTTTGCCGCTGAGGTTCCCGCTGGTACCAACCTCGCCGCAGAGCAGGTCTTCACCTATCGGGTGCTGGACGAATTCTCCTCCTTTGACCCGCAGGTGGTCGAAGATGTGGTCGGCTCCGAAGTGGTGCGCGACCTGTTCGAGGGTCTCTACAACCAAGATGCGGACGGCAACAACGTCCCCGGCGTCGCCCTGTCCCACACGGTCAGCGACGACAACATGACCTACACCTTTACCCTGCGCGACAACGCCAAATGGTCCGACGGCAACCCCGTCACTGCGGGCGATTTCGTCTACGCCTGGCAACGCGCCGTGACCCCCGAACTGGCCTCGCCCTATGCCTGGTACATGGAGCTGATGTCGATCGAGAACGCCTCGGCCATCATCGCGGGCGAAAAGCCGGTCACCGATCTCGGCGTCTCTGCGCCCGACGATCACACGCTGGTCGTGAAACTCAGCCAGCCGCTGCCCTATTTCGCCAAGATGGTGACTCACGCGACCACCTTCCCGGCGCCAAAATGGGCCATCGAGGCGCATGGCAAGGAATGGACCCGTCCGGAGAACATCGTCTCCAACGGCGCCTACAAGCTGACCGAGCACGTGCTGAAAGAGCGCTCCGTGCGCGAACGCAACCCGATGTATTGGGACAACGACAAGACCGTTCTGGACAAGGTCGTGACCCTCAATATCGGCGATGAGGCGCAGGCCCTGACCCGCTACCGCGCCGGTGAGGTCGAGAAGACCGAGATCCCCGCAGGCCAATACCCGAGCCTGAAAGAAGAGATGCCGGACGAAGCCTACGCGCTGCCGCGTCTGTGCAACTACTATTTCACCTTCAACGTCGAAAGCGGCCCAGAAGCGTTTAAAGACGCCCGCGTGCGTCAGGCCCTGTCCTATGCGATCGACCGCAACGTGATCGTGGACGCCGTGCTGCAGGGCGGCCAGTTCCCGGCCTATACCTTCACCCCCGGCGCGACCGCGAACTTTGACGTTCCCGAAGTGCCCTACGCCACCATGACCCAAGCCGAGCGCGACGCGAAGGCCAAGGAGCTGTTGGCCGAGGCAGGCTACGGCCCCGACGGTAACAAACTGTCCTTCACCTATCTCTACAACACCTCTGACTCGCACCAGCAGATCGCCATCGTGGCGACCCAGATGTGGAAGCAGAAGCTGGGCGTGGACGTGAAGCTGGAAAACCAAGAGTGGAAGGTCTTCCTCGACACCCGCGGCAACCAGAACTTCGACATGGCGCGCGGCGCTTGGTGTGGCGACTATAACGAAGCCTCCACCTTCCTTGATCTGCTCACCACCCCCTCCGGCTACAACGACGGCAAATACTCCAACGCGCGCGTCGATGAGCTGATGACCGAAGCGAAATCCTCGCAGGACACCGCCCCGCTTTACACCGAAGTGGAGCAGATCCTCGCGGATGAAATGCCGGTCGTACCGGTCTACCACTACTCGACCAACATCATGCTCGACAGCTCCATCAAGGGCTGGCCGATCCATAACGTCGAGCAGAACTGGTATTCCAAAGACCTCTACAAGGTCGCGGAATAACGCATCCCTCTCCGGTAACATCAACAACCTATCGCCCCGGTCGCCGCAATGCGCGGCCGGGGCGACGTGAGGCAGTTACATGTTGAACTATACTCTGCGCCGCCTGTTGACGGTGGTGCCGACGCTTCTGGTTCTGATCGTCTTTTCGTTCTACCTGATGCGACTTGCGCCCGGCGGGCCCTTCACCTCTGAAAAACCGCTGCCCCCGGCCGTGATGGCCAACGTCCTTGAGCGCTACGGCATGGATCAGCCCCTGCATGTGCAGCTCTGGACCTATATCAAGAATATCGTCTTCCACTTCGATTTCGGCCCCTCCTTCAGTCAGAAGGACCGCACGGTGAATGACGTGATCTCCGGGGGCTTCCCGGTCACGCTCACCTATGGGTTCTGGTCCGCCGTCTTCGTCTTGGCCTGCGGCATCCCGCTGGGGATCATCGCCGCCCTGCGCCACAATTCCTTTTGGGACTATGCGATGACGGGGCTTGCGATCTTTTCGCAGATCTTCCCGAACTTCGTGCTCGCGCCCCTAATGGTGCTGATGTTCACCCTCTGGTGGGGTCTGTTGCCCGGTGGCGGCTGGAATGGCGGCCAATGGCAATACATCATCATGCCCGCAGTCGCGCTTGGCACCTCCTATATGGCCGGGGTCGCCCGTCTGACCCGAGGCTCCTTCCTTGAGGTGATGAACTCGCCCTTCATCCGCACCGCCCGCGCCAAGGGCCTGCCGCAGCGCACCATCATCATCCGCCACGCGCTGAAACCGGCGCTGCTGCCGACGCTCACCTATATGGGGCCGGTCTTTGTCTATATGATCACGGGTTCCGTGTTTATCGACGTGTTCTTCTCCACCGGCGGGATCGGTCAGGACTTCATCGACGGGGCCTATAGCCGCGACTATTCGATGCTCTTGGGTTTGGCGATCCTCTACTCCGTGCTGACCTTCACCCTGAACCTGCTGCTCGACCTCGCCTATGCCTGGATCGACCCGAAAGTGCGGAGCAAGCTGTGACCACTGCCAAGAAACAGATGAACTCTGCCGCCTATGCTGAGGCTGCGGCGGAGGAGATGATCGTCTCCCGCTCCTTCTGGGCCGATGCCCGCGCGCGGTTTTTCAAGAACCGGATGGCCGTGGTTTCGGTGCTGATGCTGGTGCTTTTGGTGCTGTTTGCCATCTTCGGCCACAGTATCGCGCGCTGGAACTACGAGGAGATCGACTGGACCCTCCTCGGCAAAGTCAAAACCGAAGGCGGTCCGAACCTTGCCAATGGTCACTTCTTCGGCCTCGATGAGCTGGGCCGCGACCTTTACGCCCGCGTCGTACAGGGCAGCCAGACCTCGCTGCTGGTCGGCTTCATCGCCGGCACTGCTGCGGTCTTTTTGGGCTCCATCCTGGGCGCCACTGCGGGCTATTTCGGCGGTCGCACCGATCAGATCATCATGGGCGCCTATACGATCTGGCTCTCGATCCCCTACATCATCTTCTTCGTCGTCTGGCAGGCCTTCTTTGGCCGCTCGCTGACGCAGATGATCCTGGTGATCATTCTGGTGAACTGGACCGCCGGCCTTTTGATCGTGCGCGGTCAGGTGATGATGCTGAAGAACCGTGAATTCGTCGATGCCGCGCGGATGCTCGGCATGAGCGATTTCACCATCATCTTCAAACACCTGATGCCCAATATCCTCTGGGTGATCGTGATCTATACTTCGATCGTCATCCCCGAAATCATCATGATGGAAAGCCTCGTCTCCTTCCTCGGCGTTGGTATCCAAGAGCCGAACACCTCCTGGGGGGCGCTGATCTCCGAAGGGGCGCGCACCATGACCTTTGGCACGCTCTGGCAGCTGGCCTTCCCGGCGGCCTTCTTCGTGGTGGCGCAGGTCTCTCTCTATTACATCGGCGACGGTCTCCGTGACGCCCTCGACCCGAAGGACCGCTGATCCATGAGCCTTCTTTCGATCAAGAACCTGAACATCCGCTTCCGCACCGGCGATGGCTATGTGCATGCGGTGAACGACGTCAGCTTTGACATCCGCAAGGGGCAAAAGCTCGCCGTGGTGGGCGAGTCCGGCTCCGGCAAATCGCAGATCGCCATGTCGATCATGGGATTGCTGGCCAATAACGCCGAGGCCACCGGCGAGATCCTCTACGAGGGTCAAAACCTGCTCACCCTGTCGGAGGCCAAGCTGAACAAGATCCGCGCCAAGGACATTGGCATGATCTTTCAGGACCCGATGAGCTCGCTCAACCCCTATATGCGGATCGAGCGGCAGTTGGGCGAGGTGGTGGAACAGCACGAAGGCCTCTCCCGCCGCGAGGCGCGCAAACGCGTGCTTGAGGTGATGGATGCGGTGCAGATCCCCGACGCCAAGAACCGTCTCGACGCCTACCCCCACGAATTCTCGGGCGGGATGCGGCAGCGGATCGTCATCGCGATGGCGCTGATCTGCAAACCCAAGCTGATCCTCGCGGATGAGCCAACAACCGCGCTCGACGTGACCGTGCAGGCACAGATCATGGCGCTTCTGGACGAGATCCAGCGCGACCTTGGCACCGCCGTAATGCTGATCACCCACGACCTCGGCGTGGTGGCGGGGTTCTGCGAGGAGACGCTGGTGCTTTATGGCGGCCGCGTGATGGAGGAGGCGCCGACGCTCGACCTGTTCGACGCGCCCGGTCATCCCTACACCCGCGGTCTGTTGCGCGCGGTGCCGAACATTCACGAGGCCACCGGCGTGCTCGCCTCGATCCCCGGCAGCCCGCCGAACCAGACCCATGCACCGGTGGCCTGCCCCTTCGCGCCCCGCTGCGTAGACGCGACAGAGGCCTGCCACCAGACCCTGCCCGCCATTGAAGGCCAGAGCCGCAAACGCGCCTGCATCCGCCCCGTGGAGGAGCTGTCATGAGTACCCCCCTTCTCTCTGTTGAGGACCTACGGGTCACTTTCTCGATCAATCAGGGCAAGAAATGGCCGTGGTCGCCTGCCAATGCGCTCCATGCGGTGAATGGCGTCAGCTTTGATCTGCACCGGGGCAAGACGCTGGGCATCGTCGGCGAATCCGGCTGTGGCAAATCCACCCTGATCCGCGCCATCGCCGGTCTCGTGCCGCCCACCGGAGGCACCGTGCGGCTGGACGGAAAGGTGGTGGACTACCAGAATCGCGCCAGCATGCAGGACCTGCGGCGCCGGATGCAGATGATCTTTCAGGACCCGATTGCGTCGCTCAATCCGCGTATGACCATCCGCGAGATCGTCTCGGAACCGCTGGCCTACTTCCGGCCGGATATGTCGGCCGAGCAGCGCCGGATCGCCACCCGCGACATTCTGGATCGTGTCGGCATCCCCGAGCGCAACTTCAACCGCTTCCCGCATGAGTTCTCTGGTGGCCAGTGTCAGCGCATCGGCATCGCACGCGCGCTGGTCTCTGCCCCGCAGGTCTTGCTCTGTGACGAGCCGGTCTCCGCGCTCGACGTGTCGATCCAGGCGCAGGTGATCAACCTCCTCAAGGAGCTGCAGGCCGAGATGGGGCTGACCCTGATCTTTGTCGCGCATGACTTGGGTGTGGTGCGGCATATCTCCGACGATGTGCTGGTGCTCTACCTTGGCGGCGTGATGGAGATGGCCCCAGCCGGTGATGTGGTGGAGCGCCCGCGCCACCCTTATAGCCAAGCGCTCCTGTCGGCGGTGCCGGTGCCGGATCCGCGCATCAAGACCACGCCGCAGGTGCTGAACGGTGATCTGCCTAGCCCGATGGCGCTGCCGCAGGGATGTCTGTTCCAGTCGCGCTGCCCCAAGCGGATCGACGCCTGCCGCAGCACGCGCCCGCCCCTGAAGGGCGACGAAACCTCTCGCGTGGCCTGCCTGCTGGAAGACGCCTAGCGCCTAGACCAGCGCTGAAACGCGCCCCAAATATCCGTCCCCGAAAAGATGGAAACCACCGCGCCCCAACGCGCGCGACAAGAGCCCCGGACCCAACCCCGGGGCTCTTAAACTTTATCACATTCAGGGCTCTGCGGATTAACGGAAAATTTCCGCGATTTTGGCAGCTTATGCGGGAACAGCCTATTTGACCCGCGCCGTATCCCCTGATGCGGCCGGGCGCATTTGGAAAGCCGCGCGTCTATGTCCGATCAAGAAAACACCGATCTTCCGCAGTTTGCTGATGCAGATGCCGACCTCCCTGCGGTCGAGAATGCCTTTGATATGGACGATTACGACCCTTGGGATCCCGCCTTCATCCCCGAAGAAGAGGAAGAAGAGGAGGAGGAGGAGGAGGACGCCGAGGAAGAAGACGACGGTCTGATCGAAAACGTTCTTGTTGGCCTTGGTCTTGGCGCACAGGGCAATGGCAATGCCTATGGTGTCGGCAACGGCAATGGGAACGGCAACGGACTTTACAAGCTGCTGTTCGGCAGCAACGGCGATGACAATATCTCCGGCTCCAACGGCGCTGATGTCGTGCTCGGCGGTCGCGGCAACGACCTCGTCGATGGCGGAGATGGCGACGACACGCTGATGGGCGATGTCGAGGGCGAAGAAGGCCAAGACGCAACACCTCTGGTGCTCAACATCAACAACGTGGTGAGCGAGAGCTACAACTGCAACAACGCCCAAGCCGGCGACTACGCGATCTACCGCGATGTGGCCTTCCTCGACGATGGCACCTCTGTCTGGGGCCGGTTGGTTCTGGTGAGCGCCTCCGACCCCTACATGACGATCGACTTGACGGGCGAGCGCGGGGCCGAGATCACCATCGACGGCTATGGCACGGGCGATACCGCGCAATTCCGGCTGGAGTTCTTTGACCCCACCACGGGCGAGCCGGTCGCGATCAACTCGACCGCGACCTTCAACGACCTCGACCAAAACTATAACGCATGGGATGTCGAGGCTGTCTCGCTCAACGCAGATGATTTTGATGCCTTTGGCACGGCCTCGAACTCTTCGCTGAACGTCTCCAACGATGGCACCACCGTGCGCGCGGCGGGCACCGAAGCCAATGATCCAACCGATCAGGATGCCTGGTTCTCTGCTCAATTTGCGGGGCAGACTTCGATCAACTTTACCCTAGAGGCGCGCAGCACCGCCTCCGGCTTTACCCTCTCTGGTGACTTGATCGACGACGCGGTCTACGTGCCGATCGTCGAGGGCAACGATACCCTGCTGGGCGGCGTAGGCCGCGACGTGATCTTTGGTCAGGGCGGCAACGACTGGCTTGACGGGGGTGATGACGACGACGAGGTCGACGGCGGCGATGGCGACGACCACATCCTCGGCGGGCGCGGCAACGACATCCTGCGCGGGGGCGCGGGTCGCGACGTGCTGTCAGGCGGCGACGGCGATGACCTGATCGACGGCGGCGAAGGCGACGACTACCTCAGCACCGGCCTTGGCAACGACACGCTTCTGGGCGGCGAGGGCAACGATACGCTGCACAACTCTGCCGGGGACGACAGCCTCGTGGGTGGGGTTGGCAACGACAGCATCGTCGCAACAGCGGGCAATGACACGCTGATCGGTGACGAGGGCGATGATACGCTGATCGGCGGCACCGACAATGACTCCATGGATGGCGGGGCCGACAATGACCTGATGCTCGGCGATATGGCCGGCGTCACCTTCAATGGCACCGGCACCGACGGGGTGGCGGCCTCCTCCGGCCTGAGCGACTTCCCCTCGACCGAGCTGACCTACGAGATCACATTTGCCAGCACGGGTGATCCGTCGGGCGAGATGATCCTCGGCTCCTACACCACGGCGGGCGGCAACGACATGCTGTTCCGGGTGACCGGCAACAACCTCAATCTGATGATTGCCGACCAATCTGTGCCCGCGACTGGGGTCGATGTCTCGGCGCTGTTTGACGGGGAACCGCATACCTTTGCCTTCACCTGGGACAGCGCCACGGGCGGCGTTGAGTTCTGGGTCGATGGGGCAAGCGTTCACACCACCACCGTAGCGACGGGCGCCACAATCACCCAGGGCGGCACCTTTGTGCTGGGTCAGGACCAAGACGCGCTTGGCGGCGGCTATGATCCGTCGCAGATCTTTGACGGCACCGTCTATGGTGTCCGCCTATACGACGACATCCGCACCGCGGGCGAGCTGGGCACGTCGATGTTCGGCGTCTATGCCGACACCTCCGACCCCAATCTTGTGGCCAACTGGGTCGCGGATCCGAACTCTGCCAGCTTTACCGATCAGACCGGCAGCCACACGATGACCACCTCCGGCGATGTGGGCTACACCTGGAGCACGGGCAACGACTCCATGACCGGCGGCACCGGCAGCGACACGATCTATGGCGGCGGGGGCAACGACACGATCGACGGCGGCGACGGCGATGACACCCTGCATGGTGGCGATGGCGACGACCTGATCTACGGTGGCGCCGGCAACGACTATATGACCACCGGCACAGGTAACGACACACTCTACGGCGGCGATGGCGACGACACGCTGCACAACTCCTCTGGCGATGACAGCCTTGTCGGTGGCACCGGCAACGACAGCATCGTCGCCACGGACGGTTTTGACACGCTGGAAGGTGGCGAAGGCAACGACACCATGTACGGTGGTAACGACGATGACCGCCTCGTTGGCGGCATTGGCGATGACCAGATGTACGGTGAATCCGGTCGCGACACCTTCATCATGGAGGACAATTTCGGCAATGACACCATCGTCGGTGGTGAGGCCGGAAATGACTTCGATACCGTTGATTTCTCTGCGCTGACCGGCCCGGTCACCGTCACCTATACCGGCGACGAGGCGGGCTATGTCACCGACGGCACCAGCACCACCTATTTCTCCGAAATCGAACGGCTGATCCTGACCGATCAGGCCGATGTCGTCGATGCCAGCGCCGACACTGCCGGGGTCATCGTTGAGGCAGGCGCCGGGGATGACACCCTGCAAGGTGGCGCAGGCAATGACAAATTCACCGGTGGCGACGGCGATGAACAATACATCCTGACCGAGAACGGCGGCTGGGACCGGATCACCGATTTCGACGTCGCAGATGACGACAGCAACGGGTTTTACAACGACCAGCTGGATGTTTCAGAGCTGACAGGCGGCTCGGGCTCGGGCGGCGCGGTGCGCACCATCGACGTCACCACCAGCGATGACGGGTTCGGCAACGCTCAGCTGACCTTCCCCAATGGCGAAGTGCTGATCCTCGAGGGGATCGCGCCGAACCAGATGACCACACATGCGCAGCTGTTTGCGGCGGGTATTCCCTGCTTCACCCCCGGCAGCCTCGTCATCACGGCGCGCGGTGCGATTCCCGTCGAGCGCATTCGCCTCGGGGATCTGGTGCAGACGGCCGACAACGGCATGAAACCGGTCATCTGGATTGGCCGCCGCCTCCTGAGCCAGCGCGACCTCATGGCCAATCCGCATCTGCGCCCGATCCAGCTGCAACCGGGCGGTATGATCAATCTAGAGCGACCGATGCGTGTCTCGCCACAGCACCGCTTCTCCACCAAGGCCCCCCTGCCCGGTCAGGACAGCTTTATCAAAGCGCGGCTTTTGTCGGAGCTGGACCCGGAATTCGTGACCCAAGATCAAAGCCTTGAGCCTCTGTGCTACATCCACTTGATGACCGAAGAACATCAGGTGATCTTCGCCGATGGCTGCAAGACCGAAACCTTCTGGCCGGGTCCGGATGCCCTGCGCAGTCTGGGTGCGGATGGACGTCGCGAATTGCACGACCTCTTCCCGGAATTGCTCATCGCGGCAGATCACTACGGCGCCCCCGGCCGCGCGCTCGTTGATCAACACTACGGCGCCTTGGCCCGCCCCGACCTGCGCCGCCGCGACCTGCGCGACGCCCTTGAGGACCGTCTCAAGACCAAGCGCAGCGCCTGATCGCCCGCTGCGTCAGCCAAGATGCAATGTGCAACACCACGCGTTGCGCATTGCTTAGGTGTGTGGGCCAGCAGCACCAGACCGAACGAGCTCGCGCGATGCGAGCCAATAGCCATCAGGCAATATAGATTTTTGATTGGGGTTTATGGCGGAGACGATGGGATTCGAACCCACGAGACGGTTTCCCGTCTACTCCCTTAGCAGGGGAGCGCCTTCGACCACTCGGCCACGTCTCCGCTGACCCGTATATGTGTCACGAGGGATGGAGACAAGGCCATTTTTCCCGAAATTGTCATGGCAGTGTAAAAAACCCTCAAAGCGCCTAATTCGTTAAAGAATTCAAAATGCTAGAGGGACACGCGTGAGGGCATTTCCCGGCACAGCCGTCAGACCGTGCCGGGAGATGGCTCTGTTAGGGCAGCAGCGACAAACGCTTCAGGAAGAGGGATTTAACCGCTTCAGCGTCCACTTCCATCGCCACATGGGTCAGCCCACGATCATCACTTGCCAATTCCGTCTTGCCAGAGGTCTCTTCGGCGACCGAAACCTGCAGTTTGACTGCGCGGGTTTCAAACATCTCCGGGTGGGTGCAGGCAATCACTGCGGCCGGGTCGTGCAACGAACAGCCGTTGAGATTGGCAACCTCTTGATAGAACTTGATGTAGAACACGCTCATATCCTTGAGCATCCCCCCCAGTTCGGGCGACCGCTCTTTGATGCCGTCGAAATCTTCCGGTGTGCAGAGGATCTTGAGCGTGACATCGAGACCGACCATCACCACCTTGCCTGCAGCGGCGGCAAAGACCACCTCGGCGGCGTGCGGGTCGTGGTAGATATTCGCCTCCGCGTGGGGGGTGATATTACCCCCGGCCTCAAGCGAGCCGCCCATGATGACGATGCGTTTGCAGTTCTTCACGAACTCCGGATCGCGCTGCACCGCGAGGGCAATGTTCGTCAGCGGACCCACCGGGCAGAGGACCAGCTCGCCCTTGTGTTCGCGCGCCATGCGGATCAGGAAATCGGCGGCGTCTTCGGCCACGGCCTGCCCCTTGGGCTCGGCGGCGGGGATGTCGCCAAAGCCTTCGTCGCCATGCACATGGGCCGAGGGTTCAAAGGGCGGCAAGACCAGCGGTTTTTCCGCGCCATGTGCCACGGGCAAGTCCAGATCGGCGGCCTCCAAGAGGCGCAGCGCGTTGCGGGTGGCCATTTTGGTGGTCACATTGCCAAAGATCGTCGTCAGGCCCAACAGCTCGATATCCGGGGCGGCGGCGGCGTAAAAGATTGCCATGGCATCGTCGATGCCCGGATCCGTGTCGATGATGAGTTTGGTTGTCATGTCTGTCCCTGCGACTGGTTAATCGGACGGGTCTAGCACCGTCGCTAGCGGTACCTCAAGTCTGCCTGTTTCAGGATGCGCAAACAACTGTTTCAAGAAAAAGCCCGCCTTCTTGCGAAGACGGGCCTTTTGCAGTCGGATCGGATCGGGCGATCAGTTGTTGAACAGGAAGTGCAACACGTCGCCATCCTTGACGATGTAGCTTTTGCCCTCGGCGCGCATCTTGCCCGCTTCCTTGGCCGCGCCCTCGCCGCCACAGGTGATGTAATCGTCAAAGGCGATGGTTTCAGCGCGGATGAAGCCCTTTTCGAAATCGCCGTGGATCACGCCCGCCGCCTGCGGCGCTGCGGTGCCCTGACGGATGGTCCAGGCGCGGGCCTCTTTCGGGCCGACGGTGAAATAGGTCTCAAGGTGCAAGAGCTCGTAACCTGCGCGGATCAGACGGTCGAGGCCGGCCTCGGAGAGACCCATTTCTTCGAGGAACATCTGCGCCTCTTCGGCGTCGAGTTGGCTGATTTCCTCTTCGATCTGAGCGGAGATAATCACGTGGGAATTGCCCTGCGCGGCGGCCATTTCGGCCACTTTGGCGGAATGGGCATTGCCCTCGACGCTTTCGCTCTCGCCGACGTTGCAGACATAGAGCACCGGCTTGGTGGTCAAGAGCTGCAGCATCCGCCAGGCCTTGGCATCCTCGGCGTCCACTTCGACCAGACGCGCGGGCTTGCCATCTTCCAGCATCGCTTGCGCATCCGCCAGCAGACGGTCCTGCTGCTGGGCTTCTTTGTCGTTGCCCTTGAGCTTACGCACCAGGTTGGCGCGGCGCTTCTCGATGCTCTCCAGATCCGCCAGCATCAGCTCGGTCTCGATGGTTTCCGCATCAGCCACAGGGTCCACGCGGCCCTCCACGTGGGTCACATCGCCATCTTCAAAGCAGCGCAGCACATGGGCAATCGCGTCCACTTCGCGGATATTGGCAAGGAACTGGTTGCCGAGGCCCTCGCCCTTGGAGGCGCCCTTCACCAGACCGGCGATATCGACAAAGGTCATCCGGGTCGGGATGATCTGTTTCGACTTGGCGATCTCTGCCAGCTTGTCGAGACGCGCGTCGGGTACGCCCACCTCGCCCACGTTCGGCTCGATCGTGCAGAACGGAAAGTTTGCTGCCTGCGCCGAGGCGGTCTTGGTCAGCGCGTTGAACAGGGTCGACTTGCCGACGTTCGGCAGACCCACGATTCCCATTTTAAAGCCCATGCCGGCCTCCTGATGCCACTTGGGAGCCGCTTCTAGGGGCATAGGCCCATTTGCGCAAGCGCTGGCAGACGGTGGCGAAGGGCGTTCGCGCCTCGCGCACAGGTGATGTGCAGTGATATCGGCCCTGTTGAATGCGACCAGGCGCACTACTTTATCCTCAACTCACGCAACACTCTGCCTATCCGCCGCCCCATTTGGGATGTGGATCCGACGATGAGGACCTGATGCCACGCCTTTCTTACGCACTTGCACTTCTCCCCGCTCTCGCCCTGTCTGCCGGTGCGCAGGCGCAGGAATTTGTAACCGGTTTTGGCTTTGCCGATTTCCACAACAGCACCGCAGAGAGCGGCGGTTTTGTCTCGGGAGATTACCTCGGCGCGCGGGATTGGACGATCCTTGGCTTTGAAACTGGTCTCGGCGCCACGGCGCAGCTGCATCAGGAGGGAGACATCTTTTTGGGAATCGGCGTGCAGGCGCAACGCGCGCTGCGCAATGGCTGGTTTATCGAAGCCAGCCTGATGCCCGGCCTGTTCGAGGAAGGCACCGCCGCCAATGACCTAGGATCGACGTTTGAAATCCGCTCGCTGATCGGGGTCGGACGCGAATTGCGCAATGGCAACCGGGTCTCGCTGGCCCTCAGCCATATCTCCAATGCCTCGATCGGGGACCGCAATCCGGGCCTCAATGCGCTGAGCCTGCGCTATCATATCCCGCTTCAGCGTGGTTTCTGAGGCAAGCTGGCGCGATATCGCCCTCTCCCTGTCGCCGCGGGATTGATTTTGCCCGGAGATTTCGGCACATCAATCCGGCAACAGAGATTTCAAAAGGCCCGCCCATGACCCGCCAGACCACCCGTATCGATGCTAAATTTGCCGAACTCTCTGCAGCGGGCAAAAAGGCCTTTGTGACTTATGTGATGGCGGGCGACCCCGATTACGACACCTCGCTCGAAATCGTCAAAGGTCTGCCGGGCGCTGGTGTCGACATTATCGAACTGGGCCTGCCCTTCACCGATCCGATGGCGGATGGCCCGACCATTCAGCTGGCCGGTCAGCGCGCGCTTGAGGCCGGCATGACGCTGGAGAAGACGCTGCAACTGGCGGCTGACTTCCGCAAGACCGATGACACCACGCCGATCGTTCTGATGGGCTATTACAACCCGATCTACTCGCGCGGCGTCGACAAGTTTCTGGCAGATGCCAAAGCAGCCGGCATTGATGGCCTCATCATCGTGGACCTGCCGCCGGAAGAAGATTCTGAACTGTGTCTGCCCGCACAAGCCGCCGGTCTGAACTTCATCCGTCTCGCCACGCCGACCACCGACGACGCTCGCCTGCCGCGCGTGCTGCAGAACACTTCGGGCTTTGTCTATTACGTCTCGATCACCGGCATCACCGGCGCCGCCGAGGCCGAAGCCTCTGACGTTGCACCCGAAGTGGCCCGCATCAAGTCCGCCACTGACCTGCCGATCATCGTGGGCTTTGGCATCAAAACACCGGAACGCGCCGAAACCATCGCCTCCATCTCTGACGGTGCCGTGGTTGGCTCTGCCATCGTGGCCGAGATCGGCAATGGCAAACCGGTGAGCGACGTTCTGGCCTTTGTGAAATCCCTCGCAGACGGCGCCCACAAGGGCTGATCCTTACCCTTAGGCAAAACAACAAAAAGCCGGCGCTCCCCCACCCGGGGCGCCGGCTTCTTGCTTTGGGACGGGGCCACACGCCATCTCCGCAGAGGCGGGCCTCGCGTCCCCTCAGGGCAGGGAGCTCCGCTCTACCCTGCCTGACAGTGCCTCCGACATCACGTGCAGAAGGCGTGTTTTGCGCACTGGCTTGGCGACGTGATCGGACATGCCGCGCTCCAGATAGGTCTGCACCTGATGCACCAAGGCATTGGCGGAAACCGCGATGATGGGAACAGGCGCGCGCCCCTCCGCGAGTTCCAGTTCGCGAATTCTGGCGGTCGCCGAGACGCCGTCCAAAACCGGCATATTCACATCCATCAGCACCAGATCGGGGCGACATTCGACACAGGCCTGCACGGCCTCCTCGCCCTGCTCGGCCCAGATCACCTCAAGATCAAAGCCCTTCAGCATATGGTGCAAAACCATCCGATTGGTCCGATTGTCCTCAGCCACGAGGATGCGCCACCGCTGCGCCGACAGGATCGCGCTGTCGATATTGGCCGCTTGATCGGGATCGCCCTGCGCCGCCTCAGCCCGGGTCACACGGAAGGTGGCACGGAAGCTGCTGCCCTGCCCCTCCACGCTGTCGCAAATCAAATCGCCGCCCATCCGCTGGCAAATCTGCCGCGAAATGGCGAGGCCCAGCCCCGTTCCCCCATGATTGCGATGCACGGAGGCATTGGCCTGCACATAGGGTTGAAAAAGTCGCCCCAGATCGGTGGCGCTGATCCCCATGCCCGTATCCCGCACCGTCACGGTCAGCAAAAGTCCACCGTCCTTTTCGGCCTTCATATGCGCGTTGACAGCGATCTCGCCCTGTCCTGTGAATTTTACCGCATTGGACAAAAGGTTCGCCAGCACCTGCTGGAACCGGGTCGGGTCGATATTCACCCAGACACCGCCAATCGACAGCCCGCCTTCGCGACATTGCTTGAAACTCAAGCCCTTTGCTGAAATCCGCGGCTCGAATTGGCGACAAATCGCATCCAACAGGCTGGAGATATCGGTCGGCAGCCGTTCCAGCTCCAGCTTGCCCTCTTCGATCTTGGTAAGGTCGAGGATGTCATCGACGATATTCAGCAGCAAACGCCCACTGTCGCGCAGCACGTCGAGCACCTGTTCCTGCTCTTTGGCCAAGGGCGTGTCCGCCAAGACCGCCGCCATCCCTAACACTCCGTTCAGTGGCGTGCGGATCTCATGGCTCATCGTCGCGAGGAATTGGGTCTTTGCGGCGTTTTCAGCCTCTGCAGCGGCGCGGTCGCGGGCCAGATCCTCGGTCCGTTCCCGGACCATGCGATCCACCTGACGCGCAAGGGCCACGAGAGAGGCGTTGGTCTGACTGAGCGCACGGGTCTTTTTGTCGAGATTGGCCTCCAGATCCGCGCTGCGGGCGCGTTCCTGCTCCAGTTGCCGCATCAATTCAGCATAGGAAGGATCGTCATTTGCAGGCTCTGCGACAGCGGGCGGATCGGGCAACATGGTCATTTCGATCTGCCCTCCGATCTTGCGGCGGAAACAGACCGAGGGCTTTGCGCAAATGCGCAGACGGAGGCGAAAATTTCCTCCGAACAAACGTCAGTTGTAAAGACAGCAGACACGGTGCGTCACCCTCCAGAGGATGCAACGCGCAGCAGGCCATGGCCTGGCCGGAATAAAAGTCCGACTGCAGCGAGCATCAGGTCTCAAATCGAAAAACCACCCCGTGCAGTCCCTGCACGGAGTCGACAAATCCAAAGCTGCGCGATGGTCAGCTGTGAAGCTCCGGCTCTTCTCCAGAAGCTTCGCTGATCAGCGGGCATTGGTGCGTCAAAGCACAAAACCCTGATCATGACACCGATAGAGTTGCACAAATTCGTAAATGCAAGATTACCAAAGCCGCGCAAAGCCTTTCTTGTCAGGACGCCCAACAATTGGTAAGAAAACATGACCAGTTGCCCTGCGCCGAGGAGAAACTCCATGCCTGTCATAACGAATATTGAAGATCTGAAGCGCATCTACGCCCGGCGGGTGCCGCAAATGTTCTATGACTACGCCGAAAGCGGCAGCTGGACGGAACAGACGTTTCGGGAAAATTCGAGCGACTTCGACGAGATTCGCCTGCGCCAGCGAGTCGCTGTCGATATGTCGGGCCGCTCCACGTCCAGCCAGATGATTGGGCAGGATGTGGCGATGCCGGTCGCTCTGGCCCCGGTCGGCCTCACCGGCATGCAATGCGCCGATGGCGAGATCAAAGCCGCCCGCGCGGCAGAGGCCTTTGGCGTACCCTTCACCCTGTCGACCATGTCGATCAACTCGATCGAGGATGTGGCAGAGGCGACCACCAAGCCGTTTTGGTTCCAGCTCTATACCATGAAGGACGAGGATTATGTCCGTCGCCTGATCGAACGCGCCAAAGCGGCGAAATGCTCGGCGCTGGTCATTACGCTTGATCTGCAGATTCTTGGCCAGCGGCACAAGGACCTGAAAAACGGCCTCTCCGCCCCGCCGAAGCTAACGCCCAAGACCATTGCCAACCTGATGACGAAATGGGCCTGGGGCATCGAAATGCTCGGCGCCAAGCGGCGTCATTTCGGCAATATCGTCGGCCATGTGGAGGGCATCTCGGATGCCTCCTCCCTTGGCGCCTGGACCTCGGAACAGTTCGACCCGACCCTTGATTGGGGCAAAATCGCCAAGCTGAAGGAAATGTGGGGCGGCAAGGTGATCCTGAAGGGCATCCTCGACGAAGAGGACGCCAAGATGGCGCTGCAAGTCGGCGCCGATGCGATCACCGTCTCAAACCACGGCGGCCGTCAGCTGGATGGGGCTCTGTCCTCGATCCGGATGCTGCCGCGCATCATGGATGCGGTCGGCAGCGATATCGAGGTGCATCTGGACAGCGGCATCCGCTCTGGTCAGGACGTGCTCAAAGCCTTGGCCCTGGGCGCTACTGGCACCATGATCGGGCGCGCCTTTGTCTATGGTCTGGGCGCGATGGGCCAAAAGGGCGTGACCACCGCGCTGGAGGTGATCCGCAAGGAGCTCGACATCTCCATGGCGCTCTGTGGCGAGCAGTCGGTGCAGGCGCTAGGACGCCACAACCTGCTGATGCCCGCCGATTTCACCACCCGCTGGACCTAAGCCAATCGTCAGGCCACAGGCGATGCCCCTCTGCGCACCAATCCGCGCAGAGAGGGCACCAAGACAAAGGTAATACAGAGCAGCATGCCCCCCATCGTCGCCAGTGCGATGGGCAGGCCAAAGGCCTCTGCCAAAAAGCCAATCGCCGGCGGGCCTACGAAAAAACCGGAATAGGCAATCATCACCATGCGCGAAATCGCAAGCGCCCGATGCCGCGCGGGGATGGTCTTGCCGACCCAAGCCAAGGCCGTCGGGCCAATCGCCGCAACGCCGATCCCAAGGATAGCGAACCCCAGATAGGCCAGCATCAAGGTCGGCGCAAAGGCCCCTAGCAAGAGGCCGAAGGCCGCAAAGGCCGCGGCAATCTGCATCAGCATCCCCTCCGCCACTCGGCGCACCACCTCTTGGCCACCAATGCGCCCAATCGCCATGGTAAAGCCAAGGATGGCCGGCCCCAAAGCGCTCTCGGCGGCGCCGACGCCAAAGCTGCGCTCCAGATGCAAAGCGGACCAGTTTTCCGTTGCCTGCTCGGAGGTAAAGGCGATCAGCACGATCAATCCGGCCAGCCCAACAAGCAGCCCCGGCAAGGCAATCGTCTCCTCCGTCCCGCCGTCGCCCTCTGGTTCGACCGCCTCGCGCATTCCCAAGGCCAATAGGGCAGAGATCACGAGAATGCCCGCATAGCACCACAGCGGGCCCACGCCCGCCTCGCGCAACAACCCCGCCCCAAGCGCCGCCAAGGCATAGGACAGCGAAAACAGCCCGTGGTTGAGGTTCATCAAGGATCGTCCAGACCGTGCTTCCAGACTGCTCAGCCGCGCGTTGGCCACCACATCGAACAGCCCCCCCGCACTCGAGGCGCAGAACATCGCCAGTGCAAACCCCAGCCAGCTTGTCGCAAGTCCCGGCAGCAAAAAGGCAGTCGGCAGCAACAGCGCACAGACCACCATCGCCAAACTGCCAAGGGCCCGGTCCACCCGTGGCGCCAGCCACATCGCGCTCACCGCCCCGGAGGCCCCCACAAGCAAAGCCAGACCAAAATCGGCATCGCCCAGCCCCGCTTGGGCCTTCAGCAGCGGCGCATAGGCGGCGAAGGCTCCGAAACAAAAGCCCATGACCGCAAAACTGCGGCCATGAACAACACTCGCTCTGAGATCATGCAACATTTCCATACACCGGAGGTTGCACAGTGCGCGGCGTGCCACAATCCGGAAATTGTACCGCTACACGCTAGGCAAACCACCGCCTCTGGCCCTATGACTTGCGCCATGCTGATTTTCACTGCCCATGCGCTTGCTTTTGTTGCGGTTCCCAAGACTGGGACCACCGCGCTCGAGCAGGCCTTGAAACCGCATGCGGATCTCATTCTGCGCAAGCAGCACAAACACGCCACCGCCATGCGGTTTCACCGCAAGATCCGTCCGTTCCTCAAGGACACCTTCAAGGTGGACACACAGGTCTTTGCCGTGATGCGCGAACCCGAAGACCAAATTCGCAGCTGGTACAAATATCGCTGCCGCCCGGAGATCATTGATCAGCCGGAATACGCAGGCGAGATGAGCTTTGACGCTTTTGTCGAGGCGGTGATCTCTGACACGCCGCCACCTTGCGCGCAAATTGGCAGCCAGTATTCCATGCTGACGGGGCGCGGCGGACGGCTGTTGATCGACCACCTCTTTGCCTATGAGGCATGGCCGAAGATCGAACGCTTCCTCTCGGACCGCTTGGGTCGCCGAATCGCTTGCGCCCACAGCAACGTCTCACCCAAGGCCCCTGCCCCGCTCGATCCCGGCCTTCGCGACCGTCTGCGCAAGCACCGAGAGGCCGAATTCGCCCTCTACGCCCGCCTTGAAGTGGCAGACGGGTATCTTCAGAGCAAAGCCTGACGCGCTTGGCCTTTTGGGCTTTCCAAACTGGGGATTTCCGTCTAAGGGAACGGCTTCATCGGGGTGACAGCCTTGGAGGCACCCCCATAATCTATGGAGAATTACTATGGCGAATGAGATTCCTGATCTCGAGTGCCAGGTTCGCGCGGGGACAGGCAAGGGCGCCGCTCGCTCTGCTCGTCGTGAGGGCATGGTACCTGGTGTGGTTTTTGGTGGCGAAGCGGAACCGCTCGCAATCCAGATCCCCTTCAACGTTCTGCTGAAAAAGCTGAAGGCCGGCAAATTCAAGTCCACCCTGTGGAACCTGAAAGTCGAAGGCCATGACGACGTGCGCGTGATCTGCCGCGACGTTCAGCGTGACGTGGTGAAGGACCTGCCGACCCACTTCGACCTGATGCGTCTGCGTCGCACCTCGAAAATCAACCTCTATATCCCCGTTGAATTCATCAACGAGGAAGAGTGCGTTGGTCTGAAGCGTGGTGGCGTTCTGACCGTTGTGCGCGCCGAAGTTGAACTGATGGTAACTGCGGGCGATATCCCGGAGAAACTGACCGTTGACCTGACTGGCAAAGCCATCGGCGACGTGATCCACATCTCCGACGTCGTTCTGCCGGAAGGCGCGAAGCCGACCATCGACCGTGACTTCGTGATCGCGAACATCTCTGCACCGTCCGGCCTCAAAGCTGCTGACGATGAAGCAGAAGAAGAAGCCGCAGAAGAATAATTTCTGCGGCACCGCATAATCGCGGGACAGTGAAATTGAGAAACGGGCGCTCTTTCGGGCGCCCGTTTTTCTATGTGCTGCTTTCTATGTGCTGCTGCGATGTCGTGGGCGTATCAGCGCAGGGTGGCCGCAGATCGAACCTGCGACCACGATACCGCGCGACATCAAGGACCAGTGTAGGTCGCCAGCGAACCCCCATCGATGAGATGCGTTAGCAATTGCTCGCGCGCATAAAGATCCCGCTGCTTCAGCGCGACCACCTCCGGCTGGGTCAACTCACGACGTGTGAACCCTTGTTTGGCCAGGCAGCGATCCACATAGTTCGCGGCACCGCGTTGCTGAATACGTTCCTGATTGCCCGCAATAATGAACGGGCCAAACACCAGACCGCCCCACAGAACAGAGCCTACGAAATTCGCGGTCAGCACCGAATGGCCTGCCTTCTCCGCCCCTTGCTTGCAGGTTTCAAAGGCCGCTCGGGTTTCCGCAAGGCTGCGCCCCTGCCCCATCGGCACCGACGGCCCCGGAGGTGCACCACAGGCCGCAACCGACAAGACCAAGGCGGACAGCCCCGCCATCCGTGCCACAGTTTTTCCAAAACGCGCGCTCACGCCCGCGGGCCCATCGTTGAAATTCCGATCCGTCAATCGTCCATCCCTCAAAACCTTTGCAGGCTCTCCTCGTGCGGCGTCTCCGCCGCCCGGTGGCCCTATTCTCCCCTAAGTCTGTGGCGACCGCAGGCCGCAAGGTCAAGCACCCCGCCCGCCCCTCTGGATTCTTGGCTCGAAAACGGGCATCAACGCCGCAGTTGGATCGGCCTCTTGGATCGGTCACTCGGAAGGGACAGAGCAGCTCATGAAACTCCTTGTCGGCCTCGGCAACCCCGGCGCGAAATATGCGGGCAACCGCCACAATATTGGCTTCATGGCGCTGGATCAGATCGCCTCAGACCATGGGTTCTCCCCGTGGAAGTCGAAGTTTCAGGCGCAGCTGAGCGATGGCACGCTGGGTGGTGAAAAAGTGGTGCTGCTGAAGCCGCAGACCTTCATGAACAACTCCGGCCAATCCGTGGGCGAGGCTTTGCGGTTTTATAAACTCACGCCTGCGGATGTGGTGGTCTTTCATGACGAACTGGACCTTGCGCCCTCCAAATGCCGGGTGAAACAAGGCGGCGGTCATGCGGGCCACAACGGCTTGCGCTCGATCCACGCCCATATTGGCGCCGACTACGGCCGCGTGCGTCTCGGGGTGGGTCATCCCGGTCACAAGGACAAGGTCGCCTCTTACGTGCTGCACGACTTCCCCAAGGCGGATCAGACTTGGCTTGATGACCTGCTGCGCGGCATCTCAGATGGCGCGGCAGATCTGGCACGGGGCGACAGTGGCAAGTTCATGAACGCCGTCGCCCTGCGTGTGGCGCCGCCGCGCAGCTCCACCACCGCCCCGGCTGGCGGCAAAGGGCAACAGGCGAAGACGGGGGCAAAACCCGCACCCGCCGCAGGCAAAACGCCCGAAGCCCCCGTCCCCGACAGCCCAAAAGGCGCCGCCCCCTCGGCAGAGACGCCCGACACCCGCAGCCCTATGGAAAAACTGCTCGACAAGTTTCGCTAGCCCGGCCCCGCCCCCGCTGACCCCGCGTCGCTTTTGCCAGCGCGCCCCCCACCGCCTAGTGTCACACAGGAGGAGGACGCCAAGATGAGACAATCCCTGCGCATCGCTGCACGGCTCGCGGTCGTGGTCCTGATTACCGCCCTCGCCCTCGCGGTCTGGAAGCGCGAGGAACTCACGCGCCTCCTTGCGGTCAACAGCCTGTTTGACCGCGACCGCATCGTGGGCAATTTCTCTCATATGGATGCGGCCTTTCTCACGGCTCCTCTGCCCCGTGGCACCGGGCCTGTGACGCCCCTGCCCCAGGGCGCGCCTCTCACACTGCCGACGGGGACCAGCGCCTGGCTCAACGACCGTAAGATCACCTCCCTGCTCATCCTGCAGAACGGCGCGATCCGCCACGAAAGCTATCACTTGGGCACCCGCCCCGAGGACCGACGCATCTCTTGGTCCATGGCCAAGAGCTATCTTTCGATCCTCTTCGGCATTCTGCTTGAGGAAGGCCGCATCGACAGCCTCGATGATCCTGTCGTCAAATACGCCCCTGCCCTTGCCAGCAGCGCCTATGCCCCCGCAAGCATCCGCAACGTGCTGAACATGGCCTCCGGCGTCGCGTTCGACGAGGACTATTTGGACAAATCCTCCGACATCAACCGCATGGGGCGCGAGATTGCGCTGGGGGGCTCGCTGGATGATTTCACACTGGCGCTCAAAGACACCATTGCTCCGCCGGGCGAGCAGTGGACCTATGTGTCCATCGATACCCATGTGCTTGGCATGGTGATCCGCGGCGCCACAGGACGCAACCTCCCTGATTTGTTGCAAGAAAAGGTCATCGCCAAACTCGGCCAAGAGGAAGACGGCTACTACCTCACTGACGGCACGGGCACCGCCTTTGCCCTTGGCGGGTTGAACATGACCACCCGAGACTACGCGCGCTTTGCCCAGATGATCGCACAGGACGGCGAGATTGCCGGCCAACGCATCGTCTCTTCCGACTGGGTGCAAGCCTCAACAACCGCCAGCGCCCCCACGGCCCCCGGCAAAATGGGCTACGGCTTTCAATGGTGGCAGGCCCGTGATCCCCGCCCAGACGAAGTCATTGCCCAAGGGGTCTATGGCCAGTTCCTCTATATTGACCGCGCCCGCGATGTAGTGATCGTGATGACTGCCGCAGATCGCCGTTTCCGCGAAAAGGGGCGCACCCGCGAGAATATCGAAATGTTCCGCCGCCTCGCAGATGCCCTCTAACCCCGCCCACAGGTGAGCGCCCTCTCCCGAACGGGGCCGACCCCAGATTGGACAGAAGACAATGATGGACAAATACCCTTCGGTGAATGTTTTAGGCGGCGCTCTGGAGCCCTGCTCCACCACGCCTTTGACCGGCTTTTACCGAGACGGTCACTGCAACACCTGCGAGGCCGACCATGGCAGCCATACGGTCTGCGCGGTGATGACAGCCGAATTCCTCGCCTATTCCAAATATGTCGGCAACGACCTCTCGACGCCTCTGCCCGCGTTCCACTTTCCCGGCCTAAAGCCCGGTGACCGCTGGTGCCTCTGTGCCTCGCGCTTCCTTCAGGCCGCAGATGAGGGCTGCGCGCCGCTGGTGCAGCTCGAGGCCACCCATGGCCGCGCCCTCGAAGTGGTCCCGCTAGAGGTGCTTAAGGCGCATGCAGTCCCAACAGACGTAGATTGATAGCCCCGCGTTGGGGAACAGACCTGCGAAACAAGAAAGGCGCCCCATCGCGGAGCGCCTTTTTTATTCTTTCACCTGAGGATCTGGCGCGATTACTCGTCCAGATCACGCCCCTCTTCGGTGTCGGACATGTCAAAGCCAAGGTGACGCGCCACGGTGAAGATGTCCTTGTCGCCACGGCCACACATATTCATCACGATGATATGGTCCTTCGGCAGGGTCGGTGCGATCTTCATCACATGGGCCAGCGCGTGAGAGGGCTCCAGCGCCGGGATGATGCCTTCCATCGCACAGGACAGCTGGAACGCCTCCAGCGCTTCCTTATCGGTGATCGAGACGTATTTTGCGCGCCCAGTCTCATGCAGCCATGCGTGCTCCGGCCCGATGCCCGGATAATCCAAGCCCGCCGAGATCGAGAACCCTTCAAGGATCTGGCCGTCGTCGTCCTGCAGCAGATAGGTGCGGTTGCCATGCAGCACGCCAGGACGCCCACCAGTGAGCGAGGCACAGTGCTCCATCTTCTCGTCCACACCCTTGCCGCCGGCCTCAACACCGATGATGTTCACAGAGGGATCATCAAGGAACGGATGGAACAGGCCCATGGCGTTGGACCCGCCGCCAATCGCCGCGATCACAGTATCGGGCAGACGGCCTTCGCCCTCTTGTTCGGCGAGCTGCCAGCGGACTTCCTTGCCGATGATCGACTGGAAATCGCGCACCATCGCCGGATAGGGGTGCGGGCCAGCCACGGTGCCGATGCAGTAGAAAGTATCTCGCACATTGGTCACCCAATCGCGCAGTGCATCGTTCATCGCGTCCTTCAACGTGCCACGACCAGAGGTCACCGGGATCACTTCCGCACCGAGGAGGCGCATGCGGAACACGTTCGGCGCTTGGCGGCGCACGTCATGCGCGCCCATGTACACGACGCACTTCAGACCAAACTTGGCGCAAACGGTGGCGGTCGCCACCCCGTGCTGGCCTGCGCCGGTCTCGGCGATGATCCGGGTCTTGCCCATCCGCCGCGCCAGCAGGATCTGCCCCAGCACGTTGTTCACCTTATGCGCGCCGGTGTGGTTCAGCTCGTCCCGCTTGAGGTAGATCTTGGCGCCGCCCAGATGCTCAGTCAGGCGCTCTGCGAAATAAAGAGGGCTCGGGCGGCCCACATAGTGCTTCCACAGATCATCCATCTCGGCCCAGAATTCCGGGTCCACCTTGGCCTTTTCGTATTCCTCTTCCAAAGAGAGGATCAGCGGCATCAGCGTTTCGCTGACAAAGCGACCGCCGAAGATGCCGAAGCGGCCCTGTTCGTCGGGTCCGTTCATGAAGCTGTTGATGAGATCATCGGCCATAGGGTGTCTCCGTCTTCCGTATGCGCTGGTTCTAAAGCGCATTTAGGACAAGAGAAACAGGATTCTCGGCAATTTTCTTCTGTCGAGGCGCAGAAGGCGGCGGATTGAGGCATTTCGCTTCGGGCAAAGCCCGAAGCGACCCGCGCCGCGCGCACCCTGCGGGTGCGCGCGGCGCGCCCGGCCCAACGGATCGAGGGTCTCCTTGGGAAAGGAGGCCCGCTGAGCGGGCGGGAGCCCTCCCCTCGCGGCGCATCACTCCGCTCTCAATGTAAAGGATAACCGGTTAGAGGCTGCGAGAAGCCGCCACAAAGGCACGCATCAGTTCGGCGTCTTTGACACCGGGGGCGCTTTCCACGCCAGAGGCAACATCGACCTGCCGCGCCCCGGTTTTGCGGATCGCCTCAGCGACGTTCTGAGGCGTCAGGCCACCGGCCAGCATCCAAGGCGCTTGCCAGTATTTCTTGCCCGCCAGAAGCGTCCAGTCAAAGGAGATCCCATTGCCGCCGGGCAGGACCGCCCCTTTGGGCGCTTTGGCGTCGATCATGATCTGATCCGCCACCTGCGAATAGAGATCAATGGGCGCCAAATCCGCCGCCTCGGCCACCCCGATGACCTTCATCACCGGCAGGCCGTAGCGCGATTTGACCTCGGCCACGCGCTCGACGCTTTCGCCCCCATGCAATTGGATCATGTCCAGGGGGACAGAGCCGACGATCGCATCCAGTTCCGAATCCGTGGGGTTCACTACAAGCCCCACCTTGCACAGGCCCAGCGGGGCCTCGGCCGCCAACATGGCCGCCTGCGCGATCGAGACGGAGCGGGGGGACTTCGGAAAGAAATTCAAACCGACATAGGCCGCGCCCGCGTCGGCGGCGGCCTCAATGTCTTCGCGGGTTTTCAGGCCGCAGATCTTGGCGCGGATTTCAACCATCGCTTAGGACGCGTCTTCCAGCAGCGCGAGAACCTCGTCCTTGCCCTCATGTTTTTGACGCTTCAGGCGCTTCACTTCGCGCGACAGCTTCTTCACTTCGCCTTGGCGCACCCGCGCCTCACGGCGATGCTTATGCTCGCGCAGATATTCCAGCACATAGCCCAGGATCAAACCGGCGGCGACACCGCCCAGAACCACCACAAACAACGGCAAGGAGATCGATGGGTTCAGCCCCACCAACTCTGCCAAGGCCTCTGGCATCAGCTTCAGATCCACAAAGCCGCGATTGGCCAGGCTGACGGAAATCAGCACCACGGCCAGAACGGCCCATACCGCATACCGGAGATAACGCATTGGGTTTACTTACTCTTCCTTGCCGTTCAAACGGTCACGGAGCAGTTTGCCGGTCTTGAAGAAAGGCACGTGCTTTTCTTCGACATGCACGGTCTCGCCAGTGCGCGGGTTACGGCCCGTACGCGAATCGCGCTTCTTCACCGAAAAGGCGCCAAAGCCACGCAGCTCGACGCGGTCACCGCGCGACATTGCATTTGTGACCTCTTCAAAGACCGTATTGACGATCCGTTCCACATCTCGCTGATACAGGTGCGGGTTTTCGTCTGCAATCTTCTGAATCAGTTCCGAACGGATCATGCTGTGGCCCTCCCAAAGCCGCGTGTGAACTCAAGGGTGTCATAACTATAGGAAGAAAATTGTTCTCCGCAAACAGGTTACAAAGACCCCACCACGTGAAAACAGCAAGATTGGCTGGTTTTTGCAGAGACATCGCGCCTTCGGCCGTCCCAATTGCGACCTTTTGCCCGAAGAACAGGCGGTTCCCCCAGCAATGCTGCACCTGCGAAGTCATTGATTCGCAACCAGAAGCCCCTGCCCCGGCGATCAGCCGAATTCCTTTGCCAGCTGATTGAAGCCGTTTTCGATCTCGGATGCGGCCTTCAAGAGGTTCTCACCACCGTTTGCGACATTGGTCACCGCCGTCGAAACCCCAAGGCTCGCGACCCAGATGATCCATTTCGCCCAGACCGGGTCCTTGGCCTTCAGCGCCTTCAGGGATTTGATCGCGCTTTCCTCAAACTCTTCGGCCGGTTTGATGCTGACGTGATAGGCCTCGATGTCCTTGATCAGCTTGTCGGTGGCCTTACGCGCGGTTTCCATCGCGGTGAACAGCCCGTCGATCTTCTTGCTCTTATACTTCCGGTCCTTGGCCATCTTGCCGAGTTTCTTGGCAATTTCCTTGTCGAGTTTGGATTGCTGATCCAGAAGCTTGTTCAACTCCTTGCCCAGACCTGCGATCTCCGCGTCGATGTTCTTAAGCTTGGCGCGATAGGTCGACAGATGCTTTTGCACCCGGTTGAAGCCAGCAGTTTCGATCATCAAAAAGTCCGACAGGAATTCCTTGCCGATCTCTTTGGCGGCCACTTTCGCCTTGGAGGCATGCTCATAAGAGGCCACCAACTCTTTCAACGCCTTGTCCAACTCGCCGTGGACTTTGACAATATCAGAGGTGACCTTCTGCACCGCCCGCGCCACCGAGACGATGCTCTGCGCGATGCCGTAGATGCTGGCCGCGATGGACAAGCCGCCCGTGACCATCCCGGTCGCCAGCGAGGCGGTGCTGGCGATCACCGCAGCGCTGCCCAGAACGATGCTGCTGACGATCTTAAAGCGGTACTTGTTGCGTGCCTTATTCGCGGATTTCCACTTGTTGAAGTGCTTTAGCGCGACCTGTTCGATGGACTCCTCATAGGTGGCAAAGATCTTCTTCAGATCCGCATCCAGCTCCTTCACCTCTTGATCGGTCAAGGGCATCACAGAGCCAAGCTTGTCGGCCGTATCGACCCGCAGCTTGCATTCATTCAGCAGCTTTTTGTACTCCGCCGTCGCATCGTCATAGAGCTTGGCAACGAAGCGCGCATCGGTGTCGAGCTCCTTGGCCATATCCTTGTCCACCTCGACGGTGGCGACAAAGTTCATATTCCCGAGTTTGACGAACTTCGGCTTCACCGCCTTGGTGACCTCATTCTTCACGTCGGCTTTGATGATGGTGAGGGTTTCTTTGGCCATAACGCTCTCTTTAGCTGTGCTTTGCGGGGGCAGCGGGCGGATCGCGGTACTGAAAAGGCCGAAAATCGGAAGCGTGAAACGTGTAATATGAAATGCCTGCTTATCCGACAGTTTAGTCAGCTGGCCGTGAAAGGAAAGCGAAACCGCCCGGATTGGACAAGGCGGTAAACGGATTTGGGCGATCTGTTTACCTTGTTCCAGACCGAAACAGGCCACGCGTCACCGCCCGCCTGGCCCAGGCCGGCGAAAGCAAAAAGCCCCGCAGGATCGCTCCTGCGGGGCTTCTTAAGTCAGGTCCAATGGACCCCTGGGATTAGTCGCCGGATTTCAGCGCTGCACCCAGGATGTCGCCGAGGGACGCGCCGGAGTCGGAGGAACCGTACTGTTCAACGGCCTCTTTCTCTTCTGCGATCTCACGAGCCTTGATGGACAGGCCCAGACGACGGGTCTTGGAGTCGATGTTGGTGACGCGGACGTCGACCTTGTCACCGACAGAGAAACGCTCGGGGCGCTGCTCGGCACGGTCACGGGACAGGTCGGAGCGGCGGATGAAGGACTTCATGCCTTCGAATTCCACTTCAACGCCGCCTTCTTCGATCGCGGTCACTTCAACGGTGATGACAGAACCACGCTTCACGCCGCCAACGGCATCCGCGAACTTGTCACCGCCCAGAGCTTTGATGGAGAGCGAAATACGCTCTTTGTCCACGTCCACTTCGGAGACAACGGCCGAAACCATGTCGCCTTTGCGGTAGTTCTGGATCGCATCTTCGCCGCGCTCGTCCCAAGACAGGTCGGAGAGGTGAACCATGCCGTCGATGTCGCCGTCGAGGCCGATGAACAGACCGAATTCGGTGATGTTCTTGACTTCGCCTTCGACCTGAGTGCCCTCGGGGTGGGTCTCAGCAAAGACTTCCCACGGGTTGCGCATGGTCTGCTTCAGGCCCAGGGAGACGCGACGCTTGGCGCCGTCGATTTCCAGCACCATGACGTCCACTTCTTGCGAGGTGGAGACGATCTTGCCGGGGTGCACGTTTTTCTTGGTCCAGGACATCTCGGAGACGTGGACCAGACCTTCGACACCGGGCTCCAGCTCAACAAATGCACCGTAATCGGTGATGTTGGTGACGCGACCTTTGTGGACGGACTCCAGCGGGTACTTGGCGCCAACCAGATCCCACGGATCTTCCTGCAGCTGTTTCATGCCGAGGGAGATACGGTGAGTATCTTTGTTGATCTTGATCACCTGAACCTTGACGGTCTCGCCGATGGTCAGGATCTCGGACGGGTGGTTCACACGGCGCCATGCCATGTCGGTGACGTGCAGCAGGCCGTCAACGCCGCCCAGGTCAACGAACGCACCGTATTCGGTGATGTTCTTGACCACACCCTCGACTGCCTGGCCTTCGGACAGGTTGCCGATGACTTCGGCACGCTGCTCGGCGCGGGACTCTTCGAGGATCGCACGACGGGACACAACGATGTTGCCACGACGACGGTCCATTTTCAGGATCTGGAACGGCTGCTTCAGACCCATCAGCGGGCCAGCGTCGCGCACGGGGCGGACGTCAACTTGCGAACCGGGCAGGAAGGCCACGGCGCCGCCGAGGTCGACGGTGAAGCCACCTTTGACGCGGCCGAAGATCGCGCCTTCGACGCGCTGATCGTCTGCGTATGCTTTTTCCAGGCGGTCCCATGCTTCTTCGCGGCGCGCCATCTCGCGGGAGATGACAGCTTCGCCACGGGCGTTTTCTGCAGCGCGCAGGTAAACTTCTACCTCGTCGCCAACGGAAACTTCAGGAGCTTCGCCAGGGTTTGCGAATTCTTTCAGTTCAACGCGGCCTTCCATTTTGTAGCCGACGTCGATGATGGCCTGACCGGCCTCGATGGCAATGATTTTGCCTTTAACAACGGAACCCTCTTCGGGGGTGTCCATTTCGAAGCTTTCTTGCAGGAGGGCTTCGAATTCCTCCATCGATGTGTTTTGAGCCATGTGGTCTCAGGTTTCCTTTACAGAGTTTTGCTGGCCGAGTGGTTGTCTCCACCGGTCTGAACAGGGTTGGTCGAGCCGAGGCACGAATCGCCGACAATGTAGGAGCAACACATAAACACAAAGGGCCGAGGTATGCCCCGACCCTGCTCCGACTGTCCTGGTGCGTTTTCGCATCTCTGTTGACAAGGCGCCTTATAGGCGCATCCGGCCTTGCTGGCAAGGGGGATTGGCAGGGGCGCGGCGACAGCTCAAAGCCGGAGCCAATTGCCCGGCTGTAGTCCTTCTGCCCTCTTCGATCCGTCTGGGCCACGGGGCAATTCCCGACGCGCCTGCGGATCTGCGGCTTACTCCAAAAGGCCGAGGACCTTTACCTCGATATATTCCCAAGACACATCCATCGGCCAGGCGCGCGACAGGATCGGGATCGGCAGGTGACCATAGAGCGGAGACAATTGCCATTCGGCCTCCTCCTCGTCCACTTCTTCGATCACCGCCAGATACATGGTGGACGCGATGCCCGTCCGATCCGCACCCGATTTACAATGGATCAGCAAGGGCTTGGGAGCGTCGCGCATAAGGGCCAGCAGCGAGTCGATCTGCTCGTCTGAGACTTCCCTATCGGCCGACATGCCAAAATTGATCAGCTGGATATCGAGATCCGCCGCGGCCTGAACCTCCGCATCGTACCAACCCTCGCCCGGCTTTGCGCCGCGGAGGTTCAAAACCGACCGAATGCCATGCTCGGCCTGATACTGCGCCATCCGCTCCGGCGTGATCTGGTTGGAGCGATAGACCTTGCCCTCGACGACGGTTCCGAAATTTCCGGTCGCTTGGATGTACCATAAATATAGCACAAGGCTGACAAAGCTGAGCCCGCAGGCCAGAGCGAGAAAGCGCAGATATCGCTTGAGGGGCATATGCAGGTCACCTTTAGTCCTACGAGGATGCGAAACGTCGCCTCCAAGTCGCCTTCAATGATCCATGCATAGAGGGTTTCTAGGCCCCCTGAAACCCGATCCTTTGCATAGGCGGACTGGACAGTGTGTCACGGTCACGCATGCAAACGCCCCCAGATGCTTGCCGCGCAAAAAGGGGCGGACCCCTTCGGCCCCGCCCCTTCTACACTCCAACTGGGTTGGATCAGTTGATCTCTGTCACCAGCGTCTCGGCCGATTTACGAACCTTTGCCATCGGCAACAGCCAGTCCGCGTCTTCCTGACGATAGCCGAGCGGCAGGATCACCTTGGAGCGCAGGCCCTTTGCCTTGAGGCTGAGGATCTCGTCCACCTGATCGGCGTCGAAGCCTTCCATCGGGGTGCTGTCCACGCCCAGCTCTGCCGCCGCTGCGAGGGCAAAGCCCAGCGCGATATAGGCCTGATGCGCCGCATGGGCCGCGTTCACCTCTGCCGGGCGCGGCAACAGCATAGCTTTGAGGCCCTCATAGTAGCCGGTCAGCAGCTCGGACGCGCCGCGCGCCGCTTCGTTCAGGGCCACAACGTTGTCGATCCGTTCGGCGGTGTAGTTGTCCCAAGCGGCGAAGACCAACAGGTGCGAGCCTTCGGTGATCTGCGCCTGATCGCGGGCCACGCCCCGGATCGCTGCGCGCACCTCAGTGTTGCGGATCACGAACAGCTCAAACGGCTGCACACCGCTGGAGGTCGGCGCCATGCGGATCGCCTCAACGATCTGCGCGACTTTGTCTTCGGGAACCGCTTTGGAGGGGTCCATTTTCTTGGTGGCGTAGCGCCAGTTCAGCTTGTCGAGAAACATGAGGGTCTGTCCTTTCGGGGAGCGATGTTTCCCAACACATAACAACTAAACCGTTTAGTTCAAGTGGATTTATCTCGACGTCGAGAAATATTTAGACGTCGAGATAAAATTCCGCAAGCCCAAATGGCCCCAGATACGAAAACGGCTCCCGAGGGGAGCCGCTGAAAGGTCGCAAAAGGGAGATGGGGTCAGGCGGTCTGACGTGCGTCGATCACCGCAATGGCCTGCGCCACGGCCTCTTCAATGCTCAGCGTGCTGGTATCGATCAACACCGCATCCTCTGCGGGTTTCAGCGGGGCTTCGGCGCGGGTCATGTCACGCTCGTCCCGCGCCCGCACATCCGCGAGCACCTCGTCCAGCGTGACGACGCTGCCCTTTTGCGCCAGTTCCAGAAATCGCCGTTTGGCGCGCACTTCGGCGCTGGCGGTGACGAAGAGCTTCACTTCCGCCTCGGGGCAAATCACGGTGCCAATGTCGCGCCCGTCCATCACAGCCCCGCCGGATCGACGCGCAAAGGCACGCTGAAAGTCGAGCAACGCGGCCCGGACCTCCCCAATGGCCGCCACTTTGGAGGCCGCCTGCGCCACCTCGGGCGTCCGCAAATCCTCGCGGTCCAGATCCGTGACATCCAAGGCCTGCGCCGCCGCAATCGGCTCCACCCCATCAAGCATCTTGGCCCCAACCGCACGATACAACAGCCCGGTGTCGAGATGACCATAGCCGAAATGCGCCGCAACCGCCTTGGAGAGCGTGCCCTTGCCCGCTGCAGCGGGACCGTCGATTGCAATGGTAAAGGCCATGGATGTCCTCGTGTTGGGATCTGATCGTGTGGAGGTTCTGTCTAACGCCTTACCGCGCGGCTGTCACGGGGGCGGCATCTGGTGGGCAGGTCCACACATAGGCATCGTCAATCCCGTCACTTCCGGTCAGGACAAAGCCCTCGCGTTGGTAAAACCGCCCCGATGGACTGCCAGTGAGGGCGATGAGACGGATATCTTGTCCAAGCGGCATGGCGATCTGGGCCTGAACCGCGCGCAGCAGCACCGCGCCCAGCCCCCGGCCCTGCGCCACAGGCGCGATATAGAGATGATCGAGGTAGAGGTGATCGGGTCGCGTTCTAAGCACCAGAAAGCCGACCAGACCAGCCCCCTCATAGACCGCCAAAGTGGCCTGCGCGTCGAAACCGTCCAGAAACCGCCGCCGCACCCGCTCGGGGTCAAAGCGCCCCACCGCCTCAAGGCTCGGGCGCATTGCTTCGGCCCGCAGTTCTGCCAGCGCGGCCGGATCAAGGGCCGCGCCAGTCACCGCGCGCAGCCCCTCCGGCAGGGAGAGGCGCGCGAAGAGCCCGTCAGGCATTGTCGCGGGTGATATTGGCGCCCAAGCCCGCCATCAGCGGCTCAAAGATCGGGAAGGAGGTGGCAATCGGGCTGCCGTCATCGACGGAAACCGGGTTTTGCGCCCCCATGCCCATTACCATGAAGGACATGGCGATACGGTGATCAAGGAAGCTCTCGGCGGTGCCGCCGCCTTTGACGCCATCGGGGCCGCAGCCCTCGACGCTCCACCAATCCTCGCCTTCCTCAACCGTGATGCCATTGGCGCGCAGGCCCTTGGCCATTGCGTCAATGCGGTCGCTTTCCTTGACGCGCAGCTCTTTGACGCCCGCCATCATGGTGGTGCCCGTGGCGAAAGAGGCCACAACGGAGAGCACCGGGTATTCGTCAATCATCGACGCGGCACGCTCGGGCGGCACTTCGATGCCCTTCATATTGGGCGAGAATTTCGCGCGCAGGTCAGCCACCGGCTCGCCACCTTCGAGGCGCTCGTTCTCAAACGTCAGGTCGGCACCCATATCCTGCAGGGTGTAGAATAGGCCCGCGCGGGTCGGGTTGAGGCCGATGCCCGGCACCAGCACGTCAGAGCCGGGGGTGATCAGCGCCGCACAGACCGGGAAGGCGGCGGACGAGGGATCACGCGGCACCGCAATTACCTGCGGTTTCAGCTCGGGGCGACCGGTGAGGGTGATCACCCGGCCCTCCTCGGTGTCCTCGGTGGTGATTTCGGCACCAAAGCCCGCCAACATCCGCTCGGAATGGTCGCGGGTGGCTTCTTTCTCGATCACCACGGTCTTGCCCGGCGCGTTGAGGCCTGCGAGCAGCACGGCGGATTTCACCTGCGCCGAGGGCACCGGCACGGTGTAGCGCACCGGAACCGGATCAGCAGCGCCGATGATGGTCATCGGCAGACGCCCCCCGGAACGGCCCACGGACTGGGTGCCAAACAGCGCCAGAGGGTCCGTGACCCGCGCCATGGGGCGTTTGTTGAGCGAGGCATCGCCAGTGAAGGTCGCGGTGATCGGCGAGGTCGCCATCGCGCCCATGATCAGGCGCACGCCGGTGCCGGAGTTGCCGCAGTCGATCACGTTCTCCGGCTCGGCAAAGCCGCCGACGCCAACGCCAAACACCGACCACTCGCCGCCGCCGTGGTTGATCACCTCGGCGCCAAAGGCCTGCATCGCCTTGGCGGTGTCGAGCACGTCTTCGCCCTCAAGCAGGCCGGAGATCTTGGTCTCGCCGATCGCCATCGCGCCAAGGATCAGCGAACGGTGGGAGATCGACTTATCCCCGGGCACTTCGGCCACACCCTTCAACGGGTTGGCGCGGCGGGAGGTCATCGGGATGGGCGTGCCGTGTCCGGACATGGGGCTTCCTCTTCTTCGGTCACTCGCTACGGGAGCGGTCGAGATTGGCTGTTAGCGCATGACGGGCGTTACGTCTATTGCGAAGCGTCGGGCGATGCGGGTTGTGCCCTTGGATGTGTCCCCGCGCCCCATCTGCAAAACGAGCGGAGGAGGCGAGAGGGCGGGAGCGAGGCGCTGCCTCGCGCTCCGGAGTATTTTGGGAAAGATGAAGGCGCGCGATGAGGGCCTCAGCCTTGGCGGCGGAAGGTGAGGTAATGCGGGGTGCGCCCCTCGCGCAGGGCCTTTTGTTCATAGCGGGTGGAGATCCAGTCGCCCCAGGGTTGGCGCCAATCATCGGGACCTTCGGCCAGCCAGTCAAAACCCGCTTTGGGAACTTCTTCCAGCGTTTGGCGGACATAGTCGGGGATATCTGTTGCCACCCGAAAGATCGCGCCGGGTTTCAGGGCGCGTGCGAGGGGTTCCAGATGTTCCTGCGTCACAAAGCGACGCCGGTGGTGGCGCGCTTTGGGCCAGGGATCCGGATAGAGCAGGAAGGCGCGCGACAGGCTTTGCGCTGGCAACACATCCATCACGTCCCGCGCATCCCCCGGATGGACGCGAATGTTCTCCACCCCTTCGCGACGGATTTTGCCGAGCAGCATGGCGATGCCATTCACAAAAGGCTCCGCCCCGATGATGCCGACCTCCGGGTTCGACTGCGCCTGATGCACGATATGCTCGCCGCCGCCAAATCCCACTTCGAGCCAGACCTCTTTTCCGCCAAACAGCGCCTGCAAATCCAGCGGGGTGCGATCCGGGTTTGTCTCCCAATCCACCGCGCCGGGGCTGAGACGCGGCAACATCTCCTCCAGATCGCGGACCTGATTGGGCTTCAGCGTCTTGCCTTTGAAACGGCCGTAGAAGTTGCGCCACGGCGCGCCAGAGGCATGTTGGCCGTGGTCATCGCTCGGGGCGGCGTCGGGGGTCTGGGCGTCGTCGGCAGAGGTCACGGGCAGCGGGTCCTTTGGGCTAGGGAGAAGGGGCGCAAAAATCGCCGTCCCCTCTGCCCGAGGGGCGCGGGTTCGTCAAGCCTTGCGCGTTAGGGCGCCTCTTCGCGCAAAACGCCCGCAGCGATCATGCGAAGGCGTGAGGGATACCATTCGTCGCTGGAATCCACCTGCAGGGTTTCGATGGCAAAACCCGCTTCGACACCCCGGCTGACCATATAGCTGAGGTATTCATACATCTCGCGCTGGGTGTCTTCGTAGATCCACGAGCCAAAGACAAAGGGTGTGTCCCACCCCTGCCCCTCGCGCAGGTCGTCATAGTAGCTCTCGACCGAGTCCGGGCTCCAGTATCGGCGGTGAAATCCGATCTTCGACCCCAGCGTCATCCGGCGCCGGTGTCCTGCGAGGAAGATATCGACGCAGGCGCTGACACATTCGCCGTCCACGGTAGTATTGAGCCCGACATCGGTGACGATCCATGCGATTTCAGAGCTGGCGTAGATGCTGCCACCGCCTGAATTCAACTGCAATTCGGTGACCTCAGGGTTGGCCTGCAGGATCTCGCGGAACCGGTCGATATCCTCATTGGTGATCTCGCCCGCGTCATCCTCACCCACATTTTCGGTGTCAAAATAAAGCGTGTCGCCTTTGACGGTCAGTCGCGTCGCACCGGGGTCCAGCGCCGCTGCCTGTCCGGCAAGTGCCATCCCGGCAAGCGTTGCCGACAAACGGGCCGTCAGGTGAAAGAAATTCATATCGCGCAACCTCTGAACCAAAATCCTGCGCCCCTCAATAGCGGTACTGAGAGGTGCTGCGCCAGCCCCTTCGGCGTGCCCCCTGCGAAAGGTCACAGCCCCTGACCTATTGTTTCGCGCGCGAAACAATGGGGAAGCAGAGCTGCCGGTTTTGTTGCGCGGGACCTTGGGGAAAGCGCGCGCTGGGGTGGTAACACGCGGTGTTTTTAGTCAACAGAGCTGACCTTTTCGCCATACACTCTCTGCCAGAGGAGCGCGCCGCAATAACGCAAAAGGCAGAGCCCTGCCCCGCCTTTTCCAAATTCATTCTGTTGATCAGGTCAGATCAGACTGCCGCCTTGAGCGCCTCTGTCAGGTCGGTACGCTCCCAAGAGAAGCCGCCGTCTGCCTCCGGTGCGCGACCGAAATGGCCATAGGCCGCGGTGCGCTGATAGATCGGCTTGTTCAGCTCCAGATGCGTACGGATGCCGCGCGGGGTGAGGTCCATACACTGGCGCACGGCCTTCTCGATCTGCTCATCCGGCACATTGCCGGTGTCGTGGGTGTTCACATAGATCGACAGCGGCGCCGCCACGCCAATCGCGTAGGAGAGCTGCAGAGTGCATTTATTCGCAAGGCCAGCGGCCACCACGTTTTTCGCCAGATAGCGCGCGGCATAGGCCGCCGAACGGTCCACCTTGGTCGGATCTTTGCCGGAAAAGGCACCGCCACCATGCGGCGCGGCGCCGCCATAGGTGTCCACAATGATCTTACGCCCGGTGAGGCCGGCATCGCCATCAGGGCCACCAATCACGAATTTGCCGGTCGGGTTCACGTGCCAGATGGTATTGGCGGTCAGCCAGCCCTCGGGCAGGGTTTCGCGGATGTAAGGCTCCACAATGGCGCGGATGTCGGCAGAGGTCAGCGTCTCGTCCAGGTGCTGCGTGGAGAGCACCAGCGAGGTCACCTCGACCGGTTGGCCATTCTCGTAGCGTACGGAAATCTGCGATTTCGCGTCGGGACCAAGGGCGGGCTCGGTGCCGTTTTTGCGCACCTCAGCCAAACGGCGCAGGATCGCATGGGAGAACTGGATCGGCGCCGGCATCAGCGCATCGGTCTCGTCGGTGGCAAAGCCGAACATGATACCCTGGTCGCCTGCGCCTTCGTCCTTGCCCTCAGCCGCGTTCACCCCTTGGGCGATATGGGCGGATTGCTCGTGCAGAAGGTTGGTGATTTCGACCGTTTCATGGTGAAACTTGTCCTGCTCATAGCCGATGTCTTTGATGCAGGCGCGGGCGATCTCGTCGATCTTGCCCATGTAGTCCTTCAGCTTGTCTTGATCACTGAGGCCCACCTCGCCGCCAATCACGACGCGATTGGTGGTGGCAAAGGTTTCCGCTGCAACGCGCGCCTCGGGTTCTTCGGCGATCAGCGCGTCAAGGACGGCGTCGGAAATACGGTCACAGACCTTATCCGGGTGTCCCTCGGAAACGGATTCCGAGGTGAAAGTATAATTCGTGCGGCTCATGAGAGAAGTGCTCCATTAGGTTTCGTCCGCCACGCCAGGAAGCCGTTGTGGCGACATTCGGGACTGAGTACGCGTCCCCTTCTGTCCGGTCAATGTATATACGCGTCAGGTTAAGCAAGTGTTCGCGCGCTGTTGCGTCGCAGGCGCGCGGCGATGGAGAGCAGAAGGCCCAGAAGCGCCAAGACCAACACCGGCCAATCGCCTGTCCGACTGTAGAGGGTCGGCGGCAAGGCCCCCGGCAGGGCGGCGTCGATAAAGCCCGCCTCGCCAAGCGGCAGTTGGTCGAGGATCTGCCCTTTGGCATCGATCACGGCAGAGATCCCGGTGTTGGCGGCCCGCAGCATCGGCAGGCCTTGCTCCGCCGCGCGCAACTGCGCCTGCACCAAATGCTGGTAGGGGCCGGACTGGGTGCCGAACCAGCCATCATTGGTGATCAGTACGATATAATCCGCCCGCGCCGCAGTGGCATTCACGTCCTGCGCAAACACGCCTTCGTAGCAGATCAGCGGTAGCGCCCGGCCAACTGGCGTCTCCATGAGGCGACGCTCCATCCCGGGCGCGTAGCCAGCGTTGGCGCGCGCGGCGAGGCCGAAGACGCCGAACCTCTCCCACAGCGCCGGGAGGGGCATATATTCGCCGAAGGGCACCAAATGCACCTTGTCATAGGTGTCGAGCGCCTCGCCTTCCGCGCTCATCACCACAGCCGAATTCATATACCGCCCGTTTTCCTCACGCTGGATGCCATAGAGAAGCTCTGCCCCATGCAGCGAGGACAACATCACTGAGGTCAACTCGTCGATGTAATTCTGCAAGGTCGGAACCGCGGTTTCGGGCCAGACCACCAGTTCAGGCCGCCCATCCTCTGCAGTGGGCTCTGCCGAGAAATCCAACAGGCGCTGGAAGAAAACCCAACGTTTTTCCGGCAGCCATTTCTCCGCCTGCGGGGCATTGGGCTGCACGATTCGCACCACTGCGCTCCCCCCTGCGACCTCACCGCGCGGCACAAGGCTCAGTCCGCCCGCAAGGCCGACAGAGGCGACGCTCACCAACAGCAGATGCGGGCGCCACCGGAGGCAGGCAAGCGGCAGCACCGCCGCCAGCATCAGAACCCCAACCCCATGGGCGCCCACAAAGGGCACCAGTCGCAGCGCCAGATCGCCGGGCAGCGCCAGCTGTGCAAAGCCCGCCCAAGGAAACCCGGTCAGCACATAGGCCCGCGCCAGTTCCGCCAAACTCCACGTGACGATCAGGGCAAGGATCCGCCCCTGCCGCACACCGAGACGCGCCGCCGCCCAAAAGGCCACAGCCCAAAACAACGCCAAACCACCCGCAAGCCCCACGAGGGCAAAGGGTGCCATCCAGCCATAGGCCGCCGCATCAACTTGAAAAGGCTCCATGATCCACGACAGACCAACAGAGAAATAGCCAAGCCCAAAGACCCAGCCCAACTGACCAGCCCGCGCCGGACGCTCAGTCAGAGAAAACAACACCGCCAGATACAAAAGCCCAACAGGAGCGGCCCAAAGCGCCGACACAGGGGCCAGCCCCTGTGCCATCAGCGCGCCCGCGCCAAAGCCTGCGCCCAAAAGGCCCAGTTGCTTTACCGCGGAGGCATAATTCATTCGGCGGCAACACCCGGCATACGCACCCGCAGGCGCTTGATCCGGCGGGGGTCAGCGTCAATCACCTCGAACTCCGGCCCTTCGGGATGCTGGATGACCTCGCCGCGCGCGGGCACCCGCCCCGACAGCATGAAGACCAGACCGCCCAGCGTGTCGATCTCTTCGCCATCCACATCTTCGTGCTGCGTCAGAGGAATGCCGATTTCGCTCTCGAACTCGCCCAGCGGCGTGCGGGCCTGCGCCACATAGCAGCCGGGCTTTTCCTGCACCCAGGTCTGATCCTCGCCGCTGTCGTGTTCATCTTCGATCTCACCGACGACCTGTTCAATCAGGTCCTCGATGGTCAAAAGACCGTCCACACCGCCATATTCGTCGATCACCAAGGCCATATGCCGACGCTCCGCCTGCATCTTGGTCAGCAGGACGCCGATCGGCATCGAGGGCGGCACGAACAACAAGGGGCGCAACATGCCAGAGAGGGCAAATTCCTCATTCTCGCAGTCAAACCCATAGGTCAGGGCAAAATCCTTGAGGTGCACAAAGCCAAGCGGCGTATCCAGCGTGCCTTCGTAGACCGGAATCCGGGTAAAGCCGGACTTGCGGAACACCTGCACCAATTCTTCGCGTGTAATGCTCACCGGCACGGCGTCGATCTCGGCGGTGGGGATGGCAACATCCTCCACCCGCAACCGACGCAGGTTCATCATGCCCGGTGGGGGATCCGCGAGCACCTCGTCTTCGGCCTCCTCAGAGGTCTGGTCCTCAGCGGTCTGGGAGAAACTCCCGAAAATCTTGCTCAGGAATCCGGCGCTTTCGCTGCCCGTTTCCCGCATGTCACTCGTGTCAAAATCCTGCAGCGCGCCATGCGCTGCGTTAGAACTGCCTTCTATATCGCCCATCGATCCATTCCAAAAGAGCCCGTCACGACCCGTCCTCAATGATATATGGGTCAGCGATACCCAGTTTGCCAAGTATCCCGACTTCCAAAGTTTCCATCACCGTGGCGTCACCGTCACGGATGTGATCATACCCCAAAAGATGCAACGTTCCATGAACAAGCAGATGCAGGATATGATGCGCGGGCTCTTTTCCGCCTGTGGATGCTTCTGCCATGCAGGTGTCATAGGAAATTGCGATGTCCCCAAGGGCCGCATCGCCCATGAAATCCATCTCTGGCGCGGCTGGCTGACCACCCTCGTCCTCGGCAGCGAGCTCCTGCGCAGGCCAGCTTAACACATTGGTCGGTTTCGCTTTTTCACGAAACTCCGCATTCAGCTCGGCGATCCGCGCATCATCACAGCCTAAGACCGTGACTTCCCACTCTTCCTCGCCAAGGTCGAGCCAGTCCAAAACCGCCTGCACCGCAACAGTTGCACTGTTTTCCAGCGCAAAGGCGCTCCAGCGTTCATCTTCGATCACAACATCCAATATCATAGCGCCGCCTTAGCTTGACCTTGTCGGGAAAAAAAGGCCCCTTCGCGTGGCAAAGCCTGCGCAAAAGGATCGCACCCATGCCTGATCGCCTCGACATTCGCCCTACCGACCCTGCGAGTGACGCCATTCGCCCCCTGCTTGAGGCGCATTTGGCGCATACCTCTGAAACCAGCACGCCCGAGGCTTGCCATGCGCTGGATCTTGCGGGACTGCAGGTTCCCGAAATCCGCTTTTACGCCGCCTTTGACGGCGACATCGCCCTTGGCTGCGGCGCGATCAAGGATTTGGGCGAGACCCGCTGGGAGGTCAAATCGGTCCATGTTACCGCCAGCGCACGCGGGCGCGGCATCGCCAAGCGCCTGATGCTGGCTCTGCAGGAGGCCGCTCATTCTGCTGGGGCAACGGTGCTGCTGCTGGAAACCGGCTCTGACATCTTGCCGCCCTTTGATGCGGCCCGCGCCCTCTATGAGCGGCTCGGCTATCAGTATTGCGCGGCCTTTGGCGACTATAACCCGCACCCTGAGAGTGCGTTTATGCGGCTGGATCTGAAAGGCTAAGCGCCTTTCATCTTTCCCAAAATACTCTCGCCGAAGGCCTCCACCGCTGCGGCCCCCGCCGCAAGCCGCGGCAGGGGCGCTGATCTGACCCTGTCGATCAGGCGAGCGGTTCATCCGCTTCATAAGCCTCGATAATGGCTGCCACCAGCGGGTGACGCACCACATCCTTGGCCGTGAAGTAGTTGAAGGAGATCTTCGGGATCGGGGTCAACAGCCGCTCTGCGTCGCGCAGACCAGAGGTCACCCCGCGCGGCAAGTCGACCTGACTGCGGTCGCCCGTGATCACCATACGAGAGCCCTCGCCCAAGCGGGTCAGAAACATCTTCATCTGCATGGTGGTGGCGTTTTGCGCCTCATCCAGCACCACAAAGGCGTTGGACAAGGTCCGCCCGCGCATAAAGGCCAAAGGCGCGATCTCGATGGTCTTTTCTTCCTTCAGCTTCGCCAATTGCTTGCCGGGCAGAAAGTCATTCAGCGCATCATAAAGCGGCTGCATGTAGGGATCGACCTTCTCTTCCTGCGTGCCGGGCAAAAAGCCAAGACGTTCGCCCGCCTCAACCGCCGGACGACACAGGATGATCTTGTCGACATGGCCTTGGATGAACATCGACACGCCCACCGCAACAGCCAGATAGGTTTTCCCCGTCCCCGCAGGCCCGATGCCAAAGGCCATCTCGTGTTCGAACAGGTTCTTCACATAGGCCTTTTGCGCATCGGTGCGCGGCTCAACCAGCTTCTTGCGGGTTTTGATTTCGACCTTGCCGCCAGAGAACATCTCAAGCTGGCTGTCCGGGCCGGGCCCCTCCTCGTCAGAGCGATCAAGGCGCAGTTCGCGGTCGATGTCGGCGGTCTGAACCGGGCGGCCGGTTTCCAGACGTTCATAAAGCACCTCCAGCAACTCTGCAGCCTGCTGACAGAGATCGGGGTCGCCGTGAACGATCAGCTGGTTGCCGCGTCGAATGATCTGCACGCCAACGCGCTGCTCAATCTCGGCGAGGTTGCGATCGAACTCGCCGCACAGCTCTATCAGTAGTCGGTTGTCAGGAAATTCCAGCAGCAGTTGCGGTGCCGGAGCGTGCTCGGTGGTCGGGGGCAGAACACTTGTGGCCAAACGGCTCTCCTGTTTTCGTATTGCCCCTTTAGTCTGCCCCCGCAGCGCCCCTCGCGCAAGGGCTGGCGGGGTCCTTCCTCTTCAATTTCACGCAACTGAAACAATATGCGAGCAAAGCCGCCAAGTGCCCTGTCTTGTGTGAGCAAAGACAGGCCTATCTCTTGCCTGACCACAGGGGAGTGTGGCACACTTCGCCGCGCACACAACATTGGGTAGGCACCGCATCAGTCGGCCTCCCGATCCCTCTCCCACTGCGCCGCATCAGGAACCGAGCTGAGCCACGACTCACGTCGACAGGTCCAAAGCTCGTAAGTGGGGGCAAACTGGCTGGGCATATCGAGCGCGCCCAGGTGCAGTTCGATCTCCGCACCGGAGAGCGCAAAGACCGATCCGCCACAGGTGCCGCAAAAGGCACGTCCACGATACTGGCTGGGGTCGCCTGTGACCTCGACGGCGGCCCGTGGAAAGACCGCCGCGGCAAAGAAGGGCGCGCCGTGATGCTTGCGGCAGTCAAGGCAGTGGCACAGCCCGACGCGATCCGGCGGCCCCGAGGCGCGAAACCGCACCGCGCCGCACAGACATCCCCCTGTCACCTCCATGACCGCCTCCCTCTCGCTGCCTCAGAGGGCGGAGTGTCACACCGACCGCCGGAGCGCGTCAATGCAGCACCTGCCATGCCGCGCCGGGTCGGCGAAACGCAAAACGGGTGCCACTGGGGCACCCGTACATAAGCTAGGCTGCTTTGCAGCTCCTCAGGTCAGAGGAGGTCCGGCAAGGTCGTGCCGCCCTTGAACGGGCCGTTGGCGGTATTGCGCGGCAGGTCGCTGTTGCAGACAGGCTTGCCATCCGGAGTGCGGCGCAGATCGAGATAGCCTTCGACGCCATCATCGATGATCCAATGCTCGCAGCCCTGCGGGTCGACCCAGATGCCCGCTGTCATCGCCGCCAGATCCCCGTTCTTTCCGTCCCAAATGTTGCGGTCCCGGGTTTTGTCGATGTCTTCGCAGGCTGCCAGAGACACCACGAGGCCAAGGGCACAGGTTACTTTCAGGAATGTCATTGTCGCCCTCTCCTCAGCGCAGGCAGTAAATTTCGACACGGCGGTTCTGCGCCATGTTGGCCCGGGTGGTGTTGGGCACCCGTGGGCTGCGTTCACCGTAGGCGCGCACCTCTTTGATCCGTGCGCCGACCCCGCGGGCCACTTTGGCCACCGCATCGGCCCGGCGCTGCGACAGGGAGATGTTGTATTCATCAGAAGCCCGACTGTCCGTATGCCCCGCCACCACAAAGTAGCGCGTGTTGGGCATGGTGGCGCGGAACCACTCCTCCAGCCGTTTGCGCCCGGCGGAGTTGATGGCCGCCTGATCGGTGGCAAAGAACTGATCGGTTGGCATCATGCCGCACAGCTGACCAACCCGGCAGACCGGCTTGCCATCTGGGGTGATATGAGCGGACATATAGCCCTCGGCGCCGTCATCCATGACCCAGTGCTCGCAGCCATCCGGGTCCACCCAGATGGTTGGTTCATAGCGCTCACTATACTGCGCCTGTGCCATCGCGGCGGGGGCCGGCAGCGCCAGTGAGACAACCGCGGCTGCGGTCGCAAGCCCGGCACAGGCTTTGGTCATCGTTTGCTCAAACACGTCAGGCATCCTCTTCTAGAGCCAAGGGAGATCGAGCAAGGCCCGTATCCCCCCAGGTCCTGCCTACCTGACGAAAATTAAGCTAATTTTCCCTGAATTTTGCGCTGCAAACACAGGGAAATAGGCGCAATTTTAAGGAAAGATCGAAACGAAGCTTGAGGCTCTGCGCCGATTGGTTCCGCTCCAAAAACAAAGGGCGCGATGCGCCCCTTGCCGCCCCTCAGAGCGATTCCATTAACCATGATGCAGCACAGATCAGCCGATGAGCTCGCCCGCCAAGGAGTTCGCCCCAGAGGAAACAATCCGCACCCGACGCAGATCGCCAACTGTGGCATCGCAATCGGCCACATGCACCGCATGGAGATAGTCGGATTTGCCCACCATCTGCCCGGGGAAGCGGCCCGCCTTTTCAAACAGCACGCCCACCTCGCGGCCGACCATACTGTCCTGCACCTCACGCTGCTGACGCACCAAGAGCGCCTGCAGGCGTTGCAGACGGTCGTCGGCCTCCTTCGGGTCCACCTGTGCGCGCTCAGCGGCAGGAGTGCCCGGACGGGTGGAGTATTTGAAGGAATAGGCGGTGCCGTATTTCACTTCCTCAACCAGATCGAGGGTGGCTTGGAAATCCTCTTCCGTCTCTTCCGGGAAGCCGACGATAAAGTCGCCGGAGATCAGAATATCAGGCCGCGCCGCCCGGATGCGCTCGATCAGGCGGATGTAGCTTTCGGCCGTATGGCTGCGGTTCATCCGCTTCAGGATCTTGTCAGAGCCCGCCTGCACCGGCAGATGCAGATAGGGCATCAGCTTCTTGCAGGTGCCGTGGGCCTCGATGAGGTCATCCATCATGTCGTTGGGGTGGCTGGTGGTAAAGCGGATGCGCTCCAGCCCGTCGATCTTGTCGAGCTCCCAAATGAGCTGCGCCAAGGTCAAATCGCCATTGGCACCGGCGCCGTGATAGGCGTTGACGTTCTGCCCCAGAAGAGTGATCTCGCGCACGCCGCGTTCGACCAGCTCAGAGGCCTCGCGCAGAATGCGATCCGCCGGGCGCGACACTTCGGCCCCGCGGGTATAGGGCACCACGCAGAAGGCGCAGAACTTGTCGCAGCCTTCCTGCACGGTCAAAAACGCGGTCGGGCCACGCTTGGCCTTGGGGCGCGATTTCAGCTTCTCGAATTTGTCTTCTTCGGGGAATTCAGTGTCGAGCACCTTTTCGCCCTTGCCCGCCTTGGCTTCCATCTCCGGCAGGCGGTGATAGCTCTGCGGGCCAACCACGAGGTCCACCAAAGGCTGACGGCGCATGATCTCCTCGCCCTCAGCCTGCGCGACACAGCCCGCGACACCAATCTTCAGATCCGGTTTTTCCGCCTTCAGCCCCTTAAAGCGGCCCAGCTCGGAATAGACCTTCTCCGCCGCCTTTTCGCGAATGTGGCAGGTGTTGAGCAGGATCATATCCGCATCATCCGGGCTCTGCGTTTCCACATAGCCCTGCCCGCCCAGCGCCTCGGCCATGCGTTCGCTGTCGTAGACGTTCATCTGGCAACCATAGGTCTTGATGTAGAGCTTCTTGGGCGCGGTCATGGATCGGGTCTCTTTTCGGCTGGGGCGAATGGATCAGCGGCGGGCCATAGCGCGAAACGCGCGCGCTTGCAATGCAGGGCGGATTACCCGATTTTAGCTGCAAAGGCCAGAGAGCGCGCCCAGCGCCCAGCCACCGCCCGAGGGAGCCGCCCCATGACCGCCTATCCATCGCTCGCCGCCTTTCTGCAGGAGGGCAAAGCCGTCCTGACAAAAGGTCCGGTCGCCTTGATCCTGGTCGAAGACGAGGTGGAGATCGCCACGACCCTGCGCCACCACCTCGAGTGCGGCTTTCGCGCGGTTATCGCCCTCTTGCCAGACAGCTTTGATATTCCTGCGGATGTGGCGGAGCGCGTGCATCGGGTTTCCTTTGATTGCAGCCAACCGCAAGACGTGATCTCGGGCCTGAACCAGATCATCGCGGCGGCGACGCCCGGCTGCTGGCTCTATTACTGCTACAACGCCGAGTATCTGTTCTACCCGTTCTGCGAAACGCGGACGGTGAACGAAATGCTGCTGCATCACGCGGAAGAGCGGCGCGACGCAATGCTGACCTATGTGATTGATCTTTACGCAGGCGATCTGAACACCCACCCCGACGCGGTCTCGCTGGAGGATGCCTGCTTGGACCGCTCCGGCTATTACGCTCAAGGCCGCTCAGATCCCGCCACCGGCCACCCGCTGGAGCGACAGCTAGATTTCTACGGCGGTCTTAGGTGGCGGCACGAGGAGCATGTCCCCTCTCAAAGCCGGAAAATCGACCGCATCGCCTTGTTTCGCGCCAAACAAGGGCTGGAACTGCGTGCAGACCACACGTTCAATGATCCAGAATACAACACCTATGCTTGCCCATGGCATCACAATCTGACAGCCGCCATCTGCTCCTTTAGGGCAGCCAAAGCCTTGAAACGGAATCCGGGCTCGACCTTCGACATTCGCAGCTTCAAATGGCACAACTCCGCGCCGTTTGAATGGCACTCGCGGCAACTCCTAGACCTTGGCCTGATGGAGCCCGGGCAGTGGTTTTAACAGTCTGCTTGCGCAGACTGTGGCCTCCGGCGGGGATATTTTTAAGAAGATGAAGGGGCTGGCGTTTCATCTTCTCTTAAATATCCCGGGGGTCTGAGGGGGCAGCGCCCCCTCTGCTGTCCTTTCGGCTCAACGCTGCAACAGGATGGGAAACCAATCCTCGCGCAAGCGTTGCCCCGGCACCATGTCGTGGCCCGGATATGGCGGTGAGGTGCGGCCCGGGCGCTCGACGTAGCGTGCATCCTCGCCCACCAAGCGCAGCGAGAACGCCCGGCGGCGGGTGGTGGAGGTATTCCCACGCGCGCCGTGCAGGGTTTTATAGTTGAAGGCTACCGCATCACCCGGCTCCATCGCCCATTCGCGGATCACCATGCCCTCGGCTTCGGGATCGGGGACGGGCATGTATTGGCCCTCATCCGGGAAGAACCCCTCTTCGGAGACCCAGCGGGTGGGCAGCACTTCTTTCTCCCAGCGGTGCGAGCCCGCCACGCAGCGCAGGGCTGCGTCAGTGACCGGATCCAGCGGCGACCAGAAGCTGACCGTTTGCTGCCCTTCGACAAAGTAATAGGGCCCGTCCTGATGCCAGGGCGTCGGCATTGAGGTGCCCGGCTCCTTAACCAGCACATGGTCATGGAACATCTGGACCCGGTCGGAGCGCATCAGGTCTGCAGCCACCTCCGCCACGGGTGAGGCCTCGATCGCCGCTGCGAATTCCGGAATGCGAGTCCAGTTGCAATAATCATCAAAGAAACGACCGGTCTGGCCCTTCTTTTCGTTGTTGGAGGCATAGGGGCCCGGCTCCGCCATATTGGCCTCCACCCCTTTGCGCAGCAGATCGACCTGATCCTTGAACAGGCCCTTGATCAGGACCACGCCGTCGCGCTGGTAGGCCTCAATGTGGTCTTCGGTAATCAGCGGATGCACCATCTTTTGTCTCCCTCACTGGATGTCTTTCTCCTTGTGAGGGTGGCCGTCGGCGCGCATAGTTTCAAATCATACTTTCCTAAGGCACCATTCAACTGATGTTATACCTAACCCTGCGCCACTATGAGTATGTCACCGCAATCGCCCGTCACGGCAGCCTCTCTGGCGCAGCGGCGGCGGTGCATGTCAGCCAACCGGCCCTCTCTGCCGCACTGGCGCGGATCGAGGCGCAGCTGGGGCGCGTCTTGTTCCTGCGCAAGAAAGGCGCGGCCTTGGCCTTGACCCCGCAGGGGCGCGAGTTTGTCGCCGCCGCCGAGGCCCTCCTGGTGCAGGCCGCCCAGTTGGAAAGCGCAGGCGTCGGCACCGCGCCGCAGGGGCGCTTGGTCTTGGGGTGTTTTCGCGACCTTGCCCCCTTTTTGCTGCCGCGCGCGCTTCGGGTGCTGCAGGAGGCACTGCCGGGGGTAGAGGTCGACCTCCTTGAAGGAGATTTTGAAGAGCTGATCAATGCCCAGCTCTCCGGGGCCTGTGATCTGGCGCTCACCTGGGATCTTGGCCTTGATGCCGGATTTACCAGACGCGAGCTCTATCGCGTGACGCCAAAGGCGCTAATGGCGCCGACACATCCGCTGGCACGCCAGACCACGGTCAGCTTGCAGGATCTCGCGCAGGAACCGCTGATCCTCTCTCGAGAGGGGCTCTCTATCGCTCATATGATGCGGTTGTTTCGCAGCTTTGGTTGGGTGCCGACCATCGCCCATCGTGCGGCCTCGCTAGAGCTATTGCGCAGTCTTGCCGCCAGTGGCGCCGGTATCGGGCTGGCCTATAGTCTTCCTCACTCAGCGCAAAGCTACGAAGGGCTGCCGCTGGTCGCCCGTCCCTTAGCCGCGCCGCAGGCTGTCGAGCCCGTCATCCTCACCTGCCACGCGGAGCCGGGACACGGGTCTTTGACAGCGCGGGCCATGGCCGCACTTGTGACAGAGATGTCAGAGAGTTCCTCGGAAGGCAGGGAGCCGTAGGTTAGGCGCGGTCGGCCTTTTTGCGCAGACGGATCACCACATCAACAGAGGCGATCTCCATACCTTCGGGCGGTTCCGGCAGGCGTTGGATCACCAGCTCTTCGGAGGGGGCGTCGGACACGCGGCCCTCCCCTTCCCAGAAGTAATGCGGGTGGTCGTGCACATTGGTGTCGAAATAGCTCTTGGAGCCATCCACGGTGATTTCTTGCAGAACGCCCGCATCGCAGAAGGCCCGCAAGGTGTTATAGACCGTGGCAAGAGAAACAGCGGCGCCATCATCCTTGGCCGCGTCAAACAGGCTTTCGGCTGTGACGTGGCGATGATTGCCATCACCCACCAAAAGAGCGGCCAATGTCACGCGCTGACGAGTCGGCCGCAGGCCGGCCTCAACCAGCCACTTATTGGCGTTCTCTTCATGGGTCGGTGTCATCTCACCTTACCTACCGTTCGCTACTACCGGGGTTTTATATGGCAGAAACGGCCTGCTTTTCAAACCGATTCACAAAAATCACCTGCTTTTGTGGCCCGAAAGCCGCCTCAGCGCGGTCTGCGCCGCCTGATCCCGGCCACAGGCCGACGCACCGCCAGCCGTTCCCCCGCCCGCTTGGCCGCCCTGCAACAGCCCATGTCCGAACGGCCACGCCCTCGCACCTGCAGCATCGCGCGACCCTTGCAGGATAGGCAAACCCGGTGCTAATGGGGGCTTAATATATTCATACCAACAGGCAGGAGTTGCCCCGCACATGGCCCAATATCCCAGCAGCTTTGACAAAGAAGACCTGCTTAAATGCGCAAGAGGCGAGCTGTTCGGACCCGGCAATGCGCAGTTGCCCGCGCCGCCGATGCTGATGATGGACCGGATTACCGAAGTCAGCGAAGACGGTGGTGAGCATGGCAAAGGCCATATCATTGCGGAATTCGACATCACGCCCGACCTGTGGTTCTTTGACTGCCACTTCCCCGGCAACCCGATCATGCCCGGCTGTCTTGGCCTTGATGGCCTGTGGCAGCTCACCGGCTTCAACCTCGGCTGGCGCGGCTGGCAGGGGCGCGGCTATGCGCTGGGTGTGGGCGAGGTCAAACTGACCGGCATGGTCCGCCCGGATCGTAAAATGCTGACCTATCGCGTCAATTTCACCAAAGCCATCCAGACCCGCCGCTTGACCATGGGCGTCGCAGACGGGATCGTAGAGGCAGATGGGGAAGTGATCTATCAGGTCAAGGATATGAAGGTGGCCCTCTCCGAGAGCTGATCCGCCTTTAGGATCGCCTCGGGACGAAGGTCCCGCGAAAGGGGGCGCGGCCCCCTTCACATCAGTTACAGGAGTACGCACATGCGTCGCGTCGTCGTCACCGGTCTGGGGATCGTCTCCTCCATCGGGAACAATGCCGAAGAGGTTCTTGCCTCGCTCAAGGCCGGGAAATCCGGCATCGTCGCAAGCGACGAAATGATCGACCACGGCTTTCGCAGCCAAGTCGCCGGGACGCTGAAAATCGACGTCGCCGAGCATGTGGACAAACGCACCCTGCGCTTCATGGGCCCCGGCGCGGCCTATGCGCATATCGCCATGCAGCAGGCGATTGCCGATGCGGGCCTCTCCGAAGACCAAGTCGTCAACGAGCGCACCGGTCTGGTGGCGGGCTCCGGTGGTCCGTCGACCTCCTCCATGCTGACCGCACATCAGACCGTGCTGAAGACCGGCGCGACCAAGCGGATCGGGCCCTTCGCGGTGCCGAAGTGTATGTCCTCTACGATCTCCGCGAACCTTGCGACCGCGTTCAAGATCAAGGGCATCAACTACTCGATCACCTCAGCCTGCTCCACCTCGCTGCATTGCATCGGCAACGCAGCCGAGCAGATCATGATGGGCAAGCAGGACGTGATGTTTGCTGGCGGCGGCGAGGAACTGGACTGGACCCTGTCCTGCCTGTTCGACGCAATGGGCGCCATGTCCTCGAAATACAACGACACCCCGGAAAAAGCCTCGCGCGCCTTTGATCAGGACCGCGACGGTTTTGTGATTTCCGGTGGCGGCGGCATCGTGGTGCTGGAGGATCTGGAGCACGCGCTGGCGCGCGGCGCCAAGATCTATGCCGAGGTGACCGGCTTTGCCGCCACCTCCGACGGGCACGACATGGTCGCCCCCTCCGGCGAAGGCGGCGAGCGCGCAATGCGTCTGGCGCTCTCCACCCTGCCCGAAGGCCGCAAGGTCTCCTACATCAACGCCCATGGCACCTCGACCCCGGTGGGCGATGTAGGCGAAGTCCATGCCGCCCGCCGCGTCTTTGGCGAAGGCAATGTGCCGCCGATCTCCTCGACCAAGTCGATGACCGGCCATGCACAGGGCGCCGCTGGCGCGCTGGAGGCGATCTTCTGCCTTCTGATGCTGGACAATGACTTCATCACGCCCTCGATCAACGTCGAGACCCTCGCCGAAGGGATCGAGCCGAGCGAAGTCGCCACGCAATACGTCGAAAACGCCGGGCTCGACAGTGTCATGACCAACAGCTTTGGCTTTGGCGGCACCAATGGCTCGATGGTTCTGAGCAAATACAAGGGATAAGGTCCATGACTGGAGTACTTGCAGGCAAACGCGGCCTGATCATGGGCGTGGCCAATGAACGCTCCATCGCCTGGGGTATCGCCAAGGCGATGCACGAGGCGGGCGCGGAGCTGGCCTTCACCTATCAGGGCGAAGCCTTTGGCAAGCGTCTGGAACCGCTGGCGGCCTCGGTTGGCAGCGATTTTATGGTCGATGTGGATGTGACCGACGATGCGTCGCTCGACACCGCGTTTGAGCAACTGAGCACCCGTTGGCCGACGATTGATTTCCTCGTCCATGCCATCGCCTATTCCGACAAGAACGAGCTTACCGGCCGGTTCATCAACACCAGCCGCGCGAACTTCAAGAACTCGATGGACATCTCCGCCTATTCCTTCATCGAAGTGGCGCGCCGCGCCTATCCTTTGATGCAGGAAAACGGCGGCGGCACCTTGATGACGCTGACCTATGGCGGCTCCAACCGGGTCACGCCGAACTACAACGTGATGGGCGTGGCCAAGGCCGCACTTGAGAGCGCGACGCGCTATCTGGCCAATGACCTTGGCCCCGATGGCATCCGGGTCAATGCGATCTCCCCCGGCCCGATGAAAACACTGGCGGGGGCTGCCATTGGCGGCGCGCGCAAGACCTACAAGCACACCGAGCAGAACGCCCCCCTGCGCTCGAACGCGACGCTGGAAGCGGTCGGCGGCACAGCGGTCTACCTCGCGTCGGATGCGGGCGCCTATACCACCGGCGAGATCATCCGCGTCGATGGCGGCTTTCACGTCCTCGGCATGCCGCAGCAAGATCACCTGTGATTTAACCATCACAATCAAAGACTTAAGGCGCTCTTCGGAGCGCCTTTTCTTTTGGCGGACCCCTTAGCATCACGCGGCTCTTTATTTATATACCGAATCGCATAATAAATGGGGACCTGATCACAGGAGACCCACTATGCAATTGACCGCCCTCGCCCCACCGCCCGATACCGCGCTTTGCACTGCTGCCGCTGAGATGGCGCGGATAGCCAGCGATCCTTTCCTCTTCAACCACGTCAGCCGTTCGTACGTGTTTGGCACCCTCACCGCCCAAGCGACCGGGATGAGCTACGACCCAGAGCTGTTCTACATCGCTGCCATGCTGCATGATCTCGGCCTGACCGAGACCTATATGGCCGACGACCGCTTTGAGGTGGACGCCGCCGATGCCGCCGCCCGGTTCCTTGCGGAACAGAATGTCGCGCAATGGCGCATCGACCGCGTTTGGGATGCGATTGCCCTGCACACGACCTTTTCGATCCCGCAGAAGAAATCGCCAGAGGCCGCTTTGGTGCAGATCGGTGCTGGATTGGATGTGGGCGTCATCCCCCACGACCGCATCACGCCGGAGGTGATGGAACAGGTGCTTGACGCCTACCCCCGTCTCGGCTTCAAACAGGCTATGGAACAAGCGCTCACCCGGGTCTACGCGGCCAAGCCGATGACAGCGATGCACAACTTCGGCGCGGATGTGGCGCGCCGTCATGTGCCGCATTTTCACCAGCCGCATTTCTGCGATGTGCTCCACGGGGCGGATTTCCCGGAATGAGCACCGGGCCGGACCAGATCCGCGGCCGGGGCCGCCCGCGCAAGTTTGACGAGGACGCCGTGCGCGCGGCCATCATTGAGGTCTTCTGGCAGAAGGGCTATGCCGCCACCTCGCTGGATGATCTGTCCAAGGCCACCGGTTTGGTCCGCCCCAGCCTTTATGCCGCTTTCGGCAACAAGGAGGCGATGTTCCTGCGCGCGATGGATGATTTCACCACCCGCGTGCAGGGCGATCTTGCACGACAAGTCCCCAAAGACGCCACGCCCGAAACCGCCCTCAATGCGATCTACACGGCCATGTTGGCGATCTATCTGGATGAAGCCTCAACCAGCGCGCGGGGCTGCCTTGTGTTCTCCACCGCCGTCGCAGAAGCACCGATGCATCCAGAAATCCGCGCTGTGCTTTTGGAGCGGATGGAACGGACCGACCAGCAGTTCCACCGCCTGTTCGGTCGCCTCGCCCCGACCGCCACACCAGCGCGCCGAGAGGCAGCGGCTGGGTTGGCTGCCGCCACATTGCATTCGCTCGGTCTTCGGGTGCGGGCGGGCAGCGATGCCGCCACGCTGGATCGGTTCACTCGTCAGGCCGCCGCAAGCATCGCATCTCTCCTCGCCACTTGATGCAAAAGGGGACGCCAAAGCGCCCCCTTCCGCGTTCTAAATGTCAGCTCAGATCAGCTGCCAGCACCCGAGGCGCGTTTGGACAGCATGTTCATCACATTGTTGGCGACCTTGGTATAGGGCGGCCAGAACAGCTCCTCGGCAAAGAACTCTGGGTTCTCGTCCAGCATCGGGTTGGCCTCAACCAGCGTGGAGGACGCCACCATGCCCAGACCGTTCACGATCCGCTCCTGCACCTCTTTGCCGATGAAATAGTTGGCAAAAATCTCTGCCGCTTCCAGCTTCGACCCTTCCAGCTTTTTCGAGAAGTTGATGGTGTCGAGCCAGACGGTATTGCCCTCTTCGAAGTTCACGATGCTCCAGTTGCCGCCCGTGGCCACATGGGCCGCCGCGCCGGGGCCGTAGGAGGCCACAAAGGCGAGATCATCGCGGAACTCCGGGCCAGCGCTCCAGAAAAAGCCGACCTGATCGTAAAGCGCGCTGACGGTCTGCTGCAGCGGGCCATCGGCCTTTTGCATCTCTGCCATCTTCTTGCGATCCCCAGAGGCATCCTGCACCGCAAAGGGCGCCTCGCCCATGGCCATCAGCGCCAGCGCCACATTGGGCTGCACCTGACCATCCGTCAGAGAGATGCGCCCCTTCCATTCCGGCTTCAGAAGGTCCGAGACAGAGGCAGGATGGGTAGAGACCACATCATCATTGGCCCAGATCCCATAGGAGCCGCCGCCAAACGGCAGATAGAGCGGGCCAGCATCCGACATCCCCATCGGGATCGCGCTCAGCTCCGGCAGTAGGGCCTCAGCATTGGTCAGGCGGGGGGAGGAGGTGTCAATCGGCTGCAACAGGTTGCTGAAAGGCAGGCCTTCCATCTGAATGTAGTTCAGCGTCAGAAAAGACACATCAACATTGCCGGTGCGGATCACGTCGAACATCTGTTCCGGCCCTTCGGCCAGCGTGTCGATCACCCGCACTTCAACGTCATAGCCCTGATCCTTGAGGATCGCATTGACCGCGCTCACTTCATCCGGCTGAACATAGCCGTCCCAAGTGAAAACATTCAGATATTCCGTCGCTTGGCCCATAGAGGCAACAAGGGTCAAAGCGGTGCCGAGCAGCAGCTTACGCATGAGAGAGTACTCCAATAAATACAAAGTCCCGCCGTCATTCACGCCCGGCGGGTCGGCGCTACGGTGGGGTGGAGACTCTCAACAAGGCGTAAACACACACAGCCAATGCGGGAAAGTTCCGCTGCGTATGCGACTGAAAATTTAGGAAAACTTCGCGGGAATTTTGGGTGCATGCGACAGCATGTCCGCTTGGATCCGGCGGGCCACAGGGAATGTTCTGATGGGCGCGTCTTCGGATCGTATCGTGCGAGGCAAGCAAGTCCTGCCTCGCACCAGTCTCAAGAGCGACGCGCCTTAGGAGGCGATCGCAACCAGCTCGACGTCAAAGACCAGATCCTGACCGGCCAGACGGTGGTTGGCATCCAGCGTCACGGTGGCCTCGTCCACCTCAACCACAGTCACCGGCAGCACTTGGCCTTCCGGGGTCTGCATCTGCAGCATCGTGCCGATTTCCAGTGGGATATCATCCGGGATGCCTTCGCGCGGGATCGCCTGACGGGCGGCCGGGTTAATCGGGCCATAGGCTTCGTCGCAGGGGATCTCGAGCGTCTTTTTGTCGCCCTCGGCCATGTCCAACATGCCATCGTCCATGCCTTTGATCACGTGGCCTGCGCCGACCGTGAATTCCAGCGGCTCGCGCCCTTCGGAGCTGTCAAAGACGGTGCCGTCTGTCAGCTTGCCAGTGTAGTGGATGCGAACCGTGTCGCCATTTTTTACCGCGGTCATAATGACCCCCTTTCGGGTTCTCTGGTGAGTATGTCAGGGCCCCAAGCCCAAAGTGAAGCGGCCACCCTAACGGCCATGGCGGGGGTGTAAACCCGTACCAACACAATTTAGCCCATTGATCCCCGCCTCTGTTGTGCCACTTTCGCGGCCAAGCCCGCGCCCCGCACTCTCACTCAGGAGGAGAGACCATGACCATTCGCACTTGCATCTTTGACGCCTATGGCACGCTGTTTGATGTCACCGCAGCCGCGCGCGAGGCCGCCACAAACCCGGCCTTTCCGCAACTGCGCGACACCTGGGCCAGTCTGGCGCAGAACTGGCGGCAAAAGCAGCTTAACTACAGCTGGCTGCGTGCCGTGGCCGGGGCGCATACGGATTTCTGGCAAGTGACCCAAGACGGGCTGGATTGGTCGCTAGAGGCGGCAGGATTGGACGGCGATGCCGCCCTGCGCAAGCGCCTGTTGGATCTCTACTGGGAGCTTTCCGCCTATCCCGAAGTCCCTGCCATGCTGCGCGCGCTGAAGGACGCAGGCTATCAAACCGGCATCCTCTCCAACGGCTCACCCGCGATGCTGGCAGGCGCGGTCGACTCCGCGGGCCTTGGCGCGGTGCTCGACGATGTGCTCTCGGTCGAAAGTGTCGGCATCTTCAAACCCGCAGGCGCGGTCTATGACCTCGTGTGCCAGCGCTTCGGCGGCACCCCTGCGGAGGTGCTGTTCGTCTCCTCCAACGGCTGGGACGCGGGCTGCGCGACCGGCTATGGCTTCACCACCGCCTGGGTCAACCGCGCGGGCGAGCCGGTGGACCGCCTGCCCTGGCGCCCGGCGCATCAGCTGTCCGACCTGACCACAATCCCCGAGATCGCCGCTTCTGCCTGATTTTCCGCATGACGTTCTGCCTGACAAGAGATTGACCACATGAGCCGCTTTGACACCGCCGACGGGCTGTCCCTGTACTATGAAATTCACGGCAACCGCGACGGGCTGCCCCTGATCTGCCTGCCCGGCCTGACCCGCGACGGGCAGGATTTCCGCTATGCCCTGCCGCATCTCGGCGACTACCGGGTGATCCTGCTTGATCTGCGGGGCCGCGGACAGTCGGACTACGCCGAGGACCCGATGACCTATAATGTGGTGACCGAGGCCGGCGATGTGGTGGCCCTGATGGACCACCTCGGGATTAAGCGCGCCGCGATCCTTGGCACCTCGCGCGGCGGGCTTGTGGCGATGGCTATGGCAGCCACTGCCCGCGACCGCCTCTCTGCGGTGATCCTGAACGATGTCGGCCCCGATATTGCCGAGCCCGGCCTGAAACGCATCTTCGACTACCTCGGTCGCCGCCCCGCCGCCAAGACCCATGCTCAAGCCGCCCAAGCGCTAAAGACAGCTCTCGGCGATGCCTTCCCCAGCCTGCCAAACGAGCGCTGGCTGGAAGAAGCTCAGACCTTTTACAAGGAAACCCCCGACGGGCTGGAACTGCGCTATGACGCCCGCCTGCGCGACGCCTTTCTCGCTCAGGCCGAAGCCATCGCCCAGATGGAGGAAAAACCGAGCCTCTGGCCTTGGTTCCTCGCCCTTGAAGGCCTGCCAGTTGGAGTAATCCGCGGCGCCCACTCGGACATTCTTTCGTCCGACACATACATCGAAATGCAACAGCGCCTGCCCTCGCTCCAGGCGGTGGAGTTGCCGGACCGCGGCCATATCCCCTTCCTCGATGAGCCCCCTGCCGTCGCCCTCATCCACGCCGTTCTGAAAGATATTCAATGACGTCTCTTGCTATGATCGAAGCCGCTGAAGCGCGGCTCAAAGGCCATGCCCGCCGCACGCCCCTACTGTCCTCGCCCTTTCTGGACGAGATCGCTGGCCGTCGGCTTCTGGTCAAAGCCGAATGTCTGCAACACACTGGTTCTTTTAAGTTTCGCGGCGGCTGGGCGGCGCTCTCCGCGCTCGACCCGGAACTGCGCAAACGCGGGGTGATCGCCTATTCCTCCGGCAACCACGCGCAAGGGGTGGCGCTGGCCGCCCGCGCCCATGGCGCGCCCGCCGTGATCGTGATGCCCGCCGATGCCCCCAAGCTCAAGATCGAGAACACCCGCGCCTTGGGCGCCGAAGTGGTGCTCTATGACCGCGCCGGCGGCGAGAGCCGCGAGGGGGTCTCCGCCCCGCTGGTCGAATCCCGTGGCCTCACCCTGATCAAACCCTATGACGAACCCCAAGTGATCGCAGGCCAGGGCACGACCGGCCTCGAGATCGCCGAACAGGCCGCCGAGGAAGGCATCACCGAAGCGGATGTGCTGGTCTGCTGCGGCGGTGGCGGGCTCACCTCCGGTATCGCGCTGGCGCTGGAGGACCGCGCGCCCAAGATGCGCGTCCGCCCGGCCGAGCCTGAGGGCTTTGACGATGTGGTGCGCTCGCAAAAAACCGGCACGCTGCAGACCAACGCGACCCCCTCGGGCTCGATCTGCGACGCGATCCTCACACCAACGCCGGGCGATATCACCTGGCCGATCCTCTCCCGCCTCTGCGGCACCGGCATCACCATCACCGATGACGAGGCGCTGCACGCCATGGCCCTCGTCTTCCAACGGCTGAAGATCGTGGTCGAACCCGGCGGCGCTGCGGCCCTCGCTGCCGCCCTGTTCCACGGTGACGAGATCGAAGGCGACACGGTGATCGCAGTGGCCACCGGCGGCAATGTCGACACCGACGTCTTCACCCAAGCCCTCACCCGCTTCCTCTGACCCCTTCATCTTTCCCCAAATACTCCGGGGAGCACGAGGGGCAGCGCCCCTCGCTTCCTCCCTCTGGCCACTGGCCGCCGTCGCGAGTAGTCTCCCCCGACACGCCAGACGGAAAGATGCCTGCCCATGCCCCTCGCTGACCTCGGCGATGTCCAACTGAACTACCGCCTCACCGGCCCTGCGAACGGCCCCGCCGTAGTCTTCGCCCATGCCCTTGGCCTCGATCAAAGCCTCTGGGACGCGGTGCTCCCGCTGCTGCCACCAGACCTCAGGCTCCTCACCTATGATCTGCGCGGCCATGGCGGCTCCTCGGTGCCCTATGGGCCTTACGCAATGGGGGCTCTCATCCGCGATGCGGAACGGCTCTTGGATCATTGCGAGATCCGCGACTGCACCTTTGTCGGCCTGTCGATTGGCGGCATGATCGCCCAGGGCCTCGCCATCAAGCGGCTGGACCAGATCCGCGCGCTGGTGCTCTCCAATACCGCCGCCAAGATCGGCACGCCCGAAATCTGGCACCGCCGCATGGAGCTGATCCGCGCCCAAGGGCTGCAGGCCATCAGCCAAGACACCATGGACCGCTGGTTCCCTCGTGCGACCCTCAAGGCGGGCCATCACAAACGCTGGCAAGACAAGCTCGAAGGCACCAGTGTCGAGGGCTACCTGGGCTGCGCCGCCGCCGTTGCGGGCACCGATTTCTATACCCCCACCTCTGGCCTGCGGCTGCCCTGCCTCGGCATTGCAGGCTATGACGACGGCTCCACGCCGCCTGATCTGGTGCGCGAAACGGTCGACCTGATCCCCGGCTCCCGCTTTGCCCTGCTGCGCAAAACCGGGCATCTGCCGCCCGTCGACCAGCCGCAGGACTATGCCGGGGCGCTCACCCAATTCCTCAAGGAGATCGGACACTGTGGCTGACATTCTTCTCGTTCACGGCTCTTGCCATGGCGCCTGGTGCTGGCGCGACCTGATCCCGGCACTGGCGGCGCGCGGCCATTTCGTGCGCGCCATCGACCTGCCCGGCCACCGCGACGGGCGCGCCCCCGAAGAGGTCACGCTGGAGGAGACCTGCCGCGCCGTCGCCGCCCATATCACCCCGGAAACCATCGTGGTGGGCCATTCCTGGGCCGGTTATCCGATCACCGGCGCGGTGGAGTTTGCTCACCCCCGCGGGCTGATCTACCTCTGCGCCTATGTGCCGACCTCTGGCATGTCGCTCATCGACATGCGCATCGCAGGCCCGCGCCAGACCATCGGCGATGCTGCGGTCAAGGCCACGGATGGCCACAGCTACACCATCCGCCCCGAAGCTGCCCCTGCCCTCTTCTACCACGACTGCCCCGAGGAAACCGTCGCCTTTGCGCTGGAAAACCTCTGCGCTCAACCGATCCTGCCACAGGCCACGCCCTTGACCCGCCCGACCGGCTGGGAGGCGCTGCCCAAGGCCTATATCCGCTGCGCCAATGACCAGACCATTCCGCCGGAATATCAGCAAAGCATGACCGCCCATTGGCCCGCCGAGCGCGTGCATGTGATGGAAACCTCGCATTCCCCCTTCTTTGCCGCCCCCGGCCCGCTGGCAGACCTGATTGACGAGATCACCACAATGATGTGACGGATCAGACGGCTCCATGCGCAACCGCAGGCAACTCTGCCGTTGCGTAAAACCGACACTCTTGCGCCGTTTTCCGCATTGCATGGCCACAGCCCCCCCGTCACGCTAGAGGGCGAACAGTGGGGGACCGAGAGAATGCAGACCATCAAAGCCGCCGTATGCCACGCCTTTGGCGCGCCGCTTCAGATTGAAGAGATCCACATCGCGCCCCCCAAAACGGGCGAGGTAGAAGTGACGCTTGATGCCGTCGCGATCTGCCACAGCGACATCTCCTTTGCCGATGGCGCCTGGGGCGGGCCCCTGCCTGCGGTCTATGGCCACGAGGCGGCCGGCCGTGTCAGCGCCCTTGGTACAGGCGTCGAGGGCTTTGCGGTGGGCGATGACGTGATCGTCACCCTGATCCGCGCCTGCGGCAGCTGCCCCACCTGCGCCTCAGGTAAGCCGGTGAACTGCACCACGCCCTATGACGGGCTCAAAGGCCCGCTGACCTCTGCCGCGGGCGAGCCGCTGTTTCAGGCGATGGCCTGCGGCGCCTTCGCGGAAAAGGTGGTGGTCTCGGCCCGTCAGATCGTGAAGATCCCCGCCGAAATGCCCAAAGACGTGGCCGCACTGATTTCCTGCGGGGTGATCACGGGGGTCGGCGGCGCGGTAAACGCCGCCCAGTTGCGCGCGGGCGAGGATGTGGTGGTGATCGGCGCCGGTGGCGTTGGCCTCAACGCCATCCAAGGCGCACGGATCGCCGGCGCCCGCCGCATCGTCGCGGTCGATATGAGTGAAGAGAAACTCGCCATCGCCAAGGACTTTGGCGCCACCCATGGCGTGCTCGCCACCGATCCCAAGCCCTGGCGCGCCGCGTTTAAGGCTCTGGGCGGCAAGGGGGCGGAGGTGGTCCTGATCACCGTCGGCGCCCTGCCCGCCTACGATCAAGCGCCCCGCTACCTCGGGGCGGGTGGGCGCGCGGTGATGATCGGCATGCCGCACTCCGGCCAGATGGCGCAGTATGAACCCGTGGTGATGGCAGCACTCGGTCAGGGCCTACAAGGCTCCAAGATGGGCGATGTGGTGATCCAACGCGACGTTCCTTGGATCGTCGATCTCTACCAACAAGGCCGCCTCAAACTCGACGAGCTGATCTCCGGCCGCTGGTCGCTGGATCAGATCAACGAAGCCATCGCCGACACCCGCTCCGGCAGCGCCAAGCGCAACGTGATCCTGCTGAACCGCTAAGGCCCGCAGCAGAACGCCAAAGGGATCCGAGCCTGAAGGCCCGGACCCGCGCGCGCCGGGGCCTCGATGGCCCCGGCGCGCGCCCCCTCCTCCACCCGACCATGAAATCTCCAAAGGACCGCGAGATATGAAACTCCAGGACCTCGACATCATCATCACCGCACCGCCTGCTCCCGGCTGGGGCGGGCGCTACTGGATCCTCGTCAAAGTTACCACCGATACTGGCATCACCGGCTGGGGCGAATGCTACGCCTCCACCATCGGCCCCAAGGCGATGACCGCCGTGATCGAGGATGTCTTTGCCCGCCACATGCAGGGCGAGAACCCGGAAAACATCGAGCTGATGTTCCGCCGCGCCTATTCCTCCGGCTTTACCCAGCGCCCTGACCCCACGGTGATCGGCGCCTTCTCGGGTCTTGAGATCGCCTGCTGGGACATCCTCGGCAAGGACCGCGACCGCCCTGTCTACGCCCTCCTCGGCGGCAAGATGAACGAGCGGATCCGCGCCTATACCTATCTCTACCCGCTGCCCCATCACGACATCAGCGCCTTTTGGAATTCGCCCGAGATGGCCGCTGAGGCCGCGACCGACGCGGTGGCACGCGGCTATACCGCGGTGAAATTCGACCCCGCCGGCCCCTATACCATTCGCGGCGGCCATATGCCTGCGATGTCCGACATCACCCGCTCTGTGGCCTTCTGCAAGGCGATCCGCGAGGCGGTCGGCGACAAGGCGGACCTGCTTTTTGGCACCCATGGCCAGTTCAACACCGCTGGGGCCATCCGCATGGGGCAGGCGCTCGAACCCTATAGCCCGCTTTGGTACGAAGAACCCACGCCTCCCGATATGGTCGAGGATATGGCCCGGGTGGCGCGCAACGTGCGCATCCCCGTCTCTGCGGGCGAGCGTCTGACCACCAAGGCCGAGTTCGGCGCCCTCTTGCGCGCCGGTGCGGCGGAGATCCTGCAACCCGCGCTGGGGCGCGCCGGGGGCATTTGGGAGATGAAGAAGGTCGCCGCTATGGCCGAAGTCTTCAACGCCCAGATGGCGCCGCATCTCTATGCCGGTCCGGTGGAATGGGCGGCCAACGTTCATTTCGCAACCTCGATCCCCAATATCCTGATGGCCGAAACCATCGAGACCACCTTCCACGACGCGCTCATCAAAGGTGCGATCAAGGTCGAGGGCGGCTATATCACCCCGCCCACCGCGCCGGGGCTGGGCATCGAGGTGGACGAAGACCTCGCCCGCGCCCATCCTTTCACTGGCGACGACCTGCACCTCAACATGCAGGAAGCCCCCTGTGACTACGCCAATGGCAACGCATTCGAAGGCGGCGCCCCACCACCCAAGGGTTGAATGCCGCCCGCGTCCTCCCCACATCAGGGGAGGACACTCCCGCAACAGGGTAAGCGAAGGTTTGCTAAAACGAATAAATATTTACCAAAACTCTTGCGAGGCCACGGCATTCCGTGGCCTTACTCTATTTGGCGTCATATTTCACGCTGCCTTCCCCTCTGTGTGCGCGCACAGAACACCAAAAGCCTAGAAGAAGACATAGATGACAGAGACACTTGAATTGTCCGCAGGAAGCATGGCGGAGAATGCCGCAGAAGCTGCTTCCCTGATGAAAGCGCTCGCCCATGAAGGGCGATTGATGATCCTGTGCCACTTGGCGGCAGAGCAGGAACTGTCGGTCAGCGCATTGGAGGATCGTCTGGGCAAACGACAGGCGGCGGTCAGCCAGCTCTTGTCTCGCCTGCGGGATGATCAGCTGGTGCAGGCGCGGCGTGAGGGCAAGACGGTCTATTACTCGTTGACCGAAGGCCCCGCCAAACAGGTGCTCGGCACGCTGCACGATATCTATTGCGCCTAAGGGGCGCGGCGTCGGGGCGCTGATTTGCGCGCCCCGACGGTTTGGTCTCAGTCTGCCTCGACAGCCTGACGCTGACGACCAAGCCCTTGAATTTCCAACTCCATCACATCGCCTGCCTTGAGATAGATCGGCTCCGGCTTTTGCCCCATGCCGACGCCCGGCGGAGTGCCTGTTGCAATCACATCCCCGGGATGCAGCGTCATCAACTGGCTCAGATGGCTGATGATCTCCGCCACGGTAAAGATCATCGTCGCTGTATTGCCGGTCTGCATCCGGGTGCCGTTCACGTCACAGCTCAGCGCGAGGTTCTGCGGATCCGCCACCTCATCCGCCGTCACCAACCACGGGCCGATGGGACCAAAGGTGTCGCAGCTTTTGCCCTTGGTCCACTGACCAGTCAGCTTCATCTGAAAGTCCCGCTCCGAGACGTCATTGATCACGCAGTAACCCGCCACATGCTCAAGCGCCTCTTCGACGCTGACATATTTCGCCGCCTTGCCGATCACCACGCCCAGTTCGACCTCCCAATCGCAGGCGATCGAGCCGCGCGGAATGCGCACCGTGTCATTGGCGCCAACGATTGCCGAATTTGCTTTCATGAAAAGGATCGGATGTGCCGGAGGCTCTGCTCCCACCTCTGCCGCATGATCGGAATAGTTGAGTCCGATGCAGAGGAACTTCCCCACTTGCCCGACGCAGGGCGCATAGTCGATCCCCCCCTCGATCACCGGCAGGCTGGAGATATCCAAGGCCGATAGCCCTGCCAAAGCATCGCCCCCCAGGCTGGTCGGGGTCACATCGTCGAGGTGGCCGGACAAGTCGCGGGCGGTGCCGGAGGCATCCATCAGCCCTGGGCGGATGCCCTCTGCGGTGCGATAGCGAAACAGTTTCATATGGTCTCTCCCTTCGTGTCACGAAACAGGCCTGCCGGAGGTCTCCCCGACAGGCCTGTCTGAATGTTTGGCCGCTTAGCTCGAGACGTATCCCGCCACCACCTGAAGCAGCTTGAACGCGGTGTTGGCGTCATTCTCCACCACCGCCAAGAACTCTTCCTCACCAATCCGCAAACAGGTGAGGTTCGTGTCCGCAATCATCGTAAGTGCGCGGGGCTCTTTGCGGATCAGGCCCAATTCGCCGACCAGACGCCCGGCGCCGACTTTGGCGATCAATTGGCCTTTGCCCTCGCCCGCATTGCCGTCCTCATCCGGCAGATACAGACCCGCTTCGCCTTCGATGATCATATAGGCACCGTCGCTCGCGGCATCGTCCTTGTGGAACACCGCCGTGCCCGGTGTCGCCTCATACCAACGCGCCCCGAAGGCCAGAAGCCGCAGCTGGCGCCGGTTCAGCCCGGAGAACAGCTCGGTGGTTTCCAAAGCCCGGAGCTTGCGCGACAGGTCCGCAGCCGAGGCGCTGTCCTCGTCGCCAGTGCCCCTCTCGCCCGCGCGTTCGTCTTTTAGGCGGCCCTGACGCATCTCGAAATAATGGTCAAAGCGATCCGGATCACGGAAGGCGCTTTCAAGGAAGATCAGCGTGGTCTCTGGTAGCAAATCGCGCAGATTGGCCTGCATCGCCCGCCGCGTGTCGCGATCAAAGCTCGCCAGCGCATTGTCGAGGATCAGGATATCAGGCCGCTTGATCGACGCGCGACAGAAGGCCAAAGGCTCTGCAAAGCTTGCGCCCAGCCCCTGCCCGCCGACCGAGACCGGCAGATCGAAGATCAACTCGACCACCATCTCGCGCACCCCGGCCTTGTCGATCACCTCGGCAACCACCTTGCGCAGATCCTCGGCACGCGGCCCGGCGCCATCGGAAATCTTGCCGAAGATCGCGTTTTCCAACACCGTGAAGCCCGGCGTGAAATGCCCCTCGTAAAGCGGCACAAACAGATCATCGAGCGTGCTCAACAACTCCGCCCCGTGGCTTTCGCGCAGGGACAGAATACGGGCTTCAATATCAGTGGAGAAGGCCGCACCAAGGCTTTCGCCCGAGATCGAGAAGGGCACGATCATCATCTGCACCAGCTCTTCTTCGCTGAGGCTGTCAGCGCCTTTTTGACGGATCTTCTGCACCAATTGCAGCGCCGCCTCATAGTCGCTCACCTCCAGCCCAAGCTTGCGGAACAACGGGTGCGTGGTGCCATCCATGCCAAAGATCTGACGCAGCATTTCCAGCACGTCTTGCGCCAGTCGCACCAAATCCCGGTCCAGCCCGATCTTGCGCACCGTCCGCAAGAACTCGGTCTGTTCCAGCAACAGCTCATAGGTGATCGGCTGCGAGCGTGTGGCATAAAGCAGGTTTTCGGCCACGGGCAGCGTCGGGTTATATTGCTCGCGGTTGTTGAAATGGGCAAAGGCATCAAGACCTGTGTCCATCAGGGCAAGCTGCACATGCGGACGCAGTTTCACCAGCGCCTCGGCCAGCTTAGGATGTTCCGCCTTGTCAAAGACCTGATCCATCCCGCGCCGCAACAAGGCAGCGTCGGAGCCGATGCCTTCGACCAGCTTCAGCCACCAGTCGCGCAGCTCTTCTTTACGCTCAAATCCCGCGATCTGCGGATCGACCCAATCCACGTGGAAGGGATCGGGGCTGTTGCCCGCACGGATCGCATCGCGCACGGCCCGTGGATCATCCGCCTCGCCCAAGGGACGAATGCGCAGGGGCATCAGGACGTTTTCACCAAAGGAGCCGCGGAACAGCGCCGGGCGCGAGGTGGCATGACCTATCCGCGCCGCCAGCACCATCTGATGCAATTCTCGAATGTCGTGACCCGCCAGAGTTACCACGCCGGAAGCAGGCAGCACCTCTCGTGTCAGCACCTCTGCAAGCGCCCGGCGATCTTCTTCTGACGGGGCGGCAATGCCGATCAGCTCGCCCCTAGGGAACGTCGCCGAGAGATCCTCCAGCACCAGATTGCCATCGCTGTCGCGGACGGTGACCTTGTCGAGAACGATGTCGCCAGAGAGATGCACCAGCTCCTCCGGCTCGCCATCCATCAGGTGCTCGTCGACCATATCCGGGGGCGCGAACCGCTCCATGATGGTGTCCCACCGCACCGTCATATCCTGCACCTGATTGTAATAGGTCAGCAGCTCTTTCCACGGCGAGGCAATGTCCTTGTAGGCGGCAAGCGCTGCCACAAGAGCCCCAAGCGAGACCTTGCCTTGCAGCACAAGGTAGCCACCAATCGCGTAGAAGAAGAAGGGTGTGAGCTGGGTGATGAAGTTGTTGAGGAACTTCATGAAGAATTTCTTCTGATAGATGTCGAAGCGGATCTCGTAGAGCCGCCCCAGACGATCCGTCACCCGCGCCATCCGATAGCGCCAGCCGCCATTGACCCGCAGGGTAGATGCACCCACCGCGCTTTCGCCTATCTCGGAGGCCAGGCTGCGCACCTCGATCACCCGCTTTTTGTTCAGCTTGTTGATCCGCCGCTGCAGCATGGGGATCAGCCAAGCCTGCAAGGGGATCAGGGCGACAGCCGCAAGGCCGAACCAAAAGCTTTGCGCAAAGAGGAAGTAGAGGATCGTCGCCATCTGCCCGGCTTGCAACACAGGCTGGCTGACCGCATCCCCCATTAGACCACCCATCGGCTCAGATTCCGAGGTGATCATCGCCACCAGTTCCCCCTGACTGGTGCGTTCGAAATAGGGCTGCGGAAAGCGCAAGACGCGGGCGATCAGACTATAGCGGAACCGGCGCAGCATCCGCTCTGCCAAGACACCTTTCATGGTGTTGATCCGCATTTTGGTCAGACCATGCACCAAAACGGAAGCGAGGAAGGCTCCGCAGAGGATCCAGAGATAATTGAGCTGCTCGACCTCATAGCCCCAGACATCAATGATCGAGGTCTGCGCCCCGATGGCATCGTTGATGATGCGTTTGGGCAGCTCAAGCGTCAGGTACAACAGTGGAAACAGACAGGCGGTGACCAGCAGAAGAATCAGCTGATCCCGCTTGGAGTATTTCCAGATAAATTGGAACAGAGAGCGTTCTATGGGAGGGCTCCGAGGATCGTGCGGCGGATGAAATCGCCCTTGCGGGCGCCGGGGTGGCAAAGCGTGTTTTGCCATGGGTAGCGCGGTTTACCCCTTGCAGGCAATGGCTCAAGCGGCTCTGTCCCACCCTATAAAACTGGTTAAAAATCGTCTGTGAGCTATGTCACAGACAGTCGAATGCGATATTTGCGATACAGGGAAAACACCGTAAGGTCCGCGGGCGCTCTGATGCGCCCCAGTGCCGCAACTTCGAAGGAGCGTCTGTTTTGCCAGAGAATATCGGTATCGTCCTGCTGCTGGTCTGTCTGTTCGAGGTCAAGCATATGTTTGCCGACTTCTACCTACAGACCAAAAAAATGCTGTCGGGACGGTGTCAGTATTTCCATCCGGGCCGCGCGCAGCACGCAGGTGTTCATGCGCTGGCCTCGGTTGTGGTCTTGTTCATCGTGGGCAGCCCGCCCTGGTTTATCGCGCTGATCTGCGCGGCCGAGTGGTTGATCCATTTCAACATCGACTTCTGGAAGGCGCATCATACCGAGTGCCACAAGCTTGACCCCACCCAAGGCGCGTTCTGGCGGGCCATGGGCACGGACCAGCTGTTGCACCATCTGACCTATGTGGGCATGACCGCCGCTTGGGCCTCGGTCGTTTTCTAAACTGCTTTCTCAAGCCTTTGGGGTCGTCGGTTCGACCTCCTCCTGTCTTCACTCGCTCCGCTGCATGGGCTGTGGCCCCTTCATTGGGTTCGCCCAGCGCAAGGGAGGGCTCCCGCCCGTGTTGGGTGCATTAAAATGCCCCCTCCCCCGTTGGGCCCGGCGCCGCGCTAACGCGCGGCGATCGCGCTCCGCTGCTGGGGCAGAGCATGAACAAGAACATAACGCGAACAAATGTGCGGCACAAGCCGGAAATCACCCTGCTCAGGGCACAATCGGTGTGTCACGTTTCACCGTCTTCAGGATCACATGGGTCTGGGCGCTGGCCACCCCCGCAAGCCGGAACAGGAACCGCTCGAGAAAGTGATTATAGGCCTCCAGATCCGGCGCCAGCACCCTCAGGTGGTAATCCGCCTGGCCAGTAGTCGCGTAGCATTCCACCACATGCGGGTTGCCCTCCACCGCGCGGATGAACTCGGTCAGGTGCTCCGGCGCGTGGCGAGTGAGGTTCACCTGCACCAGAGCCTCAAAGGTGAGACCCATCGCCTTTGGCACCACCACCGCGCCGTAGCGGGCGATCACCCCGGCCTCCTCCAAGCTGCGCACCCGCCGCCAGAGCGCGGAGGCCGACATGCCCACCGCCTCGGCCAGATCGGCGTTGGAGATGCGGGAATCCTCCTGCAACAGGGCGAGGATCCGGCGGTCACGGTCGTCGAGCAGCATGGGGCGATCACTTCTCTCCAGAAAACCGCAATCTAACGGTCAAATCATCCACAAATCTGCAATATCTCGCGCGCTCTGGCAAGGTTATCCACCCGGGATGGTTTATCCTTTCGATCACCCACCTCTTTTCCCAAGCCAGGACCGACCCAGATGACCGAGCTCGCCCACGGATTTCAGACCTATCAGCTGGAAGATCGCTACACGCGCACCTCGGGCCGCGTCTTTCTGACCGGCACGCAGGCCCTGGCGCGGATCATGCTGGATCAGGCGCGGCGCGACCGGGCGGCGGGGCTGAACACGGCGGGCTTTGTCTCTGGCTATCGCGGTTCGCCCCTGGGCGGCGTCGATCTGGAGTTCTGGCGCGCCCGCGACCGGATGCAGGCGGCGGGCATCACCTTTATGCCGGCGGTGAACGAGGACCTCGGCGCCACCGCTGTTCTGGGTGCCCAGCAGGCGATCCTTGATCCCGACTGCGCGGTCGAGGGCGTCTTCTCCATGTGGTATGGCAAGGGGCCGGGGGTGGATCGCTCCGGTGATGCGCTAAAGCACGGCAACGCCTATGGCTCGGCGCCGAAGGGCGGCGTTTTGGTGGTGGCGGGGGATGACCACGGCTGCGTGTCCTCCTCGATGCCGCATCAATCCGACGTCGCCTTTATGTCCTGGTTCATGCCGGTGCTGAACCCGGCGGATGTGGGCGAGTTTCTGACCTTTGGCGAATATGGCCTTGCGCTGTCGCGGTTCTCCGGCACTTGGGTCGGGTTCAAGGCGGTCTCGGAAACGGTGGAAAGCGGCCGCTCAGTCGAGCTGCACCCGGACCGCGCCTTCACCCTGCCCGATCTTCCCGACTACCCCGGCGGACTGCATATCCGCGCCTCTGACCTGCCCAGTCCCGAGATCGAGACCCGCATCCGCGCCAAGTTGCAAGCGGTGCGCGCCTTTGCCGAGGCGAACCCGATCGACCGCCGCATTTACGACCTGCCGGAGGCAAAGTTCGGCATCGTCACCACCGGCAAGGGTCACCTCGACCTGATGGAGGCGCTGCGCCTGCTCGGCCTCTCAGAGCCCGAATGCCGCCGCCTCGGCATCGACATCTACAAGGTCGGCATGGTCTGGCCATTGGCCCGCGCCGGTGCCCTCGACTTTGTGAATGGCAAGGAAGAGGTGCTGGTGGTCGAGGAAAAACGCGGCATCATCGAGAGCCAGTTTAAGGAATATTTCTACGATTGGCCCGGCGCGAAGCCCAAGAAGATGGTCGGCAAATACCATGCCGCGGGCGAGCCGCTGATCCCTTGGGTGGGCGAATTGAGCCCCCTAATGCTGGTGCCCGTGGTGGCGGAGCGACTGGATCGCTTCTTTCCCGAGTTCAAGCTCCTCGACACGGCCCGCGCCCTGACCGAGACACCGCCGAACCTTCTGAACATCCCCGGCGCCACCCGCACGCCCTATTTCTGCTCGGGCTGCCCGCATAACACCTCGACCAAAGTGCCGGAGGGCTCCAAGGCCAATTCCGGCATCGGCTGCCATGTGATGGCCTCCTGGATGGGGCGCGACACCGCAGGCTATGCCCAGATGGGCGGCGAAGGGGTGCCGCATCTGGTCGCCTCAAAATACAACGGCGACAAGCATGTGTTCCAGAACTTGGGCGAGGGCACCTGGTATCACTCCGGCTCGCTCGCGATCCGTCAGGCGGTGGCGGCGGGCGGCAATATCACCTTCAAGGTGCTTTATAACGATGCGGTGGCGATGACCGGCGGCCAGCCGGTGGACGGTCCGGTCTCGGTTGCAGGCATCGCGCAGGCCGCCCGGGCCGAAGGCGTTGAGCGCATCGCGCTGGTCTCTGACACCATCGCCAAATTCGCCCCGGGCGATTTTCCGGCGGGCACCACCTTCCACGACCGCGCCGACCTCGATCCCGTCCAGCGCGAACTGCGCGAGATCAAGGGCGTCAGCCTGTTGATCTACGAGCAAACCTGCGCCACCGAAAAGCGCCGCCGCCGCAAGCGCGGCAAGATGGAAGATCCAAAGCGCTTTGCCTATATCAACGATCTGGTCTGCGAAGGCTGCGGCGATTGCTCGGTGGAATCCAACTGCTTGAGCGTGGAGCCGAAGGAGACCCCCTTTGGCCGCAAGCGCAAAATCAACCTCTCGAGCTGCAACAAGGATTTCTCCTGCCTCAACGGTTTTTGCCCCAGCTTCGTCACCGTCGAGGGCGCCACCCGGCGCAAGAAACAACTCGCAGGACTAAACGCCGCCGAACTGACCGCCGCCCTGCCCGCACCCGATCTGCCGCCGCTTGATCGCCCCTTTGACCTCTTGGTCACCGGTGTCGGCGGCACAGGCGTTGTCACTGTCGGCGCGCTGATCACCATGGCCGCGCATCTGGAAGGCAAAGGCGCCTCGGTGCTGGACTTCACCGGCTTTGCCCAGAAATTCGGCACGGTGCTGAGCTATATCCGCCTCGCCAAGGCCCCGGACGACGTGCATCAGGTGCGCATCGATCAGGGTAGCGCTAATGCGGTGATCGCCTGCGATGCGGTGGTCTCTTCCGCACCCAAGGCCTCGGCGCACTACCGGGCGGGCTCCAGGGTCGCGCTGAACCTCGCGGAAATGCCCACCGGCGACATCGTGCTGCGCCGCGACGCCAGCCTTGAGATCCCCAAGCGCGCCCGCGCGGTCGCCTCGGTGGTGGGGGTCGAAAATGTCACCGCCCTCAACGCCAATGCGATTGCCGAGAGCCTGCTGGGCGATGCGGTGCTCGCCAATGTCATCATGCTGGGCTTTTCCTGGCAGCAGGGCCTGGTGCCGGTCAGCCTCACCGCACTGGAGCAGGCCATCGTGCTGAACGGGGTGGCGATCGACAAGAACCAGCTCGCCTTTGCCATCGGCCGCACCATGGCTGCCGCACCGGACCGTCTGGCCGCCCATTACCGCGAGGAGGAGCCCGAGGAAGAGACTTTGGACGCCGCCCTCACCCGCCGCGCCGCCTTCCTCACCGACTATCAAGACGCCGCTTACGCCCAGCGCTACCGCGAGATCCTCAGCCGCCTGCGCGCCGCCCTGCCGCAGGATCAATCCGAGGCCCTCACTCTCACCGCCGCCAAGAGCCTCTTCAAACTCATGGCCTATAAGGATGAATTCGAGGTCGCCCGCCTGATGAGCGCGCCTTCATTCCGCGCCGAACTCGACCGCGAGTTCGAAGGCGACTTCAAGGTCAACTACCACATGGCGCCGCCGCTACTGAATTTCAAAACCGACGCCCGCGGCCGCCCCGGCAAACGCGCCTTCGGTGCTTGGATGGCCCCCGCCCTTAGGCTTCTGGCCAAGGGCAAAGCCCTGCGCCAATCGGCCCTGAACCCCTTCGCCTACCACCACGAGGCGCGGATGCACCGGACCTTGCGCCTCTGGTTCACCGAGATCCTCGAGGACATCATCGCGCATCCCAAGGCCCATTCGACCGAGACCCTGACCCAGATCCTCATCGCCCCGATGGAGATCCGCGGCTATGGCCCGGTGCGCGCGGAGTCAGCCGCAAGAACAAAGGCCAAAGTCGCCGCCCTGCGCCCCTGACCCTCTTCATCTTTCGAAAAATACTCTCGCCGAAGGCCCTGCCTTTGCCCCCCTCGGGGCAAAGGCGCAAATCAGCCGCGCATCAGCGCGCCCTGTTGCGAGCGGCCTAGGCCTCGCGCGACAGATCCTGCCAATAGATCCGACTATAGGCGGCAAACTCCGCCATCTCCGCCTCGGTGGGGGCCTGACCGGTAAAGACCTTCAGATATTCCGGCGTCATCGACAGGCGGAAATCATGGCTCTCTTCCGGCTCCGCCATGTCATAGCCAAGCTGCATGTAATAGAGCACCTTGGCCCGCGTCACCGCCTCCAGTTCGCCACAGCCATAGCGCGCAAACATCGCGGTCAGCGCCGCAACCCGCGCCGCATCCCCGGCGCGCATCCGCGCTGCCACCGGCTCTGACCGGCGCGCCCAATCGCGCACCGCAAAATCCAGCGCGGTGTGAAACAGCGCCGGATTGGCAATGCAGCGAAAGATGTTCAGCACCGCGCCGGTGACGCGCTCGGCCGGCGCCTCGGCCTGGGCGATCAGCCCGGCGGTATTGGTCTCCTCCCAGCGGGTCAGCAGGGCATCCAGCAAATCCTGCCGCGAGCGGAAATACCAATAAAACGACGAGCGTGAGACCCCCATCGCCTCGGCCAAGGCCAGAACCTTCACCCGCTCCACCCCGTCGCGGATCAACAGATCGAGCCCCATATTGAGCCAATCGTCCCGCGTCACCTTGATATTGCCGATCAAAGGTTCCGCTTCGGGATCATCGCGGTGGAGCACAGGTTTAGGAGTCATGGTCGCCTCTGGGACAAAACTTCACCCGACGGACATGTCTATGGGCACTGTTGCACAGTGCCCGCTCCACCGCCGGGACGCAAGCCAAGGGGCTTAAACAGCCGCACTGGGCCGGGCCGCGATGCGCGCTTGCCAGTCACGGGTGGCCCCATGCGCCTCTGGAACGCGCAGTTTGATGACACGGGCAAAATCAACAAAGACAAAGGCGGTAATATCGGCAAAACTAAACTGCTCCCCCGCCAAATAAGGCACTTCTGCGAGGCGCTCCTCCAAAAGATCGAGAAAAGCCAAGGCGCGAACCCGACCCCGTTCAGCCAATTCGGGGATTTGCGCACAATCCACAGGCCCCGGCACCGCCCGATTGACAAAAGCCGGGTGGGCATTGCGCAGTGCCTCGGCAATCGGCAGACCGCCCTGCTGTTCCACAATGGCGTTCCACATCATCACCAGACCCTTTTCCCGCGCATCGCGCCCCAGAAGTGGCGGCTCGGGAGCAATCGCCTCCAGATAAGCGGCGATCCCGAGGTTCTCGGTCAGCAATGTGCCATCGTCGAGCCGCAGCGCAGGCACCATGCCTTGAGGGTTGATTGCCTTGAACTCCGGCAAGAGCTGCTCGCCCTTGGCGATGGAAATCTCGCGGGTCTCGACCTGAATGCCCTTTTCCGCCAGCACCATACGGGCGCGCCGGGGATTGGGAGCGGTGGAACAGTCAAAAAAGATCATCTCTGCGGCTCCCGGTTTATCTGCTTAAGCCCCAGCCTAGCCCCAGCCGCGACCAAAGGCCAAATGTCACGTTGCGGCGCGAGCGGGTGGAACCCTCGCTTCGACTGTAACGTTTATGTCGTAACTTGCCTCTATCCGGGCGGCGGGATGCGCGCGGGCGGCGGGGACACAGTTCCCCGGCGCGACGGCTTTTGGCGTGAAATGGCATTTGACGCGCGAGTTGACCCGCGCGAAGGTGGGCAAAAAACAATGGGGAGACCTCTCATCGCCAGTTTTGCGCAGCGATCGCATGACGGGGGCCAGTGAAATGCGGCCTCTTTTGTCGGTCGAAGACCTCAGCATCGGGTTTGGCAAGGACGATCCGGTCATCCGGAACGTCAATTTCGCGGTGAACCCCGGCGAAACGCTGGCGCTTGTCGGCGAGAGCGGCTCTGGCAAGACCATCAGCTGCCGCGCCGTGCTGCGCATCCTGCCCCGCGCGGCCAAGCTGCATTCGGGTCGGATGCTGCTAGCGGGCAAAGAGGGCGCGGGCGAGATCGACCTTGCGCGGCTCTCTGAACGTCAGCTGCGGCAGGTGCGCGGCAACCGCATCGCGATGATCTTTCAGGAGCCGATGCGCTCCCTCTCGCCCCTCCACCGGATCGGCAATCAGGTGGCCGAGGTGCTGCATCTGCATGGCCGCATCTCCGAAAGCGACGCCAAGCGGCAGGTTCTGGAGTGTTTTGAGCGCGTCGGCTTTCCCGACCCCGATCGCACCTGGCGGTCCTACCCGTTTGAGCTTTCGGGCGGCATGCGGCAGCGGGCGATGATCGCCATGGCCATGGTCGCCAAACCCGATCTGTTGATCGCGGACGAGCCGACCACCGCGCTGGATGTGACCACACAGGCGCAGGTGCTCGGGCTGATGAAGGACCTGCAGCAGGAAACCGGCATGGCGATGATCCTCGTCACCCATGACCTCGGCGTGGTGGCCAATATGGCCGAAAAGGTGGTGGTGATGCACAAGGGTCGCGTGATGGAGGCTGGCCCCGCCGAGCCGATCCTGCGTGCCCCCGCCCATCCCTATACGCAAAAGCTGTTTAATGCCGCGCCGAAGATCCCCGAGGGCACCCCGGCCGCGCGCCCCGCGCAAGAGGATCTGATCCTCGAATTAAAGAACGTCACAAAGACCTTCACCCTGCGCTCGGGCAAAAGCTGGAGCGCCCCAACCCTCGTGCGCGCCTGCGAGCAGGTCGACCTCGCCCTACCGCGCGGCAAAACGCTGGCCATCGTGGGCGAAAGCGGATCGGGCAAGACCACCGCCGCCCGCATCGCACTCGGGGCGGAAACCGTCGATGCGGGTGGGGAAATCCTGTTTCGCGCCGCCCCCGGCGCGCAGCCGATCAAAGTGCACGAGATGGACCGCGCGGCCCGCCGCGCCTTTCAAAGGCAAGCGCAGATGGTGTTTCAGGACCCCTATTCCTCGCTCAGCCCAAGGATGCGGATTTTCGACACCCTGTCCGAGCCGCTGGAAATCCATCAGGTCTGCGATCGCGCCACGCAAAAGGACAAGGCCGCCGAGATGCTGCGCCTTGTGGGCCTGCCCACCGATATGCTGTCACGCTATCCGCATGCCTTTTCCGGCGGCCAGCGCCAGCGCCTGTCGATTGCCCGCGCGCTGATGCTCGATCCCGCCCTTTTGGTCTGTGACGAGCCGACCTCGGCGCTGGATGTTTCGGTGCAGGAACAGATCCTCAGCCTTTTGGAAGAGATCCGCGACGCGCGGCAGCTCTCTTATCTGTTCATCAGCCATGATCTCGCCGTGGTGGCGCGGATCGCCGATGAGGTGGCGGTGATGCGCCGCGGCCTGATTGTGGAGCAAGCCACTCCCGAGGTGCTGTTTCACAACCCGAAACACCCCTACACCAAGGCGTTAATCGCCGCCCAGCCGGTGCCCGATGTGGACCGGCCCATCAACCTGAAACTCGTGGCACAGGGGGCCGGCGCCCCCGAAAGCTGGCCGGAGGCCTTCCGTTTCGACGGATTTGACGCCCCGCCGCTGGTGCCTCTTGACGCCGGACACAAGGTGCGCTGCCATGTTTGATATGAAACAGACCTTTCTCAGCCTGACCTCGCTGGCCCTCACCCTGCCCTTTGTCGCCCTTGCGGACCCGGTGCCGCAGGAAAGCGCTTTTTGGGCCGATGAGGTCGCCAGTGGCGAGTTGCCCCCGGTGGCCGAGCGCCTGCCCGCACATCCCCTTGTGGTGAACCTCGCCGCCAAAGGGCGCGAGCCGGGCCTGCAGGGCGGCACGCTCAACACCATGGTGACCCGCTCGAAAGACATCCGCCAGATGGTGGTCTACGGCTATGCCCGCCTTGTGGGCTATAACGAGGCCTATGATCTGGTGCCCGATATCCTTGAAGGGTTCGACAACGAGGGCGACCGCAAGTTCACCTTTCATTTGCGCCCCGGCCACAAATGGTCCAACGGCGATCCCTTCACCTCGGCTGATTTTGACTATTGGTGGACCCATATCGCCAATAATGCCGAGCTCAATCCCACCGGCCCGCCGGATTTTGTGATGGTGGAGGGCGAATTGCCCACCGTCACAACCCCGGATGACACCACGGTGATTTTTGAGTGGACCAAGCCCAATCCCGGCTTCCTGCAGACCCTCGCACAGGCGGTGCCGCCGTTCATCTACCGCCCCTCGGCCTATCTGAAGCAGTTCCACAAGGATTTTGCCGAACCGGAAGCACTGGCCGAAGAAATCGACTACTACCGCGTCAAAAGCTGGGCCGCGCTGCACAACAAAATCGACAATATGGACAAGTTCGACAATCCGGACCTGCCCACCCTGCAGCCGTGGATCAACTCCACCGCCGGCAAGAAGATCCGCCACGAGTTTACCCGCAATCCGTTCTACCATCGCGTTGACGAGAATGGCGTTCAGCTGCCCTATATCGACACGGTAGAGATGGAGATCGTCTCGGGCGGGCTGGTCGCGGCAAAGTCCAACGCGGGCGAGGCCGACCTGCAGGCGCGCGGTCTTGATTTCCGCGACATTCCGATCCTGCGCAAAGGCGAGGCCGCGGGCGGCTATCGGACCGAGCTTTGGTCCTCCGGCACCGCTTCGCAGATTGCGATTTACCCCAACCTCAATGCGGCCGACGACGTCTGGCGCGAGGTTTTGCGCGACGTGCGGGTGCGCCGGGCGCTGTCGGTGGCGATCAACCGCGCTGCGATCAACAAATCGCTCTATTTCAAGCTGGCGAAACCCGGTGCGATGACGGTGCTGGAACAGAGCCCCTTCTTTGACCAAACGCTGCGCGATGCCTGGGCGCAATTTGACCCGGAGCTCGCGAATAAGCTCCTCGACGAGGCCGGCCTGACCGAGCGTGACGGCTACGGCATCCGCCGCCTGCCCGATGGCCGCCCGATGGAGCTGGTGGTGGAAACCGCTGGCGAACGCCAAGAGGTCGAGAACGCGCTGCAGATCATCACCGACGATTGGAAAGACGTCGGCGTGAAGCTGATCATGCGCCCGCTCGATCGCGATATCCTGCGCAACCGGGTGTTCTCCGGCACCACCATGGCCTCGGTCTGGTATGGCTGGGACAATGGTCTGCCGCAAAGCTACACCTCGCCCGCCTATCTTGCGCCGACGGATCAAGTCTTCCTGTCTTGGCCAAAGTGGGGTCAGTTCTACCAGACCCACGGCGCGGTGGGAGAGGCCCCAGACATGCCCCCCGCCCAGCGCCTGATGGACCTGCTGGCACAGTGGAACACCGCCACCGACGCCACAATGCGCGCCGATGCCTGGCGCGAAATGCTGCAAATTCATGCAGATAACGTCTATGCCATCGGTCTCGTGTCCGGTGCCCCACAGCCTGTTGTCGTGTCGAACCGCCTGCATAACGTGCCCAAGGCGGCGATCTGGGCTTGGGATCCCGGCGCGCATTTCGGCGTGCATCGCATGGATGAGTTCTTTTTCGAGGACGGCGAAGGCTGATGGAAATCCTTCGTTACGCGGTCTATCGCTTTGGCACCATGCTGCTGACCCTTCTGCTGGTGTCGGTGCTGATCTTCTGGATCATCAACCTGCCACCGGGGGATTTCCTGTCGAACCAGATCGCCGAGCTGCGCGCGACGGGGCAAGAGGCCGGGGTCGCCAAGGCGGAATTCCTGCGCCGAGAATACGCGCTCGACCGCACCTTGGCCGAGCAATACCTGATCTGGATGGGCTTTCTGCCCGGCCCGCATGGGTTCTCCGGCATGTTGCAGGGCAACTTCGGCTGGTCCTTTGAATTCGACCGCCCGGTGTCCGAGATCGTCGGCGAGAGCCTCTGGCTCACCGTTCTGGTGAACCTCGCGGCGGTGCTCTTCGTTTATCTGGTCGCCCTGCCCTTGGGCGTGCTGGCGGCGGCGAAATCGCGCACGATGATCGACTACACCGCAGCTTTTGTCGGCTATCTCGGCCTTGCCACCCCGAACTTCCTGCTCGCATTGATCCTGTTTTACTACGGTCACCAATACCTCGGCCTGCCGATTGGCGGCTTGATGTCGCCAGAGTTTGAGGGCGAGCCGATGACTTGGGCCAAGGTGAAGTCCATTCTGATCCACCTGATCGTTCCGACCTTTGTGATCGGCACCTCGGGTGCCTCGGCGATGATGCAGCGGCTGCGGGCCAATATGCTCGACGAGCTAGGCAAGCCCTATGTGGAAACCGCCGTCGCCAAGGGGATGCGCCCGGCGCGGATGCTGACGAAATACCCGCTTCGGGTCGCCTTCAACCCTTTTGTCGCCGATATCGGCAACCTGCTTCCCTCGATGGTGTCGGGCTCGGTTCTGGTCTCGGTGGTGCTAGGCTTGCAGACCATTGGCCCGGTGCTGCTGCAGGCACTCAAGAGTCAGGACATGTTCCTCTCGGGTTTTGTGCTGATGTTTGTCGCACTTCTGACCCTGATCGGCACGATGATCTCCGATGTCCTTTTGGTGCTGCTTGATCCGCGCATCCGCTATGAGGGGCGTGACGCATGAGCCAGAACTATCCCGATGGCCGCTACGTCGATGACGCGCCCTATGATCCCGAAGCCTCCATCCGCGAGCTCGAACGCAAGGACCTCGACGCCCCCAATTGGGTGCTGATCTGGCGCAAGTTCAAGACGCATCGGCTGGGGCTGATCTCGGGCGTCTTCCTGCTGATCTGTTACCTGCTGCTGCCCGTGGTCGGCTTTATCGCGCCCTATGGACCGAATGAGCGGGATGCGGAACATCTCTATTCGCCGCCGCAATCGGTGAACCTGTTCCATGAGGGCGAATTCCTCGGCCCTTTCATCTATCCGCTGACCTCCGAGGCGGATCTGGAGACCTTTCAGTGGGTCGTGAAACCCGACTATGAAAACCCGCAGAAGATCCACTTCTTCTGCGAGGGGGCGGAGTATCGTCTGGCCGGGCTGATCCGCTCTGACACACATCTGTTCTGCGCGCCCGAAGGGGCGACGCTATTCCTCTGGGGCTCGGACCGTTTGGGGCGCGATGTGTTCAGCCGCATCCTCTACGGCGCGCAGCTGTCGCTAACGGTGGGGTTGATCGGCATCACGGTCTCCTTTGTGCTCGGCATCTTTTTCGGCTCCGTTGCGGGCTATTTCGGCGGCAAGATCGACTGGGTCATCAACCGGGTGATCGAAATCCTGCGCTCCTTGCCCGAGCTGCCCCTGTGGCTGGCCTTGTCTGCGGCGGTGCCCTCTAATTGGTCGCCGGTGGCGGTATTCTTTATCATCTCGATCATCCTCGGCATCCTTGATTGGCCGGGGCTGGCGCGCTCGGTGCGCGCAAAGTTCCTATCCCTGCGGGAAGAGGAATACGTCCGCGCGGCGGAGATGATGGGCGCCTCCTCCGGCCGCGTCATCAAAAAGCACCTTTTGCCGAACTTCATGAGCCACCTCATCGCCTCCGCCACCCTGTCGATCCCAGCGATGATCCTCGGTGAAACCGCGCTGTCCTTCCTCGGCCTTGGCCTGCGCGCCCCGGCGGTGAGCTGGGGGGTGATGCTGAACGACGCGCAGAACCTCGCCAATATCGAGATTTACCCCTGGACCGCGATCCCCATGCTGCCGATCATCGTGATCGTGCTGGCCTTCAACTTCCTCGGCGATGGGTTGCGCGACAGTCTGGACCCCTATCAGCAATGAGCCTGCTGTCTGCCCTACCCGCCCCCGGCGGCTATAACGTGTCGGGCGAGGGCCACCGCCCAAGCCTGTATGCGGTGTCGGAGCTGGCCAATGCCTCGGTCGCGGCGGTGGGACTTGCCTTGGCAGAGCTGATCGAGACGCTGGGTCTGGCCCCTAGCGCGCCGGAGGTGACGGTTGATCAGCGGCTGGCCTCTTTGTGGTTTGGCTATTCCTTCCGCCCCGAGGGCTGGGAGATGCCCTCGCTCTGGGATCCGATCGCGGGGGATTACCCCTGCGCCGATGGCTGGATCCGCCTGCACACCAACCTGCCGCACCACCGCCGGGCAGCGCTCTCGGTCCTTGGCTGTGCCGAGACGCGCGAGGCGGTGGCGGTAGCCGTGCGCGACTGGAGCGGCGATGTACTGGAGACAGCGGTGGTTGCCGCCGGGGGCGTTGCCGCTCTGATGCGCAGCCGCGCCGAATGGCTGGCCCATCCACAAGGGGCGGCCGTGGCAGCAGAGCCTTTGATCGACTGGATCAAACCCCGCCGCACCGTGCTGCGGGACCGTGCTGAGGCCAGCCTCTCGCGCCCCTTGGCGGGGCTGCGGGTGCTCGATCTGACGCGCGTGCTGGCAGGTCCGGTCAGCACCCGCACGCTGGCCGGGTTCGGAGCCGAGGTTCTGCGCATCGACCCGCCCGCCTGGGACGAGCCGGGGGTGCTGCAGGACATCACGCTGGGCAAGCGGATGGGGGTTTTGGACCTGAAGACGCCTGCCGGGCTGGCACGTCTGCGCGACCTTTTGGCCGAGGCGGATGTGCTGGTACATGGCTACCGCCCCGACGCGCTAGAGGCCTTGGGCCTCGGGCTTGCCACCCGCGATGCGATTGCGCCCAACCGGGTCGAGGTCTGTCTGGACGCCTATGGCTGGACCGGCCCCTGGGCCAAGCGGCGCGGCTTTGACAGTCTGGTGCAGATGAGCGCTGGCATTGCCGAGGCCGGGCGCGCCTGGGCCGGTGCGGATCGGCCCACGCCCCTGCCCGTGCAGGCGCTGGACCACGGCACCGGCTATTTGATGGCAGCGGCGGTTCTTTCGGCCCTGACGGAAGCCGCGCGCGGGCAAGAGATTGGCGTCGCCCGCCTGTCTCTCGCACGGGTCGCCGAAGAACTGGTGCGCCTGCCAAAATCCCTCACAGGGGCGGAGATTACCAAATCCGAAGACGCCGATTTCGGCCCGCATGAGGACAGTGGCTGGGGCCCCGCGCGGCGCCTGCGCCCGCCGCTTACGCTCAACGGATGTGGGATGTGTTGGAGCCTGCCTGCGATGCCGAGCAGCAGCCATACCGCAGCTTGGGAAGAAAATGCGCCTCGTGAAACGCGCTAGAGCTTGGCTGCGATGTGGGAAATCCGTGGTGCCCGATCAACAAGAGCGCTCCACATTCCACTGGCCTCTGCAACATGGAAGCCCACCCCCACCTTTTGTGCCCCGCGAAGGTCAAAGCAGCATTGCCGCCTTTGTCACAGAGCTTCACACTCTAGAGGCCATTTTAGCGCGCCATGAGGAAGAGTTCTGGCACGGCAAAATCCGCGAAGCCCGCCTCTATGCAGAAGCCTCCGATGCGATTTGCGTCAGAAAGTTCCTTGAGCTGTGCGGCGGTATGGGAAGTTTGACAGATCTTGTCCTGCCAGAGGCACCGGACGCGCAGGAGAGGCTGAACGCCGCGCGCAGCCGCGCCTTTGACCTCGCACGCCACCTGCAACGCGAATTAAACGCAACGCCCAGAGCGTAACGCGAGGTATCTCCCGTTTGATTTGGAGCAGTTTCGCTTCGGGCTTTGCCCGAAGCGACCGGCGCGGCGCGGACCCGAATGGGTCCGCGGCGCGCCACGCCCAACTCCGATGGTCGCGCAAGGTACTTGCGGGGCCTAGCGGCGGCGGGAGCCCCCCCGCCCCGACGGGATGCGCCCTTAGCGATCGTCGCCGTCGTTTGCGTCCATCGCCTCCTCCTCGATCGCAGCTTGCGCAGCCCCGAGCGCAGCGTCCCGGCGCGCCTCTGACATCGGTGCCGTGCTGTCATCGACCACACGCACTGTCACCTCGCGATGAGCAAATTTGATCCCTTCGCGATGAAACAGCGCTCGGATTTCCTCAAACACCTTTTTGCGCACCAGCCATTGATCGCCCGGTTTGGTCATGAACTTCACCCGGATGATCATCGCGGAATCCTGCATTTCGATCACACCCTGCGACTTCAACGGCTGGATAAAGTTGTGACCGATCACCGGATCATCGAGCAGCTCTTGGCCCAGCTTCTTCACCAACTTGCGCACCTTTTCCACATCCGTGTCATAGGTCACCCGCAAGGGCAGCTTCATGATCACCCAATCGCGCGAATAGTTGGTCAGCACCTGGATTTCGCCAAAGGGGATGGTGTGCAGCGCACCCAGATGGTGCCGCAGCTGGAAGGAGCGCACCGAGATCTTCTCCACCGTCCCTTTGACGCTACCGATGTCGATATACTCGCCGCGCCGAAACGCATCATCGATCAGGAAGAAGGCGCCGGAGAAGATATCCCGCACCAGGGTCTGCGAGCCGAACCCAACCGCCAGCCCCACAACGCCGGCGCCAGCAAAGAGCGGGCTCACGTTGATGCCCAGCTCCATCAGCACGATGAGGATGATGCTCACGATCACCACCGCAAGAATGGCCCCTCGGAACAGCGGCAGGAGGGTCGCCAAGCGGCTTGCGCTCGCGCCCCCGCCTTCGTCGCCCAACTCGCCTTCGACCTCGGTATCGCTCTCTTCTTCCTCGATCTTGCTATCAATCCAGATCCGCGCAACGTGGAAAACCAGATAGCCGATAAAGAGGATCACCAGCACATCCACGATACGGTCCGGCACTGTGTCCTGCTCGATCGCGAACTCCGGATCCCAGACATAGATCAGGGCCATCGAACCGCCGTAAAAGGCCAGAATACCTGCCGCTCGGCGTGCCAAATCCTTGTAGGTGGCGATCGGATGCGCAGCTCGCGTCGGCTTTGTCTCCGCCTCTGCCTCTTCTGGCTTGGGCACTCTGCGCACAGGGCGCGAGAAGAACTGCTCGATCACGTAGTTGATCAGCCCGTAGACCACGATAATCGAGGTCAGAACGGCAAAGAGCCCGATGTTCGGCGGCACCGGACTTGGGCGCTCCAACACGAGGTCAAAGGCCAGAGCCAGCCAGCCAAAGACGATATAGGCAATCACCATCGGCGCCCAAATCCACGACAGGATCCGGTTCGGCCAGGCCACCACGCGCCCGTTGCTCTTGTCGCAGATCGCCCCGCTGATAGCGCGTGCATTGACCAGAACCAAAAGAATCCCGGCCAGCGAGGAGGCCAGCATCAAGAGGCCATAGGTCAGCGCGTACATATTGTAGTTCAGCCCGAAGTCTTGGACCCAGGTCGAAAACATCACAGCCGCGATATCAAAGGTCGCAAGGCTCGACAGCCAGAGATAGAGCCTGCGCGCATCGCGGTCGGACAGATGTGGGATGCGGTATTGGCGCAGATAGGGCGACAGCACCATGCGCCACAAATCCGAGATCGTCTTAGCCGCAAAGAAGGTCGTATAGATCGCAAGCGAAGTGAACTCGATCGACACATCGCCGGAGGGGCCAAAGACCAAAAGGGTGATCAGCACCGACAAGATCATCGCAAAGAGCGTCGCCCCCACCCCGGCCACGAAGCGAATGAACAGAAAAGGCATCTTGCCCGCATAGCCTTCGGGACGGTCGACGATGCGACTGGTGACGAATGTCTTGACCCATCGCTTGCCATAGATCTCCCCCGACAGCCAGCGCCCGATCAGCAGCAGGATGGTGGTGACGACCAAGACCTGCACATAGGTCATAATCCGGCCATCCGGGCTGGTGGCCCGCAGGATATAGGTCATCTCGATCAGCGAATTGGGCAGGATCTCCAAACGCTCTTTCAGCTTGGATCGAAACTCGCGCACCTCGGATTGCGCCTTCATCATAGAGGACGCACCGCCCATCAACGCAGCCTGATGCTCCGTCATACCCCCACCATCTGAATGGGTGGGAGTTGCGGCCTCTCTAGCCCCGGCTTGCGGTATCGCACCCTCAGCCGAGACGACCTGCCCGCGCGCATCCAGGATCACCACGCCAACGCCAGCCTCCGCCGCGTGTCGGATGGCTGCGGCCAGCGCCTCTGCTCCGGCCTGCGGCACAGTGTCCCCCTCCCCCGGCGCCGGGGACGCACCATCCGCCGCCGCACTCTGCGCCAGACCCGGCGCCACCGGGAAGATCGCAGTCAAAAGACTCAGTGCAAACACGGCCATCCATAGCCGCAGAACCAGTGTCAGACCCCGCACAGGCTTTCCTTCCCTCTTGGCATTTTCCCGCCAGCATATGCCAAAACGATGCCCAAATGTCGATTTTCGCCGCTTGATCGCCTCGCGACCTTATGGGTTTGATTGCATGACCTTGCCGCGCAGGCTATATCACGGATGTTTAACAGCCCGCGTTACTGGCCCCGCGTGTCCGCGCAGCCATAGCGAAAACCGGGCGGAGGAAATGGGAAATCCGGACGCGTTCAACCAAAATGGGAGCGCGCCCGCAGGGACGTTGGGGCGGAATATGGCCAAGACGCAAAGCGCCACCCGATCCAGGCGCTGCACATGCCCCCTGTCGTATCAGACACCGGGCCTCTCGCAAGGTCGGGCATCCGGCCTCATTCCTTGCGCCTCATCTCCCCTCTCCGTCGCCCCTCTCGACCAAAGCAAGCGAGCCCCCGCATGAGCGCCAGCACCACCCCAGGCATGGGCCCCTCGGCCCGCGGACCTCGCATTCTGTTCTACAGCCACGACACCTTTGGACTTGGTCATCTGCGGCGATCCCGCGCGCTGGCGGCGGCCCTGACCTCTGCGGACCCGAAGGCCTCAGCGATGATCCTGACCGGCTCTCCGGTTGCGGGCCGCTTTGCCTTTCCCAACCGGGTCGACCATATGCGCCTGCCCGGTGTCATCAAACGCGCCGACGGCTCTTATGCAAGCCGCACGATGGGCATGAGCATCGAAGAAACCACCGAGATGCGCGCCGCTCTAATCCGCTCCACCGCCGAGCAATTCGACCCTGATGTTTTGATCGTCGACAAAGAGCCGACCGGCTTTCGTGGCGAATTGGTGCCGACACTCGAGATGCTGCAAGAGCGCGGCAAAGCGCGACTGGTGCTCGGCCTGCGCGACGTTTTGGACGAACCCGAAGTGCTGCGCGCCGAATGGGATCGCAAAGGCGCGCTGAAGGCTGCCGAACAGTTTTATGACGAAATCTGGGTCTATGGGCTGCGCTCCATCTACGATCCCACCGCAGGTCTCGCCCTCTCCAAAGCCGCACAAGAGCGGATGCATTGGACCGGCTATTTGCGCCGGGACCTGGGCGAAGTCGGCCCGCCGCCGAAACAACCCTATGTGCTGATCACCCCGGGCGGCGGTGGCGATGGTGCCATGATGGTGGATCTGGCCCTGTCCGCCTATGAACAGGACCCAAGCCTCGCGCCCCGTGCTATGCTGGTCTACGGCCCCTTCTTGTCGGGCGAGACCCGCGCCGCCTTTGAAGAGCGGGTGGCGAAACTGGATGGCCGGGTGACCGCTGTGGGGTTCGAGAGCCAGATCGAAACCCTCTTTGCCGGCGCACAGGGGGTTATCTGCATGGGCGGTTACAACACATTCTGCGAGGTTCTATCCTTTGACAAACCTGCCGTGATCGTTCCGCGCACCTCGCCCCGGCTCGAGCAATGGATTCGCGCCAGCCGCGCCGAGGAACTGGGCCTTGTGACCATGCTGGACGAAACCCGCGACGGCTGGACGCCGGAGGCGATGATCGGCGCCATTCGCGCGCTAGACCGACAGCCAAACCCCTCGAAAGCCATTTCCGACGGCTTGTTGGACGGGCTCGATTACGTGACCACCCGCGTCAACAGCCTGCTGCAGCAACTCCCGCGCGAGGCGGCAGAATGACATCATCCGCGCGGCCCGCGCTGGCGGTTCTGGTCAAGGGCTGGCCGCGCCTGTCCGAAACCTTCATTGCGCAGGAACTCGTCGCTCTGGAAGAAGCTGGCCAGCCGTTTGAAATCTGGTCGCTGCGCCATCCGACCGACAAAAAGACGCATCCGCTGCACGACAGGCTACAGGCACCGGTGCATTATCTGCCGGAATACCTCTACGACGACCCCGCCCGCCTAGATCGCGCGCGCCACATCGCGCAGCGCCTGCCGGGCTATGCCGAGGCCTACCGCATCTGGCGGGCAGACCTGCGCCGCGATCCGACCCACAACCGCATCCGCCGCTTTGGTCAGGCCTGCGTGCTGGCCGCCGAACTGCCGCCCGAGGTGCGCGGCCTTTACGCGCATTTCCTGCACACTCCGGCCTCGGTTGCGCGCTATGCCGCCATCATGCGCGACCTGCCGTGGAGCTTTTCTGCCCATGCCAAGGACATCTGGACCTCGCCCGATTGGGAGCTGCGCGAAAAGCTCTCCGACCAAAGCCATGGCGCCTGTTTTGGTGCCACCTGCACCGGGTTTGGCGCCAAGCACCTGCAGGATTTGGCCCAAGGCACCCCGGTCGATCTGATCTACCACGGGCTCGACCTCAGCCGCTTTCCCTCCCCGCCAGAGCGTAAACTCCGCGCACCACAAGACCCGTTCCACATGATGTCGGTGGGGCGTCTGGTGGAGAAAAAGGGCTTTGATCGGCTGATCGCCGCGCTGGCGCTGCTGCCTGCGGATCTCGACTGGCACTGGACCCATATCGGTGGCGGCGGCCTTGGCGATCTGCTGCAAGGCATGGCCGAGGACTCCGGTGTCGCCCCTCGCATCACCTGGCGCGGCGCTTGTGATCAGCCTGAGGTGATCGCCGCGATGCGCGCCGCCGACCTCTTTGTGCTGCCCTCGCGGGTGGCGGCGGATGGTGACCGCGACGGGCTGCCCAATGTGCTGATGGAGGCCGCCTCGCAGGGCCTGCCGATCCTCTCCACCCCGGTCTCCGCCATCCCGGAGTTCATCGAGAGCGGCACCCATGGGCTTTTGTCCGAGGACGCGCCCGAGGCGCTGGCCGCCGCGATGCTGCACCTTGCGCAGGACCCCGAAGGGGCTAGATCCATGGCCAAGGCCGCGCTCCACCGCTTGCGCGCCGATTTTGGCATGGCGCCCGGCATCGCACAGCTGAACGCGCGCCTGACCGCGATGCTAAAGGAGCCCGCATGAGCCGCCCGAGGATTGCCTTTTACGCGCCGATGAAGGCCCCGACCCATCCGACCCCCTCCGGTGATCGCGCCATGGCGCAGAGCCTGATGGCGCTTCTGGCAGAGGATGCGGATGTGGTGCTGGCCTCTGAGCTGCGCCTGCACGAACCCTTGGGCGACCGCGACCAGCAGGCATTGTTGCAACAACGCGCCTCGCGCGAGGTGGGACGCCTGCTGGAAGAGCTGCCGGAGATCGACCTCTGGGTCAGCTATCACAATTACTACAAGGCCCCCGATCTGATCGGCCCCGAAGTGGCGGCCGCGCGGGATATCCCTTACGTGCAGATTGAAAGCACCCGTGCGAGCAAGCGACTGATCGGGCCTTGGTCGGATTTCGCACAAGCGGCCCATGCGGCGGCCGATCAGGCGGCGGTGATCTTCTATCTGACCGACCAAGACCGCGAGACGCTGGAGCGTGACCGCGCCGAGGGCCAACAACTGGTGCATCTGCGCCCCTATCTGCCGCGCGCCGATCTGCCCGAGCCGAGTGCGCTGCAGGGGCCTATGCTGGCGGTGGGCATGATGCGGCAAGGCGACAAGCTGGCCTCCTATGCCCTCATCGCCGAGACGCTGCGCCATCTCGACGCCGAGGCAGAGCGCGCGGTCGACTGGCACCTCGAGATCGCGGGCGACGGCCCCGCGCGCGCCGAGGTGGAGGCGCTTGTGGCACCCTATGAGGGGCGCGTGACCTTCCTCGGTCAGCTCGATGCCGAGGGCTTGGCGGCGGCCTATCAGCGCGCCTCGCTGTTCCTCTGGCCCGGTGTGAACGAGGCTTACGGCATGGTCTACCTTGAGGCGCAGGCCCACGGCCTGCCGGTGGTGGCGCAAGACCGTCCCGGCCTGCGCGACGTGCTCTTGCCCGGCGACTACCCGCCCCCCGAAGCCGGCGCCAAGGCGCTTGCGGCAGCGGTGGCACGCCTGCGCGACAGTGCGGATGAACGCGAAGCTCTCGGACGGCGGGTGCGCGATCATATCGCCACGCGCCACCTGCGCCCCGCCGCCCGCGCCACGCTTTGGGCTGCGCTGACGCCGCTGCTGGAGCGCTCTGCGTGATCCGCCTCGCCCTCTTGCGCCATGGCCATACCGAATGGAACCGCGCAGGCCGCATCCAGGGGCGCAGCGATATCCCGCTTGACGCCGCCGCCCGCGCCGAACTTGCCGCCCAATGCTTGCCCGAGGGTTGGCGCGGTGCCCACCTCTGGTCGAGCCCACTATTGCGCGCGGCAGAGACCGCTCGACTGATCACCGACCAAGAGCCCCAGACCACCAAGGCCCTGATCGAGATGAACTGGGGCGATTGGGAAGGCCAGCACGGCATCACCTTGCGCGCCGATCCGACCTCTGGCTTTCGCGACATCGAACAGTGGGGCTGGGACTACCGCCCCCCCGGCGGCGAGAGCCCGGCGGAGGTCTGGACCCGCATCGCCCCTTGGATCGCCATCCTCACCCGCGACACCGTCGCCGTCTGCCATATCGGCATCATGCGGATGATCCTTGCCCGCGCCTATGGCTGGAACTTCGACAGCCCCGCCCCGTTTCAGATCAAACGCAACCGCCTCTTTGTGGTCGAGATCGCGGGCGATCAATTGACCCCATGGCCAGAACCGATACGTCTGTTAAAACGCGCCCCATGAAGGTTCTGATTGTCGTCACCCATCTCCTTGGTACTGGGCATCTGTCCCGCGCTCTCACGCTGGGACGCGCTTTTGTCGCCAAGGGGCATCTCGTCACCGTCGCCTCAGGCGGATTTCCGGCACCGCAACTCTCGACCGACGGCATCACGCTGGTGCAGCTGCCGCCGCTGCGCTCGGACGGGGTGGATTTTGCGCGCCTGCTTGGCCCAGAGGGCACGCCGGTGGATGAAAGATATCTCAGCGCCCGGCGTGCCGTGCTCATCACCCTCCTTGAGGATAGTGCGCCGGATGTGCTGATCACTGAACTCTACCCCTTTGGCCGTCGCACGTTGAAGGCAGAGTTCCACGCCCTTCTCGAGGCCGCGCATGCGCAGCCCAAACGCCCGCTGATCCTCTCCTCCATTCGCGATATTCTCGCCCCCCCCTCAAAGCCGAAAAAGGCCACAGAGGCGGAGGCCGTGATCACCGCCTATTACGACGGCGTTTTGGTGCATTCAGACCCCAAAGCCACCACGCTCGACATCAGCTGGCCGGTGACCGAGGCGCTGGCGGCCAAGCTGCACTACACAGGCTATGTCGCGCCCCCCGCTGCAGCCCCCCACCCGGAGGGGTTGGGCAAGGGCGAAATCCTTGTCAGCGCGGGTGGTGGCAGCGTGGGCGATGCGCTTTATGCCTGCGCGATCGAAGCAGCAAAGCAGATGCCCGACTACCCTTGGCGCCTGTTGATCGGCGGCAGCGACGCGGCCCAGCGGATCGACCGCCTGCGCGATCCGGCCTCCCCTGCTCAACTGGAACCCGCCCGGCCAGAGTTCCGCGCCATGCTGCCCCATGCCGCCGCCTCAGTGAGCCTCTGTGGCTACAACACCGCGCTGGACCTCTTGCAATCTGGCACTCCGGCCGTGTTGGTTCCCTTTGATGCAGGCAAGGAAGTCGAGCAATCCCTGCGGGCCGAAAGCCTGAAGTCCCTATCGGGCTTTGCAGTTGAGGCCGCCAGCAGCTTGACCCCGGACCGGCTCTGCGCCGCCCTGCGTAAAGTCATGCAAGAGCCGCAACGCAGCCTTGACGGTTTCGAATTTGACGGAGCCACCCGAAGTGTGGAGATTGCGCAAACGTTGCACGGGGAGGTGCAGCGCCACGCTCGGGGGAGACATTCATGACAAACGGCTGGGACGCGCTTGACGCGGAACTGGAGCTTTGGGCCGCGCAGGCTTTGCATCTGCCCTTGTGGTGGCGCGATGACGATGCCGTCGCCCCGTCCGAAGCGCTCACCCGGCTGGAGGCCCTGGCCCGAACCCTCGATATGCCGGTGCACCTTGCGGTGATCCCCAAAGAGGCAACGCCGGAGCTGGCGGATGTGGTTCAACACTCCGCCCATCTGGTCCCGGTGGTGCATGGATGGGCGCATGAAAACCACGCGCCTGCCGACAAGAAGAAATGCGAGTTTGGCAGTACCCGCCCGGTTGATGAGGCGCTGAATGAGGCCGAGGCAGGTATGGCCCGCCTCAAGCAGATGTTTGGTTCCCGCCTGCAACCGATGTTCGTGCCGCCTTGGAACCGCGTGTCGCCGGCGCTTCTGCCCTGGCTGGCCGGATTGGATTTCTCCGCACTATCGACCTTCGGGCCACGCAAACGTGTGAATGCGGCGCCGGGATTGGTTCAGATCAACACCCATATCGACCCGATCGACTGGAAGGGCTCTCGCGGGCTGTTGGCCGAGGAACAAATCCTCGCCACACTGGTTCTCCGCTTGCAGGCACGGCGCTTGGGACAAGAGGACCGGGCCGAACCCTTGGGGTATCTGACCCACCATCTGGTGCATGATGCAGCGATTTGGGACTTCTCCGAGCGCCTGCTCTCCCGCCTGCTTGCAGGCCCCTCGACGCCGTGGCGTTACAATGAAAGGATTGCCTGAGATGAGCCGACTGGACAGCATGCTGCGCCGCCTGACCGCCCAACGAGACGGGTTGAACTGGGCCGCTTCGGCGATTGCCGAGGTTAAGGGTGACGTGCTGGACCTCGGGCTCGGCAATGGGCGCACCTATGACCATTTGCGCGAAGTACTGCTAGACCGCCGCGTCTGGGTCATCGACCGGGTGCTGCAATGTCACCCCTCCTGCGTGCCGCCGGAGGAGAACTTCCTGCAAGGCGAAGCAGAACCGATGCTGGCGCGGCTTTCCCAAGACGGTCACCAACTGGCGCTGGCCCACTACGACCTCGGCTTTGGCGTGAAGGAAAAGGATGTGGCCGAGGCGGCGAAACTCTCCCCCGCGCTGGCGCGTGTGATGGCGCCGGGAGGCATTGTGATCTCCGGCCAGCCCTTGGTCGGCCTCACCGAGATCGACGGCCCTGCGGGTATCCCCGAAGGCCGCTACATGTTCTACCGCGCCGACTGAGCTTAGCCTGATCTCAGCGGAGAGCCACTGACGTGGCTCACAGGCTTTGCGCCTTGCGATGCAAGTCGCCCGTGGCACGGGGCGCGCCTGCGGCCCACCCCGTGTTGCCCTCTCCCCAAACGCAGTCTTTGCATGCGGCAGTAGCGCCTCTCGGCCTTGCCTTTCCACTAAACCAGCGCGCGGCCCCTCATCGAGGGGCCGCGCTCCGCTTTGTAACAGTCGATCGAGCTGAGGTCAGGCGACACGCTCTCCGCGCGAATAAACGGCGCGCAGCATCGGGGTACCTTCGGCAATGCGGAAGCGGATCACATCGGCCCGCTTGCCCACGGCCAGAACACCACGGTCCTCAAGCCCGACAGCCGCCGCGGGTGCGGAGGTGACCGTCGCCATACCACGTGCCAAATCGCCCCAGATGTCGCCAAGCTTCACCGCAGCCTGCAACAGCGCGGCCGGGATATAGTCCGACGACACGATGTCCAGAAGCTCCAGTTCCGCCAGTTCGCTGGCCGCCACATTGCCAGAATGCGAGCCGCCGCGGATCAGGTTCGGCGCCCCCATCATAACCTTGATCCCATGAGCATGACAGGCACGCGCCGCCTCCACCGTGGTCGGGAACTCCGCCAGACGAATGCCGTGCCCGGCCGACGTCACCACCTGCGCCTCGGTCGTGTCATCATGGCTCGCCAGCACCGCGCCAAAGCGGGCAGCCTCTGCTACGGTCGCAACCTCATGCATGTCGCCAAACTCTTCGCGCAGTTCTTTCAGCGTGGCCACATGCTCGATGAATTCCTCATCGGACATGCCTCGCTTGGACTTCACATATTGCTCCAGCTTCGCGATATCGCGGAACTGGCGCTGGCCGGGCGTGTGATCCATCAGGCTGACCAGACCCACGCGGTCCTCAGCTGTGAATTCCGACAGCTCCTCCGCCAGCGTTTCCGAGCAGACCTCGGCCCGCAGATGCAGGAAATGGCTGATCTTCAACATGTCCTTAGCCCGCAGCTCCAACATCTCACTCGCCAACTGGCGCGCATATTTGATGTAGCGTCCCTTGCCACGTTGGATCGAGCCCACGCGCATCGCGTCAAACACCGTGGTGATCCCGGTCGAGGCCAGCTCCGCATCATGCGCCACCAGGGCCGCCGCATGCGGCCAGTCGACACCGGGACGCGGCTCGATATGGCGTTCCAGATTGTCGGTGTGCAGCTCCACCAGACCGGGGCTCAGATAATCGCCGCCAAGGTCCAGCGCACCGGCAGGCACCGCCGCCCCGTCGGAGATATCGGCAATCACGCCATCGGAAATTTTGACAGAGCCTGTGCGGGTCTCGCCTGCAAGGATCAGCGTGGCATTGGCAAGGATCAACTCTTGTGTCATCTGGAGTTCACATCTTTCGGGATAGGGAAGGCCCACGTCTTAGGAGGCCAATGTGACATTTACGCGATATGCGATTTACTACGCGCCACCCGCCGATGCGGCGTGGAGCAAATGGGCAACCCAATGGTTGGGTTGGGACATGGAAACGGGCGCTGAGGTCGCGCATCCCGAGGGTGGGACGCTTGACGTGGCGGCGATCACCGCAACCCCGCGCAAATACGGCCTGCATGCGACGATGAAACCGCCGATGCGACTGGCGGAGGGCACTGACGAAGGCGCGTTGCGCGCTGCCTGTGCGGCTCTCGTCGCAACCCGAGCGCCAGTCGTGCTCGACGGTTTGCAGATCGAGCGTTTGGGACGGTTTCTGGCCCTGCGCCCGATTGGTGACGTGACCGCGCTCAATGCGCTGGCGGCGACCTGCGTGACCGAGCTGGACCCGTTCCGCGCGCCCGCCCCCGAGGCAGAGATCGAAAAGCGCCGCGCTGGAGGCCTCAGCCCCGAACAGGACGCCCATCTGTTGCAATGGGGCTATCCTTACGTGCTCGACCAGTTCCGCTTCCACATCACCCTGACGGGCAAGCTGCCCAAGGGGGATTTGCCCGCGGTCGAAGACTATCTGGCGAGCGAGCTGGCGCCGCTCCTGCCGCAGCCCTTTGTGATCACCGATCTGGCGTTGATGGGCGAGGATGCCGAAGGACGGTTTCACCTGATCCAACGCTACCCCCTCGCCGCCTGAATAATGGCTTGAGCCTGGGCAATGGCGGCGCCAAGTGCGCCGCTGTTGTCCACCTCATAGACCTGTTCCAGACCGCTCGGTAAGGCGAGGCTGGCCCGCGCCAAACGCCGCTCCACCTCCGCCGCATCCTCACGCCCACGTCCCGCAAGACGCGCTGCCAGAACCTCAGGCCGCGCGATGACCGAGATCACGCGGAAGTCGTCAAACACCTCCTGCGCCTGCAAAAGCACCGCCCGCGACAGGTTCACCAAAACGCCCGAGGCGCCGATACGCAGCTTTTCAATGTCGCGCGGGACACCGTAGTGGAGCCCATGCGCCTGCCAATGCAGGGCAAAGACATCCGCCTCGACCAGCGCAGCGAACTCCGCCTCGCTGACCGGTTGGTAATCCTCGCCGCCCGCTTCTGGCGCGCGGGTGATCACCCGGCGCATCGACCGCAGCCGAGGGTCCGCCACCGAAAGCCCGCTCATCAGGCTGTCCTTGCCGACACCCGAGGGGCCGACAACGGCGATCACCGGCCCTTTGTGCTGGGTCTTGTCGGCAAGCGCACTCATGCGGCGGCCTTGGGCGAGAAGGCCGAAACATCGACGAAACGGTCACAGACCTGTTCGCGCGCGGCCTCGTCGTGGAAGATGCCGATGATCGCGGCCCCGCGCGCCTTGGCGCTTTCGATCAGCCCGAGCACCGTGGCGCGGTTCTGCGCATCCAGACTGGCGGTCGGCTCATCCAAGAGCATCGCGGGATAGTCATAGGCAAAGCCGCGCGCGATGTTCACCCGCTGCTGCTCGCCACCGGAAAAGGTGGTGGGGCTGAGGGTCCACAGACGCTCCGGAATGTTGAGCTGCGCCAGAAGCGTGGCGGCGCGATCCCGGGCGGCCTCCAAGGGCGTGCCGACCGCCAGCAAAGGCTCCGCCACCACATCAAGGGTCGAGACCCGCGGCACCACCCGCAAAAACTGGCTGACATAGCCCAGCGTCTTGCGGCGCAGTTCCAAAATCTCGCGCGGCTCGGCGCGGGCGACGTCCACATCGCCAATGAGGATCTGGCCGGAGGCGGCAAGGTAATTGCCGTAGATCAGCCGCATCAGGGTCGATTTCCCCGCGCCCGAGGCACCGATCAGCCCAACGCATTCGCCGGGCGAAACAGAAAGGGTCGCCCCCTCCATCACCGGGATCAGCGCGCTGCCTTGGTTGTGCAGGGTGAAGGTTTTAGCGACATCGCGGATGTCGATCATAGGGGTCTGAGAAGCGGTCATAGCCAGCCTTTCCAACGAAAGAAGAGAAGCGTGCCCAGCGCCGACAGCCCCATCAGGCCGGTGGCGATCATCCAGCCGTAATCGGAATGCAGGCCGGGCAGATATTCAAAGTTCATGCCATAGACAGAGGCCACCAGCGTCGGCGGCAGGAAGATCACGGCCACCACCGAGACGATGCGCCCGGTGATGCCCTGTTCCAGCGTGACCATGCCGAGGATCACATCCGTGAGATGCGCGATCCGGCCAGAGAGGAAATCCGCATGGACCAAGAGCGCCTGAATGTCGCGGCCCGTCGCCTTGGTGTAGCTGCGCAGGTCCTTGGCATCATGGGTGACGCCAAAGGTTGAAAGCGCCCGCTCCAGCGTCAGCAAACATTGGCGATACTTGGCCAACATCTCGCCCGCGCGGCCCACGTCCCTGAGCATCACCTCCAGCCCGTCGCCCCAAACGCCCTTGTCGTCAAAGAGTTTGGCCGCGCTGTCGTCAAGCTCGCGCCCGACGGTTTCCAACAGGTCCGCCATCCGCGCCACGATCTCCTCCATCAGGGTGAGGAAGAGATGCGAGACGGTCTTGCAACCGGCATTGCTGCCTTCCACATGGGAAGGCAGCGTCTCGAACGGGCGCGGCGCGTGGTAGCGCACAGTAACCAGTCGGTCCGGCCCCAGAAGGCAGGCAACGGGGCCAAAGGTGCGGTGCTTGTCGGGATCAAGCCCCGGGAGCGAAACGGTCAGTACATCCACTTTGCCCGCACGATAGAACCGATTGGAGATCTCGATCTCCTCCATATCCGCAAGGGTCGGCACTTCGAACCCCAGCGCCTTGACCCGCGCCACCTGCTCGGGCTGCGGCCGGTAGAGGTCGACCCAATGGGCCTCCTCCAGCGGGGCACCCTCGGGAAGGCGGGTCAGGGAAGTATTTTCCATCGTATAGGCAAAGAGCATGCGTCACACCTGCAGCACTGAAGAGACCAGAAGCTGAGTATAGGCATGTTGCGGATCATCAAGCACCTGATCCGTCAGACCGGTTTCCACCACGTGGCCGGATTTCATCACCATCAGGCGATCCGCCAGCAGGCGCACCACCGCAAGGTCATGGGTGACGATGATCGCCGACAGGCCCATTTCGCGCACAAGTCCGCGCAACAGATCCAACAGCCGCGCCTGCACCGAGACGTCCAGCCCCCCCGTGGGTTCGTCCATGAACACCAGTCGCGGGCCGGTCACCAGATTGCGGGCGATCTGCAAACGCTGCTGCATCCCGCCGGAAAAGGCGGTGGGGCGGTCATCCACCCGGCTCTCGTCAATCTCCACCCGGTCGAGCCAATCAATGGCTCGGTCGCGGATATTGCCGTAGTGCCGATCACCCACCGCCATCAGCCGCTCGCCGATATTGCCGCCGGCCGAAACCGACATGCGCAAGCCGTCGCGGGCGTGTTGGTGGACAAAGGCCCAATCGGTACGCCCCAGCATCCGCCGTTCGGGCTCCGACATTGTGAGCGTATCCACAGGCCCCCGGTCGCGGGTATCAAAGATCACCTCGCCGCCATCCGCCTCCAGATGCCCCGCAAGGCAGTTCAGAAGCGTGGATTTACCGGAGCCAGACTCGCCCACGATGCCCATCACCTCACCGGGGTATAGGTCAAAGGACACATCGGTGCAGCCGATGCGGTTGCCGTACATCTTTTTGATATTGTTAACTTTAAGCAGGGGATGCATCACGCGGCCTCCGGTCCGGTTTGTAGGGGAGCCTCGGTACCCAAACGCCCCACATGCCCCGCCTCGCGCCGGGTGCGGCAATAATCAGTGTCCGAGCAGACGAACATCCGCCCGCCTTGGTCATCAAGGATCACCTCGTCGAGATAGCTGTCCTCGGCAGCACAAAGGTCGCAAGGATGGTCGGCCTTGGTGGCTTCAAAGGGGTAATCCTCGAAATCGAGGGAGACCACTTTGGTGTAGGGGGGAACCGCGTAAATCCGCTGCTCCCGCCCCGCACCAAAGAGCTGGATCGCCGCCATTTCCATCTTGGGGTTGTCGAATTTCGGAATGGGCGACGGGTCCATCACATAGCGCCCCTCCACCTTCACCGGATAGGCGTAGGAGGTGGCAATCGCGCCGTGTTGGCTGATGTCCTCATAGAGTTTCACATGCATGAGGCCATATTCCTCCAGCGCGTGCATCTTGCGGGTCTCGGTCTCGCGCGGCTCGAGGAACCGCAAGGGCTCCGGGATCGGCACTTGGTAGACAAGGATCTGATCCTCGCGCAGATCGGCTTCGGGGATGCGGTGGCGGGTCTGGATGATCGAGGCCTTCTCGGTCTCCTCGGTGGTGGCGACCCCCGCCGTGCGCTCAAAGAACTTGCGGATCGAGACCGCATTGGTGGTGTCATCGGCGCCTTGGTCGATGACCTTCAGCGTGTCCTCGGGCGTCAGCGCCGCAGCAGAGACCTGCACCCCGCCGGTGCCCCAACCATAGGGCATCGGCATCTCGCGGCTGGCAAAGGGCACCTGATAGCCGGGAATGGCGAGGCCTTTGAGGATCGCGCGGCGGATCATCCGCTTGGTCTGCTCGTCAAGGTAGGCGAAATTGTAGTCAGACATATCGAGTCCTTTCGGTCGCTCGAAGGGATCGGGAAGGGGTGAAGACGGGTGCGGCTTTCTCGCCCGGGGCGCTTGCGGCCCGGGCTGCGCCTGCCTGCCCCCCGGCAGGCGCATGCGCGCCCGCCCAGGCAGTCGCTGCCCTTGTGTTGGAAGGCCTCATTCCGCCGCCTCCCGCGCCTGCGCCGCCGCAATCCGCGCGGCCTCTGCCTCGCGGCGCAGCTTGCGCACCAGTTCCAGCTCGGACTGGAAATCGACGTAATGCGGCAGCTTGATATGTTCGAGGAACCCGGTCGCCTGAATGTTGTCACAGTGGCTAAGGACAAATTCCTCATCCTGCGCGGCAGCCCCCAGATTGTCCTCGCCCAATTCCTTCCAACGCAAAGCCCGATCGACCAGCGCCATGGAGATCGCCTTGCGCTCGGTCTGGCCGAAGACCAGCCCATAGCCTCGGGTGAACTGCGGCGGCTCGGTTTTGGAGCCTTTGAACTGGTTCACCGTCTCGCATTCCGTCAGCTCCACCTCGCCGATCTCGATGGCAAAGCCCAACTCAGGAATGTCCATCTCCACCGCCACGGTGCCAATGCGCAACTCGCCGACAAAGGCGTGGTTGCGCGCATAGCCGCGCTGGGTCGAATAGGCCATGCCGAGCACAAAGCCCTCATCGCCTCGCGTTAGGGTCTGCAACCGCGTGGCGCGGTCGGCGGGAAAGGACATCGGCTCGCGGGTGATATCCTTGGGCGTCGCCTCAGAGGCCTCCTCGGTCTGGATGATATCCTCCCCCCGCAGGAACGAGGTCACATGCGGCGTCGGCTCGCGGCGCGGCTCTGCCTTGGCGGCCTCGGTCACTTCGCCTTCTGCCGCCAGTTTGAAATCCAGCAAGCGGTGCGTGTAGTCAAAGGTCGGCCCCAGAACCTGCCCGCCCGGCACGTCCTTAAACGTCGCCGAGATGCGCCGGTCGCAGGCCATCTCCGCCGTCTCGACGGGGCGCGAGTTACCAAAACGCGGCAGGGTGGTGCGATAGGCGCGAATCAGAAAGATCGCCTCGATCAGATCGCCGCGCGACTGTTTGATCGCCAGCGCCGCGAGGTCCGGATCATAAAGCGAGCCTTCCGCCATCACGCGATTGACCGCCAGCTTCAACTGTTCGCGGATCTGCGCCAGCGTCATCTCGGCGATGCTGGTGTCACCCCGGCGCTCCTCGGCGAGCCAGGCATGGGCATTGTCGATGGCGCGCTCGCCACCTTTAACGGCTACATACATGCGATCAGCCCTCCGGTTGGATCTGGGTGGAACGCGGCAGCGCCGCAACCTCGGACCCAGAGGTAAAGAACAGATCGACCCCAAGCGGGTAGAGAATGGCATTGCGCTGCAAGAGCGCGAGGTCCGGCAGATACATCCGCGCGGTATCCTTGATGCCGGGGCCGGTCAGGGTGGCGTTGGGGGCGGCAAATTCCGCCAGCTCAACCACCAAAGTCGCCGAGCGGTCGGGATATTCCGTGGTGCCAATGCGATATTGATCCATCGGCATCAGCGCCTCCCAGCCGCCCACCGCGAAATCGGCCTTATCCGCCGAAACCAGCGGCGCGCCGGTGTGGAAGGTGATCCACCCGCGAAGCGCCTCGCTGTCCACGTCGGGCGCGAGGTAGATGCCGGTTTCCGGATCACAGAGCGTCAGGATCAGGCTCGCCGCCGCCGGGCTCAGACCCTCTGGGGCGATGCCGCCGGTGATCTCGCGCCGCGTGCCGGGCCGCGCCATCACGTCCATCGCGGCGCGAAATCCATGCGCCGCCGCCACAGCGGGATCGGCGAAACCGCCGGAATAGATATTGGTCATGCTCATCAGTCTTCTCCTCGCACCATGGTGAAGAAATCGACCTTGGTGGCCGCCGCCTTGGCCGCGCGATCGTCACGCGCCAAAATGCGCTCGGCGCGCAGCGGCGTGAGGACCTTTGCCTCCACCTCTTCCGCCGCCTCCGTCTGCATCATCGCATCAAGCTTGGCCGCGAGTTCCGCCTGCCGCTTGCTGCGCCCCTGCACATATCCGTGGCCCACCACACCAGTGGCGAGTTTCAACGTGCAGCGGGTGACGGTCATCTCACCAAGGTTAAAGGGCGCACCGGTGCCGCCCGCACGACCCCGCACCATCACACCCCCGGTTTCCGGGGCGCGCAGCGTGTCATGCTCCGGGCAAGCGCCCAACGTGTCGAAAAGCGCAGCGAGCCGGTCTTCGGACGCGGTCGCCAACAGGCTCATCCAAGCCTTGCGCGCCGCAGTCGCCTGATCCGACGTCATGTCTTGTGTCATATCGTGTGTCGCCTCTTGGCAGGATTGTCTACATGTCCTATACAACTAGACAAATACTACATGAGTCGGTTGTGACTGCGCAAGCCGTGCAAACGTGAAGCTTTGGTGACAGAGGTCCAAGATGCCAAAATCCGCCACCCGCACCCCGGTTTGGAAATCCATCGCGATCACCCTCACGGATGACATCGCGCAGGGGCGCTATGAGACCGGCTCGAAACTGCCCGCCGAGGCGCAATTGGCGGAGCGGTTCGGCGTCAACCGCCACACGGTGCGCCGCGCGCTGGCGGATATGGCAGAACAAGGCCTGGTCCATGCGCGGCGCGGGGCGGGTGTTTTTGTCGCTGCGAAACCAACCGACTATCCGGTGGGCAAGCGCATTCGCTTTCATCAGAACATCCGCCGCGCCGGTCGGGTGCCGAGCAAAAAGATCCTGCGGCTGGAGGTGCTGGCCGCTGACGCGCGCGAGGCCGATGCCCTCGACCTCGCCCCCGGCGACCCGGTGGTGGTCTACGAAGGGCTGTCTTACGCCGATGACCACCCGGTCGCGCTGGCCCGCACGGTGTTCCCAGCCGACCGCCTGCCCGGCATCCTCGAGGCGCTGGACGCGCATGATTCAATCACCGCCGCGCTCGGGGCCTGCGGGGTGGAGGATTACACCCGCCGCGAAACCCGGATCACCGCGAAACTCGCCACCGCAACGCAGGCGCTGCATCTCAGAACCTCCGAGGGCGCGCCGATCCTACGCACCACGGGTATTTCCGACGACCTCAATGGTGTACCCATCGAGTTTGGACGCACCTGGTTTGCCGGGGATCGCGTAACGCTGACCGTCGGCGACGACTGACCCTTCAGCGATTACGCCCCCCCCCCGATAGGGTCGCATTTTACTCAAGACGGGGGCGCTCCCGCCCGTCGCTGGATCGCTTTCACGATCCGCTCCCGTTGGGCGTGGCGCCGTCGACCCATCGGGTCGACGGCGCGCCGCGCGTCCCCAAAGGGGACGCGCGGCCGGGCCCAACTCCGCCAAGGGGTCTTGGCCCAAAGGGCCTAAGGCACCTGCAGGGGTGGGAGCCCCCCGCCTCTGCCGGGCACCCACCTATGAGCTGAAGTAGAGTCTATTATTCCGCGTATTTCTCGAGAAACGCCTCGGCCTTGAGCGCACGAAAATCAGGCAGGGCCGCCCGCAAGGCAGCATGGTCCCAGTCCCACCAGCCCAACGCCATCATCCGCTCGGCCACCTCCTCCGGGTAGCGGCGGCGGATCAGCCGCGCGGTATTGCCGCCGACAATCGTGTAGGGCGCCACGTCCTTGGTCACCACCGTACCCGAGGCCACGACCGCGCCATGGCCTATCGTCACCTCCGGTTTGATCAGCGCGCCATGGCCGATCCAGGTGTCGTGGCCGATCGTCGCCCTGCGGCTCTTGCGGTGGGCGAACCAATCAGCGTCATCTTCCACATCCTCCCAATAGCTGGCCGAACGATAGAGGAAGTGATGCAATGACGCCTTCTCCATCGGGTGATCTGTCGCCCCGATCCGCACGGAACTGGCGATATTGGCGAACTTGCCGACCTTGGCATTGGCGATGTCGCACATCCGGTCGCAATAGCTGTAATCGCCAAAGCTGCTATTGGCGACGCGGGTGTCTGCGCCGATCTCCACATAGGCGCCAAAGGTGCTGTTGGTGAGGCTACACCCGGGGTGGATAAGCGGCTCTACGCTGGAAAGTTTGGGCATCAATGGACCTGTCGTGATTCAGTAGACAACTAGACTTAATTTAGCATTTTCAGCGCGCAAGCGCCATCAAAGCCGCGCCCGAGTAGAAACAAAAAGCCCCCTGTCGCGGCCGCGACAGGGGGCTTTCTTGTCAATCCAAGAGGGCTTCAGTGCCCGCCTTCGTCGCCTTTGATCAGGCGGCGGCGCAGCCAGCCGGAGAACCAATCCATCAGCATCACCATCAGGATGATCAGCACGATGTAATAGGCCACCTCTTCCCAGTCCTTCTGGGTGATGATCGCTTGTGTCAGCAACAGACCGATGCCGCCGCCGGTGATCGCACCGATGATGGTCGCCGAGCGTGTGTTGGACTCAAGGAAGTACAGCAACTGCGACAGCAAGACCGGCGTGATCTGCGGGATCACCCCAAAGCGGTAGCGCTGCACCGGTTTCGCCCCGGTCGAGGTGATGCCCTCGATCTGCTTTTCATCGACGTTTTCCAGCGCCTCGGAGAAGATCTTGCCAAAGGTGCCAGTGTCCGTAATCAGGATCGCCAGCGCGCCGGTCAGCGGACCCGGCCCAAAGGCACGCGCCAAAACCACGGTCCAGATCAGCGAGTCCACGCCGCGCACAAAGTCAAAGAACCGCCGCGCCACAAACCGCACCACACGCACCGGCATGAAGTTCCGCGTGCCCAAGAAGGCCAAGGGCAGCGCCACGATGCCAGCCCCAAAGGTGCCGAGAAAGGCCATCAGGATCGTCTCGCCAATGGCCCAGGCCACATCGGAATGACGCCACATCTTGTTGGTCCAGAAGTCATTCCAGATCGCCCCGGCCTCGCCCGAGACCGCATGGGACAGCAACTCGCCCGGCCCCATGCCGTGATAAGGGCTGTCGAGAGTAAAGAAGAACAGCTCCCAGCCGAGGAAATAGCGGAAGACCTCGGCCCGGTTGCGGGTCACGGTCAGGCGGCCCGCATCAGTGGTGATCGCCAAACGGTTCTTGGAGATGTTGATCCACTCCGGCACATCGCCGTCGGGCAGGGTTGTCACCACCCCTTGGCTGCGCGTCGGCGTCGCCGTCACCAGACCGTAGCCGGGAATGTCATATTCGATGCTTTCGGGACCAAAACGCACCACATGACCGTCCTCAAGGTCGATCACAGTGGTCTCGCCCGGCGTCACCCAAGCAGGCGACATGCCCTCGGGATATTCGCCCTTGCGCTCACCTTCGACGGCAAAGTTCACCTCGCCCGACCGATTGTCGCGCGTCACATGGGTTTTGTAGCTATAGGTGTCCGACACCAGCGTCTTGGCATTGTCGATCGAGGCGCGTTCCCACAGGCCCAGCACGTCAAAGGCAAAGAACACATAGGTCAGATAGGCCAGCACCAGCGCAGGCACAGCAAAGTTCATGATCCGCTTGCGGACGAACAGCTGCTCCATTTCGCCCTTCAGCGGGCCGGAATTGATATCCCAAGTCGTCATGCTCACGCCCCCGCTTTGGCGGCCGGACGCGCGCCTGTCTTCTGAGCGCCAGACCGCGCGCCATGGGTCAGCCGGTCACGCAACGCGCCGGAGATTTGGTCGACCACTACGATGGTCAGGAACAACAGAACAAAGATCGCAGCGGCCTCGTCGTAACGCCCCTGCCCCCAGGACATGGCGTTCTTCAGCTCGTAGCCGATGCCGCCTGCTCCAACAAAACCGAGGATTGCAGAGGCACGAATGTTGATCTCAAACCGCAACAGCGCATAGGAGACATAGTTCGGCCCCACCTGCGGTATCACCCCGAGCCACATCCGCTGCGCCCAGGAGGCGCCGACCGAGGTGAGCCCCTCAACCGGTTTCAGAGAGACATTCTCGTTCACCTCGGAAAACAGCTTGCCCAGCGCGCCGGCGGTATGGATCGCAATGGCGATCATCGCAGGCACCGGCCCGCCGCCCAAAAGGAAGATCAGCACCAGCGCAATCACGATCTCCGGGATCGCACGGCAGATATCAGCGATGCGGCGGAACAGCGGGATCAGCATGGGCCAACGCGCCATGCCACGGGTGGACATCAGGGACAGGAAAATCCCAAAGATCGCCCCGATCAGGGTCGAGGCCGCCGCGATATTCAGCGTCTCAAACAAGGCCGGTGCGAAATGGACGATATGGCCGGGCAGCTGCACGGCTTTCTCTGCCGCTTCCGACAGCACCTCTGCAGGATAGTCCAGCATCCGATACCAGCCATCCACAAAAGAGCCCGCATTGCGGTCATCGGCGGTGCGGAAACCCGCCGCCATCAACGCGATGAACACCACCAGCAACATGCCGCCATAAAGGCGCTTGCGTCGGGTGAGGTCGGTATACGCGTCCCGGATCTCCGCAACGGTGCGCGGAGCCTGAGCGGTCTGATCAGCCATAGGTTCGTCCTGAAAGTAAACTGGCGGAGCCCGATATCAGGCCAAAGACCCGGCGGTGCTCCATGTGCCAAAAACGGGGCTCGGACCGCAGATCCGAACCCCGCATATTCAAACGTCAGCGCTTAGTTGGACTTCAGCTTGCGCGCTTCGACGATCACTTCATAGGCGTCGTGGGAGATCGGCATGAAGCCTTTGGAGTCGCCCGCAGCCACACCGTAGTAGCAGTCGTAGTCCATCGCCGGCAGGGAGGCCATCAGACCGGTCATTTTGACTTTGACCGCTTCCGGCAGAGCCTTACGCAGAACAACCGGGCCTTCCGGGATCGGCTTGGACATCCAGATCTGGGTCAGGTCGTTCATGTCAACGAGACCTGCATCAACCGCACGACGCAGCGCGCCAGAGTTGTAGCCGTCTTCCCAGTTGCCCAGACCGTCGGCCCAGGTCACGCCTGCGTCGATGTCGCCGTTGTTCACTGCAACGATGGTCTGCTCGTGGCCACCGGTGAATTTCACTTCACCGAAGTAAGCGCCGGATTCCATGGTCGCGCCGGTCTGCTGCGGGATCTCGATGGAGGGGATCAGGAAGCCAGAGGTGGAGTTCGGGTCACCGAAACCAAACACTTTGCCTTTGACGTCTTCCAGCGAGGTGATGCCGCTGTCTTTGCGGGCAAAACCGATGGAGTGGTAGCCGTAGCCGCCGTCCACGTTCACTTTGACCAGAACCGGCTCAACCGCTTCCGGGTCGGAGAGGTAGGTTTTCGCGTAGCCGGATGCGCCCAGCCATGCCATGTCGATGGTGCCGCCCAGCAGGCCCTGGATCACGCCGTCGTAGTCAGCCGGAGCAAACAGCTTGGTTTCAACGCCGAGCAGCTCTTCGGTTTTGGCGCGCAGGCACTCGTTGGAGTTCAGACGGTCCTGGGCGTTTTCGCCGCCGAGGATGCCGATGCGGAACTCGGTGATGTCTTCTGCCAGGACCGGGGTGGTCAGGGCGGTGGTGGCCAGTGCGGCAAGGATCAGGTTTTTCATCTCATACACTCCGGTTTTGATGGCCCGAGGCCACTCCGGCCCCGAGATGATGAAAGAGGGTCGGTCTCAGACGAAGGCCTCGGCCTCTTGGATGGCCTTCTCGGCATCCGAACGGTCGAGGGTTTCGATTTCGGTCGATGTGGCGGCTTCGGAGAAATCATCCCCCGCGCCATAGATTTCGCGGGCCACGCCGGTGGTCAGCTGCTCGGGCAGGCCGTCGAACACGATACGGCCATCGCGCATCCCCACGACGCGGTCACAATAGCGACGCGCAGTGTCCAGCGTGTGCAGGTTGGCGATCACGGTGCGGCCGTCTTCCTCGTGGATGCGGCGCAGCGCTTCCATCACGGTTTGCGCGTTCATCGGATCAAGCGAGGCGATGGGCTCATCGGCGAGGATGATCTTCGGGTCCTGCATCAGCGCGCGCGCAATCGCCACCCGCTGCTGCTGGCCACCGGACAGGGCTTCGGCGCGTTTCGGCGCATGTTCGGCAATGCCCAGACGGTCGAGAATGTCGATCGCCTTGTGGATGTCCGTCATCGGATAAAGGTTGAACAGGGTCGAGAAGGTGGAGCGGCGGTTGAGCGTGCCATGCAGCACGTTCGACACCACATCCATGCGCGGCACCAGGTTGAACTGCTGAAAGATCATCGCGCATTCAGACTGCCAGGCGCGTTTGTCGCGGCCTTTCAGCGTGGTGATTTCACGACCCTCAAAGGTGATCGACCCTTCGGTCGCATCGCCAAGGCGGTTGATCATCCGCAGCAATGTGGACTTGCCCGCACCCGAGCGTCCGATGATGCCCAGCATACAGGGTTTGTCGATCTCAAGCGTGGCGGCCTCAACAGCCGTCTTATCGCCGAATCTCTTGGTCAGTTTGTTGATGCGCAGCACGTGGCGACCCCCTTTGGTTCCGCGCTGGCTTACGCATTTCGCTCAAATCATTTGTGTCGGAGTCGTAAAACTTTTGTAAAACGGTCTCATTTCCGGTGCAAAACGGTCAGTCCTGCCCGGTTAGCGCTCACTTTCCCTCAGACTTCCCCTCCGCCAACATGGGCGCCCGCATGTGGGTTTTCAAAAAGTCGAGCATCGCGCGCAATCGCGCAGGCATATAGCTCCGACTGGGATAAAGCGCCCAGGCCCCGGTATCAAACCCCGTCGCCGTCACCTCCCATCCCGTCAACAGCGGCACCAATCGCCCCTCGACCAAGTCCTTAGAGATCAGCCAATCCGCCAGAAGCGCAGGTCCCAATCCGGCCCGTGCCGCCGCGCGCAGCGCCAAGGGGCTCGAGATGGTGACAGATCCCGTGACCGGCACGTGCACCTCTTCGCCCAATCCCGTGCGGAAATGCCAACTGCCATCCCGTCCGGGCAATGGCATTCGCAGACAATCATGTTTGCGCAGGTTCTGCGGATCGGCGGGCCGACCCTGCGCCTCTATATAAGAGGGCGCGGCGACAACCTGATAGGTGGTGCGCTGCAATCGCGTGCTGATCAGATCCCCCTCCGGCGCGGGCGCCAACCGAATGGCAAGGTCGATCCCCTCCGCCAGTAAATCAAGATTTGCATCAGTGAGGCGCAGATCCAGCGCAATCTCGGGAAATTTCGCACGAAACGCGGGCAAGAGCGGCACCAGACACTCCTGGCCCCAGGCAACCGAGGCGGTAATCCTCAAGGTGCCGCTTGGATTGCGCCGGGCGGAGCGCGCCTCTTCCTCGGCCTGCTGCAACTCCTCCAACAAGGGGGCGATGCGGTCGAGATAGGCCTGCCCGACGCCCGTTACCGCCAACCGCCGGGTGCTGCGCTCAAACAGCCGCACGCCGAGATGCGCCTCTGCCCCCGCCACCGTGCGCGAGATCGCCGAGGGGTCCTGATCCAAAGCCCGCGCCGCAGCGGCAAAGCTGCCGTGTTGGGCAACGGCCAAAAGGGTCTTGAGCTGAAGGAGGTCCATTCATGCAGGATGCACATGACCATACCGGCGGATCAAGCATGTCTGCGCAAATCTCGCATCAATAGAGAGGGGGGGACACCCACCTACAGGAGTTTCTCCCATGTCCTCTCTCCCTGACCTCTCCGGCCAAACCGTCCTTATCACTGGGGCCAGCCGCGGCATCGGCGCCGCCAGTGCCCGCGCCTTTGCCGCGCAAGGCGCCAAAGTGGCGCTTGTCGCCCGCAATGTTGTGGCCCTCTCTGCCCTGGCCGAAGAGATCACCGAAACGGGGGGCCAGGCCCTCGCCCTGCCCTGTGACATCACAGATTTCGCAGAGCTCGCCGCCTGCGTCGCCGAGGCAGAAACATCCCTTGGCCCCATTGAGATCCTCATCAACAACGCAGGCCAAATCGACCCGATTGCCCGCCTGACCGACAGCGACCCCGCCAGCTGGGGGCAGATGCTCGATGTCAACCTCAAGGGTGTCTATCACGGCTTGCGCGCTGTCTTGCCCGGCATGGTGGCGCGCGGGCGCGGCACTGTGCTGAACCTCTCGTCCGGCGCGGCGACCAGCGCCCTCGAAGGCTGGAGCCACTATTGCGCCTCCAAAGCGGCGGTCCTCGCCCTCACCCGCTGCGCCCATCGCGAGGTGGGGGACTTGGGCCTCCGTGTTATCGGCCTCAGCCCCGGCACCGTGGCGACCGAGATGCAGGTCCAGATCCGCAGATCCGGCATCAATCCCGTCGCTGCCCTCAATCCATCCCTGCATATTCCGCCGGAATGGGTGGCAAAAGCGCTGCTATACCTCGCCAGCCGCGCAGGGGATGCATGGCTGGGACAGGATTTCTCGCTGAAATCCGAAGAAGCCAAGCACATGGTAGGGCTAACACCGTAAATGACATGACGACACAGCATCGCAGCCCCAACAGCAACCCTGTGCAGCGCAGGCAAGAGGCGCTATAGGGGCGCCAGACACCAGACTCACCGCCTCTCTCTGCCAAGGAGCCCGCGCCATGACCTTTGACCGTTCCATCAAGATCGCCCCCTCCATCCTGTCGGCGGATTTCGCCAACTTTGGGCAGGAGATCCAAGCCATCGAGGCCGAGGGCGCCGATTGGGTCCATGTGGACGTGATGGACGGTCACTTCGTGCCGAACCTGACCTTCGGCCCGATGGCGGTCAAAGCCTTCCGCCCGCATGTAAAGACCGTGATGGACGTGCACCTGATGATCGCGCCGGTCGATCCCTACATCGACGCCTATGCCGATGCGGGTGCCGATGTGCTGACCGCCCATGTGGAGGCCGGCCCGCATATCCACCGCACCCTGCAAGCGATCCGTGGCGCTGGCATGAAGGCGGGCGTCGCCCTCAACCCCGGCACCCCGGCCGAGGCGGTGGCGCATCTCCTCGACCTCACCGACCTGATCTGCGTGATGACGGTGAACCCGGGCTTTGGCGGGCAGAAGTTCATCGACATGACCGCCAAGATCCGCAGCCTGCGCGAGATGATCGGCGACCGCCCGGTGCATATCGAGATTGACGGCGGCGTTGACCCGACCACCGCGCCGCTGGTGGCTGCCGCCGGGGCGGACGTGCTGGTTGCAGGCTCTGCCGTGTTCCGGGGGGGCTCGGTTTCCAACCCCAGCGTCTACGGCGACAACATCCGCGCCATCCGCGCGGCGGCCTCGGGCTAATCGAGCCTGAGCCGCAACAAAAAGGGCGGGAGTATCTCCCGCCATTTTTTGCGTCCAGACCGCGCCTCAGCGCTTGGTGATCCGGCGGAAAATCCCCGTCGCAGTGGCGAGCAAACGCCCGTCCACGTCGTGCAACTCGCCCATCACATGGGCCGTGCTTTTGCCACCACCCGTCGCCCGCGCCGTCGCGGTGATCCGCCCCGGCCCCATCGCCGCGATATAGGACAGGTTCAGCGCCACGGTCACCAAGGCCGCGTGCCCCTCGGGGTCGAAATAGCGCGAGGCGGTATTGCCGCAAACCACGTCGAGCACCGTCGCCACCATGCCGCCATGCAGGATGCCATGCCGGTTGAGATGCTGCGGCCCCACATCAAGGCTCACCGTGCAAGCGCCCGCCGCATCAATCCGCGTCTCATAGCCGACCAGCTGCTGACAGCCGGGATCATGGATCATCAGCGTTTCAGGGTCCTGCGGGTCGGGTTCAAATCTCATCGGCGCGCGGTCCTTCAGCCTCAGTTCCAAACGTCTGGTGGACTGTTGCCCAATCCGCGTAGAAGGTCCAGAGCCCCCTCAGCGCGCAATCACGCCCTCAGCGACCCAAGCGTCAAACTGCGCCAGAACCGCCGTGCAAAAGGCCGCGTCGTTGATGTGGCAATCGAGTTCCTGCAGCGTGACTGAGGTCGGCACCGCACGCCGGATCTCCTCGCAAAACCCCGCCAAGGCTGCGCCATCATGCAGGGGCCCGCCGTCGCGATCCCATTCATTGCAGCCCATCACCGGTAGGAACAAGGTCACCGGCCCCGTCGCGCCAGCCAGCTTTTGGCAAATCTCCCGCGCCACCGCCCGCCGCTCCTCGCCCTCCAGCATCGCCGAGGTCAACAGGCGGTTATGCGCATGACACTCCCGCCCCTCCAGCGCCTTCGGCACCGCATGCCAGCCGACAAAATCGACGAGATCATAGCAGCCCGGCGCCACCATCTGTGGCACCCCGGCGCGCCCCGCATGGGTCATCCGCCCCTCACCGGCTGAAAGCCCACCAAAGAGATGATTGCTCACCTCCTGCGGCGCAAAATCCATCACCGCGGCAAAGGCCCCCTCGCCCGCAAGGCTCTCAAAGGCGCGCCCGCCCATGCCGGTGGCATGAAACACCGCCACGTCAAAGCCACGCCGCTCCAGCTCAGGCTTCAGGGTCACCATGTAACGCAGCACCGTCTTGCCAAAGGAGGTCATCCCCACCATCGGCCGCTCAAACCGGGGTGCCTCCACCGCGCGCGCCGCCCCTAGAACCGCCCCCGCCGCCTGGCTCAACGAGGCCTTGCAGATATCGTTCAGCCCATAGAGCCCACCGGCCCAAAGGATCATCTGCACATCCGCCGGAATGCGCTCCGGCGGCAACAGGGGCGAGAAGGCCACGGTCGAGACGATATACTTCGGCACCCCCAAAGGCAGCGCCCCACAAAGGTCGAGCGCCAGATCGGTGCCCATGGTGCCCCCCAGCACGATCACGCCGTGAATGCGACCCGCCCGCCAGAGATCCAGCGCCAGCTTGGCCGCACCCGCGCCCATGATCTGCATCGCGGTATTCTCATCGCCACTGTCGATCGCCGCCTGAATGGAGCTGCCCGCCGCCTCCGCCACCTGATGTTTGGACACATCCACCGGCAGATGCGGCTCGCCCAGCACGCTCACATCCATGCTCAGCACATGCCCGCCTTGCCCACGGATCACCTCCGCCAGATAGGACAGCTCGTCGTCCTTGGTGTCCCAGGTCCCCGCCACCAGAATGGTCTTGTCCGCGCTCATCACAACCTCCCCGGGTCGCCCATGCGCCCCTCTTCATCTTTCCTAAAATACTCCCGCCGGAGGCCGCGGGGTCTTGGCGTGCCCAAGACCCCGCTCTCCTCACAGCTGGATCCAAGCCGTCTTCAGATCGACGTATTTCTCCAAAGCATGCAACGACTTGTCATGCCCATTTCCGGATTGCCCCACGCCGCCCAAGGGCACCGTATTATCCGCGCCGCCATAGGTGTTCACATGCACAACGCCGGCCCGAATGCCCGCCACGCAGCGATGGGCGCGCGACAGGTCGCGGGTCCAGACCGCCGCCGCAAGGCCATAGTCGGTGGCATTGGCAAGCCGCAGCGCCTCCTCCTCTGTCTCGAAGGGCGTCACCGCCAGAACCGGGCCAAAGACCTCCTTCTGGAACAGGCTCGCCTCTTGCGTCACCCCAGTCACCACGGTCGGCGCCATATAGCTGCCACCGGTTTCCGCCAAAATGCGCCCACCGCCACAGCGCAGCTCGCCGCCCTCGGCCACTGCGCGCTCCACATGGGCAAGGTTCGCCGCCAGCTGCACTTCAGAATTCACCGCGCCCACGTCCGAGGCCAAATCCAGTGGATCGCCCACCCGCAAGGCCTCGGCATGGGCCACCATCCGCGCCACAAATTCCTCGTATGTCGAGGCTTCGACCAACAGGCGCGAGCCCGCAACACAGACCTGACCCGAGTTGCGGAAGATCCCCATGGCCGAGACTTTGGCGGCCTGATCCAGATCCTTGGCATCCGCAAAGACGATGTTGGGGGATTTGCCGCCCAACTCCAGATAGCACCGCTTGAGGTTCGTGCGCGCCGAAGCCTCCAGCAGCCGCCGCCCCGTCGCGCCAGAGCCGGTGAAGACCATCACGTCCACGTCCATATGCTCGGCCAGCGCCGCGCCCGTGACCGCCCCCGGCCCGGTCACCACATTCAGCACCCCATCCGGCAGACCACACTCGGCGCAAATCTCGGCGAGCCGCAACAGCGACAGCGAGGCCGTCTCGGCCGGCTTCAGCACCACCGAATTGCCCATCGCCAGCGCGGGCGCCAGTTTCCAGGCGCCGATCATCAGCGGGAAATTCCACGGCACAATCGCCGCCACCACGCCAACGGGGGTGCGATGCACCAGCCCCAGCACATCCGGCGCGGTGGGGGCCACTTCGCCCGCCACCTTGTCCAAGGCCTCGGCGTAGTAACGGAAAGTGCCCGCCGCCGATCCGGCCTCCGCCTTCAGCGCCATATTGAACTCGGTGCCATTGTCGCGCACGCCGAGGACCGTCAGCGCAACCGCCTCCGCCTCGATCCGATCCGCGATCCGGTGCAGCACCTTCTTGCGCGCCGCCGGGGCCAGCCGCGACCAGCGCCCATCCTCAAAGGCCCGCCGCCCCGAGGCCACCGCCCGGTCGACATCCGCCCCCGTGGCGGTGGCCAATGTGGTCAGAACAGATCCGTCAATCGGCGAAGTAACTTCGCATGGCGATCCCGCACCCGGCGTCCATGCTCCTTCAAGAAAGAGGTTCTGCGGCGCAACAGTAGTGCTCCGAAGCGCGTTGATGAGGTCTTGGTCTGCCATTCGGCCTCCTTCAGCTCGCGCGCCTCCTTGCGGATCCGCAGGATATGGGCGGCAAGCACGATCAAGATGATAGAGAACAGGATGAACGCCACCGGGCGGTCAATGAAATCAAAAGGGGTCTTCACCCGCGCCATGGCCGCGCGCAGTTTGACCTCCATAATGCCGCCCAGCACCATGCCGAGGATGATCGGCACCGCCGGCAGGTTGAGGCGTTTCAGCACAAAGCCAAAGACCCCAAACCCTGCCGCCATCAGGCAGTCTGTCGCGGAATTGCGCAGCGAGTAGACGCCAACAAAGCTCAGGGTCAGCACCGCCACCCCGAGAAACCGATTGGGGATGCGCACCACCTGAATGAGCGCATTGGTGGCGCAGAGAAGGAACAGCAAGACCAGCACGTTCAGGATCAGCAGCGCGAGATAAAGCGCCACGACAAAGTCCATGTCGTTCTGAAACAGCCCCGGCCCCGGCACCACGTTATGCACGTAAAACACCGAGAGCATCATCGCCGTCAGCGCCTCGCCCGGGATGCCCAACGCCAAGAGGGGCACCATAGCGGCGGCCGGCACCGCGTTGTTCGAGGTCTCCGCCGCGATCAGCCCCTCGGAGGAGCCATTGCCAAAATCCTGCGGCCGTTTCGAGGTCTTCTGCGCGTAAGTATAAGACATGAACTGCGCGGTGAACTCGCCCACGCCGGGGATCATCCCCATGATCACGCCAAAGCCCGCCGACACAGAGGCCACCCGCGGATGCCGCGCCAGCTCGCGCAGGCCTTGGAATAGCCCGCCACGCAGCTTGGTCAGGCGCACTTTCTCGTCTTCTTCGGTCAGCAGCACAAAGGCTTGGGAAATCGCAAATAGCCCCAGCACCACCACGATGAGGTTTACGCCCGAGCCCAAAGCATCGGTGCCAAAGGTGTAGCGCTGGGTGTATTTCACCGGCTCCATGCCGATGGTGTTGAGGAAGATGCCAAGACACGCCAGCGCCCCGGCAATCAAAGCCTGCCCCCGGTGTGCCACCACCACGAGGATCAACCCCAACAGAGCGGCTAGAAAAATCTCCCGCGCGCCAAACAGTGGCGCCACCTTGGCCAGCACGGGGGCAAAGAGGATCAGACAGATGACCGAGAAGATGCCGCCAAAAAAGCTCGACGAATAGGCAAGGCTCAAGGCCCGGCGCGGCTCGCCCCGCGCGGTCATCGGAAAGCCGTCATAGGTGGTTAGCGCATTGACCGCTGTGCCGGGGGTATTGATCAGGATCGCCGGAATAGACCCGCCATACATCGACGAGCCATAAATGCCCAACAGCACCGTGAGCCCCACAATCGGGTCCATGGAAAAGGTCGCAGGCAGCAGGATCGCGATGGCGACAGCAGGCCCCACGCCCGGAATGGCACCGATCAGCACACCGCCGACAGAGCCCGCAAGCAACGCCAGCGCCACGTCCCAGCGCATCAGAATATCGAGGGCGGAAAGGATCAGGTCCATGAGGGCACCTCGGTCTCAGAGATAGAGGATGGCAAAGCTGCGCAGGCCATCCGGAAAGTATTCATAAAGCGCAGCACCCGGGATGCGCACCGCCAAAAGACCCTTGAAGATCACCACAATCGCAATGGCAAAGAGCACGCCGATGATCTGCATCTTGCGGCCGCGATAGCCCATGCGGTGAGAGAGCAAGAGCACAAAGGCCAGCGTCACTGGCAGGTAGCCAACGATGGGCACCAACGTCACATACCCCATAAACCAAAGGGCAAATTCCAGCGCCGAGGCCCAGCGCAGCGCCTCGCGAAAATCCGTCCGCTCAAACCGGCGAAACGGCAGTTTCCACAGATGCAGCGCTGTAAATAGCACCATGCCGCCGACGCCCACCGCAGGCCAGAACCGCGGCTGAGCAAAGACTGCGGTCTTTTTCACCCATGCGGTCTGCGTGCCGATCTGGCTCAGCAGCAGCACCGACAGGACAAGGAAGGTCAGGACAAACAGAAGCTGCCCCCGGCGCGGGCCAACAAATCTGCGTTCGCGTTCGCTTTGCATATGCTTCTCTGACTGGGAAGGTCGTCGCGGCTTGGGGTCTTGGCCCCCAAGAAGTCGAAAAGGCCGCCGGGCCACAAGACATGGCACCGGCGACAGGCTCGGGGAGGATTACTCCAGCGCAGCGCCAATCCGCGCCATGGTCTCGATATCATTGGCAATCCGGGCCGCGCTCTCATCGGCGTTTTGCCAATAGACCAGCGCGCCGGTCTCGGCCGCCACCGCTTGTGCACGTTCCGAGAAGACAGTCTCCTGCGCCACCTCAATGATCTTGTCGCGCACGTCCTGCGGGGTGTCCTTGGTCACAAACAGACCGTTCCACAGGGCGATGTTCAGATCCGGGTTCAGCTCGCCAATCGCGGGCGCATCCGGCACCAGCGGGATCCGCTCATCGGTGATGGAGACCAGCACCTTGACCTGATCGATGCAGGGCAGGATCAGCTGCAACGTGGTGTTGATCACATCCGCATCGCCCGAGGCCAGCGTGTTGCAATCCAGCGCGTCAAAGGCCGCATCAGAGCCCCATTCGAACCCCTCCGCCTTGGCAAAGGCCTTGGTCACCTGCGTCGGCGTCAGCACGTCGCCAAAGTGGCCCAGCACCACGTCATTGTCCTTCGCATAGGCCGCCAGCTCCGCCATGGAGCTATAGGGCGCATCGCCCGAGGTCGCGATGACAAAGGGATAGGTGAGGAAGATGCCGAGCGGGTCGAACTTCGCCGGCGTGAGCGGCGGAATGTCGATCTGATGCCCCATCACCGGCACCCCGATCACAAACGACCCCACGGTGTAACCATCGGCCGGCGAATTGGCGACCTCGATCGCCCCGGGGAAGGGACCACCGCCGCCACCGGGCTTGTTCACCACCGCCGCCGCGACACCGTATTTGGTCTGGAAATCCTCGGCGATCATGCGGGTCAGCACGTCCTCAAGGTCGCCCGGCGGCCAGGGCACGATAAAATTCACCGGCTTTTCGGGGTAATCCGCAAGTGCGGCCCCCGCCGCCAGCACGAGGCCCGCTGCGGCCACGCATCCTTTGAGTACTGAAGTCACGGTCATTGGCTGTCTCTCCCTGTTCGCCATTCGAGTTGCCGTTGGTGAGGTGGCGACGTTTCCCGCCGCTCGCAGTATTGAAATTCCCCATCGGTTCATTATGTGAACCATTGGTTTGAATTTAGATTGACAGCCATGGGGGATATCTGTCAACAAAAATGAAAGGGCGCCGATCACTCACGATCATCCGCGTCCAGAATTTCAGCCACCGGGGAATGTCACCACCCATGGGAACCACCGCCAAAGCCTTGAGTTTGTTGACCCATTTCAACCATGGGCGGTTGGAGATCGGCCTCAGCGACCTCACCCGGCTGTCGGGCATGAACAAGGCCACCGTCTATCGCCTGATGAGCGAATTGCAGGAGGTGGGATTCGTCGAACAGCTTGATGACGCCCGCTCCTACCGCCTGGGGCCGCAGGTTTTGCGGCTGGCCGCGCTGCGCGAGGCGAGCGTGCCGATTCTCTCCGCCTCGCGTCGGGTGCTGCGGGAGCTGTCGGAGGAAACGGGCGAGACCACCCACCTTTCGCTGCTGCAAGGCGATCAGTTGGCCTCGCTCAGCCACGCCTATGCGCCACAGCACGCGACCAAGGTGATGATGGAGGATGCCGAGGTGCTGACCTTTCACGGCACCGCCTCCGGCCTTGCGGTGCTGGGCTTTGCCGAGCCCGGCTTTGCAGAACGCGTGCTAAACGGCCCGCTAGAGGCCCGCACCGCCCACACGCAAACCGACCCCGCTGCGATCCGCGCGCTGATCGCTGACGTGCGCGCCTCTGGCATGGCGCAATCCGTTGGCGGCTATGAGGCCGAGGTGCATTCCCACGCGGTGCCGATCTTTGGCCCCGACCGGGCGGTGATCGGCGCGCTGGCCGTGGCCGCCCCCACCTCGCGGATGAGCGAGGCGCAGAAACAGGCGATCCCAGAGGCGCTGCGCGCGGCGGGCCTCGCCCTCACCCAACGTATCGGCGGGGTTTGCCCGCCGGAATACCCAACCTGATTTTCCCCGATTTTCCCACCGCAGCCACCTGAGCGGCCGCGCATTTGGAGACCCCGAGATGAAAGACGCGAATTTCCTCAAAGAGCACAACGCCCGCAGCCTCTGGCACCCAATGGCGCATCCCGCCGACAGTCTCGCCAATCCGCCGACCATCGTGACCGGCGCCTCGGGCGTGCGGATCAAGGATATCGACGGGCATGAGGTGGTGGACGCCGTGGGCGGCCTGTGGAACGTCAACCTCGGGTTCTCCTGCCAGCCGGTCAAGGACGCCATCGCGGCCCAGCTCGACGTGCTGCCCTATTATTCCACCTTCCGTGGCACCACCAATGATCAGGTGATCCAACTGGCCGAGGAGCTGCGCGACTTCTTCGCCCCCGATGGGCTTTCGCGGGCGTTTTTCACCTCCGGCGGCTCGGATTCGGTGGAAAGCGCCCTGCGGTTGGCGCGCCAGTATCATAAGGTGCGCGGCGAGCCTGCGCGGGTGAAATACCTCAGCCTGAAGAAGGGCTACCACGGCACCCATTTCGGTGGCGCCTCGGTGAATGGCAACGCCAATTTCCGCACCGCATACGAGCCGCTTTTGGCCGGCTGCCACCACATCCCCGCGCCCTATACCTATCGCAACCCCTTCAACGAAAACGATCCGGAACGTCTGGCGCAGCTCTGCCTTGCGGCGCTTGAGGATGATATCGCCTTTCAGGGGGCGGGCACCATCGCCGCCTTCATCATGGAGCCGATCCTGGGCGCAGGCGGCGTGATCCCGCCGCACAAAAGCTTTATGCCCGGCGTGGCGGAGATTTGCCGCAAGAACGGCATCTTGCTGATCGCCGACGAGGTGATCACCGCCTTTGGCCGCACCGGCTCCTGGACCGGTTCGCGCCATTGGGGGGTAGAGCCCGATATGATGTGCACCGCCAAGGCGATCACCAATGGCTATTTCCCCTTTGGCGCGCTGATGATCTCCGAACGGCTGGTGGAGGTGTTTGAGAAAGACGAAACCGGCAAGGCGGCGATTGGCCATGGCTATACCTACTCCGGCCACCCGGTTGGCGCGGCAGCGGCGCTGGCCTGTCTGGCGGAGACCAAACGGCTCGACGTGCCAACCAATGCGGCGGCGCGCGGGGCGCAACTCTACGAGGGGCTCTTGGCGCTGCAGGCGAAATACGCGTTGATCGGCGATGTGCGCGGCGGCCACGGGCTGATGAGCGCGCTGGAACTGGTCAGCGACCGCGCCACCAAGGCCGCCATCGACAAAAAGACCATCGGCACCGTGCAAGAGGTCGCCTATCAGAGCGGCGCCATGGTGCGGGTCTCTGGTCCAAATATCATCCTGTCGCCGCCGCTGGTGCTGACCGAGGCGGATGTGACCCAGATCCTCGACGCGCTCGATGCAGGCTTTGCGGCAGTGAGCTGACATTTGCGGCGGAGCGCGGGTGCCTGTGGCCACCGCTCCGGGGGCCGCAGGCTACCAGAAGCAAAGCGCGCCCGAAGCCAAAGGCTTCGGGCGCGCGTCCTTCGGTGGCGCCGCTGACGCGGCGCGGTCCCGCTTGTCGCTTAAGAAGTGGCCCCTTCACCCCGCACACAGGTCCAGACATTGCGGGTGGAGACCTCCTCCACCTTCTGAAACCCCGCCTCGCGCAGGATCGTCTTGCAGCGGCGCATCCCCGCGACCTCATAGGCGCCGGGGTGAAACTCGATCACGATGGCGCGGAAGGGATCAAGCGGCATCACCTCCAAAAGCGCCAGCTCGCCGCCCTCGATATCCATAATCAGCACGGTGGGGTTCAGCTCGGCGATCACCTCTTCCATCGCTGCGGTCGGCACGTCAACGGTTTGCGCGGATCGCCCCTTACGCTCGATTAGCGAAGAGCCGAGGTAGCTTTCATGCACATAAAAGGGCATCGTCTCCGGTCGCCCCTCGCCCGCATAGAGCACCTGGTTGCGCAGCTCGATCCGCCCCTCCAACCCGTTGATCTTATGCAGCATCTGGATCGTCGGCACCAAGCCTGGATTGGCCTCAAAGGACAGCACCTTTTCCGGCTTGGCGTTCAGCGCCACCACGCCGCTCACCACGCCGATCCCGGCGCCGACTTCAAGCACCCGGTCGCTTGCCTGCACCACATGCAAGGCCCCTTTGATCTCCTGCCCCTCGTAGCGCGCCGCCTCGATCCGCTGGATCCGGTTTGCGTTCAAAAAGGGCGACTGCGGCACCTTGAGGCCGAGGCAGACCGCCGCGACCTCTTCGCTCAATTCCATGCGGGGGGCGCCGCTGTCCTGCTCTGTCTCGGCCATTTGTGCTGCTCTTTGCTCTACTGAGGGCTTTTCTCCACTCTGACGCAGCCGCCGCCCAAAACGCAAGCGCGCGCCGGTTGAGGCGCGCGCAACAGGGTCAGCCTGTGGCCGGGATCAGACGAAATGCACGTAGAAATCCCGCAAGGCATCGCCTTCCAGATCGCGGGTCTTGCGGACCTCTTTCTGTTTCATAAACACATGGTTGGCGACCAGCTCGCGCCCCACCGCCTCCGCCAGAGCGGTATCCTTTTCCAGATCAGCAATCGCGCCCTTCAAGGTCATCGCGGTGCTCTCGCGGGTATCCGTGCGGTCAAACCCGTCGCCGGTCTCCATCGGCGGCAAGGCATAGCCCTGCTCCATCCCGAGCCGCGCTGCCTGCAACAGAGCCGCCACGGTGGTATAGGGGTTTGATGACGCATCCGCCATCCGATGCTCCAGCCGCGCCTTGGCACCGCCTTCCGAGCTGATCCGCGTGGTGACATTGCGATGATCGCCGCCCCAGTTCTGCCAAAAGCCCGAGAGGCTCCCCGGTTGCAGCCGCATATAGCTATTGGCGGTCGGCGCGATCAGACCGGCCAAGCCCTTGTGGTGATGCAGAAATCCCGCGAGACAGCCCCGCACCAGATCGTTCATATGTTCCGGCCCGCCGCGCGGCCCAGAGGAGAGCGCATTGCCCCCGGCCTCATCCGTGAAGGACATGTTCACATGCATCCCCGAGCCACCGCCCCCTGCCACGGGTTTCGGCATAAAGGTCAGCACGATGCCATATTCCAGCGCGATCTCCCGCGCCATCAAGCGGAACAGCACGATATCGTCCACCGCCTTCACCGCGTCGTCAAAGGTCAGCGTGTATTCAAACTGAGGCGTGTCAAACTCGGCGGTGATCATATCGAGGGAGAAACCCATCTCATCCGCCATCGCCCAGATCCGGTCGTTGAACCGCAAAGGATCAGCAAAAGGGCCGGTGCCATAGACCACTCCGCCCGGCGCGTCATAGGGCACCAGCCGCCCGTATTCATCCGGTTGCAGCGCATAGGCTTCCAGCTCGATCCCGACCTTGGGCGTCAGCCCCTTGGCCTGCCAGGCCGCCACCGCGCGCTTCAGGGCGCCGCGCGGACACAGGGACAAAGGCTCGCCCGCATCGTCATAGAGATCGCCAAGCACGATCTTGGTCGAAGCATGCCAGCTGTCGCGGATCTCGTCACCGAGCCAGCGCAGCTCCATATCCGGCAGGCCCTGTTTCACCATGGACCCCGGCGCGTCCAACAGATCGCGGTCGTAATGGGTGCCAAAGACCGAGCGGCAAAAGCGCGTATCGCCATCGCCGATCTTGGAATGCGGCAGGTATTTCCCCCGCAGAATGCTGAGATGATCGCAGAACAGCGCGCGCAGGCGGGGCTTCATCGGGTCTTCCTTTCCTGTTGGAGGCCGCGCGCATCTTTGCCGTGCGGCTGGCCTTAATCATCTGTGGCGCGTCACCTCGGAGAGGGCAGCGCCCGAGCCTAGGGTGGGCGCTGCCCGGGCAATTGCCCGGGAGTCCCAGTCTTCATCCGTTCAAACCCAGCCTAAGCGGCCTCGATACGCACGGGCAATTCCTTGATGCCGCCGACGAAGTTCGAGCGCAGGAATTTCTGCTCGCCCGCCGGCGAGATCGACTTGATCCGCTTGGCAAGCTCCTGAAACAGCACCGTCACCTCCAGCCGCGCCAGCCACATGCCCAGACAGACATGCGGGCCAAACTGGCCAAAGGACAGATGCCGGTTGGGACTGCGCATCAGGTTCACCCGGAAGGGGTCGTCAAAATAGCTCTCGTCGCGGTTGGCGGAGATGAACCAATAGAGCACCTTATCGCCTTCGCGGATCGTCTTGCCGTGCATCTCCACATCGCGCGTCGCGGTGCGGCGGAAATAGAGCGCGGGCGTTGCCCAGCGGATGATCTCATCCGCCGCCGTCTCCCAGACCGCGCCGCCCGCCTGCATCTGCGCCAACAGTTCCGGCTGATGACACAGGGCTTGTAGCCCCGCCGCGATGGAATAGCGCGTGGTGTCATTGCCCGCGGCCACCAGAAGGCAGAAGAAATTGCGGAACTCGGTTTCGGTGATGGTGGAGCCATCCTTGGCAGGCTCGAGTATCAGGTTGAGCACGCCCGAAGTATCGCCCGCCCGCGCCTTCGCCTCCATCAACTCCTTGGCATAGATGTATAATTCCGCCCCGGCGGGCGAGTTGAAGGGCATCATGCGGAACTCGTCCGTGTTCATCTTGTCGAGCACATGGGAGGTGAAATCCGGGTCCGTATTGGCGATCAGCGCATCGCCCTTTTCCACCAGCCACGGCAGGTCCGCATCGGGCAAGCCCACCACACGACCGAGCATCCGCATCGGCAATTGCCGGGCGATCTCTTTGGTCGCATCAAAGGTTCCCTTGGCCAGTGCTGCGTCCAAAATCTCGGCGCAGAGCGTGCGGATGTCCGCCTCATATTGTGCCATTGTGGTCTTGGAAAACGCCTTCAGCAGCTTCATCCGCACTTGGGAATGCTCCGGCGGATCGGTCTCCTGAAAGGTGCGCCGCGCGAGGTATTCCTCGTAGGTTTGATCCTCCATCCGAATGCCGCGCGCGGAGGAAAACACCTCAGTGTTCTTGTTCATCTGGGTGATGTCCTCGTAGCGGGTCACCGACCAGAAATTCTGCCCATCCGCATATTCGGTCCAATGCAGCGGGTCCTCGCGGCGCAGCCGGGCAAAGGTGTTATGCGGCGCGCCCTTGGCAAAGGTGTCGTGGCTCGACAGATCCGCAAAACCATCGTCACTCGGGGTCCAGATCGTCATCGCGGGGCTTCCTTTGAACTGCTTCACATGTATACTATTAAGCACCTGATTTATGTTTATGGAAAGCCTAAATATGCACATCGCCATTTTGATGACCAATACCGACGAGAGCGCCTTTGCTGAGGCGCATCCCAAGGATGGCGAAAAATTCACCGCCCTGTTGCAGATGGCGCGCCCCGATTGGCGCACCACGGTCTATGCGGTGAAGGATGGCGAATTCCCTCTGGATATAAGTGCTTACGATGGGGTGATGATCACCGGCAGCCCGGCCTCCACCCGCTCTGGCGCGGCTTGGGTGGTGCAGCTTTTGGAGCTGATACGCCAGATGCACGCGCGGAAACTGCCGCTGTTTGGCTGTTGTTTCGGCCATCAGGCGATTGCGCTGGCCTTGGGCGGGAGCGTCGATAACCTGCCCGGCGGTTGGGTGCATGGCCGGACCGAGAATCACCTTCTCGCCCGCCCGGATTGGGCGCGTGACCTGCCGGATGTGGTCTCGATCTACGGCTCCCATGTGGAATATGTGCGCGACCTGCCCGCAGGCGCCCTGCCCCTGATGACACGGGCGGAGGTCAACACCGGCTTCACCCTTGGCGACCATATCGCCACCACCCAGCACCACCCGGAGATGACCCACGCCTTCATCTGTGCCCTGACCGAGGAGATGCGCGCCGAGCTGGGGCCAGAGGTCTACGCCCGCGCCATCGCAACCCTAGAGGAGCCCGCCGACCAGCCCGCCTTGGCTGAGGCCATCGCGCGGTTTTTTGAAGCCCGCTAACCCAGCGCCGCCAAGAGGTCCATCACCGTGACCTGATCAAACAGCACATGCGCCTCCATCGTGGCCTCGGCGCCGTCGCGGTCATGGGTCAGGATCAGGTCAGCAATCGCCCGATGCTCCAGCGCCGATTGCGCAATGGCGCCGGGATAGCGGTAGCGGGCGCGGTAATAGGCCATCAGCTTGCGCGCATTGGTCTTGATCATCTCCAAAAGCACCGGATTGCCGGCCCCCAAGGCCACCGCCTCGTGAAAGCGAAGGTTCTTTTGGTAATAGCCATCCGGGTCGCCGTCGCCCTGCTCTGCCGCATGGGCCTCGCAGGCGAGGACCGCCGCCTCGAGCCGCGCGCGCAACTCGGGCGAGATGCGCCGGGCGGCAAGGCCGGCCGCCTGCCCCTCAAGCCGGGCGTGGACCTCTTGGATGGCGAGGAATTCCTCAAGGCTCGGCTTGAATAGCACCGCGCCTTTCCTTGGCAGGCGGCGGATCAGACCGGAGGCTTCAAGCTGGATATAGGCCTCGCGGATCGGCGTGCGCGAGACACCATGACGCGCGGCCAGCGCGGTCTCGTCAATCTCTTGCCCCGGCGCAAGGCGACCTGCGTCGATATCCTCAAGGATCGCCGCGATCAGCGTGTCTGTCTGCCCGGCCATAAGCGCCTCCTGTTTCCGCCTCTCTGCTTACGGCAGCCATGGCGGACTTGGCAACGGCGGGCGTGACGGATTGCTCAGTCACACGGGTTCGGCTGTAACCTCCAGCGCGCTTTCGGTGGCCTCGATCCGCACCAAAAGATCCCCGCGCGAGACTTGATCACCCGCAATCACCGGCAAGGCCACGATGCGGCCTGTGGTGGCCGCGCGGATCTGATGCGAGATTTTCATCGCCTCGATCACCATCAAAAGGTCGCCCTCCTGCACCAGATCGCCCTCGCGGCGTTGCAGCCCCTTGAGGCGACCATGCAGCGGCGCGAGGATTTCGCCCTGCGCCTGCGTGGCCCGAAGGTTGCGCCGAACAGGCTCCAGCATCAGCGACAGCACGCGGGTCTCTGTCGCAAGATGCAACTGCGCCCCCTCGAACATCTGCGCCCGCAGCGTTTGCGGCACCCCGTCCAACAGCACCTGACCCTGTGCGCTACGGGTCACCACATGCAGCATTTCGCCAATAAAGACCCGCACTTGCCCGCCGCGATCCTCCAGCCGGGCGGTCAAAACGCCATCGCGCCCCGCCATCGCCCGATCAAACCCGCCAAGCGTCGCCCGCAGGCGCATCCGACGCAACAGCACACCTTGGTTCGACCAACTCAACAGCTCTTCTGGCACCTCCGGCACGCTCAGCGCCGCAGCATCCGCCTCGCGCCAATAGAACAACGCGGCCGCCACCGCGATCTCTGCCGTCGTCAGCGGTCCCGCACTGGGGCGGGGGAAATGCTCGCGCAGGAACCCGGTATTGAGCGCCGCGGTCTTAAAGGCCTCATGGCTGAGGATCTCGACCAGCAGATCCCGCGTCGTGGCAAGCCCCAGCACCAAGGTTTGCTGCATGGCCCAGCGCAGCCGCAAACGCGCCGCCTCGCGCGAATGGCCTTGGGCCGCATAGAGCGCCAGAACCGGATCATAGAGCGGCGAAATCGCCTGTCCGCTGGTCACGCCAACCTCCGCCTGAACACCCTCGCCTGCCTGCCACAGGACCAGACGCCCGGCCTGCGGCTGAAAGGCTTCGCCCGCATCCTCCGCAGCAAGCCGCGCCGCGATGCCAAAGCCGTCAAAGCGGATGTCCCCCTGTTCCCGCCCTAAGGGATCGCCCTGCGCAATGCGCAATTGCTCTTGTACCAGATCAAGACCGCAGACCGCCTCGGTCGCCCGGGCGGAAAATTGCAGGCCAGAGGTGATCTCCAGCACATGCGCCTTGCCCTCGCCATCCAGCAGAAACTCGACGCTGCCCACCCCGACAAAGCCGACAGTGCGCGCGGCCAGGAGCGCGGTCTCAAGGATCTTGTCGCGCTGTTTTGGCTTCAAGCCCGGCGCTGGGGCCTCGGCGATCAGTGCTTGATTGCGGCGCTGGATCGAACAGTCCCGCTCGCCCAGATGCACCAACCCGCCCTGCGCATCCGCCAAAAGGGCGACCTCGATATGGCAGGGCTCATCCGGGGCCGCCTCCAAAACCACCTCTTTCGATCCGACCTGTGCGGTGGCGGCTTCCTGTGCGTCTTTTAACGCGATTTCAAGGGCATAGGCGCCCTCGACCAGCCGCATTGCCCGCCCTTCCGTGCCACAGGCCGACTTGATCATCACCGGATAGCCGATCCGCTCCGCTTCTTGCGAGAGCGTCTCAAGCGATTGATCCGCACCGTCATAGCCCGGCAGACAGCTCACTTTGGCCGCCGTCAGCACCCGCCGCGTCACCGCCTTGTCGCCCACCTGCGCCAGCGTTTCGGCAGAGGCACCGATAAAGATCAGCTTGGCCTTGGCGCAGGCCTTGGCAAAGGCTGCGCTCTCGGCCAGCGGGCCGGTCCCGGGATGCACCGCCTGTGCGCCGCTGTCGCGCGCCGCCTGCACCAGCCGATCGACCGCCTGATAGTTGTCATCACCGATGCAGATCGCCTCATCCGCAAAGGCCACATGCGGGCTGTCGAAATCGGCTCGGGTGTAGACCGCCACGCAGGTCAGCCCCATGGCCCGCGCGCTTTTGATGATCCGCATCGCCCCCGCCCCTCGATCCGCAACCAGCAGGCGGGTAAAGGGGCCGGTTTTCGGCGGCCTTGGTGTTTTTGGAACTTCTGTCATGTCCGACCCACTCCAAAACTGTTGCAAATTGGGGTCCGGGCGCGCCCCTCAAGACAGGTATCGATGCAGAACCCGATCACCCGGCGGCTGTCGCGCGGATCGATCATCCCCATGTCGAGCGCCCGCCCAGAGGTGTAGAACGCGTCCGATTGGCCGTCGAAATGGTCGATGATCCGCTCTCGCTGGGACGACAGCTTGCCCTCGTCCACCTCCATGGCGCGGCGCCGGGCAACACGGCGCGCGACCTGCTCCAGCGTCAGGGCCGCCTGCCCGCCGCCCATCACGCCGGTGCGCGCGTTGGGCCAGGTAAAGAGGAAATCCGCGCCGAACCCATAGCCGCACATGCCGTAATTTCCAGCGCCAAAACTGGCCCCCACATAGAGCGCGATTTTCGGCACCCGCAGGTTGGTCACCACTTGGATCAGCTTGGCGCCCGCCTTGATCATACCGGCGCGCTCAGCCTCGGTGCCGACCATATGGCCGGTGGTATTGCTGAGGAAGATCACCGGATTTCCGGCTTGCTCCATCAGCTGCAGGAAATGCGTCGTCTTGGCCGCCCCCTCCGGGTCCACAGGTCCGTTGCTGCCAACAAGGCCGATGGCATGGCCCATGAGGCGCGCCTGCCAACAGGGGGTGCTGGCGCCATATTCCGGCTTGAACGCTCGCAGGCTGCCGCCATCCACCAGACGCAGCGCCAATTCGACCATGTCATAGGGGCAGCGATAGTCGGCAGGGACCACGTTCAGGATGTCATCCGCCGGATAGGCGGGCGCGGTGTAGTCGCGGCGCGGCAGCGTTGCGCGCGGCCAATCCAGATCCCTCAGGACCCCCCGCGCAACCTCCAACGCTTCGGCATCATCCTCGGCGACGTAGTCAACCAGACCGGTGACCGCCGCATGCATATCGACACTGCCCAGCGCCGCATCCGAGGCCTCCTCGCCCGTCGCTGCCTGCACCAATGCGGCCCCGGCCAGCATCGCCATCCCCTTGCGCCGCACGCCGATCACATAGTCCGACAGGCCCGGATGATAGGCCCCGCCCGCCGTGGCCGGACCATGCAACACCGACACCACCGGAATGCCCGCAGCCGACAGGCGCGCCAGCCCCGCGAACATCGCGCCCCCCTGCGCCCAAAGCTCGACAGAATAGCGCGTCAGATCCGCCCCGGCGCTCTCGATCAGATGGATAAAGGGCAGCCGCTGGCGTTCGGCAATCGCCAGAACCCCCAGCGCCTTGTCCACCGACTTACCGGTCATGGCGCCCGCATTGATCCCTGCGTCATCGACATAGACCATCACCCGCACACCGGCGACAAAGCCGATGCCCGCTATGATCGAGGCACCAGGAACCGAGGATTTCGGGTCCGGGTCATCGACCAAATACGACGCCATGTTGAAGAGTTCGAGAAATGGCAGGCCCGGGTCCAGAAGCGCGGCCAGCCTGTCCCGGGGTGAGAGCTGGCCGCGTTTTTCAAAAATCGGTCTTTTGGCCTCGCTCTTCTCGGTGGCCCGCGCTTCCAGCCGTCTCATTCGGGCAATAAGCGCTTCCATTTCGGCCTTATTCTGCGACAGGCCGGTGTCGGTGGGGGTGATCCTGCTGTAGACGGCGTTCATAACAGCCTCCTCTCAGAGTGATGTCTCGGCCCCCACCGAGCTGCCGTTAACAGCTGCATTACCCTCATTGGCCGCCACTCCCCAGCAGAGACCAATCCACCATGATCGGCGCAGCAAGCAGAAGCTGCGCGAACCCCTTGCCCTGCGGGTCATTGCGCAGAGAGGCCGATCCGCCTCCCTTCAACGCACCCGAGAGCGTAATATTCATCGCGTGAAAGCCCGGCAGCAAATAGCGCCGGATCACACCCTGTTCCATAAAGTGGCCAAAGACGCGCTCCAGATGGGTCTCGTTCAGACCCGCCCAGATCCACGGCAATTGTTCCGGCCGCCGCGCCATCACGCCGATATTGACCAGATCGCCCTTGTCGCCACTGCGCGCAAACGCCAGCCGCACCAGCGGGACCGAGACCACCGGCCCGCGCGCCATCGGATCTCGGGGCGGCTCATGCGGTTTGGGCGGTTTGACCTCGGCAGGCAGAGCGGTCTTTTTGGCGACCATCTTGCGTTCGACGTCTGCCCCCATCCGCAGGGTCAGCGGCACCTCGGACTTCGGCGTCAGGCAGGTGAACACCGACAGAACCGGGCTGGGCTGCGGGCGCGGCGCGGCGTACCCACTCAGCCCCGGCGGGGCCGCATAGCTCAGCCCATTGGCCACCTTGAGGAACACCATCGTGCCCGCCGCCTCCTGATGGCGCACGGCAATCTTGGCTACCACCTCGCGGGCGGCTTCGCTTTCCCGCAACACGCCAAACTGCGCCTCAGACCCGAGGATTTCCACGTTGGTGCCGCGGAAAGGCTGCATATTGCGCGCCTCAAGCTGAGCTTCGGATTTCGTCAGCACCGCATCGGCAAAGCGCTCGGCCTTGCGTTCGGCATCGGTGCCATAAAAGGAGAAATACTGACCGATGCGGAACCCGTCGATCCACGCCACCCCGGTCTTGTAGTGATCCGGCGGCACGGAGCCGACAGCGCCCGTCACCCGCACCCGGTTCACCCCGACCTCTTCCAGAGTGACCTGGCTGAAGTCACAAACCACATCCGGCAACACATGGGCCTGCGGATTGGCAATCTCGGCCAGGATCTGTTCGCCCACGGTGCCCCGGCTGACCAGACCGCTGGTGCCTTCGGGCTTTGTCACCACAAAGCTGCCGTCCCCCGCGATTTCCGCAATCGGATAGCCGAGGCTGTCCAGATCGCCCTCGACCGCCTCCCAATCCGTGAAATTGCCGCCCGTCGCCTGCACCCCGCAGGACAGCACATGCCCGGCAAGAGATCCTCCCGCCAGCCATTTGACGTCGGTATCCTGCCACGCGAACCGGTGGATCGCCGCGCCCAGTGCCATCGCGCTGTCGACACAGCGTCCGGTGATGACAATATCCGCCCCCTCGTCCAAGGCTGCGGCAATCGGGAAGGCGCCGATATAGGCATTGATGCTGGCAATATGTTCGGCAGGCGGGAACGGCGCGTTGGTGGCCATATCCTTGGGCGCGGCCTTGGCCATATCGGGCGCCTTCTGGATCAGATCGTCCCCGGTGACCACGGCCACCTTCAGCTTCAGCCCGGCCCGCGCGATCGCGGCCTCTGCCGCCGCCGCACAGGCACGCGGATTGACGCCCCCTGCATTGGTGATGATCTTCACCCGCTGGTCGGCGATTTTGCGCAGATTGGGAACAAGGACATCTGTCAGGAAATCATTGGCAAATCCCGCCTTGGGATCGCGGGCCTTGGCCCGGGCCATAATCGCCATCGTGATCTCGGCAAGGTAGTTGTAGACCAGAACGTCCACATCTCCCGCAGCAAGCAGTTGCGGGGTAGATTGTGCCGCGTCGCCCCAATAGCCGCAGGCACCTCCTATACGCAGGACGTCTTTCACGTTCGGCAGCCTGTTGGTCCTTTCTGCTTTGCTCGTGACCCTGGTTGGCTGGGGTCTCAGTCAGCAGCGACTCCGACCCTAGCCCCTCCATCATGCCGCAGTTTTTTCGTTCTGTCTCGCATTCGTCGCAATTTTCCTATTCTTACGGTGGGCTTGCGATACCATTTGTTGCGCGACCGGATGGCCACGATACGTTACACAATATTCCATACGTGAATTTTTGTGTTACATTTGGATTGAGCCGAATCGCTGCTGCGCCTAGACTGCAAGGGCGCAGGCCGCGTTTTGGACGCGCGCCACGCCAGACCGGAGGAGCCAGCAATGTACGCGCAGATGGTCAAATCGACCGGGACCAGGGTCAAATCCCGCGAGGAGATGAGCCCCGAGGAGGCCGCCTTTCAGGCCCGCATCGACGCGGGCGAAAAGATCGAGCCCAAGGACTGGATGCCCGAGGGCTATCGCAAGACCCTGATCCGCCAGATCGGCCAGCACGCCCATTCCGAGATCGTCGGCCAGCTGCCCGAGGGCAATTGGATCACCCGCGCGCCGACGCTGGAGCGCAAGGCGATCCTTTTGGCCAAGGTGCAGGACGAGGCCGGCCACGGGCTCTACCTGTATTGCGCGGCCGAGACGCTGGGCGTCAGCCGCGACGAGATGACCGAGATGCTGCTCGACGGGCGGATGAAGTATTCCTCCATCTTCAACTACCCGACGCTCACTTGGGCCGATATGGGCGCGGTCGGCTGGCTGGTCGATGGCGCGGCGATCATGAATCAGGTGCCGCTGCAGCGCACCTCCTTTGGCCCCTACTCCCGCGCCATGATCCGCGTCTGCAAGGAAGAGAGTTTCCACCAGCGCCAAGGCTTTGACATCATGATGAAAATGGCCAAGGGCAACGCCCAGCAAAAGGCGATGGCTCAGGATGCGCTCAATCGCTTCTGGTATCCGGCGCTGATGATGTTCGGCCCCTCGGACAAGGACTCGGTGCATTCCGCGCAGTCGATGGCGTGGAAGATCAAGATGAACACCAATGACGAGCTGCGCCAGAAATTCGTCGACCAGACCGTGCCGCAGGCGGAGTTCCTCGGCCTTAGCGTGCCGGACGAGAACCTCAAATGGAACGAGGAGAAAGGCGGCTACGACTTCTCCGAACCCGATTGGGAAGAGTTCTTTGAGGTGATCAAAGGCAACGGACCCTGCAACACCGACCGCCTCGCCGCCCGCAACAAGGCCTGGGACGACGGCGCCTGGGTGCGCGAGGGGCTGATGGCCCATGCAGAGAAGAAACGCGCCCGCAAGATGGCGGCAGAGTAACCGCATTAGGGAAACACCACGTCTGGCGGCCCCCGGCGCCCGACACTCAGGGTGGGCGAGAAGCGCCCTCCCTGTGGGGGAGGGTCGGGCGCTGCCCGGCTAAGGCCGGGCATGACCCCAGCACCGAAAGGACCACATATGAAAACCGAATGGCCCCTCTGGGAAATCTTCATCCGCGGCCAGCATGGTCTCAGCCACCGTCACGTCGGCAGCCTGCATGCGCCGGACGCGGAAATGGCGATCAAGAACGCCCGCGACGTCTACACCCGCCGCAACGAAGGCGTGTCAATCTGGGTGGTCGAGGCTGCGGCCATTACCGCCTCCTCGCCCTCCGACAAGGGGCCGATGTATGAGCCGTCGGAGAGCAAGGTCTACCGCCACCCGTCCTTCTACGACATCCCCGATGACGTGGGGGCGATGTGATGGCGCGGGAGGCTGCTTTTTACGAATTCCTGCTTCGGATGGGGGACAATACACTGATCCTCGGCCATCGCGTCAGCGAATGGTGCGGCCATGCGCCGGTGCTGGAGGAGGACATCGCCCTCGCCAATACCGCGCTTGATCTGATCGGCCAGACCCAGATGTGGCTTGGCCTCGCGGCTGAGGTGCAGGGTGCGGGCAAAACCGCCGACGACCTCGCCTTCCTGCGCGATGCCTGGGACTTTCGCAACCTGCTGCTGGTCGAGATGCCGAATGGCGATTTTGGCCAGACCCTGATGCGGCAATTCCTGTTCGACGCTTGGCATGTGCTGCAACTCAAGGCGCTGACCGCCTCCTCCGACACGCGGGTTGCCGCGATTGCCGCCAAGGCGGTGAAGGAAGCGACCTATCACCTCGACCGCTCCGCCGAGACGGTGATTGGCCTTGGCGACGGCACCGAGGAAAGCCACGCCCGGATGCAGGCGGCGCTCGATTACCTCTATCCCTACGTGGGCGAGATGTTCCTGAGCGACGCGGTGGATGCCGCCCTGGTCGAGGCCGGCATCGCCCCCGATCCGGCCTCCCTGCGGGCAGAGTTTGACGCCACCCTCGCCCGCGTGCTGGGCGAGGCGACGCTGACCCTGCCCGAGGCCAACCGCGCCCGGGGTGGCGGTCGCAATGGCAAGATGCACACCGAGCACCTCGGCCATCTGCTGACCACCATGCAATGGATGCAGCGCGCCTATCCGGGAGCGACGTGGTGAAACCGCTGAGGGCAGATCCCGTCCGCGGGTGGGGGTGTAGCCCCCGCCCGTCAAACCGCAGGTTTGCCTTCGGCAAAACGGGGCGGACGGGGGCTGCCCGGCCTTCGTCCGGGCGAGGTGCCTAAATGGTCGACACCCAATCCAACCAGCCCTCCCTCGCGCAGATCTGGGAATGGCTCGACGCGGTGCCCGATCCGGAGATCCCGGTAATCTCCCTCGTCGACCTTGGCATCGTGCGCAACGTAGAATGGAGCGACGGGGGCCTCATCGTCACCCTGACCCCGACCTATTCCGGCTGCCCCGCCACTTCAGTCATTCGCCTCGACGTGGAAACCGCGCTGGCCGCCCGCGGCATCGACCGGCTCCAGATCAAGACCCAGATCGCGCCGCCTTGGACAACCGACTGGCTGTCGGAAAAGGGCCGCGCCCGGCTCGAGGAATACGGCATCGCGCCGCCCTCCCCCGCCGGCGGCCCCGACCATTGCCCGCGCTGCGGCAGCCCCGACCTCACCCGGGTGAGCCAATTCGGCTCCACCCCCTGCAAGGCCCATTGGCGCTGCAACAGCTGCCTCGAGCCCTTCGACTATTTCAAGTGTATCTGAGGAGGCACGGCACATGGCCCGCTTTCACCCGCTCGAAGTCACTGACATCAAGCACACCATCCGCGATGCGGTGGTCGTCACGCTAAAGCCCCTGAATGGCGCGGCAGCCGAGTTCGACTTTACCCAAGGCCAATACCTGACCTTCCGCCGCGACTTTGACGGCACCGAGCTGCGCCGCAGCTATTCGATCTGCGCGGGCAAGGACGAGGGCCTTCTGCAAGTGGGCATCAAACGGGTCGAGGGCGGTGCTTTCTCCACCTGGGCCAATACCGACCTCAAGGTGGGCGACACGGTCGAGGCCATGCCGCCACAGGGGCGCTTTTTCACCCCCCTCGATGCGGCGGCGGAGAAACACTACCTCGGCTTTGCCGGTGGATCGGGCATCACCCCCGTCCTGTCGATCCTGAAAACCACGCTTCAGGCCGAGCCGCAGTCCCGCTTCACGCTGGTTTACGCCAACAAGGGCGTCAACACGATCATGTTCCGCGAGGAGATCGAGGACTTGAAGAACCGCTACATGGGCCGCCTCTCGGTGATCCACGTGCTGGAAGCGGACGCGCAGGAGGTGGACCTGTTCACCGGCCTCGTGACCGAGGAGAAATGCGCCCAGCTGTTTGAGCGTTGGATCCCCATCGCGAGTATCGACACCGCGTTTATCTGCGGGCCAGAGCCGATGATGCTCGGCATCGCCGCCGCCCTGCGCACGGCGGGCCTCGCGGAGGAGCAGATCAAATTCGAGCTTTTCGCCTCCAATCAGCCGGGCCGCGCGGCGCAAAAAGCCGCCAGCAGCGCGGCAAGTGCCAGCGCGCCGGTCACCGCTTCGATCACGCTGGATGGGGCAACCCGCACCGTCACGCTCGACCGCAATACCACCGTGCTGGAAGCGGCGCTTGAGAATGCGATGGACGCGCCCTGGTCCTGCCGCGCCGGGGTCTGTTCGACCTGCCGTTGCCGGGTGATCGAGGGCGAGGTGGAAATGGCCGCCAACCACGCGCTGGAGGATGACGAGGTCGCCAAGGGCTTTATCCTCTCCTGCCAGTCCTATCCGCTGACCGATCGGCTGGTCGTGAGCTACGACGAATAAGTCGATACATTGCCGGACGGTGTACCCCAAGGGGGCTTGGGGCTGGACCTTGCGCCAGCCGCCCCCTAACGTCCGGATCGTATCCAATCTGACCAGACCTTGAGGTTCCCGATGGCCGCCAGCACCAATATCCGCACCTATTTCAATGGCGAATGGCACGACGGCAATGTGCCGATCATGAAGGCGGCGGACCATGCCGCCTGGCTCGGCTCCTCGGTCTTTGACGGTGCGCGCTATTTCGATGGGGTGAGCCCCGATCTCGACAAACACTGCGCCCGGGCCAATGCCTCGGCCGAGGCGCTTCTGATGGCCGCCACCGTGCCCGCCGATCAGATGGTGGAGATCGCGCTCGAGGGGCTGAAAGGTTTCGCGCCCGATGCCGCGGTTTATATCCGCCCGATGTACTGGGCCACCGATGGCGATCAGACGATGATCGCCCCCTCGCCCGAGGCGACGCAATTTGCCCTCTGCCTTGAGGAAATCGCCATGGCGCCCGAGGCGGCTTCGGCGACGCTGACCCGCACGCGCTTTTGCCGTCCGCTGCTCGAATCCTCGGTGGTGAACGCCAAGGCCGGCTGTCTTTATCCCAACAACGCCCGGATGCTGCGCGAGGCGCGGGCCAAGGGCTTCACCAATACGCTGACCTGCGACGCGATGGGCAATGTGGCGGAAACCGCGACGTCGAACGTGTTTATGGTCAAGGATGGCGAGGTCTTCACCCCGATCGCCAATGGCACCTTCCTGTCCGGCATCACCCGCGCGCGCCATATCGAGAATATGCGAGCCGAGGGGATCGTGGTGCATGAGGCGGTGCTGTCTTACGCGCATTTTGAGGCGGCGGATGAGATTTTCCTCTCCGGCAATATGTCCAAGGTGACGCCGGTGACCGCCTTTGACGAGGTGAGCTACCAGCACGGCCCGGTGACCAAGCGGGTACGCGAAATGTATTGGGACTGGGCCAAGTCGGCGGCCTGAGAGCTGCCCTGACGGCTGCGCGTCTCCCATCCAGCTCTGCGCCTGCGGCGGGCGGGGAGCTCCCGCCCCGGCAGGATCACAGGCTGCGCCTGTTGACCCTTGGCCGCGTTGGGCCCAGCGCGCGCCCTGTCGGGCGCGCGGGTCGCACCTTGCCGCCAACCGCCCTTTCAGATTGCAAGCCTCCGCCCGCAGGTCCGCGCAACAGGCAGCGCAGCCGGTAGGCTGCGCTGCCGGGCCCAACGGGAGGGCGGTGCATCTAAGATGCATCCCCGACGGGCGGGAGCCCCCTGCCTCTGCCTTGCGCGAGACCATAGCCACCACATCGCTCTATTGCGCGCCTTGGTTGCATCGGCCAATATGCGCAAACACGGAGGACAGGGGATCCCATGCGTAAGTTTCTAGTGGTGCTCGACGACAGCCGCGAATGCCTCAACGCCATGCGCTTTGCCGCCATGCGCGCCGCCAACACAGGGGGCGGCGTGGTCATCCTCTCCGTCATCCCGCCAGATGAATTCAACCACTGGATCGGCGTCGGCGAAGTGATGCGCGAAGAGGCCCGCGAACGCATTCACGCCCATTTCGAGGTCTTCGCCAAATGGATGCGCGACCGTCAGGGGGTCGACCCCGAACTCGTCGTCCGTGAAGGCGAGATCGTGCCGGAAATCCTTGCCCAGATCGACGCGGACCCGGAGGTCGGCGTGCTCGTCCTTGGCGCCGCCAGCGATCGCAAGGGCCCCGGCCCCATCGTCACCCAGCTGACCCGCACCGCCGGCACGCTCCCCTTTCCGATCACCATCGTTCCCGGCGATATGTCCAAGGAAAAGCTCGAAGCGATCACATAATCGCTCTTCCGCACCACACACCTTGCAATCCGCCGCAAAGCGCCTAATTTAGAACCGTTCCAATCTTGCCCGCCCCAATCTTGCCGACCTCAATCTTGACAGGTCCAAATCTTGACAGGCCCCGGGCTCAAGGCGCATATCCAGCGCGACCCACCGCTCCAGCCTGACGGAGAGCCGAGATGTTTATCCAGACCGAATCCACGCCGAACCCGGCGACCTTGAAATTCCTGCCCGGCCAGACGGTTCTGGAACTGGGCACTGCCGATTTCCCCTCCGCCGAGGCGGCAGCGAAGTCTCCCCTAGCCACCCGCATCTTTGCGGTCGCGGGCGTCACCGGCGTGTTCTTTGGCAATGACTTTGTCACCGTGACCAAAGACGACGCCATCGATTGGGACCACATCAAACCCGCCATCCTCGGAGCGGTGATGGAGCATTACCAATCCGGCCAACCGGTGATCGACGAAGGCGGCCAGCAGGCCTCCGGCCATGCCGAGCACTCCGGCGAGGATGGCGAAATCGTCAACCAGATCAAAGAACTGCTCGACAGCCGCGTGCGTCCGGCGGTGGCTCAGGATGGCGGCGACATCACCTTCCACGGCTTTGATCGCGGCGTGGTTTACCTGCATATGCAGGGCGCCTGCGCGGGCTGCCCCTCCTCGACGCTGACCCTGAAGATGGGCATCGAGAACCTGCTGCGTCACTACATCCCGGAAGTGACCGAAGTCCGCCCGGTTGCGGTCTGACCCTTCGGACCTGCTGACACTATGCAGTCTTCCTCGCTGATTCTGGCGTTTGACACCTCGGCCGCGCATTGCGCGGCCGCTTTGCTGCGCGGCGATCAGATCCTCGTCCAAAGCCAAGAGGAAATGGCCAAGGGCCAAGCCGAACGGCTGATGCCCCTCTTGGAGGAAACCCTCAGCGCCGCCGACGCGACTTGGGCCGATCTAGATGCCCTCGCCGTGGGCATTGGCCCCGGCAATTTCACCGGCATCCGCATCTCTGTCTCTGCCGCGCGCGGCCTTGCGCTGGGGTTGGACGTGCCCGCCATCGGTGTCTCCGCCCTGGAGGCCTTGGCGGCGGGGCAAGCGGGGCCGACCGTGGCCAGCCTCGATGCGCGTCGGGACCATCTTTATGTACAAGGCGCGAGCGCGCCGCAGTTTTGCACCCTCGACAGCCTGCCCGCGCTGCCGCAGGGCGCGACCTGCATCGGCCATCTGGCCGCTGACCTCGCCCAGCGCTGTTGCGGCACCCCGGCAGAGCCGCGCTATTCAGTGGCCGAAGCCATCGCCCGCATCGCCGCAACCCGCCTCGACCAACCGGACCTGCCCGCCCCCGCGCCGCTCTACCTGCGCGAAGCGGATGCCGCCCCGGCACGCGACCTGCCCCCGGCCCTGCTGGATGACTGAGGATACCTCCCCCGAAGCCCTCGCCGCGACTCACGCGGCGGCCTTCACCCAGTCCCGCCCCTGGACGGCCACTGAAATCGCCGCCTTCCTCGACGATCGCTTCACGCACCTGACCGGCGATGCCCGCGCCTTTGCACTCGTGCGCGAGATCGCCGGAGAGGCGGAACTGCTGACCATCGCAACCCATCCCGACCACCAACGCCAGGGCCACGGCCGCCGCATCATGGACGAATGGATGAGAAACGCCGCACAACGTGGCGCAACGACAGCTTTTCTCGAGGTCGCAGAAGACAATGCCGCAGCACGGGCGTTATACTTGACCTGTGGATTCGGCCTTGTCGGGATTCGAAAGGCCTATTATCCGCGCCAAAAGGAGGCCGCGGTCGACGCTTTGCTGATGAAACGACAGTTTCCCTAAGGGAAATACATGTTTTTTGGACCGGGTGGTCAAAATTTGATTGACCCCGCCGCGCCACAGCAGGCTAAATCGCTCCACCTTTTTGAAATGGACACGCCCGCCACGCGGGGCAGAAAAAGAAAAACTGGGAGTATCTGAATGACCCTGATGAAATCGCTCATGGGCGCCGCAGCAGCCCTTGCGCTGACCTCTGGCGCGGCTCTGGCAAACCCGGCGCTGATCTTCGACCTCGGCGGCAAATTCGACAAATCCTTCAACGAAGCGGCCTATAACGGTGCGAAGCGTTGGGCGGATGAAACCGGCGGCAAATACCTCGAGATCGAAATGAAGTCCGAAGCCCAGCGCGAGCAGGCGCTGCGTCGCTTCGCTGAATCCGGTGCAAACCCGATCATCACCACCGGCTTTGCCATGTCCGCTCCGCTGGCCGAAGTGGCCGCTGACTACCCGGACACCAAATTCGTCACCATCGACGGCTGGGTTGACGCGCCGAACGTCCACGTTGTGGGCTTCTCCGAGCACGAAGGCTCCTACCTCGTTGGTATGCTGGCAGCCGAAGCTTCCAAATCCGGCACCGTTGGCTTCATCGGTGGCATGGACGTGCCGCTGATCCGCAAATTCGCTTGTGGCTATGCCCAAGGCGTCAAAGCGGTGAACCCGGACGCAACCGTGATCTCCAACATGACCGGCACCACCCCGTCGGCATGGAACGACCCGGTAAAAGGCTCCGAGCTGACCAAAGCTCAGATCTCCCAAGGCGCTGATGTGGTCTACGCCGCAGCAGGCGGCACCGGCGTTGGTGTTCTGCAGACCGCCGCGGACGAGGGCATCCTCTCCATCGGCGTCGACAGCAACCAGAACCACCTGCACCCGGGCAAAGTCCTGACCTCCATGCTCAAGCGCGTGGACGTTGCGGTCTACAACATCCTGACCGCAGGCGAAGATCTGGAAGTGGGCAAAGTCACGCTGAACCTGTCTGACGACGGTGTGGGCTACGCCATGGACGAAAACAACGCCGATCTGGTCACCGCTGAAATGCAAGCCTCTGTCGAGGACGCAAAAGCCAAGATCATCTCCGGCGAGCTGAGCGTGCATGACTACACCAGCGACGACAGCTGCCCGGCTCTGAACTTCTGATCGACATGATCTGCGCCCCGTTCCGCCACAGGCTATTTGCCCGGCGGGCCGGGGCGTTTCCTTATGGCCCGGAGGGCGCGTTTTGCGTGGCCTCCGGGTTTGGTTTTTCCCGTCCCGGTCCTTCTTAACATGATCATAATGCGTGGGCCTCAGTCTCGCGCGCATGAACCGGCGATGAGGTGACAGGGGAGGCCCGATGACGGCACCAGCAATCGAACTCAAAGGCATTTCCAAGGCCTTTGGCCCCGTCCAGGCAAACAAGGACATCTCTATCAGCGTCCAGCCCGGCACGATCCATGGGATCATCGGGGAAAACGGCGCGGGCAAATCCACGCTGATGAGCATTCTCTACGGATTTTACAAAGCCGACAAAGGCGAGATCTGGATCAAGGGTCAAAAGACCGAGATCCCCGACAGCCAGGCCGCCATCGCGGCGGGCATCGGCATGGTCTTCCAGCACTTCAAGCTGGTCGAAAACTTCACCGTTCTGGAAAACATCGTGCTCGGCGCCGAGGACTCCGGTCTTCTGATGCCCTCGCTCTCACGCGCCCGTAAGGAGCTGAAAGAGCTGGAGGAAGAGTACGAGCTTTATGTCGACCCGGATAAGCGCATCGACGAGATTGGCGTCGGGATGCAGCAGCGGGTGGAGATCCTGAAGGCGCTCTACCGCAAGGCCGAGATCCTCATTCTGGACGAGCCCACCGGGGTGCTGACCCCCGCCGAGGCCGACCAGCTGTTCCGCATTCTCGACCGTCTGCGTTCTGAAGGCAAAACCATCATCCTGATCACGCACAAACTGCGCGAGATCATGGAATATACCGACACGGTTTCGGTGATGCGCCGCGGCCAGATGACCGCCACGGTGAAAACTGCCGAAAGCAGCCCCGAACAGCTGGCCGAGCTGATGGTGGGCCGTAAGGTGTTGTTGCGCGTGGATAAAGTCCCTGCCACTCCCGGCAAGCCGATCCTCGAGATCGAGAACCTCTCGGTGGTGGACGGCGCCGGTGTGCAGCGCGTGAAGGGCATCGACCTCACCGTGCGCGCGGGCGAAATTCTCGGGATCGCCGGGGTTGCGGGCAATGGCCAGTCGGAGCTGTTGGAAGTCTTGGGCGGTATGCGCCCCGGCACCGGCACCATCCGCATCAATGGCGCGCCGCTGCCCCTCTCGGGTCAAGGCTCTGATGCGCGGTCGCGTCGCCACGCTGGCATCGCCCATGTGCCCGAAGATCGCCAGCGCGAAGGTCTCATCATGGACTTCCACGCTTGGGAAAACGTCGCCTTTGGCTATCACCGCGAACCCGATTACCAAAAGGGTCTGCTGCTCGACAACGCCCGCCTGCGCGCCGATACCGAAGCCAAAATGGCGAAGTTCGATGTGCGCCCGCCGAACCCTTGGCTCGCCGCCAAGAGCTTCTCCGGCGGCAACCAGCAGAAAATCGTCGTGGCCCGCGAGATCGAGCGCAACCCCGACCTTCTGCTGATCGGCCAGCCGACCCGCGGCGTCGACATCGGCGCCATCGAATTCATCCACCAGCAGATCGTGGAACTGCGCGATCAGGGCAAGGCCATCCTCTTGGTCTCGGTGGAGCTGGAAGAGATCCTGTCGCTCAGCGACCGGGTTGCGGTGATGTTTGACGGCAAGATCATGGGCGAACGCCCCGCTGCCGAGACCAACGAAAAAGAACTCGGCCTCCTGATGGCCGGCGTCGCGGGGGAGGCCGCGTAAATGGATAAGATGCCTAAATGGGCCGATGTGGTGCTGATCCCGGTGATCAGCCTCCTGCTGGCCGCCCTCATTTCCGCGCTGGTGATCCTCTTCATCGGCGAAAGCCCGATCGAGGCGCTGACCCTGATGGTCAATGGCGCGCTGGGGTCCACCTATGGCTGGGGCTATACGCTCTATTACGCCACCAACTTTATCTTCACCGGGCTTGCGGTGGCGATTGCCGCCCATGCCGGGCTGTTCAACATCGGTGGCGAGGGTCAGGCGATGCTGGGAGGGCTGGGTCTGGCCTTGGTCTGCCTCTACATCCCCTTCCCGCATTGGACGATCGCGTTGGTCTTTGCCGCGCTTGGCGCAGGCCTTTTCGGGGCCGCTTGGGCCGCAATCCCGGCCTATCTGCAAGCCAAACGGGGCAGCCATATCGTCATCACCACCATCATGTTCAACTTCATCGCCGCTGCGGTGCTGAACTACATGCTGGTGAATGCGCTGAAACCCAAAGGCGCGATGGATCCCGCCACCGCGAAATTCCCAGAGAGCGCCCAACTGCCCTCCCTGCATGAAATCCTCGCCCCCATCGGGATCGAGTTTTCCAAATCCGCCCCGGCCAACGTGACCCTCTTTGTGGGCATCGCCGCCTGTGTGCTGATCTGGGCCCTGATCTGGCACACGCCGCTGGGCCACGAGATCCGCGCACTTGGCAAATCTGAACGCGGTGCGGTCTATGCCGGCATCTCGCCGGTGCGGATCATCATGATCACCATGCTGATCTCCGGCGCGCTCTGCGGTCTGATGGCGATCAACAACGTGATGGGCGAGGCGGAACGCTTGGTGCTGAACGCCACCGAAGGCGCGGGCTTTATCGGCATCGCCGTGGCGTTGATGGGCCGCAACCATCCCTTTGGCGTCTTCCTTGCCGCGATCCTCTTTGGCTTCCTCTATCAGGGCGGCGCTGAACTCGCGCTGTGGACCAATATCCCCTCCGAGCTGATCGTGGTCATTCAGGCCCTCGTGATCCTCTTCACCGGCGCGCTCGACAATATGGTGCGGATGCCGATCGAGAAGATCTTCCTCGCCTTCCGGAAGGAGAACGCCTGATGGATATGCTGACCCTGATCCAGGTGCTCGACAGCACCGTTCGGATGGCGACCCCGCTCTTGCTGGCCTGTCTTGCGGGCCTGTTCTCGGAACGGGCGGGCATCTTCGACATCGGCCTTGAAGGCAAGATGCTGATGGCGGCCTTCTTCTCTGCCGCCGTGGCTGCGGTGACCGGCAATGTCTGGCTCGGCCTCCTAAGCGGGATTGCCGCCTCCATGGCGCTCTCCGGCCTGCACGGCCTCGCCTCGATCACCTTCCGCGGCAACCAGCTGATTTCCGGCGTGGCGTTGAACTTCCTCGCCTCCGGTCTGACGGTGCTGATCGCCGAAAGCTGGTTCCAGCAAGGGGGACGCACACCGTCGCTCCTGACCGAAGGCCGCTTCAACGGGATCGAACTGCCCTTCGCCATTGGCCCCTCCGATGCCGAAGCCGCTGGCCGCTCGCTGAACGAGATGATCGCCGAGGCCAATGTAGTGCAACAGATCTGGTCCGAGCTGATCTCCGGCCATTCGATCCTCGTCTATGTCTCGCTGCTGGCGGTGCCGCTCACCTGGTGGGTGCTGTTCCGCACCCGCTTTGGCCTGCGCTTGCGCGCGGTGGGGGAAAACCCCGCGGCGGTGGATACGGCGGGTATTTCCGTGGTGCGCCTGCGCTTTGCCGCGATTGCCATCTGCGGCCTGCTCTGCGGCATTGCCGGCGCCTATCTCGCCACCGGCCTGCAAGCTGGCTTCGTCAAGGAAATGACCTCCGGTCGTGGTTATATCGCGCTGGCGGCCCTGATCTTTGCGAAATGGCGCCCGTGGCACGCGCTTGGCGCCTGCCTGCTGTTCGGCCTCTTGCAAGCCATCGCCCTGCGGTTCCAAAGCATCCAGCTTGGCGGCGTCACCATCCCGGTTCAGGTCATGGACGCCCTGCCCTACATCCTGACCGTGGTGATCCTCGCCGGTTTTGTCGGCAAGGCGATCCCGCCCCGCGCCGGCGGCGAACCCTATGTGAAAGAGCGCTGAGTCGCACCTCTCCGCTCTTTGCCTCTGTAGCGCCCCCGCCTCACTTGCTGAGTGCGGGGGCGTTTTTCTGCGCATGATGGTCGCTTTCCCAAAAAGCCTGATCTAAGCTTTATGAAACCTCAGCCGGGTCATGCTGCGCGGCAGCATTTTTATTGATTCACCAGCCAATAAAAGACTAGTCAGGGACATGAACATCTATCTCCCCATCGCCGAAGTCGCCGTGAACGCCTTTGTCGTTCTCGGGCTTGGCGGCATGGTCGGCGTGCTTTCGGGCATGTTCGGCGTCGGCGGAGGCTTCTTGCTCACGCCCCTCCTGTTCTTTATCGGCATCCCGCCTGCGGTGGCTGTGGCGACCGGCGCGAACCAGATCGTGGCGTCGTCCGTGTCGGGCGTGCTGGCGCACCTGAAGCGCCGCACGGTGGACCTCAAGATGGGCGCAGTGCTGCAAATTGGCGGCCTCATCGGTGCGACCATCGGTGTGGCGATCTTTAACTATCTGAAATCTCTGGGCCAAATCGACCTCTTCGTTACCCTTTGCTACGTGGTCTTCCTTGGCATCGTGGGCGGCCTAATGCTGGTCGAGAGCCTCAACGCCCTGCGCAAATCCAAACGCGGCGGCGCGCCGGTGCGCAAACACCATCGCGGCTGGGTGCACAGCCTGCCCTTCAAGGTCCGCTTCCGCACCTCTGGCCTCTATATCTCGATCATCCCGCCGGTCTTGGTGGGGCTCTTCGTGGGGATGCTGACCGCGATCATGGGGGTCGGCGGCGGCTTCATCATGGTACCGGCGATGATCTACCTTCTGGGGATGCCCACCAAAGTGGTGATCGGCACCTCGCTGTTTCAGATCATTATCGTGACAGCCGCCACCACCATGATGCACGCGATCACCAACCAGACGGTGGACATCGTGCTGGCGATCCTTCTGCTGGTCGGAGGTGTGGTGGGCGCGCAATTCGGCACAAGGATCGGCACCCGCCTCAAGGCGGAACAATTGCGCATCCTGCTCGCGCTGCTCGTGCTTTTGGTCTGCGTCAAGCTGGGCTTTGATCTCTTGCTCGAACCGAACGAGGTCTACTCCCTCAGCGTTATTCGCAAGGCGGCCCACTGATGCGCGCGCTCCTTCGCCTCCTGCCCATCGCCCTCCTGTGGCTCACCTCTGCGGCCAGTGCCGAAGAAGTCGTGCTGGGCCTCAGCCAAGACCGCGTCGCCATCACCGCGACCTTTGACGGCTCGGAAATCCTGATCTTTGGCGCGGTGAAGCGCGAAAGCCCCATCGCGGTGGAACCACCGCTCGAGGTGATCGTCACCGTCTCCGGCCCCAAGGAACCGGTGATGGTGCGCCGCAAGGAACGCGATTTTGGCATCTGGGTAAACAAGGACAGCGTCGCGGTGGATGCCGCGCCCAGCTTTTATGCGGTCGCCACCTCTGCCCCATTTGAGGATGTGCTGACCGACACCGAAGATCTGCGCCACAAGATCTCGATCAACCGCGCGATCCGCTCTGTCGGGGCAACGGTCGAAGGCACCGAGGCCTTTACCGAAGCCCTGATCCGCATTCGCGAGGACAACGGGTTTTACAGCCTGCAGGAAGAGGCAGTGGCGCTCGATGAACAGACCCTGTTCCGCACCGCCATGCGAATGCCTGCCGACCTGATCGAAGGCCATTATCGCACCCGTATTTTCCTCACACGCGGCGGCGAGGTGGTCTCGGACTATGAAACGATGATCGAGGTGAACAAGGTCGGCATGGAGCGGTTCCTGTTCAACCTGTCCCGCGAACAGCCCGCGCTTTATGGCCTCTTGGCACTGGTGATCGCGATGATCTCCGGCTGGGGCGCTGCCGCTCTGTTCCAAATGCTGCGCGACCGCTAAGGGCGGAGCGCCGCCGCGCCGACCCGCAAAGGGCGGCGCCCGGCCCGGCGAGCGGCGCTCGCGTGGGCATCCGCCCGCGCCGGGCCGATCGGCGGGATCCCCCCGCCCTGCTCTATGCCGACAGTCGGATCAGCCGCGCCCGATATAGGGCATCTTGGTCGCCATTACCGTCATGAACTGCACATTGGCCTCAAGCGGTAGCTCCGCCATATGCAGAACCGAGCGCGCCGCATCCGCCACGTCGAAACTCTCCATCGGTGCAGCGTCTGGATTGGCCTCCGCATGGCGATAGGCCAGATCCTCCACCATCGGGGTGCGCGCATTGCCGATGTCGATCTGCCCGCAGGCAATGTCAAAGGCGCGGCCATCCAGCGAGATGGATTTTGTCAGGCCGGTGATCGCCGATTTGGTCGCCGCATAGGGCGCGGAATTGGGGCGCGGCACATGAGCCGCGATGGAGCCATTGTTGATGATCCGCCCGCCGCGCGGGTCCTGATGGCGCATCCGAGCAAAAGCGGCCCGCGCACAGAGGAACATGCCCGTGAGGTTCACATTGACCGAAGCATACCAGTCTTCGAGCGCGATTTCGTCAATCGTGCCGGGGCTGGTGAAAATGCCCGCATTGTTGAACAGGACATCAATCCGACCGGCCTCGGCGCAGAAACGATCAAATGCCGCCTCCACCGCATGCGGGTCAGTGACATCCGCAGGCAGCACGACGGCACGGCGTTGACCCGCCGCGATCTCCGAGAGCATATCCGCGCGCCGTGCCAACAGGCCGACCGTCCAGCCGCGCGCGAGGAACAGCTCCGCCACCGCCCGGCCGATACCGGAGCTGGCGCCGGTCACAAGAATGGATTTCGTCATAGGCTCGGCTCCTCTTCCTGCGCCTCCAAAGTCAGGGTCGGGGCCGCCACCTGACGCAGATCATCCACCGGCAGCGGGCCGGTGGGTTTCGCCAGTCGATTGCGCACCACCCAGATCAGCCGCTCCTGCGCGCGGGTGATTGCCACATAAGCAAGCCGCTTCCACAGGGGCTGGCCGGCCTCCACCCGCCCCATCCGGGCGGCGGCGTAAATATCGGGGGCAAAGACCTGCGCGGTCTCCCATTGGGAGCCCTGCGCCTTGTGGATCGTCACCGCCGCCCCATGCAGAAACGTCGCCCCCATCCGCGCGGCAAAGGGGATAAACGGCTCTTCCTCCTCCGGCTTTTCGATCTTCACAATCGAGGCGGCAGAGACCTGCGGGTCCTCCGCCCCCATCACATGCAGCCGCGAAAACCCGGGCTTGCGACCGGGCCCGAGGTAGATCACCTGCGCGCCCTTAATAAGCCCGCGCGCCTCCAGATCGAGGCGTTTCTTGCGGTGCTTCAGCGGCAGCTCCAACCCGTCGCAAATCAAAGGCTCGCCGGGCAACAGCTCGTCCTCGGGGGCGCCATGCACCGCGCGAAAGGCGTTGATCAGCCGGATGCGGGTGTTGTTGCGCCAGACTAGTACGGGGGAACGCGCCATCAGGTCGACCTCGACCCTTTGACCCCAGACCACTCGCTCATCCCGGCGGGCGACCTCTTCGACCATGCGCTCAAAATCCTCGAACCCCAGTTGGGGGTCCGCCAGCGCATGGGCGAGGTCGAGGATCGGGTTATCCGCCTCTTGCCGGTGAATGCGGTTGAGGATCAGCTTGCGTTCCTCCGGCAGGTCCTCAAACACCATCGAGCCCGACTGGTTCACCGGAGCCAGCTGCGCCGGGTCGCCAAACAGAACCAGCGTCGGAAAAATCTCCTTCAGGTCCTCAAACTGGCGATTGTCCAGCATCGAGGCCTCATCGACAAAGCCGATATCCAACGGCTCCTCGCGCCGCTTCCAACCGGTGATGAAGTCCGACCCACGCAGCCCCGCCGCCGCCAGCGCGCCGGGCATCGACTTGTTCTTCTCGTAAAAGGCCTGCGCCCGGGCCAAGGCCTCCTCGGTCAGCCCCTCGATCGAGGGCTGCTCCCCCTCGCCCGCCAGCCATTCGGCGATGCGCTCGAACTCCGGGTCATAGACGGGGGTATAAAGAATGCGGTGAATGGTGGTCGCGGGCACCCCGCGCAGGCGCAGCACGCTCGCCGCCTTGTTGGTGGGCGCCAGGATCGCCAGCGTGCGCTTGTCCTCGCTCTTTTTGCGGCTCTCGTAATCGCCGGAAACCACCTCGACCCCAGCGGCCGCCAGGGCCTTGTAGAACTCCGCCAGCAAGAGCGTCTTGCCCGAGCCCGCCTTGCCGATCACGGCCGAAACACCGGTCTCACCACGCGGCGGATGCAGGAGCTCCTCGCCCAAGTCGATCCCCGCCTGACGCAGCTGTTCTGTCAGCGCATCAAAGGCATGGACCTGATCATCGGAGAGTTGGAGGGCAGCTGTCTCTGTCATGGCGCGACCCTATAGCGGGGCGCCAAAAGGCACCAGTGGCAAGCGCATCCCCGCCGCCCAAAACCGCTAGAGCGAGATCAGGCCAATCGCCACCGCGCGGGCGACCGCATGGGTGGTGTTCTGCGCCTGCAACTTGCCGCGCGCGCCTTCGATATAGACCCGAAGCGTATGCTCGGAAATCTCCAGCATCTCGGCGACGCGGGCGCGACTGTGCCCCTCGGCCAATAGCGAAATCGCCTCGGTCTCGCGCATCGACAGGGGCTGTTCCGGCAGGGGATAAAACGACATCTCGAAATCCAGCGCCCGGCGGTTCACGTAATGCGCCACCAGGATCAGATCGCGGCTGTTCTTGCGGGTGAACTTGTCCCAAGTCTCGCCATCGCAGGTCTTGGTGATCGAAAAGACGGCATATTGCCCATTCGGCCCGCGCACCGGCACGCTATAGCCCTGCGAGCCAACGCCAAAGGCCAGCGAGTCCTTGCGAAAGGCCGAGGCCATCCGCGACGACCAATCGAGATCGCGCCAATCGACGGGATGAAATGCGGTATAGCAGCCAATCACCACCGGATCGATCCGGTGATAGCTCATCGCGTTATAGCGGTCTTGCCAGGCGGTCGGCAGGGTTGAACAGCCACTGATACTGCCCGAGCGGTCTACCCAGCGGTAAATTACATGTTCAATGTCCAGAAGTTCGCGAAAGCGGTGGAGAATGTCGGCCACCTCTTCAAGGTTCGCCGCCCCCTCAATCATTTCGAGGATCGCATTCAGGTTCTGCCGTCTTAACATGTAACTACTCACCGCCTGCGTCATCGCTACCAAAGTGAGACCTATTCATACGAGGCCTCGGTTCTCGTTCCGTTAGCAGCCTGCTCTTGATGACTGCCCCGCGTAACAAGGGCAAGACCAAGCTCACTATTTCAGAGGATGTCCGACGGGCCAAAACACAGGAGCTCATCGGAGATCAGAACGATCAATTCACCATACTTAGCGTGCCTTTCGCCGCGATCCAGCCAAAATCAAGGATAAATACATCGACAAATGGGCATTCATTTATAAGTTGAAACCCGAATCCGGATTTACCCACATTGGTAGCGCATACGTCCCCAATCTGGCCAGTGTCTTCCGTAGTTTAGTTACAAAAAAGCACCCGCCTGCCGAAACAAACGGGTGCCAGATGGTCAGGAGTTTCACATCCCGTCTTTCAACCTTTAGCCATGCACGACCTCTTCGAGGGTGCGCAGACCGGTGCGCGGCGCTTGCACGAGGACGGACATATTGCCCGGCTTATGCTCGTTGCGCAGCATCTTCATATGGGCCTCCGGCAGATCCGCCCAGGGAAAGACCTCGGACATGCAGGGGTCCAGACGGCGCTCGATCATCAGCTTGTTGGCGGCGGAGGCCTGCTTCAGATGGGCAAAGTGCGAGCCCTGAAGACGCTTTTGGTGCATCCACATGTAGCGCACGTCAAAGGTGCAGTTGAACCCGGAGGTGCCGGCGCAGATCACCACCATACCGCCCTTTTTCACCACAAAGGTGGAAACGGGAAAGGTCGCCTCGCCGGGGTGTTCAAACACCATATCGACGTTGTTGCCCTTGCCGGTGATGTCCCAGATCGCCTTGCCGAACTTGCGCGCCTCGGTGAACCACTCCGCATATTCCGGCGTGTTCACGGTCGGCAATTGCCCCCAGCATTTGAAATCGCGACGGTTCAGCACGCCTTTGGCGCCCAGCGACATCACGAAATCGCGCTTGCTCTCGTCCGAGATCACCCCGATGGCATTGGCCCCCGCCGTGTTGATGAGCTGGATCGCATAAGAGCCAAGTCCCCCCGAGGCCCCCCAGACCAGCACGTTTTGCCCCGGTTTCAGATCATGCGGCTCGTGCCCGAACAGCATCCGATAGGCCGTCGCCAGAGTCAGCGTGTAGCACGCGCTCTCTTCCCAAGTCAGATGCTTGGGACGCGGCATCAGCTGCTGGCTCTGGACGCGGGTGAACTGGCTGAAGGAGCCGTCCGGCGTCTCATAGCCCCAGATCCGCTGGCTGGTGGAATACATCGGATCGCCGCCGTTGCATTCCTCGTCGTCGCCATCGTCCTGATTGCAGTGGATCACCACCTCATCGCCCACTTTCCAGCGGGTGACCTTGTCGCCCACCGCCCAAACGATGCCCGAGGCATCGGAGCCCGCGATGTGATAGGGCGCCTTGTGGCCGTCAAACGGGCTGATCGGCTGACCCAGAGCGGCCCAAACGCCGTTGTAGTTCACGCCCGCTGCCATCACCAGAACCAGCACTTCGTTGCTGTCGATGGTCGGCACGTCGACCACTTCCTGCATCATCGCGGTATCCGGTTCGCCATGGCGTTCCTTGCGGATGGCCCAGGCGTACATCTTCTGCGGCACGTAGCCCATCGGGGGGATCTCCCCCATTTCATAGAGGTCTTTCTGCGGCGCGTCGTAGCTCATGATGCCATCCTGCGTGTCCAAAGCCATGGTGGCCTCCCTTGATCTCATCCTTGGGGCTGTGGTGGCCCCTGTGGGTCGGCGGTCCTTTTCTGCGATGCAGAATCGCGCCGTCTGACCCAAGGAGTAAGATCGGTAGGGTAATAATGCAACCCCGGTTTTGTGTATTTTGTAATTTTATGACCTTGCAGATGCAGAATTTTCCTTTGCGCCCGCAGAATAGCCCCCCTCTGGCGGTGCGCTCAGCGCCACCGGCACCAGATGCGCGATAGAGTTCGCGTAGAATCGCAACATCTCCAGTTGGCTGCGCTCCGGGTGGATCAGCCCGCCGCTGACCCTGATCAGCCCGCGCCGCCGCATCTGCATCAGCGCGCTTTGCACGGCAAAGTCATAGGAATGGGGCGGCATATGGATCTCCGCCTGCGGCATCCGCCCCACCACCTCGGCCAGCGCATGGACCAAAGCCCCCTCGCTCAGCGCGCCGCGTTGCAACAAGAGATAGCTCACCATCGGCACCGGCAGCACCGGCACCACCTCGCCAATGCGCCGCATCAGCTCCGCCGACAGCACCCGCGCGCGATCACGCCCCTCCTCTGGCGGCACCTCGCTCAAGGCCAACGGTCGACCAAAACTCACCGCCGCTTGCCCCGCACGTTGATAGCGCCCAGTGATCCGCAGCCAAAGCTGCCGCAGCATCCGGATCATCACGACCCCAATGCGGGCGCGAAACTTGCGCTCGCCCGTCCGGGCGGCCTGCGTCAGGATCTTATCCTCCAGCACCCGGTCGTAATTCAGAGCCACGGGAACAAAGACCACCTCTTTTCCCGCCCCCTCGCTGCCATCGATGATGTATTTCAACAGCCCATGTTTCGGCGGCGCCATCGCGCCGGTCAGGCTCAGGCCGCCTTCGGGGAACATCGCCTGCGTCACCCCGGCCCGCGTCGCCAGCCGCACATAGGCGGCCAGGACCTTGCGATAGAGCTCATTCTGCGACTTCCGCCGGATAAAATAGGCGCCCATCGCCCGGATCAACCGGCTCAGGGGCCAGACCCGCGCCCATTCGCCCACCGCATAGGACAGGGCCGAACGCCGGGCGACCAGATAAGTCACCAGCACGTAATCCATGTTAGAGCGGTGGTTCATCACAAAGACCACAGTGGCGTCCTTGTCGATCGCCTTCAGCAGGGTCTCGTCATAGCTGCCTAAGTGCACCCGGTAGATCGCATTCGACAACAGCCGCGCCGCCCGGATCGCAAAGCTGAAATAGGTGAAGGCGGAAAACGACGGCACGATCTCGCGCGCATAGCGCCGCGACTCTTCAAAGGCCACGTTCTCCGGAATGCCCCGCTCGCGCGCGTGATCGCTGACTGCCTGCGCCACTTGCGGATCGTAGATCAGCCGCTGGATCATGTCGTAACGCCGCGCCAGTTTGAACGGCTCGATCGGCCGCTCCAGCCGCTGGTTCAGCCGTGCCACCGCGCGCTCCAGCCGGCGGCGAAAGAACCAGCGCACCGAGGGGAACAGGAAATGCGAGGCAAAGGTGACCGCCGCAAACAGCAAGATCAGCACAAAGGCCCAAAGGGGAAGTTCCACGGTCTGCGTCATGGCTGCACTCTTACTGAGCGTTTGACGCCTGACAACCAGAACTGGCGCCCCCGCTGCGCTTGCAAAAGTCGCAGTGCAGCAATTGCCGCAATGCGGCGAATTGACAAGGTTGCAAAATTCCAGTTTACATCGCCATGACGAAACAAAATTACCCACGCAGCGATTCACGAGGCCCGCCATGTCGCAGACGCAGAATGACCGCCCCGATGCCAAGCCCGCAGCCCCCGCAGCCGCAACCCCCTCAGCCAAGGACAAGCCTTGGCTGATCCGCACCTATGCGGGCCATTCCACCGCCGCCGCCTCCAACGCGCTCTATCGGTCGAACCTCGCCAAGGGACAGACCGGGCTTTCGGTGGCCTTCGATCTGCCGACCCAGACCGGCTATGACAGCGATCATATCCTGTCGCGCGGCGAGGTGGGCAAGGTGGGCGTGCCGGTCTGTCACTTGGGCGATATGCGCACCCTGTTTGACCAGATCCCGCTTGAGCAGATGAACACCTCGATGACGATCAACGCCACCGCGCCCTGGTTGCTCTCTCTCTATATCGCGGTGGCCGAGGAACAGGGCGCCGATATCTCCGGCCTGCAGGGCACCGTGCAGAACGACCTGATCAAGGAATACCTCAGCCGCGGCACCTATATCTGCCCGCCCGCCCCCAGTCTCAAGATGATCGCGGATGTGGCCGAATACTGCTACCAGCATGTGCCGAAGTGGAACCCGATGAACGTCTGCTCCTACCACCTGCAAGAGGCCGGCGCGACGCCGGAGCAGGAGCTGGCCTTTGCCCTCGCCACCGCGCAGGCCGTTCTGGACGAGCTGAAACCTCGCGTCCCGGCCGAAGATTTCCCGGCGCTGGTCGGGCGGATCTCCTTCTTTGTGAACGCCGGCATCCGTTTTGTGACCGAGATGTGCAAGATGCGCGCCTTTGTCGATCTCTGGGACGAGATCTGCCTGACCCGCTACGGGGTCGAGGACCCGAAATTCCGCCGCTTCCGCTACGGGGTGCAGGTGAACTCGCTCGGCCTCACCGAGCAGCAACCGGAGAATAACGTCTACCGCATCCTGATCGAGATGCTTGCCGTGACCCTGTCGAAAAAGGCTCGCGCCCGCGCCGTGCAGCTGCCGGCCTGGAACGAGGCCCTCGGCCTGCCCCGCCCTTGGGACCAGCAATGGTCCATGCGGATGCAACAGATCCTCGCCTATGAATCCGACCTCTTGGAATACGGCGATCTCTTTGACGGCAACCCGGTGGTCGATGCCAAGGTGCAGGCGCTAAAAGCAGGGGCCCGCGCCGAATTGGCGACCCTCGACAGCATGGGCGGCGCGGTCGCCTCTATCGAGTATATGAAGTCGCGACTGGTGGAGTCGAACTCCGACCGTTTGAACCGGATCGAGGCGGGCGAGACCGTCGTGGTCGGCGTCAACAAATGGACCGAGGGCGAATCATCTCCGCTGCAAACCGAAGACGGCGGCATCATGACGGTCGATCCAGCCGTGGAAGCCGAGCAAATCAGCCGCCTCACCACATGGCGCGCAGGGCGCGATCAGGCTGCCGTTGCGTCAGCGCTGGAGGCCCTGCGCGAGGCCGCGAAACGCGGCGACAACATCATGCCCGCCTCGATAAATGCGGCGCGGGTTGGCGTCACCACCGGCGAATGGGCCGAGGAAATGCGCAAAGCCTATGGCACCTATCGCGGCCCGACCGGCGTGTCGCCCTCCGTGTCGAATAAAACCGAAGGGCTGGACGAGCTGCGCGAGGCGGTCAATGCGGTCTCCGATCAACTCGGCCGGCGGTTGAAATTTGTGGTCGGAAAACCGGGGCTGGATGGCCATTCCAATGGGGCCGAACAAATTGCCGTCCGGGCCCGCGATTGCGGAATGGATATAACATACGATGGAATTCGCCTCACTCCGGACGAACTTGTTGCCACAGCGCGTCAGGACGGCGCCCATGTTGTCGGTCTTTCAATTCTTTCCGGGAGTCATCTGCCTCTGGTTGAAGACACATTGACGCGAATGCGCGACGCTGGATTAGAAAACATTCCAGTTGTTGTAGGTGGAATTATCCCGGACGACGATGCAAAGAAATTGCTCGCGATGGGTGTCGCCCGAGTCTACACGCCGAAAAATTTCGAGTTGAATTCGATCATGAAGGACATCGTTGGCTTAGCGAAAACAAACGAAGCGGTTTAATTCCCGCGCCGAATTCCGCCAAAAATAAAGAAAATCAAAAATAGATGCTGAACAGCATCTGCAATTTGGGCAATAACTGCGTTAGCCCGGACCAAAGTGCCGTGGCTTAAATTCTACGGAGTGAAATATGTCCCTCGATCTGACTGAAATGTCGCGTAAAGAGCTACTCCAGCTGCAAAAAGACGTTGAGAAGGCACTTAAAGATGCTGAACAACGCGAGCGCAGCGAAGCTCTGAAAGCGGTTGAAAAAGCTGCCGCCGAATTCGGCTTCTCCCTGGATGAAGTTCTGAGTTCCCCGGCAAAGGGTGCTGTGCGCAAAACAAAAGCCACCCCTAAATATCGTAACCCTGAAAACCACGACGAAACGTGGACAGGCCGTGGCCGCAAACCGCATTGGGTTCACGCCGCGCTCAGCAATGGCGTCGATATTTCCGACCTCGAAATTTGAACCGAGGCAGGAATAAGTGACAGTTCATATTGGAGCAGAAAAAGGCGATTTCGCTGAAACCGTCCTGATGCCTGGCGATCCTTATCGCGCGAAATGGGCCGCCGAAACTTTTCTGAGCGATGTGCGCCTCGTAAACGAGGTACGCGGAATGCTCGGATTTACCGGCACATGGAAAGGTCATCGGGTGTCGATCCAAGGCAGCGGTATGGGAATGCCCAGCCTGTCGATTTACGCCCACGAGTTGATCCGCGATTTCGATGCGAAAACTCTGATCCGGATCGGGTCCTGTGGTGGCATGCAGCCCCACGTGAAGGTCCGCGACGTGATCATCGCCATGACCGCCACCAGCGTGAATACCCCGTCGCGGACAATCTTCAAGGACGTGAACTACGCGCCCTGTGCGGATTGGACGTTGCTGCGCAATGCCGTAGCCGCCGCTGAGGCGCAGGGTGTGACACCGCATGTGGGCGGCATCTACTCCTCCGACACCTTCTACGACGAACGCCCCGATCTGAATGAGCAGATGGTGCGTCACGGCGTATTGGGCGTGGAGATGGAAGCAGCCGAGCTTTATACGCTGGCATCCCGCTATGGCCGTCGTGCGCTCGCGGTGCTGACCGTCTCCGACCACCTGCAAACTGGCGAGGCGCTGCCTTCGTCCGAGCGGGAACGTAGTTTTGGCGAGATGGTGGAAATCGCCCTCGCCGCGGCCTTTGCCTAACCAGTGACCCACCCCACCGCGCCCATGCGCGCGGTGACACCACTCACGGGGTTACTCTGGAAACGGAAAAGTCCAACACTCACGGAAGCCAAAGAAAAGGGCCGCTCTTTTGGGGGAGCGGCCCTTTTCACATTCTCAGGGGGGCTTACCGCCCGTGGCTGCGGTCATAGCCGTTGCGCGGAGGGCTCTCCCAGCCCTGAAGCGCGCCTGTCGCGGGCTCAAACACCTCGACCAGCATCGGATAGCAGGCGGCGGTATCGCTGGAATGCTCCGAAGAGCAATCGCCCCCCGGACAGGCGCTGAGCGCGCCAATGAGATCAATCTCGGCAAAGAACTCCAGATAGTCACCCGGGCGCACCGGGCTCGCCTTCATGAAGTATTGCCCCGTATCACGGGTAAAACCGGTGCACATAAAGACGTTGAGCACGTCATGCACATGCATTTCCGCCTCAGCGAGCGGCATTCCCAAATGATCCGCCAGAGCGCGGGTCAGATTGGAATGGCAGCAATAATGGTAATGCCCGCCCTGCAGCAGATTGCCCGTATAGGGATCGCAGCGGGTGCCGATCACATCGTGAACCGAGCCGCCATAGCTGTCGATCCCATACCAGCCCAGCGTGTCCTCGGTGACGGTCGCCATGGGGCGAAGATAGGGCAGATTGGACCACAGCCGCTCGCCCGTGGTGACATGGGTGCCGTGCAGCGCGCGGGTCTTGCCGGAGAAGAACCGCTCGGTGATATCCGCCCGGCTCCAGAGGTTGAGATCCCCCACCTGCGGCCCTTCGATGGAAGTGATGCGGAAAAACTGGCCTGCTTTGACCTCAAAACTCGCCGCATCGCGGGCCGGTACAGTGACCTCTGCCACCTTTTGCGCGCCCGCGCGCGCCTGCTGATAGAGCGCAAGATCCGGCTTCGGCAGGGTGTCGTTCGGATAGCAAATCACCGGTTTGATGGCACGACGGGCTTCGGCATCTTCGGGGATCGGGTGGGGATGGGTCATGGGCGTCTCCACTGGCAGAATTTGCCGCCAGTGAAACGTGTTATAACAGCAAAACGCAAGGGGCAGAGGGAGGGCTCCCGCCCCTTTCGATGGCATCAAAGATGCCACGCAAAAGCCTTGGGCCGGGCGCCGTCCCCTATCGGGAACGGCGATCGCGCGTCACTGAAACCGGGGGCTCAGGATTTCAGGCGAAGGCAATCGCGCGGGCTGGCTTCGCCCGCTTGTTCTGCGCCACAAAAGGCGCAGCGCCACAGACCCGCGCTGCGGTCCTGCCGCCAACGGCAATCCCGTGTCAGCGTGGTCGTCTGGCGGCGCCAATAGAGATACCCGAGGCAGCCGAAGAGAAGGAGGAGAAGCAGGATAGGCATATCCCGCCTCTATCGTAGGCCACCGGGAGGGAGCAAGGCTCAGCCGTGATTATGCGGCTTGGGAATAGGGCAGATAGTCGGTCTCGGCCCGGTCTGACACCACCACCGGAGTTTCCGGCGTGTAATAGGCAAGGCTCTCGTTCAGGGCCTCCAGCGCGGCCTGCGCGGCAAGCTCGGCGGCGGATTTGGGCGCAGTTTGAGCTGCAGCGGGGGCAAGGGTCACTTGGGTCATCGGATCGTCTTTCATCTGTCTCAGCGCCTCCCTCGGCGACAGAGATAGACCCGACCGCACCCCACCGCATCCCCTTGTTTTGCAAGCGCGCCATGCGCCCCGTGCAAGCGCGGCACGGGGTCGCATCGCGCAGTTGGATCAGCCTTGATCGCGGCGACCCCGGCGGGTCAGCGAGGGGTTGGGGTGGCTGTCGTGCAGCTCCTCGATGGCATCAAGCACCTCGTCGCTCAGCACCACATCCTCGGCCGAGAGGCACTCCTCGAGCTGCGCAATCGTCGTCGCCCCGATGATATTGGCGCCGAGGTAGGGGCGGCTGTTGACAAAGGCCAGCGCCAGCTGCGCCGGAGTGAGCCCGTGGTCCCGTGCCAGCGCGACATAGCGGTGTAGGATGGCGCTGTCGCGGTTCTCGTAGTGGCGCTGCATCGACACCGCCCCCCAGGGCAGGGTGAACCGCGCCCCCTCGGGCTGCGCGCCGCCGATGTATTTGCCCGACAGCACCCCGCCGGCGAGCGGCGAATAGGCCAGAAGATCCACCCCTTCGCGCATTGCGACCTCGCCTGCGGAATGGTCCCAATGGCGCTGCATCAGGCTATAGGGGTTCTGGCTCGACTGGATGCGCGGCAGGCCCTTCGTGCGGTGCAGCTCCAGATAGCGCATGATGCCCCAAGGCGTCTCGTTCGACACGCCAATCTCGCGGATTTTGCCCTTTTCCTGCATCCTTGCCAGCGCCTCCAGCATGCTCTCCATATCCTCACCGCTGAGCGAGGTATGCAGATGCGGTTGGAAATCGCGCTGCGCAAAGAAGTTCAGCTGACGCTGTGGCCAATGCAACTGGTAGAGGTCGATCACATCGGTGCGCAGGCGGCGCAGAGATCCGTCCACCGCCGCCTCCACATCCGCCGGGTTCAAGCCCCGGCCGCGCAGCATGTCGATCGGGCCGGCCATCTTGGTCGCGAGGATCACGTCATTGCGCCGCCCGCGTTCCTCGAACCAGCGGCCAATATATTCCTCGGTGGTGCCGGCATATTCGTCCTTGGGCGGCACCGGGTACATTTCGGCGGTGTCAAAGAAGTTGACCCCGCGCTCCAGCGCGAGATCCATCTGGGCGGCGGCCTCCTCATAGGTGTTTTGCACACCCCAGGTCATGGTGCCGAGGCAAATGCGGGAGACCTTGAGGTCGGAGGTGCCGAGCTTACGATACTGCATGGAAATCTCACCTGTCTGGAAATGGGATGGAGCGCAGATAAGCGCCCTGCCCTTGGGTCAAAGGGGGCGCGCCGCAATTGGCACCATTTGCGCGAAGATTGGCACGGATTGTGCCGTTGCATGGCGGGCGCGCGCCCTGTTGGCGGTGTTTTTAAGCGCCTGTGGCAGTCTGGCAGCGTCGCGACACGACTGAAGATCAGGAGAGCCGACCCGCCAAAGACCACCCCCTCATTGGGTGCAGGTGGGGTCCGATCCTAGCGCTTTTGTTCGGAGATGGGGTTTTCCACCCCATCCGATCCTCCGCCTTGATGGGCGGCCGCCTATTCTTCTTTCACGGGAAGACCCGTTTGGCCAATAGGCCGAACAGCCCCCGACCCTCCCCCCGGGAGGGGGCCGTTCTCAGCTTGATCCCGTGAGGTCAGGCAAACAAAAACCCCGCAGCCGCTCTGGGCTACGGGGCAATTCGTGCGACCTACCGGTCCCAGGTCAAACGGTGCGCTCGACCATCATCTTCTTGATATGCGCAATCGCCTTGGCGGGGTTCAGACCCTTGGGGCAGGTCTTGGCGCAGTTCATGATGGTGTGGCAACGATAAAGCTTGAACGGATCCTCAAGGTTATCGAGACGCTCACCAGTCGCCTCATCGCGGCTGTCGATGATCCAGCGGTAGGCGTGCAGCAAGGCGGCCGGCCCGAGGTAGCGATCGCCGTTCCACCAGTAGGACGGGCAAGAGGTCGAGCAGGAGGCGCACATCACGCATTCATACAGACCGTCGAGCTTTTTGCGGTCCTCGATGGACTGCTTCCATTCTTTTGCCGGGCGGTTGGTCTTAGTCTCGAGCCAGGGCATGATCGAGGCATGCTGCGCATAAAAATGCGTCAGGTCGGGGATAAGGTCCTTCACCACCGGCATATGCGGCAGCGGGTAGATCTTCACGTCGCCCTTCACCTCATCAAGGCCATAGATACAGGCCAGCGTGTTGATCCCGTCGATGTTCATCGCACAGGAGCCACAGATGCCCTCGCGACAGGAGCGGCGGAAGGTCAGGGTCGGGTCGACCTCGTTCTTGATCTTGATCAGCGCGTCCAGAACCATCGGGCCGCACTTGTCCATATCGAGGAAATACGTGTCCACCGACGGGTTTTTGCCGTCATCCGGGTTCCAGCGGTAGATCTGGAACTTACGGACGTTGGTTGCGCCTTCGGGCTTGGGCCAGGTCTTACCCGTGGTGATCTTGGAGTTTTTCGGAAGGGCGAATTCAACCATGATCGTGTCTCCTTGCTGAGCTGCCCGCATGGGCCCGGCGAGGGCCGGCACACGGGAAGAGGGCTGGGCCCGGAATGGTCCGGGCATCATTTCGCGCGCAATTTGCGCATGTGGGGCGGGGCGAAAGGCTCATTGCAGAACCTCCGCGTCAAACAGGGGCAGCGCGGCAATGCGCGACAGGCGCGCCGCATCGGCGGGAAACAGGCTCTCGGCCTGCGCCATCAGTCGCGAGTCCAGCGCCATCAGCCGCAGCACGGCCTGATACTCCGGGTCCGTCGCCATCGCGCGGTGGCGGTCAGTGGCGTCTAGTTCGGCCGGATCGGTCGCGTCTTTTTGAAAGGTCGGACCGCCGCCATAGGGCTGCACCGCGCCCAAGGCGTTGTCGCGCACCGGCAGGCCCAGCGCCTTCAGCACCCGCGCGCGGTAAAGCTCATCGGCGACCCAGGTGTCGTAGCAGATCGCGACATGGCCGCGCGCCTCTGCCATCTCGACCGCCTCAAGGTGGTCGCCATAGGTCGCCAGGGCGCGGGTGAGGGTCGCCGTCCGGTCGCTCACGCTCAGGCTTGGATTGTCCTGCATCTTGCGCAGCAGCGACGCGACCCAGTTCAAGGGGCTGCGATAGATCAGCACCTCATGGTCAAAACCCGCATCCAGCACCGGACCAGAGAGCGCGCGCAGGCCCGCAAACTGGCTATGGGCGCTATCCTCATAGGACACCAGAAGCATCGCCCCCTGCCCGGCCTCAAGGGCGGCAGCGGCCAGATCCTCGCCCCGGCGCGCGCCAGAGACCTCAAGCCCATTGAAACTGCGCAAAGGGTCAGAGCCCGCACGGCAATTGTTCAAAAACAGCGCGGCCCCTTGGGGCGCATTGCGTTGCAGCCAATTGCAGATCGCGTGATTGCCCGAACGGCGCATGCCCAAGACACGCACTGCGGGCGCAGGCACAAAACCCAAGCCGGCCCAGGGGCCGTCAACCACATCGCGCGAGGTCGAGGCTGCAACTGCGACAGAGGTCATGCCATCCCCCCTGCCGCCTGCGCCAAAGGGGCGGTCGCCTCCGGCGGGGTCAACTGGTCAAGCCAGTCCTGATCCGTCTCATAGCCCAGCGTGACCAAGGCCGAACCGTGGCGCGCCCGATAGAGCTCCGCCGTGGCCTGCGGCAGCTTGGCCGGCCATTGACGCGCCTTGCCCGAGGCCACATGGGTCGCCGTGCGGCCCACCGCCTCGCCCGTCGCCGCCTCGGGCTTGAGCCCGCCAAAGAGGGAATTGTCGAAATAGATCTGCCGCGCGGTTGCGATCTCCTCAGCACCAAAGCCAAAGAACGCCAGCACTGCCTCGAACTGCGCGCAGTCCTCATCGGCGATCAGATCCTCGTAGCGCAGATCCATCGCGCGCGGATGGCCATAGGGCCAGCGCAGCATTTCATTCAGCGTTTTCAAGTGCATGTTCTGCATCTCGAAATCGAGTTTGGCCTCGACCGTATCGAGCGCTTGCAGATGCTCTTGATAGCTTTTGCCGCCCAGATCCGCACGGGCGCCGTGCAGGAACCGCTCTTGGCGGCCGGGGCTGTTTTCGTGATAGCGCGCGCCAGACAACAGCACGTCGCGGGGATCGCGAATGATATGCAGGAACCGCGCGTCTTCGCGGTCAAACAGCTCTTGCGCGAAGGCCCCTGCCCAGTTGACCACGATCACTCGGCCCGTTGTGGGGATCTTCTGCCATTTCGCCGGATTATGCACCGGCACAAAGGGAATAGAGAGCGCCTCCCCGATCAGACGCCAGACACGCCGCATCCAGACGGTACCCGTCTTGTGATGCGTGCCGACGCAGAGAATTCGGGGAGGCGCAGAGGTCATTTAGAACGTCCGGGCCTTCGGCGCGATTTTCTGGAGGCTGATGCCGCCTTCGTCTTCGTTGGTCAGCGGATCAACGATCACCGGACGATAGCTGAGCGTGGTGGTGTTGCCTTCGACCCGTGCCACGGTGTGCACACGCCAGTTGGCATCATCACGCTCGGCGTAATCCTCATGCGCATGGGCGCCACGGCTTTCCTTGCGGGCCTCGGCGCCCACGATGGTCGCTAGCGCGTTCGGCATCAGGTTGGTCAGCTCCAGCGTCTCCATCAGGTCGGAGTTCCACACCAGCGAGGTATCGGTGACGTGGAGATCGTCGAGCTTGGCCGCGATTGCGCCCATCTTCTCGACCCCTTCCTTGAGGGTCTTGTCGGTACGGAACACCGCCGCATCCGCCTGCATGGTGCGCTGCATCTCAAGCCGCAGTTCCGCCGTCGGAGTGCCGCCCTTGGCGTTGCGCAGCCCGTCAAAGCGATCAAACGCCTTGTCGATGGAGGCCTGGTTCAGCACCGGGTTCGGCGCCTCGGGGTTCACCACCTTGCCGGCGCGGATCGCAGCGGCGCGGCCAAAGACCACGAGGTCGATCAGCGAGTTGGAGCCCAGACGGTTCGCGCCATGCACCGAGGCACAGCCCGCTTCGCCCACGGCCATCAGGCCCGGAACGACACCGGTCGGGTTCTCTTCGGTCGGGTTCAGCACCTCGCCCCAATAGTTGGTCGGGATACCGCCCATGTTGTAGTGCACGGTCGGCAGAACCGGGATCGGCTCTTTGGTGACATCGACGCCCGCGAAGATCTTCGCAGACTCGGAGATGCCCGGCAGACGCTCCGCCAGTGCCTCGGCCGGCAGGTGGCTGAGGTTCAGGTGGATATGGTCGCCATGCTCGCCCACACCGCGGCCCTCACGGATCTCCATGGTCATGGAGCGCGACACGTAATCGCGCGGCGCGAGGTCTTTGTAGTTGGGCGCATAACGCTCCATGAACCGCTCGCCTTCGGAGTTGGTCAGATAACCACCTTCGCCGCGCGCACCCTCGGTGATCAGACAGCCGGAGCCGTAGATGCCGGTCGGGTGGAACTGCACAAATTCCATATCCTGCAGCGCGAGGCCCGCACGGGCCACCATGCCGCCGCCGTCGCCGGTGCAGGTATGTGCGGAGGTCGCAGAGAAATAGGCGCGGCCATAGCCACCGGTCGCCAGCACCACCATCTTGGCATTAAAGACGTGGAAGGTGCCGTCGTCGAGTTTCCAGCACACCACACCCTGACACTGCCCGTCGTCGGACATGATGAGGTCGATGGCGAAATACTCGATGTAGAACTCGGCCTTCTGCTTCAGAGACTGGCCATAAAGCGTGTGCAGGATCGCGTGACCGGTGCGGTCGGCGGCGGCACAGGTGCGCTGCACCGGCGGGCCTTCACCGAATTCGGTGGTGTGGCCACCAAAGGGACGCTGGTAGATCTTGCCCTCTTCGGTGCGCGAAAACGGCACGCCGTAGTGTTCAAGCTCGTAAACCGCCTTGGGGGCCTCGCGCGCGAGGTATTCCATCGCGTCGGTGTCACCCAGCCAGTCGGAGCCCTTGACGGTGTCATACATATGCCACTGCCAGCTGTCCGGCCCCATATTGCCAAGCGAGGCCGCGATGCCGCCCTGCGCTGCAACGGTATGCGAGCGGGTCGGGAACACCTTGGTCACACAGGCCGTGCGCAGGCCCTGCTCCGCCATGCCGAGGGTGGCGCGCAGACCCGCGCCGCCGGCACCGACAACCACCACGTCATACTCGTGGGTTTCATACTGATATGTTGCTGTCATTGTATCGTGTCCTTCGCGCGGATCAGAGGGCGAGCTTGACGAGGGCAAAGAGGCCCACGGCAATCAGGGTGTAGGAGAAGGCGGCGACGGCGATCAGCAGGAGCTTGCCTTTGATGCCATGCACGTAATCCTCCACCGCGACCTGCGTTTCGCGCATCAGGTGAATGATGCCCACCACCAGCGTCAACCCGGTGATCACAGCGGGACACGGACGGCTGTAGTAGGCGAGAACGTCCTCGTAAGAGCCGCCGAGACCTGCCCCGAAGGTGATCACAAAAGCCGGAACGAGGATGACCAGCAGGATGGAAGTGACCATCATCTGCCAGTGGTGATGGGTGCCGGTGCCCCCTGCGCCCAGACCTTCGGCGCGTTTACGGTCGGTCAGAAATCGCATCTCTGGCTCTCCTTACAGGATCACGGCGGCGAGGATCGCCAGCAGGGTTGCGCCCACGAACATGCCGCGTGCCATCTTCTCCGAGGTGGAGACCTCAAGGCAGTAGCCGAAGTCCCAGATCACGTGACGCAGACGGCCCAGCGTGTGGTAGAAGATCGCCCAGGAGGCGAGGAACAGGATCACGTCGCCAACAAAGCTGCGCAGCAGCCCGTCGATCAGCGCGAAATACGAAGCGGAGGACGCAGCCGCCAGCAACCACCACACCACCAATGCCGCCGCACCGAGGCAGGCAATGCCGGTGATCCGCACCATGATGGAGGAGATGGAGGTAAGCTGCGGCCGGTAGTACGGCCCAATCATAAAGGGCGAAAGCGGGCGATTGCCCCGATTGACATCGGCCATGGTGGCTCCTTTCCGGTTAGCTGACGACGTTTTAGCCTATTTTTGCGTCCTGTCACGCAAACGAGTGGTAAAAATCGCCTGTTAACGCTGCCGTTTGGCATAATTTCCACAACTTGTGATCACAAGAAAACTCGCTGTGATCACAAAGCTAAATCCGAGCAGATCCCTCAGAATCAGCACCCGGCACTTGGCTTCGGTCTAGGGGGAAATGCTTGCCACCTGCTTGATAGGGGCAAAGCGAGTCGCGAATTTTTTACAAACGCGGGGCCTGCATCAACCTGACGAGACATGCGTGGCCACACAGAACGGAGGGGGCGCCCAGCGCAGACGACGACGCCCCTCCGCCCAAAGATCACGTCGGCATCAAGGCCCAATAATCGAGGTCCAACAGCACCTCCGGCAGGTATTTGCCATCCTCGCCCTTCAGCGCAAAAGGCGCGCCGCCCGAGGTCGCCACCAGCCGCAGGCGGATCGCGCCAACGCCAGGGGCAGCGGTCTCGGCCTTGTCCAGCACCTCGGACCAAGCGCGGATGGTGGTGCCCGACAGACACGGGTTGGCATGGGCGCCGCCGTTCAAGCCCACGATCATCTGCGCATTGGCGAGCCCATTAAAGGACAGCGCCCGCGCCATCGAGATCACATGACCGCCGTAAATCAGACGCGTGCCATCGGGGCGCGCGGTGGTGTCGAAATGCACTTTGGCGGTGTTTTGCCAGAGGCGCGTCGCCAGCATATGCTCGGCCTCCTCGACGGTGACGCCATCCACGTGGTCGATCTTTTCGCCCACCGCATAGTCGCCCCAGCGATGCGGCTCGCCTGCGAGGTCGAAATCATAACCCGTGAAATCCAGCCCCGCCGGCACCGCCAAATCCTGCGGCGCGATCGCCTCTGCCAGCTCCGGCACCACAGTCTCGGGCGCAGGCGCGTCGACATTGCCTTTGCGCACCATGACCCAGCGCACATAGTCCATGACGACGTCGTCGCGTTGGTTGAGCCCCCGCGTGCGCACCCAGACCACCCCGGTTTTACCATTGGAGTTCTGCTTGAGGCCGATGACCTCGCTCTCGGACCGCAGCGTATCGCCTTCGTAAACCGGCAGATGCCAGCGCCCCTCGGCATAGCCAAGGTTCGCCACCGCATTCAGCGAGACATCCGGCACCGTCTTGCCAAATACGATGTGAAAGGCCGCCAGATCCTCCAGCGGCGATTTGGGCAGACCAGCCGAGCGGGCAAACTCATCCGAGGAATAGAGCGCATGACGCGCCGGGTAGAGCGCCTGATAGAGCGCGCGCTCGCCCCCCGAAACGGTGCGCGGCACCGCGTGACGGATCACATCCCCGATGCGGTAGTCCTCAAAGAAACGTCCCGCGTTTGTCTTGCTCTGGCTGGTCTCTTGCATGTCAGTGCGCCCCCAGCTTGGTCTCGGGCGTATAGGTGCCGTCCACCTCTTTCACCACGGCCTGACCGCAGCGCATGATGCCCTTCACCGGATCAAACGCTTGGGTGGGGGAGCCATGCAGCTCCCAGCCCTTGTTCAGCGCATCGGTCACCTTGTGACAAAAGGCGGAGGTGTCATCCTCGCTCAAAAAACGATAGAGTTTCATATCTTACCCCGGAAACGGTGAGGGCCCGACGAGCCCGTGAATATAGCCGATCACGCCCAAAAGCACGATCGAGGCGACAAAGAACATGGCATCCTTGGCGAGGGTGCCTTTCGGGTTCGGCTGCCAGTTGGGTTCGGATTTGTTGATGGTGATGACCTCAACTACCGCCCAAGCGAGCATGGAGCCAAACAGCAGGATGGAGGCCAGATCGCCGTTGACCAAGAGATGCGCGGTGGCCCAGATCTTGAACCCCGTCAGCATCGGGTGGCGCATCTTATAGAACAGCGCGCCCTTCTTCGGCCCCGGCGAGGTGAAATAGAGCGCGAAGATCATCAGCGTATTGTTGATATGCACCATGAAGGGCGGCGGCGCCCAGACGTGGATATAGTCCGTGCCCTTAAAGCCGAGGACCATCAGCACCACACTGACCAGAAGGACCAGTGCGACCAGCCCCTTGCCCTTGTCGCCCAAGGCGGCGCGCTGTGCGGGCGCCAGCCGTTTAAACAGGTGGGCCGCCCACCATAGAATGATGCCAAATATCAGAAGTGCCATGTCTTTCTCCAACGCAAGGACCGGTGCCTGCGTCCAGACTTAAGCGCTGAGGGCCGCTATTGCATCCGCTTTCGCGAGAATTTCCCGCGCGGTCACCACATGCAGGTTTTCGACAATCTTGCCGTCCACCACGGCCACCCCCTGCCCGCCCGCTTCGGCCTCCTCAAAGGCGGCGATTTGGCGACGGGCGAGGTCGATCTCCGCCTCGGAGGGCGCAAAGGCCGCATTGGTGATCTCAACTTGGGCGGGGTGGATCAGGGTCTTGCCGTCAAAACCCATGTCGCGCCCCTGTACACATTCCACCTGCAGACCTTCGTCGTCCTTAAAGGCGTTATATACCCCATCGACGATGATCTTGCCCTCCGCCTTGGCCGCCAAGAGGCACAGACCCAGACCCGCCATCAAGGGCAGACGGTCGGCGCGGAACCGCACCTGCATCTCCTTGGCCAGATCATTGGTGCCCATCACCAGACCCTGCAACTGCGGATGAGCCGCGATTTGCGCGGCGTTCAACATGCCGCGCGGCGTCTCCATCATCGCCCAAATCGGCAGCTCGCCGGTGAGCGCCGCCAGCGCGTCGAGGTCCTCGGGCGAAGACACCTTCGGCAGCAGCACCGCGTCACAGTCCATGGACGCGACAGCCTGCGCGTCCGCGCGCCCCCATTGGGTGTCGAGCCCGTTGATGCGCACAATCTTCAGCCGCGCGCCGTAGCCACCTGCGCTCAGCGCCTCGGCGAGGGTGGCGCGGGCGTTTTCCTTTTCTTCCACGGAAACCGCGTCTTCGAGGTCAAAGATGATCGCATCCACCGCAAGGCTGCGCGCCTTGTCGAGCGCGCGGGGTTTGGAGCCGGGGATGTAAAGCACGGAGCGCACGGGTTGAGCGAGGCGCGTAGAAAGGGTCATGACGGGTCTCCGGATGGGCCTATGGGTCATAAAGTTGCTCAAATCGCTACATTTCAGCGGTGATAATTTCAAGGCAAATCGCGCCGCATTGCAGAAAAACCTCTGACACCACCGTGAAATCCAAAGATAACCCGCTGAAAAATAACGTGAACGCCTCATTAACCACTTATCAGCACCTCTGTGCCAAGCTGGTCTCCATTGGTGCTCTCCTCCAGCGGATGTTCCGCTTTGGCGCCAGCGGGCGTTGCGCCTGCAGTCACGATTACGTCACCAGAAAACCGGTCCATCCGTGAGGTCCGGGGTGCCCGCTACGGCACCCTACCGGGGAGGCCGTTCCGAAAGGGGTAAAACCTATGATGAAGACGCTGTTCAAAACCACCGCAGGCCTCGTCCTCGCCCTCTCGCTGCAGTTGATTGCGGCGCCTATGGCCTCCGCCCAGAGCCAGAACTGCGCGCCGCGCGATCTGGTCATCAAGCGCCTGGCCGAGAAATATGGCGAAAGCCGCCAATCCATTGGCATGGGCCAACAGGGCATGGTCATGGAAACCTTCGCCTCGAACGAGACCGGGTCCTGGACCATCACCGTGACCACGCCCAACGGCATGACCTGCCTTGTGGCCTCCGGTCAGTCCTATGAGGTGCTGGCAGAGGCGCTGCCGATCCTCGACAAGGACGCCTGAGGTCCGGACAGGCCGCGCGCCCGGGGCATGTGATTCGGCCTGCGACAGCGTCTCAGGCCGCCATCGCATACCGTCGCACACCGTGCATCGGGGGGATCAATCCCCCCTCTTGCGGCGGGTGTCGTGAGGCTGTGCAGGGGCCCCAACATTCGCGAAAACAGCATATGTTGTCGCAAACAGGCGTAAAACTGAGGGCTCTTACGGGGATGCCGCAATGCAGAACACTTGCGCGGCGGCACCGAACGCCTTAGGCATCGGGTCAGAAATCAACCGGACCGGAGAGATTATCCCATGGCACGACCCAAAATCGCCCTTATCGGCGCAGGTCAGATCGGTGGCACCCTCGCGCATCTCGTAGCCCTCAAAGAACTCGGCGACGTCGTTTTGTTCGACATCGCGGAAGGCACCCCTGAAGGCAAAGCGCTGGACATTGCTGAATCCGGTCCGTCGGAAGGCTTTGACGCCAAGCTGAAAGGCACCCAGGACTACGCCGACATCGCAGGCGCAGACGTCTGCATCGTCACTGCGGGCGTTCCGCGCAAGCCGGGCATGTCCCGCGACGACCTGCTGGGCATCAACCTGAAGGTGATGAAGTCCGTTGGCGAAGGCATCCGCGACAACGCTCCGAACGCTTTCGTGATCTGCATCACCAACCCGCTCGACGCGATGGTTTGGGCGCTGCGTGAATTCTCCGGCCTGCCGCATGAGAAAGTCTGCGGCATGGCAGGCGTTCTGGACTCCGCGCGCTTCCGCCACTTCCTCGCTGAGGAATTCAACGTCTCCATGAAAGACGTCACAGCCTTCGTGCTGGGCGGCCACGGCGACACCATGGTGCCCTCCGTGCGCTACTCCACCGTTGCTGGTATCCCGCTCCCCGACCTGATCGAGATGGGCTGGACCACCAAAGACAAGATGGACGCAATCGTTCAGCGCACCCGTGACGGTGGCGCAGAAATCGTTGGCCTGCTGAAGACCGGCTCCGCTTATTACGCCCCGGCGACCTCTGCGATCGAGATGGCCGAAGCCTATCTGAAAGACCAGAAGCGCGTTCTGCCCTGCGCGGCCTATGTGGACGGCGCTCTGGGTCTCAACGGCATGTATGTTGGTGTGCCGACCGTGATCGGTGCCGGCGGCATCGAGCGTGTTGTCGACATCAAACTGAACGCCGAAGAGCAGGCAATGTTCGACGCCTCCGTGAATGCGGTTAAAGGCCTGGTCGAAGCCTGCAAAGGCATCGACAGCTCGCTGGCATAAGCCTGCGCGACGCGATTTTTTAAAGAGGCGCTCCCCTTGGGGGCGCCTTTTTTCATGCCTGTTGTTCTGATGGACGAATGCCGATTGCCCTGACGCGCGGATGCGGTCTGGCGCGTTCAGGCGACTTTTTGCATTTTTTTATCACTTCGCGGCGCGAGGCAGAGGCGCGGGTGAACAATGCGGCGTCGATATTGCTGGCGCTATAGTCGAACCGCAACCAGGGGCAGATCTCCTGCACCGCCGCCGCCGGATCAATCGGCAAATCCACCAAGAGCCCCATATCGGTCAGGATCTCCTCCTGCTCCGCCCCGATCACCTTCAACAGATCATGCAGGCTGCGCAACTTTCCCAGATCGCCTTTGTTTTGAACCACATAGTCGATCTGCTGTGCGCGTTTTCGCTGTCCGCGCCCGCGGCCTTTGCCCACCTCTTGGGTGTAGGTGCCGATCTCGTTGTAGCGCAACAGCTTGGCCATCCAGTTGAGCGGCGTCACCCCGTCGAAATGGGCCAGCACGATGGCCTCCGTCGACCGCTCCTCCGGCTGAGCGCGCTCTGACGAGGGGCTGCGGAAATTGGCCCGATGCAGGGTCAGCTGCAGATCGCGCCCCACCCGGCTGGCCCCCTTGCCGATGGTATAGGCCGAAAACCCTTTGTTGGAGAATTTGATCGCCTCGCCGAACAGGTCGCGCTCCTGCCACCGGCGCCCGTTGAAGGGGCAGCGAAACAGGGTCGAATAGGTCTGCCCCAGCTCTTGTGGCCGGTAGGCCCGCTCGCAGTTTTGCACCCGCAGGAAGTCCACCGTCTCCGGCACCTCGCCCAGCACCTCGGCGATGGGGTCGTCGCAATGGAGGAATTCATCCGCATCGACATGAAACAGCCATTCGGCGGTGGTCAGATCATAGGCGCGGTTGGCATTGACCCGCTGCACCCGCGTCAGGCTGTCGGGACGCGGGGTTTGCAAACGCTCCTGCCAATAGGCGGCATCGCAGACCACCACTTCGACACCGGGGATCGAGCTCAGCACCTCTGCGTCACCGGGACGCGGATCATCGAGGAACAGAAACACCTGCGCGGCACCCCGTTGCAGATGGTGCGCGGCAAAGGCGACCAGAAGCTCCACGGGTTCAGCCACCGTCGCAGTGACCGCCCAGCTGGGAAGATGTGTCATTCGACCCCTATAGATAAAGGCAATTTGCATCATAATTTAGCGATGTGGGCGCGCAATCCCCGGCGCCGCCAAAACCGGCGTGACGTGGTGAAAATGCCGCGCGGCCGAAGGGGGCTGCGCCGACGCCATCACTGCGACCGAACAGCGGGACTGACGCCGCGACCCAACGGGCTACAGTGACTGGAAGCCTCTTGACGCATCGGAAGGATTGAATTCCCCGCAAATTTTCAACGTCGCGAATCGTTCAATATAAGGCGGTTTCATTATGTGATCACAGGCCCAAAGGGTGTGATCACAAATGCGAAAAAACTTCATCATTTAGCGCTCGCGGGACAGAAAACCCTTTAACCTCCTGTTTGAACACGGCGTACTAGCAAGGGACAATTGTAGCCAGACGGGACAGTTTCTCATGAACATCCACGAATATCAGGCCAAGGCCCTCCTCAAGAGCTATGGCGCGCCGGTTTCCGACGGCCGCGCGGTTCTGAAAGCCGAAGACGCCAAAACCGCAGCCGGCGAGCTGGACGGCCCGCTCTGGGTTGTGAAAGCACAGATCCACGCAGGTGGTCGCGGCAAAGGTTCCTTCAAGGAGGCCGATGCAGGTGAAAAAGGCGGCGTGCGCCTGACCAAATCGGTCGAAGAAGCCGCCGAAGAAGCGAAAAAGATGCTGGGCCGCACCCTTGTGACCCACCAGACCGGCCCGGCGGGCAAACAGGTCAACCGCATCTACATCGAAGCCGGCTCCGGCATCGAAACCGAACTCTACCTCGCGCTGCTGGTGGATCGTCAGACCTCCCGCATCTCCTTTGTCTGCTCCACCGAGGGCGGCATGGACATCGAGGAAGTCGCCGCAGCGACCCCGGAAAAAATCCTCTCCTTCTCGGTTGATCCGGCTGCAGGCTACCAAGCCTACCACGGCCGCCGCATCGCCTTCTCGCTCGGCCTGACCGGTGCGCAGGTGAAGCAGTGCGTTCAACTGATGGGTCAGCTCTACAAAGCCTTCGTTGAGAAGGACATGGAGATGCTGGAGATCAACCCGCTGATCGTGACCGACGGCGGCGACCTCAAGGTGCTGGACGCGAAGGTGAGCTTTGACGGCAACGCGATGTATCGCCACCCCGATATCGCCGAGCTGCGCGACACCACCGAAGAAGATCCCAAAGAGCTGGAAGCGTCGAAATACGACCTGAACTACATCGCGCTCGACGGTGAGATCGGTTGCATGGTGAACGGAGCGGGTCTGGCGATGGCCACCATGGACATCATCAAACTCTACGGTGCGGAGCCTGCAAACTTCCTCGACGTGGGTGGCGGCGCCACCAAAGAGAAAGTGACCGAAGCGTTCAAGATCATCACCTCTGACCCCAACGTCAAAGGCATCCTGGTGAACATCTTCGGCGGCATCATGCGCTGCGACGTCATCGCCGAGGGCGTGATCGCCGCGGTGAAAGAAGTCGGCCTGCAGGTTCCGCTGGTTGTGCGTCTGGAAGGCACCAACGTCGAGAAGGGCAAAGAGATCATCGCGACCTCCGGCCTGAACGTGATCGCAGCAGACGACCTGTCCGACGGTGCCGAGAAGATCGTGAAAGCCGTAAAGGGCTAAGGAACCGGGCGGGTCCCAAGGGGCCCCCTTCCGCAACCTTCCGCGCGTCGCAGTCCACAATGACGCGCCCCGAAAATTCAGGAGACTCCACCAATGGCAGTCCTTATCGACGAAAACACCAAAGTGATCTGTCAGGGCCTCACCGGCTCGCAGGGCACATTCCACTCCGAGCAGGCCATTGCCTATGGCACCAAGATGGTTGGCGGCGTGACCCCCGGCAAAGGCGGCACCACCCACCTGAACCTGCCGGTCTTCAACTCCGTGCATGAAGCCAAGCACGTGACCGAGGCCAATGCCTCCGTGATCTACGTGCCGCCGCCGTTCGCTGCGGATTCCATCCTCGAGGCGATCGACGCCGAGATGGAGCTGATCGTCTGCATCACCGAAGGCATTCCGGTTCTGGACATGATGAAGGTGAAACGGGCACTGGAAGGCTCCAAATCGCGCCTCATCGGCCCGAACTGCCCCGGCGTGATCACCCCGGATGCCTGCAAAATCGGCATTATGCCCGGCCACATCCACAAGCGTGGCTCGGTTGGCGTTGTGTCCCGTTCCGGCACCCTGACCTATGAGGCGGTGAAGCAGACCTCCGACATCGGTCTCGGCCAGTCCTCGGCTGTTGGCATCGGCGGCGACCCGATCAAGGGCACCGAGCATATCGACGTGCTGGACATGTTCCTCGACGATCCCGAGACCCAATCGATCATCATGATCGGTGAGATCGGTGGCTCTGCCGAGGAAGAAGCGGCGGAATTCATCGCCGAGCAGAAGAAAAAAGGCCGCTGGAAGCCGATCGCTGGCTTCATCGCCGGTCGTACCGCCCCTCCGGGCCGTCGCATGGGCCACGCGGGCGCGATTGTCGCCGGCGGCAAAGGCGGTGCGGAAGACAAGATCGAAGCGATGAAATCCGCAGGCATCGTGGTCGCCGACAGCCCGGCAACCCTGGGCGAAGCGGTTCAGAAAGCGATCGCAAACGGCTGATGCAGCCTCGACCGGCATATCCTGCAAGGTCGCTACAAGATCTGAGGGGTGGGCGTTTGGCGCCCGCCCCTTCCCCGCAAGCGGATCCTGTTGCTGATGCGGCCCTCTGGCCGCCTTCGCCGCAAGATCCACCCGGAATTTGAGACGGAACATTTCGCCCATTCGGGCTTTCAGTCCCTGAGAGCAGGGCTGATCGCTAACGGTCCAAACGCACAAGAGGCACCCAAATGACCGAACAGAGCCCCAACGACATCTTCCATGCGTCCTCCTTTATGCAGGGGCACAATGCGGAGTATCTGGAGCAGCTTTATGCCCAATACGCCAACGACCCCAATGCGGTAGACGCAGCCTGGGCCGAGTTCTTCCGCGCCATGGGCGATGCGGAACTCGACGTGAAGGCAGAGGCTGCAGGCCCGAGCTGGGCGCGCAACGACTGGCCGCCGATGCCGGCCGACGATTTGACCGCCGCGCTGACGGGCGAGTGGCCCGCTCCGGTGGAAACCAAAGCCGCCGGGAAGAAGATCGCGGAAAAGGCTGCTGAAAAGGGCGTGACCGTCTCTGACGATCAGATCCAGCGCGCGGTGCTGGATTCGATCCGCGCCCTGATGCTGATCCGGGCTTATCGTATTCGCGGCCACCTCGCCGCCGACCTCGACCCGCTAGGGATGCGCGCAGAGACCGCCCATCCGGAGCTGGACCCGAAGTCCTATGGCTTTACCGAAGCGGACATGGACCGTCCGATCTTCATCGACAACGTTCTGGGCCTGCCGGTTGCCTCCATGCGCCAGATCGTCGACATCGTGAAGCGCACCTATTGCGGCACCTTCGCGCTGCAGTACATGCACATCTCCGACCCCGAGCAAGCCAGCTGGCTCAAGGAGCGGATCGAAGGCTACGACAAGGAAATCCGCTTCACCCGTGAGGGGCGCAAAGCGATCCTGAACAAGATGGTCGAGGCCGAAGGGTTCGAGAAGTTCCTGCACGTCAAATACATGGGCACCAAACGCTTTGGTCTCGACGGCGGCGAGAGCCTGATCCCCGCGATGGAGCAGATCATCAAGCGCGGCGGCAACCTCGGCGTCAAAGAGATCGTCATCGGCATGCCGCACCGCGGTCGTCTGTCGGTCCTGGCGAACGTGATGCAGAAGCCCTACAAGGCGATCTTCAACGAATTCCAGGGCGGCTCGTTCAAACCTGAGGACGTGGATGGCTCTGGCGACGTGAAATATCACCTCGGCGCCTCCTCCGACCGCGAGTTTGATGGCAACAAGGTCCACCTGTCGCTGACCGCGAACCCCTCTCACCTTGAGGCGGTGAACCCGGTGGTTCTGGGCAAGGTCCGCGCCAAGCAAGACCAGCTCAACGATCGCAACGACCGTACGGCGGTGATGCCGATCCTGCTGCACGGCGACGCGGCCTTTGCCGGCCAAGGTGTTGTGGCGGAATGTTTCGCCCTGTCTGGCCTGCGCGGCCACAAGACCGGCGGCACCATCCACATCGTTGTGAACAACCAGATCGGCTTCACCACCGCGCCGCATTTCTCGCGCTCCTCCCCCTATCCTACCGACAACGCGCTGGTGGTTGAGGCGCCGATCTTCCACGTCAACGGGGATGACCCGGAGGCAGTGGTGCACGCGGCGAAAGTGGCGACCGAGTTCCGTCAGAAGTTCCACAAGGACGTGGTCATCGACATCTTCTGCTACCGCCGGTTTGGTCACAACGAAGGCGATGAGCCGATGTTCACCAACCCGCTGATGTACAAGAAGATCAAAGGGCACAAGACCACCCTGTCGCTCTATACAGAGCGTCTGGTCAAAGACGGTCTGATCCCGGAAGGCGAGATCGAGGACATGAAGGCGGCCTTCCAGGCGCTCCTCAACGAGGAGTTCGAGGCCGGCAAGACCTATAAGCCCAACAAGGCCGACTGGCTGGACGGGCGCTGGTCGCACCTTGATAAGCAGGACGAAGACTACCAGCGCGGCGAAACCGCCATCAAACCCGAAACCCTCGACGAGGTTGGCAAGGGTCTGACCACCCTGCCCGACGGCTACCCGGTGCATAAGACCATCGGTCGCTTCCTCGACTCGCGTCAAAAGATGTTCGAGACCGGCGAAGGCTTTGACTGGGCCACCGGTGAAGCGCTGGCCTTTGGCTCGCTCCTGACCGAGGGCTACCCGGTGCGTCTGGCGGGTCAGGACAGTACCCGCGGCACCTTCTCGCAGCGTCACTCCGGCATTGTGAACCAGGACAATGAAGAGCGCTATTACCCGCTCAACCACATCCGCAACGGTCAGGCCTCTTACGAGGTGATCGACTCGGCGCTGTCGGAATATGCGGTTCTGGGCTTTGAATATGGCTATTCGCTGGCAGAACCCAACGCGCTGACCCTGTGGGAAGCGCAGTTTGGTGACTTTGCCAACGGCGCGCAGATCATGTTCGACCAATTCGTCTCTTCGGGTGAATCGAAGTGGCTGCGGATGTCCGGTCTCGTCTGCCTCCTGCCGCATGGCTTTGAAGGTCAGGGCCCGGAGCACTCCTCCGCGCGGCTTGAGCGCTTCTTGCAGATGTGTGGTCAGGACAACTGGATCGTGGCGAACTGCACCACGCCGGCGAACTACTTCCACATCCTGCGCCGTCAGCTGCACCGCACCTTCCGCAAGCCGCTGATCCTGGTGACGCCGAAATCGCTGCTGCGCCACAAGCTGGCTGTGTCGAAGGCGCATGAGTTCACCACCGGCTCCTCCTTCCACCGCGTGCTGTGGGATGATGCGGAAACCGGCGCCTCCGCGACCAAACTGGTCAAGGACAAAGATATCAAACGCGTCGTTCTGTGCTCGGGCAAGGTCTACTACGACCTTCTTGAAGAGCGTGACGCGCGCGGCATCGATGACGTCTACATCATGCGGATCGAGCAATATTACCCCTTCCCGGCGATCAGCCTCGTGAAGGAGCTCGAGCGCTTTAAGGATGCAGAGATGGTCTGGTGCCAGGAAGAGCCCAAGAACCAGGGCGCCTGGACCTATATCGAGCCCAATATCGAATGGGTCCTGACCCGCATCAAAGCAAAGCATACCCGTCCGGTCTATGTCGGACGCGCCACCTCGGCCTCGCCTGCAACCGGCCTGGCCAGCGAACATAAAGCCCAACAAGCTGCGCTCGTGAACGAAGCGCTGAGCATCTGAGGAAGTTTGAGATCATGACCACCGAAGTGCGCGTGCCCACTCTGGGCGAATCCGTGACCGAAGCCACCGTCGCCACCTGGTTCAAAAAGCCGGGTGACTCCGTGGCGCAGGACGAAATGCTCTGCGAGCTGGAAACCGATAAGGTGACCGTTGAGGTCCCGGCTCCGGCGGCGGGCGTTCTGGCCGAAATCGTTGCCAAGGAAGGCGAGACCGTGGGCGTCGATGCGCTGCTCGCGAATATCTCCGCAGCAGGCGAAGCTGGCCCCGAGACCCCCGAGCCGAAAGCCGCCGCAGCAGCAGCCCCGGCCGCGGGCGAAGGTTCTGTCGATGTGATGGTGCCGACCCTGGGCGAGAGCGTCTCTGAGGCGACCGTCTCCACCTGGTTCAAAAAGGTCGGTGACACCGTGGCGCAGGACGAGATGCTCTGCGAGCTGGAAACCGACAAGGTCTCCGTCGAGGTGCCCGCCCCCGCCGCTGGCGTTCTGACCGAGATCACGGCCGCCGAAGGCAGCACCGTGGATGCCTCCGCGAAACTCGGCGTCATCTCTGGCGCAGGTGCGGTGGCCGCGGCCCCGACCGCAGCCCCTGCCGCAGCCTCTGCTCCGGCCGCCGCGTCCAAGGACGTCGCAAACGCGCCCTCCGCGGAAAAAGCGATGGCCGAAGCCGGTCTGAAAGCCGCTGACGTCAAAGGCACGGGCCGCGACGGCCGCATCATGAAAGAAGACGTCTCCGCCGCGATCGCAGCCGCCAAAGCCGCCCCGGCCACAGCACCTGCACCGGTGCGCGGCCCGGTCTCGGCTGACGATGCGTCGCGCGAAGAGCGGGTGAAGATGACCCGTCTGCGTCAGACCATCGCCAAGCGTCTGAAGGACAGCCAGAACACCGCTGCCATGCTAACCACCTACAACGAGGTCGACATGACCGAGGTGATGGCGCTGCGCAACGAGTACAAGGACCTGTTCCTGAAGAAGCACGGCGTGAAACTGGGCTTCATGTCCTTCTTCACCAAAGCCTGCTGTCATGCGCTGAAAGAAGTGCCCGAGGTCAATGCAGAGATCGACGGCACCGATATCGTCTACAAGAACTTCGTCCATATGGGCATCGCGGCGGGCACGCCGACGGGCCTTGTGGTGCCGGTCATCCGTGACGCGGATTCGATGTCCTTTGCAGATATCGAAAAGGCGATTGCCGAAAAAGGCGCCCGCGCCCGTGACGGCAAACTCTCCATGGCGGAAATGCAGGGCGGCACCTTCACCATCTCCAACGGCGGTGTCTATGGCTCGCTGATGTCCTCGCCGATCCTGAACCCCCCGCAGTCCGGCATCCTCGGCATGCATAAGATCCAGGACCGTCCGATGGCGATCAACGGCAAGGTGGAAATTCGCCCGATGATGTATCTGGCGCTGTCCTATGACCACCGCATCGTCGACGGCAAAGGCGCTGTGACCTTTCTCGTGCGCGTCAAAGAAGCGCTGGAAGATCCCCGCCGTCTGCTGATGGATCTGTAAACGACATAGGGCTGCGCCCGACCCTGGGTGGGGGCGAAAGCGCCCTCCCGTGGGGAGGGTCGGGCGCAGCCCGGCAATGCCGGGCAGACCCCAAGCAAACACTCTGCAGCGCGTCATGCGCCCCCCTGGCCCGATCAGAAGTTGTCCATTTTCTTCAGGCTCCGTCACCAATGACCCCCGAACTCACCGCCCTCACCCTCGCCGCGCTGCTGCAAGTGTTCCAGATCGCCCTGATGGCGGTGCCTGCGAACCTCGAGCTGAAGCCCGGCCAGACCCTTGGTCCGCGCGACCGGGATCGGATGGGCGGCGATCTGCAGGATATGGTCTCCAAACGCACCGCACGGCTTTATCGCGCGATGAACAACCACTTCGAGGGGCTGATCCTCTTCTCCATCGCCTGCGTGGTGGTCACCCTGTCCGAAACATCCTCGCCCCTCACCTCGGCTTGCGCCTTTGCCTACCTCGCAGCACGGGTGTTCTATATTCCGGCCTATGCCTTTGGGTGGGTGCCATGGCGCAGCCTGATCTGGGCCGTCGGCTACCTCGCCACTGCCGTTATGCTGGGGGCGAGCCTCCTATGACCCTTCATCTTTCCCTAAATACTCCGGGGGAGGCCCGCATGGGCCGGGGGCAGCGCCCCCTCCCCACCAACCGCAAAGGAGCATCCAATGGCTCAATATGACGTCATCATCATCGGCGCAGGCCCCGGCGGCTATGTCAGCGCCATCCGCTGCGCTCAACTGGGCCTGAAGACCGCGATCGTCGAAGGGCGCGAGACGCTGGGCGGCACCTGCCTCAACGTGGGCTGTATCCCCTCCAAGGCGCTGCTGCATGCCACCCACCTCCTGCATGAGGCGGAGCATAACTTTGCCTCCATGGGCCTGAAGGGCAAAAGCCCCTCGGTCGATTGGGACCAGATGAAATCCTACAAGGAAGAGGTCATCGGCCAGAACACCGGCGGTGTCGAATTCCTCATGAAGAAGAACAAGATCGACTGGCTGAAGGGCTGGGCCTCGATCCCCGCCGCCGGTCAGGTCAAGGTCGGCGACGAGACCCATGAGGCCAAGAACATCGTGATCGCTTCCGGCTCCGTGCCCTCCGCCCTGCCGGGTGTTGAGGTGGACAACGCCAAAGGCATCGTAGTCGACAGCACCGGCGCGCTTGAGCTGCCGAAGATCCCCAAGAAAATGATCGTCATCGGCGCGGGCGTCATTGGTCTCGAGCTCGGTTCGGTCTACGCCCGCCTCGGCACCGAGGTCACCGTGGTCGAATATATGGACGCGGTCTGCCCCGGTATGGACGCGGATGTGCAGCGCAGCTTCAAGCGCATCCTGGAAAAGCAGGGCCTCACCTTTGTGATGGGCGCTGCCGTGAAGGGCGTTGAGACCACCAAGTCGAAAGCCAAAGTCTCTTACGAGCCGAAAAAAGGCGGCGACGCCCAAGTGATCGAAGCCGATGTGGTGCTCGTTGCCACGGGCCGCAAACCCTATGCCGAGGGCCTCGGCCTGGACGCGCTGGGGGTCAAGATGACCGAGCGCGGTCAGATCGCCACCGACGGCCATTGGGCCACCAACGTCAAGGGCATCTACGCCATCGGCGACGTGATCGAAGGTCCGATGCTGGCGCATAAGGCCGAGGACGAAGGCATGGCGGTGGCCGAGGTGATCGCGGGCAAACATGGCCATGTGAACTACGGCGTCATTCCCGGCGTGGTCTACACCACCCCCGAGGTTGCCACCGTCGGCGCGACAGAGGCCGCGCTGAAGGCCGAGGGCCGCAAGGTCAAGGTTGGCAAGTTCATGTTCATGGGCAACGCCCGCGCCAAGGCGGTGCATCAGGCCGAAGGCGGTTTCGTGAAGCTGATCGCGGATGCGGAAACCGACCGCATCCTCGGCGCGGCGATCATCGGCCCCGGCGCTGGTGACCTGATCCACGAGATCTGCGTCGGCATGGAATTCGGCGCCTCTGCCGAGGATATCGCCCTGACCTGCCACGCGCATCCGACCTATTCCGAGGCAGTGCGTGAAGCGGCCCTTGCCTGCGGCGACGGCGCGATCCACAGTTAAGCCCGAACCGGGCCCGGCGTGTTTTGCGCCGCGAAACCATTCACGGCCCGCCCCTGTGGCGGGCCGTTTTGCATCCCCTGCCCTCAAAAAGGACCACGCGCCATGACCCTCAGCCTGCAAGTGCTCTACCCCGCGTCCGAGGACGCAACGTTCGACTATGACTATTACGTTAAGACCCACCTGCCCCTGATCGAGGAGCATATGGGCCAATGGATTGAGACGGTGGAGGCCAGCCGCGGGCTGGCGAGCGGGCCGGATGTGCCGCCGGCCTATCTGCTGATCGCCACTATCACCTTTGCCGATGAAGACGCGCTCAATACCGCGATGAACGAAAAGGGCGGCGTGATCGTCGACGATGTGGCGAATTTCACCAATGTACGGCCGCAGATCCTGATTGGCGAAGTGCTGATGGGCTAAAGAAAAAGGCCGCTGACAGGGACGTGTCAGCGGCCAAACCCAGCGTAATTGCCGGGTCCCGTGAGCGGGACAACAAGCGCCAAGCGGACGCGCTTGTTAAAAGAACTAACGCGGGAGCTTTGATGTTCCGTCGCGAAATCGAAAAGTTTTTTCGATAATTTTCAGCGCGGCCTTCGCCAGCCCAATCCCACCACCCAGATCTCACCACATAGTCTGCGCAGCGCGGGGGGCCCATTCCTCGTCGTATGTACGGCCACCCTCTTCGCCGGCGGTTTGCTCGGCGAGGATATCGCCCATCGAGGGCAGATCGGCGCTCTCGTCACCGGAGGTCCAGGTGCGGGCGCGCATCAGGGCGCGGGCGCATTGGCTGTAGATCTCGGCGATCTTGATGACGATCACGGTGCGGGGCTGTTTGCCCTCCTTGTCAAAGCGCGCCAGCATTGCGGGGTCCGCCGTTACCTGTGCGGTGCCGTTGACGCGGATCACATTGTTCGAGCCGGGTACCAGAAACATCAGCGAGACGCGCCCATCGCGCACGATATTGCGCAGGCTATCGATCCGGTTGTTGCCGCGCCAATCGGGCAGCGCCAGCGTGCCGGGGTCCAGCTCCAGCACCACCGGGCCATCATCGCCACGCGGGCTGTCGTCGGTGCCCTCTGGCCCCACCGTGGTCAGCATGCAAAGCCGCGAAGCCATGATCCATTTGCGATAGAGCGGCGTCATCTGCCGCGCCACCTTACGTAACGAAGGCGCCCCCGGTGTCCCGTAGTGCGCCTCCAAATCCTCAACCGTGGTGATGAAGTCCATCGTTTTGAAATCCCAGTTCTGCCATCAATGCGTCGGACCGGGCTTCGACCTTTTGTTCAAGCTCGGCCATGAAAGTATCGCGCGGCTGGCCCGGCGGGATCGGGTCGAGGAATTCCACCACCCCTAAGCCCGGCTTGCGCAAAATCCCGGTGCGCGGCCACAGGAGGCCAACATTGGTGGCGACCGGCACGCAGGGCTGGTTCAGCTCGGTATAGAGCACGCCGGAGCCGGCCTTGTAGGGTTTCACCGCGCCGGGGGCGACGCGGGTGCCTTGCGGGTAGATCACCAGCTGGCCGGGTTCGGCAAATTCGCGCGCCACGTCCTGCACCATCTTGGCAATCGCCGCGCCGCGTTTTCCGCGATTGACCGGAATGCAGCCCAGACGTTTGGCATAGACGCCTATGATCGGAGTCCACATCAGCTCTCGCTTCATGATGAACTTCGCCTGCGGCAGGGCGTTGAAGATGATCATGATGTCGAGAAAGCTCTGGTGTTTGGCGGCGACGATCACCTCGCCCGTGGGCACCGGACCACGCACCTCGCAGCGGATACCGACCATCCAGCGTGCCGACCAGATCGCCCAGCGGGCGTAGGTCTTGCAGGCCTGCCGCGCGCCGTTCTTGGACAGGAGCGCATAGGGGGCAAAGACGATGCCGATGACCAGCATCGCGGTGTAGATCTGGATGATGTAGAGGAGCGAGCGCAGGTATTGAAAGGCGAGGGTCACGCGAGGTCTCCGAGACGTTTACGGGCGGCGCGGGTGGTGGCGGCAAAGGCCACCAGAGCGGCGAGCAGCGGAATGACGAAGGGCAGAAGCCATGTCCAGCCTTGGAAGCTGAGACCGGTGAGGAAGCCGCCTTCCTCCGAGGCTTCGGGCATCAGGAAGACGCCGATGAGGCCGAGGAGCACGCCCACGGCGGCGCCGGACAAGGCCCGCAGGGTGAAACGGCGCACAAAGGCCTGCGCGATATAGCTGTCTTGGGCACCGACCAGCCGCAGCACCTCGATCACCTGGGCATTGGCAGCAAGGGCGGCATTGGCGGCCAGCGTAATCATCGCGGCCATAGCGCCACCGATCAGCAGGATCGACACCACGCCGACCCGCCGTAGGGCAATCGCCGCATCCACCAGCGGGCGGCGCCAGCGGGTGTGATCGTCGAGCACGGCGCCCGGCACCTCGGCCTGCAGGCGCAGGCGCAGGCCTTGCGCATCATAGCCGATATCGGCCTCTGTGACCTCGATCAGCTGCGGCACCGGCAGGGTATCAAGCGGCACATCCGCGCCAAACCACGGCGCCAGAAGCGCAGCTTGTTCTTCGGACGTCAGCGCCCGCGCGGAGGCGACACCGGGGGTCTGGGCGAGGATCGCCAAGGCCGCCTCGGTTTGGGCAGCGCGCTGCTCGGCGGGCGCGTTGATGCGCAGGGTGGCGGCGCGGGCGAGTTCTTCGGACCAGCGATGCGCCACCCGGCCAGAGGCCATGGAGAGCGCCAGCGCAAAAACACAAAGGAAGGCCATCGCGCCCGAGACAAACAGCGTCAGATGGGCGGTAAAACCCGAGGGCGGCACCACCCGGTCGGCTTGTTTATCGCCAAGGATCAGAGACTTGAGCGCGTTCATAGGTCCGCCCCCGCCGAGATGATCTGTCGGTTCGACAGCCGCAGCACCCGGGCCTGCACCTGATTTTTGGCGGCGCGGATCAGGGGCAGATCGTGGGTCGCCACAAGGATGGTCTTGCCCATGTGATTGAGCTCGACCAGCAGGCGCAACAGCCGCTGCGACATCTCCCAATCGACGTTCCCTGTGGGCTCGTCCGCGATGATGACATCGGGGCTGAGGATCACCGCGCGGGCGAGGGCGGCGCGTTGGCGCTCACCGCCCGAGAGCTCCGGCGGCAGGGCGTCCATCCGGTCCGCAAGGCCGACCCAGTTCATCAGCTCGCGCAGGTTGGCCTGCTCTTCATAGAGGCCGCGCCCCGAGACCGTCAGCGGCAGGCCGATGTTTTCCACCACGGGCAGATGGTCCAGAAAACGGCAGTCCTGATGCACCACGCCAACACGACGGCGCAGATAGGCCATCTGATCGCGGTCCAGCCCTTTGACATCCATATTAAAGGCGCGCACCCGGCCTGCGGTGGGTGTCAGCGCGCCGTAGCACAGTTTCAGCAGGGTGGTTTTGCCCGCCCCCGAAGGTCCGGTCAAAAAGTGAAACGAGCCCGGCGCGAGCTGCACAGAGAGATTGCTGAACAGCTCTCCCCCGCCATAGTTGTAGCTCACGTCCTCAAGTTCGATCACGATAGCGGTCCTGCCCGTTTGTTTCATGGCGCATTTCAAGCGCCGTCGCGGTGTTTTGCACGACCCCCGCCCCAGTTTCAATGGTGCGCAGCCTTTGCGGCGCGGGCAAACTGGGGTGCGAGCGGGGATTGGCTCTTTCTTGCCTTTCAGGAAGTTACTATGATCGCAAAAGAATTCACCTTTTTTGCGGGTCCGCGCCCCGCCAAGGAGACCGGATGAGACTGATTTGCCCCAATTGCGGCGCACAGTATGAGGTGCCGGAGGACGTGATCCCGGACGAAGGGCGCGACGTGCAGTGTTCCAACTGCGGCGACACCTGGTATCAGCCGTCTGCCCGTATGCTGGCGCAGGGGGGGGCGGAGGCCGATGAACCGCAGGTAGAGTTCGCCACGGGCGGGCCGGACTATGCGGACGAGCCTCACGAGGGGGATACGGATGTGCCTGCCGGAGCGGACATGGCGCCGGACGCAGGCCATGACGACGTCCGCGACGATTTCGACGACAGCGGCGACCCCGAGGATGCGGGTGATCAATGGCCCGAAGCCCCCGCGCCGGAGCCGGAAGACGAGCCCGAGGATGATCCCTGGGCCGAAGATCCGGATGCGCCGGAGGAAGCCCCTGAGCCTATCGCAACGGCCCCGCGCCCAGCACCGGAAGAGCCGCAAAAGCGCCGTCTGGACCCGGAGATTTCCCGCGTGCTGCGCGAAGAGGCTCTGCGAGAAAGCGCCCTGCGCTCTGGTCGGCCAGAGAACCTAGAGACCCAGACCGAAATGGGGTTGGAAGACCCCTCGATGGAGGAAATGGTCCGCCGGACGCAGCAGTCGCAAGCCCGCATGGCGCGGATGCGCGGCGAGCCGCCTGCTCCGCCGCCGCCGCAACCCGAGCCGGGATCGCGCCGGGGTCTGTTGCCGGATATCGAGGACGTGAACCACAGCCTGTCGCCGGGCGAGGCCGCTCCGCCGCCCCCCCGCGAGGCTGCCGCTCCCGCCCCAAAGAAGAGCGGGTTTTCGCGTGGCTTCTTCCTTGTGATCCTGATCGCACTCTTGGGGATGCTGGTCTACAGCAAGGCCCCGGCCATCGCGCAAAAAGTGCCGCAGGCCGATCCCTACCTCAGCTCCTATGTAGCGATGGTGGATCAGGCGCGGCTCTGGCTGGATGCTCAGGCCAAGGCGCTGGCGTCGGAGTAACCCCCTCAAGACCAACATAAAAAACCGCGCGAAAGAGGCCCTTTCGCGCGGTTTTCTCATTCTGTCAGATGCGTGCCGACCGACTTAGAAGCGATCGAGCAGACGTTGCAAATAGCTGCGTTCGCTGTCGCTGCGGTCGCGCTCGCCAGCCCGGCGGCGGATTTCCTCCAAGAGATCCCAAGCGCGGCGATAGGCCTGCCCCTCGCCCAGCGTGTCGCGGCTGAAATAGTCGCTGCCCTGCCCGCCGCGATCCCGGCCCAAGGGATCGAGCGAATTGCCCTGCCGCATGTTCTGCCCCTGCTGAGAGCCGGGTTGCTGGCCCTGTTGCTGCTGCTCTGCCATGGCCTCGCCCAAGGCGCGCATCCCATCGCGCAGCGCTTCCATCGCCTCTGACTGGCGGTCGATGGCCTCGGCGTAATCGCCCTCGCGCAGCGCCTGTTCCGCACCTTCCATCGCACGGCCCGCCTGATCGAGCGAGCGGCGGGCGGCTTCGCCCTCCTCGCCGCCCAAGGGCAGCCCATCGCGTTGGCGTTGCAATTGGTCGCGCAGCGCCTGCTGGCGGCCGGCAAGGTCCTCTGGGCTGCCGGGTTGCGGCGCACCGGGGGCGCTGTCGCCGCCCTGCCCCTGCCCACCCTCGGCGCTGTCTTGATCGCCGGGCGCTTGGCCTTCGCTGCCCTGTCCCCCTTGGCCGCCTTCGTGGCTTTGGCCGCGGCCCAGACCACCGTTGCGACCTTCGTTGCCTTGGCTTTCCCCGCGGCGCGCATTGGGGTTGAACTGTTCCTGCAGGTCGCGGAAGGCCTGATCGGACAGGCCCTGTTGATCCCGGAGCGTCTCGGCGAGGTCTTCCATCGCCTGCTGACCCGGGCTGCCGTTCTGCCCGCCCTGCCCTTGGGTGACCTGCATGTTCTCCATCATCTGCTGGAACTCGCGCAGAGCCTGCTCGGCCTCGGCCATGCGGCCCTGTTCCATCAGCTCTTGGATGCGGTCCATCATCGCCTGCAGGTCCTGCTGGCTGAGCTGCATGGCTTGCTGCTGGCCCTCGCTGCCCTCTTGATCCTGCCCGTCGCGCTGCGCCTGTCGAGACAGTTGCCGCAGATAGTCCTGCGTGGCCTCGCGCAGCTCTTGCATCAGGCGGGCGATTTCCTCTTCGCTGGCCCCGTCGCGCATCGCTTGGCTCAGGCGTTCTTGCGCTTGTTGCATCCGCGCCAGCGCATCGCCCACGTCGCCCTCTTCGATCTGGTTGGCCAGATCCCAAAGCGCGGCGGCGATTTCGTCCTGATGGTCGACACTGAGCCCCTCCGGGCCGGTGTAGCCCTCCAGCCGCTTCAGGATGGTGCGCAGTTGCAGATAATCGCCCATATCCGCAAAGACATCGTCAGGCCGGTGGGTCAGCGTGCGCAGGATTTGCGCCACGCGGGGGGCATTAGCGCGCGCCCACAACAGGTCGCGGCGCTGTTCGATCAAGGACGCGGCCATCGGGTCAAAGAACCGCCGCGCCGTGAGGGGGGCATTGAGCGTGGCGGGCAGGCTGAGCTGACCTGCGGCATCCTCGGAGCGGAAACTATAGGTGACCGGCATATTGGCCCAAGGGTGGGCGGCGAAATCCTCTACCAGCGCCTCGGAAAACAGTCGGCGGTCGCCGGTCAGCGACAGGGGCAGCGCCACGGTGATGGGATCGCGCGGGTCCGGCGCGGTTGCCAGACCATAGCGGCGGTCGACCTGATCGAGGTCCAGCGCGATAGTGACGGTGCCGCCGATCACGCCGTAATCGTCGCTGGCGTTGAAGGGCAGCGTCAGGGTGCCTTCAGCCGAAAGACGCGGCTCATCCGTCAGGGCAATCTTGGGCGCGGCATCGGGGATGACCCGCACCTGCCACGCCCGGCCACCGGGGCCGTCGATAGAGAGCCTGCCGTCCTGCGTCACCGCAAAGCTTTGTTCCGGGGCGGAGGCCGAGGGCAGCTCGCCCGTGCGGCCGGAGATCGTCTCGTCCAGCGTCAGGTCGCCCACCGCGCCGTAAAACCGCAGGGTGATCTGGCTGCCCTCGGGCATCCGCAAATCACCGCCGGTCTGATCGCTCAGATAGAGCGTCGGCAGGCCGGTGTAGCGCGGCGGCTCCACCCAGCCTTCCCATGTGGGGCCAGAAAGGGTTGCGGACCCTCCTCCGGGCAAGAGGTCCGCCACGGTGCCCGCCCGCCATGCGGTGCCAAAGAGCACGCCGGTGACCAGCACCAGCACCGCCACATAGCGCAGGGCGTAAGGGTCGCGGTCGGAGATTTGCAGATTGGGCTGCGGTGCTGCGGCCTGTGCGGCACGGGCCGCCATCCGCGCCTGATGCGCCTGCCAGAGCGCGGCGGAGGCCGGATCTCTGGCGCCGGAAACCTGACGGTCCATCAGCGCAGCGATGGGGCGTCCGGGCAGGGTGGCATCGAGCCGCGCTAGTGCTTCGGCTCGCGTGGGCAGGCGAAACCGCATCAGACCCCAGCCGAGCGAGCCCGCAAGCCCCAGAAGGACCAGAACCGCCAGCGCCCAGACCGCCTCGACCGAGACCCAGTCGAGCACCCCGAACAGGACAGCCCCAAAAGCCAGGAACAGAATGGAGGCCAAAGGCCAAAACGCGCGCCAGAGCCGTTCGGCCAGCATCCCCGCCCGCGTCAGCCACAGCGCCCGTCGGATCGGGCGCAGGGCTGTCTCGCCGCTGGCCAAAACCTCGACAGAGGTGTCGGGGGTGGGGTGATCCGTCATATCGCTCTGCCTCCGCGCCGGTTGGCGGTGGTTCGTCCACCGCGCATGTGGCTCAAGACGCGTCCAGCCCGTCCCTTGCGGGGCGGGCCAAGGCGCGTCTCAGAGTCAGAGCCACTCCGGAATGGTATCGCGATTTATCATCTCGTCAAAGGTGGGACGGGCGCGGATGACCGCAAATTGATCGCCATGCACCAGAACCTCGGGGATGAGGGGACGGGAGTTATATTCGCTCGACATCACCGCGCCGTAAGCGCCGGCACTGCGGAAGGCCACGAGGGCCCCCGCCGCAAGCGGCGGCATCAGGCGCTGCTTGGCAAAGGTATCGCCGCTTTCGCAGACCGGGCCGACGATGTCATAGGGCTGCGGCTCGACGCCAGGAATGGGTTCCACAACGGGGACGATGTCGTGGTGGGCATCATACATGGCCGGACGGATGAGGTCGTTCATCGCGCCGTCGAGAATCAGGAAATCGCGGCCCTCGCCGTTTTTCACGTAGATCACCTTGGAGACCATCAGGCCCGCGTTGCCCGCGATCAGGCGACCCGGCTCGATCTCGATCTCACAGCCCAGATGGCCCAGTTCCTCTTTGATGAGTTGGCCGTATTCCACCGGCAGGGGCGGCGCCTCGTTCGAGCGGGTGTAGGGAATGCCAAGACCGCCGCCGAGATCGAGGCGACGGATGTCATGACCATCGGCGCGCAGGGTCTGCGTCAGCTCGGCAACCTTTTGATAGGCGAGGCGGAAGGGTTCCAGCTCGGTCAATTGCGAGCCGATGTGGACGTCGATGCCAATCACCTCAAGCCCAGGCAGGCTGGCGGCATGGGCATAGACCTCACGGGCGCGGGCAATCGGAATACCGAATTTATTCTCGGATTTGCCGGTGGCGATCTTGGCGTGCGTCTTGGCGTCCACGTCGGGATTGACCCGCACTGTAATCGGCGCGCGCAGGCCGAGGTCGAGGGCGACCGCGTTGATCACCTCCATCTCCGGCTCGGATTCGACGTTGAACTGGCGGATGCCGCCGGTCAGCGCGGTGCGGATTTCCTCCGCCGTTTTGCCCACGCCGGAAAAGACGATCTTGTCACCCGGAACGCCTGCCGCCTTGGCGCGGCGGTATTCGCCCTCGCTCACCACATCCATGCCGGCGCCAGCCTCGGCCAGCGTCTTGAGAATCGCCTGATTGGAGGCGGCCTTCATCGCGTAGCAGACGAGGTGATCGGTGCCCGCGAGCGCCTCGTCAAACAGACGGAAATGGCGCAGCAGAGTGGCGGTGGAATAGACATAAAAAGGCGTCCCCACCGCAGCGGCAATCTCGGCTACGGGGACGTCTTCGGCGAACAGCGCGCCATCGCGGTAGAGAAAATGATCCATGGCCTGCCTTTAGGGCAAAACCAGCGTTTGGGGCAAATGATTCCGCGTTGGCGATGTCTGGCCGAGCGGAGAACCCTGGGATCTTGCGGTCAGTCGCCCCAGACCACGCCCACGCGCGCCTCTCCCGAGATGTAGATCCCGGGTTCTGTCGGCTCTGCCGGTTTGGTCGGAGCGCTCCCCGAGGGCTCGCAGGCCGCCAGCCCCAAAAGGCAGAGGACCAAAAGAACGCCGCGCATCACAGGCCCCAGCTGACCGAGAGCGGACCTTTGCGCACGCCAACCGCGCCGCCCAGATGGACGCCGCTTGGAGAGATCCCGACACCTGCGTTGAGGCTGGGGCGCACCGGTTCGCCGTCCACACCGCAGGCGGTGAGGGCGAGAACAAAGCCGAGGGCAATCAGAACACGCATCATCGGGGTCTCTCCTATCACGGGGCCTTTAGCCCAGGATCTCTTTCCAGCGGGCCACCTGCGCGCGCACCTGCGCAGGCGCCGTGCCGCCGTAGGACATGCGGGAATTCACCGAATTCTCGACGCCCAATACGGTGAAGATATCCTCTGTGATGCCCTCATGCACGGATTTCATGTCCTCAAGGGTCAGGTCCGGCAGATCACAGCCACGTCCCTCGGCCATCGCAACCAGCGCGCCGGTCACGTGGTGGGCATCGCGGAACGGCACCTTGAGCACCCGCACCATCCAGTCGGCGAGGTCGGTGGCGGTGGAGAAGCCGGAGCCTGCCGCCGCCGCGAGGCTTTCGCGGTTGGCGGTCATATCCTTGACCATGCCTTCCATCGCGGCGAGCGCCAGCATCCAGTTGTCGGCGGCGTCAAAGACCTGCTCTTTGTCTTCCTGCATGTCCTTGGAATAGGCCAAGGGCAGACCCTTCATCACCATCATCAGCGCAGTATTGGCGCCATAAATCCGGCCCACCTTGGCGCGGATCAGCTCGGCGGCGTCGGGGTTTTTCTTTTGCGGCATGATGGAGGAGCCGGTGGAGAAGCGGTCCGACAGGATCACAAAGCGGAACTGGGCGGAGGACCAGATCACCAGCTCCTCGGCAAAGCGCGACAGGTGCATGGCGCAGATCGAGGCGGTCGAGAGGAACTCCAGCGCGAAATCGCGATCCGACACGGCGTCGAGCGAGTTGGCGGCGGGACGGTCAAAGCCCAAGGCCTTGGCGGTCATCTCGCGGTCAATCGGGAAGGAGGTCCCGGCCAGTGCGGCCGCACCCAGCGGCGATTCGTTCATCCGGGCGCGGGCATCGCGCACGCGGGACAGGTCACGGCCAAACATTTCCACATAGGCCATCATGTGATGACCCCAGGTCACGGGCTGCGCGGTTTGCAGGTGGGTGAAGCCCGGCATCACCCAATCGGCACCCGCCTCGGCCTGTGCAACCAGCGCGCGGATCAGCGCCTCGATGCCTTTTTCGGCGGCGTCAAACTGATCGCGCACCCAGAGTTTAAAGTCGGTCGCCACCTGATCGTTGCGCGAGCGCCCGGTGTGCAGACGGCCCGCAGGTTCGCCAATCACCTCTTTCAGGCGGGCTTCGACGTTCATATGGATGTCTTCCAGCGCGGTGGAAAACTGGAACTGACCGCTTTCGATCTCTGACAAAACGGTGAGCAGCCCTTCACGGATGGCCTCAGCATCATTATCCGTAATCACGCCGGTGGCGGCGAGCATCGCCGCATGAGCCCGCGAGCCAGCAATATCCTGCGCTGCCATGCGCTGGTCGAACCCGATCGAAGCATTGATCGCTTCCATGATCGCGTCCGGTCCGGCGGCAAAGCGGCCGCCCCACATCTGGTTCGAGGTCTTGTCTGTCATGGCCCAACCCTGGAGTTAACATGCGTCTTATTCGTCAGCTTTCCCTTTATATGGCCCTTGCCTTGGGTGCAAATGCCGCAATCGCCGGTGACTTTAGCGCCGCCGAGGCGCTGCGGGACGGCGATATGAAGAAACTGGTGTTCCACGAGGAGGGCAAAGCGGTCTCCACGAAGGCCTTTGAGCTGGCCGATGGGGCGGGCACGGCGACGCTGGCGGATTATCAGGGCAAATATGTGCTGGTGAACTTCTGGGCCACCTGGTGCCCGCCTTGCCGCAAAGAGATGCCGATGCTCTCGGCGCTGCAAGAGGAGTTCGGCGGCGAGAATTTCGAGGTTTTGACGCTGGCGACGGGGCGGAATAACCCCGCCGGGATCAAGAAGTTTTTCGACGAAATCGGCGTGACCAACCTGCCCCGCCATCAAGACCCCAAGGGCGCCGTGGCGCGTGACATGGTGGTGCTCGGCCTGCCGATCACCGTGATCCTTGACCCAGAAGGCCATGAAATTGCACGACTTCGTGGCGAAGCGGACTGGAGTTCCGAGAGCGCGCGGGCGGTGATCGGCGCGCTGGTCAACGGCTCCTGAGCCTGCATTGGGCGCCCCTTCCCCGCCGCGATCCAGCGCGCCGGGGGAGGATTGAGTAAAATTGTTCTTTTAATCACCGCTCAACCCTTTTGCGAGACTGTACAGTTCAATCGACAACTCGGAGGATGACCCTTGCGCAAGGTCACCGCAAACCGATGGGGCTGAGAAAGTGAAGAAACGGCATTTCTGGAAAACCGATATCCCGGAAGGGGCAGAAAACCCACTGTCGGCGGCCATCGTCGCCCGCGACCGTAATGTGGTCGATATGGTGGCGGACGCGGTCAAGCACGATCAGACTCTTTTGGCCTATCAGCCTATCGTGCAAAGCCACGCACCGGACTCCATTGCCTTTTATGAAGGTTATATCCGGGTGATGGATGCCACGGGCCGCATCATCCCGGCTCGTGAATTCATGAGCGTGATCGAAGAGCGTGAACTGGGCCGCAAGCTCGACTGTCTGGCGCTGGAACAGGGTCTGCGGGTTCTGTCACGCCACCCCAATGTGCGCCTGTCGATCAACATGTCCGCCCGCTCCATCGGCTATAGCCAATGGCTGAAGGTGCTGGAAAAATTCCTCGCCCGCGATGAGTTTGTCGGCGAGCGGCTGGTGCTAGAAATCTCCGAAGCCTCTGCCATGGCGGCGCCGGAACTGGTCATCGACTTTATGGACCAAATGCAGCAGCACGGTATCGCCTTTGCGCTGGATAACTTCGGCGCGGGCACCACGGCGATTGGCCATTTCCGCGACTTCTTCTTTGACGCGGTCAAGATCGACGGTCAGTTCGTGCGCGGCGTTCATCAAAACCACGACAACCAAGCGGTGATCCGCGCGCTGGTCGCGATTGCCAAACAGTTCGACATGTTCATCGTCGCCGAATCCGTTGAACGGCAAGAAGATGCGGACTTCTTGATCGAAGCGGGCGTGGATTGCTTGCAGGGCTTCCTTTACGGCGCGCCCTCGATCACGCCGCCCTGGCAAGACGCTGAAGACGCGCGCGCCCGGGCCTGACCTCCCTCTCGCACCGAAACATCAAATGAAATCAAAGCCCCGCAGCCGCGCGCTTCGGGGCTTTTTCATTTCGACGACGAGGCTCGGTGCGAAATTCGCACCCGCACTGGTTGTGACATTTCTGTCCCACCTGCGTCAGAGTATTCGCAACAGTTGCTGCACATGCACGGTTGGGCTATTCCAGTAGCGGAAAGGGAGGAGACGTCGCACAGACCGGGTGACGCTTTGAGAACCCCGGCGCGTCGGCATTTCCGCATATAGTGCAGAGGACTGACCGAATGACCAACGTAGTAATCGCATCCGCCGCGCGCACCGCCGTCGGCAGCTTTGGCGGCGCGTTCGCCGCCACGCCCGCCCACGATCTGGGCGCCGCCGTGCTGGAGGCCGTTGTGGCCCGCGCCGGCATCGACAAATCCGAGGTCTCGGAAACCATCCTCGGTCAGGTTCTGACCGCAGCCCAAGGCCAGAACCCGGCCCGTCAGGCGCATATCAATGCTGGCCTGCCGAAAGAATCCGCCGCCTGGAGCATCAACCAGGTCTGTGGTTCCGGCCTGCGCGCTGTCGCTTTGGGCGCACAGCACATCCAGCTGGGTGACGCTTCCATCGTTGCAGCGGGCGGTCAGGAAAACATGACCCTCTCCCCCCATGCCGCCAACCTGCGCGCCGGCCATAAAATGGGCGATATGCAGTATATCGATACCATGATCCGCGACGGTCTGTGGGACGCCTTCAACGGCTACCACATGGGCCAGACCGCTGAAAACGTGGCCGAGCAGTGGGCGATTTCCCGCGACATGCAGGACGAATTCGCTGTTGCCTCGCAGAACAAAGCTGAGGCCGCGCAGAAGGCGGGCAAATTCATCGACGAAATCGTCCCCTTCATCGTGAAAACCCGTAAAGGCGAGATCACCGTCGATGCGGACGAATACATCCGTCACGGCGCCACCATCGAAGCGATGCAGAAACTGCGCCCCGCCTTCACCCGCGATGGTTCTGTCACCGCGGCCAACGCCTCTGGCCTGAACGACGGCGCGGCCGCGACCCTGCTGATGAGCGCGGATGAAGCCGAAAAGCGCGGCATCGAGCCGCTCGCCCGCATCGCCTCTTATGCGACCGCAGGCCTTGACCCGTCCATCATGGGTGTTGGCCCGGTCTATGCCTCCCGCAAGGCGCTGGAAAAGGCCGGTTGGTCCGTCAACGATCTGGATCTGGTCGAAGCCAACGAAGCCTTCGCCGCGCAGGCCTGTGCTGTGAACAAGGACATGGGCTGGGATCCGGCCATCGTGAACGTGAACGGTGGCGCCATCGCCATCGGTCACCCGATCGGCGCCTCCGGCTGCCGCGTGCTGAACACCCTCTTGTTCGAAATGAAGCGTCGCGGTGCCAAGAAGGGCCTCGCCACCCTCTGCATCGGCGGCGGAATGGGCGTTGCCATGTGTGTTGAGCGCCCGTAAGCGCAATTCCGCTTTAAAAATCGGCATCTTAAGGGGCATCTTCGGGTGCCCCTTTTCTTTTTCGTTCCCCCGTTACAATCTGCGGTTTAGTGTAGTGAGGCTGTGGCAGCGCAGCAAAAAATGCTGCACATGCTAAGTGAGTGAAATTTTATTGCGCGCCATAAGCTTCGCGTGCAATAAGATTACATACGTTAAATAAGAAGTTTGGAGGATCTCCCACATGGCTCGTATTGCCCTTGTTACCGGCGGCTCGCGCGGTATCGGCGCTGCAATTTCCAAAGCGCTGAAGGCGCAGGGTTGCGACGTTGCAGCAACCTACGCTGGCAACGATGCTGCTGCCGCAGAATTTACTGAGGAAACGGGTATCAAGACCTATAAGTGGAACGTCGCGAGCTACGAGGAAAGCAAGGCTGGCCTGGCGCAGGTCGAGGCCGATCTTGGCCCCATCGACATCGTGGTCGCCAATGCGGGCATTACCCGCGACGCACCCTTCCACAAGATGACGCCCGAGCAGTGGTCTCAGGTGATCGACACCAACCTCACCGGCGTGTTCAACACCGTGCACCCTGTTTGGCCGGGGATGCGGGAGCGTGGCTTTGGCCGCATCGTCGTGATCTCTTCGATCAACGGTCAAAAGGGCCAGTTTGGTCAGGTGAACTATGCCGCGACCAAAGCGGGCGACCTCGGCATCGTGAAATCGCTGGCGCAAGAAGGTGCGGCCAAGGGCATCACCGCCAATGCGATCTGCCCCGGCTATATCGCGACCGAAATGGTGATGGCGGTGCCGGAAGCGGTGCGTGAAAAAATCATCGGTCAGATCCCCGCCGGTCGTCTGGGCGAGCCGGAAGAGATCGCGCGCTGCGTGGCCTTCCTGGCCTCTGACGATGCGTCCTTCATCAACGGCTCGACGATCTCTGCCAACGGCGCGCAGTTCTTCGTCTAAACGGTAGGACCACCGAAAACAGCAAGGGCCGGTTCATAGTGAACCGGCCCTTTTTGTAATCCCGTAAGTGCCTGACCCTAGCGATATAGGGGTGAGCGCGCGCTTGCTCTCAGGCCCAGCGGGAAACACGGTATCCACGCAGCACAGGGCGGCGGGAGAAAATCCAGGCGAGCGCGGTCCGCAGAACCTGCGCACGCTCTTGGTGAGCGCGGGCGAACCCTTCTTGCACTTTCGCAGTTGCAGCATGTTCAATCATTGTGACCACCTATCGGTTTAGCGTCTCTGTTGTGAGACCAATATGCGCCTTTGTAGGATTGACGACAAACGAGAGTTTTGCGACCATCAGTCAAGAATTTCTTGAGTGAACACATGTCTGATCGCCTCCCTCCCCTGACCGCTTTACGGGCATTTGACGCTGCAGCGCGGCATATGTCCTTCGCCCGTGCGGCGGAGGAGCTGAATGTGACCCCGGCGGCATTATCGTTTCAGATCAAATCCCTAGAGGAGCATTTGGGCGCACCCTTGTTCCGTCGTCTGAACCGCGCGGTGGAGCTGACGGAGGCCGGATTGACCCTCGCCCCCGGTGCCGACGAGGGGTTTCGCGCCCTCAGCGTGGCGTGGCAGCAGGCGCGGCGCGTGCTCGATACAACATCTTTGACGGTGACCGCTGGCCCGGCCCTGACGGCCAAATGGCTGGCACCGCGTCTTTATGAATTTGCCCGCGCTCATCCAGAGATCGACCTGCGGCTTTCGGCGGGCCTCAAGATGGTGGACCTGCGGCGCGATGGCGTCGATGTGGCGATCCGCTTTGGCTATGGCGTGGACGAAGGGCTGGTGAGCCACCCGGCCCGCGCAGAATGGCTGACGCCGGTGATGACGCCAGAGCTTTACGCCCGGTTTCCGACCCCGGATGCCCTGCGACGCGCGCCGTTGATCTATGACGACAGCATCAGCTTTTTGCAGCCCGCCTGCGATTGGCCCACATGGTTCCGCGCCCTCGGGCTGGAGTTTACCCCCGGCAGCGGCACCCATTTCTCCAACGCCGATCACGCGATTGACGCGGCTTGCGCCGGTTTGGGCGTGGCCTTGGGGCGGCGACCGATGATCATCAAGGACGTGATGGAGGGGCGCCTTTTGGCCCCCTTCAAGATCGCGATCGAAACAGAGGCGCGGTTTCGTTTCATCTGCCTGCCAGAAGCCGAAGACCGCCCGCAAATCAAAGCGTTCCGGGATTGGTTCTTTGCAGAGATCGAAAGAACTGCGCATATGTGGGACGATTTTGAGATCATCCCGGTAAAGGACCTCTGAGCCATGACAGACACTGCCCCCGCGCCCACCGCTCCCCTCACGCGCGGGCGCGCGACTGCGATTGGATTCGTTGCCGTGCTGCTCTGGGCGCTGCTCGCGCTGTTGACGGTGGGTTCTAGCCCGACGCCGCCCTTGCTGCTCAACACCATCTGCTTTGCCATCGGCGGGGGGATTGGGTTGATCTGGGTGCAGGCGACCGGGGCCTGGCACGAGCTGCGCCGGGTGCCGCTGCATGTCTATCTCTTTGGCTCGATTGGCCTCTTTGGCTATCACGCGCTCTATTTTTCGGCACTGCGGGCCGCACCTGCGGCTGAGGCCGGGCTGATCGCCTATCTCTGGCCCCTACTGATCGTCCTGCTGTCCGGCCTACTGCCGGGAGAGCGCCTGCGGGGCGGGCATTTCCTTGGGGCGCTGCTGGGCTTTACCGGGGCTGCGCTGATCATCACCGGTGGAGGCGTCGGGTTTCAGGCGCAATATCTGCCGGGCTACGGGCTGGCGCTGCTCTGTGCGCTGTTCTGGTCCAGCTATTCGGTCGGCTCGCGCCTGTTTGGCGCGGTGCCTACCGCCTCGGTCGCGGTGTTTTGCCTTGCGACGGCGGTGGCCTCACTGGGGCTGCATTTGATCTGGGAAGACACCGTCTGGCCCGCTGGGGCGATGGGCTGGACCTCGGCCCTGCTCTTGGGCCTCGGCCCCGTGGGACTGGCGTTTTACGTTTGGGACATTGGCGTAAAACAGGGCGATATTCAGATGTTGGGGACCAGCTCTTATGCCGCCCCGCTATTGTCGACCCTAATTTTGGTTCTGGCGGGGATTGCGGCACCGTCTTGGTCCCTTGTTTTGGCGGCATTCTTCATTACTGGCGGCGCAGTGCTGGCCGCGCGCGCCTCGCACCGCGCCTGAACTTCCCCGACCCATAGATTTCAGTTCCCCAAATGTAGTGAGGCCCCGCATCATCTGCGAGGCCTCTGCCCATCGGGGCGAATATCACTGGTGGAGCTGCGCGGTCGGGTCCTTTTCCCCACGCCGCGCGCAGCCGGTCAGGAGTGCATCAAACGCTCGATTTCGTCTTTCAGCGCTAGTTTTTGCTTCTTCAGGGACTTGATCTGCATTCGATCGGTCGAGGGGGATTTCTCCGCTCGCTCTACTTGGAAACTCAGGTGCTCGTGCTTCTTCTTCAGTTCGGTGAGATGCGAGCTGAGGCTCATGTCATTCCTCCTTTTCAAAGCTTGATGCCAACAACGTAGTGATTGGAGCATGGAAGTTTCAACCTGTCACGCTGCGACAGCACAAAATGGAACGTTTCTTTCGGACAATTTGCAACTTTTGGCTATTTCCCGCTTACCCCGACGATCGAGCAGGCAGGAATGCCCGATTTCGCCTGTTCTTTCGCGCAAAGGTATCGCAAAATGCCGCGCGTCGCGTGACCGGTTGGGATCAGGTCCCAGGCCAGTCGAGCGCGCGCCCCTCCCGTAGGATCGCCCGCACTGAGTCGCAGTAATCCTCGCCGTCGCGCTGGTGGCTGTCGCCCGCGTGCAGCACCAATGGCGCGTGCAGGCGAAAGGCGGCGCGTCCGCCTTTCCGGGCCCGCAAGATCACCAGCTCCGCTGCCCGTCCAACGCGCGGCGCGAGGGGCAATACTTCGAGTGAGCCAAGGCAGGTCTGCGCCGCCCCAAGAAGATCCGCCAGCCGATCGGCGCGCTGGATCATATGCAGATAGCCCTTGGGCGCGAGGCGGCGGGCAGCGACCTCGACCCACGTCGCCAGCGGCGTCGCCTCACCAAGCGCGGTGCGGCGGCCAGCATCGGCCGCAGGGCTATGCGCCCCGGCGCGGTAATAGGGCGGGTTGGCGATCACATGGTCAAAGCTCTGCTGACGCAGGTCGCTGGGCAGGCTGGCAAGGTCCGCCTCCACCACCGTTGCCGCGAGTTCATTTGCCGCGGCATTTCGGCGCGCGAGGTCGGCATAGGGGGCTTGCAACTCGACCCCGGTGAGGCTGAGCCCCGGCACCCGGCGCCCCAGACAGAGCATCGCCTGCCCGGCGCCGCAGCCGAGTTCCAGCACAGACTGCCCTGCCCGCGCAGGCACAGAAGCCGCTAGCAAGACCGGGTCAACCCCAGCCCGATAACCGGTTTTTGGTTGCAACAGAGTGAGTTGACCGCCCAAGAAAGCATTCGCGCTGAGGTCCTCTGCGCCAAACAGATCAGCCACGGTCAGAGACCGGCAGATCATTGTCGCGCATCACCACCTGCGCCTCGGCAAGGTCGTCGGGGTGCACAAGCAAACGGCGGGGGAAAATTCCAATGCCGCCCTCAAGCACGCTCATATTTACGTCCATTTCAAAGCAGTCTATACCCTCCCCCCTAAGAAGGGCGGTGGCAAAGGCCAGGATCGTCGGATCGGTACTGCGCAGAACTTCCTTCATATCCATGGAAATACGGGCAAGACCGGGGTCTTGTCGAGCCTATCAGTCGGGAATGTGATGAACCAGGTGATGACGCAGAAACCCCATGAATTGCTGGCCGCAACCCTCAGCGCCGAATTGGAAGCCGTGAACTTGCTGATCCGCGAGCGGATGGCCTCGAAACATGCGCCCCGCATCCCCGAGGTGACGGCCCATCTGGTCGAAGCCGGCGGCAAGCGGCTGCGCCCGATGCTGACCCTCGCGGCGGCGCGGATGTGTGGCTATCAGGGCGAACACCATCTGAAGCTGGCCGCGACGGTTGAGTTCATCCACACCGCGACCCTGCTGCATGACGATGTGGTCGACGAGAGCGCGCAGCGGCGCGGGCGGCCGACGGCGAATCTCTTGTGGGACAACAAAAGCTCGGTTCTGGTGGGCGACTACCTCTTTGCGCGCAGCTTTCAGTTGATGGTCGACACAGGTTCGCTGCGGGTGCTTGATATCCTCGCCAATGCCTCGGCCACCATTGCCGAGGGCGAGGTGCTGCAGATGACGGCGGCGACCGACCTCAAGACCACCGAGGAGATCTATCTGCAGGTGGTGCGCGGAAAGACGGCGGCGCTGTTCTCGGCGGCGACCGAGGTGGGCGGCGTGATTGCGGGCGCTCCGGAAGCGCAGGTGAAGGCGCTGTTTGACTATGGAGACGCGCTGGGGATCGCGTTCCAGATCGCGGATGATCTGCTGGATTATCAAGGCGATGCGGCGAAGACCGGCAAAAACGTCGGCGATGATTTCCGCGAGCGCAAGCTCACGCTGCCGGTGATCAAGGCGATCGCGCAGGCCACGGACGAAGAGCGCGCCTTTTGGGAGCGCACCATCGGCAAGGGGCGCCAAGAGGACGGCGATCTGGAGCAGGCGCTGGCGCTGATGGCGAAATACGGCACGCTGGAGGCCACCCGCGAGGATGCCTTTGGCTGGGCGGCCAAGGCGAAGGCCGCGATGGCGCAGCTGCCGGATCATCCGATCCGCGCCATGCTGAGCGATCTGGCCGATTACGTGGTGTCGCGCCTGAACTGAGTTTTCCCGATGCGTCCGGCCCAAGGGTCGGACGTTTTCGTTAGCGCAGCTCTGTCGCCACGCACCACCATTCGGGCTGTTCCGCGCCGATCTGATAGGCCGCGAAATGCGCCGCCTTCAGGGTCGGATAGATCGCAAAACAAGTTGAGCCGGAGCCCGACATCCGCGCAAGGAGACAGTCTCGGCTGTCGCGCAGATTGCCCAGAACCGTCTCGATCTCGGGTGCGACGGCACAGGCAGCGGGCTCCAGATCGTTGCGTTGGGCGGCGAGCCATGCGGCGCAATCCGCAACCCCGTCAAAGGCGGGGATTTCATCGGGCATCGGGGCATTGTCGCGGGAGGCGAGCGCTGAGAAAACCGCGCCGGTGGGCACGGAGACGCCGGGGTTGACCAAAAGCACCGGGAGGGGCGGCAGGGCCACCGGCGTCAGATCCTCGCCAATGCCGCGCATCCGTGTCGCCTGCCCAAGCGTGCAGACCGGCACATCCGCGCCGAGCGAGAGGGCCAGACCTTCGGGCAGTTCAGTGCCTTCTGCCACGAGCACCCGCAGCACAGCGCCCGCATCAGAGGAGCCGCCGCCAATGCCTGCCCCATGCGGTAGGTTCTTTTGCAAATCAATGTGACCCTGCCAACCCGCACCCGCTGCCGCGCGCCAGACAAGGTTGCGCTCATCCACCGGCACGCCGGCCGCAAACATGCCGCTGACCGCGAGCGAGAGCCCCTCGCCCGCCTCCAGCACCAGACGGTCGCCCATATCGGCAAAAACCACCAGAGAATCGAGCAGATGGTAGCCATCCGCGCGGCGGCCGGTCACATGCAGGGAGAGGTTGACCTTGGCGGGGGCGAGGACTTCAGCCCTCATTGGCGACCTTCAGCGGGTCGGCGCCTTCCTCGACCAAGACGGCATCCAGTCCGATCTCGAGCTTGCGACGGATACGGTCTGGGTTGGCTTCGGAGTCCACGTCGTCGGGCTTGATAAACGACAGGGCGCGGCGCCATTGAAATTGCGCCTCCAGCTTGCGGCCCACCGCCCAATAGACGTCGCCCAGATGGTCGTTGACCACCGGGTCCACCGCCATCAGCTCCACCGCGCGCTCCATATGGCCCACGGCGGCCTCGTATTTGCCGAGGCGGTAGAGCACCCAGCCGAGGCTGTCGACGATATAGCCGCTATCGGGGCGGGCGGCCACGGCGCGTTCAATCAGCGCCAGCGCCTCGTCCAGTTGCTCACCGCGTTCCACCAGCGAATAGCCGAGGTAGTTGAGCACCTGCGGCTGTTCCGGGTCGATCTCGAGTGCGGCGCGGAAATCGGCCTCGGCGGCGTCCCAGTTCTTGAGTCGCTCGTTGCAGATGCCGCGGGCGTAGAGGATGAACCAGCGGTTCTGCGCATCTTCCTCGCTCAGCTCCAGCGCGCGGTCGTAGGCAGCCACAGCGGCGCTGTAATCCTCCTGCTGGCGCATCAGGTCGCCAAGGTCGATCTGCACGGCAATGTGATCGGGGAAGTCGCGGGCCAGCTGCTCCAGCACCTCGGCCGCCGCCTGCGGATTGGCAGCGCGACGCAGGGCCTCGGCGCGGCCCAATTCGGCGGCGTGGAAATCGGGATGGTCGCGCGGCACCTGTTTGTAAGTGGCAATCGACAGCTCGTACCGGCCCAGCTGATCGAGCAGACCGGCGCTGAGCAGAATGGCATCCACATGGCCCGGATTGAGCACCGTCGCCATGCGCGCATACATCAGCACATAGTCATTGGCCGCCTCGCCCGAGAGCGCCTGACCGAGGCTGAAGAAGACCTCTGACATGCCGTCCTTGGGGGTCGGCGCGATGGTAAAGGCCAAGGTGTCGCCAGCGGAGAGCTGATCCGCCAGAGCGGTCAGGGCCGGATCAAAGCCGGCACCGAAACTGTCGACCAGCACCTCGAGCGCCTGTTCGTTCTGACCAAGCTGGGACAGCACCTGCACGCGGGCAATCGCGGCGCGGCGCGAGGAGCGGCCCAGCTGGCCGCCGTTGTCCGCAAAGAGCGCCTCTGCCCCTTCGTAATCGCCCACAGAGGCCAGTGCGAGGGCCTTGTGATAGAGCGCAAAGAACCGCAAGCCGTCCTGCTCGCCCACCGCATCAAACTGCGCCAGCGCCTCCGAGACCGCGCCTTGGCCCATATGCGCCCAGGCATCCAAGAGACCGTCCACCAGTGGGCTGATCTGGAACTGAGCGCTGTCGCGCGCCAGAAGCCCTGCGTAATCCTCGGCCTGCGCGGCGCTGCCTGCCACCACGATATTGGCCACCTGCGAGCGCACGCCCTGTTCCTGCATCCGCTTGGCCACCGGCAGAGCCGATTTCACATCGCCCAGCGACAGCTGCGCGTAGACGAGGTTCTCCATCAGGGTGATGTTCTGCGGATCGCGCACCAGCGCGCGGGTGTAATAGCGCGCCGAGGCCGCGAAATCGCTGTCATAGGTCGCCGCGCGCCCGGCCAGATAGGCCCCGGCCAAGCCGTCCGCCGTGGCCAAAGGCGCCGTGGACAGAAGAAGCGCGGCAGCGCAGGTCAGGGAGCGGAGAAAGGATGCGGGCACGAAGGCACCTCCGGTGCAGGGTCACGGAAATTCTGAAATGGAGCCTAGACCGCCCCCCCCAGATGCGCAATGGGGCGACCCGAAGGCCGCCCCACTATCCCATCCGGAATTCGTCACGATCTCGCTTCCAGCCTGAAAATTCGGCCAGATCCGCGCATCCTTACATGTTCGGGTAGTTCGGACCGTCGCCGCCCTGCGGCGTGGTCCAGGTGATGTTCTGGCTCGGGTCTTTGATGTCGCAGGTCTTGCAGTGCACGCAGTTCTGGAAGTTCACCACAAACTCCGGCTTGCCATCCTTTTCGACCACCTCATAAACGCCGGCCGGGCAGTAACGCTGCGCCGGTTCGTCGAACTTCGGCAGGTTGACCGAGATCGGCACCTCTTTGCTGGCGAGACGCAGGTGGCAGGGCTGGCTTTCCTCGTGGTTGGTGGCCGCGAAGGAGACGTTGGTCAGACGGTCAAAGGACAGCACGCCATCGGGTTTCGGGTAGTCGATCGGCTTGTGGCTGGAGGCCAGCTCGGTCGCCTCTGCGTCGGACTTGCCGTGGCCGATGGTGCCAAAGAAGGAGAACCCGAACAGCGTGTTGGTCCACATGTCGAGACCACCCAGCGCCAGAGACGCCATGAGACCCCATTTGGACCACATCGGCTTGACGTTGCGGACCATCTTGAGGTCCTTGCCGATGGCGCCATCGCGCACGGCGGTCTCGTAATCGGTCAGCTCATCCGCGGAACGGCCCGCTTGGATTGCTGCATAGGCGGATTCAGCGGCAGCCTTGCCCGAAAGCATCGCGTTGTGGTTGCCCTTGATGCGCGGCACGTTGACCATGCCCGCAGAGCAGCCCAGCAGGGCGCCGCCCGGGAAGGTCAGCTTCGGCATCGACTGATAGCCGCCCTCGGTGATCGCGCGCGCGCCATAAGCCACGCGTTTGCCGCCCTTCAGCAGTTCCGCGACCATCGGGTGATGCTTGAAGCGCTGGAACTCCATGTAAGGATAGAGATGCGGGTTCTTGTAGTTCAGGTGCACCACAAAGCCCACATAGACTTGATTGTTATCAAGGTGATAGATGAAGGAGCCGCCGCCTGCGTTGGAATTCAGCGGCCAACCCATGGTATGGGTGACGGAGCCTTCCTTGTGCTTGGCGGGGTCGATCTCCCAGATCTCTTTCATGCCGACGCCGTATTTCTGCGGCTCTTTGCCGGCGCCGAGGTCGTATTTCGCGATCACTTCTTTGGAGAGCGAGCCACGCACGCCCTCGGAGAGGAAGACATATTTGCCGTGCAGTTCCATGCCCGGCTCGGTGTTGGGACCATAAGAACCATCGGCCTCCAGACCAAAAACACCGGCAACCACGCCTTTGACTTCGCCGTTGTCGCCATAGACCAGCTCAGAACAGGACATGCCCGGGAAGATCTCGACGCCCAGTTCCTCGGCCTGTTCCGCCATCCAGCGGCAGACATTGCCCATGGAGACGATGTAGTTGCCGTGGTTGTTCATCAGAGGCGGCATCGGCGCATTGGGGATGCGGATCTCGCCCGCTTCGCCCAGCATGAAGAAGTTGTCGTCCTTGACCGGCACGTTCAGCGGCGCGCCTTTTTCTTTCCAGTCGGGGATCAGCGCATCGAGACCGCAGGGGTCGAGCACCGCACCAGAGAGGATATGCGCCCCCACTTCGGAGCCCTTTTCCAGCACCACGACCTGCAGGTCGGCGTCAAGCTGCTTGAGCCGGATCGCAGCCGACAGGCCCGCAGGACCCGCGCCGACGATCACAACGTCGTATTCCATTGCTTCGCGTTCAATCTCGGCCATTCGAGGTGCTCCCTGGCTAGTAGTCGGACCCGCGCGTCAGGTCCCTGGCTGTTTGGCGCAAATCATTGCGCCGGGTATCTGACGCAATATTCTTGCGCGGTTGCTTAGCGGTTGCAGCATGGACAGGTCAATCCATACCCTACGTAGATCTGTGACAGACCCGGATTTCGCAGCGCAAGCGCGCCGGATTTCGTCATCCAAGGCGCAAATAGCGGCGAGAATCGACAGGACTGTCAAGTTTCCCCCTCTGGTGTTGGGCTATCGCCCATCAGAAAGCGGGGTCCCTGTCCCTTTTCCGCTGCTTTATCCTGCGCATTGTAGAGTGCGCAGCTGGGCAGCGACAGGCACCCGCAGCCGATGCAGCCATCCAGACTGTCGCGCAATTTCTCCAAGGTGGCGATTCGTTCATCCAGATGTGCGCGAAACCCGGCCGACAGGCGGGTCCAATCGGCCTTGGTCGGGGTGCGCCCATTGGGAAGACTGTCCAATTGTGCGCGGATTTCCGGCAGGGTGAAGCCAAATTTCTGCGCGATCATGACGAAGCTGAGACGCCGGATATCGGCCCGGTGAAACCGCCGCTGCCCGCCCGCGTTGCGCCACGGCTCTAGCAGGCCTTGCGTTTCGTAATAGCGGATGGCCGACACCGCGAGGCCGGTGCGCTCGGAGAGGTAGCCAATGGTGAGGCCATGGGACGCGGACATGTTGGGTTTCCTTTTCCATTCGGACGGATCGGTCGGACAAAACAAAACGTCCCAATCTGCAAAAAAATAGCTTGAGCTAAAGTTAGGTTTAGGAATTACGACTGAAGGAGACAAGACAAATCAAAGGAGTTTGAAACGATGACCGCCCTTCTGGAACACGCAAATATCTGCGTCAGTGACCCCAACAAGACCGCCGCCTGGATGGAGAAGATCTTTGGCTGGCACATCCGCTGGCAAGGTCCCGCCCTGATGGGCGGCTATACGGTACATATTGGCACCAAGGACCAGTATTTGGCGCTGTTTTCCCCGCCCAAGGATCTGGGCGAGGCCCCGGAACGCTACTCGACCAAAGGGGCGCTGAACCATTTGGCCGTGATTGTCGAGGATCTGGACGCCGCAGAGGCCGCCGTGAAGGACGCAGGATATGAACCGATGAACCACGGCGACTACGAGCCAGGTCGACGGTTCTATTTCCTCGATGAGGAGGGGGTGGAATATGAACTCGTTCAGTATGATTGACGCGCTGTTCCTGATGGCCGCGCGCCGCGATCAACTGCGGGATTTCCCCGAGCACCGGGGGCCGCATTTGGGGCTGCGCAAACGTCCGCTGCACGCCCCTAGCCTGCCCGATCCGCTCACGCGGCTGCGTTAAAGCCCCGACACTGACAGCAAAACCCTGCACATCGGAGCACGCCCCCCTTGCATTTGGCGGCGTGATTGGGTCAGGTATTTGCCAACACGACGGCTCGCCCCGCTGCACCTCGCGGCGGGGCGGCGGCGTTCATAAGACACGCAGAACCATAAGAACGACTTAGAAGAAGCGGACAAGACCATGGAAAAGATCCCGATGACGCCCGCGGGCTTTCAGGCCCTGGAAGCAGAGCTGAAAAACCTCAAGAGCGTCGAACGCCCGGCCATCATCCAAGCCATCGCCGAAGCCCGCGAGCTGGGCGACCTGTCGGAAAACGCCGAATATCACTCCGCGCGCGAAAAGCAGTCCTTTATCGAGGGCCGCATCAAAGAGCTTGAGGGTATCCTGAGCCTGGCCGATGTGATCGACCCCAAGAAACTCTCTGGCTCGATCAAATTCGGCGCCAAGGTCACCGTGGTGGATGAAGACACCGACGAAGAAAAGACCTGGCAAATCGTGGGCGAACACGAAGCAAATATCGAAGCCGGCCTGTTGAATATCAAATCCCCCATCGCCCGCGCCTTGATTGGCAAGGAAGAAGGCGACAGTGTGGAAGTACGCACTCCGGGCGGCGACAAGTCCTACGAGATTTTGAAGATCGTCTACGCCTGAGGGCCTTAGGGGGAGGTTCTCCCCCGCCCTGACGTGGCTTTTCCCACGTCCCTTGATTTGAGACCAAAGCATAAAGGGCCCCTGCCGTGAACGGCATGGCCGGGACCCGCACCCATGAGACAGAGCGGGCAGCCTATGACCAGCGAACCCAGCCAAAAGGACAAGCCGGCTGCGCCGAAGCAGACGAACCTCGCCTTGCCGGAACTGGACAGTGGAGCCCGTCAGCCTCTTGGGCTGCCAGAGGTGGCCGCCATCGGTCTGGGCACGCTCTGGGTTTTGGGGATCATCGCGCTTTATGTGCTGGCGCCAGAGGCCGCGCTTTCGGTCGAGTGGAACGCGCCGCTTGTGCGGGTGCTGGCGGTGATGCTGCCGGTCTTGATGCTGCTGGTGGCTGCAATCGCCCTGCGTTCGGCCCGTGTCATGCGCGAAGAAACCGAGCGGCTTCATGCGGCGATTTCCTCGCTGCGCCATATGTATATCGCCCACAGTCAGGCGGCCGCTGCGGTGTCGGAACCCTCGGTGGCCAAAAAGCTCGACGAAATTGCCGAGACGGCCCGCAAGACGGAGACCGTGCTGGCGACATTCCAATCCAGCCGCCGCACGCCCGAACGTCTGGCGATCCCCTCCAAAGCGATGGAAGAGGTCGCCGATCAGGGCTCCTTGCAATTGGGCACCCCCTCCGAAGAGCTGTCGCCGCCGCTGTCGAACGAACATTTCATCCGGGCGCTGAACTTCCCGGAATCGGCCGAGGATGAAGACGGCTTTGTCTCGCTGCGCCTTGCGCTCAAGGACCGCCACACCGCGCAAGTGATCCGCGCGGCGCAGGATGTGCTCACCCTGCTGAGCCAAGAAGGCATCTATATGGACGACCTGCGCCCGGATCGCGCCCGTCCCGACGTGTGGCGTCAGTTCGCCCATGGCGCGCGCGGGCGCGCGGTGGCCGCGCTTGGCGGTATTCGCGACCGCTCGTCCCTTGCGCTGTCTTCGGCGCGGATGAAGCAAGATCCGCATTTCCGCGACAGCGTCCACCATTTCCTGCGCCGGTTTGACCAGATGTTCACCCGGTTCGAGCCCGAGGCCTCGGACGCGGAGATTTCCGCCCTCAGCGACACCCGCACCGCCCGCGCCTTTATGCTGCTGGGCCGCGTGGCCGGGACCTTTGACTGATCGACCAGCGGCGCAGTTGGATTTGCCAAAACGCCGCCCGGCCCATCCCAAGGACGCGGCATCGCTGGCCGCCCTCTCGATTGAAGTTTGGCTCTCAACCTATTTGAAGCGGGGCGTTTCTGCCCCCTTCGCAGACTATGTGCTGTCGGAGTTCACGGCGGCCGCTCTGACTGCGGCGATCAGTGACCCAAGCCAGACGATCCACGTCGCAGAAGGACCCGATGGGGTCGAAGGCTATCTGCGCCTGAAACATCCGGACAACGCTGCCGACGGTCGCGAGGCTGAAGTGGCGACGCTCTATATTCGCCCCTGTTGTCACCGCCGCGGCATTGGCCGTGCGCTCCTTGCAGAAGCCACCACCCAAGCGCGCGCCGCGCAGTATTCCGCCCTATGGCTGACGGCGAATGTCGACAATAAAGCGGCTCTTGCCTTCTACGCCGCCGAAGGGTTCGAAATCACTGGCACCAAGGATTTTGAGTTGGATGGGGTCGGCTACCCGAACCACATCCTCCGACGGATCCTTTGACGCCCCCCTAGCCGAGCTGAAAGCTCGCATAGGGGATGAAACGCACCGGATCGCCGGGCGCAACCTCGACCGCGCCGTCTGGCAATTCCACCAGCCCCTCGGCCCAGCTGAGGCCAGAGATCCGGCCCGAGCCTTCGGATTTGAACACCTCGACCTGCCCCGCGCGCACCCGCGCCCGCAGGTATTCGCGCCGCCCGGGTTTCTTGCGCTTGGCAAAGGCGGCGGGCACGTCAAAACCCAAAGGCTCTGACCAGCCGGCCCCCGCCATCAGCCCCATGGCGGGGCGGGCAAAGACCAGCGTGCAAACCAGGGCCGCCACCGGATTGCCCGGCAGGCCAAAGACCGGCGTGCCGCCCCACATACCAAGCGCCAGAGGGCGGCCGGGTTTCAGCGCGATGCGCCATTCCTGCATGGCGCCCGCCTCGCGCAACAGAGCGGAGACATGATCCTCATCCCCCGCCGAGGCGCCGCCGCTGGTCAGGACCACATCTGCCTCTGCCGCCGCGCGATCCAAGGCGGCGCGCAGGACGGCGCGGTTATCAGGGATGCGGCCCAAATCGAGGGTATCAAAGCCAAATTGCTGCATCAGCGCCAAGAGCATCGGTCGGTTGGCGTCATAGATCTGCCCGAGGCCTGCAGGCGCTCCCGGCTCCACCAATTCGTCGCCAGTGGAGATCACCGCCACCCGCAGGGGCTTGCGCACGCGTAGTCGCGCCAGACCTACCGCAGAGGCCAGCGCCAGATCGGCGGGGGTCAGCACCCGCCCCTCCGGCAGGATCACCTCACCCGCCGTGACATCCTCGCCCGCCTTGCGGGTATTCGCGCCACCTTTGAGCGGGCCATTGAAGGCAATCGCCGCACCATCGCTGCGCACGTCTTCTTCGAGCACCACAGTATCGACCCCCTTGGGCAAGGCGGCGCCCGTCAGAACCCGGATCGCATGGCCCGCAGGCACGTCGCCCGCGAAGGGCACCCCAGCGGCGGCGCGCCCCTCAATCAGCGGCAGGATATGCGGCCCCTCACCGCGCCCTCCGGCAAAACCGTAGCCATCGACTGCTGTATTGGGCTGCGGCGGGTTCGACCGCTCTGCCACCGCAGCCTCGGCCAGCACGCGGCCCAGCGCCTCGTTTAAGGGGACCTCCTCCGCCGCGGTGACCACAGACAGCCGATCGCGCAGCAAAGCCAGTGCCTGATCCACTGGCGTCCAATCCACCCCCTGCGGCAAGGCAAAGCAATCGTTGCTCAAGGGGGGCGGGGTCAGGGTCATTTGTCAGGCTCCACTCCGAGAATCCAACCTTCCTCCAGCGCGGCGGGGGTGGTCACGGTTAACAGTCTCGTCAGGTCTGCCACAGGGCGGCGGGCAAGGTCCAGCGCCACGGTGTGCACCTGCCAAGCGTCTTTGATCCAGTGATCCGGCCCTTTGCCCGCAAGAAGGCTCGGCCAGATTTCCAGCAGTGCGACGGGGGCCGAGAGCGGCTCAAACGGCCAAGCGGCCACATGGGGCGCGAACCGCGCCCGCAGCCGGTGCAGCACCGGAAGGCCCATGATGACTTGCCCCCCGACCGAACCCGCGCCGGACATCTGCCAGACCGGAAAGGACCCTTTCGCGCGCTCTTCGACCTGCCGCCGATAGGCAAAGGGGTTGGCATAATCCGTCTTGCGTCGCGGCAAGCCCCTGATATCGCGCTTCAATCCATTGCCCCAGAACGGTCCCTGCCCCGCAAAGCGCTGATTGATCTCTCCCGCCAGATCAAAACGGTTGTTGGCCTCAGGCGCGTCTTCCACCCGTTCAGCAAACCACTGCCAGAGGGCCAGTGGGTCCGCCTGCCCCGTGAGGGCGGCGGCAAATCCCTGCGGGTAGCCAAACGGAAAATCAAACCCCAGCGCCAGCCTGCGCCCGGCGGTCAGCTCCCGGTCGATCAGGGCCGCGAGCCAGTCCTCTGCCAGTGTTCTGTTGCGCAAGTAGACCGGCGCATCGGCTTGCGTGTCGCGCACTACCGAAGCCCAGATCGCATCTTGGCGCGGCTTCGCCCCGGCGTCATTGCCGCCCGACCAATCCACCATCGCAAAGGTGTCAAACCCGATCAGAGGCTCAGCTCCGCAGCAATGAAATCGGCAATCGCCTTTGTGTCGTTGAGGTCAAACACCGGCCGATCAAGGTCCAGCGCCACGTCCGAGGCCACCGCCCGGATCGTCGGATCATCGGGCGCGATCAAGGGCTTGCCCGCCTCGGCTCGATGCGCCTCGATCTTGGGGTGCAGCTCGCGTTTGTAGCCCTCGATCAGGATCAGATCGACCGGCCGCATCCGCGCAAGAAGCTCAGTCAGAGAGGGTTCCTCGGCGCCGCGCAGCTCCTGCATGATGGCGACCCGGTTGGGCGAGGCCAGCACCACCTCCGCCGCTCCCGCCGCGCGATGGCGGAAACTGTCGGTGCCCGGCTGGTCCACATCAGTGGTGTGATGGGCGTGTTTCAGGGTCGAGACCGTCAGGCCGCGCGCGCAGAACTCCGCCACCAGCCGCTCCATCAGCCCGGTCTTGCCGTTGTTCTTCCAGCCGGTGACGCCATAAAGTTTCATCGCAACAGTGCCTCCGCCCGCGCCAAATCCTCGGGCGTGTTGACGTTGAAGAAGGGATCAAAGGGCTCCGCCTCAAACAGGGCCTCGCGCCCGCCGTGCTGATCGGTCCAGAGCACCACTTTGCGCAAACCGCCCTCAATCGCCGCGCGCAGATCGTCGCGCAAGGCAACCGGCCAGAGACCAAAGGTCGGATGGCGGTTCACCCGCCCCTTGCCGCCGGATTTCAGCACCTCATCGCCGCTTTTGGGCGTGGTCGCCAGCACCAGCGGATGCGCTTGCCCCTCGGCGGCTGCCGTCAGCCGCGCCACCAGATCGGTGGGGAAAAACGGCGTGTCGGCAGCAGCGGTGACAATCGCCTCCGCACCCTGCTCGGCGGCCCAATCGAGCCCCGCGAGCACGCCGGCCAAAGGCCCCGCAAAGCCCTCGATCGTGTCCGCCACCACCGGCAGCCCCAGCCCCGCAAACCGAGCCGCATCGCCATTGGCGTTGAGTGCCAGCCCCGCCACCTGCGGCGCCAGCCGGTCGATCACCCGGGACAACAGGCTTTGGCCGCCCAAGGACAACAGCCCCTTGTCGCCACCGCCCATCCGGGTCGCAAGGCCACCGGCAAGGATTACCCCCAAAGGTTTCTGCATCCAAACACTCCGTCCATATTCACACATCGCTTGCGGCGCACCCAGAGCGGCACAGCCGCGATGCGCGCCGAGGGGCCTCGATGGCCCCGAGGCGCGCTGCCCCCCGCGCGGTCAATCCGCGCTCTTGCGGCGGTGTTTCTTGTCTTCCTCTGGCATCGCAGCGGGGTCCACATCGCGCACCAACCGCTCCTCGCCCGCCAGACAGACAAACCGCTGCCCGCGCATCCGGCCGATCAGGGTCAGGCCCACCTGCCGCGCAATTTCTACGCCCCAGGCGGTGAACCCAGACCGCGAGGCCAGCACCGGGATACCCATCATCGCCGTCTTGATCACCATCTCCGAGGTCAGCCGCCCGGTGGTATAGAGGATCTTATCCCCCGCCTCCGCCCCTTCGGACAGCATCCAGCCGGCGATCTTGTCCACCGCGTTATGGCGGCCCACGTCCTCCATATAGACCAGCGGTTGATCCTTGCAGCACAGCACCGTGCCATGGATCGCCCCCGCCTCCAGATAGAGCGAGGGGGTGCGGTTGATCTCATGCGCCAGCGCGTAAAGCCAGGAGGTCTTCACCGAGACCTGCGGCAGGCTCACGCCCTCCAGCCCCGCCATCATATCGCCAAAGACCGTGCCCACAGCGCAGCCCGAGGTGCGGGTCTTTTTCTGCAGCTTTTCCTCATGCGAGGTCTCAACCGCGGTGCGGACCACCACGGTCTCGATCTCCTCGTCATAATCGACGCGGGTCACCACATCCTCCGGCCCAAGCATGCCTTGGTTTTTCAGGAACCCCAGCGCCAGATACTCCGGATAGTCGCCAATCGTCATCGCGGTGACGATCTCTTGCCGGTTCAAATAGATGGTCAGCGGGCGCTCCTCGACCACCGAAATCTCGGTCTCCGCGCCGAGGTGATCGGTGCCCACAACCTTTCGCGTCAGACGCGGGTTGCCGGGGTCGGGTGCGATCCGGTATTCGGTTGACACGTTAAGTTTTGCCAATTGCCAAGCGCCTCCAACCCGCGTAGCCATGTCTCACCTAACCTAAGGCCCCGTCATGACAATCTCCACCGCGAAATCCGCCTTTTGGAAGGGCACCCGCGACAGCGCGCCCTTTGTGCTGGTCTCCGGCCCCTTTGGTCTGCTGTTTGGCGTGCTCGCCGCCGAGGCTGGCCTCAACGTCGCCGAGGCGCTGTCCTTCAGCCTTGCGGTCTTTGCCGGCTCGGCCCAGTTCACCGCACTGCAGCTGATGCAGGAACAGACCCCGACGCTGATCGTGCTGATCTCCGCCCTTGCGGTGAACCTGCGGGTTGCAATGTATTCTGCCTCGCTCACGCCTTACCTTGGCGATGCGCCCCTCTGGCAGCGGGCCTGCGCGGCCTATGTCACAGTCGACCAATCCTACGCCCTGTCGATCATCGAGTTCGAGCGGCGACAGGATTGGACCACGCGGGAGCGGTTGGCCTATTTCTTTGGCACCAACAGTCTGGTGGCACCGTTTTGGATGATCGCGACGGTCACCGGCGCGCTGGTTGGCGCGTCGATCCCGGACAGCCTTGGCCTCGATTTCGTGCTGCCTATCGCGTTTCTGTCGATGATCGGCCCGATGCTGCGCACGCCTGCGCATGTGGTGGCCTGCTTTGTCGCCTGCGCGGTTTCGCTGCCTGCGGCGCTGATGCCCTATAACCTCGGGCTGATCGTCGCGGGGCTGGCGGGCATGATGGCGGGCGCCCAGGCCGAGCTGTGGTTTAACCGCCGCGCAACCAAAGCGGAGGCCCAAGGATGAGTGGGACGGAAATGGCTTTTGACAAAACCACGCTTTGGATTGTGATTGCCGGGCTTGCGGTCGGTTCTTTCGCGCTGCGCTTTGCCTTTATCGGGCTGGTCGGCAACCGTGCCATGCCGGATTGGATCATGCGGCACCTGCGCTATACGGCGGTGGCGATCATCCCGGCGCTGGTGACCCCTTTGGTGATCTGGCCCGCGCCGACCAATGGCGCGCCGAGCCTGCTGCATTTCTCGGTTGCAGCGCTGACCTTTGCCGTGGCCGCGATCAGCCGCAACGTCTTGCTTGCCATGGCGACGGGCGCCTGCAGCCTTTGGGGTCTGATGTATCTGTTCGGGTAAACCAAAAGCCGCCGCGCCACGGGCGCGGGCGGCCTTTTGTGCTTACTCGGTCGCAACGCTCTGGTTCAGCGCGGCGTTGCCTGCGGCCAGACCTTTTTGCAGGTCTTCGCTGTCATTCTCGCGATAGACATCCGTTTCCACACCGGGAAGCTGCGCAAACTGTTCCTGCAGTTTGACCGGATAGAAAGTGACGTCGATCTGCTCGAACCCGGGGATCTGCCGCAGGATCGACGAGGTCGAATTGGCACAATAGGCCCCCGGCACACGCCCATTGGTGGTGACCAGTTGATAGGCGGCCTGTGCCTGCTCTGGTGTCAGGTCGATCTTTTGGCTGACCACCCGGAAGGTCTCGCGGGCGTGGGCGCTGCGATAGGCCTGAAAGATTCGCGGCGAAATCCCGTAGAGCACGTCTTCGCGCTCCGGAACGATATCGGCGTAAAAGGACCCGGCGGGGTCGAAGATCACCTGCTCGGAGGCATTGACCATCAGTGCGGTATGCGCCCCTGCCCCGCTGCGGTTGTTCACCACGGTGATCAGCGTCATCGACGGATTGCTGGGGTCACGATAGGCCGCGCGTGCGACCGTCTCAGGATCGGCATCGGGGCGATCAGGGGTCGTGGCACAGGCCACAAGGGTCGCGCAGAGCGCAAGGGTCAGGATCGGGGTCCGCATTGGAATCCGCATCAGGAAAGGCTCCGCGACAAAGTCATTGGGGAAAATGAAAACGGGGTCTCACAGCCAAAAAGCCGGAGACCCCGCGAAAAAGCGTGGGATCAGGAGGCGAAAACCGCCATGAAGATCGCAAAGATCACCAGGAAGATGCAAAAGCGCGACACGAAGGTCATGAAGCTTTCGAAGGTTTTTTCCTGAACGGTGATATCCATGGTGCCGTGCTTATGTTCAGCCATCGTCTTGGTCCTGTTCGCGTCAGATGTTTCTTTGCGTGATACTGGATTTGAAATGCGCTGTCACCACCCTGTTGCAGGGCCGTTTCGCCGCATTTGGGTGCAAATCGCCGCGCTTCAGCATCGATCTAAGGCGGAAACCGCCCCTTTTAGGCCTGCTCTTCCAGCTCTTTCACCAAACGAAACCCGATCCGCTTGGCGGGTTCTTCGGGTTTTGGCTTGCCCATCGCGCGTAAGATCACATTGAGTTCGCTCACATGCTGAATGAGCTGCATTCGCCCGCCCTCCGAATCGCTGCCGTAGAAGGTGAGGATATCGGGATCGAAATAACCCATGCCTTCGATCCGCAGCACACCGGCGTCGCCGCCGACAAAGCCCATGGCGACCTCATGTTCGGCGTCCAAGGTCTTCTCGAAGTTCTGAATATAGAGGATCAACCGCTCATAGGCCCAGCGCGCGGCGCTTTTGGCCTCGGGCACCCGTTGCATCAGGGCCGGCACATCCCGCAGCGCCTCTGGGGCGTCGGGGTCGGTATGCACCTCGCGGTGGCAGGGCAGCGCCGCGCTTTCGGCGAATTCGGCGCTGGTCTCGATCTTGTCGTCCATCTTCGGGGCCTTCCTTGGATCTTATCGTCTGGGATCAGACGTTTGACCTCCAAGGTGGCAGGGTCAGAGGCGCTGGTAAACCCAAGCCTCATCTTCGCGGCGCACGCGCGAGACTTGGCCGGTCTGGTAGAGGTGATTGACATGGGCCACCGCCTCCACCAGCGCGAGGCCGTATTCGGCGGGGCCGATGCTGCGCTTGAACAGGGTTGGGAAACACTCAGCCGCGCTTTTGGGCGTGTCGAGGAACTCCATCAGCCGCTCAAGCGCGCCGTGGTGGTTGTCGATCAGCTGCCGCATCCGAAGGGGCAGCCGGGTGAAAGGCAGCTTGTGACCGCCCAGCGCCAGATGCTCGGGCCGCGCCAAGGCTGCCAGCCGCTCGCAGGCCTCCAGCCATTCGGCCAAAGGGTCTGCCTCGGGTTCGGTGGCATAGACGCCGATATTGGGGCTGATCGAGGAGAGCACCTGATCGCCGGTCAGCACCAAATTGTCGTCGCGGCTCCAGAATGTGGCGTGTTCGGGCGCGTGGCCATTGCCCATATGGACGTCCCAGTCGCGCCCGCCCATGCGAAAGACATCGCCCTGCTGCACCCGGGTAAAGCCCAGCGGCATCGGGTAGACCGTGTCGGAAAAGTTGAACGGCCGCTCGGCGCGGCGGGCGGCGTAGACCTCCGGGTCCATGCCTGCACTGCGGTAATAGGCCAGGGTTTCCTGCGGCCATTCCTCTTGCACATCGAGCGTCAGCATCCGGGCAAAGAGCCAAGCGGTGCGGGTCGTGACCAGCTCAGCCCCATGTTCGGACTGAAACCAGCCCGCATTGCCGATGTGGTCGGGGTGATGATGGGTCACCACCACCCGCCCCACCGGCTTGCCGCCCAAGGGGCCCGCCATCAGCTCGGTCCAGATGCGGCGGGTCTTGTTGGAGGACATGCCAGTGTCGACCACTGTCCAGCTATCGCCCTCGTCAAAGGCATAGACATTGACGTGGTCGAGCTTCATCGGCAGCGGCAGGCGCATCCAGAGGACGCCCTCCACGACCTCGATGGCTTCGCCCATGGCGGGCGGCTCTTCCCAAGGGGTGCGCGGAGTGACGTCGGCGACAGAGACCATCAGCTTGCCAGTTCCTCGACCGTGAGGGCAAAGGCACCGGCGGCGCCTTCGCGGGCGTGGATCAGGTAAGCGGCGTGCTGTGGCAGCATCCGTTTGATATAGAAGCGTGCCAGTTTTTCGCGCGCGCCGCCCTCGTCGGCCAGCGCGGCGGCAAGGTGGTAGTGACCGCCCAGCACCCGGGCAAAGGCCATCAGATAGGGCACGGCGCCGGCAAAACGGTCCTGCATCTCGGCCTCGACCAGCCATTCGGTCGCCTCGCGCAGGGTTTCGCAGGCCTGCCAGACCGCCTCGGCCATATTGGGATGGGTCGGGCGGGCACGCTCGGCCTGTTCCTCGATCTCGTCGATCAGGCGGTGGGCCATTTCGCCGCCGTCCATCATCTTGCGCGCCACGAGGTCCATGGCCTGAATGCCATTGGTGCCCTCGTAGATCGCGGTGACGCGGACGTCGCGGTAGAATTGCGCCGCACCCGTTTCCTCGATGAAGCCCATGCCGCCGTGCACCTGCACGCCCTGCTCAGCGACGCGAATGCCGGTCTCGGTGCCAAAGGCCTTGGCGATGGGGGTGAGAAAGGCGGCGCGGGTCTTCCAGTCTTTTTCGCCCGTGGCGGTGCCCATGTCGATGGCGCCGGCGCAGGCCAGCATGATGGCGCGGGCGGCAAAGACCTCCGCCTTCATCTCCATCAGCATCCGGCGCACGTCGGCGTGGTCGACGATGGTGCCGGTGCCGCCCTCGACCGGGGTCTTGCCCTGCTTGCGGTCGAGCGCATAGGCCAGCGCGTGCTGATAGGCGCCCTCTGCCGCGCCGATGCCCTGACCGCCGACGCCGAGGCGGGCGTTGTTCATCATGGTGAACATCGCGGCCATGCCGCCGTGCTCCTGCCCGACGAGCCAGCCGGTTGCGCCGTCATATTGCATGACGCAGGTGGGCGAGCCATGCAGGCCCATCTTATGCTCAAGGCTGACGACCTTGAGGCTATTGGCCTTGCCCGGATTGCCGTTTTCATCAGGCAGGTATTTCGGCACGAGGAAGAGCGAGATGCCCTTGGTGCCCGGCACCCCGTCGGGCAGGCGCGCCAGAACCAAGTGGCAGATATTGCCGGCAAAATCGTTATCCCCCCAAGAGATAAAGATCTTTTGCCCGGAGACCGCATAGGTGCCATCACCATTACGCTCCGCCTTGGAGGAGAGCGCGCCGACGTCAGAGCCCGCCTGCGGCTCGGTCAGGTTCATGGTGCCGGTCCACTCGCCCGAGATGAGTTTCGGCAGGTAAAGCTCTTTCAGCGCGTCCGAGGCGTGGTGCTCCAGCGCCTCGATCTGGCCCTGGCTCATCAAGGGGGCGAGTTGCAGCGAGAGGCAAGCGCCCGACATCATCTCGTTGACGGCGGTCGTCAGCGACATCGGCAGGCCCATGCCGCCATATTCGGGGTCGGCGCTCATGCCGATCCAGCCTCCCTCGGCGATGGCTTTGAACCCCTCGCCAAAACCGGGCGAGGTTCTGAGGACACCGTTTTCCAGATGCGCCGGGTGCAGATCGCCGCCGCGCTGAAGGGGGGCCATGACCTCGTCGCAAATCTTGCCCGCCTCGGTGAGGATCGCGGCCATCAGGTCGCCATCGGCCTCGGCAAAGCGCTCGGTCGCGGTGATGCGGTCAAAGCCGAGGATCTCGGTCAGCAGGAACTGGTAGTCGGAAACGGGCGCGCGAAAGCTCATCTGTTGGACCTCTTCTCATCGGGCGGCCTGGCGGGCAGCCCCCGTTAAGAGCTGCTTGGCTTTGGTGCCCATAGCCGTTATTTACTGTGCCTTGGTCCCCGTCGTAAACCGCCCCGCCCCGCGCGCCTATCAAAACGCCGCGTCATCGGGCAAAGTGACGGAACGGCCATTGGATAAGGGCCCCCGAAGAGATGCGCCGATGAGTGAGAGCCAGATTGAGACCGAAGCGCTGGACGCGCGCCCCGAGGGGATTGCCCGGGCGGCGGAGCTGTTGCAGGCCGGTCAGTTGGTCGCCTTTCCCACCGAGACGGTCTACGGGCTGGGGGCGGATGCGCGCAATGGCACGGCGGTTGCGGGGATTTACGCCACCAAGGGGCGGCCTTCGTTTAATCCGCTGATCGCCCATGTGGCCGATGTGACGGCAGCGCGGGAGCTGGTTGAGTGGAATGACATGGCCGAGGCCATGGCAGCGGCGCACTGGCCCGGCCCCCTGACCTTGGTCTTGCCGCTGCGGTCTGGCCATGGTGTGTCGCCGCTGGTGACGGCGGGGCTGGAGACGCTGGCGGTGCGGGTGCCTGCCAAGGCCTGTGCCCGCGCGCTGCTCGAGGCGGTGGGCGGGCCGGTGGCGGCGCCCTCGGCGAACCCTTCGGGGCGGATCAGCCCGACCACGGCGGTGCATGTGCGGGCCGGTTTGGGCGGCAAGATCGCGGCGATCCTCGACGATGGGCCCTGCGCGGTGGGAGTGGAATCGACCATCCTTGGGCTGGCGGGGGCGGCACCGGTGTTGTTGCGCCCCGGTGGGCTGGCGGCCGAGGAAATCGAGGCTGTTCTGGGCTGTGAAATGGCCGCGCGCGATCAAAGCGATCCTTTGACGGCGCCGGGGCAGCTCTTGTCGCATTACGCCCCGCAGGCCTCGGTTCGACTGAATGCAACTTCGGTTCTGCCGGGAGAGGTCTCGCTGGGGTTTGGGCCGGGGGCGTCTGACATGAACCTGTCAGAGCATGGAGATTTGCAGGAGGCGGCTGCGAACCTTTTTGGCCATCTCCACGCGCTGGATGCGCGGCGACTGCCGATTGCGGTGGCGCCGGTGCCCGAGGTGGGGCTCGGGGTGGCGATCAATGACCGGTTGCGGCGGGCGGCGGCACCGCGCTGACGGCGCTGTGGACCTGCAGGTGGAGGATGCGAGGCTCTGCCTCGCGCTCCGGAGTATTTCGGGAAAGATGAAGTCGGGCGCGGGTTTAGGCGCGGCCGGCATCCATGGAGAGCGTCAGAGGGGCGACGCCCAAGGTGGCAAGCGCGGCTTCCCATTTTTCGTCTGCGTGGCTTTCGAAAATCGTGTCGGGATCAGAGTCGGTGGTCAGCCAGCCGTTCTGTGCGATCTCGTCTTCGAGCTGCCCCGGACCCCAACCCGCATAACCGAGCATCACGAGAAACCGTTCGGGGCCGCGCCCCTCGGCGATGTCTTCCAACACATCCAGCGTTGCGGTCATCGAAAAGCCCGGCTTGACCGGCAGGGAGTTCACCGTGGAGATATATTCGTCGGAATGCAGCACAAAGCCGCGCTGGGTTTCCACCGGGCCACCAAAATACACCAGATTGCGTCCCGTCTTGCGGCTGCAATCAATATCAAGCTGCTCGAACATCGTCTTGAGCAGCACACCTGGCGCGGGTTTGTTGATGATCAGCCCCATGGCGCCTTCTTCGCTGTGCGAACAGAGGAAGACCACCGAATTGTCAAAGCCGGGGTCGCCGATACCCGGCATTGCAATCAAGACTTTACCAGTTAGTTCCATCAGCCTGCCTCTGTTGCGGCGCGGAGCCATTCTTCTCAGCATGACCTCCCCGCGAGAGGGTTGCAACCCCACTCGGCGGCGGCATTTATTGCAAAGATCTGTCACGTTTGAGTGACATCGCCGCAGCCTCGCCCGCTTGTGACTTGGCTTTAACCAGTGCTGAGGCAATACCTTGAGCCATGAAACATCGCGTCTTGTCTATCTGTGCTGCACTTGCTGCTCTGTCTTGCCTCGCCGCTCTTCCGGCGCGGGCCGGGGGGGATTGGGACAATGTGGTCTCGCTGGACATCCTCGACGGGGGGCCCACAGCAGAGGGGCGCTATATGGGCGCCTTGCATCTGCGGCTGGAAGACGGCTGGAAGACCTATTGGCGCGCCCCCGGCGATGCCGGCATTCCGCCGCAGTTTAACTGGCAAGGCTCTCGCAATGTGGCGGATCTGCGCATCACCTGGCCCACGCCAGAAGTGTTTGAAACCTCAGGCATGCGCACCATCGGCTATCACGATGAGCTGATCCTGCCGGTGGAGATCACCCCCAAGACCCCCGGCGCCCCGATCCGGCTGAAGGGGCAGATGGAGCTTGGTCTTTGCAAGGATGTCTGCATCCCCTCTTCGCTGCGGTTTGACCACCGCGCGGACCTTGGCGCAAAGCGCAATCCGTTGATCGTGGCGGCGCTGGCGGCACGGCCCTATTCCGCCAGTGAAGCCCGGGTGCGCGGCGTCTCCTGCCGCTTGGCGCCGACACCCTATGGGATGAAAGTCACCGCCCGCATCGCCATGCCCTCGGCAGGGGCGCGGGAAGTGGCTGTGATCGAAGGCAGCGGGCCAGAGATGATGGCAGGCGAGACGCGGTCCTGGCGCGAGGGTGGCGACTTGGTCGCCGAAAGCGAATTGCTGCCGACCGGCACGGCCCCTTTGGCGGTTGACCGCTCAGCCCTGCGCTTTACGGTGCTCGGCACATCCCATGCGGTGGATATTCACGGCTGCACGGCGGGCTAGATCAGCCCGCCTGATGGCCGAAGTCCCGCCGCGACAAAAGGCCGAACCTGCGATGACTTCCCCCCTGCCCTCTCCGCCGCGCCGTCCTGTTCTGGGCGCGCTTGGTGTGGTCTGCGCCCCTGTCGAGGGCGAGGATTGCGTTATTCTGGTGAAGCGGAAAAACCCTCCGAATGCGGGTACTTGGGGGTTTCCCGGCGGCCACGTCGAGCTGGGTGAGACCGCAGCGGAGGCGGCCGCGCGAGAGCTGCAGGAGGAAACCGGCGTCGTGGCGGATCCGGGCGAGCAGTTGATGACGCTCGATGTGATCCCGCGCGCGGCAGATGGCACGGTTGGGCGACAGTATTTCCTTGTCGCGACCCTGTGCCACTATGTCAGCGGCACGCCGATCCCCGATGATGACGCGCTAGAGGCCCGCTGGGTGCCAGTGGCGCAGATCGAGGATTTGGGGCTCGATCTCTTGGATCAGGTGGCGGAGCTGGCGCGACTGGCTCAGGCCCGCGCACGGGCGCCCCGCAAAACTCCCAACGCGCCAATCACATAGGTCAGCGCCGCCACGCCTGCGAGGCCAATAAGGCAGAGCAGCAGTGCTGCTTGCAGCGGTTGCCATGTCACAAGCGCCGGAGCCATCGATGCCAGCCAAGGCGCAAGCTGCCCGGTTGCCATCACCCAGCCAAGAGTCACACCCAGCCACGCGATGCTGGCCCCGGTGCCCAAGGCCACAAGACCGCGCAGAGGGCCTGCGCCTGCGTGCCCGCCACCGCGTAGCGCCCGTTTGACCGAGGCGACGGGCCGGGTGATATCGGCCTGAATGGCCACCAGCGCCGGCACCACCAGAAGCACAAGGAACATGCCAAACCCGAGGCCATAGACCAGCGTGATCACCGTGGGTTTCAAAAACTGCGCCTGTTGCGAGCTTTCATACATCAAGGGCGCGAGCCCCAGCACTGTGGTGAGCGTGGTCAGCATCACGGGCCGCAGCCGATCGGCGGCACCGTCGATGATCGAGGGGATCAAGCCGCGCTCTTCGGCGTATTCGTCAATGGTTGAAACCAGCACGATGGAATCGTTGATGATAATCCCGGTCATCCCCAAAAGACCGACCACCGTGAACATGCTCATCGGCAAATCCCACAGGTAATGCCCCCAGATGGTGCCCACGAGGCCAAAGGGGATGATTGCCATCACCACAAGCGGGCGCGTCCAGCTGGAGAAGATCCAGCAGAGCACCAGGTAAATCCCCGCCAGACAGAGCACGAGGCCGTTCATCGCATCGCTGAGGAATTCATTCTCTTGCTCGCTCAACCCTGCGAGGCGGAATTCCACCTGACGTTCCTCGGCAATCTTGGGAAGGATTTCCGTCTCCAGCGCCGTCATGATCGCCTCGGCCTGTACTGGATCATCCTCGGAGATGTCCCCGGTAACCGAGATGAGCCGCACGCCATTTTCGCGCCGAACCGTCGAAAATCCAGTCCTTTGACTGACGGTGACGATATCGGCCAGCGGCACATAGAGCCCCGCAGGCGTGCGCATCTGGGTGCGCTCAAGGAAATCCGCCGTCAGCTCCCCTTCGGGTAGCTCAACCCGGATGGTGGCAGAGCGCGGACCGTCTGGATAGGTGGCCGCCTCCACCCCGTTCAGACGCTGGCGCAGGGCGCGACCAAGGCTGTCGATGGTGAAATTCAACGCCTGGCCCTGTGGGGTCAGATCTAGCACCAATTCTTCTTTGTCATAGGCCAGCGTGTCTTCGACCGCGGAAACCTCTGGATAGCGGGTAACGGCGGATTTCAAATCTTCGGCGGCCGCCTTCAGCGTGCTCACATCGGCGCCGTAGAATTGCACATCCAGCGCGTCCCCGCCCGGACCCGAGCGCCACCCCCGGAAAGACACGACCTCGGTCAGGGGCAATTGCACCACGCGATCCTGCAATTCGCCCACAAAGGCGAAGCTGGAATAGGGCCGAAGGTCGGCATCAATGAGTTCGATCGCGATGCTGCCCAACAGATCGCTGTCCTTGGTGTCGGTGCCGGCCAGACCGCGCCCGGTGTTGCCGCCCACCTCGGCCATCGCGAAATCCACCGGGTTGGTGCCGTAGCGTTCTTCGTATTCGCGGCCCAACACCTCGACGGCGCGCTGGAATTCGCGCATCTGCTGCAATGTGTCCGCACGGGTGGCCCCTTCGACCATGGCAAAGTTGCCGGACACCGAGCCGCGCTCTGGCGCGTTGAAGAACCGCCACGTGACATCGCCCGCGATGAACAAGGCGGCCTGACTGGCCAGCAGCACAAAGGCCCCGGCGACCACCACATAACGGGCCCGCACCACCAGCGCCATCAGAGGACGGAACAGCGTATCGCGGCACCAGCGGAACCCACGGTTCACCACCCGGCTGGGGGCATCATACCAGTGACGTTCATGAGTATGCGCCATGGCATGGGCCAAATGGTTGGGCAGGATCAGGAAACACTCGACAAGGCTGGCGCTCAGCACAGCGATCACGGTGAAGGGAATGTCTCCGATCATCTCGCCAAAGCGCCCCCCGATGGAGGTCAGGCCAAAGAAGGCAATGATCGTCGTCAGCGTCGCCGCAAAGACTGGCATCGCCATGCGTCGCGCTGCGTTTTCCGCTGCCACCACAGGGCGTTCGCCCAAACGGCGAGATCGGAAATCGGCGTGTTCGCCCACCACGATGGCGTCATCCACCACGATGCCCAGCGTGATGATCAGACCAAAGAGCGAGATCATATTGATCGTCAGCCCGCCCATATACATCAAGGCAATCGCCGCAAACATCGAGGCCGGGATGCCCGCCGCCACCCAAAAGGCGATGCGCGCATTGAGGAACAAAAACAGCAGGATCACCACCAGAACCAGCCCCTGCAACCCATTGTCCACAAGGATATCGAGACGCCCGGTGATGGCCTCCGCCCGGGTGCGGATCAGCGAGATTTTCACCCCCTGCGGCAGCGAGCGGTTCATCTCGTCCACCACCTCTTGCACCTGATGCTGAATGCGCACCGCATCGCCCTGATCAGAGCGGTCCACGCGCAGCGACATGGCGCGATCTTCGCCCACGAAATAGCTGCGCTGGCGGTCAACGCCTTCCACGCGGATGGTGGCCACATCGCCGATGGTCAGCGCAGATCCATCCGTCTCGGATCGCAGCACGATGGCCTCGATCTCGGCGGGGGTGCGTTTTTGCGTCCCGGTGCGCACGCGGGCATTGGCGCCCTCGACCTCGCCTGCGGGATTCACCTCAACCTCGGCGGCGATCACTGCGGCGATCTCGGCCATGGTGATGTCATGGGCAATAAGCTGGCTCGACGGCACCTCGACGATGGTGCGCGGTGCGGCGAGGCCCCGAATGGTGGTCCGGGTGACGCCGACCTCAAAGAGGCGCAAGACCAGCTCATCGGCCAGAAGGCCCAACTGCTGCGGCCCTACCGGGCCTGCAATCACCACATCGGTGACTCGATCCCGCCAGACCGCGCGTTCAACTTCGGGGTCTTCTGCCTCTTCCGGCAGGGTGGTGACCGCATCCACAGCCGCCTGAACGTCATCGGCGGCACGGGCCATGTCCCAGCCGGGTTCAAAATCGATAGAAAGCGTGGCGCGCCCCTCGCGGGAGGTGGATTCTGTGTTCTCCACCCCTTCGACCGCCAGCAAAGCAGGCTCCAGCGCCTGCACGATCGCGCTGTCCACATCCTCGGGACCGGCGCCTTCCCACTCCACATTGACGGTGACGGTTTCCACGATCACGTCGGGAAAGAACTGCGCCCGCATATTGGGGATCGCCGCCGCCCCGAGGATCAGGAGCAGCATCAGCAAGAGGTTCGCCGCCGTGCGGTGACGGGTGAAATAGCTCAGAAGACCTTTGGCCTTCTCGGTGGTCGCGGACAGGTTAGCCATGGCGGGTCACGTCACCTCTCTGGGCTGAGCTTAGGGGTGGGGCGTGTTAGCCGCCCATGTTCTTTTCGATGCGGCTGACAACAGCAGCGGGCACTTTGGGCTGCGACAGCTGGCTGAGCACACGGGTTTTCACCTCGCTCGGCATCCGGCCGTTGCCCTCGACAAAGGCCACCAGTCGGGCGCGGCGTTCTTCGGTCAGCTCGATCAACTCGGGCTCGGTCACGGCGGCGGCATCTGCGCCTTGCTGGAGCGGGCGCACCTTGATCCCGGCGCCAAGGAGCGGCGTACGCCCCACCACAACCTGACGGCCATTGAGCCCCGCGCCCCGCACAAGGATGTCGTCGCCCTGACGGCGCACCAGTTCGATGGGGAGCTCTTCCAGACGGTTGTCTTCTCCCAGAACCAGAATGGTCTGGCGCGAATCCATCGCGGAGGACGGCAGCCGTGCGACCCCGGACACCGCCGGTTCGCGCACGGTTACGGTGACGAAATCACCGGGCTTAAAGCCTGCGGAATGATCCATCCGCGCATAGATCAGGCGGCCTGATTGGCCGTCCCCCACCGCCCCGCTGGTACGGGACAAGGTGCCCGTGGCGCGAATGCCCGCGCCCGCTGCATCCAGCGTCACCGTGACCTCCGCCGGGATCAGACGGGCGTTTTCATCAAGCAGCCGGGCATATTGCGCGGTAGAGACGCGAAAGGCGACCTCTAGCTGATCGGGGTCGACCAGCTCCGCGAGGATTTCGTTGGTGGAGACCAAGCGCCCCTCGACCAGCGTCACCGACTGCAAGGTCCCGGTGAAGGGTGCGGTGATTGTGGTGTCATCAAGATCGCGCTGCGCCTCGTCCAGTGCAATTTGCGCGCGGGCCACGCGGGTCTGCGCCTGATCGACGCGCGCCTCGGACTGACTGACCGATTGGCGGCGGGTGATCACCGATTGCTGGGCTTGGGTGGCGGCCAACTCTGCCGCCTCCACCGCTGCGTCGGTGCCCACCCCGCGCTGTTTCAGATCCAGTTGCCGTTGCAGGGCGCGTTGCTGCAGATCGGCCTGCGCCTGTGCGGTGGCGAGTTCATCGCGCGCCAGCTCCAGCGCGCGGGCGGCATCGCGGCTCTCGGCATGGGCATCCATCATATCCGCCTCGGCACGGTCAAAGGCGGCTTGGCTGTCGGCCTTGTCGATCTCGACCAAGAGATCGCCTGCCTGCACGCGGCCGCCCACCTGAAACCCGTCGGCCAGCGCCACCACGCGGCCAGACACCGCCGCGCGCAGCTCTAGGGTCCGGCGGCTCTCCACATGGCCAAAGCCGATCAGCTCGGGGTTTTCCGCCCCCAAGGTCGCCGTCACCACATTGACAGCAAAGACCCGCTCGCGCGCGGGGGGAGCGCGGCGCTCAGCCGACAGGCTCTCTTTCACCGCAGAGGTGATCAGATCGGCCGCATATAGCGCCAAGGCCGCGGTCAGCCCCAAGAGGAACAGCCCAATCACGCTCTGTCGCAGAAACCGCATTCCATTTCCTTTTCAGACAGCCCTAAAGGCCCCGTTCCGTTTAACACGTTATACAGGGGGCTTACGCGCTTATACGCCGGTTCGGATCATTTCCGTCGCAAATGTTCGTCAAGTCGCGGCATGATTTCGACGAAATTGCAGGGACGATGGCGATAATCGAGCTGTTTGCCCAGAATTTCGTCCCAGGCATCCTTGCAGGCGCCGGGGCTGCCGGGCAGCGCAAAGAGGTAGGTGCCCCCCGCGACGCCCCCCGTGGCGCGGCTTTGCACGGCCGAGGTGCCGATCTTTTGCATCGAAACAATGGTGAAGACCGTGCCAAAGGCGTCGATTTCCTTTTCATAGACATCGCGATGCGCCTCGACCGTGACATCCCGCCCCGTGAGGCCGGTGCCGCCGGTGGAGATCACCACGTCAATCTCGGGGTTCGCGATCCACTCACGCAGTTGATCGGCGATTTCGGCCCGCTCGTCGCGCAGGATCTTGCGATCGGCCAGCACATGGCCCGCCTCTTTGAGCCGGTCGACCAACACTTGGCCCGAGCGATCCTCGTCAAGGTTGCGACTATCTGAGACGGTCAGAACCGCGATGCGGGTGGGAATAAACTCTTTGCTCTCGTCGATGCGTGACATGGGGTGTCAGGCCCTTTCCATAAGTGCAAGCCGCAGGGCGAGGCCTGCAAAAATACCGCCGGTGATCCGGCTCATCCACCGCGCCGCCGCGCCACCGCCCGCAAAAAGCGCACGGGCGCGCCCGGCAAAGACGCCGACGCCGCCGTTCACCAAAACACCGCCCAGACCGATGATCGCGCCAAAGATCAGAAATTGCCCCAGCACGGACCCGGCCTCGGGGCGCAGGAACTGCGGCACAAAGGCCAGCACAAAGAGGATGACTTTGGGATTGGTGAGGTTGACCATCACCCCGGCGCGAAAGGCCCGTGCGACCGATACCGCAGGCGCCGCACTGGCCTCTGCGCCGCCGGGATGCCGGATGGCGCCCCAGGCAAGATACAAGAGATAGGCCACCCCGACCCAGCGGATCAGGTCAAACAGCGCAGGCTGCGTGGCCACCACGGCCGCAACACCAAGCCCCGCCAGAAGCACATGCACCATGCCCCCGACCGAGACCCCAACAGCCGCTGCAAAGGCAGGACGCGGCCCCGAGCGCAGCCCCTGTCCGAGGCAAAACATCATATCCGCTCCCGGCGTCACATTGAGCGCCAAAGCCGCCGGAACAAACGCAAGCAAAGTCGCGGTTGCGATCATGTCTTAGACCTCGAACCAATTGGGAAGGGGACCGAGATTGGCGCATTGGGTGGCGCCGATCGATCCGCGGAACCCCCAGCAATCATGCACATGGCCAAAGAGCGCCAGTTTCGGCTGCACCCGCCCAATCGCGGCGTGGATGCTGCTGGAGCCGATCGACAGCCCCGCCGAGGTCCTGTCGCCTGCGCCTTTTGGCGGTGAATGGGTGACGAGGATATCGACTCCCTCGGCCTTGGCCAATTCCCGCGCTGCGGCCGCGTCCGACAGATCAAAAGACCAGTCGCCAAAAGGTGTTTCTGGGATGCCGCCGCCGAGGCCGAAAATCTTGACCCCCTCAATCTCTGCCGCGGCACCATGCAGCACGGTCATAAAGGGCAAGGCACAGCCGTGCAGCTCTTCCGCGCTTTCGGCATTGCCCGGCACCATCACTGTCGGCGCCGCGAGCCCTGCCAGCATCTCCATCGCGCGGGCCAAGCCCTGACGCATGTTGCAAAAGTCCCCCGCCCCGATCACCAGATCGGCCTCATGGCTGACAGCCACCAGATCGCGGGCCAGATCCTCCACCAGATGCAGGTCGGAAAAGGCAAGGATTTTCATGGCCATACTCCTGATGAGGGGGGCTTAGTTCTGGGTATTGAGCCGCGCGCGCAGCTCCAAGAGATCCGCCCAGGCCTGCCGTTTCGCATGCGGTTGGCGCAGCAGATAGGCCGGGTGGAACATCGGCAGGACCGGCTTGCCCCAGGCCTTGTCCCACTGCCCGCGCAGACGGGTGATCCCCCGTTTGCCGAGCACCGCCTGACAGGAAATATTCCCCATCAACACGAGGATATCCGGCTGCGCCAGCGCCACGTGACGTTCCAGAAAGGGCATCAGCATGGCAATCTCTGCCGGGTGCGGATCGCGATTCTGCGGCGGCCGCCAAGGCAACACATTGGTGATATAGACGTTTTTCTCGCGACTGAGGTCGATGGCCGCCAGCATCTTATCCAGCAGTTGCCCAGCCCGCCCCACAAAGGGTTTGCCCTGCAAATCCTCGTCGCGCCCCGGCGCTTCGCCAATGATCATCACCCGCGCGCCAGCCTGCCCATCGGAAAAGACCAGATTGCGCGCGCCGGGTTTCAGCTCGCAATGCTCAAAGGCCTCCATTGCGGCTCGCAGGCTTGGCAGGGCCTGCGCGCCTTGCGCGGCCTTTTGCGCCTCTTCGACCGGGTCGACTTCCTTGGGCTTAACCGGAACCGCTGGGGCCTCTGCCCCGCGCGCCGGTTTTGGCCTTTGGTCCTCCAGAGCGTAGCGGTCGATAGGCGCGTCTAACATGGCCTCGGTGGCGCCTAGCTCCACCTGCCACTCTAACAGCGCCTTCGCACTCCAATAGTCGAGTTCCGATTCCATAAGGCGCACAGTAGCCCCCTCAGACACAAAGGAAAACGCCTCATCACCGCTTTCATCTTTCCCCAAATACTCAAATCCCACCCCCAAGCCCCGCGCGCCGCTCGCAGAGGCGCCCCACCGCTTGCCCCATGCGTCGACCGCTCCTATAAGGGCCGAAACAGCGCGGAGTTCGCCCATGCAGCCCCCCTCCTTCGACCAGCCCCACCTCCTCGGGATCGAGCCGCTCCGGCCGCATGAGATCACCGCCATTCTGAATCTGGCCGAAGACTATGTGGCGCTGAACCGGCAGACGGAGAAACACTCCGACGCGCTTGCCGGTCTTACCCAGATCAACATGTTCTTTGAGAACTCCACCCGCACCCAGGCCAGTTTTGAGCTGGCGGGCAAGCGTCTGGGCGCTGATGTGATGAACATGGCGATGCAGGCCTCCTCGGTGAAAAAGGGCGAGACCCTAATCGACACCGCGCTGACCCTGAACGCCATGCACCCCGATTTGCTGGTGGTGCGCCACCCGCATTCCGGCGCGGTGGATCTTTTGGCGCAAAAGGTGAATTGCGCGGTTCTGAACGCCGGCGACGGCAAGCATGAACACCCGACCCAAGCGCTCCTTGATGCGCTGACCATCCGCCGCGCCAAGGGGCGGCTGCACCGGCTCAACATCGCGATCTGTGGCGATATCGCCCATTCCCGCGTGGCGCGCTCGAACCTGATCCTGCTCGGCAAGATGGAAAACCGCATCCGCCTCATTGGCCCGCCGACCCTGGTGCCGCAGCAATTTGCCGAGTTCGGCGCCGAGATCTATGACGACATGCGCGAAGGTCTGAAGGACGTCGACGTCGTCATGATGCTGCGCCTGCAAAAGGAGCGGATGGACGGCGGCTTTATCCCCTCGGAGCGGGAATACTACCACCGCTACGGGCTTGATGCAGAAAAGCTGGCGCTCGCCAAGCCCGACGCCATCGTGATGCACCCCGGCCCGATGAACCGCGGCGTGGAGATCGACGGGCAGATCGCCGACGACATCACCCGCTCGGTCATTCAGGAACAGGTCGAAATGGGCGTTGCGGTGCGCATGGCCGCGATGGATCTTTTGGCGCGCAACCTGCGCAAGGCACGCGCGGCGCAGGCCTCCTGAGCCATGAGCGCGGTGATCGAGATCCCCAAGGGCGCACGCAGCGAGGTGCTGATCTTCGCCCTCGACATGCCCCCCGAGCAGGCCAAATTCCTGCGCGACGAGGACGGCGCCTTGGCGCAGGTTCTAGGGATCGAACATCTTGACCGGGATCAGGTGGAGATTTTCCCCACCGCCGACCTCGAAGACCTCGGGCTCTTGGGCTATCTGCGCGAGGGCCTCGGGGTCAGTGAAAAGGACCTCTCAGAGCATGGCATGGCGCTCGACGGGCTGTCTGGCTGGGTGCTGGTGTTGCGTGCCCGTGCCTTTGACGGGGCAGAGACCCGGTTGACCCCGGCAACGCCGCTGCGGCTGATCGCGCGTCTGGGCGAGGTCAAGACTGACTGGACCGCCCCCGGCGTGATCCCCAGCGCCGCCGCGCAACCCAGCCTGCGCATGTCCCCCCGCGCCGCCCGCAACCGCGCCCGCCGCATTGGCGCGACGCTGTTTGCCGTGGTGATGCTGCTCTTCGCCCTCCTGATCTGGGCGCTGGTCACATGACCGCCGCCCCCTCTCCGACGCCGCCTTTCACGAAGGATATCGCCCGATGACGACGCTTTTCCTCAACGCCCGCCTGATCGACCCCGAGGCCGGGACGGATGCCCCGGGCGCCCTTCTGGTGGCAGAGGGCCGCATCGCGGGCCGCTTTGACGACCAAAGCGCCGAGGCCATCTGCGCTGCCGAAGGCCTGACCCTTTCGGAGATCGAGGTGGTGGACTGCGGCGGCAAATGCCTCGCCCCCGGCATCGTCGACATCGGCGTCAAGGTCTGCGAGCCGGGCGAGCGCCACAAGGAAAGCTATAAATCCGCAGGCCTCGCGGCGGCGGCAGGCGGCGTGACGACCATCGTGACCCGCCCCGATACTTCGCCCGCGATCGACAGCCCGGAGACGCTGGAATTCGTCACCCGCCGCGCGCAGGCCGATGCGCCGGTGAACGTGCTGCCGATGGCCGCCCTTACGAAGGGGCGCGAGGGGCGCGAGATGACCGAGATCGGCTTCCTGATGGATGCGGGCGCGGTGGCCTTTACCGATTGCGACCATGTGGTCGGCAATACCAAGGTCTTTTCCCGCGCGCTGACCTATGCGCGCAGCTGCGGCGCCTTGGTCATCGCCCATCCGCAAGAGCCGGGCCTGTCCGACGGCGCCGCTGCCACCTCTGGCAAATTCGCCGCCCTGCGCGGCCTGCCCGCAGTCTCGCCGATGGCGGAGCGGATGGGGCTTGATCGCGACATCGCGCTTTTGGAGATGACCGGCGCGAAATACCACGCCGACCAGATCACCACCGCCCGCGCCCTGCCCGCGCTGGAACGGGCCAAGGCGAACGGGCTTGATATCACCGCTGGCACCTCGATCCACCACCTGACGTTGAACGAGCTGGACGTGGCCGACTATCGCACCTTCTTTAAGGTGAAACCGCCGCTGCGCTCGGAAGACGACCGTTTGGCGGTGGTCGAGGCGGTGCGAACGGGTCTGATCGACGTGATCTCCTCCATGCACACGCCGCAGGACGAAGAAAGCAAACGCCTGCCCTTTGAAGAGGCCGCCGCTGGCGCCGTCGCGCTCGAAACCCTGCTGCCCGCCGCGCTGCGCCTTTATCATGCGGGGCTGTTGGACCTGCCCTGCCTGTTCCGCGCCATGGCGCTGAACCCGGCCGAACGCCTTGGCCTTGCCTCCGGTCGCCTTAGCGTTGATGCCCCTGCCGACCTCGTGCTGTTTGACCCGGACGCGCCTTTCGTGCTGGATCGGTTCAAGCTGCAGTCAAAGTCGAAGAACACGCCGTTTGACACCCAGCGGATGCAGGGCCGCGTGGTTGCCACCTATGTGGCGGGCCGCCCCGTTTATCGAAAGGACGCCTGATGCCGATGATCGAGACCGCCCTGCCGCTGCTGCTCCTTTGGGGCGCGGTTGGCTATCTTTTGGGCTCGGTGCCCTTTGGCATTCTGGTGACGCGGGCCTTTGGCCTTGGCAACCTGCGCGCCATCGGGTCCGGCAACATCGGCACCACCAATGTGCTGCGCACCGGCAACAAGGCAGCGGCGGCGCTGACCCTGATCCTGGATGGCGGCAAAGGGGCGGTGGCCGTGCTGATCGCCCGCGCCCTTGCGGGCGAGGATGCGGCCCAGCTGGCGGGGCTTTTGGCCTTTGTCGGCCATTGCTTCCCGGTCTGGCTGGGCTTTAAGGGCGGCAAGGGGGTTGCGACCTTCCTCGGGCTGATGCTGGCGCTGGCCTGGCCGGTGGGGATCGCCTGCTGCCTCACATGGCTTGCGGCGGCCTATCTCAGCCGGATTTCCTCGATGGGGGCGCTGGTCTCCTCGGTGAGTTCCGCGCTCTGGTGCCTCGTCCTGGGCTATAGCTCTGCCGCGCTGCTAGCCGTGGCGCTGACCGTGGTGATCCTGATCCGCCACAAGGCCAATATCGCCCGCCTACGCGCGGGAACCGAACCGAAGATCGGCCAAAAGTAAACTACACCTCCTTTCAAGGACTTACAGCGCCCCGCCCTCCCCGGCGGGGCGTTTCACATTCCACTCACGCGATTGTAGGGCAGCGCCCGCGCAAACCGCTTTTCGCAAATCTGCACAGACAAATTGAGTTGTTTTGCAGTTGATCGACCCGCCCCCCAGATCAGCCTCACAACGGCCAGACAGCCGTTTCTCTCGCAACGGAATTTGCACTCACCTGCGCCTTTGCACATCCCCCTACCGGGCAATTAGCGCCCGGGCTGATCGAAAGGTTTGACACATGACCAAGCTGACTTCTGTCTCCAAAAACATCCTTGGCGGCATCGCCCTCTCCGTGGCGCTGGCCACCTCTGCGCTGGCCGCTGGCGTAGAGATCAACGCCTCCTCCACGGGCCTTGCGATGCAGGGCTATGACCCGGTGGCCTATTTCACCGCAGGCGAGCCGACCAAGGGCCTTTACACCCTGACCTCCCAGCATGACGAGGCGACCTATTGGTTCGCCTCCGAGGAAAACAAAGCGCTGTTTGACAAGAACCCGGAGGCCTATCTGCCGGCCTACGGCGGCTACTGCGCCTTTGGTGCGGCAATGGGCTTCAAGTTCGACGGTGATCCGGAGCTGTGGAAGATCGTCGACAACACCCTCTACCTGAACCTCGCACCCGAGATTCAGGAGCGCTGGAATGCCGACATTCCGGGTTTCATCGAGAAGGCCGACGCCAACTGGGGTGACATCGCCAGCGCAGAGCCAGCGGCTCTGCTGAAGTAAGCCCACACCTCACGGACAAACCCCAGACCGGCGGCAGGCCCCCTTGCCGCCGGTTTTGCGCTGCCCCACTCTCGGCGTGAATACACCGCCCGGACGCGCCGCCAAGAGCCCCGTGCGCAGCAAAAAGGGGCGCCTCAGCGGCGCCCCCTTTCCAACCCATCAGTCTGGCAAATCAGTAGCTGTAATCCGCGTAAATCCGCGTCAGATCGCCGTTCCAATCGCCATGGTAGCGATCAAGGAGCTCATCTGCGGCGGTCTTGCCGCTCTCGATGCTGTCCTTCAGCGCGTTGAGGAAATGGGTCTCGTTCGGCACCATGCCCCCGGCACCGGTGCGGCCGCGCGCCACCAGACCCGCCTCGGAGATCTCCAGCACCTGACGCGCCAGATCGTGCATTTTGATGCCGTTGACCTCGGCCTGCAGCCCCTCTCGGCCCGCGCCGATGCGCAGCCCTTCGCGGGTCTCCGCATCCCAGCCCTTGACCAGATCCCAGGCCGCATCAAGGCTCGCCTGATCATACATCAGCCCAACCCAAAACGCGGGCAGCGCACAAAGGCGCCGCCAGGGACCACCATCAGCCCCGCGCATCTCCATGTATTTCTTGATCCGCGCCTCGGGGAAGGCGGTGGTCAAATGATCCGCCCAATCGCTCAGGGTTGGCGTCTCGCCGGGCAGCGCGGGCAGCTGCCCCTTCAGGAAATCGCGGAAGGACTGGCCCAGCGCGTTGATATATTTTCCATCGCGATAGACAAAATACATCGGCACATCGAGCGCATAGTCCGCATAACGCTCAAACCCCATGCCGTCCTCAAACACAAAAGGCAGCATGCCGGTGCGCGCATCGTCGAGGTGCCGCCAGATATGGCTGCGCCAGGATTTCATCCCGTTCACCTTGCCCTCAAAGAAGGGCGAATTGGCGAACAGCGCCGTGGCCACCGGTTGCAACGCCAGTGCGACCCGCAGCTTTTGCACCATATCGGCCTCGGAGGCGAAATCGAGGTTCACCTGCACGGTGCAGGTGCGCCGCATCATCGCGCGGCCCATGGTGCCCACGCGCTCCATATAGTCGTTCATCAGCTGATAGCGGCCCTTGGGCATGAGGGGCATTTCCTCATGGCTCCAGATCGGCGCCGCGCCAAGACCAATAAAGCCCACGCCGATCTCATCGGAGATGTCTTTCACCTCGCGCAGGTGGCTGTTCACCTCGTCACAGGTTTCGTGGATGGTCTCGAGCGGCGCCCCAGACAGCTCTAGCGCCCCACCGGGCTCTAGGCTGACATTCGCCATGCCCTTGGTCAGACCAATCAGCTTGCCGCCCTCGGTCACCGGGTCCCAGCCATGGCGGTCGCGCAACCCTTCCAGCACCGCAAGGATCGAGCGTTTGCCCTCATAGGGCAGCGGCTTCAGCGTGTCTTTGCAGTAGCCGAACTTCTCATGCTCGGTGCCGATGCGCCATTCGTCGCGGGGCTTGCAGCCCGACGCCAGATACTCTGCCAGTTGCTCATGGCGTTCGATCGGTCCGCCGCCGGACTGAGGAATAGACATGGGACAGGCCCCCTTTGGTGGTCGCCGCGAGGTTGTGCAGGCGAGGCGTTTCAATTCCGTGGGACAGGGCCCCGAGGTTCAACTGGTGCGGCGAAACCGCGCCTAAGTCAATGCAGGCGACGGAGGTGTTTCGGCTCCGGCGATCGCTGCCATATCACGACCTGGTGAGGACCTTTGTGATGCAGTTCACTCAACATGCGTTCTGTCTTTAATCCGGGCAGGCTGGAAAACACGTCAAACAGCGCCTCCGCCCCGGTTGCGGTCACCGGAATCGCCAGCGGCGGCTGCCCGGGTTGCTCCAGCACCCAATGCGAGGGCCGCGCTGTGTGATCCAGACGGACCGCATCCAGCTCGGAACGCGCCACGGCACCGCCTGTCAGCGGGCCAAAATAGCTGATCTGGCCTTCTGTCACCTGCACCACGCCCGGCCCGCCGGACCCAAGCCGAAACCGCATTCGCTGCGCGCCAACCACTGCCAGAACCACGCCGATTGCCACGCAGGCCCAACCGGTGATCTGCGTCAGTCCGACACCCCAAAGCACCCAGCGCAGCCCCCACAGCAGCAAGGCGGCCGCCACTAACAGCTCTCGCCAACGCCACAAGGCCGCGCGGGCTTCGGGCCGAATGAAACTCATGTGCATCCCTCCACAGCCTCTGCGCGGATCCGCGCAGGCTCGGAAAACAGAACCAGGGCGAAACTTCCGGCCCGTTGAAAGCCGATGGCGCGATAGGCACGCGCCGCTTCCTCGCTGGCGGCAAAGAGCACCGCCCGCTTTGCGCCGCGGGCGCGACATTCGGCCATGTGCCGACCGACGACGCGGCGCGCGTAGCCCCGACCGCGCAAGTCCGGAGGCGTATAGACCCCGCCGACCTGCACCGTGTCCTCAAATGTGGTGTTGTAGCCGCTCATCGCCACCGGCACGCCATCGACCAGCAAAACCCGGTGACTGTCGCTGGCGATGAACTGGTCGATATCCTGCGGCCCTTTGAGACGGGCTTTCTCTGGCGGCGCTTGCACAGCTTCGATTTCATAAGCAATGCGCCATTCGTCCATCAATGCACGCGGCGCATCACGGACGGAAATCAGCGCCTCGTCTTCGCGCATTTCCACCGTTAGATCGTCAAGATCGAGCAAAAACCCCGGATCATCCCTATCGAGCTGACAGGGGTGACCGCCCAGCCCATTGGCCTCAATAAAGGCGCGCACTTGGGGGGCATCACCGAGCCCCCCATTCACATCACGCCCGACCAGCAGCTGCCCCGCTGCCTGCCAATCCAGCGCGGTCGCCTCCGGCATCTGCATCAAAACATTGCCAGAATTGGTAATCCCGAAAACCCCATCTCCCGTCTCGCGCACCCAGAAGGTCAGCCCGTTGGGATGATCGGAGCCAAGCCCGTGTTGGCTCAGGTTCGCCAGCAGGAACATCGAGCTTTGGATATGCGCATCCAGAAATGGCAGAGCGCGCGCCACATCCGCTTCGGTTGCCGCACGCCAGACCATCACCAATCCCCTAATGTGTGTTGCCAGAGGGTCATTGCCGCCACCGCTGCCGTATCGGCGCGCAGGATGCGGGGGCCGAGGCTGACCACATGGGCCTGCTCCATCTTATGCAGCCGTTTGCGCTCGCCCTCGGAAAAGCCGCCCTCCGGCCCGATCAGAATCGCCCAAGGCCCAACGCTCTGCTGGGCGTCCAAAAACAACCGCTGGCCTACCTCAGCCTCGTCACAGAACATCAGCTGTCGCTCTGCGGGCCAGTGGTCGAGCAGGGTCGAGAGTTTCTGCAGTTCAGCCACTTCGGGCACATAGGTGCCGCCGCATTGCTCGGCCGCCTCAACCGCATGGGCCTGCAGACGGTCCTGCCGGATACGTTCGGAATTGGTAAAGTCGGTCGCCACCGGCATGATCCGGGCCGCGCCCATTTCGGCAGCCTTTTCGACGATGAAGTCGGTGCGCGCCTTTTTGATCGGCGCGAAGATCAGCCAGAGGTCCGGCGGCAGCTGCAGGGGTTTGGACTGCTCCACACAGGCCAGCGCGCCGCCGCGTTTGCCGGTCTCTGCGACCTCTGCCTGCCATTCGCCATCGCGCCCGTTGAACAGAGCCACCCGCGCCCCAACAGCCAGCCGCATCACCCCAAAGAGGTAATGCGCCTGATCGCGGTCCAGAGGAACCGTTTGCCCTGCCCCCAAGGGGTGATCTACATACAGTCTGACTTTTGCACTCATGAGGTCCTACATATGCAAGGCCAGCCCTCAACACCAGATGGACAAGTCGCAGATGCGGTGAAAGGCAACTGGGTCGACATTCATGCCCCGGCCTGGAGCCGTCCGTATCTGCGTCTCAGCCGCGCGGATCGGCCCATTGGCACCTGGCTCTTGCTGCTGCCATGCTGGTGGGGCCTTGCGCTGGCGATGCTGACCCATCAGGACGCCCGCTGGGAGGATGCCTGGATCTTCGTCGCCTGTGGCCTTGGCGCTTGGCTGATGCGCGGCGCAGGCTGCACATGGAATGACATCACCGACCGCAACATCGATGGCGCGGTCGAGCGCACCCGCTCGCGTCCGATCCCCTCTGGCCAAGTCACGGTCAAGGGGGCTGTGGCCTGGATGGGGCTGCAAGCCCTTGTGGCCTTTGGCATTTTGCTGACCTTCAACTGGGCGGCGATTGCCATGGGTGTGCTGTCGCTTGTGCCGGTTCTGGTCTATCCCTTTGCCAAACGCTTCACCTGGTGGCCGCAGGTCTTCCTCGGCCTTGCTTTCAACTGGGGTGCGATGCTGGCTTGGGTCGCTCATAGCGGCCAGTTGGAAGCCCCAGCGGTGGTGCTCTATGTGGCAGGCATGGCTTGGACGTTGTTTTACGACACCATCTACGCTCATCAGGACACAGAGGATGATGCCCTCATCGGTGTGAAATCCACCGCCCGACTGTTTGGATCGCAATCGCCGATGTGGCTGCGCCGCTTTTTGGTCGCCACGGTCTGCCTGATGGGGCTCGCCGTAATCCTCGCCCTGCAGCCCGCCGCCCCGATGCTAGCGCTGGCCTTGGCGCTCTGTGCGCCTTGGGCGATGGGCTGGCATATGACATGGCAGCTACGTCAATTCGATGCCGAGGACAACGACCGCCTCTTGATGCTGTTTCGCAAGAACCGTGACACCGGCTTGATTCCGCTCATTTTCCTCGGCGCGGCGCTGTTTGTGTGATCGCCCTGTCTCACATGATTGATCCGCATGGCTTGCGCCTGTAGATAAATTCACAGCAAAACTACGGAAATACCCTGCCTCATGCGCCTGTCCACGCTTCTGATCCCCACCGTGACCTTTGCCGGGGCCGCCGGCCTCAGTCTGGTGGTGGCAGGGTTCACGGCGACAGCACTGGAAAACAACACCGAAATCGTCGTGCGCCGCACCTTGGATCGCGCCGGTTTCGACTGGGCCGAAGTCGTGGCGGACGGCTTGCGCGTTGAACTCATGGGCGAGGCCCCGGATGAGGCGCGCCGGTTTTCTGCCATCTCAGAAGTGGGGGCCGTCGTCGATGCCTCGCGCATTATCGACCAGATGCAGGTCACCCCGTCCAAAGGGATCGCCCCGCCCCGGTTCTCCACCGAGATCCTGCGCAATGACGCGGGCATTTCCATCATCGGCCTGATCCCCGAAGCCAGCAATCACGCCGGATTGATCCGCAAGCTTGGCGGTCTCAGGGGCAACCCCTCGGTCACCGACTTTCTCGAGAGCGCGGATTACACCGTGCCCAAGGGCTGGGCCGATGCGCTGGACTATGCGGTCAAAGCGCTGGCGCTGCTGCCGCGCACCAAAATCTCGGTCGAGGCTGGCGCCGTGCGGATCACCGCCATCGCCGACAGCCCCGAGGCAAAGGAAGAGCTGGAAAACCGCCTCACCCGCCTTGCCCCGCCAACTGTGCATGTAACGATGGACATCGCGGCCCCGCGCCCGGTCATCTCGCCCTTCACGCTGCGCTATGTGCTCAATGAAAACGGCGGCCATTTCGATGCCTGCTCTGCCGAGAGCGAAGAAAGCCGCCAGCGGATCCTAAAGGCCGCGCAGGCCGCCGACCTTGAGGTGCAGACCGAATGCACCATCGGCCTTGGCGTTCCGTCGGCCAATTGGTCCCGCGCGGTCGAGGTGGGCCTCTCGGCGCTCAAGGAATTGGGCAAAGGCTCTGTCACTTTCTCCAACGGCGACGTCACCCTGGTGGCCGCGGAAGGCACCCCGCATGTGCTGTTCGAGCGCGTGGTGGGCGAGTTGGAAAACGCGCTACCGCAGGTCTTTGTGCTCCATGCAGTCCTGACCCAGCCCGAAGCGCAAAAGACGGACGCCACACCGGAATTCGTCGCCACCCTCAGCCCAGAGGGGCAGGTGCAACTGCGCGGCCGTCTGAGCGATGATGCACAACGGCGCACCATCGACAGCTATGCCCGCGCGCGGTTTGGCACCGGATCCGTCTATCTCGCGACCCGCAATGTGCCGGATTTGCCCGGCGTTTGGCCGATCCGCGTGCTGGCCGCCCTTGATGCGCTGGCGCAACTGGAGCGCGGTGCGGTGACCGTGACGCCCGAATTGGTCGCCGTGCGCGGCATGAGCCATGATGAGAACGCCAGCGCCGAAATCGCACGGATGCTGTCGGACAAGCTGGGCGATGCTGAAGAATACGAGTTGGACATCACTTATGAGGCGCCGCCGGAGCCCGAGGATCAGCTGATGGCCCCTGAGCTTTGCGAGGCGGAGCTGGCGGCAATCCAGCGCGCGGAGAAAATCGCCTTTGAACCCGGCTCGGCCACCGTGGCCGCAGACAGCGCGCGGGTGATCGACAAGATTGCCAAGCTGTTGCAGCAATGCGGCGAGATCCCATTGGAAATTCAGGGCCATACCGACAGCCAGGGCCGCGAGGAAATGAACCAAAACCTGAGCCAAGCGCGCGCTCAGTCGATCCTGAACGCGCTGCGCGCGCGTCGGTTGTTGACCGGAACCTTCGTGGCAAAGGGCTATGGCGAGGACAATCCCATCGCCTCCAACGACACCGAAGATGGTCGCGAGGCCAACCGCCGGATCGAATTTCGCCTGATCAAGGACGAGGCCGCCGAGGCCGAAGATGCCCCTGACGCCGAGACCTCGGAAGAGGCTCCGGACACAACCGAGACAGACGCCGCCGCCGACAACGCCCCCACTGAGGAGACCGAGGGACAATGAACAGAACAGAGTTCATCCTGACCACAGCCATCATCCTCTTTGTCGCCTTTGCGATGGGGTGGTTTGCCAATTGGCTGGTGCATCGCTTCACCCGCGTCAAACAGAGTGACGTGGCGGATCTGGACCGCATGAGCCAAGAGCTGCACGAGGCGGAAGAGACCCGCGATCAGGCGATCACTTATCTGCAGCAACGCGAAGCAGAGTTGACCAATCAGTTGAACCAGACCGAAGCGGAGTTGCGCGCCGCGATGGACGGCCTGCGCGAAGCCCGCCACGAGGCCGAAGAGCTGCGCGTGCAGCTGCACGGTCACTGATCTGTCAGAGAGGCTAGCGGCGCGTCACCAACGGGTCAGCGCGTCCTCGTCATCCTCTTTTGCGGCGACCCAATCGGCGTCGCCATTGGCGAGGATCTCTTTCTTCCAGAAGGGCGCGCGGGATTTGAGGTAATCCATCAGATACTCTGCCGCCTCAAAGGCCGCGACGCGATGGCGGGCGGCGGTTGCGACCATCATGATCTGATCGCCGGGCACCAAGCGCCCATAGCGGTGGATCACCAGCGCATCGGCAAGGTACCACCGTGCGCAGGCCTCGCTTGCGATTTTCTCCAGCGCCTTTTGGGTCATACCTGGATAATGCTCGATCTCCATCACCGCCATCGCACCGGCATCGGCCTCGCGCACGACGCCAGTGAAGGTGACAACAGCGCCCGCACCAGACGCGCCTTTGGCAAAGGCATCAGCCTCTGCTCCAAAGTCGAACGGCGCGTCCTGCACCAGCACACGCATGGGATCAGCCCCCGGTCATCGGCGGAAAGAAGGCGACCTCGCGCACACCGTCCAGCGGCGCGTCAAACTCGGCCAGCTCCTGATCCAACGCCACGCGCAGGGCGGAGAGATCGGCAAAAGCGGCTTCATAACGCTCTTCCCGCGCCTTCAGCTCTTCGACAAGCTCGGCAACGGTCGCGGCCGAGGTTTCGATCTTTTCTTTAGGCAGGCCAATACGTTCCCGAACCCATGCGAAATAGAGCACATCCATCAGCGGGTCTCCTTCAGGTGGGGCAGCGCTTTTTTCAGGTAGTCAAAGCCGGTAATCACGGTCAGCAGGGCCGCAACCAGCAAGATCCATAGCCCAAGGCGACCGGACCAGACCACGGCGGAATCCACCCATGTGATGCCGGCAAAATCCTCTGGCCGCTTGGAGAGGTGATGCTCGAAGATCCCTTGTGAAAACAGGGTCGCGATCGCCACCATCTGCGCTGTGGTCTTCCACTTGGCCAGTTTGGTCACCTTGAGCGTACCAGCCGTATCGCCGAGGAATTCGCGCAGACCGGAGACAAAAACCTCGCGGAAGACGATCAGCGTAGCGGGCAGAACAAGCCAGGGCGTCCAATGGGCGGGCGAATAGCTGACGAGGATCATCAGCGCGATCAGGACCATCGCCTTGTCGGCGATGGGATCAAGCATGGCGCCCATCTTGGTTTCCTGCTTCCAGCTGCGCGCAAGGTACCCATCGAACCAATCGGTGACCGCTGCCCCAACGAATAAAAGAAGCGCAAACCAGTCGGCCACGGGGCGCGAGAAGAAGAGGAACATCACCGCCAGAGCCGGCGCTGCAAGCAGCCGTAGGGTGGTGAGGATATTGGGCAAATTCCAGATCATGAGCGCATTCCTACTACCTGCAGCAGTTGTCGGGAAGGCCCAATCACGTGGGATGTGGCAATGCGCCTTAACAGCAGGTTCCGGCAATATGGGGCGCCGACACGCCGGGTGCAAGTTCAGCCGAACGCGCTGAGGTGGGCATCGTGGCGGGGGTGACAAGCGCGCCAGCCACAAGGGCGGCAAGAATGGCGGAAAGGATTTCTTGTTTCATGGGATGTGGCTCCTAACGACGGGGAGAGGGAAACGTGATCAACAACATTGACCGATCAGTACACCTTGAGTGATCACTCAGAAAGACAAGGATCAGAAAGTCTGTCTTTCAGGATCTGCAATAATCCACGTGGCTTTCGCCCTGTACGGTTTCGCCCAGCGCGCCTAGATTGACTGAACGGTAAACAAATGGACCTGTCTGTCATGACCGAGAACAAACGCAGTGCGCTGATCGCGAAGGCCCTGCCTCTGTTTTATCGCAACGGTTTCCACGCCACCGGCATGGATCTGGTCGCAAAGGAGACCGGTGTTTCGAAAACGTCGATCTACAAGCACTTTCGCAGCAAAGAGGAGTTGATCCTTGCGGTTCTGCGCCTGCGTGACGAGCAGTTTCGAAATTGGCTGGTGCGACGGATGGAGGCGCTGGGGACTGGTCCCGAGGAGCAGTTGATCGCCATGTTCGACGCGCTTGGCGAATGGTTTCGCGAGACGCGATTTCAGGGCTGTATGTTCGTCAAAGCCGCCGCCGAATATCAGGAACGCACGGACGCCATCAACCGGCAGGCGTGGCAGCACAAGGAGTTGCTGATCGACCACCTCACCGGCCTTTGCCGGGCCGCCACTCTGGCGGAACCGGAGGCGATGGCCCGCAAATTGCTGCTCTTGAAAGAGGGGGCGATCATCCTTGCAGCCATGTCCCATGACGATGCCCCCGCGCAGGAGGCGAAAGCCATGGCAGAGGCGCTGCTCAAGGGCGCTCAGCGCTCCTGAAAGTAGTTGTAGATCGTCTCGGCCAGCGCGTCCGAGATGCCCTCCACCGCCTTTAGGTCCGAGAGGTTGGCGCGGCTCACCGCCTTGGCGCTGCCAAAATGGGTCAGCAGCGCCTTTTTCCGCGTTGCCCCCACCCCGGCGATATCGTCGAGCGGGTTGGCCGCCATGGATTTCGCCCGTTTGGCACGGTGGGTGCCGATGGCAAAACGGTGCGCCTCGTCGCGCATCCGCTGGATGAAATACAGAACCGGATCATTGCGCTGCAGGGCAAAGGCGCGCTCGCCGGGGCGGTAGAACTCTTCCTTGCCGTGGTCGCGGTCCACCCCCTTGGCAACGCCAACCGTGGGGATATCCTCCACGCCGTGCTCCGCCATGATCTCCGCCACCGCCGAGACCTGCCCGGCGCCGCCGTCGATCAGCAACAGATCGGGCCACATGCCCTTGTCGCGGTCGGGGTCTTCTTTCAAGAGGCGGGCAAAGCGGCGGCTCAGCACCTCTTTCATCATGCCAAAGTCATCGCCGGGGACCAGATCCTCGCCGCGAATGTTGAACTTGCGATAGGCGTTTTTCATAAACCCATCGGGGCCCATGACGATCATGCCGCCCACCGCATTGGTGCCTTGGATATGCGAGTTGTCGTAGACCTCTATCCGCTGCGGCGGCCCTTCAAGGCCAAAGGCCTCGGCAATGCCGCGCAGGAGTTTCGCCTGTGTGGCGCTCTCTGACATCCGGCGGGCGAGGCTTTCGCGGGCGTTGCGCACCGCGCTCGCCACCAGCTCGGTCTTTTCGCCGCGCTGAGGGACCAGGATCTCGACCTTGCGACCGACCTTCTCGCCCAGAGCCTCGCTCATCAGGTCGGCGTTTTCGATATCGTCCGACAGGATCAGCTGACGCGGGACTTCCTTGTTGTCGTAGAACTGGCCGATGAAGGCCTCCATCACCTCGGCCGGGGAAACATCCTCGGAAACGCGCGGGTAGAAGTCCTGATTGCCCCAGTTCTGATTGGCGCGGATGAAGAAGACCTGCACGCAGGCCTGACCGGAGTCCATATGCAGCCCGATGATATCCGCCTCCGCCACGCCGCGCGGGTTGATGCCTTGGGCCGATTGCACCTGCGTCAGCGCCTTGATCCGATCGCGCAGGGCGGCGGCACGTTCAAACTCCATCGCCTCGGAGGCCGCCATCATCTGTTCGGCGAGCTCCTCCTGTACCTTGGTCGAGCGGCCAGAGAGGAAGCGTTCGGCATCCCGCACGCTTTCTGCATAATCCGCCTCGGAGATCAGCCCGACGCAGGGGCCAGAGCATCGCTTGATCTGATATTGCAGGCAGGGGCGCGAGCGGGTGTCGAACATGCTGTCCGAGCAATTGCGCAGCAAAAACGCCTTTTGCAGCTGATTGAGCGTCCGGTTCACCGCGCCTGCGCTGGCGAAGGGGCCAAAATAGCTGCCCTTTTCATTGCGCGCACCACGGTGTTTCTTGATCTGCGGAAAACCGTGTTCCTTGCCCACGAGGATGTTGGGAAAGCTTTTGTCATCGCGCAGCAGCACGTTGTACTTCGGCTTTAGCTGCTTGATGAGGTTCTGTTCCAGAAGCAGCGCCTCGGTCTCTGTCCGCGTGGTCAGGAACATCATCGAGGTGGTCTGCGCGATCATCTTCTCGATGCGCGGCGAGTTGCCGGGACGGGAGTAATTCGACACCCGCGCCCGCAGGTTGCGTGCCTTGCCCACGTAGAGCACCCGGCTCTCGGCATCGAGCATCCGATAGACGCCAGGCGAGGCATCCAGCGTCTTCAGGTAGTCCTGAATGACGACATAGCCGCTGCGCGCGGGAGGGGTCTGTTCGGGCGATTCTGCGTGGGGATCGGTCATAGATACTGACATATGATTCTGGCGGCTGCGCTGCAATCTTCAGCCGGGAAATTCAAGCGATGATACATCCACGATTCCTGTGGATAACTGCGCTGATAACTTCGGGCTTGTTTGGAATTTCCCTTTAGTTTTGGCCGCTTCGCTGAATTGACTAATTTTTAAGCAACTCATCAAGGTGCTGTTTTTTTTGAATATTTTTATGAGGCGCATCCAAATCGTTGAAAATATTAAAGTTTTTGTAACGGAAATCTAAAGGCCCCGTCACAGGTGCATAAGTCGCGACGTCACCCACGCGATTGGAGATTGGCGACAGGATTTATCTGTGGCAGCCGGTTTACTCTGGCAGCAAAGAATCGGGGGTTTGCCAGCCCAGATGCTGCCCGCCGTCGACGCAGATCAACTGCCCTGTCACGGCCTTTGCCGTGAGCAGATACCGCAGGGCTGCCGTGATCTCCTCCGCATCCGCACCGCGCTGCAGAACGGTTGCGGCGCGCTGCGCGGCAAAGTCCTCGGGCGCTTGGCGCGGGCCCTGCAAGGTCGGTCCCGGCCCGATGGCATTGACGCGGATTTTCGGTGCCAGCGCCTGTGCAGCGGTCTGCGTCAGGGTCCAGAGCGCGGATTTCGCCAAGGTGTAGCTCATGAACTGCGGGGTCAGTTTGCGCACCCTTTGGTCGACCATATTGATCACCTGAGCGGAGGCCACGGGTTCGTCGTTGGCATCGCGCAGGGTGGGCAGACCCTCTTGTGCGGCGAGGCTTTGGATCAGCAGAAAGGGCGCCCGCAAATTGCTTTGCATGTGGCGGTCCCAACTGTCGCGAGTGACGCTCTCCAGTTCATCGGGTTCAAAGATCGACGCATTGTTGACAAGGCAGGTGATCGGCCCGCCGAGGGCCTGTGCCGCGCGCGGCACTAACTGCTCTGTCTGTGCATCCTGCAAGAGATCCGCCTGCAGGACGACTGCCTGTCGCCCCAGTGCGGAAACCTCTGCCGCGGTGGCCTGCGCCTCCTGTTCAGAGCTCGCGTAATGCAGGGCGAGGTCATAGCCCGCCTCTGCCAGCGACAGAGCCATGGCACGGCCCAGACGTTTGCTCGCGCCAGTGACCAAAGCCCGCATATGTGTCTCTCCTGCCCTCAGTTCAGTCTGTTCCTACAGACTTAGAGCAGCACCCACAGGTAGACCACATAAACCGCCGTCAATGCGACACCCCAAAGCCGCGTGATATCCTTGCGAAAGAACACAAACGGCACGATCAGAAGCGACGCGCCGAGCATCACCCAAAGGTCGAAATGCAGGAATGCGGGTTCGACCGAAATCGGACCGACAAAGGTCGCGACGCCAATAATGGCCAGCAAGTTGAACATGTTGGAGCCGATCACATTGCCCAACGCCACATCCGCCTGACGGCGAAGGGCTGCCATCAACGTGGTTGCAAGCTCTGGCAAAGAGGTGCCAATCGCCACCAATGTCAGGCCGATCACCGTCTCGCTCAGGCCATACATGCGGGCGATGATGGTGGCATTGTCCACCAACAGCTCCGCCCCGAGGGGCAGGCCGACCAGACCAAGCACCAGATAGATGCCGATCCGCCAGAACGGCATGCTGGGATCGGCTTCCTCGATGTCTTCCAGATCGTCCGGCTCTCCCGCCGCACGGTGCGCCTGAGCCTCGCGGAAGGCGGTGAACAGCACACCCGCCAGAGCCAGCAGCAGGATCAGACCAGACAGCCAGGTGAAGGTGCCAAAGAACGCCAATGCGATAAACAGCACCGAGGCGGCGATCATAAAGATGTAGTTCTTGCGCGTGTCGCACTCGCTGGTGTGCAGCGCCCGCAACATCGCCGGAATGCCCAAGACCAGCAGAATATTCGCCGTGTTAGACCCAACCACATTGCCCAGCGCGATGCCGTCCGCGTTTTCATGCACCGCTTGCACCGCAATCAGCAGCTCCGGCGCGGAGGTGCCAAAGGCCACAATCGTCAGACTGACGATCAGCGCAGGAATCCCAACCCGCAGCGACAGGTTGACCGCGCCACGCACCAAAGCATCCCCGGCGAGGAGTAGGATCACCAGACCCAACGCGGAAAACAGCCATGGCATCATGTCTTTGGACCTCCTCGTCCACAGGCGCAGGGCCCCTTGCCGATCCTGAACCGTCCGCAGGAGGAGCAACGCGCCGAATTGAGTTTTTTTTGCCCTGGGAACCGCAGGCGCCCGAACATGGCCAGAACCGCCATGGCGAGAAGGAACAGGGTGACGATCTTCAAAATCACGTCAGAGGCCAAAACGCGCGAATTGCGCACGCTCCTCGATGGCGCCGAGGGCGTCTTCGGCCAGGGTCAGGCCAAAGCGGCTCATGAAGGATTTCTTGATCCCATAGCGGCGCAGACGGAGCTTTTTGCCGAAGCGCTCTTCCAGCACCGGGCCGAGATGGCCGATGCCGTCGATCAAGCCTAGATCCACCGCGCGACGACCCAACCAGACTTCGCCGGTGAACAGACTGTCGTCATGGGCCAGTTTGGCCCCGCGTCGCTCGGTGACATGGTCGATGAAATTGGCGTGGATATCGTTCAGCAACAGCTTGAGCCGCGCCACGTCCTCTTCGTTTTCCGGGCGGAAGGGGTCGAGCATACTCTTGCTCTTGCCCGCGGTGTGCACGCGCCGTTCAATCCCTTGCCGAGCAAGGAAAACATGCGCGCCAAAGCCTGCGGAGATCACCCCGATAGAGCCGACAACCGAGCTGGCATCGGCAAAGATCTCATCCGCCGAAGCCGCCAGCCAATAGCCGCCCGAGGCCGCGACATCCTCGACAAAGGCGATCACCGGGACATTCGTCTCTTCGGACAGACGGCGGATACGGGCGCCAATCAGCGCGCTTTGCACCGGGCTGCCACCGGGGGAGTTGATCTCTAACGCGACGGCGCGGGGTTTGCCTTTGCGAAAGGCCCGCTCCAGAACCGGCGCGAGCGAGGTGTCATTCAAGCTGCCCCGTCCGGACATGCCTATGGCACCGGAGAGACGCACCACCGCCACTGTGGGCGGCCGCTTCAAGAAGGGCAATCGAACAGTCATGGCGCCGATGTAGAATGCCACCCCCTCGGAAACAAGGTGCGCGCCAAGATGAATTCTGAACCTGTTACGTTTCCGACCCTTCGCTGGGTAAAAATGCAACTTTTGCAAGCGGTCAGGCCACCAAGCTCCTCCATCAGTTCAGCAACATTCTCGCCCTCTTCACGCAACAGAGGCGGCAGAACGCAACCGCGCCGCGCTCCCGCAAGGGGGCGCGGCGCCGGGCCCGACCGGAGACCGGGCATGTTTCATGCACGGGACACGGGCGGGAGCCCCCCGCCCTGCTCTCTGCCTCAGGCGCGCAAACGCCAGCCGGTTTTGAAGATCCAGCCAATCACCGCGAGGCACAGACCGGTGAACAGCGCGATGGCCATCAGGCTCAGCCCAATCGGCACATCCGCCGCACCAAAGAACGACCACCGAAAGCCCGAGATCAGGTAGACCACCGGGTTAAACAGGGTGATCGTCTGCCACACCGGCGGCAGCATGGAGATCGAATAGAACGACCCACCCAGAAAGATCAGCGGCGTGATGATCAGCAGCGGCACCAGCTGCAACTGTTCAAAGTTCTTGGCCCAGATGCCGATGATAAAGCCCAAAAGGGCAAAACTCACGCAGGTGAGCACCAGGAACAGCAACATGGCCAAAGGATGCTGGATGGTCAGATCCACAAAGAGATGCGCGGTGGCAAGGATCACAATCCCGATGAACATCGCCTTGGTGGCGGCAGCCCCCACATAGCCCAGCACGATCTCCAGAAAGGAGACGGGCGCCGAGAGCAGCTCATACACCGTGCCGATGAACTTCGGGAAATAGATCCCGAAAGAGGCATTGGAGATGCCTTGGGTGATGACACTCAGCATGATCAGCCCCGGCACGATAAAGGCACCATAGGCCACCCCCTCCACCTGATCGATCCGGCTGCCGATGGCGGCGCCAAAGACCACGAAGTAGAGAGAGGTGGACAGCACAGGTGACAGGAAGCTCTGCGCAAGGGTGCGGAAGAACCGCGCCATTTCAAAGCGATAGATCGCGGCAACTGCGGTCCAGTTCATGCCTCTTCTCCCTTCACGAGATCGACAAAGATATCCTCAAGGCTTGACTGCCGCGTGGAAACATCCGCCAGCACCAGCCCAGCCGCCGCCACATCGTTCAACAGCGTGGTGATCCCGGTGCGCTCTGCCTTCACGTCGTAAGTGTAGATCAGCGACTGACCGCCCTCCCCCAATTGCAGATTGTGGACTGCAAGCGCCTCTGGCACCGAGGCGACTGGGTCTGCAAGTTGCACATGCAGCTGCTTTTTGCCCATGCGGGCCATCAGGTCTTCCTTGGCTTCCACCAGCAGGATTTCCCCGCCGTTGATGACACCAACGCGGTCGGCCATGGCCTCCGCCTCTTCGATGTAATGGGTGGTCAGGATGATGGTGACACCGCTTTCGCGCAGCTCGCGCACGATCTCCCACATGTCCTTGCGCAGTTCTACATCGACGCCTGCGGTGGGTTCGTCAAGGAACAGCACGCGCGGCTCATGGCTCAGCGCCTTGGCGATCAGCACCCGACGTTTCATCCCACCCGAGAGTTCTTTGATCTGGTTCGACCGCTTGTCCCAGAGCGAGAGTTTTTTCAGGATCTCTTCGATCAGCGCCTCATTCTTTGGCTTGCCAAACAAGCCACGGGAAAACCGCACCGAGTTCAACACCGTTTCAAACGGCTCGAGGTTGATCTCTTGTGGGACGAGGCCGATCATTGCCCGGGCCGCGCGGTACTCTTTCTCGATGCAATGGCCTGCGACAGTGACAGAACCGGACGTCGATGTGGTGATCCCGCAGATGGTCGAGATCAGGGTCGTCTTGCCCGCACCGTTGGGCCCAAGCAAGGCGAGGATCTCGCCTTCCTCAATGTCGAGGTTCACGCCCTTCAGCGCCTCGAACCCGCCTGCATAGGATTTCTTGAGATTGGAAATGGACAGAATGGTGCGCATGTGGCCTCCGGTTCTGGTCTTCGCTTTAGATGAACCGGACGGTTCACGACTGGCGCAGAGGTAACGCTCCAGTAGGTGGAAGGCTACCCTAAGAGGCCGCGCAGGTGCCTGTGCATGCGCGCGACCTTGAAATTCCGGGGGTGGGTACGGGTCAGTTGCCGCCCGTGAGACGCTTGAGCCAGCTTTTCTTTTCTGGGGCGTCTGCCGCGCCGTCCTCTGCCGGGGCCTCGTCGCTCTCCGGGGCTAGAGCCTCTTGCAGGTTGGTGAAGAACTGATCGGCCATTTTCTTGGCAAAGCCGTCGATGATCCGGCTGCCGAGCTGCGCCAGCTTGCCGCCCACTTTGGCCTCGACATCATAGGACAGCAAGGTGCCGGTCTCCGAAGGCGCCAGCGTGACCACTGCACCGCCCTTGGCAAAGCCGGCCGCACCGCCCTTGCCTTCGCCAGTGATGGTCAGTTTTTCGCCCGGCACCATGTCCGACAGGGTCACCTTGCCCGTGAAGGTCGCTTTGACCGGGCCGACCTTTTGGGTGACCTTTGCCTCAAACCCCTCCTCAGGCGAGCCTGTCACCTCCTGTGCGCCAGGAACGCAATCCTGAAGCACACCGGGGGTCAGCAGCGCGGCATAGACCGTTGCGGGGTCAGCGGCGATTTCCTTTTGATCTGTCATCTGCATGGGGCGCCCTCCTCGGCGGTCTGTGCATCGCAATTGGATTGGTTGCGACCACATCTAGCCTTTCAATGTGCGGCTGCCAACGAAAGAGCGGACGTCGCGTCAGAGCACGGCAGGATTGCCCGGCCACGCCCAAGGGGCCAATCTGACCAAAACTAAGGGCAAAGGAGCAGGGCGTATCATGCTAGAGGGGATCCGAATTATCGAAATCGAGGCGCTTGGCCCGGCGCCCTTTGCGGCGATGATGCTGGCCGACCTGGGCGCCGAGGTGATCTGCATCCACCGCAAGGGCGGAGGTGTGACGCCGGGAATGCCGGAACGCTCGATCCTTGATCGCGGCAAAAAGAGCATCGCGCTGGATCTCAAAAACGCTGATGATCTGAAAACCGCCCGCGCGCTGATTGCCACCGCCCACGGTCTGATCGAAGGCTTTCGTCCCGGTGTAATGGAGCGGCTGGGCTTAGGGCCGGAGGAGATGCGCGCGCTCAACCCCGCACTGGTCTACGGCCGCATGACAGGCTGGGGCCAGGAGAGCCCTCTCGCACAGGTAGCGGGGCATGATTTGAACTATATCGCCCTCTCCGGCGCACTCTGGTCGGCCTCAACGCCGCAGGACGTACCCCTAACGCCCCCGACGCTTGTGGGCGATATCGGGGGCGGCGCGCTCTACCTCGTCGCCGGGATGCTGGCCGGTCTCCTGCGCGCCGCGTCCAGCGGTGTGGGGGCCGAGGTCGATGCGGCGATCTACGATGGTTCAGCGCATATGATGAACCTGCTGATGGCAATCCGTCAGGCGGGCGGCTTTGGCGACACCCGAGGCGAAGGATTGCTGGACGGGCCGCATTGGTCGCGCACTTATGTCTGCAAGGGCGGCGAGCATCTCTCCGTTCAGTGTTTGGAGCCGAAGTTCTACGCGCTGTTCTTGGAGAAAATGAACCTCTCAGAAGATCCTGATTTTGCACGCCAGTTCGATAAGTCCCTGTGGCCCGAACTGACCGCCCGCCTTGCGGACCGCTTCGCCGAGCAGCCGCGCGCCCATTGGCAAGCGCTGTTTGAAGGCTCCGACGCCTGTGTCGCTCCTGTCCTCTCTCCAAGGGAGGCGAAAGACCATGCGATGAACGCACGCGCAACTTGGCTCGACATAGGCGGCGACCTTCAGGCGGCACCTGCGCCACGCTTCAATCGCACCGCCAAAGCACCAGGTCCGATCCCGGTCCGCGACCAACATCGTGACGAGATCCTGACCGACCTCGCCCAACGCGCGCCTGCCGCTTTTGGGTGAGGACCACAGGGCACAGGTGGGGCCTCCCGCCTGTGCCTCAAACCTGCGCGCGGGCCGTTCCGGCCCGCGCACCGCTGAATTACGCCGATGCGCCTTCGCGTACCGTGTCGATCATCAGCTGCACATTCTCCGGATCCGCGTCCGGTGTGATGCCATGGCCGAGGTTGAAAATATGCGGCCCCTTCGAGAAGGCCTTCACGATACGCCGCGTCTCCGCAACAAGCGCCTCACCACCTGTCACCATATGAGAGGAGGCCAAATTGCCCTGAACACAGCCATCGACCTGCACATGCGCCGCCGCCCACTCGGGATCGACGGAATTGTCGAGCGCCACGCAGTCCACACCAGTTGCGCTATGGAACCCCACATATTTCTCGCCTGCTTCACGCGGAAAGCCGATGATCGGGATATGCGGATAGCGCACCTTCAGCGCTGCCGTGATCTGGCGTGCAGGCTCCAGCGCGTATTTCTGGAACGCGTCCCCTTTGAGAGACCCCGCCCAGCTGTCAAAGATTTTCACCACCTCGGCGCCCGCCTCGATCTGGGCGGCGAGATAGTCGATGGTCGCCTCGGTGATCCGCGCCAGCAAAGCCTCAAACAGCGCGACATTCTCTGCCATCAGCGCATGGGCCGGCCCCTGATCCGGCGTACCGCGGCCCGCGATCATATAGGTCGCCACAGTCCAAGGTGCCCCAGCAAAGCCGATGAGCGTGGTTTCGGACGGCAACTCCCGCGACAGGATGCGCACGGTTTCATAGATCGGGTTCAGGACCTCGTGAATGTCACTGGCAGGCTTCAGCTTGGCGAAATCCGCATCCGTCGTGATGGTGGACAAGCGCGGCCCTTCTCCGGTCACGAACCACAGATCCGCCCCCAGCGCCTGCGGCACCAGAAGGATATCGGCAAACAGGATCGCCGCATCAAACCCGTAGCGGCGGATCGGTTGCAACGTTACCTCGGCGGCCAGCTCGGGATTGTAGCAGAGGCTGAGGAAATCCCCCGCCTGCGCCCGCGTCGCGCGATACTCCGGCAGGTAGCGGCCCGCCTGACGCATCATCCAGATCGGCGGCACAGCCTGGGTTTCGCCCGCCAATGCGCGCAGGATCGTTTTCTGTTGGCCCATGCTCTGCCCCTCTCGGTTTTTGCTCTGTGATGAGGTCACGCCTCAGCGGCAAATTGTCAAGCCTCGCCGCCCCCGGACAGCAGGCGCTTGCCACGGCATAATGTCGCGACTAATGCTCTGTCTTATGACCCTGACCCTGCCCTCCCCCGCCTCGCCCCTGAAGATCGGCACCCGTGGCTCGCCGCTGGCGCTTGCTCAGGCCTATGAGACCCGCGACCGCCTCGCCCGCGCCTTCGAGCTTGAACCCGGTGCGTTTGAAATCGTGGTGATCAAGACCACTGGCGACAATCGGGCCATGATCGAGGCGGATCGGCCGCTGAAAGAAATCGGCAACAAGGGGCTTTTTACCAAAGAGATCGAAGAGGCCCTCCTCAGCGGCGGCATCGACATCGCGGTGCATTCGATGAAGGACATGCCGACCCTGCAGCCCGAAGGTCTGCTGCTCGATTGCTATCTGCCGCGTGAAGATGTGCGGGATGCCTTTGTCGCGCCCGCCGTGAGCGCGATTGCGGATCTGGCCGAAGGCGCTGTGGTCGGCACCTCCTCGCTGCGCCGCCGTGCGCAGCTGTTGAACCGACGCCCCGACCTGCAAGTGGTTGAGTTCCGAGGCAATGTGCAAACCCGCCTGCAAAAACTGGAAGATGGCGTTGCCATGGCCACGTTCCTCGCGATGGCCGGCCTGCGTCGCCTCGGCATGTCGGAACAGGTGCCCGCGACCCCGATTGAGGTCGAGGACATGCTGCCTGCGGTGGCTCAGGGTGCCATTGGTATCGAGCGGCGCAGCGATGACAGCACCGCCGCCGCCATGCTGGAGGCGATCCACCATGCTGAAACCAGCCTGCGCCTCTCCGCCGAACGCGCCTTTCTCGCGGCGCTGGATGGGTCCTGCGAAACACCGATCGCCGCCCTCGCGGAGCTTTCGGGCGCCACCCTGCGCCTGCGTGGTGAAATCCTGCGTCCCGATGGCACAGAGGCCTTGGTCGATGACCAGAGCGCCGCAATGGAGGATGGTGCCGAACTCGGTCGCCACATGGGCGAAGGCCTGCGCGCGCGGGCGGGGCAAGGGTTCTTCACGCACTAAGGGCAAAAGCCCGCGCCCCCGCCCCTGCGGCGCGGCACTCATCTGGCGGGGGCAATGCCCCCTTGCGGCCGCAAGGCTTGTGACGCCACGCCCAGATTGACGCCCTTGCTGTGGCTCTGCCAGCCTGTCCTCCAAAGATCGGAGGGGAGGCCGTATCGTGACCGCAAACAAAGAGACACCCCCGCCAAGGGGCACACCGGGCAAAGCCTATCTCTCCAGCTCCGAAATCCGTCCATTGGCCGAGCGCTCCGACCGCATGGGCGCTTGGCTGGTGCTGCATTGCTGGGGTGTGATCGCGGGGGGCGTCACTCTTTTTACTCTGTGGCCCAATCCTTTAACAGCCGTTCTGGCCGTGATGATCATCGGCTCGCGACAATTGGGGTTGGCAATCCTGATGCATGAGGCGGCACATAACGCGCTGTTCAAATCGCGCCGCCTGAACGACGCCATCGGCCAGTGGGCCTGCGCCCGCGCGATCCTCGCGGACTTGCCCGCCTATCGTCATTACCATCTGACCCATCACCGCTACACCCAGACCGAACGCGACCCGGATCTGGCTTTGTCACGGGCTTTCCCGACCACCCGCGCGTCCCTCAAGCGCAAGTTCACGCGGGACCTGACAGGACAAACTGGCGTCAAACAGCTCTTTGGTCAGATCCGCATGGCGATGGTGCTGGCCGGAGATCACGAGGCCATGGAGGCCGCGTCCGGCGACTTCGCTCAAACCTTCAAAAGCCCGCGCCTGCTGCCAGCCCTGCCCGTGTTTCTTACGCCGATGCTCTTGATGAGCCTTGCGGGGGAATGGTGGTGGGGACTGGCCTTTTGGCTCTTGCCCTATCTCACATGGTTCCAATTTGTCGTCCGCCTGCGCAATATCGCTGAACATGGCGCGGTTGAGCAGTCCGACAACCCGTTTCAAAACGTGCGCACCACCTACGCAGGCCCAATCGCCCGCGCGCTCGTGGCCCCCTATTGGGTGAACTATCATCTGGAACACCACATGGTGATGCATGTCCCCTGCTGGCAATTGCCGCAGATGCACCGCCTGCTTCTGGCCAAAGGGCTCGGCCAAAAGATGCGCCTTGCCCCGAATTATATGGTCGCTTTGACCGAGGCGGGTTGGAACCGCCGCAGCGCCTAGTTTCTCCACATAGCACGTGAACTCAAAGGGCGGAGCGCTCCCGCCCCTTTCGGGATGCGCCAAAGCGCCCCCAAAAGCGTTGGGCCGGGCGCGTGGCGTGCCAAGGGCACACCACGCGCCCACCGCGATCCGCAAAGCGGAGCGCAAAACCTGTGCGCCATGCCCAGCATGGCGCTCCGCTGGTATACCGCCAGCCTCTCAGCCCGCTGCGGCCTCGCTCACAGCAGGTTCAACCGGCAGATATTTGCGATATCCTAGCCATTGCAGCCAGCGCTCAGCACTGCCGCCAAAGACATTGAGGTCTACATCCCCGCCAATGCCCGGCACACTGCCCGTGCCCGTGTATTGCCAAAACGCCCAATGCGCGCCGGGGTAGACCTCTTCGGGATGGCCTGCGACAGATCGCAGCCAGAAATCCACGCCTTTCAGCTGCCCAATCCCTGTATCTCGGTAAAAATCCACCGTCGTGTAGACCACCGGACGGCGGCCATAATGGTCCGAAATCAACGCGATGAACCGTTCTGCCTCATGCCGGGCTGTCGCGCCCGAGGGGCGTCGCTTGCAAGAAGGCGAGGTGTGGTTCCATTCGATATCCAATACAGGAGGCAGGCTTCCTGCCTCTTTCGGGACATTGCGAATGAACCAGCGGGCTTGATCCTCGGGCGAGCGGCAGAAGTAATAGAAGTGATAGGCCCCGCGTCGCAGACCCGCGCGCCGTGCGCCGCGCCAGTTGGATTTGAACTCCGCATCCAATAGATCGCCGCCCTCGGTTGCCTTGATCCAGGCAAAGGAGACCCCTGCCCCGCGCACCGCGCGCCAATCAATTGCGCCCTGATAACGCGCGACGTCGATGCCGTGGATGGGATAGGCCCAAGGCTCCCCTCCCCGCCAATCATGCGGATCATTGTCGCCAAACTTCGGGTAGGTCGCGAGCTGCGCGTAGGCTGCAGCAAAGGCGGGATCGATCACGCGCTCCGCCGCGCTTTCCAGAGGTGGTGGCGGCACTGGCGGTCGTGTTCCGCCCCCACAGGCTGACAAAAAAGCCAAAACACCTAGTCCAATCCAACTGCGCAACGCCATTGCTCTACCCGTAAAAGAAAACTGCCTGCCTCCATAGAGCCGGAGACAGGCAGATCCTTCAACGCGGAAGTTGCAACAAAATTCCCCGCGCGGGGGCCTTGCGCGGATTTACACCCACTTCGCCAAAGGCGGCAGGCTCATCAGCACCGCATTGGCGTCATGGCCGGTTTCCAGACCAAACTTGGTGCCCCGGTCATAAACGAGGTTATATTCCGCATAGAGCCCGCGATGGATCAGCTGCGCGTCCTTATCGGCCTCGGAACAGGCCTGCACCCGGCGCTTTTCCACGAGGGGGGCAAAGGCCGGCAGGAAGGCGCGGCCGATGTCTTGGATCAGCGCGAAATCCGCCTCCCAATCGCCGGTGTTGTGATCATCAAGGAAGATCCCGCCGACGCCCCGCGCGCGCCCACGGTGCGGGATGTAGAAATACTCATCCGCCCAGGCCTTGAGTCGCGGATAAAGATCGCCCCCATGCGGGTCGAGATGCGCCTGCTGCACGCCATGAAAATGGCCGGTGTCCTCGGCATACTCGATACAAGGGTTGAGGTCAGAGCCGCCGCCAAACCACCAGCCATGCGGGGTCCAGAACATGCGGGTGTTCATATGCACCGCCGGCACATGCGGGTTACGCATATGCGCCACTAGGGAGATGCCAGAGGCCCAAAAGCGCGGATCGTCCTTCATGCCCGGCAGGCCCTTGCGCGCCGCCATGGCGTTTTGAGCCCGCTCGCCCAAGGTGCCGTAAACCTCGGAGATATTGACGCCGACCTTTTCAAACACCCGGCCGCCGCGCATCACGCTCATCAGACCGCCGCCCGCATCCGATCCATCCTCTGCGCGGCGTGTGGTCTCGGTGACCTCAAACCGCCCCGCGTCCATCTCGGTAAAGGGACCGGTGGTGTGGCTGTCTTCCAGCGCCTCGAAACGGGCAACGATCTGGTCGCGCAATTCACGGAACCACGCCGCTGCGCGGGCCTTTTCCTCTGCCATATCGCTTGTGTTCTGAGCCACAGTTGCCTCCGTCCCTTGATCCCGTGTCAGGACCTCAATGCACCGGGGCGGTGACGGGATCAAGCAGGGTCCGCCCGCCATCCAGCGTCAGCACCTGACCTGTCATAAAGCCCGAGGCATCCGAGGCCAGATATTGCGCGGTCTCTGTCAGTTCGGTCGGCGGCGCGATCCGGTTCAGCGGCGTATGCGCCTCGATATCCTGCCGCAGCTCGCGATTGTCTTTCAGGGTGGACTGCATCGAGGCACTCATCACCGAGCCAAAGGCGATGGAGTTCACCCGGATCTTATGCGCGGCCAAAGATACGGCCAGCGAGCGGGTCATCTGATCCAAGGCCGCGGAGGCCACGGAATAGGCCATCAGGTCCGGATGGGTTCGCCGCGCGGCAATCGACGACAGGTTGATGATCGCACCATTCGGCCCATCATCGTCCCGTTCTTCGCCTTGGCGGATCATCCGCTTGGCCACATGCTGCGAAAGCCGCAGGGTCGACATCAAGTTCTGATGCAGCAGGAATTCCACGCTTTCATCATCGGGATTGAGCGGCTCGCTCGGCACCACTTTGCGCGCGCCGTTCACGAGGATGTCCACCTGATCAAAGGCGTCGATGGTCGCCGACAACAGGTTCGCAATCGTCAACCGCTCGCGCAGGTCGCCTGCAAAATAGCGGATGTTGCTGTCCTCGACGTCATTGCCCAATTCCTGCAACAGCGCGGCCTCGTCCTGATCCACGAACATGACATTCGCCCCTTCGCGCGCGAACTGGCGTCCGATTGCAAGGCCGATACCATTGGCCGCACCGGTCACGATGGCGGTCTTGCCGGAGATAGAAAAGCTCATGGGGAAGATCCTTGTTGCGTCGGGGCGCTGTGCCTAAGGCCCTAGCCTGAAATGAAACGGCGGCCGGGATCGTGCCGCAGGGTTGCGGCGACGATAGCCGGAAGCGTGTGTGATTTGAACAGGTTTTGCGACCGCTTGGTCAGGTCCTGCGACGGGGGCGCGCGGCCTGCAGGATTTTAAAGCGGTTGTCGCCTGCCACCTCTGAAACCTGCACAAAAGTCTCGCTCAGCGTCTCCTCGTAAGGCAGGTGCCGATTGGCCACCAGCCACAGCTGGCCTGAGGGTTTCAACAGCCGTGCGGCATTGGTGATAAAGGCCTGCCCCAAGGCTGGCTCGGCCGCGCGTCCCTTATGAAACGGCGGGTTCATCACAACGGCATCCAGCGTGCCTTTTTGCCCCCAAACGCGCGCGTCGCCCCAATGGAACGTGGCCCGAGGATCGCTGAGGTTTTGCCGCGCGCAAGAAAGCGCCGCAGCGTCAGCCTCCACCAGATGAAGCGCTTTCACGCTATCGCGTTTCAGGACCTCAGAGGCAAGATAGCCCCATCCGGCCCCAAGATCCGCAACCTCCGCGCCCAGCTTTGTGGGCAAAGCAGAGGCCAGCAGGCGCGACGCGGGATCAATGGCATCAGCGGAAAAGACGCCGGGTGCGGTGACAAAACCGCCCTCAATCTCTTGCGTGTCCAAAAGCCAATCCGACAGATCGAGCCCCCCCTCGATCCGAAAGGCCTTGCCATGCGCCTTGGAAATCGCCGCCGAGGGGGATGTGCGCTTTTTCAACTCTTTGAACAGGCTGTCGATGCCATCTGTCTTGGCGCCATCAATCAGCACCGGCCCCTCGGTCGCGGCCACTGCTTGGGCCACCAGACGCTTTGCCAGTGGCTTGGCGCGCGGGATGAACACCACGGCAGCGACATAGCGCGCGCTCTCTGGCACATCTGCCTGGCAGGTGTAGCCCGCAGCGGCCCATGCGTCATATTCTGGCTTCAAGGGCTGGATCACATCGACCTGCGCTTGCGGCAGCGCTGCGAGGTCATGGCCCTCACGCGGATGGAACACGGCGATTCGCCCCTCGGCGGGAACGACAAAATCGCCCGATTGAACCGCAAGGCTCAGGCGTTGGGACATGGGATCTGACCTTTATCAGGGAGCAGAGACGCGCGGCGCGCTTACTCTTCTTTTTCCATCGTGCATTGCAGCGGGTGCTGGTGGCGACGGGCATAATCCATCACCTGCGCCACTTTGGTTTCCGCAACCTCGTGGCTGAAGACACCAACCACCGCGAGGCCTTTCTTATGCACTTGCAGCATAATTTCAAAGGCTTGCGCATGGTTCATGCTAAAGAACCGCTCCAGCACGATGACAACAAATTCCATCGGTGTGTAATCGTCGTTCAACAGCAGCACCTTATAGCGCGGCGGCCGCTGGGTACGCGGGCGGGTCTTGGTCAGAAGGCCAAGGTCGCTCTCATCGTCCGAATTGTCCGACATCATTACGGGGTGCTTTAGCATGGGGTCTTCGGCTTCCAGTCGTGCATCTGCGTTCGTCACCGGCTTATATAGGGGAAGAGCGTTTAAGGAAAAGAGATTGAGAGCAGGATAATGCCACGCAAGATTACAACAGTGGGTTTTGATGCAGATGACACGCTGTGGCACAACGAGCGGTTCTTTCGTGTGACGCAGGAGCGGTTCGCCGAACTCCTGATGGATCACACGCCCGAGGACATGGGCGCCGAGGCCTTGGACCGCAAACTGCTGGATGCGGAAAAGCGCAATCTGGGCACCTATGGCTATGGCGTAAAAGGCTTCACCCTTTCGATGATCGAGACTGCCATCGACGTGACCGAAGGCCGGGTGCCCGCAAGCGTCATCAAGGAGTTGCTGGAGGCCGGGCAGATGATGCTCTCCTTTCCCATCGAACTGCTGCCACATGCGCGAGCCGCGGTAGAATCGGTGGCAGAGCATCACCGCGTTGTTCTGATCACCAAAGGCGACCTGCTGGACCAAGAACGCAAACTCGCCCAGTCGGGTCTTGGCGAGCTGTTCGACGCCGTCGAAGTGGTCTCTGAGAAGACGGCACAGGTCTATACCGAGATCTTTGACCGCCACGGAGATGGGGCCGAAGACGCCTTGATGGCAGGCAATTCCATGCGGTCGGATGTGGTGCCTGTGATCGAAGCAGGCGGTTACGGCGTCTACGTGCCGCATGGGTTGATTTGGGAAGTGGAGCACGCCGAAGCCCCCAGCCATAGCGCCCGTTTTCATGAGATCGAAGACCTCAGCACGCTGCCCGATCTGCTGGAACGGATCGGCTAATTTCTGCTGACCGATCGGGTTTATGTTAACCCTTTATTCACTACTGTGATCCGAAGGCCGCAGCCCCCCTTTATTTCAAGGTCCTGCGGCCTTTCCCCTCCCCTTTTTCTGCAGAAAAAATCAGCAGCACGCACCCTGTGCCTTCGCTGTATCTAGCGAGGTAACCTCTCGCTAACCACAATATGTCGGAGGCACCCGCAAATCGCGCCAGATCGGCGGTAAGCTGTTCCATCACAACCGGTTTATTCGCAATACCGGCTATGTTACGCTGCCGTGAGCACACAAAACGTCAGTCGGAAAACCGGCGACACGAGGCAGACATGGCAGTGATTTCTCAGGTCGATGACGGTCGTCCCTCCTCCTTTTTGGTGGGCCTTCTTCGCACGGCGCAACAGCATCTTTTTCGCATCTGGAGCGGAACCGGCTCTGGGGCCAGACAGGGCTTGATCGGCCTTGCACTGCTGCTGACCCTTTTGGTCGCGCAGGCGCCGAAACTGTCTGCCGCACCTTATGCGGCCTTGGTGATGGATGCGCGCACGGGCGAGGTCATTCACTCGACCAATGCGGACACACGCCTGCACCCGGCCTCGCTGACCAAGATGATGACCCTCTACATTGCCTTTGAGGCGATCCGGAATGGCGAGATCACGCTGGATACCAAAGTCACCGTGTCGCGGAATGCCGCCGCCGAGCCGCCGTCCAAACTGGGCCTGCGCAGCGGTCAGCAGATCGCGCTGCGCTATCTGATTCGTGCTGCCGCCGTGAAATCCGCCAACGATGCAGCAACCGCCATTGGCGAAGCGATCGCTGGCTCCGAAGCGGCCTTTGCGCGCCGGATGAACCGCACCGCCAAGGCGCTGGGGATGTCGCGCACGACCTTCAAGAACGCCAATGGCCTGACCACCGAAGGCCACCTGTCGACCGCGCGCGACATGACGCTTTTGGGGCGCCATATCCTCTATGATTACCCCGAGTATTATAACCTCTTCTCGCGCACCTCGACCGATGCGGGAATGAGCGTGGTTTACAACACCAACCGTCGCCTTCTGGCCGCCTATAAAGGGGCTGATGGCATCAAGACCGGCTACACGCGCGCCGCGGGCTTCAACCTTGTGGCCTCCGCCCGCCGGGGGGACGAGCGCATCATCGCAACCGTCTTTGGTGGCACCTCCACCGCAGCACGGAACGCAAAAGTGGCCGAGCTTTTGGACCTTGGTTTCCGCAAGGCGCCCACCCATGCGCGGCTTCAGAAACCGGCCATGCCCCCCTATGTGGGTAACGCAGGGCTGCAACTGGCCGCAGATGAAACCCACGGCACGGCCGGCAAAACCATCCGCGTAAGCGGCGTGGTGACAGAGACTCTGCGCCCTCGGATCCGTCCGACCGCAGAAGAAACAACAGACCCAAGCCTGCTTGTCGCCGCAGCGGAGGTCCCGGAAACGGCACTAGAGACCACCGAGGAGGAGATCGAACTCGCCTCGCTGGATACCGATGCGCTGCAATCCGGCATCAACAACGCCATTCTTGAGATCACCGAAGTGTCCGCTGTCAGCCCCGAAGTCGATATCGAGATGGCAGAGGGAGATGTGGAGGACACCGAGGTCCTGCAAGCGGAGATCAGCACCGCAGTGGCCAAAGCTGTCTCTGCCCCTACGCAGCGCCGCTACACCGGCCCGCGCCCGCAGGCCCGCCCGAGCGCTTTGGAAACCCAAGTCGCCTCTGTGGTGGAAGAGCCGGTGGTTGTTACCCGCTTGTCGACCTCCGGCGGGCGCTACTGGGGCATTAACGTCGGCCGCTACACCACACGTTTTGAAGCAGAAAAGGTCCTGCTGCGCACCGCTTTGGCCGAGATGGAAACCTTGGATGGATCACTCCGCAAAGTGGCACAGAGCCCGCGCGGCTTTGAAGCCAACTTCCTCGGCATGACCAAAGAGGGCGCCGAACTGGCCTGCCGCCGCCTAAGTGCGCGCAACGTCAGCTGCAACACCCTCGGCCCGGCCTCCTAACCAAAACCTCGAGGCAAGCGGCGAGGGGAGCGCTCCCGCCCGTCAGATATGCATTGAAATGCACCTCCTCCCGTTGGGCCGAGCGCCGCTCGCGCGGCGCACCAGTGCCCGCCTTTCACCTTTTCAAAAATATCTCCGGGGGTGAATTGCCCGTCTCGGGCAAGAGGGGGCAGCGCCCCCAACCGCACCACAGCAGCCCGCGAAACGTCACGGTTTGGGGTGATCGTCCCATTCATCGCTCAGGATACGGCGCGCGTCGCCTTCGGGGTCGTCGTATTGGTTGGACCGCACCGTATAGATGAACCCGATGAGCCCTGCGCCACCAAGGATCAAGGATAACGGAATAAGGTAGGACAATACAGTCATAGCGGTCTCAGTCTTTCTCCCACTCAGCGCAGACGCAGCGCATTGAGGGACACGGTGATCGAAGAAGTCGACATGGCCAGCGCCGCTATCAAAGGCGTTGCCAGCCCGGCAATCGCCAAGGGCACGGCGATGATATTATAGAGCGTCGCAATGCGGAAGTTTTCGCGGATGCGTTTGGTTGCGCGCTCTGCCACGCCGCAGGCCTCTGCAATAGGCGTCAGATCCCGACCCAAAAGCACGATATCCGAAGCCACACGCGCCGCATCAAGGGCCGAGGCTGGCGAGATCGATACATGCGCCCCTGCCAGTGCTGCGGTGTCATTCAGACCATCGCCCACCATAAGCACTTTTTTACCCTGCTTGGTGAGAGCTGCCACACGCTCGGCCTTATGCTCTGGCAAGGCCTCCGCCACCCAGTTTCGAATGCCAAGACGGATCGCGAGATCTTCGACCGCTGCCGTGGTGTCACCCGAGATCAGGATCACCTCTTTACCCGCCGCACGCAGCGCCTCAACCACCGTCTCGGATCCCGGTCGCAGCGCATCGGTAAAGCGGATCGCCACCGGCGCACCCATCCCAAGGTCCAACCAGGTTGCGGTTTGGGCCATCGGCACATCAGCACCGACCCAGGCTCCGCGCCCAAGGCGCACAGGGCGCCCCTGCAGTGTAGCCTCGGACCCATAGCCCGGCACCTCGCGCAGATCCTCCACCGCAGCAGGGGCGATTCTCAAACCCTGTATTGCCTGCGTCAAAGACTTGGCGAGGGGGTGCGACGACCCTTCTGCCAAGGCCAGCGCCACGGAAAGCGCATCTGGCGTCAGATCGGCGAGGTTCACCACCGCAGGCGTGCCCTCGGTCAGCGTTCCGGTCTTGTCAAAAACCACCGTGTCGACCTCTGCCAGACGTTCGAGCGCGGTGGCATGTTTCACCAACAGTCCGGATCGAAACAGCCGACCGGAGGCCGCCGTGGTCACCGCAGGCACCGCAAGCCCCAATGCACAGGGGCAGGTGATGATCAGAACCGCCGCCGCAATATTCAGCGCCGTGCGCACGTCAAAAGTGTAGAGATACCAACCCAGAAAGGCGAGCGCAGAGAGGATATGCACCCCCGGCGCATAAAGCTTTGCCGCGCTATCCGCGAGCGAGGTATAGCGTGAACGACCCGATTCCGCGATCGCCACAAGGTCGGCCATCCGATGCAGGGAGGTGTCTTGCCCCACGGCCGTCGCCCGCACCGTCAATGGCCCTGTGAGGTTCACCTCCCCTGCCGAGACCACCAGACCCGGTTCTGCCAGAACAGGCAGGGTTTCCCCCGTCAACAACGACCGGTCGAGCTCAGACCGCCCCGCAACGACCTCGCCATCAACCGGCATCCGCCCACCAGGACGCACCCGGATCAGATCGCCAATCACAAGGTCCGCGACAGACACTTCGACCTCTTTGCCCTCCGCATCCAGACGCCAAGCGCGCGGCACTTCGAGCGCGGCCAGCTCTTCTGCCGCAGAGCGTGCGGCTGCGCGGGTGCGGTGGTCCAAATAGCGACCCGCCAGCAAAAAGAACGTCAGGGTCAGTGCCGCGTCAAAATAGGCGTGCTCGCCGGACAGAGATGTCTCCCAAAGCGAGGTCACCATCGCCAGCACAAGCGCAAGCACGATAGGCACATCCATATTGAGCCGCCCCGCCCGAAGCGCCGCCCAGGCGTTGCGGTAAAACGGCTGGCCTGCGTAGATCACCGCGGGAAAGGTGATCGCGGCCGAAATCCAGTGGAACATGTCGCGGGTGGCATCCGAGGCACCGGACCAAACCGAAATCGACAGCAACATCACGTTCATGGAGGCGAACCCGGCCACCGCCAAGCGCAACAAGAGATCCCGCCCCGCGCGATCCGTCTCGGTTGCAGAGAGCGCCGCAAGGTCCAGCTCATGCGCCTCATAGCCCAAGCCTTCGCAGACGGGGATCAGGTCCGCGGCGCGCAAGCCCGGCTCCGCCTCGATCAAGGCACGCTTCAGCGTCAGGTTCACCCGCGCGTCCCGCACGCCCGGCACCGCATTCAGACCGCGCTCCACCGCCGAGATACAGGCCTGACAGTGGATCGTCGGCAGAGAAATGGCGAGGCGTGCCTCGGTCGGCGCGGCCTCCACTGCCTCAGAAGGGGCGGCAACGCAGCCGGGACAGACAGCTGTTTGATGCTGAAGAACGGCGGTCATTCTGGTTTCATCTTTCCTCTACGGCGCGGCGCGCACAGACGCGCGCCTCGCCCTGAGCCTGATCCAATTCTTCAGTGCGTGACGTGCAGGATCACGCGCTGGATAAATTCGGTGCCATCCTTGGCGCGGGCGATCATCCGGATGTTCCAATTGCCCGGGGCCAGTTGAGCGGGTGCAAGATAGGCTGTGCCGTCAAACACAAACTCCGGGTTCTGGTCGTCCTTCACATGGGTCGCCCGCCCCAATGTGGCGGTCAGGGAGGCCACCTCCACCGGATTGCCCTCGGAGTCGGTGATCTCAAGCTTCACCTGATCACCAAGGGCGGAGGCATAGACCGACCAGCCCAAGGCCTCCTGCGCGGCGCGGCGGCTGTCGAACTCCTGGCTCGCCACATAAGAGTTGCTGACCTCCAGCCCCGGAAAGGTGCGCACCGCCATCGTCGCCATATAGACGTTCACCGCGATGATGATCCCAAAGGCTCCCACGCAGAGCGCCAACATATGCTTGCCGGTGAACTCGCGTGGCTTGCGGGCGGGTTGAGTGCTCTCAAGGTTCATGGATTAGTTCCCCCGTCCATTGAAAGTGGTGTCGCGATAGGCGCGCTCGCCAGAGGTGAGATCTTCGACCCAGAGGCGCAGATCCGTGTCATCAGCCGCAGCGGGCGCGGAGCCATTCGGAGCCGCCACATAGACCCGCTGCAACAGAGTCGTATCGGCAGGCACGGTGACGCTTGCGCCCTCTTCCCCCTCCAGCGACAGGCTGAGAGCTGCATCTCCGACAACGGTCAATTCGAACTCCCGTGCTTCGCCATGTTTGTTCAACAGTCGCACGTCATAGGTGTTGCGAATGGTGCCATCGGACAGGGTTACAAAGGTCGGGTTGCGCACCGGCGCGACGGTCATCGAGATATCGGCGCGGATGAACAGCATGAACATCAGCCCGAGCCCAACACCGCCCCACAGCAACGTATACATGATGGTACGCGGCCGCAGCACATGTTTCCAGACCGCGCGCGGCGGCTTGCCTGCGCGCTCGTTGGTCTCGTCCGACAGGGCCATATAGTCAATCAACCCGCGCGGCTTGCCCACTTTGGCCATGATGTCATCGCAGGCATCGATACAGAGCGCGCAAGTGATGCACTCCATCTGCTGGCCATTGCGGATGTCGATCCCCATCGGGCAGACGTTGACGCAGGCCATACAGTCGATGCAATCGCCCTTTTGCTCCGCATCCGCCGACTTGCGATGCTTGCCACGCGGCTCACCGCGCCAGTCGCGATAGCCCACAGTCAGCGTGTCCTCATCCATCATCGCCGCTTGGATGCGCGGCCAGGGGCAGGCGTAGATGCAGATCTGCTCGCGGGCAAAACCGCCAAAGAAAAACGTGGTGAAGGTCAGGATCGCCATGGTGGTATAGGCCACCGGATGCGCTTGGCCCGTTACCAGATCCCGTGCCAGCGTCGGCGCATCCGCGAAATAGAAAACCCAAGCGCCGCCTGTCGCGAGGCCGATCAGCAGCCAAGCCACCCATTTGGTGACCCGAAGGCGCGCTTTCTTAAAGTCCCATTTCTTTTGCCGATGCAGGCGCAGACGCGCGTTGCGGTCCCCCTCAATCCAGCGTTCCACCAGGATAAAGAGGTCGGTCCAGACCGTCTGCGGGCAGGCATAGCCGCACCAAACCCGCCCCAAAGCGGAGGTAAACAGGAACAGCCCCAAGCCCGCCATGATCAACAGACCGGCGACAAAGTAAAACTCATGCGGCCAGATCTCGATCCAGAAGAAATAGAACCGCCGCCCGGCGAGGTCGAGCAGCACCGCCTGATCCGGCAGCTCCGGCCCACGGTCCCAACGGATCCAAGGCACCAGATAGTAGATGCCCAGCGTGACCGCCATGATTACCCATTTCAGGTTACGGAATTTTCCCGACACACGTCTGGGAAAGATCGGCTCTCGGGCCGCATAAAGGCTGGGGGCTTCGCTCGAATCGCTCAACGGTCTGGCTCCGGTCCAGTGACAGGTCTGAGTGTCTTCTTTCAAAGCTAGGGCGTCTGCTCTTTGACGTGGATCAAAAACCACATCCGACATGTGGGTTTTGCCGAGATGTCGCAGCTGCGCCCGCTTTGAAAGCGCCGCGCAAGAACACGCGGTCAGGTTGCAGCGGTAGAAGCCCGCTCGCGCCGGAGCCAGTTGACGAAATGCCGCGCACCGGGGCGCAGCACGCCCGGACGGTGCACGATATGGTAGCCCCGCCCCGGTTTTTCGCAGAAAAGCTCAACCAACCGCCCCGCCGCGACATCCGGCGCGACGAAATCGCGCACCGAGACGGCGACCCCCTGCCCTTCCCGCAACGCCTCCATCAGAAGGTTGCCGGGCAAAACGACTCGCCCCGCCTTGATGCTGTCCTCAACCCCGCGCGAGCGCAGCCAGACCGAGGCCTCATGGGTGCCGATCTCCTCCAGCCAGGGCAGGTCGAGCAAATCCTCCGGGCGATTGATCTTCCGGTTGTCCAACAGCCCCGGCGCCGCGACCACCACCATGGGGGATGGCAGCAGCATTTCAGCCTCGACGCTCGGCCAATCCCCATTGCCGTAGCGCAGCGCGATGTCGATCCCACCGGGCGTAAGTTGAACCACTTCGCCCGTGGGATCGATCACCATATCCACTTCTGGATAGGCCTGCCGAAAGGCCGCCAGACGTGGCATCAACCAGTGGGTCGCAAACATGGGCGTGCAGGTGACATGCAGCGGCTGGCCCGCCCCGCGCGTGGACAGGTCCTGCACCGCCGCGCGGATCGCCCCGAAGCCCAAGGTCAGGGCCTGCGCCAACTGCTCACCTTCGGCCGTCAGTTTGAGGGCGCGACCGGAGCGGTCCAACAGCGGCACTCCCATGTGAGATTCCAACTGACGCAACTGCTGGCTTATGGCGGCGTGGCTTACATTCAGCGCAGCCCCGGCTTGCTGCACGGCTCCCGTCTCCGCAAAGACAGAAAAGGCTCTCAGGGCCGCAAGAGAAGGCATGTCACGCCAAAGCATATGTAATCCAAACTTACATAATGGTTTTCTTCCTGACTCGCATGAAAACCCCACCACAGGCAAGGATGATCGCAAGATCCAGACCCATCTCGCCCAATCAGGAGGCTTGCCATGTTAGTTGATATTTATGCCCGCTCGATGATGCACGCCACACGTCACAGTGATTTGCCCCAGCGCCCGTTGCCTGAGCCCTACGCTCTGCCTCCGCGCAGGCCCGGTAAACTGCGCCAAATGATCTCTGCTTTTTTGCGTCTTTTGGGACGAGTCGTTTCGCATTCAACCACCGCCCAGCCCCCGCATCCGTGCATCTCGACCCCAACACCGTGCAAATGAGCGGTTTCGCTTCGGGCAAAGCCCGAAGCGACCGGCGTGGCGCGGGCCATTTGGCCCGCGCCACGCCGCCATGCCCAACCCTAAGCGAAGCCCGCCCTAGGGCGCGGGGTTCACGCGCGGGGGCGGGAGTGCCACCGGAACGGCTCGCCCATCGGGGTTTAATCCGAGGTTTGAGGAAGAAAAAACGCCGATCCCCCGGGAAACGCGCGAACAAGCGGGGGACCGGCGTCTGAAGCGCTCGCTAGGGAGACCGAAGCGAGACAAGACAACGTCAAGCGCCTGACACAACGGCCTTCCCAACCTTGGCCCTTGGCATCGTCTTGAGGTCAGAATGACATCTCGCGCCGCCAAGGGCCTTGATGCAGATCAACCACCCTCAAATTGTTCAAACGCCCCCAACTGGAAAAGGCCGCCCCAGTCGGAGCGGCCTTTCCTTTCTCATGTGCTGGCAGGAGCTTACTCGCCGCCGCCCAGCTGATGCACATAGGCGCTGACCGCGCGGATCTCTGCTTCACTCAGGCGCGAATCCCAGTTCGGCATCACGCCATAGCGCGCGTTCCAGACCGTCTCGTGCAGGGTGTCGTAATCCCCACCGTAGAGCCAGATCGCATCCCGCAGGTTCGGTGCCCCTTGCGCCCGATCGCCGGTGGCATCCTCGCCGTGGCAGGAGGCGCAATTGTCGGCAAAGACAACCGAGCCCGCCTCGACCTTGCCTGCGTCCTGCGGCGTGCCGGACAGGGACATCACGTAGTTCACCACCTGGCTGACTTCCTCCTCACCGAGGAGCTCGTCGCGCCCAAAGGCCGGCATCGCGGAGTAGCGCGCATCGTCGCTGTCCTCATTACGGATCCCGTAGGAGACGGTGGTATGGATATCCTCCATCGAGCCACCCCAGAGCCAATCATCGTCCAGAAGGTTCGGATAGCCCTTGGCCCCTGCCGCGCCCGAGCCGTGGCACTGGGCGCACCAGGTCTTGAACACAGCGGAGCCTGCGGAAACCGCATAGCCCGACAGCTCCGGATCCGAGGGGATCGCCGCCAGATCGAGCTGTTCGAGCTTGGCGTTGATCGGCGCATTTGCCTCCTCAACCTTGGCGATCTCAGCCGCCACCAGACCGCGCGAGGACCAGCCGAGCATCCCGCTGGTCGCCGAAGAGATCAGCGGCCAAGCGGGATAGGCGATGGAGTAGATCACGCCCCAGATGATGCAGGCGTAGAAGGTCCACAACCACCAGCGCGGCATCGGGTTGTCGAACTCCATGATGCCATCCCATTCGTGGCCAGTGGTGTTCGGGTCGCCCTCGTGGATTTCGACTTTTTTGCTCATGCCCGTATCACTCATGTCTGGGCCTCCGATCGTGCGGCAGGGTCCGCTGCGGGTGCATCCGCATTGCGGAACGGAATATTCGAGGTGTCTTCGTAGACCTTGCTGGAGCCGGGCCGGAAGGCCCAGACCACCACGCCAACGAAGAAGGCGAAGAGAAACAGCAGCATCCAGCTGTCCGCAAAGTGGCGGAGGAGAGAATAGGTTTCCATCTCTGCTCCTTTCTTAGCGGCTGGCGTCCGGCGTGAAGGTCGAGAAATCGACCAGCGTACCGAGCATCTGCAGGTAGGCAATCAACGCATCCGCCTCGGACACACCGGGCTGACCGTCAAAGTTGCGCACGTTCACGTTCTCACCATAGCGCTCCAGCAGACCGTCATAGTCGCTGTCGGGATCAGCCTGAGCGCGGAAGTCGCGCTGCGCCTGTTCCACCATTTCGTCGGTGTAAGGCACGCCGACAATCGCCTGGGTCGCCATCAGATCGCCGATGTACTGGCCCTCAAGCATTGTGCGCTCGAGGTAGTCATACTTCGGCATCACCGATTCCGGCACCACGTCCTGCGGGTTGCGCAGGTGGTCTACATGCCAGCCGTCCGAGTACCGACCGCCAACACGCGCCAGATCCGGCCCGGTCCGTTTGGAGCCCCATTGGAACGGGTGGTCGTACATCGACTCCGCCGCAAGGCTATAGTGACCGTAGCGTTCGACCTCATCGCGCATCGGGCGGATCATCTGGCTGTGGCAGACGTAGCAGCCTTCGCGGATGAAGATCTCGCGCCCCTCCAGTTCGAGAGGGGTGTAGGGCCGCATGCCCTCCACCTTCTCAATGGTGTTCTCCAAGTAGAACAGCGGGGTGATCTGCACCAGGCCACCGATGGTGACAACAAGGAAGGAACAGATCAGCAGCAGGGTTGCGTTGGTCTCGAGGATTTTATGTTTGTCGAGAATAGCCATCTCTCCGGCCCTCCTTATTCAGCCGGGACCGCGACCGACAGGCTGGCTTCTTTAGCCGGCGCCCGACGGACGGTCATGATGAGGTTGTAGCACATGATCAGGGCACCGGTGAGGTACATGACCCCGCCCAGACCGCGCATCACATACATCGGGAACTTCGCGCCCACGGTGTCGGCAAAGGACCACACGAGGAAGCCGTTTGCGTCCACTTCACGCCACATCAGGCCTTCCATGATGCCGGTCACCCACATGGACGCCGCGTAGAGCACGATGCCGATGGTGGCGAGCCAGAAGTGCCAGCTGACGAGGCTCAGCGAGTAGAGACGCTCGCGTTTCCACAGCACCGGGGTCAGGTAGTAGAGCGCCCCGAAGGTGATCATACCGTTCCAGCCCAGCGCGCCAGAGTGCACGTGACCAATGGTCCAGTCGGTGTAATGCGACAGCGAGTTCACTGCGCGGATCGACATCATCGGACCTTCAAAGGTGGACATGCCGTAAAAGCCGACCGAGATCACTAGCATCCGCAGCACCGGGTCGGTGCGCAGCTTGTCCCAGGCCCCCGAGAGGGTCATCAGACCGTTGATCATCCCACCCCAGGAGGGCATCCACAGCACGACCGAGAACACCATGCCGAGGGTCGAGGCCCAGTCCGGCAGCGCGGTGTAATGCAGGTGGTGCGGACCCGCCCAGATGTAGATGAAGATCAGCGCCCAGAAGTGGATGATCGACAGTTTATAGCTGTAGACCGGACGATCCGCCTGCTTGGGGATGAAGTAATACATCATGCCGAGGAAGCCTGCGGTCAAGAAGAAGCCCACCGCGTTGTGGCCATACCACCACTGCACCATGGCATCCTGCACGCCCGCCCAGACGATCACCGATTTGGAGCCCCAGATCGAGACCGGAATGGTCAGGTTGTTCACCACATGCAGCATGGCCACAGTGACGATAAAGGCGAGGAAGAACCAGTTCGCCACATAGATGTGACGCTCTTTGCGGTTGATCACCGTGCCGAGGAAGACCGCAAGGTAAGCCACCCAAACGATGGTCAACCAAAGGTCGATATACCACTCGGGCTCGGCATATTCCTTGGACTGAGTGCCGCCCAGCAAATAGCCGGTTGCTGCCAGCACGATAAAGAGCTGGTAGCCCCAAAACACGAACCAGGCGAGATTACCGCCCCAGAGCCGTGCGGCCGAGGTCCGTTGCACCACATAGAACGAGGTACAGAGCAGCGCATTGCCCCCAAAGGCGAAGATCACCGCCGAGGTGTGCAACGGGCGCAGACGGCCAAAGTTGGCAAAACCTTCGGACCAGTCGAAGTTCAGGACCGGGAAGGCCAGCTGAAACGCGATGAAGGTCCCGACAAGGAACCCCGCAACGCCCCAAAAGGCCGTCGCGATGACGCCAGCGCGGATCACGCTGTCGAAATATTCGCCCATGACGGGTGCGGGCTGCGGCTCGTCGGTTTGACGCAGCGTGAACAGAAACAGGCCACCGGTGACGAGCATCAGGATCACGGCGTGAACCTGATAGGCCAGATCTCTGGCAAAGTTGGCGGCGATCATGAAGAAGATCGTCAATACGCCAAGCACTATCAGCTTGAGATAATTAGACATTTCATGCCCCTTTGAATGGTTCATCCGAATCGTGCGCCCTCTGGACACACCCCGGACGTTATTTTCCCCGACCCTGATGCCAGAGCCCTCGTGACGAAACATTGATCTGCATCAAGATACTCGCCTAGGGGATGTGTCATGTCATCTCAGGTGGATCATGTGGCGAGTCGACTGTTGCTGCGCTGCACGAGGATCCGGGGACCATTCGGCTTCAGAAAGGGTCACGACATGACATATAAAACCATTCTCACCGTCCGCACCGATACGGACGCACCGACCACGGCGCTTGATCAGGCCGAAACTCTGGTGCGTCGCAACGAGGGCCATCTCGAAGTGCTCTGCCTTGGGGTCGACCGGACCCGGGTGGGCTATTACGACGGCGGCGCCAATGCGATTGCGATCAGCACGATGATCGAACGCGCCCGCGAAGAGGTGAAAGCCACCGAAGAGGCAGTCACCGCCAAACTGCGCGCCAGCGAAGTGCCGCATGGGGTCTCCTCGGCCATCTCGCCCTTAGGCGATATCTCCCGGGTGACAGCCCATCACGCGCGGTTCAGCGATCTGGTGGTGATGGACCTGCCCTATGGGGCTGGCAAAGGGCCAGAGATCGAACCCATCGTCGAGGCCGCGCTGTTTGACGCCCGCACCCCCGTGCTGGTGGTGCCGGAGGGCAAGTCTCTGCCTGCCGAATTGAGCACCGTTGTGGTCGCCTGGGACGAAAGCATCCAAGCCCTCGCCGCAGTGCGCAAAGCGCTCCCTTTCCTGCAAGAGGCCAAAGTGGTGCGCATCGCGGTGATCGACCCGCCGCAACACGGAGTGGAGCGCTCTGACCCGGGCGGCATGCTCTGCCAGATGCTCGCCCGCCACGGGGTCACCTGCGAGATCGACGTGCTGAGCAAGACCCTGCCGCGCACCTCGGACGTGCTGAGCCGCCATGCGCAGGACACCGACGCGGATCTGATCGTGATGGGCGCCTATGGCCACTCCCGCTTCCGCGAGTCGATCCTTGGCGGCACCACCCGCAATATGCTGGAACATGCCAATCTGCCCGTTCTGATGGCGCACTGATCTTTGGCAACGAAGGCGCGAGGACCGGTGGCTCTCCCGCCCCCGCGCCAGCGCTGACCTAAGGTCAGCCCCGACAGCGGCGTTGGGCCCGGCATCCTGCGCCCCCACAGGGGCGCAGGATGCGCGCCGCAGGGCGCCTTTGGCTCTGCTGCGGTCTGGGCGGGAGCCCCCTAGATACGAAAAAGGGATGCAGCAACCTGCATCCCTTTAAGAAATGTCAGAAAGAAGCCGCCCGAACGCCTTAACAGAAAACCCCGCCGTCGCTGTCATCGCCGGCTTCCTCGATCAAAAGGCGCATATCCGGCACCGTCACGTGGCGCTTGCCTTCCAGCACGATCACCCCTGCCTTTTTCAAAGCCGAGATCTGGCGGCTCACCGTTTCCAGCGTCAACCCGAGGTAATCCGCCATCGCCTCCCGCGTCAGCTTAAGGTCAAAACTCACCGCACCCGTAATGCTATCCGTGCTAAGCGAGGCATCCCGTCGCGCAATAATCGCCAGCAGGCTCGCGATCTTTTCCCGCGCGGTCTTACGCCCCAGCACCAGCATCCATTCCCGCGCCGCGTCCAGCTCATCCAGCGTCATTTCCAAGAGGCGATGCGCGATATGCGGCGTCTTCGCCATCAGCTCCTCAAAGGGCTTCTTGCGGAAACAACACATCACCACATCCGTGGTCGCCACCACGTTATAAGCCGCCCCCTGCCGCCCCGGACGGCCGACAAAATCCGACGGCAGCAACAGGCCCACCATCTGCGTGCGCCCGTCTTCCATCGTCTGAGTCAGCGTCGCGATGCCCGAGACCACCGAGCCGACAAAGTTCATCTCGTCCCCCGACCAGATCACCGGCTGGCCAGCCTCGTAGCTGCGATAGTATTTGATCGCGTCCAAGGCCTCGAGCTCGTCACTCTCACAACGCGCGCAGACCGCTCGGTGACGGATCGGACAATCCGCACACTGGATCGACTGGAACTGGGGAAGGGTCATACGCGCCTCTGGTTGATCTGTGTCAAAGCTGACACTCAAAATGCACCTTAAGCCTATCGCCATGAAACAGGAATCTCAATTGGCACGGCTCGGACTTTTCGACGCGAAAGTGCCCCGGTACACCAGCTATCCCACTGCGCCCCACTTCAATAATGACGTGGATGCAGGGCAATTTGCCTCTTGGATCCGGTCAATTGCGCCCGGATCAGAGATCTCGCTTTACGTGCATGTGCCATTCTGTCGCAGGTTGTGCTGGTTCTGCGCCTGCCGCACTCAAGGCACCCAGAGCGACTCGCCCGTCCTGGCCTATGTCGAGGTCCTGAAACAAGAGCTCGCCCTTCTCGCCCGCAACCTGCCCGAAGGCGTGACCCTGTCGCGGCTGCATTGGGGCGGCGGCACCCCGACCCTGCTCGGAGCGGAGATGATGCGCGATCTGGCTGCGGCGATCTTTGCCGTAGCGCCGCTGGCGACGGGGGGCGAATTCTCGGTAGAGATTGACCCCAATGAGATAGACGCCGCGCGACTGGATGCGCTTGCCGAGGCGGGCATGACCCGCGCCTCCATCGGGGTGCAGGACTTTGATCCGGAGATTCAGGAGACCATCGGCCGTATTCAGTCCTTTGACGTCACCCGCGACGCGGTGGAGATGATCCGGGCGCGCGGCATCCAGAGCCTGAACGCCGATATCCTCTTTGGCCTGCCGCACCAGACCCGCGCGCGGATGACCGAAAGCGTGCAGAAACTTCTGTCCCTCTCGCCCGACCGGGTGGCGCTTTATGGCTATGCCCATGTGCCGTGGATGGCGCGGCGGCAGAATATGATCCCCTCGGACAGCCTGCCCACACCGCAAGACCGGCTGCAACTCTTTGAAACCGCGCGGCGTTTGTTCCTCTGGGACGGATATCGCGAAATCGGCATCGACCATTTTGCGGTGCCACAAGACGGGCTCGCAAAGGCCGAACAGACCGGCAAGCTGCGACGCAATTTCCAAGGTTATACCGACGATCAGGCCGATGTGCTGGTGGGGATTGGCGCCTCGTCCATCTCGCGCTTTCCGCAGGGCTATGCGCAGAATGCACCCTCCACCTCGGCCTATACCAAGGCGGTGCGCGAAGGGCGGTTCTCCACGTCGCGCGGCCATCTGTTCAAAGGCGAAGACCAGCTGCGCGGCCGCCTGATCGAAGCTCTGATGTGCGACTTTGCCATTTCAAGCGCCGATATCCTGTCGCGGTTTGACCTCTCGTCCGCGGCCCTGACCGCGCTGTACCGAGAGGTCAGCGCCGCCTTTCCGGATATGCTGGAGATCACCTCTGAGGGGCTAAGCATTCGTCCCGAGGGGAAGCCCCTGACCCGGATGATCGCGCGCCATTTCGACGCCTATGACCTCAGCAAAGCGGGCCATAGCTCGGCGATCTGACCTCTCGGCAGGGACACCGCGCCGCGCCAGCGGCGCGGCCGGGCCCAACGGGAGGAGATTGTCAGATCTCCGACGGGCGGGAGCCACCCGCCCCTGCTGGACGCAACAGCGAGGAATTCCGCTTAGGTAGAGGTAACTGAGGCCAGAAGGCTCTTTGTATAGGGATCTTTCGGGTTGCGGAAAATCTCATCCGCATTGCCATGTTCGACCACATCGCCAGCCTTCATCACCAGCACCTCATGCGACATGGCGCGCACCACGTTGAGGTCGTGGCTGATGAAGAGATAGGCCAGCCCGTAGCGCGCCTGAAGGTCGCGCAACAGGTCGACGATCTGCACCTGCACCGTCATATCGAGGGCCGAGGTCGGCTCGTCCAGCACCACCAATTTCGGGCGCAGCACCATGGCGCGGGCAATCGCGATACGCTGGCGCTGGCCGCCGGAAAACTCATGCGGATAGCGGTCCATCGTGGCGGGGTCGAGGCCGACCTCGGCCATCACCTCGGCCACCAACTCACGCGGTTTGCGATGCTGATCGACCTCGTGGATTGCCAGCCCCTCGGCGATGATCTGCGCGCAGGTCATCCGCGGGCTGAGCGAGCCGAAGGGGTCCTGAAACACGATCTGCATGTCCTTGCGCAGACGCCGCAGATCGCGGGTCGACCATTGCCGCAGGTCTTGCCCTTGAAAGCGCACCTCGCCCTCGGAGGCAATCAGCCGCATTATGGCCAGCGCCATGGTCGTCTTGCCAGAGCCGGATTCGCCAACGATCCCAAGGGTCTCGCCCGCCTTCACCGAGAGCGACATAGGATTGACCGCCTTCACATGGCCAATCGTGCGTTTCAGAAGGCCGCGTTGAATGGGGAACCAGACCTTAAGGTCCTTGGTCGAAACCAGTTCCTGCGCGCCTGCCGGGATCGGCGCGGGGCGCCCGGAGGGTTCGGCCGCGAGCAGTTTTTGCGTATAGGCGTGCTGCGGATTAGCGAAGATTTCCGCCGTGGGGCCTTCCTCGACAATCTCGCCGGATTTCATCACGCAGACCCGATCGGCGATCCGCCGCACGATGCCAAGGTCATGGGTGATGAACAACAGCCCCATGCCTTCGGAGGTTTTCAGCTCCGCCAGAAGATCAAGGATCTGCGCCTGAATGGTCACATCAAGCGCTGTGGTCGGCTCGTCCGCGATCAGCACGTCGGGCTTGTTGGCCAGCGCCATGGCGATCATCACCCGCTGCCGCTGCCCGCCGGAGAGTTGGTGCGGATAAGACCCAAGACGGCTTTCCGCATCACGGATGCCCACCTTGTTCAACAGATCAAGGATCCGTCCTTTTGCAGCATCGCCCACCACGCCCTGATGCAGCGCCAGTGCTTCACCGAGCTGTTTCTCAATCGTGTGCAGCGGATTGAGCGAGGTCATCGGCTCTTGAAAGATAAAGGAAATATCGTTGCCGCGCACTTTGCGCAGCGTGCGCTCATCCGCGCCGATCATTTCCTCCCCTTCATAGGTGACGGACCCAGAGACAACCGCGCTGTCGCCCAACAGCTGCACGGTGGAGAGAGCTGAGACGGATTTTCCGGACCCGGACTCGCCCACCAAAGCCACGGTCTCCCCCCGCGCAACAGAAAAGGAGACGCCCTTTACCGCCTCGGTCAGCTTGCCATCCTGCCGGAAGGCCACGCGCAGGTCTTTCACCTCGAGGATCGCAGTCATGAAAAGGTCTTTCTCGGATCAAAGGCATCCCGCACGCCCTCAAAGATGAAGACCAGCAGCGAGAGCATGATGGCGAAGGTGAAGAAGGCCGTAAACGCCAGCCAGGGCGCTTGCAGGTTCTGTTTGGCCTGCAGGGTCATCTCCCCCAGCGAGGGGGCCGAAGAGGGCAAACCAAAGCCCAGGAAATCCAACCCCGCGAGGGTGCCGATGGTGCCAGTCACAATGAAGGGCATCATCGTTAGGGTCGCCACCATGGCATTGGGCAGCATGTGGCGGAACATGATGGTCATATTGCCAACCCCCAAGGCCCGCGCAGCCCGCACGTATTCTAGGTTGCGCGCCCGCAGAAACTCAGCCCGCACCACGCCAACGAGAGAGGTCCAACTGAAGAGGATCATCAAGAAAACCAGCAGCCAGAAACTGCGCCCCAGAATGGCGAACATAATGATGATCACATAGAGCGACGGCGTCGCGGACCAGATCTCGATCACCCGCTGGAAGATCAGATCAAGCCAGCCGCCAAAGAAGCCCTGCACCGCGCCAGCAAAGACACCGATTAGACTGGCTGCAAGGGTCACGATCAGCGTGAAGAGGATCGACAGGCGGAAGCCATAGATCACCCGCGCCAGCACATCGCGTTTGGTGTCATCCGTCCCGAGCCAGTTTTGCCCATTCGGCGGCAGGGGCGCCGCACCGGGACGATCCACCGGCGTGTCGAAACTATAGGGGATCGGCGGCCAGATTGACCAACCTTTCTCGAACCCATCTGCGGCATAGCTGCCCGCGCCGATTTCTTCGAGAATGCCTTCGGGATCGTCAAAACAGTCTTCAATCCCGCCCGAGGCGATCAGGCAGCGCACCTCTGGGTCGCGATAGATGGCCTCGGTCTGGAAATCGCCGCCGAACTCTGTCTCGGGGTAAAAATTCCAGATCGGCGTGTAATAGTCACCGCGATAGTTGACGAGGATGGGTTTGTCATTCGCCAGCACATCCGCAAAGAGCGACAGGCAAAAGAGCACCAGAAAGATGCGCAGCGACCAAAGCGCGCGGCGATTGCGGCGGAAGTTGTTCCAGCGACGTTGGTTCAGCGGAGAGAGCGCCATCAGATCACCCCTCCCGCTTTTCAAAGTCGATGCGCGGGTCAACCAGCACATACATGATGTCAGAGATGATCCCGACGACGAGCCCCATCAGGCCAAAGATAAACAGCGTCCCGAAGACGATCGGATAGTCCCGTGCCACGGCCGCCTCAAACCCGAGACGCCCCAGACCATCGAGCGAAAAGATCGTTTCGATAATCAAGCTGCCAGAAAAGAAGATCGAGATGAACACGCCGGGAAAGCCCGCGATGACGATCAGCATCGCGTTCCGGAACACATGGCCATAGAGCACCCGGTTCTCGGTCAGACCCTTGGCACGGGCCGTCATCACATACTGCTTCTTGATCTCATCCAAGAAACTGTTCTTGGTCAGCAAGGTCAGCGTCGCAAAGGCCGAGATGGTCGAGGCCACGATGGGCAGGGTGATATGCCAGAAGTAGTCGCCGATTTTTCCCAGAAGGCTCATCTGATCCCAGTTTTCCGAAGTGAGCCCGCGCAGAGGGAAAATCTGCCAATAAGAGCCTCCTGCCAGCAGTACCAGCAAGAGGATGGCGAACAAGAAGCCGGGGATCGCATAGGCCGCGATAATGACGCCACTGGTCCAGCTGTCGAACTGGCTGCCGTCCCGCAGCGCCTTTTTGACGCCCAAGGGGATGGAGATCAGATAGGCAATCAGGGTCGACCACAGCCCCAGCGAGATCGACACCGGCATTTTCTCCAACACCAGATCGATCACCCCGATATTTCGGAAATAGCTCTCGCCAAAGTCGAGCCGCATGTAGTTCCACATCATATTGAGAAACCGCTCGAGCGGCGGCTTGTCGAAGCCGAACTCCCGTTCCAGCTCCTCGATGAATTCTGGCGGCAACCCGCGCGCGCCGGCATATTGGCTTTCGGCCTGACCGACGCTTTCGGCGCCCGCATCATTGGCCGCCCCTGCAAAGCCACCAAACACGTCACCGCCGCCCTCCAGCCGGGCGATCATCTGCTCCACCGGGCCACCGGGCACGAATTGCACAAGCGCAAAGTTCACCACCATGATCCCGACCAGAGTCGGGATCACCAGCAGCAAGCGCCGAAGAATGTAGTTCAGCATCAGGCGGTTACCTCAACGCGCCCGCGTCTCGCAGACCCTTGGCCTTGTCTGCGTTGTACCACCAGAAATCGAGATACCCGAGGCCATAGGGCGGGATCACCTCCGGGTGCTCATACTGATCGTAATAGGCCACCCAATGATCCGGGTTGTACCAGAGCGGGATCATCATGAACTCATGCCGCAGGGCGCGGTCCAGCGCGGTGAGGATGGTCACCTCATCCTCGCGATTGTCCGCCGCAAGCGAGGCGGTGATGATCGCATCGACCAGCGGCGAGGCGAGACCTGCCGGGTTAAACAGCGAATAGCTCGCCGCTTCCGACCCGTAACGCTGCTCCAGTCCGGTGCCGGTCCCAAGGAAAGCAGCATAGCTGTCGACCACCATGTCGTAGTCGCGATCCCGCTCCCGTTTGGTGTATTGCGCCGTGTCCACCACGTCGAATTTCACGTTGACCCCGATCTGTTCGAGGTTCGCAACGAAGTTTTCCATCACAGATCGCGTGGTCGGCGTCGAGGACGCCGAGAAGAGGAACTCCAGCTTAAACGGCGCGCCATCCGGGCCGACCCGCTTGCCATCATCGCCCACGACATAGCCCGCTTCTTCCAAGAGTTTTGCGGCCTTGCGCGCGTTGCGGCGATCAAACAGTCGGCTCGCGTCGGAGGTCTCCGGCACGTAGACCTCTTCGCTCAGCAGATCCGCGGGCACCACATCGCCTAGCGATTTCAGGAATTCCAGCTCCGCACCTTCGGGGGTGCCCGTGGCCATCAGGGGCGTGTCCTGCGTATAGGACGCACGGCGTTGGAACAGGCCATAGAGCAAGCTCTCGTTCGACCATTCAAAGTTAAACGCCAGCGCCAAGGCTTCGCGCACGCGCTTGTCCCGCAACTCTGGCGACGCCAGATTAAAGACAATCCCTGTCGGTGTCGGCGGCGAGCCGTCCGGCAGTTCCTCTTTCTTCACCGCGCCACTGTCCACCTTGGGGAAGTCATAGCCAGACGCCCACTTCTTGCTATCGCCCTCAGAGCGGAAGGTATATTCGCCCGCCTTGAACGCCTCAAAGGCCGCGGTGTCATCCGCGAAAATCTCCAGCCGGATGGTGTCAAAGTTGTTGCGCCCAACATTGATCGGCAGGTCCTTGCCCCAATAATCCGGGTTCCGTTTCAGCACGATCCGGCGGCTCAGGTCGATTTCGTCGATCACATAAGGACCAGACCCCGGAGGGCCTTCGATCCAGGTTTCATTCAGCTTCTGGCCGGTTTCCTCGAACCATTTCTTTGACCAAACCGTCACGCCGCCCACCTGTTCGATCAGGCTCCGACGCGACACACCGTCCGCGAAGTAGAACTTGATGGTGTAATCGTCGATCACCTCCACCTTGGGGATCAGCTTGCGCACAGCATCCGCATAGGACTTCAGCCCCTGATCCAGCAGCAGATTGTGGCTAAAAGCCACGTCATTGGCCGTTACCGGCGTGCCATCGGAGAACCGCGCCTCGGGCCGCATATGGAAAATCACCCAGGATTTGTCTTCGGGATACTCAAGGCTCTCGCACAAAAGGCAGTAGCCCTGCCCATAGGTGTCCGCCGGCAAGGAGGTCGACGGGGCCTCCGCCAGCAAGCTTTCATAGGGGTAAACGGAGAAGAGATGCGCCCGCCCCTTGCCGGAATAGGGGTTCATACTGTCGAGCGTGCCCACAAAGGGAATGGAAATCTCGCCCCCCTTCGGAGCCTCAGGGTTCACATAGTTCATATGGGCGTAATCCTCGGGGTAATCGAGGTTGCCATAGAACGAGTAACCGTAGCTCTTGATGATCTTCTGTTCTTCGCTTTTCGCAGAGAGCGTTGAGGCCATCAGCGCGGCGGCGGACAGGAGCGCAGCGCTGGCAAGCGGCCTGATCCAGGTTTCGGGTCGAACTGTCTGTGCCAATGCTCGAGCGCGTCTGGTCGTCATCTGCCGTATCCCCTTGTCATGCTCTTTGTGCGGGCCCTTGCCGGTTGGTGCGGTCACGCGGGCGCCTTTGTCTGTTATCTCTCAAGCTAATGGTGCCGGCGCGTCGGATTCAAGCTGAGATTGAGGCCTCGCGCGGAATTGAGAAGGAATGCCGCCCCACAAGGCGGCAGGCTTTGGCAAACCGGCGTCAAAGCACCGGCAACACCCCGCCGAAACAGCAAAAAGGCCGCTCCCCCATCTGGGAAGCGGCCTTTTCAACCATTCTGAGATCCAACTGATCTTACTGGAGGCTTTCCAGATAGGCGATCAGGTCCGCACGCTCTTCGATCTTTTTCAGACCTGCGAAGGACATGGAGGTGCCCGGTGCATAAGCAGAAGGCTTGGTCAGGAATTCGTTCAGGTGCTCAGGCGTCCAAACGTCGCCAAGGCCTGCAATCGCGCCGGAGTAGCTAAAGCCCGCAACAGAGCCCTGTGCGCGACCCACAACACCGTTGAGGTGCGGGCCGGTTGCGTCGGTGCCGTCCACTTTGTGGCAGGCGGAGCATTTGCGGAAGATTTTGGCGCCTTTGTCCACATCGGCCGCAGCCAATACGGTTGCGAAGTCGACCTCGGCCTCTTCACTCGCGCCACCGGCGTCTGCGACCTCGATGACGTAGGAGGCTTCGCCGTGCGCTTCGACGTGGTAAAGCTCCTCGGCAACCCATTTGCCCAGGAGGAACACAAGGAATGCACCGCAGAGGCCTGCAGTCGCTTTGGTGAGTGTCATCGTGTCAAACATGATAGCGAGTCCATTTCAGCTGTCTTGCAGGGTGTCTAAGGCTTCCCCTATCAACTGGCAAGGTATAGACACCGCGACTAAACGACCAATTCCCCAAGTTTTTGCAAAGATGACGCAGCTATGACCCAGAAAATCGCGATCCAGGGCGAACTCGGCTCCTACAGCCACGAGGCCTGCCGGGCAAAACGCCCCGATATGGAAGTGCTTCCCTGCCGTGGGTTTGAGGACGCGATCGAGGCGGTGCGCTCGGGCGAAGCGGAGCTCGCCATGCTGCCGGTGGAGAATACCACCTATGGCCGAGTGGCCGATATTCACCGCCTGCTGCCGCATTCGGGCCTCAAGATCATCGACGAGGTTTTTGTCCGCGTGCACATCAACTTGCTCGCGGTGCCCGGGGCGACACTCGGCGACATCAAGGAAGCGCATTCGCATCTGGTGCTGCTGCCGCAATGTGCGCGATTCCTAAAGGAACACGGGATTCGCGGTCGCGTCAGCCCCGACAATGCGCGCGCCGCGCGCGATGTGGCTGAGCAAGGCGATCCGGCTCACGCGGCGCTTGCGTCGGAATTGGCGGGGGAGATCTACGGGCTCAATGTTCTGGCCCGCCATATCGAGGATCAGGGCAACAACACCACTCGCTTCCTCATCATGTCGCGCGAGGCCGACTTCAGCCGTCGCGGCGACAATGGCATGATCACCAGCTTCGTCTTTCAGGTCCGCAACATTCCCGCCGCGCTTTACAAGGCGATGGGCGGTTTTGCCACCAATGGCATCAACATGACCAAGCTTGAGAGCTATATGGTCGACGGCTCCTTCACCGCGACGCAGTTTTACGCGGATATCGACGGCCACCCCGAGGATGAAAATGTCCAGCTCGCCATGGACGAGCTGTCCTATTTCACCACCAACGTCGAGATTCTGGGCGTCTACCCCGCCGACGCAAAACGCTGAATTGACAGCGCCCGCACTTCCTTAAACCTTGCGCAAGTGCGGGCTTGTTTCAGGCCGCGTCGGTGTCTTTACGCAGCTGCTCTGCACAGGCGATGATGCGCATATCGTTGCGGCTCATCGGTTTGCCGAAATAATATCCCTGCACAGAAGCGCAGCGCTCGGTCTTGAGGAAGCTTAACTCATCCTCGACCTCAACCCCTTCTGCCAAAACAGGAATATCCAGCGCCGCCCCGAGAAGAAGCGTCGAGCGCACAATCGCCGCGCGCTGCGCATCCTTATGCACATCCTGCACAAAACTGCGGTCGATCTTGATCTTGTCGAAGGGAAACGCCTGCAGGGTCGCCAGCGAGGAATAGCCGGTGCCAAAATCATCCATGGCAATCCGAATCCCCAGCGATTTCAGCTTGTGCATCACTCTCAGCGTGTGGGCCTGATCGTCGATGATGCTGGCCTCGGTGATTTCCAACTCCAGGCGTCCAGCATCGAGACCGGTCTCCATTAGGATGTCCATCACATCCTCAACGAACGAAGGCTGCACCAACTGCTGCGGCGCCACATTGACGGCTACACTATAGGGATGCGTCCATCCGGCGGCCTCGCGGCAAGCCTCCCGCAGGACCCAATGGCCGATATCGCGAATCAATCCGGTCTCTTCCGCCACCGGAATAAACTCCACCGGCGAAACCCGGCCGCGCGTCGGATGGTTCCAGCGCAACAGCACCTCAAACCCCACCGGCGCCAGCGAGTCGATCTCGTTTTGCAGTTGATAGACCAGCTCGAACTGGTCGTTCTGCAAGGCAAGCCGCAGATCCTGAATCATCTGGCTCTTGTCGCGGCTCTTTTGGTCCATCTCCGCATTAAAGAGGCAAACCGGCATATCGGCATCGCTCTTTGCGCGGTACATCGCCACGTCTGATTTATGCAGCAACTCTTGCGGCACATGACCGTCTTCCAACGTACTGGCGACCCCGATCGAGGCACCAACCCGCAGGGAGACCTCTTCCAGATCAATCGGTTCGATGATCGCGGCGTGAAGACGCTCGGCAAAGGCCAGCACCTCTTCGATACGGCGGAAGTTTTGCTTTACCGCCACAAATTCGTCGCCACCAACGCGCGCGATCGCTTCGTCTTCGCCCTGCTGCGCGTCCAACCGCAGCGCCACGCGCCGCAATACGGCATCCCCGGCGGCGTGCCCGTGCACATCGTTGATTTCTTTGAACAGGTTGAGGTCGATGGTCAGGATCGCCGCCCGTGCGGTTTGGTCCGCCTGAAGCTGCATCTCCAGCGCTTCGAGTTTGCGGTTCAACCACATCCGGTTGGGCATCCCAGTCAAAGGATCATGCAGCGCCGCATGGCTCAGCTGATTGCGGGTCTCGCCTTCCATGTTCACTTCGATGCTCGCGGAGGCCATGGCGATCAGCAGAATCACACCGGTGACCGCAAAGATCAGCATCGCCATCGCCGTGTCAGAGATCACCTGCGTCGGAACATCGACCGAAGAATCAAGCCGCACTTCGATCGCGCTCATGCCGGTGAAATGCATCAAGCAGATGGCAAGCACCATGACGCCGGCAGCCGCCAGTCGGGCCCTCAGGCCACTGCGATTGCGCGCGATCATACAATAGCTCAGCCCGCCAAGGACAGAGCCAAGCAGACAGGAGACAAAGACCGTGCTCAGCGACCATTCGATCCCACCCGGCAGCAGATAGGCGCGCATGCCAGTGTAATGCATGGCCGCCACGGTCATCCCGAAGATGACACCAGACAGGGCCGGGGTGAACGCTCCCCGTGCAAAGGCAAATCCGGCATTCGCAGCCATTGCGCCGCCAACGCCCACCAAGAGGGAGATCCCAGTCAAAACCGGCTCGTAACCGTGTTCATATCCGGGTTCATAGGCCAGCATCGCGATAAAATGCGTCGACCAGATGGTCGCGCCACTGATCAGACCCGCCATGGGCAACTGAACCCAGCGCCGCTTGCCCGACCATTCCTTCAGTCGCGAGGTCATATGAATTGAAAGAAAGGACCCGATCACACAGATGAAGGCCGCGATTGCGACCAATCCGTAATGGTGCTCCTGCGTGATGCAATCCAGTAAGCGATACATGCGGTGTCGTCCTTGGGTCGTGTCTTGGTTTTTAAGACCCAGACATTGCACAAGGGTATTAACAAGCGCGCAACCTCGACCAAACCAGTTGGTTAAAGTGCGGAAAATTATTACTTTTAAATGCAGGTTTTAGACTGGCAATCGACCCGCGACGCCCTAAAGCAAACCACCACCGATCAGGCGGTCTGCACGCCTTGCGCCAGACGCTCTTCGGTGAGGCGGGCGAACTCGGCCACCCGAAGGCGGAAGCGACGGTCGATCTTGTTGCGCGCCAGTTTCAAAGACTGCACCAAGAGGCGGGCCGCGAGTGTTTTCGGCGTCAGGTTGAACCGCACGATCATGCGGGTCCGCCGGGGCGACAGGGCCAGAAGCTCCACATGCATTTCGCCGCTCATCCCATTGCCTTTTGCTTTAAGATCAATGGCATTGGGCGGATCACTCCGATCCACAGTCAGCGACATCTCGCGCTTGGAGCCACGAAACAAGAAGCCCACATCCCAAGACAGGTTTTCCAAACCCGCCGCCGCATCGCCCTTGCGCGCGACCTCAACGCCGCGACGAATGGCGGACCGCTCGAACATCTCGAAATCGGTGATCGCGGCAAAGATCTCCTCGATCGGGCTGTCGATGTCTTCTTTGGTTTCGAACTGCATGAACGGGGCCTTGTTTTACTCTGGGATCGCACGCTGCATAGGCATGCAAAAGGGGCTTTTGCACAACCACTTTAAACTATGTGGGTTACCCGAGTGTATCCGCAACCCAGTTTTCCAAGAGAAAGCCGGCGATTGCACCTTTTCGCGGCGCGCGCACCTTTGGGTGGTCGCCTGCGATCATATCCATCACCTCTTGGCGGGTCAGCCAAAGCGCTTCTTCGATCTCATTCGGGTCGATCTGAATGTCGTCGTTCAAGGCCTGCCCGTGGCATCCGAACATCAGCGACATCGGAAAGGCCCAGGGCTGGCTCGCCAGATAAGAGACCGCGCCGACCTGCACACCTGCTTCCTCTAGCACCTCGCGCCGCACGGCGGCTTCGAGCGTTTCACCAGGCTCCACGAAGCCCGCCAAGAGGGAGTACATCCCCTCCGGCCAACCGGGAGAGCGCCCCAGCAAGACCCGATCGCCGCGTGTGATCAACATGATCACCACCGGGTCAGTGCGCGGGAAATGCGGCGCACCGCAGCTGTCGCATAGCCGCTGCCAGCCTGCCTGCGCCATCCGGCTCGCCGCGCCGCAGCAGGCACAATGGCCATGGCTTGCGTGCCAAGACAGCAGGGCCTTGGCCGTTGCGGCCAGTTCCGCCTCGCGCGCCGTCAGCCGGGTCATCACTGCCCGCAACTCGGCAAAGACTTGGGTGGGCAGCAATTCCGGATGGCGCTGCAAACTCGGGTCCAGAAACGCACCAAGGGTCGACAGATCCTCGTTCGGCTCCCACGCACCGAGGTCCCATGCGAAATATCCGGTCCCCGCCTCGCTTCGACCCAGAAACAGAGCCTCGTCAGCGCGCCCCTCCAGCAAAGGATGCGAGGGTGCGACCATCGCCAAGCCCTCTGCCAGTTCCGCCCCTTCGGGCAGCACGCACAACGGTTTGCCCCGCCACATCAACAGAACTTGCGTGGTGTCCTGCGCCCAAAGCTGGGCCAGAGCCTCTGGGTTCGTGCGCAACTCGGCGGCACGATCCAAGCTGCTTCCCCCGAATGTGACCTGTTCTGCCCGCTTCATACCACCCTCACGCGTTGCCCGTTTTCCTGCGCCACACCTATAGGTTTTAACAGGATTCAGGTCAGGCGATGCCGCATTCCCACCTATGACTCAAGCAAAAATGCCACGGTTTGCAAAATCTACAAAAATACAGAACCGAAGGGTTCCACCAGAGTCCGAAGCCTGTTCTTGTCAGCGTTAACTATTTCATGAAGCTCCGACAGATCCCCGAAGCGGCGGGACAAACGGAGACGCCGAACGGGCAAAAGAAGAGCGATGACGCAACTCCATAGGGGTGCGGCCGGGACAGCCGACACCTGCGACAGCAGAAACGACGCGCGAGCGCCTGCAGGGCGATTGCGTGTGCTCGCGACCTCGGATGTGCACAGCAACCTCCTCAGCCATGACTACTACGCCGACTGCCCCAATCCGGGCCTTGGCCTCAGTCGCACGGGCAGCCTGATCGCGAAGGCCCGCGCCGAAGTGGCCGCGGAAGGCGGCGCCGCGCTCTTGGTCGACAACGGAGATTGGCTGCAGGGCACGCCGCTTGCCGAAACCGACCTTGAGCGCCCAGAGATCGTCCCACCCGCCGTCAAGGCCTTTGCGCTGTTGGGCTATGACGCGGTCGGTCTTGGCAATCACGAGTTTAATTTCGGGCTGGAGGTTCTGGGCCGCGCCTTGACCGCCCTGCCCTGCCCCGCACTGGCCAGCAATCTGCACAGCCTGGATCCCACTGCCAGCCTGCCGACACAGCGCCTGTTGATCCTAGAGCGCGAGGTGCATGGCGCAGGCATGACTGCGCCGCCGGTGCGAATCGGTCTGTTTTCAGTTCTTCCGCCGCAAACGATGATGTGGGACGCGGACCACCTAGAGGGGCGCCTGCGTATCGACGATATGGTCATCGCCGCCCGCACTGCCATCGCCGACCTGCGCACGATGGGAGCCGATGTCGTGATCGCCCTCGCCCACACTGGCCTTGGTCCAGCAGAGGCCAGCCTCGGCATGGAAAACGCGCTGCGCCCGATTGCAGCCCTGCCCGGTCTTGATGCCGCTGTCGGTGGGCATACGCATCTGCTGCTTCCCTGCGCCAACACGCAAGGGTCGCAATTGCCTGTGCCCGTTGTGATGCCCGGCACCGGCGGCTCTCATCTCGGCGTGCTTGATCTGGATTTGGAATACGGCCCAGAGGGCTGGAGCGTGGTGAAATCCAACGCCCACCTGCGCCCCGTCAGTGCCCGCACCGCCGCCGGGGTAGAAGCCTTGACGCCAGAGGTGCCGGACTTTGTTGCGGCACTGACCGATGCCCACCTGCGCACGCGGGCCCAGATGGCGGAAACGGTCGGCGAAAGCACGATTCCGTTGCACTCCTATTTCACCTTCTTTGGAGCCGATCGCGCCCTCCATCTCGCCGCCGCCGCGCAGGCCGCCGCAGTCCGTCCGCATCTCGAGGCGGCAGGTCACGGCGACCTCCCCCTCCTGTCGGCCATTGCGCCGGCCAAATTCGGAGGCCGGGCCGGGCCGCGCAACTACACCGATGTGCCTGCGGGCAAAATGTCCCGCCGCCATGTGGCGGATCTCTACATCTACCCAAACGAGCTGCGCTGCATCCTTGTTGATGGCGCGCGTCTGCGGGATTGGCTGGAGATGTCGGCGAGCTTTTTCAATCAATTGCCGCCCAACGCCGCGCCGCGCCCGCTGGTCAACCCAGAGCGCGCCGGCCACAACTTTGATGTGATCTTTGGGCTGGAGTACGAGATCGACCCAACCCAGCCCGCGCTGTTTGACGCCGACGGCCAACGGATTGGCGACGGTCCCGGGCGGGTCCGCAACCTGCGCTTTCAGGGCCAAGACCTGCCACGCCACCAGCGGTTCGCAGTTGCCTTCAACAATTATCGCAGCAGCGGGGGCGGCAATTTCCGCATGCTTGAAGGTGCTCCCCTGCTCAATCTGCCCCCAAGATTGGTGCGCGAGGCGGTTGGTGACTACGTAACCGGCGCGCTGCTCGCCGATCCGATTGCTGCCGCGCCCTACCCTTGGCAGTTCACCCCCGATCTTGGGGTGGAGACCCTCGCCTGCTCAGGTCCCGGGGCCCGTTCGTTTCTGCACGAACTGCCTCCAGAGGTCGCCGAGAGCGCCGAGATGACGGAGAGCGGCTTTCTGTCCCTGCGCCTGTCCCTCTGAGCACCATCGGCACGATTGCGACGGGGTTGTCATCCAGACGTCACTTGCCTATATCGGGATTCGAGAGGTTGGCGCGGGCAGGCGCCTCGCCAACCTGGTCAGGTCCGGAAGGAAGCAGCCACAACGAGCCCCGCTTGGGTCGATGTCCAGCCTCTCACTTTATCACAATGCCCCGCCCCACGGCGGGGTTTTGTGTTTTTCGCCCCTCTGATCCGTCCTGCTGCGATGCACGATTGACGACTCATATCGTCACCCGCTACCCCTATGGGCGATGGTTCCCCAACCGCAATATCTTGTGGGCGGGGATGAAAAGGGAACACGGTGCGGTGTCCGCCAAGGGTCTACAGACCCGACGCAGAGGCCAACTCCGTGACTGCCCCCGCAACTGTAAGCGGCGAGCAAACTGGCAAGACCACTGATCCGACCCCAAAGGGACCAACAGGATCGGGAAGGGCCGGGACGCAGCGACCCGCAAGTCAGGAGACCTGCCATCGAACTTGAACTCGACACCCAAGCGGGGCGCTTTGGGAGAGGTCTGCTGGCTTTGGCGCTTTGATGACGCCGCCACCAGCGAGGTCTTCCACCGCCCAGCCGAACCCCACATGCGCGGAGGGCGCTATGACCAAAGAGACCACAATGACCCACGACTTCGTGGCCACCACATGCCTCCACCTCGGCCGCCCCTGCCCTGCGGCAGAACGAATGTTGCGGGCGCTTGCAGGCGCGCTCGACAAGGCGCGGCACGTCACGCAGGAGGATTTTGAGATCATCGGCGACAGTCAGCTTGATGGCTGTGAAAAAGCCTGCCCGGCCCGGTTTGCCGCCCGACACGACCGCATTCGCGTGTTCTGCGATGTGGCGCCCGCGACCGAGACCGCCGATCTCGACCGTTTTGCCGATGCGATGTTGTCGCCTGCTTTGGATAGTTTTGGCCTAGCCTCCGCAGAGGCCATGCCGCGCGCCTTTGGCGAGGCTCGCCCGCGCGACCTGCCCCTCGCAGAAATGACATTACACGCTTAATCGGCTGGAAAAGGCAGCAGGGTCAGGAGGCAGTGCGCGGCGCCTCGGCCAAGGGGACGGCCGCATTGGCCGAAGGGGCCTTGCGCCGCGGCCCATAGGCCCAGGCCATCTGTGCATCGGTCTCCACCGCGCAGGGGCGCACGGACCGCAGTCGGGCAAGCGCCGCGTCAGGCGCTTCGCCACTGTCGATCAACAGACGCAGCGCCGTCATGCCGGACCGGCCGCAGCCGCCTTTGCAATGCACCAGAACACGCCCGCCGCCCGCCAAGGCCTTGCGCGCGAGGGTCGAAATCTCGCGCCACCGGTCCTGCGAATCCGCTGTCGGGATCTGATAATCATCCACCGGGAAGTGAAACCATCGGCTGCCAAGGCTCTGGATGTCTGTCCCCAGCGTCTCCACGCCCATGATCACATGCTCCACCCGCGTGGTCAGCGTGATGACGATAGAGGGGCGCCATTCCCGGATCAGCCGCAGGTCTTCCTTGTAATTTCCGCCCAAACCGGGAGCCTGACAGAGCGCCAAAATGCCCTCGCCCACCGACAAGGCGTGCAAGGACAGGGTCTGAGCCGGGATTTGCGGCTGCGGATTTGACAGGTCTACCATTTAATCCCCCCCGGGAGCTGCGGCGCAACATGCCGCGAACAAATGCAGATCAACTCTACCCGAGGCACGGTCAAACCCGTTAGTACTTTTTACAAGACCTCTAAAAAGACACGCAGACTGTGACCCGCCCCGCGCATCTACAGGGCTGTGGGTGCGCACCACGCAGGCATGGACGGATGAGCGGTGGACGAATGGCACCGCGAACCTTAGTTTGCACCAAACGATCCTGTGGCCCTGCGAATCCCTTTTCGCCAGCCACGCCAAGACCTTCCGAAAGGCCCTCATGAGCGAGCACAGCCCCGAGACAGCCCCCAGCCCCTCCGGTCCCTATCAGGTTCTGGCCCGTAAGTACCGGCCCGAGACCTTTGCCGATCTGGTGGGTCAGGACGCGATGGTGCGCACGCTGAAGAACGCCTTTGCCGCCGACCGGATCGCGCAGGCCTTCATCATGACCGGCATCCGCGGCACGGGGAAAACCACCACCGCACGGATCATTGCCAAGGGGATGAACTGCATCGGCCCCGATGGCACCGGCGGCCCCACCACAGAGCCCTGCGGCAAATGCGAACATTGCGTGGCGATCATGGAAGGCCGCCATGTGGACGTGATGGAGATGGACGCCGCCTCGCGCACCGGGGTGGGCGACATCCGCGAGATCATCGACAGCGTCGCCTATCGCGCCGCCTCGGCCCGCTACAAGATCTATATCATCGACGAAGTGCACATGCTGTCGACCTCCGCCTTCAACGCGCTGTTGAAGACGCTGGAGGAGCCGCCGGCCCATGTGAAATTCATCTTCGCCACCACGGAGATCCGCAAGGTGCCGGTGACGGTGCTGTCGCGCTGCCAGCGGTTCGACCTGCGGCGAATCGAACCCGAGGTGATGATCGCCCTCTTGCGCAAGATCGCCACCGCCGAGAGCGCAGAAATCGCCGAGGATGCGCTGGCGCTGATCACCCGTGCCGCCGAAGGCTCTGCCCGCGATGCGACCTCCTTGCTCGATCAGGCGATCAGCCATGGCGCGGGAGAAACCACGGCGGAACAGGTGCGCGCCATGCTCGGTCTGGCAGACCGGGGCCGGGTTCTCGACCTGATGGACATGATCCTGCGCGGCGATGCCGCCGCCGCTCTGACGGAGCTGTCCGGCCAATATGCCGAAGGCGCTGACCCGATGGCGGTGCTGCGCGATCTCGCGGAGATCACCCATTGGGTTTCGGTGGTGAAAATCACCCCCGATGCGGCTGAAGACCCGACCATCAGCCCCGATGAACGCGCCCGTGGGCAGGATATGGCCAAACGCCTGCCGATGCGGGTGCTGACCCGCATGTGGCAGATGCTCCTCAAGGCGCTGGAAGAAGTGGCCGCCGCCCCCAACGCCATGATGGCCGCTGAAATGGCCGTGATCCGCCTGACCCATGTGGCCGACCTCCCCTCGCCCGAGGAACTGGTGCGCAAGCTGCAAGACACGCCGCCCCCGCCCCATCCCGGTGGCCCCGGTGGCGGGATGCCAATGCAGAACCATGGTGGCGGGGCGCAAGCCTATGCGCCACAACAGGGCGCGCCTGCGGGTGGCCCCTCTGGTGGGCACACCATGGCGCTCGGCTCTGGCCAAGCGGCCGCTCTGGCTCCGCAGGCAGACAATGCGCTCGCCCGCTATCCGACCTTTGAGCATGTGATCGAGCTGATCCGCACCCATCGGGATGTGAAGCTTCTGGTCGAGGTCGAGGGCGGTGTGCGTCTCGTGTCGTATCAGCCGGGCCGGATCGAATTCACCCCGGCCGCCAATGCACCCAAGGACCTCGCCAACCGCATCGGCACCGCGCTTCAGAACTGGACCGGCAGCCGCTGGGTCGTGTCGATTGCCCCGAATGGCGACGCCCCGACCATCTCTGAGGTGCGCGACGCGGCCGAGAACGCCCTGCGCGAAACGGCCACGGCGCATCCCTTGGTGCAGGCCGTTCTCAAGAATTTCCCCTCCGCCAAGATCACCAAGATCCGCACCCCCGAGGAAATGGAAGCCGAGGTTCAGGCCGAAGCCCTGCCCGAGGTCGAGGACGAGTGGGACCCCTTCGAAGAGTAAGCCGCCAAGGCGTGAGCCGCGCAACCGGCTCACTCCAACGAACCGTTGTGACGGCTCAACCGATCAAATCGGCGACTTTGACCACCTTGGCGTAGGCCATCGCCAATGGCGCCATAAAGGCCACATGGACCTGCGCCCCCGAAAGGGTCACGCCGCCGAACTCCACTCCACGGGCCGCACAGGCGTCTTCTGGCACCGTGACAGCAAAGCCGTGATCTGCGGCCGCGCGCACGGTGGCATCTACACACATCTGGCTCATCGCGCCACAGATGGTCACCGCCTCCACACCGGCCTCTTGCAACATCTCCAACAGCCCTGTTTCGTAAAAGGAATTCGGGCGATGCTTGGTCAGCACGACCTCGCGCGCTTCGGCTGCGACCGTGGGGTGGATTTCCGCGCCTTCTGTCCCGGCCCGAAAGAACGGAGCCTCAGGGCTAGGGTTCTCATGCCGGATATGCACCACCAGATCCCCCCGCGCCCGAAACAGCGCAAGGAGGCGCGCGGCATTGTCGGCGGCACGCTCTGTTTCGTGCAATTCCCAGGCACCACCGGGGAAATAGTCGTTTTGCAGGTCCACAAGGATCAGGGCGGTTTTTGTCATCTGTCAGGCTCTCCTATGTTCGACGAGGCCCATTCTGCCCGCAGTTGACCGCAGGGACACTTGGCGCATATGCCTAAGATCATGCAGATTACGCCAGCCTTGCCCATTCTCCTGCTCGACACGCCCGGCGCGCAGCTCTCTGCGCTCTTGGGGCTGCGCGATATTCTCGCAATGCCCCCGCGCCTTGCGCCGGACTGCGCGCCGCTTGACCTGCAGATTTGCGCAGCACGGGACCTGCCGGACGGCCCTGTGGCGGCCTTTGTCTTTGCGCCCTCGACCGAAGGCGCCCGACCGAGCGCGGGCGACCCGGTTCTGGCATGGGCCGCGCGACAACACGCCAATGGCGCATTGGCCAGCTCCGTCTGTGCGGGCGCCTTCTGGCTGGCAGAGGCTGGTGTGCTGTCAGGGCGGGCCGCAACCACCCATTGGGCGCTGGAGGAGGATTTTCGACAGGCCCATCCCGACGTCCATCTGGCCCCGGAACATATCCTCGTGGACGACGGAGATGTGGTCACGGCAGGCGGGTTGATGGCTTGGACCGACCTCGGCCTGCATTTGGCCGGGCGGTGGTACGGGGCGGATATGGTCAATCGACTTGCCCGGCACCTGCTTATTGACCCTGCAGGGCGCGAACAGCGGGCCTATTCCACCTTTCGACCGCCCCGCCAACATGGCGACAGCGCCGTTTTGGAGGTCCAGCGTCACATGGATCGCCACTATGGCGAACCGCTGACCGTCCCCAAGCTCGCGCGCATTGCCGCCCTGTCAGAACGCTCCTTCGTGCGGCGCTTCACGGCTGCGACCGCCTTGCCGCCCGCAAGCTATTTGCAAGCGCTACGCATCGAAAAGGCCCGCGGCGCGCTGGAACGCACCGCCGCCAGTGTTGCGCAAATCGCATGGGACTGCGGCTATCGCGACACCGCCGCCTTTGCCCGCGCCTTCAAATCGGTAACCGGCCTCACACCCAGCGCGTATCGCGCGAGGTTTCGGCCGAAATCCTCCTCCAGCCCGCGCGAATAGCCGCGACAAAAGGGCTTTGCCCTTGCCTGAGAGGCACACCGCACGTATCTAACTCGGCGAACCTCAAAAGGGGAAGGATAGGACATGTTCAAAGGCCTCGGTGCCCTCGGCGATATGGCCGGGATGATGAAAAAAGCCCAGGAAATGCAATCCAAGATGGGAGAGATGCAGGAAGAACTGCATAACATCATGGTCGTGGGCGAAGCAGGCGCAGGTCTGGTGAAGGCAACCGCCAGCGCCAAGGGCGACCTCAAATCGCTCGACATCGATCCCTCGATCTTTAACGGCGACGACAAAGAAGTGGTCGAGGATCTGATCCTCGCAGCCGTGAAAGACGCGCAAGCCAAAGCGGCAGAGCGCGCACAGGAAGAGATGACCAAACTGACCGAGGGTCTTGGCCTGCCCAAAGATATGAAGCTGCCCTTCTAAGGCGGCCCACATATGTGTGGAAAGGCGGCCCGCCGGGTCGCCTTTTTTCATGACCAGAGCGTCACCACCTGCGTTTCAGGACCTAGGTTTTAGGGTCCAGTTTTTAGGGCCCCACGCCGCGACACCGCCGCCGGGGCTTGCACTTTGCCCCGCGATGTGGCGGAGTTGAACATAAGAAGAACGAGCGAGACCCCGAGCAAGACAGATGGCAGCGCAGGACAACAGTGATATCGAGGCGCTCATCGCGCTGATGGCCAAACTGCCCGGTCTCGGTCCCCGCTCGGCCCGCCGTGCTGTGCTACACCTGATCCGCAAACGCGCGCTGGTGCTCACCCCGCTTGCGGATGCCATGAGCCGCGTGGCGGAAACCGCCCGCGAGTGCCTCAACTGCGGCAACGTCGGCACCAGCGACATCTGTGGCATCTGCGCCGATGAGGCCCGCGAAAACGGTGAGCTCTGTGTGGTTGAAGACGTGGCAGATCTCTGGGCGATGGAACGCGCCAATGTGTTTCGGGGGCGCTATCACGTTCTGGGCGGCACCCTCTCTGCGCTGGATGCTATTGGCCCCGAAGACCTGCGGATCCCGCGCCTTGTGGACCGGGTGTCCACCGAAGGCGTCAGCGAGGTGATCCTCGCCCTCAACGCCACGATCGACGGCCAAACCACCGCCCATTACATCGCGGATCAGCTGACCGGTCGGGTCAAATTGACCTCGCTGGCGCAGGGTGTACCGATTGGGGGCGAATTGGACTATTTGGACGACGGCACCATCTCCGCCGCACTGCGGGCGCGCAAAGAAATCTGACGCGCGCCGCTCAACCCAAGGGCGGCAATACATTCACGATTTTCAAATATACCCAGACACTCTCAGGGCGCGATTAGTTCTTTATTCAATCGCACGATAAATTTGCGACCTTACTTCCCCGCAAAAACAACCTTTGCGGCAGCTGCATTAAGGATCCCTCAACCCAAAAGCCCGGATAAGAAAGCAATTGAATTGGCTTTCTCTTCTTTTCTCCGAGGCACCCCATGTCCCTGAGCACTTTTATTCTCCACTATCCGCCAAATATCAAACGGCGCCAAAGCATCGAATCCAGCTGGATCATGAATCTCGACCCCGTTTGGATCAATGATTACAATCAAGAAGATATAGTTGATCCGACTCTCTACTTCGATCCAACCCCGCTCAAAGACGATACGCATCACGCGACCCACCAAATTATCTGCATGGCGCACTCGGTGGGGTTGCAAAGGCCGGAATACAACTGGAATCAGTTGGTACGTGCCATGTGGTTGAAATTTCATCAGGAGAAGTTTCGATACACGGATCCAGAGGATGCCTTCACCGACATTCCGCGTCGCGCCCGAATTGTCGCGTCAAATCTTTGCAAATTCAAAGAAGCGTTTCGCCTTGCCGCAGAGAGCCCGCATGAGGTCTCCCTTATTCTAGAAGATGATGCTATCCCAACAGAAGACGGCTTCGACCGGTTGCAGGCTTTGGTTGAAGAGGTCACGGGGCATGACTTCTTCATCGACGTGGCTGGCGGGTGTGGCTTGAAACCGCGCGATACGGACGTGCCGCAGAACACCCCCATCGGCCTCAGCCGGATGTTGAACGGCCAGACACGGACCGGCTGCGGCACCCTGATCAGCCGCAGTACGGCGCGGGCCTTTACCGAAATGATGAGCCGCCCCATGCCGCGCGAATTCTACGCGATGGACCACGCGATGTCCTACATGTTGATGAAGAATGCGATCCCAACCTATTGGTTGGAACCGACCATCTTCCTGCATGGCTCGCAGATTGAGGGCGTTTCCAACAAGGAACTCACCCCGGCCAAGACGGCAGAGACCTCAGCCGTAATGCGCCCGGAGACCGCCGAGCAGCGCGTCAAACCCGCGGTCGTTCACGTCGCGGTGCAGGACCATGCGGATCGCGCCCGTCCCGCCCGCTGAGATCACCACACCATGCTGGGCCAGGGTCTGGCCCAGCGCGGCGTTATCGCCATCCGACGGGGTAAAGAAGACCATATTGGTGTTTTGCTCCACGGTGCCCGCCCCCAGAGCGCGCAGCGCATCGCCAAGCGCTTCTGCGCGGGCATGATCTTCGGCCAGCCGTGCCACATTGTGGTCGAGCGCATGAAGCCCCGCAGCGGCCAGTACACCGGCTTGCCGCATGCCCCCGCCGACCATCTTACGCCAGCGCCGCGCGCGGGCAATCAGCGCGGACGAACCGACCAGAACAGACCCCACCGGCGCCCCAAGCCCCTTTGACAGGCAGATCGAAACAGTCTCAAACCGCCCCGCGATCTCTGCCAGATCACAGCCAAGCGCGGTGGTTGCGTTGAACACCCGCGCCCCATCCAAATGCACCGACAGCCCCGCATCCCGCGCCGCCGCGATACAGGCGTCCATGCGCGCCAAAGGCACTGCTTTGCCGTTATGGGTGTTCTCCAAGGACAACAGGCGGCTAATCGGGTGATGCGAGTCATCGTCTTTTACAGCGGCGGAAATATCAGCCGGGTTCAGCCCCCCATCGGCTTCGACGGTCTGCGGGTCCATCACGATACCACCCAGCGCCGAGGCACCGCCCGCCTCGTATTTGTAAACGTGATAGCCGCGCCCGAGGATGACCTCTTCACCGCGCCCACAATGCGCCAGCACTGCGACGAAATTGCTCTGCGTGCCGGTTGGCAGGAACAGCGCCGCCTCTTTGCCTGCGCGCTCGGCCAGAACCGCTTCCAGCCGGTTTACCGTGATGTCTTCGCCATAGACATCATCGCCCACCTCGGCGGCGGCCATCGCAGCGCGCATCGCCTCATCCGGTCGGGTCACAGTGTCGCTGCGCAGATCGCAAAGGACCTCATTCACCTGTGCATTCGGGGTCTGCGCATATTGGTTCATCGTCCGCGTCCTTTGCTGTGTTAAGCGTCGCGGCATATTGAAACCATGCCATCGACGGGCGCAATGGATGATGCGTCAGGGGTACAATTCGCGCTCCGTCGCGCTTGTCTCGGGTGTGCGGGTCACCGGGTGGCCGCGATTTGGTCTCAAATCTCGTCTTCAACTGGACCTATCCCCTCTCGGAGATTTCGTTTTTGGTGAAACTCGACCGAGTCCGTCCGCCCGTCGGCCAGACCTTTGGAACCCCGAACAAGAAGAAAGGAACAGGCCATGCATGGCACGTTCACCGATAACGACCTGAGCCACGTCATCGAGGCCGATAAAGCCCACGTCTGGCACCATCTCGTGCAGCACAAACCCTTTGAAGCCAACGACCCGCGCATCATCGTCGAGGGCAAGGGCATGCGCGTCTGGGATCAGAATGGCAAGGAATGGCTCGACGCGGTCTCCGGCGCGGTCTGGACGGTCAACGTGGGCTATGGCCGCGAAAGCATCTGTCAGGCGGTCTACGACCAGATGATGAAGATGTGCTATTTCGCGCAGGCCGCAGGCTCGGTGCCCGGCGCGCTGTTTGCCGAAAAGCTGATCGAGAAAATGCCCGGCATGTCGCGCGTTTATTACGTGAACTCCGGCTCGGAGGCGAATGAGAAAGCCTTCAAGATGATCCGCCAGATCGCGCATAAGAAATACGGCGGCAAGAAGACCAAGATCCTCTACCGCGACCGCGATTACCACGGCTCCACCCTTGCAGCGATGTCGGCAGGCGGTCAGGACGAGCGCAACGCGCAATACGGCCCCTTCGCGCCGGATTTCGTCCGCGTGCCCCATTGCATGGAATACCGCAAACACGAGCTGGGTCTGGAGCATCTCTCGGGCGAAGAGTTCGGCATTGCCGCCGCCAATCTGATCGAAGAGGTCATCCTGCGCGAAGGCCCCGAGACCGTCGGCGGTCTCTGCCTTGAGCCGGTGACCGCAGGTGGTGGCGTTATCGAGGCCCCCGAGGGCTATTGGCCGCGCGTGCAGGAGATCTGCAAGAAATACGATATCCTGTTGCATATCGACGAGGTGGTCTGCGGCATCGGGCGCACCGGCACCCATTGGTTCGGCTATCAGCACTACGGCATCCAGCCCGACTTTGTGACCATGGCCAAGGGCGTCGCCTCTGGCTATGCGGCCATCGCCTGCATGGTTACCACCGAGGAAGTCTTTGAGATGTTCAAAGACGATGCGTCGGACAAGATGAACTACTTCCGCGATATCTCCACCTTTGGCGGCTGCACCGCAGGCCCGGCGGCGGCGCTGGAGAACATGCGCATCATCGAAGACGAAGGCCTCTTGGAAAACTGCACCAAGATGGGCGAGCGGATGATGAACAACCTGCTGGCGCTCAAGGAAAAGCACGCGGTGATCGGCGATGTGCGCGGCAAGGGCCTGTTCCTCGGCGCCGAGCTGGTCACCGACCGCGAAACCAAGGAGCCGGTAGACGAAGCGATTGCGCAAAAGGTGGTGGCCGAGGTCGGCAACCACGGCGTGATCATCGGCGTCACCAACCGCTCCATTCCGGGGCGCAATAACACGCTCTGCTTCAGCCCGGCGCTGATCGCCACGGCGGAGGATATCGACCGCATCACCGATGCGGTGGACAAGGCGCTGACTACGGTCTTTGGCTGATCGCCACAGATCGAACGCCGAAACATGATGAAGCGTGGCTCTGGGATCAGAGCCACGCTTTTCTATTCTGGGCATCACGTGTTTTGAAACGACGCCGCTCAGATCATCTGGAACAGAATACCCGACAGGATAGCCCCGCTGACCCCCAGCCCCAGATAGGTGGCGAACACCCGCGGCTTCACCAGAGACCAGACCGCTGCCATCGCCGGGATGGAGCTCACCGCCCCCGCCACCATAAAGGCCAGCGCGGCACCACCGCTCATGCCCTGCGCCATCAAGCCGGCCAACAAGGGCGGGGCGACGTAGGAATTGAGATAGGCCGGCATGCCCACCACGGCAGCAATGGCAATCGGCACCACGCCCTCGCCACCGACCAGCGACGCAATCCATTCGGGGCGCACATAGGTCACCAAGAGCGCTTCCAGCACATAGGCAAAGGCAAGCCATTTCAGCAGGAACAGGGCGTTTTCGACAAACTCCTTGCGGAAGGTCGCCCGCCGCCCCTCCTCTTGCCAGAACCGCCAGTTCGGCTGCTCGACCTTGGGCGTACCACAGCCGCAGCAGCTTTTGACCGGTTCCTTGCGCAAGGGCTGGGCAAACAGCCCACCGCTCCGCAGCGCTTTCACCACAAAGCCGCCGAACAGGCCGAGCCCAACCGCACTCGCCGCTTTGGCGATGGCAAAGGGCCAGCCCAGCGCCGCCGCCGTGATCAACAGCGTCGGCGGGTCGATCAACGGGGAAGAGAGCCAAAAGGCCATGACTGCCGACAAAGGCGCGCCCAGCGCCAATAGCCCGGCGATAAAGGGGATCACCTCGCAAGAGCAAAACGGCGCCAGCCCTCCCAAAAGGGCCGCAAACAGGATCATCCGCGTCTCCCGCCCGACAAAACCGCGCGCCACCAGCGCCTCGGCTCCGGTGGCCTTCAGATAGGCCAGCAAAGTCACCGCAAAGAGGATGTATTTCGAGGTCGACAGCAATGCTGCCGCCGCGAAGCTCAGCACCGGCCAGAAATTCGCCAAATCGAGGATCGCCACCGCCAAGAGGATCAGCGCCCCGAGGCTCCAAGGGCTTTGCAGCCAATCAAGCGCAATGCGCCCCCGGCGCGGGGTTTGGGTGAGATCAGCCATCGTTAGCCGCCTTTCCAGTGATGCAAAGCCCCTCATCCTGACAGCATTCGCTCAGAATATAGGCCGCAAGGGATTGAAGATGATCGAAGTTCGCTCGGCAGATGGTGCTGCGACCGGATTTTTCCTGCACCACGACCTCCGCCCCGGTGAGGAACTTCAGATGATGCGCCAGCGTCGAGGCCGCGATGCCAGTGCGGTCGCGCACCTCGCCCACGGTCAAACCCGCCTCGCCCGCACGCACCAACACACGCAGCACTTCCATCCGGGCCTCGGACCCCATCGCGGCAAAGCCCTGCGCAGCAAGGGACAGATCCATGGGACACCTCCTAAACGAATCCACTAAACTAGTTTTATGGTTTTATTTATCGCATGGCAATGACCGCCCTCTTGCGCATCGGCGCTTTTTGCGTAACCCACCGCCTTGCCTTGATCTTTTGCAGAGGCCGAAAATCATCGCTCAAGGGTCGCAGTCCAGATTGCCAGCGCCTTAAGTCCAGAATAGGCTCCGCGGCATGGCTATTTCTGTCGAGACTTTCTTTCTCAACTCCGAATCCCAAGGCACCCTGCAGGCGCAAATCCAAGAGATGATCGCCGCTGGCATCCTGTCGGGCCGGTTCCGCGCGGGTGAAAAACTGCCATCCTCGCGCAAGCTGGCAGGGCATCTCGGCGTCAGCCGCATCACTGTGACCCTCGCCTATACCGAGCTGGTCGCGAATGATTATCTGACCGCACGCGGGCGCTCCGGCTTTTTTGTTTCGGAAACCGCGCCCGTGCCGCCCTCCTTTGCGCCGACGGAAAAGGGGCAGGAGACCGTGGATTGGGCGCACACCCTGACGCAGGTCTTCACCGGCGGAGACACGCCCCGCAAGCCGCAGGACTGGCGCAGCTATCGCTACCCATTCATCTACGGGCAGGCCGATGCGACGCTGTTTGACCACGCCAACTGGCGGCTCTGCGCGCTGCGCGCCTTGGGGCAAAAGGATTTCGCCGCGATGACCGGCGATTACTTCGACCAAGACGACCCGCTGCTGATCGAATACATCGCCCGCCATACGCTCCCGCGCCGTGGCATTATCGCCCGCCCCGAAGAGGTCCTCATTACCCTTGGCGCGCAAAACGCGCTTTGGACCGTGGTGCAATTGCTGCTGCAACCCGGGCGCAAGGCGGCGATTGAGGATCCGAGCTATTACACGCTGCGGGACCAACTGAAACACACGGGCTGCGCGCTGGATGTGATCGGGGTCGACAAGGATGGGCTGCCGCCAGAGCAGATCGCGGCGGACACTGATGTGGTCTTCACCACCCCCAGCCACCAAAGCCCCACCACCGCGACCATGCCCATGGCGCGGCGCAAGGCGCTGTTGAACCGTGCCCGCGACATCGACGCGATTGTGGTGGAGGACGACTACGAATTTGAGATGTCGTTCCGCGCGCAACCCTCCCCCGCGCTAAAGTCGATCGACACCGATGGGCGGGTGATCTACCTCGGCAGCTTCTCGAAATCGCTGTTTCCCGGGTTGCGGTTGGGATACCTCGTGGGCTCCGAGCCCTTTATCCGGCAGGCCCGCGCGCTCCGGGCCAATGTGCTGCGCCACCCGCCGGGGCATATCCAGCGTACCGTCGCCTATTTCCTGTCGCTCGGCCATTACGACGCCCAGATCCGCCGCACCGCTAAGGTGCTGCAGGAACGTCGCGCGGTGCTGGAGGAGGCGATGGCGACCCATGGCCTCACGCCCAGCAACCGCAGCCTTTATGGGGGCTCCTCCCTCTGGATGCAGGCGCCGGAGCATGTGGATATGACCCGCGTCGGACTCGGCCTGCGGCAAAAGGGCGTGCTGATCGAACCCGGCGCGCCGTTCTTTGCCGCCTCGACCCGGCAGCACCATTTCTACCGTTTGGGCTATTCGTCCATCGCGGCAGATCGCATTCCCCAAGGCATTGCCGAGGTCGCCGCAGCGATCCGGGCGTATCGCGCCTAATCTGCCGCGTAAGACCCGCCAGCAGACCCCGCCGCTCGCTCCTGAGAACTCCAGCAACGCGCCAACCTGTCGCCCCGCGCCCGGCTGGCCCTAAGGCACCGTAAAACTGGCCCTAACGCGGCTGCGCAGCCGCGCCTAAACCGGAACAAAGACCAATCTCCTCCGGACCCTGAGCCGCGAGACCAACGGGAGACCGCCCCATGCGCATGACCACCGAAGAAGCCTTTGTCAAAACTCTGCAGATGCATGGCATCGAACATGCCTTCGGGATCATCGGCTCTGCCATGATGCCGATTTCGGATCTGTTTCCCAAGGCCGGTATCACCTTTTGGGACTGCGCGCATGAAGGTTCCGCCGGGATGATGGCGGACGGCTACACGCGGGCCACCGGCAAGATGTCGATGATGATCGCCCAGAACGGCCCCGGCATCACCAACTTCGTCACCGCCGTCAAAACCGCCTATTGGAACCACACGCCGCTTCTGCTGGTGACCCCGCAGGCCGCCAACAAGACCATCGGTCAGGGCGGCTTCCAAGAGGTCGAGCAGATGAAGCTCTTTGAGGATATGGTCGCTTATCAGGAAGAGGTGCGCGACCCCTCCCGCGTTTGCGAAGTGTTGAACCGGGTCATCATGCAGGCCAAACGGGCCTCTGCCCCGGCGCAACTCAATATCCCGCGCGATATGTGGACCCAAGTGATCGACGTCGCCCTGCCCGCGATTGTCGAGTTTGAACGCCCCGCAGGCGGCGAAAGCGCGGTGGCGCAAGCTGCTGACCTCCTGTCCAACGCCAAGAACCCGGTCATCCTGAATGGCGCCGGGGTGGTTCTGTCCAAAGGCGGGATCAAAGCCTCGATGGATCTGGCAGAGCGCCTCTCCGCCCCGGTCTGCGTTGGCTATCAGCACAACGACGCCTTCCCCGGCTCGCATCCTCTGTTCGCGGGGCCCTTGGGCTACAACGGCTCCAAAGCGGGCATGGACCTGATCAAAGAGGCCGATGTGGTGCTTTGCCTTGGCACCCGCCTCAACCCGTTCTCCACCCTGCCCGGCTATGGCATGGAATATTGGCCGACCGACGCCAAGATCATCCAGGTGGACATCAACCCCGACCGCATCGGCCTGACGAAACCTGTCAGCGTCGGCATCGTGGGCGATGCTGCCAAGGTCGCCAGCGGCATCCTTGCGCAGCTCTCTGAGACCGCCGGGGACCACGGTCGCGACGCCCGCACCGCCAAGATCGCCGAGACCAAATCCCGCTGGGCGCAACAGCTTGCCTCGATGGATCACGAAGACGACGATCCGGGCACCACGTGGAACGAACGCGCTCGCGCTGACAAGCCCGACTGGATGAGCCCCCGCATGGCCTGGCGCGCGATCCAATCCGCGCTGCCGAAAGAGGCGATCATCTCCTCCGACATTGGCAACAACTGCGCTATCGGCAATGCCTACCCTTCGTTTGAGGCGGGTCGCAAATACCTCGCCCCCGGTCTGTTCGGCCCCTGTGGCTACGGCCTGCCTGCGGTGATGGGGGCCAAGATCGGCTGCCCGGACACCCCCGTTGTGGGCTTTTCCGGTGACGGCGCCTTTGGCATCGCGGTCAACGAGCTGACCGCCATCGGGCGCGAGGAATGGCCTGCGATCACCCAAGTGGTGTTCCGCAACTACCAATGGGGCGCGGAAAAGCGCAATTCGACCCTGTGGTTTGACGACAACTTCGTCGGCACTGAGCTGGACCAAAAGGTCTCTTATGCCGGCATCGCCAGCGCCTGCGGCCTCAAAGGTGTCGTGGCCCGTTCGATGGACGAGCTGACCACCGCGCTGCACCAAGCGATCGAAGATCAGAAAAACGGCATCACGACCTTGATCGAAGCGATGATCAATCAGGAACTGGGCGAGCCCTTCCGCCGCGACGCCATGAAGAAGCCGGTCGAAATTGCAGGCATTTCCGCCGAAGACATGCGGCCTCAAACAGGTATTTGACCCCTTTGGACCTCCCCTTTGATCTGAGCCTTGCCCAAGGCGCTTTCCTCGCCGCCGCGCTGTTTTGCGCGGCGGTTATTCGTGGCTATTCCGGCTTTGGCTTTTCCGCGATCTTTATCGTGCTGGCGGCGCAGACCACCAATCCGCTGCCGCTGATCCCGGTGGTGTTTGCCTGCGAAATCGCGATGACCGCCTTTCAGGCCAAGGGCATCTTTGCCCATGTGGACTGGCGCCGCGCAGGCGCGCTTTTGGTCGGGGCGGCAATTGCCGTAGTGCCCGCTGTCGCCTTGATGGCGCAGCTTGACCCCCAACAGGCGCGGATTGCGGTCTCTGGCCTGATCCTGGCCCTCAGCCTGCTGCTCCTGAGCGGCTGGCAGCTGAAGCGCCCCATCGGCCCCATCGGGCACGCCGGGGTTGGCATCGTCGCAGGCACCGCCAATGCGGCTGGCGTGGGTGGTCTGCCCACGGCGGCGTTTCTGTCCGCCCAAGCCATTCCTCCCGCGACGTTTCGCGCCACGATGATCGTTTTCCTGACCGGGATCGACCTGATGGCCCTGCCCACCATGTCCGCCCACGGTCTGGTGACCGGCGAAACCGTCACAGGCGCGCTGATGGCCTTTCCGATCCTCGGGCTTGGCGTCTGGCTTGGCGGGCGCGGTTTTGCCACCGCCGATCCCGCCCGGTTCCGCCGCAAGGTGGTGATGCTGCTCGGCACGCTGGCGCTGCTCAACATCCTCAAGGTGGTGATGTGAGCCTGCCTGGCGCCATCCTTGTGCTGAACACCGGCTCGTCCTCGGTGAAATTCGCCAGCTTTGATGCGGACCTGCAAGAACGCATCAGCGGCGTCGCCGAGGGCATCGGCGGAGAGGGGCGCCTGCGCATCGGAACGGAGGTCCAGGACCTCCCCCTGCCCAGCCACACGGAGGCCTTGGCCGCTGTTTTGGCACATCTGTCGCGCCAAGGTTCCGGCCCTGAACACCTCAGCGCTGTGGCTCACCGCGTGGTGCATGGCGGCACCCGCCTGACCGCCCCCACACGCATCACACCCGAGGTCCGGACAGAGATCGCCGCCTGCGTGCCTCTTGCGCCGCTGCACAACCCGCATGCGCTCGCCGCGATTGATGCCCTGACCGCCCTTGCGCCGGGACTGCCGCAATACGCCAGCTTTGACACCGCCTTTCACGCGGGCGCGCCGGAGGTGAACCAACGCTACGCCCTGCCTGCGGAGGCAGAAGCGCTGGGTCTGCGACGCTACGGGTTCCACGGGTTGTCCTACGCCGCCCTATGCCGCCGCCTGCCCGACCTCAGCTGTCATCCCTTGCCTAAACGGCTCTTGGCCTATCACTTGGGCAACGGGGCCTCCGCCTGCGCGATCTTCGACGGGCAGTCCGTGGCCACCACCATGGGCTATTCCCCGCTGGAGGGGCTGACCATGGGCACCCGTGTTGGCACGCTCGACGCCAATGCCGCGCTGCGTCTGGTCGAGGCCGTCGGCCTTGACGCGACAAAAACCATGCTCAACAGCCAATCCGGGCTAAAAGGCCTGTCCGGCGGCCTCTCTGACATGCGCGCGCTGGAGGCGACCGACACGCCAGAGGCTCGCTTTGCCATCGCCCATTTCACCCAATCCGCGATCCGCCACGGTCACAGTCTTATCGGCGCGATGGGCGGGTGCGACGCCATCGCCTTTACCGGGGGGATTGGCGAAAACGCTCAAGCCATCCGCGCGCAGATCGTTGCGGGCTTCGCATGGCTCGGCGCCCGGCTGGAGCCGGAGCGCAACGCCGCCAATGCCCCAAGCCTCGGCACGTCCGACAGCACGCCACAGCTCTGGATCGTCCCAGCGGAGGAAGAGCGCCAGATCGCTATGGACGCGCAAAACCTGATTGCGACGACCGACGCATGAGAAAAACAAACGCCCGCCCCTTCCCGAAACGGCAGAACGGACGTACCACTTTTGACGCGCGGAAAAGAGAATTGTTTCACCTTGCGGGAGTGCCGCAAATTGATACACAAATGATGCACCAAATCCGCCTGCGCTGCGACCACACTTGAAAGACCCACCTTGACCGACACGACTTTGCCCGCCCGCCTCAGCCTCTCTGCCACTGCCCTGCGCGCCCGCGCTAAGGAGCTGTTTCCGGGCGTCGCGGTCTCGGTCATCGTTGCGGCCACCGCGCAGTTTCTGGCCGAGCATTACGCGACACCCGCGATGTTGCTGGCGCTGCTCTTAGGGATCGCGGTCAGTTTTCTCGGCGAGGAAGGACGCACCGTGCCCGGCGTCGCCTTTTCGGCGCGGATGTTGTTGCGGTTGGGCGTGGCCTTCCTTGGCGTGCGGGTCTCGATGATGGTGCTGGCCGGTCTCGGCCTGCCGCTGATCATGCTGACGGCGGGTGGCGTGGTGGCGACCATCTGCTTTGGCTTGGTCATCGCGCGCTATTTCGGCCATGGCTGGCGCTTTGCCCTTCTGACCGCCGGCTCAGTCGCGATCTGCGGCGCCTCCGCCGCCATGGCCATCGCCGCCATCCTGCCGCGCGACGAGAAATCCGAACAACGGCTGATCTTCACCGTGATGGGGGTGACGCTTCTGTCCACCGTCGCGATGATCGCCTATCCGATCCTCGCCCGCACGATGGAATTCGACCACATCCAGGCCGGTGTCTTCCTTGGCGGCACCATCCATGACGTCGCCCAAGTGGTTGGCGCTGGCTTTTCGATTTCCGAGGAAACCGGCGACACCGCCACACTGGTCAAACTCATTCGCGTCTCCATGCTGGCGCCGGTGGTGCTGGTCGCCTCGCTGGTGATCCGCGCCCGGATTGAGGCCCCGTCCGAGGGCAAGCAGCCGCCCCTGCTGCCCGGCTTTGTCGTGGCCTTTATCGCGCTCGCGGCGCTCAATTCCTTTGGCCTCATTCCCGGGGTCCTGACCGAGTTCCTCAGCGCCTGTTCGCGCTGGCTCCTCCTCATCGCCATTGCTGCCGTCGGCATGAAGAGCAACCTCAAGCAGGTGCTCTCTGTCGGGGGCGCCGCCATTGCGCTTCTCGTGGTTGAGACGCTGTTTATCGCAGGGGTCATTCTGGTGGGGATCACCCTATTGACCTGACGCAGACAAAAAGGGAGGCCAGATGACAGTCCAGCACCCCGAGGTGGAGACCTCGCCGCCGGTCTCGGACGAGATCCGCAAGACGACCTGCTACATGTGCGCCTGCCGCTGTGGCATCAACGTGCATCTGAAGGACGGCAAAGTCGCCTATATTGAGGGCAACCGCGATCATCCGGTCAACAAAGGCGTGCTCTGCGCCAAGGGCTCGGCTGGGATTATGCAGCACAACGCCCCCTCGCGCCTGCGCGCGCCTTTAAAGCGGGTCGGGCCGCGCGGCTCGGGCGAGTTTGAGGAAATCTCCTGGGACGAGGCCTTGGATATCGCGCAGGGCTGGCTGGAGCCTTTGCGCGCCAAACACCCGGAAAAGCTGGCGTTTTTCACCGGACGCGATCAGTCGCAGTCCTTCACCAGCTTTTGGGCGCAGAACTTCGGCACCTGTAACTACGCCGCGCATGGCGGCTTTTGCTCGGTCAATATGGCCACGGCTGGCATCTACACCATGGGCGGCGCCTTTTGGGAGTTCGGCCAGCCCGATTGGGACCACACCAAGCTGTTTTTGCTGTTCGGCGTGGCAGAGGATCACGACAGCAACCCGATCAAGATGGGCCTCGGCAAGCTGAAGGCCCGCGGCGCGCGCGTCATCGGCGTGAACCCGATCCGCAGCGGCTATAACGCAGTGGCGGACGAATGGGTCGGCATCACGCCGGGCACCGATGGGCTGTTCATCCTGTCGCTGGTGCATGTGCTGATGAAGGCCGGCAAGATCGACCTCGACTACCTGTCGCGCTACACCAATGCGCCGGTGCTGGTGAACCAGGACCCCGCAAGCAACGATTTCGGCCTGTTCCTGCGCGATGACCACGGCGCGCCTTTGGTGATCAACCGCGCCACCGGCCAGCTCGCACCCTTCGACATGCCCGGCGTGCGCCCCGACCTCAACGGCAGTTTCCAGATGGGCGCGGTGACCCATGTCTCGGTCTTCCGGCTGATGGCCGAGAAATACCTCGACCCGCAATACGCCCCCGAAGCAGTGGCGGAGCGCTGCGGCATCCCCGCCCCGCGCATTCGCGCCATCGCCGCCGAGATCGCCCGCACCGCCTTTGACGAAGCCTTCGAGCTGCCGCACCAATGGACCGATTTTCGCGGCGAGACCCATCAGACCATGCGCGGGCGGCCCGTCTCCATGCACGCCATGCGCGGGGTTTCGGCCCATGCCAATGGCTTTCAGACCTGCCGCGCCCTGCATGTGCTGCAGATCCTCTTGGGCACGGTCGAGGTCCCCGGCGGCTTTCGCTTCAAGCCGCCCTACCCCAAGCCCGCCACCGCCCATCCGCCGCCCCATTGCCGCGTCACCCCAGGAAAGCCGCTCGACGGGCCGCACCTCGGCTTTGTGCAGGGGCCGGAGCATCTGGCGCTCCTGACCGACGGCAACCCTGCCCGCATCGACAAGGCCTTCACCTGGGAGAACCCGATGTCCAGTCATGGGCTGATGCATATGGTGATCTCCAACGCCCATGCGGGCGACCCTTATAAGATCGACACGCTGTTCCTCTATATGGCGAATATGGCGTGGAACTCTTCGATGAACACGCGCGGCGTGATGGAGATGCTGACCGACCGGGATGAAAACGGCGACTATGTGATCCCGCGCATCATCTACTCCGATGCCTATTCGTCGGAGATGGTGGCCTTTGCCGACCTGATCCTGCCCGACACCACCTATCTGGAGCGCCACGACTGTATATCGCTCTTGGATCGCCCGATCTGCGAGGCCGATGGCGCCGCCGATGCGATCCGCTGGCCAGTGGTAGAGCCAGACCGCGACGTGCGCGGCTTTCAAACCGTGCTGGTGCAGCTCGCCAGCCGGATGAAGCTGCCGGGCTTCACCGCCGAGGATGGCACGCCGAAATATAAGGATTACGCCGACTACATCGTCCATCACGAGCGCAAGCCCGGCATCGGCCCCCTCGCTGGCTTTCGCGGCGATGGCACGGCGGCCGGGCGCGGCGCGCCAAACCCCGAGCAGCTGGAGCGCTATATCAAAAACGGCGGCTTCTTCCTCACCCATATCCCGGAGGGCGCGCAGTATTACAAACCCTGGAACCGCGCCTATCAGGACTGGGCGGTGAGCATGGGCCTTTTTGACGCGCCGCAGCCCTATCTGTTCCAGCTCTACCTCGAACCCCTGCGCAAATTCCAAGCCGCAGCCGAGGGCAAGGGAGAGCGCCAGCCCCCCGACCACCTGCGCGCCCGCCTGAAGGCGACGATGGACCCGCTGCCGATCTGGTATGAGACCGACCAGCAGGGCAACGCAGGCTTCACCGTCTCGGCCCTCACCCAGCGGCCCATGGCGATGTATCACAGCTGGGGCACCCAGAACGCCTGGCTGCGCCAGCTCCACGGGCATAACCCGCTCTATGTGCCTACGAAACTGATGCAGGAGTCGGGCCTTCAGGATGGCGACTGGGCCCGCGTCAGCTCTCCGCATGGCGAGATTACCGTGCCGGTGATGGAGATGGCGGCCCTCAATGACAATACGGTCTGGACCTGGAACGCCATCGGCAAACGCAAAGGCGCCTGGGCTCTCTCGGAGGACGCGCCAGAGGCTACCAAGGGCTTCCTCCTCAACCACCTCATCCACGAGCTTTTGCCGCCCAAGGGCGACGGCCTCCGCTGGGCCAACTCCGACCCCATCACCGGTCAGGCGGCTTGGTTCGACCTCAAGGTCAAACTGGAAAAAGCCGCCCCACCTGAAGGCCTAAACGAAAGCCAACCCGCGCTCCCCGCCCAAACCTCCCCCGTGGGAAAAGGCCCCAAGACCCTCACATGGAAGGTCGGCAAATGAGCGCTTCCCCCCTTCATCTTTCCCAAAATACTCCGGGGGTCGCCGTTGGAGCGCCATTGGTTCAAGCCCAATGGCGACGGGCAGCGCCCCGGCTCAACCCTCTCGCCAAAACCGGAGGCCCTCAACGATGACCGACCTCCCGCAAACCACCGCCCGCAAAATGGGTCTGGTGATCGACCTCGACACCTGCGTCGGCTGCCATGCCTGCGTGATCTCCTGCAAGGGCTGGAACACCGAGAATTACGGCGCGCCGCTCTCGGATCAGGACGCCTATGGCGGAGATCCCTCCGGCACCTTCCTCAACCGCGTGCATTCCTACGAGGTGCAACCAGAACAAGGCGCGGCCCAGCTCATCCACTTCCCGAAATCCTGCCTCCATTGCGAGGATGCGCCCTGCGTCACCGTCTGCCCCACGGGGGCCAGCTACAAACGGGTTGAGGATGGCATCGTGCTGGTGAACGAGGACCATTGCATCGGCTGCGGCCTTTGCGCTTGGTCCTGCCCCTACGGCGCGCGCGAATTGGACCTTGCGGCGGGGGTGATGAAGAAATGCACCCTTTGCGTAGACCGCATCTACAACCAGAACCTCCCCGAGGAGGACCGCCAACCCGCCTGCGTGCGCAGCTGCCCGGCGGGGGCACGCCATTTTGGCGATCTCGGCGACCCGACTTCCGATGTCTCGCAACTGGTCGCCGCGCGGGGAGGTATGGACCTGATGCCAGAGATGGGCACCAAGCCCGTCAACAAATACCTGCCGCCGCGCCCCAAGGACACACTCGCGCGCACCGAGGACCAGATCGACGTGCTCGCCCCCTTCCTCGCCCCGGTAGCAGAAGATACCGGAGGTTTCCTAGGCTGGCTCGACCGCGCGCTGGATAAATTGCCCGGAGGGTCCACCTGATGCATCCCGCCCCCTCGGTGATCCTGTTCACCACCCTCTCCGGCCTCGGATTTGGTCTTATGTTCTTCCTCGGCCTCGGCCTGCCCGAGGTCACGGGCAAGGTCGCCTTTGTCTTTTACGCAATCGCCTATGCGCTGGCGGTGGGGGGCCTCTTGGCGTCCACCTTCCACCTCGCCCACCCCGAGCGCGCCTGGCGGGCGTTTTCGCAATGGCGCAGCAGTTGGCTCTCGCGCGAGGGCTGCTGCGCCGTGGCCGCGCTGCTGACCATGGGGGCCTATGCTGTCGGCGCCATCTTCCTCGGTACCCATTGGACGCTTCTTGGCGCCTTGGGGGCGAGCCTCAGCCTCGGCACCGTTTTCACCACCTCGATGATCTATGCCCAACTGAAGACCGTGCCGCGCTGGAACATGGTGCCGCTGACCCCGGCGCTCTTCCTGACGCTCAGCCTTGCGGGCGGTGCCTTGTTGGCGGGGCAAGAGGATCAGGCGATGGGGCTTCTGGCGCTCGCGGGCCTTACGCTGCTGGCCTATTGGCATCAGGGCGACCGCGCCTTTGCTGAGGCCGGCACCACGCTCGGCAGCGCCACCGGCCTTGGGCCTCGCGGCGATCTGCGCGCCTTTGAGCCGCCACATACCGGCACCAACTACCTGTTGCGCGAATTCGTCTATGTGGTCGGGCGCAAACATGCGACCCGCCTGCGCGCGATCGGCTTTGGCCTTGCGATCCTTCTGCCTTTGATCTGCCTCTCGCTGCCCGTCTCGGGGCTTTTGGCCAAGCATCTCCTCGCCGCCTTTGCCGTGCTCAGCCATATCGCCGGCGTCGCCGCCACCCGCTGGCTGTTCTTTGCCGAGGCTGAGCACGTCGTCGGGCTCTATTACGGCAAACGCTAAAAAATTCGCCCCCGCCTGTCACAACCGGCGGAGGTCGCTCGTCTTAAGTCTGTCCCTTTTGACACGACTTAGGATGAGACTATGACGGAACGTCTGAACTACTTCGCCGCTGCGGGCGACCTTCTGAAACCGATGCTCGCGCAGGAGGAGGTGTTGAAAGCCTCCGGCCTCGACATCACCATCATCGAGCTGGTGAAGCTGCGCGCCTCGCAGATCAACGGCTGCGCCTTCTGCATCCACATGCACACCCACGACCTGCGCAAGATGGGCGAGAGCGAGGACCGCATGCACCTCCTCCCCGCCTGGCGGGAAAGCTCGCTCTACTCGCCGAAGGAACGCGCCGCCCTAGGCTGGACCGAGGCCTTGACCCGCGTGGCCGACACCCATGCGCCCGATGCGGAGTATGCGGCGGTGGCCGAGCAGTTCTCGGAGCGCGAGCAGGTCGCCTTGACTTTGATGATCGGCGCGATCAATGCGTGGAACCGTATCGCCATCGGCTTTCGCACGCCGCATCCGACCGAGGTCAAGTGACCCAAGACCAGACAGATCCCGGAACCTGCGCGTTCCTCTCGGCGCGGCCGCGTTTGTTCGCGGTCGCCTACCGGATGCTGGGTAGTGTCGCCGATGCCGAGGACGTGCTGCAAGAGGCCTATCTGCGCTGGCAATCCGCCCCGCAGGGCGAGGTGCGCGCGGCGACCGGCTATCTGGTGCGGGTTGTCACAAGGCTCTGCCTCGATCAGCTGAAATCAGCGCGGGTGAAGCGCGAGACCTATGTGGGCGAATGGCTGCCCGACCCCTTGCTGACCGAGGACCCGGTGGAGGCGATCGACCACGATGTCTCCGTCGCGCTGCTTTTGGCGCTCGAACGGCTGACCCCCTTGGAGCGCGCGGCGTTTTTGCTGCATGACGTCTTTGGCGACAGCCACGAGGAGGTCGCTGCCGCGCTTGAACGCAGCCCCGAGGCCTGCCGCCAACTGGTGTCGCGCGCGCGTCGCCATGTGCAGACAGAGCGCCCCCGTGTGGATGTGCCGCGCGAGGAAAGCCGCGCCCTGACGGAGGCGTTTTTCCGCGCCAGCAAGACCGGCGACATGGAGGCCCTGACGCGGATGCTGGCGCAAAACGCCGTGCTGGTCAGCGATGGCGGCGGCAAGGCCACGGCAGCGCTGAACCCGATCTATGGCCGCGACAAGGTGATGCGACTGGCGGCTGGTCTGGCGCGCAAAAGCGGTGCGCAACTGCCGCCCCGCTGGCGCTTTGCCATGGTCAACGCCCTGCCCGCCATCCTCAGCCTTGAACCCGAGGGGCTGGTGCAGGCCACTGCGCTGGAGACCACGGGCGGGCTGATCACCAAGGTCTATGTGATCCGCAACCCGGAAAAGACCGCCCATCTGGCGGCGGCCTTGCTGTCGCAGAGCTGAGGACAGCCGCCGACCTAGGGTGGGGGTGAAGCCCCTTCCCGTTTTGCCAAAGGCAAACCTTTGGTTTGACGGGGAGGTCGGGGGCTGTCCGACCTTTCGACTGGACGGGCGCTTCCAAAAAGCAAAACAGCCCCGGCAGAACCGAGGCTGTCTTTTGTTCCGTCAGATCACAGCGCGATCAGAGCAGGCCGGCATGTGCCATGGCCGCGTCGATCTTCGCCTTGGTGCTGTCCTCAAGCCCGGTCAGCGGCGAGCGCACTTCCTCGGAGCACAGGCCCAGTTTCGACAGCGCGTATTTCGCACCCACCAGACCCGGCTCGATAAAGATCGCCTCGTGCAGCGGCATCAGGCGGTCCTGATAGTCGAGCGCGGTTTTGTAATCGCCAGCCAGGGTCGCCGCCTGGAACTCGGCACAGAGTTTCGGCGCCACGTTTGCGGTGACCGAGATACAGCCGACGCCGCCATGGGCGTTGAAGCCCAGCGCGGTCGCATCTTCGCCCGACAGCTGAACAAAATCCGCACCACAGGATGCGCGCTGTTGGCTCACCCGCTCCAGCTTGCCGGTGGCGTCTTTCACCCCGACAATACGCGGCAGTTTCGCCAGCTCGCCCATGGTGGCCGGGGTCATATCCACGACCGAACGAGGCGGGATATTGTAGATGATGATCGGAATATCGGCGCAATCGTGGACCGCGGTGAAATGCGCGATCAGGCCGCGCTGGGTCGGCTTGTTGTAGTAAGGCGTCACCACCAATGCGCCATCTGCGCCCACCGCCTTGGCGAACTCCACAAAGCGAATCGCCTCAACGGTGTTGTTGGAGCCTGCGCCCGCGATCACCGGCACGCGACCTGCGGTGGTTTCCACCACCACTTTGATCACGGTCTCATGCTCTTCGTGGGTCAGGGTCGGGCTTTCGCCGGTGGTGCCCACGGGCACAAGGCCGCTGGAGCCTTCTGCAATATGCCATTCGACCAAGTGTTTGAGCGTGTCCAGATCCAACTCACCATTGCGAAACGGGGTGACGAGGGCTGGCATCGAGCCTTTGAACATGGGAACGCTCCAAGTAGTGGTTTTCTCACGGGCAATTCCTTGCCCGGACGCACGCGCTGTCGGGGAATTGAGTTGCACCCGCAAACACACGCACTATCGTCACAGGCTCTATCCCCGGATTGCTGGAAAAAGCAAGAGATGACACGCAGACTTGCCTGTTCAGCGCTGATTTGCGCGGCCTTTTTTAATGCCTCCCCCCTCGCACTCGCCCCTGCGTTTGCGCGCGGGCTTGAGACGGCCTTGCCTATGATGCGCGCCGGCCAATGGCCTGAGGCGCTGATCGACGCGGGTCAAGAAGGCTCTATCGCGCGCGACGTGATCGAGTGGCACCGCCTGCGCGACGGCAAGGGTAGCGCGCGCGAGATTATGTCGTTTCTCGACCGCCGCCCCGACTGGCCCGGCATGGATTACCTGCGGCGCCAGAGCGAGGAGGCCATCGCGACCACCGGTGTCGCCACCATCCTGACCTTTTACGGACCCAATGGCACCGCCCAGACCCCCGAAGGTGCCCTCAGCCTCGGCGAGGCGCTGATCGCCAATGGTCAGACCAAGGCGGGTGAGGCGGAGATCACGCGCGCATGGCGCAGCATGGCGATGAAGGAAGAAACCCAGACCGCCTATATGGCGCGCCACCGAAAACTGCTCGCCCCGCATCACGAGGCCCGGTTGACGCAGCTTTTGTGGGACAATCACATGGTCTCATCCCGCCGGATGCTGGATCTGGTCAGCGACGGCGCGCGCAAGCTGGCGATTGCCCGGATTGCATTGCAGGAACAGACCGACGGCGTGGATGCGGCCATTGCCGCAGTTCCGGCAGCGCTGCAGAACGACCCCGGCCTTGCCTATGATCGCTTTGCCTGGCGCGATGCCAAACGGCGGCAGGATGATGCCATCGCGATGATGTTTGAGCGTTCAACCTCGGCAGAGGCTCTGGGCCAGCCTGCCAAGTGGTTGAACCGCCGTGCGGATTTTGCCCGCCAATTGATGCGCGACAATGACAACACCCGCGCCTACAAGCTCGCCGCCTATCACTTCTCGACGCCCGAAGATGGCTACGGCTATGCGGATAACGAGTGGATCGCGGGCTATGTCGCGCTGCGCAAACTCGGCGATGCGGAGCTGGCCTCCTATCACTTCACCCGGTTTCTGGCGGCGGTCAAAAGCCCGGTGTCGGTGGGGCGCGCGGGCTATTGGCTGGGGCGCGCCTATGCCCAGATGGGCGAGATCGACAAGGCCCACGCGGCCTATCGCCTCGGCGCGAAATACCAGAGCAGCTACTATGGCCTGTTGTCCGCACAGGCCTTGGGGCGCGGGTTCGACCCCACCCTCGCCACCCCGACCAAGGTCGATTGGAAGGGGGCGGCCTTTCTCTCCTCCTCCGTCTACAAGGCCGGGATGGAACTGTTGCAAGCGGGAGAGATCCCCTTGGCCGAGCGGTTCCTGACCCATCTGGTCGAAAGCCTTGCGCCGGATGATGCGCTGAAACTGGGGCAGATGGCGGTGGATATGGACCATCCGCATCTGGCGGTGATGATTTCCAAACGCGCGGCGCAAGACGGACTGGAACTGGCGGGCGCCTACTACCCTGTGCATCCGGTGGCCAAGCTCGGCCTGCCGATGGCGCCCGAGATGGTGCTGTCGATTGCCCGCCGCGAGAGCGAGTTTGACCCGGTGGTGATCAGCCATGCCGGCGCGCGCGGCTTGATGCAGGTGATGCCCGGCACAGCAGAGCTGATGGCAAAGGAACTGGGCATCCTCGACGACCACAAAACAGCCCGCCTGACCGAGGACTGGCAGTACAATGCCAAGCTGGGCGCTTCCTATCTGGCGCGGCTGGCGGGCGAGTTTGACGGCAACGTGGTGCTGATGGCTGCGGGCTATAACGCAGGCCCTCACCGCCCCACCGCATGGATGGAGCGCTATGGCGATCCGCGGGACGGTGCGGTGGATGTGGTCGATTGGATCGAGCACATCCCCTTTAACGAGACGCGCAACTACGTCATGCGCGTGACCGAAAGCCTGCCGGTCTATCGTGCCAGACTGGGGCAGCCGCCCTTGCCGCTGCCCTTCAGCAGGGAGTTAGCCGGCCGAACGCTTCAGATGTTCGCGCCAAAAGGTGAATAGGCCCGCCGCCACAACGAGAACCGCACCGATGATCACATTGGTGCGCATCTCCTCGCCAAAGATCACAAGGCCCACCGTCGCGGCAAAGGGCAGCTGCATATAGGCAAAGGGCTGCACCGCGCTGGCCTCGGCCATCTCGTAGCATTTGATCAGGAACCAATGCCCCAGCGCGCCGGTGACGCAGAGCGCCGCCATCCAACCCCAATCGGGGGCGGTCATCGGCTGCCACATGTAAAGGCCGAAGGGGGTGATGAAGATCATCCCCCAGACCCCAGTGTAGAAAAAGCTGGTGGCCGAAGTGTCCTTGCGCGCCACATAGCGGGTCAACAGACCGTAGAGCGCAAAGAGCAAGGCCGAGACCAAGGGGATCAACGCCGCCAGTTGGAACACGCCGGAGCCCGGTTGCAGGATGACCAAAACGCCGAGGAACCCCACCCCGATGGCCGCCCAGCGCCGCCAGCCCACCGTCTCGCCCAGGATCGGGCCAGAGAGGGCGGCAATCAGCAGCGGATAGCAGACAAAGACCGCGTGGCTTTCGACCAACCCCAGCACGGTAAAGGCCAGAACCATCACGCAGATTTCAGCCACGAGGACAAAGGCGCGAAAGATCTGCAGCCCGCGCTGGCTGGTCTGGGCCGCTTTGCGCAGGGAGCCGACCTGCTTCATCGCCACCGCCATGACAAAGGCGGCAAAGAACCAATAGCGGATCGTGATCACCATAAAGACGTTGTATTCGCTGGCCAAATGGCGGGAAATCCCATCCTGCGCGGCAAAGACAATGGTCGCCCCGATCATAAAGAGGATGCCCAATTTGGTGTCGTTCTTGGCCATGACCTGATCCATGGGTGTGCCTTTCAATAAAGTCTCGCGTCAGGCCAAAAGGCGCGCCCGCGTCATATGTCGTTTATGTCCAAACCCGGACGTGCGCTCGACCTCAAACCCGGCCGAGGCCAAGCCCCGCCGCACAAATCCTGCCGCTGTATAGGTCGCCGCCGTGCCGCCCGGCTTGGTGTGATCGGCCACCGCCTGCATCAGGTCTTCCTGCCAGAGCTCGGGGTTTTTGGCCGGTGAAAACCCGTCCAGAAACCAAGCATCGGCGCGCCCTGTCCACTCTGGCAGCGACACGCGGGCGTCGGCGATGACAACCTCCAAGGCGAGCGTGTCAAATGTGCAGCTGCCGCCGCCGGTCCACTGCGCAAGGAACCGCTCGGCCCAGGGTTTGATGTCGGGAAAGGCCTCAAGCGCGCGGCCCATATCGGCGGGCGCCATCGGGAATGCCTCAAAACTGGTGAAGCGCAGCGGCGTGGTCTGACCGCTCTCCTCCCAGGCCTTCCAAGCCGCCATCAGGTTGAGGCCGGTGCCAAAGCCAAGTTCGGCAATGTGAAACCCGGGGGCAAAACGCTGGGGCAGGTCATTGCCGGCCAGAAACACATGGCCGGTCTCCAACAGTCCGTTCGCGAGCGAGAAATAGGGGTCGTCGAATTGATCCGAGACCGGCAGGTCTCCGTCCCGCCAGCTGAGCTGCGCCTGCTGGTCTGCCATCGCGATTTCCTTTAGGTGGGGTCGGTATGCGAGGGCGAACCTGACGAAAGGTCACGGAAATGGCAACTGCTGATATCACCGTCTTTGGTGCAGGGATCTTTGGCCTGTCGATCGCCTGGACCTGCCACCAGCGCGGCGCAAAGGTGCAGGTCATCGACCCTGCCGGGGCGGGCGCCGGGTCGAGCGGCGGTCTGGTCGGGGCCTTGGCGCCGCATGTGCCGGAGAATTGGAACCCGAAGAAGGCCTTTCAGCTCGAGAGCTTGCTGATGGCCGAAGGCTTCTGGGCCGAGGTGGAGGCCGCGGGCGGTGTTTCTGCGGGCTATGGGCGGCTTGGCCGTCTGCAACCCATCGCCGATCAGCGCACGCTGGATCTGGCCCATGCCCGCTGCGCCAGCGCAGGCGATTTGTGGCAGGACCATGCGATCTGGGAGGTGCGGTCTGCAGAGGAGATCGGCCCGTGGTGCCCACCAAGCGCGACAGGGATGGTGATCCACGACACGCTTTCGGCACGGATGCACCCGCGCCGCGCCTGTGCGGCGCTGGTGGCAGCGTTGCGAGCGGGCGGCGTGGAGGTGCAGGGGGATGGTCCAGAAGAGGGGCTAGTGGTCCATGCGACAGGGTATCAGGGTCTCCTCGACCTGAATGCTCGGATCGGTCGCACGATCGGCAATGGGGTCAAGGGGCAGGCCGCCCTTCTGGCCTATGACGCGGGCGCTGTGCCGCAGCTTTATGCCGACGGGCTGCACATAATCCCCCATGCGGATGGCACGCTAGCCATTGGATCGACCAGCGAGCGAGAATTTACCCGCCCCGACGAGCCTGATGCCCAGCTCGACGATGTGATCGCTCGCGCAGTGGCCGCCATGCCGCAGCTGGCGGGGGCCGAGGTGCTGGAGCGCTGGGCCGGGGTGCGACCCCGCGCCAAATCCCGCGCCCCGATGCTGGGCGCCTGGCCAGAGCGGACTGGGCATTTCATCGCCAACGGCGGTTTCAAGATCGGCTTTGGCATGGCGCCAAAGGTCGCTTCGGTAATGGCGGACCTGCTGCTGGAGGGGCGCGACGCCATCCCCAAGGGGTTTCGGGTCACGGACAACCTCTGAGGCAGGGTGCTTGCCTCAATTCGGACATTTGAGAGATTGCGCCTTGCTTCGCAAGGCGCCGGGGGGCGTGGCCGCGCTGGGCCCAACGCTTTGGGGGGGGGGGGGCTCCGCAGGAGGCACCGGAAAAGGGGCGGGAGCGCCCCCGAAATGGCGAATACCTTGCATCTGAGCGCGCGGGGGATAGGTCAGGAAGGCTGACCTGATGTTTCGCGCGCGAAACAATGGGTCAGGAAGGCCGCCACTTTTTATGGGCGTTGCGACCCGAGCGCGCGCATAGATCTATTTAGCCCTGCAACATCCCCCGAAAATCCCGCCCAAACGTCGCGCCAAAACCGCAGGTTTCGGGTCGCTTGCCCTACGCCCGACAGCTAGGGTGTCCCTAGGACCAAAAGACCACGAGAGGAGCGCAGCATGCAGCCGGATGAACAGGCCTATCACTACGGGGTGATCCGCCGCGCCATCGAGGTGATCGACGCGGGCGGAGCCGACCTCTCACTCGACGAACTCTCCGCTCAGATGGGCATGAGCCCGGCGCATTTCCAACGCATCTTCTCCGCCTGGGCCGGGGTCTCGCCCAAGCGCTATCAGCAATATCTGCGCCTTGGCCACGCCAAGAGCCTGCTGCGCGAGGACCTGCCTTTGCTGGAAACCGCCCATGCGGTAGGGCTCTCAGGCTCTGGTCGGTTGCACGATCTGTTCCTGCGCTGGGAGGCCATGAGTCCCGGGGATTATGCCCGCCGTGGCGATGGCCTCACGGTGCGCTGGGGCTGGTTTGACAGCCCCTTTGGTCTGGCGCTGGTCATGGGCACGGATAAGGGGCTCTGTGGCCTCGCCTTTGCCGCCGAAGTCGGCGCAGAGCCTGCCATGGCCGACATGCGCAGCCGCTGGCCCAAGGCCACCTTTGTGGAGGATCCGACGACCCTGCGCCCGCAGGTCGACGCGGCCTTTGCCCGCCGGGGCGAGACCGCGCTGCATCTCATGGGCGCGCCCTTGCAGATCAAGGTCTGGGAGGCGCTTCTGACCATTCCCGAAGGCAGCGCCGCCACTTATGGCGAGATCGCCGAGGCCATCGACAGCCCCCGCGCCGTGCGCGCCGTGGGCACCGCCGTCGGAAAAAACCCCTTGAGCTGGCTGATCCCCTGCCACCGGGTTCTTCGCAAGGGCGGCGCGATGGGCGGCTATCACTGGGGTCTGCCGGTGAAACGCGCCATGCTCGCCTTTGAAGCGGCCCGCAGCGAGGTCGACGCGGCCTAAGCGCTCCCAGTTTCTCCTCCCAAATGGAACAAATGGGCGGACCAATCGTTTGATGTCCTGAAACACCTGCGCGGCATTCCGCCGAGGTGGTGCCATAGGCGCTTGCTGAGCGGGCTGCGGCACACGATATCTATACGTAACGTCTCCCCCGGAGGCCCAATGGGGTGACCGGAACAAATTGGACGAGACAGGACTTGAGGAAGAAAAGGTAAGCCAGATGTCCTTTGCAAAACTCCCCGTGATCGGCGCATTGACCGCCGCAGTGGCGCTGAGCGCCTGTAACGACCCGGCCTCTTATGGCGCGCCGGGCGGCATCAACCGCTCGCAGAATGGCGCGATCATCGGCGGCTTGATCGGCGCTGGCATTGGCGCGGCGACCTCGGACGACGACAAGGCGGAAACCATCATCGGCACCGCAGCTGCAGGCGCGCTGGTCGGCGGTCTTTTGGGCCGCGAGCTCGACAAACAGGCGGCAGAGCTGCGCCAGAACCTCGACAATGACTCGATCACCGTGGTGAACACCGGCGACCGCCTAGTGGTCTCGCTGCCGAACGATCTGACCTTTGCCACCGACAGTGCCGCAGTGTCCTCCGCCGTGCGCGGCGACCTGCGCAAAGTGGCGGGCAGCCTGCAGCGTTACCCGGGCAGCATCGTGCAGGTGATCGGCCACACAGACAGCGATGGGGCCGCAGCCTATAACTACTCCCTCTCCGAGCGCCGCGCGAATGCGGTTGCCGATGAGATTGCAGCCGGCGGCGTGTCCTATAACCGGATGCGCATCATCGGTCGCGGCGAAGACCAGCCGGTGGCGAGCAACCTGACCCCCGAGGGCAAAGCGCGCAACCGCCGTGTGGAAATCGTGATCATCCCGCAATAAGCGCTGGATCGCCTCCCCTTCGAAAGGCCGCGCCGGACCAGCGCGGCCTTTTTCGTATCACGGCCGGGTTCCGCCCCTTGTGTGGAGATGCACAGGCCCTTTGCGCTGGCAGGCCTAGGCGAGACCGGATCACACCCCTACCTTTTTCGGTAACTGAACTTTAACCGCCGCGCCCAGGCGACTGACACAAAAGAGGTTTCTCATGACTGAATTGAACCTGCTGATCCTCTCCGGCTCGCTCCGCAAGGAAGCCACCAACCGCAAACTGGCCCGCGAGGCCGCTCGGCTGTTTGGTGCGGCTGACGTGGTGGAGGGCGACCTGAATCTGCCGCTCTATGATGGCGATCTGGAAAGCGCCGAGGGCATTCCCGCAGCCGTCCAGCGCCTTGCCGATCAGGTTGCGGCCGCAGATGCGGTGGTCATTTCGACGCCCGAATACAACAAAGGCCCCTCTGGCGTGCTGAAAAACGCGCTGGACTGGGTGAGCCGGACCGAAGGCAACCCGTGGCTGGGCAAACCCGTTGCAGTCATGTCCGCCGCCGCCGGTCGCGCAGGTGGAGAGCGGGCGCAAATGATCCTGCGCAGTTTCCTTGTCCCCTTTCGCCCCCATGTCCTGCCCGGACCGGAGGTTCATCTGGCAGGTTCCTCCAAGGAATTTGACGAAAGCGGTCATCTGACCAGCGAGCAATATACCAAGACGCTGAATGAATTGATGCAGCACCTGCGCAGCGCAGCAGAACGCGCCTAGATCAACATCCCCTCAAGGCTCCGCTACCCGTTGGCGGAGCCTTGAGGAGACGACAAAGCGCGCTTTTGTTCGTCTCGCTTACGTAAACGGCAACCGCCACCGCCCTCAAAACCGAGGCTTTTCCATCGCACCCCACGCAAGCGCGACAAAAGCGCCGCGTTTTTGATTTGCGCTGACCTGCCCCAGCGGGCAAAACAGCGCCCGATGGCAAAACAACTCGATTATCATACGCTCCGCGAGATCTTTACCCGCTTTCAGGAGGCTGAGGCCGAACCTGTGGGCGAGCTGGATCACGTCAACGTCTATACGTTGGTGGTGGCCGTGGCTCTGTCTGCGCAGGCGACAGATGCGGGCGTCAACCGCGCGACAAAAGAGTTGTTCAAGATCGCTGACACGCCGCAAAAGATGCTCGACTTGGGCGAAGAAGGCGTAATCGAGCATATCAAGACCATCGGCCTCTATCGCAATAAAGCCAAAAACGTCATCAAACTCTCCCGCATTCTGGTCGATGACTACGGCGGAGAGGTGCCAAATTCCCGTGCCGCGCTCGAAAGCCTGCCCGGTGTGGGGCGCAAGACGGCGAATGTGGTGCTGAACATGTGGTGGCGCCACCCCGCGCAGGCCGTGGACACCCATATCTTTCGCGTCGGCAACCGCTCTGGCATCGCGCCGGGCAAGGATGTGGACGCGGTCGAGCGCGCCATCGAAGACAATATCCCGGTGGATTTCCAACTCCACGCCCATCACTGGCTGATCCTGCACGGCCGCTATCACTGCAAGGCGCGCAAACCCATGTGCCCGACTTGCATCATTCGTGACCTCTGTCAGTACGAGGACAAAACCCAATGACCAAGACTTATCAATTGGTTGGCATCGGTAACGCCGTTGTCGATGTGATCTCACAATGCGACGACAGCTTCCTCGACATGATGGGGATCGAAAAGGGCATCATGCAACTCATCGAGCGTGAACGAGGCGAAGTGCTCTATGCCGCGATGAAGGAGCGGGTGCAGACCCCCGGCGGTTCTGTCGCGAACACCATCGCCGGTGCCGGCGCGCTGGGTCTGGACGCGGCCTTTATCGGCCGGGTGCATGACGACGCGCTGGGGCGTTTTTACGCCAAGGCGATGCAGGACGATGGCGTTGATTTTGTGAACGCGCCGGTTGCAGGGGGCGAACTGCCCACCTCGCGATCGATGATTTTTGTCTCGCCCGATGGTGAGCGGTCGATGAATACCTACCTCGGCATCTCTTCTGAGCTCGGCTCCGAAGATGTTCCAAATGAAACAGCATCTGTGGCTCAGATCATGTTTCTTGAGGGGTATTTGTTCGATAAAGACAAGGGAAAGAGCGCCTTCATGGAGGCCGCGCGGGACTGTAAGGCAGGTGGCGGCAAGCCCGGCATCGCGATTTCCGACCCCTTCTGCGTGGAGCGTCATCGCGCGGACTTCCTGAGCTTGATCGAGAAAGACCTCGATTTTGTCATCGGCAACGAAGCGGAGATCAAATCCCTGTTCGAGACTGATGACCTCGAAGAAGCCCTGGCCAAAACATCGGCGATCTGCCCGCTGGTGGTGTGCACCCGCTCTGGTGACGGGGTCACAGTGCTGAGCGCCGAAGGCCGTGTCGATGTTCCGGTGACCAAAGTTGTGCCCGTGGATGCCACCGGCGCAGGCGATCAGTTTGCCGCCGGGTTCTTGTTCGGTTTGGCCTCGGGCCGGGACATGGAAACCTGTGCAAAAATCGGCAATGCCTGTGCCGCAGAGGTCATCAGCCACATCGGGCCACGCCCCAAGGCCAATATGCGCGCTTTGCTCAAGGCGCAGCGGCTGGTTTAACTTCGCCTCGCAGGGATTTGTCTGATTTCAACTCAAAATCTACTCTAAGTTGAATATTGCTGCCAAATATCTCTCTCAAAGTGATATTTGGCGGTTTTCATTTGAGCGGGCTAGTCTTCGGCCCCATGCCAAACCAAATTGAAGCCCTCTTCCGCCGTTGGCAGCACAAAATGGCGAGAGATCTGATGGAACTGCGCCTCTGACACCGCAAAAGGATGGGTTCCGGCGGCGTTTCGCGCCTTTAGCCGCGCCAAGCAGACCTCATCCGGCGGGGCCAGAACATGTAATTGATGCGCCGCGTCTGACGCGGTGATCAATTGCCGCAGCCAAGCGCGGGACTCCAGCGTATTGGCCTGAAAGTCCAGCACAACGGAGACCCCTTCGGCCAAAAGAGACGCCACATGCGCCCCAATCACCCTGCGGAGGCGCGTGGAACACCGCAAAAAGTCGGCAGGTGTTTGCATCTGATCGCCAAAGAGCGCGGACAGCCACTCGTCCTCGATCAATAGAACCGTGTTTGGGGCGGCCGACAAACGGCGGGATAAGGTCGATTTTCCTGCCGCAATCTTACCGCAAACCATCTGCAAAACCGGATCTGTCACGGTTTTTGAGCCACTTTAAGAGCTTTCGACAACAGGCTGGTGAGCTGAGAAATTTCATCATCCGTTAACCCCTCCAGCAGGCTGGCCTGGGTTGACACATGCGCCTCAACCACCTCGTCGATCAGGGCGAGGCCCTTCTCCGTAAGGGCGATCAGAAAGCTGCGGCTGTCTTCGGGATTGGTGGTGCGGCTGACCAGACCGTCCGCTTCCAGCCGGTCGATCCGGTTGGTCATGGTGCCAGAGGCCACCATGGTCGCCTTCATCAAGGCCCCCGCCGACAAGCAATGCGGCGCGCCCGCGCGGCGCAGGGTCGCCAGCACGTCGAACTTCGCGGCGTTGAGGCCAAAGCGCGCGAAGGTCTGCTCCATCGGTTTCATATAGGCGAAGTAGAGATGGCCGACCCGGCCAATCACCCCCATCGCCCGCACATCGAGATCCGGCCGCTCTTGCCGCCATTGCCCGAGAATAAAGTCCACGTGGTCCATGTGGCTTTTCTAAGGGCAATTATCTTGACGTCAAGAGATATCACTACTATCTCGACGTCGAGATATTCATTCCGACCACAGAGGAGCGGATTATGACCGAGACCCGAGACCTTGCCCTGACGGCGCTGGCACCTGCGATTTGGGGCAGCAGCTATATCGTCACCACTGTTTTCCTGCCCGGCCTGTCGCCCTGGCTGGTCGCCTTGTTGCGCGCCCTGCCCGCCGGATTGGTGTTGCTGCTGTTGGTGCGCCAGCTGCCGCCACTGAAGCTGATACCGAAGATTATCCTCTTGGGGGCGCTCAACTTTTCCGTCTTTTGGTCGCTGATGTTTCTGGCCGCCTATCGGCTTCCCGGCGGCGTTGCGGCGACACTGGGGGCGGTGCAGCCCTTGTTTGTGCTGATGCTCTCGGGCGCACTGCTGGGCGCGCAGATCCACGCGCGCGGCATTGCGGCGGCGCTTCTGGGCATGGTCGGCGTGGGGCTTTTGGTGCTGGGGCCTGAGGCGCAGATGGACCTTTGGGGCGTGCTCGGCGGCCTTGGCGGCGCGCTGTCGATGGCGGCGGGCGTGGTGCTGACGCGCAAATGGCAGCCCGGCGTGCCTGCCTTGACCTTTAGCGCCTGGCAATTGACTGCTGGGGGCCTGTTGCTGGTGCCGGTGGCTCTGGTGGCGCTGCCGGAATGGCCGGTGCTGACGGGCGACAATATCCTCGGGCTGGCCTACCTCAGCCTGATCGGCGGCGCGCTGACGTATATCCTGTGGTTTCGGGGCATTACCCGGATCGCCCCGGCGCAAATTTCGCTCTTGGGCGTGTTCAGCCCGCTGACCGCAGTGATCTTGGGCGTGATCTTTGCCGGTGAAAGCTTCACTCTTGTGCAAAGTTTCGGCGCGCTTATGGCCCTGTTTAGTGTCTGGTTGGGGCAGCAAACGCCCCGCCCGGCCCCGGTGGTGAAACCCGCCTGAGGCGTCAGTTGTTTGCGGGCGGGGTGGGCGACACCTCGTCCAAACTGTCGGGCAGTTTCGACGGACATTCGCCCCCGTTATGGCATTGCAAGACAACATCGCCGGGGCGCCCGCCGATCGCGTCAAAGAAGAAACTGCCGCAGGGATCGACCACGGCCACCACGCCGCGCCCCTCGATCTGGCGGGCAAAGACGAGGTAACGGCCGCCGGAGTTTAGGCTGCCGCATTCGCCGTCCGCGCAATGCACCTCCAGCAGCATTTCGCCTTCGACCTGCTGGTCAAAATAGCGCTGCCCCAGCATCAACCCATTGAAATGAGAGGAGATCTCCACCGTCGCCTTGCCCCCTTGCGGCAGAAGGCTTTGGTCAAAGCTGACGTCGCCTTCGAGGATGACAAAGGGCTCCTCCTCCTGCTGGACGATGCGATAGACATCGCCCGGCCCCATCGGCAAACAGCTGAGCGCGAGGGCCTGTGTCGCGCTCAAGGCGGACAAGCCCGCGGCCAAAAGCGCCTTAGAGATGGGTTTTGAATTCCTCAACCACACGGGCATAGACCTCCTTCTTGAAGGGGACGACCTTATCGACCAGCTCGGCCACCGGCTGCCAGCACCAGGCGGAAAACTCCGGGTGCTCAGTCGCGATATTGATTTGATCGTCCCGACCGATGAAGCGCAGGAGGAACCATTTTTGCTCCTGCCCGCGATATTTGCCGCCCCAAAAGTGCGGCACCACCTCGACCGGCAGGTCATAGGGCAGCCAACCGTCGCTTTCGGCGATCACCTCGACCAGATCGGGGGTGACGCCGGTTTCCTCTTCGAGCTCGCGCAGCGCGGCAAGGCGCGCGTCCTCGCCCTTGTCGATGCCACCTTGGGGCATTTGCCAAGCGTCCTGATAGCGGTCGGAGCGCTGGCCAACCCAGACGTGCCCTTCTGCGTTGATCATCATCACGCCCACATTCGGGCGATAGGGCAGCGCGGCGATTTGCTCTGGCGTCATCGGTTTGGCCTCGGCCTTGTCGGTTTTCTTGCTCATCTGCGCCTCTCGAAGGGTCCGTCCCCCTCTTAGACCCTGTGCCGCTGGGGCACGCAAGGGGGTGACGCCGCGTAGTCAGGTGACAATCCCGACAGGCCGGGTGATCCTGCGCCGCAAAGGCCGCCCCAGACGGGTGCGCCTGCGACATGGAGGGAGAGTGTCATGGCTGCGTACCCACATCTGCTGGCCCCGCTGGATCTGGGCTTCACCACGCTGAAGAACCGAGTGCTGATGGGCTCCATGCACACCGGGCTGGAAGAGACCCGCGATTGGGCGCGGGTGGCGGAGTTCTATGCGGCGCGGGCGCGCGGCGGCGTGGCGCTGATGGTGACGGGCGGGATTGGTCCGAACCTCGAAGGCTCTGTCCTGCCCGGTGCGTCGATGATGACCACTGAAAAAGACGTGAGCAATCATGCGGTTGTGACCAAGGCGGTGCATGAGGCGGGAGGCAAGATCGCCATGCAGATCCTGCATGCGGGCCGCTATGCCTATGGGCCGAAATGCGTCGCACCCAGTCCGGTGAAATCGCCGATCTCCCCCTTCCCGCCGACCGAGCTTGACGAAGAGGGCATCGAAAAGCAGATTGGCGACATCGTGAACGCCGCGCGGCTGGCGCAGCAAGCGGGCTATGACGGGGTCGAGATCATGGGCTCGGAAGGGTATTTCCTGAACCAGTTCCTCGTCACCCATACCAACAAACGCACCGACCGCTGGGGGGGATCGTATGAGAACCGGATGCGCCTGCCCGTCGAGGTGGTGCGCCGGGTGCGCGCGGCGGTGGGGCGCGAGTTTATCCTGATCTATCGGCTGTCGATGATTGATCTGGTGCCGAATGGCTCGACCTTTGAGGAGGTTCTTGAACTGGCCAAAGCGGTGGAGGCGGCAGGGGCTACGATCCTCAACACCGGGATCGGCTGGCACGAGGCGCGCATTCCGACCATCGCAACCTCGGTGCCGCGCGCGGCCTTTGCCTGGGTGACGCAGAAACTGATGGGTCATGTCGGCATCCCCGTGATCACCTCAAACCGGATCAACACGCCGGAGGTGGCGGAGGATGTGCTGGCCAAGGGCTGCGCCGATATGGTCTCGATGGCACGTCCGATGCTGGCGGATGCGGAGTTTGTGACCAAGGCCGCCGCAGGGCGCAGTGCTGAGATCGCGCCCTGTATCGCCTGCAATCAGGCCTGTCTCGATCATACCTTTGGCGGCAAGCTGACCTCCTGTCTGGTGAACCCGCGCGCCTGCCACGAGACGGAGCTGGTGCTGACCCCGGCGGCAGCAGCCAAGACCATCGCGATTGTCGGCGCGGGGCCTGCGGGCCTGTCCACCGCGCTGGCGGCAGCCGAGCGGGGCCATCAGGTGACGCTGTTTGACGGCGCCGAGGAGATCGGCGGCCAGCTCAACATGGCCAAGCAAGTGCCCGGAAAAGAAGAGTTCTGGGGGCTGGTCGACTGGTATCGCACCATGGTCGCCAAGGCGGGCATCACGCTGAACCTTGGCCGCCGAGTGGGGCCAGAGGATCTGCAAGGGTTCGACGAGGTGGTCATCGCCACCGGCGTCACCCCGCGCGATCCCGGCATCCCCGGGCAGAACCACGCCAAGGTCGTCAGCTACATCGACGTGCTGCGCCACAAAGTGCCGGTTGGCAAAAAGGTCGCGGTGATCGGCGCGGGCGGCATCGGCTTTGACGTTGCGGAGTATCTCTTGCACCAGGGCACCAGCCCCTCGGTCGACCTGCCGCTCTGGATGCGCGAATGGGGGGTCACCGACCCGGCAACCCATCGCGCCGGCCTCGCCCCGGAAGGCCCGCAACCCGAGGCGCCGGCCCGGCAGGTCACCCTGTTGCAGCGCAAGGCAGAGCGCCATGGCAAGCGGCTGGGCAAGACCACCGGCTGGATCCACCGCGCCACGCTCAAGATGAAGGACGTGTCCTTTGTTGGCGGGGTGAATTACGAGGCGATTGACGACGCGGGCCTGCATGTCAGCTTTGGCGAAGCGCGCGAAAACCCGACGTTGATTGAGGCCGATACCATCGTGCTCTGTGCCGGGCAGGTCAGCGAGCGCACGCTTGCGGATCAGCTGGCCGAGGTGGGCATCACCGCCCATGTGATCGGCGGCGCGGATGTGGCGGCAGAACTGGACGCCAAGCGCGCGATCAACCAAGGCACCCGGCTGGCCGCGACGTTCTGAGCTGACGTAACGTGAACAGATCTGTGAAGACCCCGCCGGGAACAACCCGCGCGGGGTCTTCGTTTCTGCCCTGAGCCGGGTCGCCACAGGGCGGCCCAAACTGGCATCAGACAGGAAAGGGCAGATCATGCCGAAGATTTCCGACGCAAAGGTCCTCATCATCGCAACGCACGGGTTTGAGAAATCCGAATTGGAAGTGCCGCGCGACCAGTTGCGCGCCAAAGGCGCAACGGTGCATGTCGCCACATTGGACGGCAAAAACATTCGCGGCTGGCAAGGCCCGGACTGGAAGGGCGAAGCGGAGGCGGATCGCAAGATCTCTGAAGTCAACGCCTTTGACTATGACGCGCTGGTCATTCCCGGCGGCCAGATCAACCCTGATCTGCTGCGCGTCGACAAAGACGTGATCGCGCTGGTCAAGGATTTCCACAACGAGGGCAAAGTGATCGGCGCCGTGTGCCACGCCCCTTGGGTATTGGCCGAGGCCGGTCTTGTGAAAGGGCGCGAGATGACCTCCTACGCGTCGATCAAGACTGATATCATCAATGCGGGCGCAAACTGGATCGATGCGGAGGCCGTGGCCGACCAAGGCATCGTGACCAGCCGTCAGCCCGAAGACCTCGACGCCTTTGTCGCCAAGATCGTGGAGGAGGTCGAAGAAGGCCGCCACCACCGCAAGGCGGCCTAAGACGCTGCTGATCACAACGATTGGGAGGGGCGCGTAGCCCCTCCTTTTTATGTCAGTCGTGCAGCGCGCGGCTGTCGGCGGGGGCTTCGTCGCGATCCTCCATGCCATAGTCGCGGATCACCCCGGCCACCCTCAGGCGGTAGTCGGCAAAGTATCCCCCGCGCCCCTTGGCCTGCGCCGCGCGGTGTTTCTCCATCTGCCGCCAGCGGGACAGTGCGTCCTCATCCTCCCAAAAGGACAGCGACAACAGCTTGCCCGGCGTGGTCAGGCTCTGGAACCGTTCGACGGAGATAAACCCCTCCATCCCCTCAAACAGCGGCCGGAGCGAGGCGGCGTGGTCGAGGTAGGCCTGTTGCATCCCCTCCGCCGGGGTGACTTCGAATATGACTGCGATCATCGCGGATCTCCCTTAGGTGCCATGCGGCGTCGAGGCGAGTTTAAGCCAAGTGCGGTCCTCGCGCAGGATGAACTTTTCCTGCTGCGCAAAGGCATAGTTCTGCTGGCCGAGGGGATCGGCGGCAAGGCGGGCGCGATAGGCCTCATATTCCGCCAGCGAGGGAATCGAGTAGATTCCATAGGCCAGCGTCGAGGAGCCCTCATGCGGGGCGAAGTAACCAATCAGGTCGGCGCCGTTGCGCGGAATGGCCTGCCCCCAGGTCTGGGCATACTGGCGGAACTGGTCCTGTTTGGTCGGGTCGATCTGGTAGCGGATGATGCAGGTCAGCATGGGATGTCCTTTGTCTTCAACAGCTTCCATCTGTGCCACAGAGAGGGTGGCGAATGCTTCGCCGCGCACCGAAGCGTCGCGCAGCCCCTGTTTCCGCAGCGAGAACGATCTGGCGAAAACCCCGCAATTATCCCAAGCCCGCCCCGATCTTGCCCGATTTCACGCGCAAAACAGGCTCAAGACAGAACGTGTAACGAGGATCACCCGATGGATCGACTGACCGAAATGGAAGCCTTCGCCAATGTGGTGGATCAGGGTGGGTTCACCGATGCGGCCAAGAAGATGGGCATCTCGAAATCCGCCGTCTCGAAACACGTCTCAAGCCTTGAGGCCCGCCTTGGCGCGCGGCTGTTGAACCGGACCACCCGGCGCGTATCGCCGACGGAGATCGGTCTGGCCTATTACGACCGCGCCCGCCGCGTGCTGAACGATGCCGGCGAGGCCGATGCGCTGGTGACCTCGATGCAGACCGCGCCCTCGGGCCTGTTGCGGATCTCGGTCGCGACCGATTTTGGCGTCAACCACCTGTCGCCGGTACTGTCGGACTTCCTGCGCGATTTCCCGGATATCACCGTCAATATGGTGCTGAACAACCGCTTTGTGGAGCTGATCTCCGAAGGGTTTGATATGGCGGTGCGCATTGGTGAGCTGGAAGACAGCACCCTGCGCGCCCGCAAGCTGACCGAGACCACCAAGCGGATGATCGCCTCCAGCGAGTACCTCGAAAAATATGGCCGCCCGCAAAAGATCGACGATCTCAACGACCACAAGCTGTTGCATTACTCGAACCAATCGAGCGGCAACGTCTGGAAGCTGACCGCGCCCTCTGGCGAAAAACGTCAGGTGCGCTCCACCGGCTGGCTGTCGGTGAACGACGGGCAATCCCTGCTGAACGCGGCGATTTCCGGCCTCGGGATCGCCTATCTGCCGAGCTACCTTTACGCCGAAGCCATGGCCGAAGGACTGGTTGAGGATGTGATGCCCGCGCTGCCGGTCGAGACCCTTGGCATCTATGCGGTCTACCCGCCGGGCCGGTTCACCCAGCCCAAGGTGCGCGCCTTTATCGATTTCCTTGTCCATGCGTTTGCCGACAAAGGAATGGAAACCTGGTGATCCTGCCGCCGGTTTTCGGCTGGATCACCTCGCCTCCCGGGTCTTCTCGCGACCCGGTTTCATGAGAGACCTCATGACCCCTCGTAAACTTGCCCCTCGCTTCGCGCGAGGGGCTTTTTCGTTTGCGCAGGTTCCGGGTCGCGCAGGGCGGCGCCGCTCTGGCAGGAGGGAGAGGTCCAAACTGCGAGAGCGCCATGACCCCTGCCCTAGTCTTGTTCCTGCTGCCGATGGCCTATAGCCCCGGCCCCGGCAATCTGTTCTTTGCCGCAGCGGGCGCGCGGTTTGGGGTCCGGGCGACTTGGGCGGCCTCCTTGGGCTATCACCTCGTCACCTGGGCGGTGACGGCGGCGATTGGCTTTGGCAGTCTCGGCGCGATGGAGGGGGCGCCGGGGCTGTTTTCCCTAATTCGTCTGGCTGGAGTGGCCTATGTGCTGTGGATCGTCTTTGGGTTTCTGCGTGCAGGCGCTGGGATCGGACAGGCCGAGGCGCCCTCGGTCCGGTTTCGCGATGGCGCGGTGCTGCTGCTTTTGAACCCCAAGGCCTATGTGATCATCGCGCTGATGTTCAGCCAGTTCCTGCCTGACGTCGGGACTGCGAGAAGTGCAGGCGTGCTGTGGATCACTACGGTTTTCACCCTCAACAACCTTGTAGCCTTCACCCTCTGGACCCTGCTCGGCGCGCAGCTGGCGCGGCTTTTTCAGGCGCCCGAGGCCGGGCGTTGGATGAATATCGGCATGGGGGTCTTGCTGGCGGGCGTTGCCTTTTGGATGGCGCTGGCCTGAGAGGGCGCTTTACGGCGTGACCAGTACCGCCTCGACCCGGCGGTTGATCTCGCGTCCGGCCTCGGTGGTGTTAGGGGCCAGAGGCGCCATAAAGCCGGCGCCGGCCACTTCGATCCGACTGCCTGCGATTTTATACTGCGACATCAGCCGCTCGCGCACGCTGGCAGCGCGACGCTGTGACAAGCTGACATTATTGGCCAAACTGCCGACGGTGTCCGTGTGCCCGACCAAAAGGATCGTTGCACTCTCGTTGGCGGTCAAAAAGCCAGCGAGCTGTTCGAGCGTGTCAAACGGCCCCTCCCCCATCTGGGTCGAGCCTGAGGCGAACTCCAGATCAAGGAGCGGCGCGTGCCCCTGCAAGGTCAACAGATCCGCCACCGCACCGGTCGAGATCTGGCCGCCCTTTTCAATCGCATCGGCCAAGAGGTCGGCATTGGGCGCAATCGCGGCAGGCTGGTCGGGTGTGGGATCTCCCTCCGCTGCCGCGGTCAGAGCATCCGGAACACTGGGCGGACGCAGCGGGGCATCCGGCGCGTGGCGTTCCAGCACCTGCACATAGATCGATCCCGCGGACCGCGTCACCAAGACGGACGCCACCGTGCCCGTCTGTGGGTTTTCGGCCGACAAGAATTCGTAATCCGACAGGTTCACGGTCATATCCGGGGCCGGGATCACCTCGATCCCAAAGCGGAAGGCAAAGCCGCCGCAGGCGCGGGCGGTGCAGGCGTAGACCTCTTTGAAGCCCTGCGTTTCCCATGCGTCGCGGATCGGGGCCAGCACCTGCAAGGCACTAAAATCGCCAGTGATCCGCCAACTGCGCCGATAAATCCGCCCCTCAAGGCTGCGGGAGGGCACCGCATCATCAACCGCCGGGCCAGTGGGCAGCAGCAGGGTCGCCAGCGGGGTCTCTTGCTCGCGCAACAGCTCGTTCCCCTCGGGCAGCGGCACGTCGAGCGCGGCGGCATCAGCCAAGGGGGCGGCCAGAAGCCACAAGAGCGCGATGAGACCCCGCCTGCGCATCAGCGGAATTGCCCGTGGTAGTCGGCGTTTGGCATCATCGCGGTGGCGCTGGCGACCCGGTTGGTCATGTTGAAAAAGCCGGCCACATTGGCGATGTCCCAGATGTCGCGGTCGTCAAAGCCTTGGGCGCGCAAGCCCTCGCGGTCGGCTTCCTCAATCTCGGCACTAGCGCGGGTCATCTTGGCGGCGAAATCCAGCATCGCGCGCTGGCGCGCATCGACGGGGGCAACGCGGTAGTTCATCACCAGCATTTCGCCCAAGATGGGATCGCCCGACAATTGCCGCACCGCCGCGCCATGGGCGACGAGGCAGTAAAAACACTTGTTGATCGAGGAGACCACCACCGCGATCATCTCGCGCTCCAGTTTGCTGAGGCGGCTCTCGCCCAGCATCAGGTCGTTATACATCGCGGTAAAGGCGTTGAGCTTGTCGATGTTGAAGGCATAGGCCTGCAGCACGTTCGGCACCATGCCCAGCTTGTCCCGGCAGATGTCGAAGTACTTTTGCGTCTCGGGCGGCAGCGGGTCCACCATCGGCAGGTCGAGCGCGGTCGGCTCCTTTGGGTTGGTCATCGGTACGCGCCCTCCTCCGGCGTCAGCGTTTGATACGATAGTGGTATTGGCCGACCTCGCGCATCCCAAGGCTGGCATAAAGCGCATTGGCCCCGGCATTGGCGCGGGTGCAGATCACCACCAGTTCCGTCGCGCCCTGATCGGCGGCCCAATAGGCGGCCTGCCGCATCATCCACACACCAACGCCCTTGCGCCGTTGATGCGGCAGCACTTCGAGCGCGTGCAGCATGGCGATGCCCTCGTGGCAGCCGACATAGGCGGTGGCGGCGGGCTTGTCGTCCCAACGGCCCAGAAGGCTGGTTTTGGCGCAAGTGGCGCGCTCCATCACCGCAAGGCGCTCGGGGCCGATGCCGCCGGTGGCCCAGATCTCGTGCTGGATCGCCAAGGGCTCCCAGACGCAAAAGGTAGTGACGCGCGGGATGGCCACATCGGTCAGCATGGCAGGCGGACAGGACCAGAGGATCACCGGGTCCATCACCTGATAGCCCAAGCCCTCTAACTGCTGATCGAGATCGCTTTGCCCGTCGCGGATCATAAAGAGGCGCGGCTGACCCAAGGCCACCATCGCCTCTTCGGCAGCCGCGATTTGAGCCTCATTCACCGGCCCCTCGGTCGTGGCGGCAGAGACCCGGCTGCCGCCGCCCGCCCCAACCCGCAGGGTGATCGGCCCGAGGTCGTCCTTGCGCAGGGCGGGCCAGGTGGCGTCGACCACGTCGTAATATTTGGGATCGGTCAGAGGTGCGGTCACAGGCGAGTTCACAGGCCCAGCTCCCGCGCCAATTCGGTGATCGCCGCGTCAATCCGCGCACCCTCGGTGCCGCGCACCACCACATTGGCGCCAAAGGCACCGTTCTTTTGAAACGGATAGCAGCCAATCGAGAGGTCATTGTATTTGTTGGCAAGCGCAGTGAGGGTCGCGGCGATCTCTCCTTCGCCCCGGTCGATCCGCAGGGTCTGGCTGAGGAGCGGCTGGCCGCCGGTCAGCGTCGCCAGCACGGTGGCGACCATGGCCTGAAACACCGCAGGCACCCCGGCCATCACATGCACGTTCTTCAGGGTGAAGCCCGGCGCCCGCGATACCGGGTTGTCGATCAGATCGGCGCCCTCGGGGATGCGGGCCATGCGCAGGCGCGCCTCGTTCAGCTCGGCGCCGGTGCGGGCGTAATGCTCGGCCAGAATGGCGCGGGCATCGTCGCGCACGTCGATCGAGGCACCAAAGGCCTCGGCAATGCAATCGGCGGTGATATCGTCATGGGTCGGGCCAATGCCGCCCGAGGTGAACACATGGTCGTAAGCCTCGGACAGAGCCCGCACGGCGGCGACAATCGCCGGGGCGTCATCGCTGACCACGCGGACTTCCTTCAGATCGACACCGTGTTTCGACAGCTCCCCCGCGAGAAAATACATATTGGCGTCGCGGGTGCGGCCCGACAGAATTTCATCCCCGATCACAAGCATGGCAGCGGTGGGATTGGGCATCGGGTCTCTCCTCAAGGGATTTGTGGGATCTGGCAAGAGGATAGCCAGCCCCGCCGCGCGTGCAAGCGGTTCCGGCGCGATCAGGCTTTGACAGGTGGCAGTTTATAGCCCATCACCCGGAGCCATGAGATTTCCCACCCCCCTGATCCCCGCAACGCTGATCCAACGCTACAAACGCTTTCTCGCCGATTGCCGACTGGAGGACGGGCGCGAGGTGACCGCCCATTGCGCCAATCCGGGCTCGATGCTGGGGCTGGCGGAGCCGGGGATGCGGATCTGGCTGGAGCCGAATGACGACCCCAAGAAGAAGCTGAAATACGGCTGGCGGCTGGTGGAACATGCCAGCGGCGATTTTACCGGGGTGGATACTTCGGTGCCGAACCGCGCGCTGAAGGCCGCCTTGGAGACGGGGCAGATCGCCGCCCTCGCCGCCTATTCCGAGGTGCGGGCAGAGGTGAAATATGGCCAGAACAGCCGCATCGACTTTCTGTTGCGCGGTGAAGGCCTGCCCGACGCCTATGTCGAGGTGAAAAGCGTGACCCTGTCACGGCAGCCGGGACTGGCAGAGTTTCCCGACAGCGTCACCGCGCGCGGTGCGAAACACTTGCGCGAGCTCGGCGATATGGCGGAGGCCGGGCACCGAGCGGTGATGCTCTATCTGGTGCAGCGCACCGATTGCGACCGCCATGCGCTGGCCGCCGATATCGACCCCACCTATGCCGCCGAGTTCAAGGCGGCCGCCGCGCGCGGGGTCGAGCGGCTGGTGATCGGCACCAAGATCACCCCCGAAGGCGTCGAGGTCGGCCAGCCCTTTGCGGACTGACCGATCTTTGCCTCAGGCCGCGTCTTTCTGAGAGTCAGCCTCTGGCGCGGCGGGCTGGATCAGGGTGCGGGTCGGGAAGGGAATATCCACGCCCTTGGCATCCAGCGCCTCTTTCACCTTGCGGGTGATATCGGCTTTGTACTGGAAGTAATCGCTGGCATTGACCCAGACGCGCACCAGAAAATCCACCGAACTGTCGTTGAGGTTATTGACCTGAATAAAGGGCTCAGGCTCCGCATGAGAGCGTTCATCCGCAAGGATGGTGTCGAGAATGGCGCGCTCGGCCACCGCAAGATTGGCACCATAGCCGACGCCAAAGCTCCATTCCGCGCGGCGGGTCGGGTACTCGGAATAATTGGAGATCGTATTGCCCCAAACCTCGGCATTGGGGATGATCACCTTCACATTGGTGAGGTCCGCGAGCACCGTATTGTTGAGGCTGATCTCCTTCACCGTGCCCATGGTGCCATCAACGTCGATAAAATCGCCAAGCTTGAAGGGGCGGAAGAGGATGATCATCACCCCCGCCGCCACATTCGACAGAGCGCCCTGCATGGCCAGACCAATCGCCAGACCCGCCGCACCGATGGCGGCGATGATCGAGGTGGTCTGCACCCCAAAGGTATTGAGGACGATCAAAATGGCAAAGCCGAGGATGACGTAGCGCACCACATTCCCAAGGAAATGGAACAGCGTCTTGTCGAGCCGCGCGTGGTGATCGGCAAGCCCGACGATCCGCCGTTTGGCCCAAGAGCCCAAGACAAAGCCGACAAAGAGGATCAGTGCCGCCGCAACCACACTGCCCAGAATGCTGGCAAGGAATTCCAACGTCACCAGATCAGCGAGGGTCTTGCCGCTGTAAATCTCCGTTTGCATTACGTTGTCGAGGCTTTCCATCGCGTGCTCCTTCGTCCCGTTTCTCACGTCTTTTCAGCGTGAAAACGCGAAGAATGTCGGAAAGTTCCCTCTTGGGTGGGGATTGCGGCTCTCCTCACCTCTGGCTCTTTGGGTCAGAAAGGCTTACATAACGGCTGAAACCAGACGATGACCCATGAGACGGAGCACGCCCCGATGAGATCCAAGAACGGCCGCACCACCAAGGACGGCATCCGCATCTACGAGCAGGCCGATTTTGCCGGTATGCACGCAGCCGGTGCTTTGGCGGCCAAAATTCTGGACGATATCGCGGCGCATGTCTTTGTCGGCCAGACCACCGGCGAGATCGACCGGGTGATCACCCAGATGGTCGAGGACGCGGGCGCGGTCTCGGCCACCATCGGCTACAAGGGCTATCAGCACGCCAGCTGTATTTCGATCAACCATGTGGTCTGCCACGGCATCCCCGGCGACAAAAAGCTGAAGGATGGCGATATCCTCAACATCGACGTCACTGTGATTGTCGATGGCTGGTATGGCGACACCAGCCGCATGTATGTGGCAGGCAAATTGCCGCGCAAGGCGGAACGGTTGATCCAAATCACCCATGACGCCCTGATGAAGGGCATCGAGGTGGTGAAGCCCGGCAATACCTTTGGCGACATTGGCCATGCGATCCAATCCTATGCCGAAAGCCAGCGCGTGAGCGTGGTGCGTGATTTCTGCGGCCATGGTCTGGGCCAGGTGTTCCACGCGCCGCCGAACGTGCTGCACTACGGCCGCCCCGGCACCGGGCCGGTGCTGGAAGAGGGCATGTTCTTCACCATCGAGCCGATGCTGAACCTCGGGCGCCCGGAAACCAAAGTGCTGGCCGATGACTGGACCGCTGTCACCCGCGACAAATCCCTGTCGGCACAGTTTGAGCATTCGGTCGGTGTGACAGCAGATGGGGTGGATATCTTCACCCTGTCGCCCGCAGGTCGTTTCCACCCGACCTACGATCAAGACTGACGCCGCTGCGGAGGGGGAACGCCCCCTCCCCGCTTGCGTTCGCTCGTCACTCCAGCCCCAACAGACGGGGCAGATCCGCCATATCATGAAAGACCTCGGCCCCCTCTGCCGTGAGGGCCGCGCCATCGTCGTGGGCGGCATAGCCGAAACATTGCATCCCAGCGCGATAGGCGCCGCGTGCGCCGGTATTGCTGTCTTCGATCACCACGCAGCGGCGGGCCCCGACGTTGAAATGCGCCGCGGCCGCAAGGAACAGCCCCGGATCCGGCTTTGCAACCTTCATCGTATGGGCGGAGAACATCGCGTTGGGGTGGAACCGATCCCACAGCCCATGCGGCCCCAGAGTGATGTGCATCTTCTCGTCACTGCCATTGGAGGCCACGCAGGTCGGAATGCCTTCCTTGTCGAGGCGCGCCAACACCTCCGGAATGCCGGGGATCAACGGCACACCTTGCCGCAGAACGGCATAGGCTTTTTCATAGACCTGATCGACCCAGTCAGAGGGCAGCGATGCGCCTAGCTCTTCCGCCTTTTTCTTCACCTCAGGCATCGCAAGCCCGGCAAAGGTGGGCAGGCTGACCTCGGTGGTCATGGGGAGGCCACGCGCAGACAAATCCTCGGCCATGACCCCGTTAAAGATCCGCTCGCTATCCACAAGCACCCCGTCGCAGTCAAAGATCACAAGGTCCGGGCGGGGGTAGGTCTTGGGCATTTGGCCTTCCTTTCGGATCAGCTGTCGGGCGCGTCTGCCCAGAGAAGAGTGATATGGGTGTCGCCGTATTTGCGGCTGTCCTCAAGGGTGAAACCCTCGAGCGGCTGCATCGGGCTGTTTTCCTCCCAGACGATGAGGGCGCCGGGGGCGATCCAGCCACCGTCCCGCGCGGCCTCTAGTGCCTTTTGTCCAAGGGATTTTCCGTAGGGCGGATCGAGGAAAACGAGATCAAAACCCGCATCTGGATTCGCCCCGAGCTTGAGCGCGGAGCGACGGATCAACTGCGCGCGATCCTTGGCCCGACAGAGGTCGATATTCTTGGCTACCAGCCCCTGCGCCACGCGCCCGTCATCGACAAAAGTCACAGCCGACGCCCCGCGCGACACCGCCTCTAGCCCCAGCGCACCCGTCCCGGCAAAGAGGTCGAGCACACGGGCGCCCTCAAAATCCACCTTGTGGTTAAGGACGTTAAAAAGACTTTCGCGCACCCGGTCGGTGGTGGGGCGCAGATGCGCGCCTGCGTCCCCCTTACCCACGGCCGCAAGGGCGCGGCCGCGGAAGTGACCTGCAATAATCCTCACCTGCGCAGTCTCACGCGCGCAGCAGCGGCTTCAGATCGGCGCTGGCATCGGCCACCACGGATTTGTCCGGCGATTTCCCCGCCTCGATCAGACGTTTGGCCACCATATAGGCGCGCGGGTCGTTCATCGCGTCCACCGCCACCAGCTGATCGCCATGGTAATACCAGAAGGACACCTGACCATCCTCGCCCTGACGCGTGACCACATTGTCATAGCCAGAGTTCAACCCGGCGATTTGCAGCTTTACGTCATACTGGTCGGACCAGAACCACGGCGTCGCCACGTAAGTCTTTTCCGCGCCCAGCATATTTTGTGCGACCACCTCAGCCTGATCAATCGCATTGGGCACGCTCTCAAGGCGGATGCGGTTCCCTTTGTAAGGGAAAGACGCACAATCGCCGGCCGCCCAAACGGACGCGTCAGAGGTGCGGCCAAACTCATCGGTGCGGATGCCGTTTTCGATCGCCAAGCCGGCGGCCTCGGCCAATTCGGACGCAGGCGCGATGCCGACGCCGACCACGACGAAATCCACCTCGACCACGCTGCCATCGGTCAGAACGGCGCGGGTGACCTTGCCGCCCTCGCCTTCGAGCCGGGTCAGGCCAATGCCCTCGCGGATCGTGACTCCATGGGCGGTGTGAACCGTGCGGAAGTAGTCCGAGGTCTCGGGCGCTGCGACCCGTTGCAGGATGCGGTCAGCCATCTCGACCAAAGTCACCGCAACACCGCGCTTGGCGCAGACTGCGGCCGCCTCCAGCCCGATGTAACCGCCACCCACGATCAATGTGCGCGCGCCTTCGGTCACAGCCGGGGCCATGGCATCCACATCCTTGAGGTCGCGCACCACGAAGACGCCCTCAAGATCACCACCAATCGCGGCGGGCAGGCGGCGCGGGTGCGACCCGGTGGTCAGCGCCAGTTGATCGTAGCTCAGAACCTCATCGCCGATGTGGATCTCTTTTTGGGCCACATCAATCGCATCAACCTTGGTGCCAAGGCGCAGGGTGATGTTCTGGTCGGCATAGAAACTCTCGGGGCGCAGAAACAGGCGCTCCAGCTCCATCTCGCCAAGGAGATAAGCCTTGGACAAGGGCGGGCGCTGATAGGGCAAGGCCTCTTCCGCGCCAATGAGGGTAATCTCGCCGTCAAATCCGCTGTTGCGCAGCTTTGCTACGAGGGAGGCTCCTGCCTGGCCTGCGCCAATCACCGCGATATGAGTCATGTGCCCTCTTGTCTCCTGCACTGGTTCCATTACCGTCTGTCCGTGGACCCTACATGCAGGGCCCGTTGCGACGCAATTGCCCAAAGGCGTCGTGACGTATTTCAGTCAGAGACAGAGGATTGACCTGATGATTGCCGTTGGAGACAAGCTGCCCGCCGCCACCCTGACCCGGATGGGGGAAAACGGCCCCGAGCAGGTCGAAATCACCGAGCTGGCCAAGGGGCGCAAGCTGGCGATTTTTGCCGTGCCCGGCGCCTTTACCCCGACCTGCCACTCCGCCCATGTGCCGAGCTTTATCCGCACCAAAGACCAATTTGCGGCCAAAGGCGTGGATGAGATCATCTGCGTGTCCGGCAACGATCCCTTCGTGATGAAAGCCTGGGGCGAAGCCACCGGCGCAACCGAGGCAGGTCTGACCATGCTGGCGGACGCGGAATGTGCCTTCACCGGCGCGATCGGGATGCGCTTTGACGCGCCGCCCGCCGGCCTCATCGGCCGGTCCAAGCGCTATGCGATGATCGTCGAGGATGGTGAGGTAAAAATCCTGCACCTCGAAGAAAGTCCGGGCACCTGTGAAGTGTCCGCTGGCGAAGGCCTGCTGGATGCGATGTAATCGCAGCTAACGGATCCGCCCTTTCAGCCAAGACTTTGAACGAAGACGAATGACTGACGCGCAAAAGCCTGCGAGACACCCCGCCACGATCATGGCGGAGGTCATGGACGAAATCGATGCCGCGCGCGCCTTTGTGGCGCGCGACGAGGCCTTTGACAGCGCGCAAGCGCTGCGGGTGGCTCTGAGGCGATTGCGCAGCGGTCTGACTCTGTTCAGTCCCATGCTGCCGGGCGACCACAGCAAACCTCTTTTGGAGGATGCCCGCTGGTTGGCGGCAGAGGTCACGCGCCTGCGTGACCTCTATCTGCTGTGGCAGGATACCCTGACCCCGGCGCGGGTGGCTCTGCCCGACAACGCGGCCTTGCTGGCGTTGGAAGAGCGGGTCTTGGCGCGGATCGCCCAAGAACGCGATATTCTACGCGCCACCTTGGAGCAGGACCGCGTTCTCACCCTGCTGAAACGTGGCCACGAGATGGATGACCCCGCCTTTTGGCGTCCGGCCGCCCAAAGCCGCGAGAAGCTGGAAGCCTTGTGTCACGAGACACTCGAAGCCCGCCTGAACCAAGCGCTGAAGCATGGTGAGTCGCTCAAACGTCTCGACCTGCAGACCCGCGACAGTTTCCGCAAAAGCCTGCGGCGTCTGAGGGCCACGGCTGAATTTTCGCAACTGCTCTTTGCCTCGAAGAAGACCAAAGCCTTCCTCAAGATGCTGAAAAAGCTGCTGGATTCCATGGTCGCCGCCCGCGATGCCAGCGCGGTTCGCGACCGTCTGCAAGAGTTGATGCGCGATATGGAGCCGGGGTCCGCCGAGCATCACATCGCGCAAGAGCTGATCAAAGCCAAAGAAGCAGGCGTCGGCCTGGACCACAAACGTCTGCAACGGATGTGGCGCGCGACCGAGGCTTTGCCGCTTTACTGACGGTCAACCCTCAGATCAGCCCGTCCATCTTGCGGGCCAGCTTCGCGTCGAGCGAGCTCAGACCATCCACGTCATGGGTGATCAGCTCCACCGTCACCCGGTTGTAGACATTGATCCACTCCGGGTGGTGGTTCCATTTCTCGGCCCAGATCGCGGCCTTTGTCATAAAGGCGAAGGCCTCGACAAAATTGTCGAAGGTGAAGGTCTTGCGGATCGCATCGCGTCCGTCCTCAACCATTTCCCAGCCTGTGGCAAAGAGCGGCTCTAACAGCGGGCCCCGCGTTTCCTCCGACAGTTTCTCGGTCATTCCTGCTCCTCCACTTGTGTCTTTTTGAAAGGCCCGTAGCTGGTGAGGATCTCGATTTCCTCGTCTACAGCGGCGCGCTCTGCCTCTAGGTAGTCCGCAACAGCGCGGCGGAACCCCGGATCGCCGATCCAATGCAGACTATGGGTTTCGGTAGGCAAATACCCGCGCGCCAGCTTGTGCTCGCCCTGCGCGCCAGCTTCGACTCGCGACAGCCCCATTTCGATGGCCAGATCGATGGCCTGATAGTAGCACAATTCGAAATGCAAACAGGGGTGGTGTTCGACGCAGCCCCAATAGCGACCATAAAGCGTATCGGCCCCGATAAAGTTCAGCGCCCCCGCCACGGCCTGCCCATCCCGCTCCGCCAAAACAAGCGCGATGTCATCCGCCATCGTCTCATGCGCGATGTCGAAAAAGGCCCGTGTCAAATAGGGCGATCCCCATTTGCGACTGCCGGTGTCTTGATAAAAGTCCCAGAAGGCATCCCAATGCGAAAGCTTCAGATCCGCCCCGGTATAGGTTTCGATGGTTCCGCCAAAACCCTGCGCCTGCGCGCGTTCCTTGCGGATATTCTTGCGCTTGCGCGAGGAGAGCGCCGCCAAGAAATCCTCAAACCCGCCGTAGTCGTCATTGAGCCAGTGAAACTGCTGCGTGCTGCGGGACAAAAGACCCATCTCTGCGCCAATCGCCGCTTCCACCTCGGTACAAAAGGTGACGTGCAGGGAGGAAATTTGATTGTTTTCCGCCAGTTGCACCGCGCCTTGCACCAAGGCGGAAATACCCTGCGCCTCATACCCTGGCCGCACGAGAAACCGCCGCCCGGTCGCGGGCGTAAAGGGCACCGCCATTTGCAGCTTGGGATAATACCGCCCGCCTGCCTGCTCGTAGGCATGGGCCCAGTTGTGGTCAAAGATATACTCGCCCTGACTGTGCCCTTTGGCATAGAGCGGCGCGCAGGCGATGAGCTGGTCATCCAGATAACAGGTTAGATATTGGGCCTGCCAGCCCGTACCGCGCCCGACCGAGCCGCTGTCCTCTAGCGTACTCAGGAAGCGATGCGTGGTGAAGGGATCTGTGGGACGCCCCCCTGCAATGGCCTCGGGGCAGGCGCAGGCATCCCAATCGGTGGCCGCAATTTGCGACAGGGAGCTCAGCACCCTAATTTCGATCTGTGCCTGATCCATGCTGCCTCTGTTCAGCGCCTTCTCCCCTATTTGGGGGCGCAAAGGCGCGGGTCAAGCAGGGGTTGGCGAAAGGTAGGCTTCAAAGGTGACATTGTCGACATATTGGCGCGCTTCGGCTTCTGCTGCCGCGGATTTCAGCGTCCAGCTGAGGATCGGCACGCCCGCTGCACGCAAGGCCTGCACCCGCGGGCGGGCCGCATCGCTGGCCTCGTGGCTGATGAAACAGGCCCCGACCCGGTCGAAATCCGGGATGTCGCGCAGCGCCTCACACCGCGCCGCAGGCAGAGGCGCCCAATCCTCCGCATCATAGGCGCTGGTTGTCAGACCACGCGGCAGATCCGGCGCCAATCGCGCCACTTCTGCCATGCTATGAGGATTAAACGACATCAGGGCCACCGGCCCCTGATAGCCTTGCAACGCGGCAACCGCTGCAGCCTCCAACGGGCCGACATCCGGCCCCATCGCCCCATCCTGATCCTTGATTTCGACCAGCAAAGGCACCTGACCGGCCACGATATCCAGCACTTCGACAAAGGTCGGAATGCCCTCCTGCGCACTGTTTCTCAGGTGGATCGCGGCGAGTTCCGCCGCCGTGCGGTCCCGCACCGGGCCGGTCTCTGCGGTCAGCCGGTCCAAAACGTCATCGTGAAAGACCATGGCCTGCCCGTCTTTGGACAGCTGCAGGTCAATCTCGATCCCATAACCGGCGGCCATCGCCGCGCGGATCGCCGCGCGGCTGTTTTCTGGGCACTGATCCTGCAACCCATGCAGCGCTCGGTGTGCAATCGGGCGCGTCAAAAAGCCATCGGGCAGGACCGGTGCAGACATGTTGGATCAGACCTCGATCTGGAAGATGCCGTCGATTTCCACCGCAACGCCCAGCGGCAGCGACGGCGAGCTGACAGCGGAACGGGCGTGACGGCCCAGATCACCGAGCACTTCTACCAGAAGGTCAGAGGCGCCATTCACCACCTGCGGCTGCTGGGTGAAATCTGCGGTGGAGTTTACAAACGCGCCCAGTTTGACCACGCGCTTCAACTTGCCAAGATCACCGCCACAAGCGGCCTTCACCTGTGCCAGCAGCGACAGGGCGCACCGACGCGCGGCCGCTTGACCTGCCTCAACATCGAGATCATCGCCAAGCGTGCCGGTGATCAGACCGTTTTCGTCAGACGAGATTTGACCAGACACAAAAAGCATATCGCCGGAGATGACATAGGGCACATAGTTCGCGGCCGGCGCCGGGGCGTCGGGCAGGGTCAGGCCGAGGGATTCAAGTTTCGCATCTACGCTCATGGCTGGGCTCCTTCATGTCAGCGTCCGTCTTTGCGGCGGACGCTACAAGGGATGCTGCAGCGCGAAAAGGGGCAATTGCGACCAAAGCCGGTGAGATTGCGCAGCGCATCCGCAAGGGCCATCAGCCCTCGCGGAACGCTTTGACAAAATAGTCCGCCAAGGGCTTCACCAGATAGGCGAGCGGCGAGCGATCCGCCGTACGAATAAAGCTCTCGACAGGCATCCCTGGAATCAGCACCGTCCCCTCTGGCAGCCGCTCCATCTCGCCGGGGTTCAGCTCGATCTCAGCACGGTAGTAGGACATGCCGGTGGCCTCATCCCGGAACGCATCGGCGGAAAACAGCGTCACGGCGCCAAACAGCTCGGGCGTTTGTCGTTGGTCCAGCGCAGGCAGGCGGATCGAGACATCTTGGCCCACATGCAATTGGTCCACATCCGTCGGCGCCACCCGCGCGGCAATCACCAGCGGGCGATCCTGCGGCACGAGATAAAGGACCGGATCGGCGGGCCGGATCACCGAGCGCGGCGTGCGAACGGACATGCCGTAGACCACGCCAGAGACCGGCGCGGTGATATCCAAACGGTTCAACCGGTCCCGCAGCGAGCGGCGGGTTTCGATCAGTTCCAGCTCTTGATAGCGCAGGTCGCGCAACCGGGTGATTGCCTCTTCCCGGCGCCGGGTGCTGAGTTTCAGGGTCTCGATTTCCAGCTCGGTAATCCGCCCGCGCGCCTGCGCCTCACTTGCGATCAGCTCGCCCAAGCGGCCTTGTAGATCCGCTTGCGTGCGACGCAGGTTCAACACCACGGAGGCCTGCGCCAAACCGCGATCGAACAGCGACTGCTGATTGGACAGCTCTTCGCTGATCAGGGTCAGCTGCTCGCGGGTTGCGGCCTGCTGCGCCAGTACACCGGTGATCTGCTCTTCAATCTGATTGGCCCGCTTTTCAAGCTGCTCCACCTCGCGCTGCACGGAATCAAGGCGGGCCGCAAAGAGACGCTCTTGTCCCTGAACGAGGTCCGCGACCTCAGTGTGGGTCGCTGCCGTGCTGAGCAATTCGTCGTCAAACTGGATTTCGCTGGCGTCGTCGCGTTCCGCCTCCAAGCGGCCGCGACGGGCCATCATTTCAAACAGCTGCCCTTCGGTGATGACCAATTGCGAGGCGAGATCTGCGGGATCCAACCGCAACAGCACGTCGCCTTCGGCCACGAGGTCCCCCTCATCCACCAGAATTTCTGCCACGATCCCGCCGTCGATGTGCTGCACAACCTGACGGTTGCGGTCGACTTCGATCTGGCCGGATGCCACCACAGCGCCGGCAATCGTCGAGAACACCGCCCAGGAGCCAAATCCGCCAAAGAGGATGGTGACTCCCACGGCACCAGCGATCAGGGCCCCTCGCACGGACCAGCTCGATGTTTCCTTCGCGCTCATTGCTTCGGATCCTGCATAGATTTGCGTCCCAAACGGCTCTTCTTCACCGCACCCTGAGGGTCTGATCCTCCCGGTGTTCCGGTTGCCGGTGCCCCGCTGGACACCACCGTGGGTGGGATGGAGACAGAGGCTACTTGGCCTGTGGGCTGCGGGGCAGCCTGTGGCGAGGGGCGCTGAGCGGCGGGTTGTAGGTCGCGATGGTTTGCAACCATCTTCCGCAACACCTCATCCTTGGGACCAAAGGCTGTCATGGTGCCCTGATCAATGACAAGAATCTTGTCGCATTCCTGAATGGCCGCCGGTCGATGCGCCATGATCAGGACGGATTTCCCCTCGGATTTCAGACGTTTGATCGCGTTGTTGAGCGCCATGGACCCTTCATTATCAAGGTTCGAGTTCGGCTCATCCAAGATCACGATCACCGGATCCCCATAGAGCGCACGGGCAAGGCCGATCCGCTGCATCTGACCGCCAGAGAGACGTCCGCCGCCAGCACGCACCCTTGTGTCATAGCCTTCGGGGAGGTTCACAATCATGTCGTGTGCCGCTGCCTTGCGCGCGGCTTCCACCACGGCTGCGGCATCGGGTGCGTCCGAGAGCCGGGCGATGTTTTGGGCAATCGTGCCGTCAAACAACTGCACCCGCTGCGGCAGGAACCCGATATGCGTTCCCAGCACCGAAGGATCATATTGCGACAAAGCGGCCCCATCCAATCGCACCGTGCCCGCCGCCGCGCGCCATGCGCCGGTCAACACCCGCGCCAGCGTCGACTTGCCCGAACCAGACGGCCCGATCACGCCGATAGCCTCGCCGGGGGCGACTTGGAAGGTCACGTTTCGCAGCAAGGGGCGGGTCTCGCCGGGAGCGGTTGCGGCCAAAGCTTCGACCGAGAGATTGGCGTTGGGCTTGGGCAGCGGTGTGCGCTGTGGCTCTGGCGGTGTTTTGCGCAACAGCTCTTCCAAGCTTTGCCAACCGCGACGCGCGCGTTGCACGACGGGCCATTGGCCGAGACCGATCTCGATCGGTTGCAGCGCGCGGCCCATCAGGATGGAGCTGGCAATCATCGCCCCGCCGGTCACTTCCCCTTCGAGGGTCAGATAGGCGCCAAGGCCGAGCATGGCCGACTGCAAGAACAGCCGCAGGGTCTTGGTCAGCGTATTGAAGCCACCGGACACATCCATGGCCACGACGGTGTCCCGCAACGCCTCGCCCCGCGCTGTATTCCAGCGCCGAAAGGCTGCATCTCGCATCCCCATCGCCTGAATCATTTCCGCCTCGGTGCGGATTTCCTCGGACTGCAGGTTCGCACGATGGCCGCTGATATTCGCCGACTTGCCCGGTGCCGCGCTGAGCATCTGGTTCAAAAGCGCAATCGTCACCAGAACGGCTCCGCCTCCGAGCGCCAACAGCCCCAGCCAGGGATGGAACAGCGCAATGCCGCCCAAAAAGAGCGGCGTGAACGGCAAGTCGAAGGCCGCGAGCAAAACGGGGGAGGCGATCAGCTTTTGAATGCTTTCCAGATCCGCCAAACCGGTCTGGGCCTCCGCATCATTGGACACCGCAGAGCGGCGGATCATCGCGTCAAACACCCGGTGATCGAGGGCCGCTTGGAACCGTGCCGCAACCCGGCGCATCACACGGCCGCGCACACCGTCCAAAAGCCCCATCATCCCGTAGAGGAACAGCACAAGCAGCGACAGCGCGACCAAAGTGGCCTCGGATCGGCTGCCCAGCACCCGGTCATAGACCTGCATCATATAAAGCGGTCCTGTGAGCATCAGAAGATTCACAAAGACACTGAACAAGGCGACCGCCCAATAGATCGGCCGACTTTGCCGCCGAGCGTTCAAAAGTTCATCACGGCCGGGGTTTGTAAAATTATTTTTCATAGCAACCTAGTAGAGCAAGGGCTCAAACCCCTTATAAAGCGCTAGATAACTTTTGAAAGTGTGACTGGCATCTGTTCCAAATCTGCCACATAACTGCGCTTTGCTAGGGTTTGCTCTGGGATCGGCGGCAGAGATTGCTAAGTCACGCCTGATAGGGTCGGCCCGGCACCCGGTGGCACCTGGAAATTGGTAGGCAAGATTGCAATGTTGAAAAGAACTGTAACTGTGCTGGCGCTTTCGGCCGCCACGTTGACCACTGCTTGCGCGACGCAAGATCCCGTCGCCCGTGCCAATGGCGAGATCTTTGATCCTTACGAGCGCACCAACCGGTCTATTCACCAGTTCAACAAAGGCCTCGACAAATACGCCTTCCGCCCGGCCTCCAAGGGCTATGTCACCATCGTGCCGCCAGATATGGTCACCGCTTTTGGCAACTTCGCGGAGAACCTGTCAAAGCCCGGCGATGCTGTGAACTACCTGCTGCAGGGCAATATTAAGGGCGCGGGCCAAGCACTTGCACGGTTTGCGGTCAACACTGTCTTTGGCATCGGCGGCCTCGGCGATCCGGCCAGCGATTTCAAAATGGCCGAAGCCCGCACCGATTTTGGCGAAACCCTCAGCGTCTGGGGCGCAGGCGAAGGTGCCTATGTCGAGCTGCCGGGTTTTGGCCCCTCGACCTCGCGCGATGCAGTGGGCATTTTCGTCGACTTTTTCACCAACCCGCTTGACCTGCTTGATCACAATCCCGCCGAGGATCTTAACATTCCCGCGAAGGTGGTGGACCAGCTTGGCAATCGGGGCACATATTCCGACACGATCGACTCGATTCTCTATGAGAGCGCGGATTCCTACGCGCAGAGCCGCCAGATCTACCTGCAGAACCGCCGATTCGAGCTGGGCCAGGAAGATGCGACCGCCGAGATCGATCCGTTCGAACTAGACACCGGAGGGTTCTAACCCATGCACCGTCGTAATTTCATCGCTACCCTGAGCGCCCTTGGCCTCTCTGTGGTGGCCGCACCTGCTTTTGCCCTGAACGAGAATTCTGCCTCTGCGCTGATCAATGGCCTTGTCAACGACATCAACAAAGTGATCGCTTCGGGCAAAGCGGAAACCGCCATGTATGGCGATTTCGAACGCATCTTCCAGCGCTACAGCGACACGTCTTACATCGCCGCATACGCGATGGGTGTGGACGCGCGCCGGGCAAGCCCCGCTCAAAAGCGCGCATTCTCGGATGCGTTCCAATCCTATATCGCCAAGAAGTACGGCAGCCGTTTCCGCGAATTCATCGGCGGTCGCCTTGAGGTGACTGGCGTCAAAAAAGTGAAGAAATGGTACGAGGTCTCCTGCGTCGCTTACCTGCGCGGCCAGTCCCCGTTCGAGGTGACATTCCACGTCTCCGACCGCTCCGGCAAGGATCTGTTCTTCAACATGTTCATTGAGGGCGTGAACCTTCTGTTGACCGAGCGCACCGAGATCGGCGCGATGATCGACCGCAACGGCGGTGATCTTGACAAGATGATCGCGGACCTGAAGAAACTCAGCTGACGCCCCTCCGCCAGCACCAGAAACACAAAAGGCCCCGACAGCGGGGCCTTTTTCGTTTCGACACCCCTGCAAGCGCAGGGGTTATCCGTGGTCTTTCAGCAGGCGCTGCTTCTGGCGAGACCAATCCCGTTTCGCCTGCGCCTCCCGCTTGTCGTGGTTCTTCTTACCCTTCGCGATGCCGATCTTCACCTTCACCATGCCGCGGTGGTTGAAGTACATCACCAAGGGCACAAGCGTCATGCCTTTGCGCTGGGTCTGATTCCACAGGTTCGCCAGCTCTTTGCGCGACACCATCAGCTTGCGGCGGCGGCGCTCCTCATGTTTGAAGACCTTCGCCTGCTCGTAAGGTGCGACATAAGAGTTCACCAGCCACAGCTCGCCCTCTTCCACCGCGGCATAGGATTCCGCGATGTTGGAGCCACCCTGGCGCAGGGATTTGACCTCTGACCCTTCAAGCACGATGCCGCATTCGAGATCGTCTTCGATCGCGTAGTCAAACCGCGCCCGGCGGTTCTCGGCTATGACTTTGTAGTTCGGATCTGATTTTGTATTGGCCATGGGGCTGAGATGTAAGGGGCCGCGCGGGCGCGCGCAAGATCACCCGCACCGAATTCCTACGACGCTCACGCCGCCTTATTGCTGCGGATGAGGGTGAAGACACCGCTGCCCACAACAACCGCTGATCCAAGAAGGGTCATCAGGTCCGGCCGTTCGCCAAAGACCAGCACGCCCAACGCCATGGCAAAGACCAGCCGGGTGTAGCGGAACGGCGCCACAACCGAGATTTCGCCCGTGCGCATGGCCCCGGTCAGCGCCATATAGGCCAGCACGCCAACGCAGATCGCCGCCAGTAGCGCGCCGCCTTGCGGCGGCGTCGGCAGGACGGCTCCACCGGTCCAGACCAGCAGGATGGTTCCTGCCATCACCAACATGGCAAAGCCAAAGAGGCCCAGCTGCGCATTGGTCATCGACTTTGGCGCCGCCCGCGTGGCGAGGTCCCGCCCGGCAAAGCCCAGCATCCCCGCCACGGCCAGCAGTGACGTCGCCTCAAAGCCGCTCATCCCCGGCCGCAGGATCATCAGCACCCCGACAAAGCCTACGGCAATCGCCAGCCAGCGCCGCCAGCCCACCCGCTCGCCAAAGAACACGACCGCGCCCGCCGTCACCACCAGAGGCGTCGCCTGCAGAATAGCCGAGGCCAGAGACAGGGGGGCCAAGACGATGGCGAGGGTAAAGAACAGCCGCCCAGAAACCTCAGCGACGAAGCGCCACAACAGCGGGCGCGTGCAAAACCCCGGGTGCCACAGGCGCTCGCCCCGCGCACGCGCCATGATCCCAAACAGGATCATGCCGCCAAGGCCAAAGAGGATCAGCACCTGACCGGTCGGCATCGCCCCGGCGACAGTTTTGATGATCATGTCTTCCAGCGCAAAGGCCGCCATGGCGAGCCCCATCAAAAGGCTGCCGCGCAACGTGTCGGTCATCTGACGTTCTTTCCTCAGGCCTCGGTCGCCAAAAGCGGCGCCGGGTAATGCATGGTATTGAAAAACCGGGCCCCCTCCGGTCCCGCCCGATATCCATGCGGCCGATCTGCCCGGAAACGCAAGCCCTCGCCTAGGGCGACCTCTTGCCACGCCCCGTCCTGCAGGACCTCCAGTTGACCGTCTTTTAACAAGACCTCTTCCACCACGCCCAGATCATGCGGCTGGCTTTCGTGGCTCTGACCGGGCTTCAGCCCAACCAAAAACGTCTCGCTACGCAAGGCGGGATCAAAGGCAAAGACCGGGCGGACCGAAATGCTGCCGGGAAACTCCAGCACCCCGCAGCGCGGCGCATCGGCGCAGGCCCCCTCGATCAGCGCAGTCAGAGGCAAGTGAAAACCGCGGGTGATCTTCCACAGGGTGGCAATCGTCGGGCTTGATTCCCCACGCTCGATCTGGCCGAGCATGGCCTTGCTCACCCCGGTCAACTCCGCCGCCGCCGAGAGGCTCACGCCCGCGCGGGTGCGCAGACTGCGCAGATTAGCTCCGATCAAATCGTCTCGCATCTTGCCCGCCTTTGGATGCCGTAAAACTTCCGCTTGCAATTTGTGCGTTATAGCGCTCAATTGCCCAACGTGCGCTAAAACGCACAAATGCACTCTAAGCCACCTCCGGAAGAAAGGCCATCCCATGCTGCGCGCACTGAAAGCCTCCCATCTCACCGCAGGGCTCATCGTGGTTCTGGTGGGCTATACCAGTTCGGTCGCGATCATCTTCCAAGCCATCGCGGCGGTGGGCGCCAGCCAAGCCGAGGCCGCCAGCTGGATGATGGCGCTTGGCCTTGGCATGGGGATCACCACGCTGGTGTTGTCGCTGGCCACAAGGATGCCGGTGCTGACCGCCTGGTCCACCCCCGGCGCGGCCCTCTTGGCCACCGGCCTTGACGGTGTGTCTCTGCCCGAAGCTGCGGGCGCATTTCTGTTCTGCGGCGCCCTCCTGACCCTCACCGGCCTCACTGGCTGGTTTGAGCGTCTGGCGCGACTGATCCCGGAGCACCTCGCCAATGCGCTTTTGGCAGGCGTCTTGTTCCCCTTTGGCCTTGCGGCGTTCAAGGCGCTGGGGACTGATACCACCTTGATCGCAGGCATGGCGCTGGTCTTCCTCGCTGGTCGCTTGGCCTTGCCGCGCTATGCGGTGCCCTTGGCGCTGGTGGTCGGCGTGGGGATTGCAGCCGTGACCGGACAGTTCAGCAGCGCACAAACGCTCGGCTTCGCCCTCAGCGCGCCCGTCTTTGTAACGCCTGCCTTTGACTGGACCGTGCTCCTTGGCATTGGCTTGCCGCTTTATATCGTCACCATGTGCTCGCAAAACATTCCTGGCGTCGTCACGCTGCGCGGCAGTGGCTATCAGCCGCCGGTCTCGCTGGCGCTGACCGTGACCGGGCTGGCGAGCCTGCTGCTCGCGCCCTTCGGCGGTTATGCCTTCAACCTCGCCGCTATTACCGCCGCGATCACCGCCGGCCCCGAGGCGGATGAGGATCCGAAGACCCGCTACCTCGCCTCTGTCGTCGCGGGCCTTGCCTATTGCCTCGTCGGTCTCGGGGGCGCGGCGGTCATCGGCCTGTTCCTGATGGCGCCGCCTGCCCTTGTTGCCGCCATCGCGGGCCTCGCCCTTCTTGGCACCATCGGCACCAGCCTCTCTCGCGCGCTGGAGGCGCCCGAGGGGCGCGAGGCTGCGCTGGTCACCTTTATGGTGGCCCTCTCGGGTGCCAGCTTCTTTGGCATCGGCGCGCCCTTCTGGGCGCTGATCATCGGCTATGGCACCCATGCCCTGATGTCCCGCCGCCGCCCCTAAGCAGGCAAAACCAAGCAAACCCCCGGTTGCACCCGCGCCAGATTCGGACCATACCGAACGAAACGAACCGTAAGCGGCCCGGACGCATTGCCATTGTTGCGCAGATCGCGTCCCTCACGGGCAAAAAGGGAACGACGACCATGCCGATGTACCGATCCAGAACCTCCACCCACGGCCGTAACATGGCCGGTGCCCGCGGCCTGTGGCGCGCCACCGGGATGACCGAGAGCGATTTCGGCAAGCCGATCATCGCCATCGTCAACTCCTTCACCCAGTTTGTACCGGGCCACGTGCACCTCAAGGATCTCGGCCAGATGGTCGCCCGTGAGGTTGAGGCCGCAGGCGGTGTGGCCAAGGAATTCAACACCATCGCGGTGGACGACGGCATCGCCATGGGCCACGACGGCATGCTCTATTCGCTGCCCTCCCGCGAGGTGATTGCGGATAGCGTGGAATATATGGTCAATGCCCATTGCGCCGACGCGATGGTCTGCATCTCCAACTGCGACAAGATCACTCCGGGGATGATGATGGCCGCCATGCGCCTCAACATCCCGGTGATCTTCGTCTCCGGCGGCCCGATGGAAGCCGGCAAGATCGACATTGCCTCGCTCGATGCAAAAAAGGTCGACCTCGTGGACGCCATGGTCGCCGCCGCCAGCGACAAGCTGACCGACGAAGAAGTGCTGCACATCGAAGAAAACGCCTGCCCCACCTGCGGGTCGTGCTCGGGCATGTTCACCGCCAACTCGATGAACTGCTTGGCCGAGGCGCTGGGTCTGGCGCTGCCGGGCAATGGCTCCACCCTCGCCACCCACGCCGACCGCAAGGGTCTGTTCCTTGAGGCCGGCCGCAAGATCGTCGAGATCACCAAGCGCCACTATGAAGGCGAAGAAAAAGGCCTGCTGCCGCGCGAAATCGCCACCTTTGAGGCCTTTGAGAACGCCATGAGCCTCGATATCGCCATGGGCGGGTCGACCAATACCGTGCTGCACCTTCTCGCCATCGCGCATGAGGGCCGCGTGGATTTCACCATGCAGGACATCGACCGCCTCAGCCGCAAGGTGCCCTGCCTCTGCAAGGTCGCGCCGAATATCGAGAACGTCCATATGGAGGATGTGCACCGCGCCGGTGGCATCTTCTCAATCCTGGGCGAACTCTCCCGCGCGGGTCTTTTGCACAATGACGTCGCCACCGTGCACAGCCCGACAATGGGCAGCGCCATCGCTAAATGGGACATCGCGGTCGCCAATAACCCCGAGGCGGAACTGCTGTTCAAAGCTGCCCCGGGCGGCGTGCGCACCACGCAGGCTTTCTCCACCGAGAACCGCTTCAAGGAGTTGGACACCGACCGCAAAGGCGGCGTGATCCGCTCCAAAGAACACGCCTTCAGCCAGGACGGTGGCCTCGCGGTGCTGTTCGGCAATATCGCACAGGAAGGCTGCATCGTGAAAACCGCAGGCGTCGACGCCTCGATTCTGCAATTCACCGGCTCCGCCTATGTCTGCGAAAGCCAGGATCAGGCGGTCAACGACATCCTCACCGGCAAGGTCAAAGAGGGCGACGTGGTGGTCATCCGCTATGAAGGCCCGCGCGGCGGTCCGGGCATGCAGGAAATGCTCTACCCGACCTCTTACCTGAAGTCCAAAGGCCTCGGCAAAGCCTGCGCCCTGCTGACCGACGGTCGCTTCTCCGGCGGCACCTCGGGCCTCTCCATCGGCCACGTCTCGCCCGAGGCGGCCGAGGGCGGCATCATCGGTCTGGTGGAACACGGCGACACCATCGAGATCGACATCCCGGCCCGCACCATCCACCTCGCGGTGGATGAGGCCACGCTGGCGACCCGCCGCACCGCGCAGGACGCCAAGGGTTGGAAACCGGCAGAGCCGCGCAAACGCAAAGTCTCGACCGCGCTCAAGGCCTATGCGCTTCTGGCCACCTCGGCGGCCAAAGGTGCCGTGCGCCAGCTGCCCGACGACGAGTAAACCGCCGTCCTATCACAGTAAAAAGGCCCCGCGTACACACCGTGCCGGGGCCTTTTTTACATCGCGAACAAGGGCCACACCCGTCGCAATCCGGGTCAAGGGCGGCACAGCCGCCGCGCCTATGCGCGGTTCACCCTTGACGCGACCACCCTCAATACACTGGATTTGGCGCGTTCAGGGCAGACCTGCCCCTGAACCGCTTCTCAGCAAATAAAGACAAGTCCAGCCAGCCACCCCGTCAAAACCGAGCCGCCCCCCCGCGGTGCGCGCACGCCGGGCGTCAGCCCGGCGCCGGGCCCGGCGGGACCAGATCATGTCTCATGATCGCAGGACCGACGGGTGCCCCCCGCCCTTGGCCTAAACGCCGAGGTCACTCGCCCAGCTTGGCGTGCAGCTCGTCGAGGTCGATCTCACCGATCGGCATCTTATTACCCGGGTTCTCGAAATCGTATTTGAAGACCTCAAAGTCGCGCTTGTAGATCTCATAGACCAGATGCATCGACAGATCGTCAAAGTAGTCCTCCACCGGATGCGCCCGCTTTGGCCCATGGCCTTCGCTCTCGTTGAACCGGGGGATTGTCGCTAGATCCACCGGATGCGGCGTCTCAATCGCGTCGAGCACCGCCTGCATGCCCTCGTTGAACTTCTCGGTCCAGATCACCTTGTTGTAGCGCCCGCCGTTCACCACAAAGGTCGACACATGCCCCGAGGTCGCCGACCAGTGAATGTCCGGCTCCATTGGCCGCCGCCAGCGAATGCTGTCACGGGCAAACAGCAAGAACCTGCGGAAGCTCTTGATCTGGTCGAACTCCTGCTTGCCATCCTCGCCGCCCACGTCGATGCCGTATTCATAGACCAGCTTCGGCACCAGATTGCCGCGATAGCGGTTGCCATTGCGCTGGATGCCGCAAATCTTGTCAAAGAACGAGCTGAGGATGCGGGTGTAGGGATTGCGCACGCAGGTAAAGGCATAGGCCTTATGGCCCAGCACATTCGCCTCGATTTGCGGCTTGCTCTCCTCCTGCGCCCATTTGTGCAGCCCTTCGGTGGAATCGTGGATATCCCCGTCAAAGAACCGCCCATGGTCGGAATAGAACATGATCTGGCCGATGGTCGAGCAGGCGCATTTCGGCACCACGCGGTAGACCACGCTTTCACTCTCCGTCATCCAAGTGCCCGGAAATCCCATCTTCGTCCGCCCCTCGCTCGTCTCTGATGTGCAGTTTGCCTCAGTCCCCGGCAAATGCAAAACAATCTGGTTTATTCAGCCCTTGTTCCCCTTTATCAAGGAAACAATCCGAAAAAACAGGGGATTGCCTCCCGCATATGGCAAAGATCGCCTATATCCTGCTCTGCCACAAGGACCCGGACGCCATCATCCAGCAGGCGGCCCGACTGACTGCGACTGGCGATTACATCGCGATCCACTTCGACGCCCGTGCCCGCAGCGAAGATTACCGCGCCATCCGCAGCGCGCTGGCCGACAATCCCAATGTCACCTTTGCCCGCCGCCGGATCAAATGCGGCTGGGGCGAGTGGTCTTTGGTGCGTGCGACCTTGAATGCGATCGAGGCCGCCGTGGATGCCTTTCCCCGCGCCACCCATTTCTACATGCTGTCGGGCGATTGCATGGCGATCAAAACCGCCGAATACGCCCATCAATTCCTCGACCGGAATGACAAGGATTTTGTCGAGAGCTTCGACTTCTTTGACAGCAATTGGATCAAGACCGGGATGAAGGAAGATCGGCTGATCTATCGCCATATCTTCAACGAGCGCACCCAGAAGCGTCGGTTCTACTTCGCCTATGAATTGCAAAAACGCCTCGGCCTGACCCGCCGTATCCCGGCGGATCTACAAATCCAGATCGGCAGCCAATGGTGGTGCCTGCGCCGTCGCACCATCGAGGCGATCTTGCGGATGGTCAGGCAACGACGCGACGTGATGCGGTTCTTCGCAACCACTTGGATTCCCGACGAAACCTTCTTTCAGACCCTCGTGCGTCACCTGATCCCCGAGCAGGAGATCGAGAGCCGCACGCTGACGTTCTTGATGTTCTCGGACTACGGGATGCCGGTGACGTTTTACAACGATCACTACGACCTTTTGCTCAGTCAGGACTTCCTCTTTGCGCGCAAAATCAGCCCGGACGCCAAGGAACTGAAGGCGCGCTTGGGGCGGCTTTACGCGGAACATGACGTGGAGTTTCAGATCTCGAACGAGGGGCGCAATCTCTATGCCTTTTTGACCGAGCGCGGCCGCACGGGTCAGCGGTTTGCGCCACGTTTTTGGGAGACCGAGAGCAGCCTTGGCCGCGAGCGTGAGTTGCTGATCGTCACCTGCAAGAAATGGCACGTGGCCAAGCGAATGTTGGAGCAGATCCGCAAACACACCAACATTCCGGCGGTCGAATACCTGTTCCACGAAGAAGACAGCCCCCTGCCCGATCTGGGCGGCATTCAGAAATCCCTGGAAAAGCGCACCCGCCATCGCCGCGCGCTGGTTCGGATGCTGTTTGACTATTTTGAGACGGACCGGCTGATCCTCTGCCTCGACCCATCTTCCTTGGACCTGATGCACGACTTCTTTTCAGACCGCTCGCACACGCGGCTGATGCGGATAGATTGTCAGTTCTCTGATGACTACCTGATCGGCCATGCCCATCGGGTCGGGCTGGCCGGCGAGCAGACGCCGAAGGCCACGCTAGAGCGGCTTCTGCCTACCATTCGCAATGATATCGCCAATGAGGTGGACCAAATCCGCGACGCCGGGTTTGGCCGCCATTGGGCGGTGCAACAGACCCTTTCGGATGAAGAGAACGCCGATGCGATCTCTGCGTTCCTGGACGTGTCGCATGACACGGGGCGCGAGATTGCCCGCACCCCGCATCTGTTTGCGGACTAGCGCTTAGAGGCCATATTTGGCCTTCAACTCCGCGATCACCTCGGGGTGTGCCGCCATCCAGGCGTCAAACTTCGCCACCACCTCGGGCCGCTTGCTGCTGGAGACATGGTAGTTGGAGGCGGAATGCGGCAGGCTTTCGTCAAAGACCAGCGCATCCGGCGCCTCGCCCAGATCGACCAGCACGCGCCGCGCAACGTCCGTATTGGCATAGGCCCCGTCGATGCGCCCGTTCAGCGCCTGTTTCGCCATACCGTTGAACGAAGAATTCTCCGTCAGAGTCACCGCGCCGGAGTTGATCCGGTCGAGCCAGGAAAAAGCGGTGAAGCCCAGCACGATGCCGAGGCGGGAGACCTCCTCCACCGGTTTTCCGAGGTTCTCCGGCTTGACCATCACGCCGTCGATCGCCTCTACCACCGGAGCGGAATAGACCATCGGCTTGCCCTCCTTGATCTCGGCAGACCAATAGGCGTTGTCGGGGTATTTCAGGTCCACATCGCCATTCGCCACCGCCTGCATCAACCGGGTGATCGGCAGCGGACGCCAGGTGATCTCATAGCCTTCGTCGGCGGCAAAACGGTTCAGCACGTCGGCACCAAAGCCGGTGTAAGTTTCACCATCCCAATTGTAGTGCGGCAGATACTCGATGGTCTCCACCCCGATGGTGAGCGGCTCCGCCACAGCGGTCAGCGGGGCGAAGGTGAGGGCGGCAAAGGTGAGGGACGTGAGCAGCGTTTTCATGGAAACTCTCCAAGTTTGGGTCACAATACTGCGCCCGAACCTACGCCAACCTTGGGTTACCATTGGTTTACGAAACCGCGTCAAACCCCGTTAAAACACCGCTAGAACTCCAGAAGCACCCTCAAAAATTCCAAGAAAAAGGGCTCCAAAACGAAGCCCTTGTTTTCGATATTCTTACGGTCGTCACTTACGTCTGAACCAGCGCCGCACGCCTTGGGTGCTTTCTTCAATCGCGTCGCCCGCAGCAAAGATCCCATCCTCGACGCTCTCAAACACCGGGTCGAGACGGTTGCGTTTGAAGCGACGCAACCGCACAAAAATCGCCCAGAAAATTGCCGCGAGGATCACGACAATCGAGATCGAGATCCAGTTGATCGGCTTGTCGTCCGGCCCCACTGCAGGGGCGATTTTCACTGCGTTGGGGAAGGACGACAACAGCTCGCTCCGCCAGCCATAGTGCATGATCCGCACCCATTCCGGCTTGTCCTTGGTGGAAATCGCGTCATTCGCCTCGGTATAGAGGTTCGCGGTGTCAAACTTGAAATAGGGCGGCCAGTTCCAGCCGGTGTCCTCGTTGCGATACACAATGGCCTTGCCGTTGGGACGCACCGCTTGGATGAACTGCACGTCGCGGTCCTGCAGCGTCGTGCTTTGCTGATCCGGGGTGGACCAGAAAATCCGTGTCCAATCGCCCAGCTGCTGGCGTTCCTCGTAGGTGTTTACAATACGCACCACGTCGTACTGCGGCAGGGTGTAGTGCAGAAAACCACCAACAAGCCCCCAGAACGCCAGAATGAAAAACCACTTCACATAGGCCATTGTGCCCCAATCCCCTTTGTCGCGCCCTGTCGTACCCTAGCAATGTCGTCGGTCGAACCGCCAAAAACAATGACATAGGGCGATTTTTCGCAGGTGCAGCAGGCTTTGTCACAAGACTGCACCGGCCCGCGCTGGATGCAAGGCAGCGGCGGGCCGGTCAAGGGGTTTATCGGCGCTTAGCCGACCACGTTGAAGGCGGGGCCATAGGGGTATTTGGTGATATTCTCATTGCCCTCGGCAGTTATGATGAGAATGTCATGCTCCCGGTAGCCCCCGGCCCCCGGCTGGCCCGCGGCGATGGTCAGCATCGGCTCCATCGAGATCACCATGCCGGGTTCCAGCACCGTGTCGATATCCTCGCGCAGCTCCAGCCCCGCCTCGCGCCCGTAGTAATGCGACAGCACGCCAAAGGAGTGGCCATAGCCAAAGGTGCGGTATTGCAGAAGGTCACGCTCTTCGAAGAAAGCGTTGATCTTCTGGGTGATTTCGGCGCAGCTGGCCCCCGGTTTCAGCAGGGACATGCCGTATTCATGGGCGGCGACATTGGCCTCCCAGATCTTGAGACTGGCGGCATCGACCTCCTCGACAAACAGGGTGCGCTCAAGCGCGGTGTAATAGCCGGAGATCATCGGGAAGGTATTGAGCGACAGGATATCGCCGCGCTGCAACTGCCGCGCGGTCACCGGGTTATGCGCGCCATCGGTGTTGAGGCCGGATTGGAACCAGACCCAAGTGTCTCGATATTCCGCATCTGGGAACCGTTTGGCGATTTCCAGCTCCATCGCATCGCGCCCGGCCATGGCGATATCGATCTCGCGCGCGCCGACCTTGACCGCGTCGCGAATGGCAAAGCCGCCCACATCGGCCACCGCCGCGCCTCCGCGGATCATCTCCAGCTCGGCGGGGGATTTGTGCATCCGCTGCACCATGGTCGCCTCATAAAGGTCGACGACTCGCGACGGCGCGAGGAAGTGGTCGAGCTTGCCGCGTTGCAACAGCGTCAGGTGATCGCTCTCAATCCCGACCACGCGATCTGGGCCGGTCACCGACAGGATCGCGCGCCAGAAGTTGTCGCGCTGCCAGTCGGTATAGGTGATGTTGTCGCAAAAACAGCGCCGCCACGGCTGGCCCGCGTCAATGCCGGCGCTGATCGTCACCGCCTCGGACGTGGTCACCACCAGCCCATAGGGCCGCCCGAAGGAGCAATAGGTAAACCCAGAGTAATACGAGATATTGTGCATGGAGGTGAAGACAGCCGCCTCCACCCCAAGATCAGACATGATGCTGCGCAGGCGCGCGATGCGGGCCTCGTATTCGGCCACGGCAAATTGCAGCGGCGCCTTCTCACCGTTGTGAAAGCGGTACATTTCAGGACGAGCAGTCATGCTGGACCCTCCTTTGAAAAGAAAGATCCCGGCGTACAGGATATGTTGGAATGGAGCGCCCTTTTTCGGCTCGGCCTTGCGCCACCGGATTCGGAAGGCGACGCCATCGCCGCGCTCTGCCCCTGAGCATGAGCGCAATTTCAGCGGGCGGCAAGAGGGCACGTTTTGCCGCCCGCAAGATTTCTGCGGCTCAGCCCGTAATCACGGCAACCAGATCGCTCTCGGGATCGGCGAGCGGTTCGATGACGTTGAAATGGTGCTTATCGAGGGCGATCACATGGTCGGCCTCCCAAGCCTCCACCAGCCAGATCGCCTGATCGAGGAAGGAGGGACGCTCCGCCCCGCCGACCCAGACAGTGACCGCTGCCGGATACCGCTCTGTCATCTCGACCGGGCTTTCGGCGGTGGCATCCTCAGCGTTCATCTGGAACTTCTCGTTCATCGAGGTGCGCAACAGGGGCCGCAGGTCAGAGAGCGGCGAGATCGGCACAACGGTGCGAATGCGACTGCCCACCGCCTCGGGCAGCACCGTCTTGTCGAGCATCCGCGCCACCAGATGGCCGCCCGCCGAATGGCCCGCGAGCACGATGGGGCCTGCGACCTCGCCCGCCGCCGCCACAACCGCTTGCGCCACCTGCTGGGTGATATCGGCAATACGCACCTCCGGGCAGAGGTCATAGGAGGGCATCGCCACCGCCCAACCCCGCTCCAGCGCGCCGCGCGCCAGATGCGACCAGGTGGATTTGTCAAAGGCCAGCCAGTAGCCGCCGTGCACAAAGACAAACAGGCCGACCGGCTCGCCTTCGGGCAGGAACAAATCGAATTTATGCCGCGTTCCCGTCCCATAGGGGATGTCGAGCCGCGCGCGGTCGTGCAGGCTGTTGCGGAAATCTTCGGCCGAGGCCACCCAGCGCGGCGGATAGTCTGCGGCGCCTTCGATATAGGCTCCGTTGGCATAGGCGTCGTCGAGTTCCATTTTATTCCCTTAATATGTTAAGCATCTGGACTTATCGCTGTCACTGGACAACATTAGGCCCAACTGCTTTTGATTTGCGAGACTCGAATTTGCGGAGGACACCATGCTAGACGCGACGACCGACCTGAAATCCCTGCTGAAGGACCCGAGCCTGCTGGAAGAGCGCGCCTATATCGGCGGCGCCTTTGTGGCGGGCGAAGACACCTTTGAGGTGACTAACCCGGCGCGGGGTGATGTGATCGCCAATGTGGCCGACGTCAGCCGGATGCAAGCGCGCGACGCCATTGCCGCCGCCAACACCGCGCAGAAAGACTGGGCGAAATGGACCGGCAAGGAGCGCGCGGGCGTGCTGCGCAAATGGTTTGACCTGATGATGGCGAACCAAGAAGACCTCGCGGTGATCCTGACCGCCGAGATGGGCAAACCCTTGGCCGAGGCGCGCGGCGAGATCGCCTATGGCGCATCTTTCATCGAGTTTTTCGCGGAAGAGGCCAAGCGGATCTATGGCGAGACCATCCCCGGCCACCAGCGCGACAAGCGGATCACGGTGATCAAACAGCCGATCGGTGTTGCAGCCTCGATCACGCCGTGGAACTTCCCGAATGCGATGATCACCCGCAAGGCCGGCCCCGCGCTGGCGGCAGGCTGCGCCTTTGTCGCGCGCCCGGCCTCCGAAACGCCGCTCTCCGCCACCGCGCTGGCGGTTCTGGCCGAACGCGCGGGCATCCCCGCCGGTGTGTTCAGCGTGATCCCGGCCTCTGACGCCTCCGGCATCGGCAAGGAGTTCTGCGAGAACCCCATCGTGCGCAAGCTGACCTTTACCGGTTCCACCAACGTGGGCCGTATCCTGCTGCGCCAAGCGGCGGATCAGGTGATGAAATGCTCGATGGAGCTGGGCGGCAACGCGCCCTTCATCGTGTTTGACGACGCTGATCTCGATGCCGCTGTCGAAGGCGCGATCATGTGCAAGTTCCGCAACAACGGCCAGACCTGCGTCTGCGCCAACCGGATCTACGTGCAGGCGGGCATCTACGACGCCTTTGCCGCCAAGCTGAAAGAAGCCGTGGCCGCGATGAAAGTGGGCGATGGTCTGGCGGATGGCACGCAGTTCGGCCCGCTGATCTCCTCCGCCGCCGTCAAAAAGGTCGAAGATCACATTGCCGACGCCAAGGGCAAAGGCGCCGAAGTGATCCTCGGCGGGGCAGCGTCCGAGCTCGGCGGCACCTTCTTCCAGCCGACCATCGTGACCGGCGCAACGCCAGAGATGGCTTTTGCGCAGGACGAGACCTTTGGCCCGCTGGCACCGCTCTTTAAGTTCGAGACCGAGGATGAGGTGATCGAGATGGCGAATGACACCATCTTTGGGCTTGCCTCCTATTTCTACGCCAAGGACCTGAGCCGCGTGTATAAGGTCGCCGAAGCGCTGGAATATGGCATCGTCGGCATCAATACCGGCATCATTTCGACCGAGGTTGCCCCCTTTGGCGGGGTGAAACAGTCCGGTCTGGGCCGCGAAGGCAGCCACCACGGCATCGAGGATTTCCTCGAGATGAAATACCTCTGCATGGCGGTCTGATCCGCCCGCAACTTTAGGTGGCGGGGGTCTCGATCCCCGCTGCCATACTCTGACACAGGCGCCGCAGGGCGGCGTTCCAGGCGGAGAGTTCTGCCGTTGTCAGATGACCTGTCATTATGTCCTGCAAGGCCTGCAACAGCGCCCGCTGTGCCATATACATGTGACCAGAGGTCAACCCCAGCCCGCGATGATTGAGCAAGAGGCGTTCCACCAAGGGCGCAAGCTGTTCGTCGCCATCAAGGCTACGCACGCCAGTAGCGAGCACCCGCGCGAACATTTCCTTTTGACGGGAAAAATCATGCGTAAACATGGCCTTCGCCTCAGGGATTTCCTGAAACAGATATTGATAGAAACGATCCGTCAGCTCTGCCTTGTGGGCAAAAACTTTGGAAAAACTGCCCCGTACCAGTTGGGCATCGATCTGACGTAACACTGCGGTCCCCATTGTGCCGCTAAACCCCTCAATACATGCAGGTTTCAACTGCATAACAAATGTGACTTTAGCGCGAATTATTAAAGGGCGCCTTACGCCTGCATCATTAAATCTATAAAAAACTGTCACAAATGTTTTGCAGCTTCCGGGCAAGGGCATGGCCAGCAATTAAACCAACAGGAGCTGCCCCATGTCCTTGCGCCTCGTGTGCCTGACATCTGCCCTCGCCCTGACCTCTGGTCTGGCGCAGGCGGAAATGTCCTTTAACCGCATCGCGTCCTTCCCTGTCGTCAAGAACATGGCCGACGGCGAAGATCAGAGCCGCGAAACCTCGGCCGAGATTATCGACGTCACCGCAGATGGCATGACCTTGGTCTATACCGACAGCCCGCTGAGCGCGCTGGGTCGGATCGACATCACCGACGCGGCCAATCCGCAACCGGCTGGCAACATCGCCCTGCCCGGCGAGCCGACTTCGGTCGCGGTGATCGGCTCCACGGCTTACGTCGGCGTCAACACCTCCGAGAGCTACACGCAGCCCTCCGGTCAAGTGATGGCCTTTGACGTGGCCACCGGCAAAGAGCTGGCGTCCTGTGATCTGGGCGGTCAGCCTGACTCCGTGGCGAAATCCAAAGATGGCACGTTCCTCTCCATCGCAATCGAAAACGAGCGGGACGAAGACCTGAACGACGGCGAAATCCCGCAGATGCCGGCAGGCAACCTGGTGATGATCAACACCACCGAAGGCGGCCTGGATTGCGCCAGCATGAAAATGGTCGATCTGACCGGTCTGGCTGACATCGCGGGCTCCGACCCGGAGCCGGAGTATGTCTCCATCAACGGCCTCGGCGAAACCGTCGTCACGCTGCAAGAGAACAACCACCTCGTTGTTGTGTCCAAGGATGGCGAGATCCTGAACCACTTCTCCGCTGGCACCGTTGACCTCGACGGCATCGACGCCACCGACGAGCGCGGCGCGCTGATCTTCACCGAAAGCCAGCACGGTCGCCTGCGCGAGCCCGACGCTGTCACCTGGATCGACGACACCCATTTCGCCATCGCCAACGAAGGCGACTACCACGGCGGCTCCCGCGGCTGGACCATCTTCAACAAAGACGGTTCCGTGACCTATGAAAGCGGCACCTCCTTTGAGCAGGCTGTCATCCAGATCGGCCACTACCCGGACAAACGCTCCGACGCCAAAGGTGTTGAGCCCGAATCCGTGACCTTTGCCGAATTTAACGGCACGCCCTATGTCTTTGTCGGTGCCGAGCGCGCTTCTGTTGTCGGCGTCTACGACGTGACCGATCCGGCGGCTCCGGTCCTGACCCAACTGCTGCCCTCTGGCGTTGGTCCGGAAGGCTACGTGACCATCCCCGAACGCGGGCTCTTGGTCTCTGCCAACGAAAAAGACCTGCGCGAAGATGGCGGCGTGAACGCGCATGTCATGCTGTTTGAACAGCAGGATGGTGCTCCGGTTTACCCGCATCTGACCTCCGAAGGCATGGACGAGCTGACCGGTTGGGGCGCGATCTCCGGCATGGTGGCCGACGAGGACGGCATGATCTACGCGGTCAACGACAGCTTCTACGGTTTCCAGCCCAGCATCTTTAAGATCGACCCAAGCCAGACCCCGGCCCGTATCGTCGATGTGATCCGCATCCACCGTGCCAATGGCGATGCGGCCCAGAAGATCGATATGGAAGGCATCACCCTCGATGGCAAAGGCGGCTTCTACGTGGCCTCCGAAGGCCGCATGGAACGTGCGATCCCGCACGCCATCTACCACGTCTCCAAAGACGGTCTGATCAAGACCAACAAGGGCGAGATCGTGATCCCCTCCGAACTGATGGCAGTCGAAAAGCGCTTTGGCTTTGAAGGCATCACCAAAGTGGGCGACACCCTGTGGATGGCCGTTCAGCGCGAGTGGAAAGACGATCCGAAAAACCACGTTAAACTGGTGGCTTACAACACCGAGACCAAGGAGTGGGGCGCTGTGCTCTACCCCAAAGCCGAGCCCGCAAAAGGCTGGGTGGGTCTGTCCGAGATCGTGGCCCATGGCGACTACGTCTACATCATCGAGCGTGACAACCAGCACGCCGACAACGCCGTCACCAAAAAGATCTACCGTGTGGCCCTCTCCGAGATGGTGCCCGCACCGCTCGGCAGCGACCTCCCGGTTGTGACCAAGGAAGAAGTCCGCGACCTGATCCCGGATCTGAAATCCACCGGCGGCTATATCCTCGACAAGATCGAAGGTCTGGCCATCATGGCAGATGGCACGGCTTGGGTCTCCACCGACAATGACGGCGTGGATGACAGCTCTGGCGAGACCATGTTCTGGTCCTTCAAGCTGGATTGATCTCAATCACATCGCATCGGAAAGAGGCTCCCTTTGGGGGCCTCTTTTTTGTTGCGGCATCGCGCTCTGGCCAACAGCAAAGCGCTGTTTGCCTTTGCGCATGACTTACCTTGGGCTTTTCTTTGCGGCGGGCCTTGGCTATGGATTTTACGTTCCGCAACGGCGGAGCACTATTCTCAGGGCGGGGTGAAAGTCCCTACCGGTGGTAACAGCCCACGAGCGGCCCCGCGAAATTGCGGGGTGTCAGCAGACCCGGCGCAATTCCGGGGCCGACGGTCATAGTCCGGATGGAAGAGAATCGGCATGGACTTCGAAAGGCGCTCTGGCGAGCGGCCTTTTCTGTCCTGTTCGTCTGCCTTGAGTCACATGCGTGATAGGAAAGGACGAACGCAGATGACTCAAACCCTCTCAACCCCGCTCAAGGCTGCGGGACTTATGGTTCTTGCTGGGGCATGTTTTGCTCTGGTCAATTCCGCGCTTCAGGCTGTGACGATGTTGCACGGGGCCTCCGCTCCCACCGTCACCTTCTGGCAATATTTCATCGCACTGGCGTTTTATGTGCCGTGGATCTGGCGGCACCGCGCCGCTGTGCTGCGCACGGGTCAGATCTGGGCGCATATCATTCGGGTTGCGCTGGCCGTGGGCGGTGTTCAGCTATGGACGCTGGGTCTGGCCCATGTCCCGATCTGGCAGGCCATCGCCTTGATCCTCTTGTCGCCCTTCTTTGTGACCATGGGCGCAGGTCTCGTGTTGCGCGAGGACGTGTCACCGCATCGCTGGGGCGCGGTGATCCTTGGCATCGTTGGCGGCATGGTGATCCTGTCGCCGTGGTCTGACGACTTCCGCCTCGCCGCCCTGCTGCCCGTGGGGGCCGCAGCCCTTTGGGCGGCGAGCTCTGTGGTGACCAAACGCCTGACGGACCGCGACAGCACCGAGACCGTGACGATCTATTTGCTGCTGCTTCTCAGCCCTGCCAATGCTGCGCTTGCCGCCGGGACCGGATTTGCATTGCCCGAGGGAACCCTGCTGCTGGTTCTAGGCGCCGGGTTGCTGACCGCCCTCGCCCAGCATTCGCTGGTGCGGGCCTATGCCATGGCCGACGCCGCCTTCTTGCAGCCTTTTGACCACCTGAAACTGGTGTTCAATGTCGGGCTCGGGGCTGTGCTGTTTGGCTTTTTGCCGGATGGGAACATGTGGCTTGGCACCGCGCTGATCCTGATTGCCAGCGCATGGCTCCTCAGCCGCGAGGCGCGGGTCCCGTCACTCCCGCAGCGTGGCTGATACAAGACCGGTAAAAATCCCAGCGCTTTGGTCCCGTGCACCCGCTTCGGCGGCGGGGCCAAACAGGCCGGACAGGGTGTCATTCGCTGCGTGAACCAACACGGCCGCGCCAAAGAGCTGGCTGACCACCGCGACGGCTCCCTGCACGCCGGTCTCCTGCCAGCGTTCTGTCGCCTGCACGGTGGCAACAAGACTTTCCAACAGGGTGGCAAAACTGCGCCCCTCGGATTTCGGGGTCAGCGCATGATCCAGCATCTCGCGCAGCAACAGTTTCGCCGGCGCGGCATCCCTTGCCATTCGCATCGTCAGTTGATCGCAGAAGGCTTCCAACTGATCCTCGGCGGGGCTGTCATCTTCCATCATGTCGAACAAGAGCGCCAATACCTCTGAGGCGGTTTGCTCGACCGCCTCGGCATAGAGCGCATCCTTGCTGCCAAAGTGATGCAACAGCGCCTGTTTGGTGACGCCCAGCTCTTGCGAGATGGCCGCAATCGATGCCCCAGCATAGCCATGTGCAGCAAAGAGGCTGCGGGCACTGCGCAGGAGTTGCAAACGCGTGGTCGTGGGGGCGGCAGAGGGGGCAACAATCTTATCCATAGAGCAATCCTCGCAACTGTTGCATCTTGGCGCAATCTACCGATCGGTAAGCGACCGTAAAATCTCCACCAAGCCTCCGTTATGTTTACGAAAAACGCCCCCGACAGGATGCCGGGGGCGGTGCAAACAGGGCGAAATGCCCCGGGGAGGGAGACGTGTGTGCGTTCGCGTCAGTTGACGGCGGAACCCGCAATTTCTTTCGGCTTCGAGGTCACACCAGAGGCGATCTCGATGCGGCGCGGTTTCAGCGCCTCGGGCACCTCGCGCACGAGGTCAATGTGCAGCATCCCATCGGCGTGGCTGGCGCCTTGAACCCGGACGTGATCGGCCAGCGTAAAGCGGCGCTCAAACGCGCGGGTGGCGATGCCACGGTGCAGATAGGTGCGGCCCTCGGTCTCTTCGCCTTTGCGGGCGGAGACCACCAGCGCATGGTCCTTGACCTCGACGTTCAGCTCGGCCTCGGAAAAGCCGGCCACCGCGATGGAGATGCGATAGGCGTCATCTGCGGTCTTTTCGATGTTATACGGGGGGTAGCTGGGCTGCTGGAGATCGGAGCTCATCACCCGATCCATCAGGTCTGCAATCTGGTCGAAACCAACGGTTGCACGGTGCAGCGGAGCAAAATCAAACGTACGCATGGTTCATCCTCATCCTAGAGCGATTAACTGCTATGGAGCCCTCCCATGTGGGACGGGCGATTTCAGCGTCGGGACCCTTTCAAAGGCGCCCCGAACACTATCTGAGATATGAAGAGCAAGCCTCGTTTCAAGAGGCCAAGCGTCAGTTCCGAATGAATTTTGCGCCCATGTCGTTGCGGCGAGGCTCGCCAACCTGCACGCGGCTGACCCCCTGTGGCATCGCGCTGCCCGTGTGGGTGCCGGTCAACTGCGCTTCCAAAAGCGCCAGCTCATCCGCCAGAGACGCACCCAGCGAAACCGGGGCGCCCTCGACCCGCGCCTTGGCCGAAACAACCGAAACGATGCGCGGGCGATCCCCGTCAAAGGTGAAGACCGGCGCACCGGACGAGCCGAAATCCACATCACAGGACAGGATCAACACGCCCTCCTGCCGCGCCATCACGGAGCAGACCTCTTGCAAAGAGGGCGCCTCGGAGCGGTCATGCGCATAGGAAACAACGCCCACCCGCGCGCCCCGACGCGGTCGCGCATCGGTTTCAAAGGGCGTCACAGTGGTGTTGCGGATCGGACGTTGCAGTTGCAGCAGCGCGATATCATTGCGCACCCGATTGGGCGACAGGGTGCCATCGTAAACGTATGAGGGATGCACCACCGCGCGCTTTACCGCCCGATAGGCAGAAGCGCGGCCATTGCGCCAGCCGGCCAGAAATTCCACCGTGGTGGGATCAATGGGTTGCAGCGTTTTCTTGTCATAAAGGCAATGCGCCGCAGTCAGCACCAGATCAGGCGCGATCAAGGCACCGGTACAAAATCCGACCCCCTTGCGATCCAGGCGGCCAACCGCTTCCCACGCGCGCCCGGCCTCGGTCGTCTCCAGACTTTGCAAGCGGCTGTCGCTGCCCACTTGCACCGTCCCGGCCAGAGCCATCCCGGCCGCAACTGACAGAAAAACACCGAAGATCAATCGCAGCACAGGCACACTCCATTTTCCCCGCGGCCGCACTGAAACAGACACTGAAGACAAAATTAGGGCGCGCCCGTCGTTTACCACGACTCGGACGCGCCCTTTAGTGATGCCGAGGGAACCGCCCTAGCGCAAGATCGGAACCGGAGAAGTCTCCGGGCTGCGCTCCATCGCCGGCGGTTTTGGGCCGCCCGTTGCCCAATCCAACAGCTCGACCGTATGAACGATCGGCACCGAAGCGGCAGAGCCGATCTGCATCATGCAGCCGATATTGCCCGCCGCGATGATGTCGGGGTTCTTGGCCTCTAGCGTGCGGACCTTGCGCGCCTTCAGCTCGGCGGAAATCTCCGGCTGCAAGAGGTTATAGGTGCCGGCCGAACCACAGCAAAGGTGACTGTCCGCAGGCTCGACCACGGTAAAGCCCGCGCGTTTCAGCAGGGTCTTCGGGTGGGTCTTGATCTTTTGCCCATGCTGCAGCGAACAGGCCGCGTGATAGGCCACGGTCAGCCCCTTGTCGGCGCCTTCCGGCAGATCAAGTTGCATGACCAGCTCGGAAATATCCATCGCAAGAGCTGAGACTTCCGCCGCATCCGCCGCGAAGGGATCATTGCGGAACATATGGCCGTAGTCCTTTACCGTGGTGCCGCAGCCGGAGGTATTGATGACGATGGCATCGAGGCCCTTGGTGTTTTTCTCCGCCATCCAGGCGCGGATGTTCTTGGCCGCCGCCGCGTGGCTTTCCTCTTCGCGCCCCATGTGATGGGTCAGCGCGCCGCAACAGCCCGCACCTTCGGCCACCACCACCTCGCACCCCAAGCGGCGCAGCAGGCGGATGGTCGCGTCGTTGATATCGGTGTTGAGCGCCTTTTGCGCGCAGCCGGTCATCAGCGCCACGCGTTTCACGCGCGCGCCTTCGGGGGCAAAGCTTTGCGGATCGTCATTGCGGCTCACGGGCGGGATCACCTTGGGCGCCATCTCCAGCATCGCGCGCAGCCGGGCATCCGGCATCAGCCCCTTGAAGGGCCGCGCGATCTTGGCCCCAAGGAGCGCCAGCCGGAACCGCGTCGGATAGGGCAGGATGCGCGCCAAGAGCCAACGTAGGGCACGGTCACTGAAGGGCCGCTGATAGTGCTTGTCGATATAGGCGCGCGCATGATCCACCAGATGCATGTAATGCACGCCCGAGGGGCAGGTGGTCATGCAGGACAGGCAGGACAAGCAACGGTCGATATGCTTCACCGTCTTTGCATCCGGAACCCGTTGGTTTTCCAGCATATCCTTGATCAAGTAGATCCGGCCGCGCGGGCTGTCGAGCTCATCGCCCAGCACCTGATAAGTCGGACAGGTCGCGGTGCAAAACCCGCAATGCACGCAGGAGCGCAGGATCTCATTGGCGCGCGCGGTGCCGGGATCGCGCAGCTGGTCTTCGGTAAACGTCGTCTGCATGTTTCTACCCCATCAGCCCCGGATTGAGGATCCCTCGCGGATCAAATTGCGCTCTAAGCCCCGCCGAAAGGGCCGCCAAGGGCGTCGGCTCTGGATGAAACCGTGCTTGCCCCTCCCCCCGCACCAGGGTGGCATGGCCCGGCACATTCATCTTGGCCCGAAGGTCGCTGCCGGCAGGCATCAGCGCCCAGACAAGGCCGCCGCCCCAGTCGCAAAAGGTCCGGATCGCCCCCAAACTCGGGATCAGCGTCACCGCATCCGAAGGCTTCACCGAAATACGCCAGACATCGCCCGACTGCCCCGCCAAGGCGCTGACATCGCGAATACCTTGCCATAGGGCAGCGCTTTCCTCGACCAGCGCAACCTCGCCAAACCGCGCCAACGCCTTGGTCAGCTGCCCCGCGCGATAGGCCACCGAATCCTCAAACCCCTGCAAGCGCACATAGGCCACCCGCGCCGCCGGATCATAGGCCGCCCCGGTCACGTCAAAGGGCGAGCCCAAAGCCGCCGACAGGGCCGCAATCCCCTGCGCCAGATCACAGCCCGCGATAGTTAGAGTGGAGACCACTTCCGGCACTGGCAGCACCTTCAGCGAGACCTCAGACAGAACCCCCAAGGTGCCATGCGCCCCCGCCATCAGCTTCACCAGATCATAGCCGGTGACATTCTTCATCACCCGCCCGCCGTTGCGCAGCACCTCGCCGCGCCCATCGACAAAGCGCACGCCCAACAGGAAATCCCGCGCCGCCCCGGCTTGGATTCGCCGCGGACCCGAGACATTAGCGGCAAACACGCCCCCCATGGTCGGCTCGCTCGAGGTGCCCATCAGCTCCCGGTGATCCATCGGCTCAAAAGCCAACTGCTGGCCCTCTGCCGCCAACAGGGTCTCCACCTCCGAAACCGGCGTGCCCGCCTGCACCACCAGGGTCAGCGAGCCCGGTTCATACAGCGTCACGCCCGACAGCTGCGCCGTGCTCAAAACCTCGCCCGCGCCCGCGATCCCGCGCGTGCCGCCCCCTTGAATGCACAAGGGCCCCTGAGCCCCCGCAACCATCTCCGCCAGTTCAGCCTCTGTCTGCGGTGTCATCATTTCATCTTTCCCCAAATACTCTGGGGGTCTGGGGGCAAAGCCCCCAGCTCCCGTCCCGCAATCCCGTCACTCCGCCGCCAGCACGGCACCACGGCGCGCCCCAGTGGTCGACAAAGGAAACACCTTGGCCGGGTTCAGCAGCCATTTCGGGTCAAACACATCCTTCACCCGCAGCTGCGCCTCGATATCGCCCGCCCCATATTGGTGCAGCATCAGATCGCGCTTTTCGATGCCCACGCCATGCTCACCGGTCAGACAGCCGCCCACCTCAACGCAGAGCTTCAAAATCTCGGCGCCAAAGGCCTCACAGAGCTCCAGATCGCCGGGTTTATTGGCATCAAACAGGATGAGCGGATGCATATTCCCGTCGCCCGCATGGAACACATTGGCGACCTTGAGGCCAAAGTCATCGCTCATCTCGCCAATCCGGCGCAGCACCAAAGGCAGGGCCGAGACCGGAATAGTGCCGTCGAGGCACATGTAATCGTTGATCTGCCCCATAGCGCCAAAGGCCGATTTACGGCCAAGCCAGATCCGCGCCGCCTCATCCGCATCGCTGGCCTCGCGCAGCTCGACCGGGTTGTGGCGGCGGGCGATCTCGGCGATCAGGCGCAGCTGATGGGCGATCTCCGCCTCGGCGCCTTCGACCTCGATGATCAGCAAAGCCTCGCACATCGGATAGCCCGCCTTGGCAAAGGCCTCGCAGGCCTCGATGCAGGGGCGGTCCATAAATTCGATCGCGACGGGCAGAACCCCGGCCTTGATGATGTCGGAGACACAGGCCCCCGCCACCTCATTGCTGTCAAAAGCGATCAGCACCGGCCGCGCGCCCTCGGGTTTGCGCAGGATGCGCAGGGTCGCCTCGGTCACCACGCCCAGCTGCCCTTCGCTGCCGCAGATCACCCCCAAGAGGTCGAGCCCGCCGGCATCCAGATGCGCGCCGCCGATCTCAACGACGGTGCCATCCATCATCACCAGGGTCACGCCCATCAGATTGTTGGTGGTCACGCCGTATTTCAGACAATGCGCCCCGCCGGAGTTCATCGCAATATTTCCCGAAATCGCGCAGGCCAGCTGGGACGAGGGGTCGGGGGCATAAAAGAACTCCTCCGCCTCCACCGCGCCGGACACCGACAGATTGGTGCGCCCGGTCTGCACCCGGATGATACGATTGTCGTAATCGGTTTCCAGAACCGCGTTCATCCGCGCCACGCCAAGGATCACACAATCCGCCGTTGGCAGCGCGCCGCCCGCTAGCGAAGTTCCCGCCCCGCGCGGCACTACTGGCACGCCCATCTCGTGACAGATGCGCAAAACCCCCGACACCTCCTCGGTCGAGCGCGGCAGCACCGCCAGCATGGGCGGGCAGCGATAGGCGGTCAACGCGTCGCATTCATAGGCGCGGGTCTCTGCCTCGTCCGAGATGATCGCATCGGCGGGCAAGACCTGAGCAAGCCGAGCGATCAGCTCGGGTTTTCGCGCCAGGATGGCGGCATTGGGGGATGGCATCTCCATGCGGGCTCTCCTCTTTGGTCAAATAATATTACCAATTTTATCCCGCTGGCAAGTCTGAACGGCCTCCGCTATCGTGCCCCCATGACCTGGATCGACCGCCTCAATTCGTTTTCTCTGTGGGATTTCATAGCCCTGGCCTGCTTTGTGCTGGGCTGGCTTTGGATCGGATGGCGGATCGAAAACCCCTCTGCGACGCGCCCCTCGACCTCTTCTCTCATGGCCAATTTCCGCCGCGAGTGGATGCGAGAGATGGTGACGCGCAGCCCGCGCATCTTTGATTCGCAGGTGATTGCCTCGCTGCGGCAGGCGACAGCCTTCTTTGCCTCTGCCACCATGCTGGCGTTGGGGGGCGGTCTGGCGTTGGTGGGGGACACCGATCAACTGGCCGGGGTCGCGCAGGATTTGGCCTTGGAAAAAACACCTGACTTTGTGTGGGAGATCAAAATCCTGCTGGTTCTAGTCATGCTGACCAATGCGTTCCTCAGCTTTGTCTGGTCGCATCGGCTGTTTGGCTATTGCTCGGTCCTGATGGCCGCGGTGCCAAATGACCCAACGGATGCCCGCGCCTACCCCCGCGCGCAGCAGGCGGCAGAGGTCAATATCACCGCCGCACGCAGCTTTAACCGTGGGCTGAGGGCAACCTATTTTTCGCTGGCGGGGCTGGCGTGGCTTGCAGGACCGCAGGCCCTGATCGTTGCCACGGTGATCACCCTAGGGGTGCTCTATCGGCGCGAGTTTGTATCGCGGTCGCGTCGCATCCTGATGCAGGCCCAGCCCGAAGGCTTTGACGTCGCAGGCTAACCCTTAGACCCGGTGATAGGGGCTACCCGACAGAATGGTGGCCGCGCGGTAGACTTGCTCGGCGAGCATCACCCGCACCAGCATATGTGGCCAAACCATTTTACCAAATGAGAGAGAGAAATCCGCTTCAGCCCGCAAAGAGGGGTCAATCCCATCTGCGCCGCCGATGATAAAGGCCAGGTCTTGCCGCCCCGTATCGCGCCAACCGGCCATGCGATCGGCAAAATCAGGCGAGTAGATCACCTTGCCCCGCTCATCCAAGGTGCAGATCACCGCACCTTTGGGCAGCGCCTTGCGCAGCAAATCCGCTTCGGCGCCCATGCCTGCGTTTTTCTTGTCTTCGACTTCGATCACCCGCGCCGGGCCGAGACCCAGTGCCCGCCCAGTGCGGTCAAAGCGTTGAAGATAGTCGTCAATCAAGGTTTTTTCCGGCCCAGCGCGCAACCGCCCGACAGCACAGATGTGAACGCGCATGAAGGAAATCCCTAACAGTGGGCCTGGATTTGGGAGAGGGCGTCAATGAGGGTCACTCGCCAAAGAGCGAAACCGCCGGATCCCCGGCGGGACGGGTCAGGCCACAGCCCGACCCCTCATGAACCTCGACCGTTGGCCTTAGCTGGCGACAGCGCCTGCAGGAAGCCACATCTTTTCGATCTGGTAGAACTCGCGCACTTCCGGACGGAAGATATGCACGATCACATCACCAGTATCGATCAGAACCCAGTCCCCTGCGTCCTTGCCCTCGACCTTGCACGAAATGCCGAACTCATGTTTCAGCTTCTCGGTCAACTTGCCAGCCATGGCGGCGACCTGACGGGTCGAACGGCCAGAGGCCACGACCATATAGTCACCGATAGACGTTTTACCGCGCAGGTCGATCTGCGTGACGTCTTCGGCCTTATCTTCATCAAGAGAGGAAAGGATGCGCTTCAACAGGTCTTCGCTGGTGAAGGGCTGATGTGCGGCGGCGGCCATCACGGCTGCTCCGGACGAAACGGCCGTGGCCGTCTGAGGTTGGGGTGACAGGACATTGTCCTCCTTGCTGCGCGCCGACAGACCCCCGGCGCTGGGGTCCCCTTAAATGTAGCAAGAGCGGGCGGTGTTTTCAATCAAGCTTCGCCGCAGTGCCGCGCGACGATGACGCACCGTCCTGAAGCGGGCCGTCAGCCTCGAGCGCGACGGGCAAAGGATCTTTCAACACGCGCACCTCCCGTTGTGGGAAGGGGATTGAAATACCGTTCTTTTTGAACGCATCCCACAGCGCCAAAAAGACGTTTCCGCGAATGTTGGTCAGGCCCCCTGTCGGGTCATCAATCCAGAAACGCAGAATGTAATCCACGCTGCTGTCCCCGAATCCCACGATATGGCAGACAGGCGTACGGCCCGGCCCGTCCAAGACTCGCGACACGGCCTTGGTTGCTTCGATGGCGATCCGCCGCACCTCATGCGGGTCATCGTCGTAACTGGTGCCAAAGTGGATATCGAGCCGCACAAAGCGGTTGGAATGCGACCAGTTCACCACTTGCGAGGTGATGAGGTCTTCGTTCGGGATCAGATATTCCTTGCCGTCCCGCGTCACCACCGAGACGTAGCGCGCGCCCAGCGCGTTGATCCAACCAAAGGTCTCGCCCAGGGAGATCACGTCACCGGGTTTGATCGAGCGGTCCATCAGGATGATGATGCCGGAGACGAGGTTCGAAACCACCTTTTGCAGACCAAAGCCGATGCCCACACCGACGGCGCCCGACAGCACGGCCAACCCGGTGAGATCAAAGCCGATGGAGCGGATCACGATCAGAAAGGCGACCCCATAGAGCAACACCTGCACTGCCTTGCCCGCAAGCACCTGCATCGAGGGGGAGAGGTCTTCGTTGCTGCGCAACCCCCGTTCCGCCAGTCCCGACCCCATCCGAGCTAATGTCAGCAGGGCCGTTGCCATCACCACGGCCTTGAGCACCACCAGCAAGGATAGATGCCAGCTTCCGAGGTCAAAGGCGATGGAATCCAAGACCTTGGCAGCATCATCGACCAGATTGAACACCGCCAGCGTCGCATAGACCCAGAGCATCCAGGAGGCGAGTTTCCGCAGCGATGGATTGGAAATGAGCCGCGACAAGAAGGCGATCGCCAACCAGGCCGCGGCCAATTTGGCTGCCGCACCGATGAGATAGCTGCGCGATGGCCATGTCGCTTCCCGCATCACGGCATAAACCAGCCAAGAGAAGGTTGTGAAATAGATCAAGGTCAGGCGCCGCAGCATCTGCACAAGCAACCGCAGACGCCACTTTGGCCAGCCCTCTCGGGCTCGCGCCCAGTCGTCCCAGCGGGATCGGGTCAGGCGCGTCATCACCATGGCGGCAAGGACGAGGCCGAGCACGATCAGGACCTGATACTGCCGCCACCCCGGCGTCATGACGAGGGACCAATAGTCCTCCACCATCGCCAGCAGTTGCGACAGCGTGCCCTGCACTGCGTCCGGGACGAGATCCTTATCCATCACGATGGCCTTTCTCTTTGCCATCAGTCTGCCGAGGCCGCGCCCTGCGATCAACCCGTCCGGCCCTGACAAGGCCGCGATCACGCAAGTTAAGATCGTCGACACCGCGCCATACGAACGAATCTTGATTGTCCGGCGGCGCGCAGGTATGCCACGGGGCATGACTCACGTATTGGCTCAAAAGATTGCCCTGCAGGACCGCGCGCGGTTGCGCGAACGGTTCTTTGGTGCCGCCCGCACGGTTCTTGCACGCCTATAAGGCCTGCCGCCAGACGACCTACGCCAGCTTATACCCCCAAAATACGGGAGAGGACCCATGTCCCCCAAAACACTCTATGACAAGATCTGGGATGCGCATGTCGCGCATGAAGCGGAAGACGGCACCTGCCTGCTCTATATCGACCGCCACCTGGTCCACGAAGTGACCAGCCCGCAGGCCTTTGAAGGTCTGCGCATGGCGGGCCGTAAAGTGCACGCGCCGGAGAAAACCATCGCGGTTCCGGACCACAACGTGCCGACCACCGCAGGTCGCGACAACCCGGATCAGATGCCGGAAGACAGCCGCATTCAGGTGGCCGCTCTGGACACCAATGCCAAGGAATTCGGCATCCACTACTACCCGGTGAGCGATGTTCGTCAGGGCATCGTGCACATCGTCGGCCCCGAGCAAGGCTGGACCCTGCCTGGCATGACCGTGGTTTGCGGCGACAGCCACACCGCGACCCACGGTGCCTTTGGCGCGCTGGCGCATGGCATCGGCACCTCTGAGGTGGAGCATGTGCTCGCCACTCAGACGCTGATTCAGAAGAAGTCCAAGAACATGAAGGTCGAGATCACCGGCCAGCTGTCCCCCGGCGTCACCGCCAAAGACATCGTTCTGACCATCATCGGCGAGACCGGTACCGGCGGCGGCACCGGCTATGTCATCGAATATTGCGGTGAAGCGATCCGCAACCTGTCGATGGAAGGCCGGATGACCATCTGTAACATGGCCATCGAAGGCGGCGCCCGCGCTGGCCTGATCGCGCCGGACGAGACCACCTTCAAATACGTGAACGGTCGCCCGCATGCTCCGAAAGGCGCGCAGTGGGAAGCGGCTGTGAACTGGTGGAAGACCCTCTTCTCCGACGACGACGCCCATTGGGACAAGGTCGTGACCATCCGCGGCGAAGACATCGCGCCGACCGTGACCTGGGGCACCTCGCCCGAGGATGCTCTGCCGATCACCGCAACCGTTCCCGCACCCGAAGACTTCACCGGTGGTAAAGTGGACGCGGCCCGCCGCTCCATCGAGTACATGGGCCTCACCCCGGGCATGAAGCTGACGGATATCGAGATCGACACCGTGTTCATCGGCTCCTGCACCAACGGCCGGATCGAGGATCTGCGCGCTGCGGCCGAGATCCTGAAGGGCAAGAAGGTCAAGGACGGCATGCGCGCGATGGTCGTGCCGGGCTCCGGCCTCGTGCGCGCTCAGGCCGAGGAAGAAGGTCTGGCGGATATCTTCAAGGAAGCCGGGTTTGAATGGCGCCTTGCGGGTTGCTCCATGTGCCTTGCCATGAACCCCGACCAGCTGTCTGAGGGCGAGCGCTGCGCCTCCACCTCCAACCGCAACTTTGAGGGCCGTCAGGGCTATAAGGGCCGCACCCACCTCGTGTCCCCCGCCATGGCTGCTGCTGCCGCGCTTACCGGCAAGCTGACCGACGTCCGCGAGCTCTGAAGGAAGAGACCCATGAACAAGTTTGAAACCTTCACCGGGATTGCGGCGCCGATGCCGCTGGTCAACATCGACACCGATATGATCATCCCCAAGCAGTTCCTGAAGACCATCAAACGCTCCGGCCTTGGCGTGCACGCCTTTGACGAGATGCGCTATGACCGTCAGGGCAACGAAGTCGCCGATTTCGTGCTGAACAAGCCGCAGTACCGCGAGACCTCGATCCTCGTGGCGGGCGACAACTTCGGCTGCGGCTCCTCGCGCGAGCATGCACCCTGGGCGCTGGCGGATTTCGGTATCAAGGTTGTGGTCTCCACCTCCTTTGCCGACATCTTCTTCAACAACTGCTTCAAGAACGGCATGCTGCCGATCGTCCTGCCTCAAGAGCAGGTGGACCTGCTGATGAAAGACGCCGAAAAAGGCGAAAACGCCCGGATGACCGTGGATCTGGAAGCGCAGGAAATCACCACTTCGGATGGTGACGTCGTGAAGTTCGAGGTCGATCCCTTCCGCAAGCATTGCCTGCTGAACGGTCTCGACGACATCGGCCTGACGCTGGAGAAATCCGACTCGATCGCCTCGTTTGAGGCCCAAGCCGCACAGGCGCGCCCCTGGGTTTGATCCCTTGGACTGAAAAACGAGAGGAACAGGCCGCCCGCTGAGGCGGCCTTTTTCGTTGTCGCCCAGCGCGATGCCGGGCCGCTTGGCACAATAATGCCTTAATCTTCACCAACAGCGCGGGTCGTTCAAAGACGGATCAAACGCCAAATACAGCGAGATCCCCCTGCCCTAAGGCGATGATTTCTTGGCCTTTGATTGATGCAACTCGGCACCACTTACTCGGCGACGCTTCAAATTTGAGGTATTTCCTTAACCCCAACCTTGAGAAAACAGGAGACGCTGTGCAGGATTGGGGCAAAAATGAGGCAGAGCAGCCTGGGCGAATCCGGGGTGCTTCATACCGGGTCATTCCACTACAAAAATCGGAAGGCCCCTGGGTGAAGGGAACGAAGAGTGCTTGCACGCATGACGAGCGCGGCAATTCGCGGGCTATTGGTTGCACTATTGGTAGTGCTGCCCTCTCTGCTCTTGCCGGGCGCGGTAACACAATCCCCTGAGATCATTGCCTTCTCCGGTCTGCTCGCCGGGGCACTGATCTTTGCCGAGTATAACTCAGACTCTCCC
>JBLXDQ010000003.1:111629-407353 GCA_048263945.1 Epibacterium sp. | reverse complement strand
AATGCAAAGCCAGCCAGGGCTGCGATATGTGAGGTCTCCGCCCTGTCAGGCTTTGCTCCCCCTCAGCGCCAAGGTGGGACATTTCTACTTTGCGAAACCGGTGACATTTCAACTTGGTTGCAACATAGATTGGTGAGCTTTTTCGCTCCACCTTGCATATTCATTTGCTCGATCGCACACTCAAACTTAGCTGTCCAACAGTCAGTTTTCTGAAAATATCATGATGCATTCGCATAGTGATTTAACCGATTCTTACTTCAAATCGTGGGTGTCCCTTGATAGTTTTAGCATCAAGGAAGGTACCAGAGTGTTCGGTTGCGAATATTTGATTTTTGACTAGGTACGTCTGCCCTGCAATAATGCAGGCTTCGTTTTGCATTTTGCGTCAATTGGCCTTCACGCTACTATCCAGCGCCATCAGTCTGCGTATCTGCAGTTCATATTAACCACTCAAATCAAGGCATGGGGTGCAATGCCCATAGCACTATTGCACAAATAGCTGAGCGCCAATCTTTTCCGACCCAGATTTCTCACCTATGCGGAATTGTCGCCACCGCGCTCAAGGTTCCTGTAGCATTCAGCTTCATCCGCAAAGCGTGCTTAGCGATGTTAACGTTGGTAAATTCGAGACCCTAAGCGCCTATAGATCGTCAACGAGCGATCTTAATCTACACCTTAAACTTTGAGATGTCAGCCTTTGCCGAAAGATAACCGCAGCACCCTGCACTTGCACCGGAAACCATGCAAAATGAAACGGCCTGCAAAAATGCAGGCCGTGTTTTGCACTATTGGGCGCAGTTAAGACTTAGAAGAAGGCCTGCAGGCCAGTCTGAGCCCGCCCCAAGATCAGCGCATGCACATCATGGGTCCCTTCATAGGTGTTCACGGTCTCCAGGTTCATCATGTGACGGATCACTTGAAACTCCAGACTGATGCCATTGCCGCCGTGCATGTCCCGTGCCATCCGCGCGATCTCCAAAGCTTTGCCGCAGTTGTTGCGCTTGACGATGGAGATCATCTCGGGCGCCGCATTGGCTTCGTCCATCAGCCGCCCAACACGCAGCGAGGCTTGCAGGCCAAGGGCGATTTCCGTTTGCATATTGGCCAATTTCAGCTGGAACAGCTGAGTATTCGCCAGTGGTCGGCCAAATTGCTGGCGGTCCAAGCCATACTGGCGCGCGCCGTGCCAACAGGCTTCGGCAGCGCCCATGACGCCCCAGCTAATGCCGTAACGGGCGCGGTTCAAACAGCCGAACGGACCTTTCAATCCCTCAACATGCGGCAAGAGCGCGTCTTCACCAACCTCCACGCCGTCCATCACGATCTCGCCGGTGATCGACGCACGCAGCGACATTTTCTTTTCGATCTTTGGCGCGGACAGGCCTTTCATGCCTTTTTCCAGAACAAAGCCGCGAATTTTGCCACCGTGGGCCTCAGATTTCGCCCAGACAACAAAGACATCTGCGATCGGCGCGTTGGAGATCCACATCTTCGACCCGGTCAGCTTGTAGCCACCCGCTGTCTTTTCCGCGCGGGTTTTCATTCCAGCCGGGTCAGAGCCCGCATCGGGTTCTGTCAGGCCAAAGCAACCGATCCATTCGCCGGACGCAAGTTTCGGCAGAAACTTCTGGCGCTGTTCCTCACTGCCATAAGCGTAGATCGGATACATGACGAGCGAACTTTGCACCGACATCATCGAACGATAGCCGCTGTCGACGCGCTCGACTTCGCGTGCAACGAGGCCGTATGACACGTAGCCACCACCCAATCCGCCGTATTCTTCGGGGATAGTGGTGCCAAGCAGACCCATTTCGCCCATCTCGCGAAAGATCTCCGGGTCAGTGTGCTCGTTTTGATAAGCTTCGGTCACGCGGCTTTGCAGTTTTTCCTGTGCGTAGGCCCGTGCCGACGCCTCAATCATGCGTTCGTCTTCGGTCAACTGATCGCTCAGGCGCAGCGGGTCGTCCCAGGTAAAGCGGCCAAGGTCGGGCGCGTCTTTGGCGCGCAGGGTCGGTTTCTCATCCAGCATCGGGTCTCTCCTCGGGACTGTGTTGACGAGATCCTAAGCCCAAGGCGGGGCAAAAAACAGCGAGACTTTGGAAAGTATCTATGACAAAAGCTCATACATGTCTGTGCCCCGTCGTTTCCTTCCCTCTATTGCTGCCCTCCGTGCGCTTGAGGCGCTCGACCGCCTTGGCAGTGCCTCGGCCGCAGCGTCAGAGCTTTCGCTGACCCAAGGCGCCGTGAGCCGCCAGATCCAAGCCTTGGAGCGCCAGTTGGGCATTGATCTTGCCCTGCGAGATGGAAAAACCTTAGCGCTGACACCAGAGGCCGAAGCCTATGCGGATGAAATACGCCAAGCTTTAGATCGGATCGCACAGGCGACGCTGCACCTTCAATCGGTGCAGCTGGCGGGAAATTTGAACTTGGCAATCCTGCCGGCCTTTGGGATGCGGTGGCTAATGCCGCGATTGCCGGAATTTTCGCGGCGGCATCCGGATGTCACGATCAATATGGCAACCCGCCTCGCGCCGTTCAATTTCGCGGCTGAGAGCTTTGATGCGGCGATCCATTTCGGTCATGCTGACTGGCCCGGCACAGATGCGCTGTTGCTCAAGCATGAAAAGCTTCTGCCCGTCTGCGCGCCGGAACTGCGGGATAGATGGGCCGAAATCACACCTGAGGTGATCCGCCGTATGCCGCTCTTGCATATTCAGACGCGTCCCCGTGCGTGGAGTGATTGGTTCGCGCGTCACGGCCTCGTTGCGGATACCACGCTGGGTGGCACAATTTACGATCAGTTTTCTACCATCAGTCAGGCCGCATTGCATGGGCTCGGCGTGGCCTTGATGCCGGACTACCTTGTGGAACAAGACCTCGCGACGGGGCGCCTGGTTGCCTTGCATCCTGATCCAGAAGATATCGGCGGAGCCTATTATCTGGTTTGGCCCCAGGCAAAGGCTCGCAATGCCGGACTGTTGAAGTTCCGGGAATGGTTGGCGGGCCAAGCCCAACCCGAAGACCCCCTGCCCCGGTAATGCAAAAACGGCTACGAATTAACGTAGCCGTTTCAGTTTGTTATGCCGTGTACATCATCCGAGCGCGTAGCCTGCACCGCGCACAGTGCGCACGGGGTCAGCACCGCCATGCTGTGTCAGCGCCTTGCGCAAACGGCCGATATGAACATCGACGGTACGTGTGTCGACATAGATGTCGCGCCCCCAGACCCGATCCAACAGTTGTTCACGGCTCCAGACCCGGCCCGGCTTTTCCATAAAGGTGGACAGCAGCCGGAATTCTGTCGGACCCAGCTTCAAGGGTTGCTCGGAGCGGCTGACTTTATGGGTTTCGGCATCCAGAATGATATCATCAAATTCCAGACGCATCCCCACAGTCGCGGGGCGTACGCGACGAAGCTGTGTGCGCACCCGTGCCATCAGTTCGATCACCGAATAGGGCTTTACCACATAGTCATCCGCGCCGGTTTCGAGGCCGCGCACTTTGTCGACTTCTTCCGACCGCGCGGACAGCATGATGATCGGAATGCCGCGGGTTTCGGTGCGCGACTTCAGGCGACGACAGACTTCGATCCCCGTAAGGTTGGGCATCATCCAGTCCAGCACGATAATGTCCGGCATGTCCTCATCAACGAGAAGCAGCGCCTCTTCGCCATTTTCGGCCTTCAGCACCCGAAACCCATCGGCTTCGAGGTTGTAGGCCAGCACTTCACGCTGGGCCAGTTCGTCTTCGACGACCAGAACGGTGGGCTGATCGGCTGCCATGTCTTAGACCCCCTGCGGCGTGACGGAGGTGGTGTCCGCTTTTTTGCGGTCCTCGTCCGGTGTCGCGCCAGACACAAGATAGATCACCTGCTCAGCCATCGCAGTCACATGATCGCCCATGCGTTCGATGTTTTTTGCAATGAAATGCAGGTGCATACAGGCCGTAATGTTGCGCGGGTCTTCCATCATATGGGTCAGGAACTCACGGAACAGGGCGTTGTACATCTGGTCGACGTCGCGGTCGCGGTCGATCACGTCACGGGCCAGTTCCACATCACGCTGGATGTAGCTGTCGAGCGCGTCTTTCAGCATCAGTTCGACTTCGCGCGCCATGCGGCGCAGGGCAGCGGCGTTTTCACTAACGTCCACGCCCTGAACCAGAACACCGGTCCGTTTGGCGATGTTTTTTGCATAATCGCCAATACGTTCCAGGTTGCCAGAGATTTTCATGACACTCAGAACCACACGCAAATCCACCGCGGCAGGTGCGCGGATGGCGATGACGCGGGCGGCATCTTCGTTGATCAGCTCTTCGAGACCGTCGATGGCCTTGTCGTCTTTGACCACCTTGGCAGCCAGTTCTTCGTCGCGGGTTTCCAGCGCGCGGGCGGCTTCGGTGATGGCGGCCTCGACGAGGCCACCCATCTTCATGATGCGGGCTTGGATGCCCTCCAGATCACGGTCGAAGGCGGATGCGATATGTTGTTCAACCATTTGAATACTCTTCTGACTTAGCCGATACGGCCAGTGATATAGCTCTCGGTGCGCGGATCTTCGGGATTGGTGAAGATCTGGCCGGTGGGACCGAATTCCACCAGATTACCGAGGTGGAAGAAGGCGGTCTTTTGGCTTACCCGTGCGGCTTGCTGCATGGAGTGTGTCACGATCACCACGGAGTAGTTTTCGCGCAGTTCGTCGATCAGCTCCTCGACCTGAGCGGTCGCGATCGGGTCCAGCGCCGAGCACGGCTCGTCCATCAGCAGCACTTCGGGCTCGGTTGCCACAGCACGGGCGATGCACAGACGCTGCTGCTGACCACCAGAGAGGCCGGTGCCGGGAGCGTGCAGGCGGTCCTTCACCTCGTCCCAGATCGCACCGCGACGCAGGGATTTCTCAACGATCTCATCCAGTTCCGCCTTGTTCTTGGCAAGACCGTGGATGCGCGGGCCATAGGCCACGTTGTCGTAGATCGACTTCGGGAAAGGGTTCGGCTTCTGGAACACCATGCCAACTTGGGCGCGCAGCTGCACCGGGTCGACGCGCTTGTCGTAGATGTCTTCGCCCTCAAGCAGAATGTCACCGGTGACGCGGCAGATGCCGATGGTGTCATTCATCCGGTTCAAACAGCGCAAGAAAGTGGACTTGCCGCAGCCCGACGGGCCGATAAAGGCGGTCACGGTCTTGTCTTCGATCTCGACGTTCACGTCTTTGATCGCGTGGCTGTCGCCATAATAGACGTTCACGTTGGTCGCGGCGATCTTGGTACGTTGGGTTTCCACGGTCTTATCCACTACAGTCATATCGTTCATGTCTTTAGCCCCCTTACCAGCGGCGTTCAAAGCGGCGACGCAGGATCACGGCAAGCGTGTTCATCGTTACCAGAAAAATGAGAAGGATGATAATGCCGCCCCAGGCGCGTTCGTAGAACGCAGGGTCGGCGCGCTTGGCCCATTCGTAGATCTGAGCGGGCATGGCGGAGTTCGGCGACAGCAGACCAGAGGCGATGCTGTCCGGCGCGTTGGAAGCAATGAAGCCCACCATACCGATCAGCAGTAGCGGCGCGGTCTCGCCCAGGGCCTGGGCCAGGCCGATGATGGTGCCGGTCAGAATGCCCGGTGCGGCGAGCGGCAGCACGTGGTGAAACACCGCCTGCATCTTGGACGCACCAACCCCGAGAGCAGCATCGCGGATCGACGGCGGTACCGCTTTCAGCGAGGCGCGGGTCGAGATGATGATGGTCGGCAGGGTCATCAACGTCAGCACCAGACCACCCACCAGCGGCGCGGAGGTCGGCAGATGCATGTAATTGATGAAGACGGCAAGGCCGAGGATACCAAACACAATCGACGGAACCGCCGCGAGGTTAGAGATATTCACCTCGATGATGTCGGTGATCCAGTTCTGCGGCGCGAACTCTTCCAGATAGATCGACGCGGCAACGCCAATCGGCAGAGCAAGAGCCAGAACCACCAGCATCATAAAGAGCGAACCCACCATGGAGACGCCCATGCCGGCGGCTTCTGGGCGCGCATCAGAGGCATCCGCCCCGGTGATGAAGCTGAGATTGAAGGTCTTTTCAACCACGTCCGCTTTAATCAGCGCATCCACCAGATCCAGTTGCGCAGCAGAGATATTCTTGTCGTTGGCGATGCTCTCGCGGGTTACGCGACCTTTAAGATATCCGTCAACCCGGCTCTGTGCGAGGAAACGGAATTCCACGGTTGCACCGATCTGATCGGGGTTTGCGATGACATATTCACGCAGCGTGGCAGCGGCATCCTTCGAAAGGATCTCGGCCATTTCTTTGCCTTTGAGGGGGCTCTCGATGCCGAGTTCCACGACCTTCTCTTCTACGGCGGCGCGAATGATCGGCGCGTAACCAAAGGTCGTGACCTTTTTGATATCCTCAAGGTCGCGATTGCCTTTTTTGTCGAGCTTGTCCTCGAGCAGAGTCACTTCGAGCGTCACAAAGGTCTGCTGGAAGGCCCCCATGCCTTTGCCGACGATGTTGGTCACCAGAACGACCAGCATCAAAAGGCCGATTGCGATGGCGCCGATGCCATAGGCCTTGAACCGGGTCTCGGCGGCGTTGCGGCGCTTGGTGCGGTCGGTCAGCTCCAGCAGAGAGCTGCCGTGCTTGCGCTTGGGCGCATCCGCATTGGCGGGAGTTTGGCTGAAGTCGGTCATTATTCGTACTGCTCCCGGTATTTGCGCACGATGTAGAGCGCGAGCACGTTGAGGCCCAGAGTGAGCACAAAGAGGGTAAGGCCGAGGGCAAAAGCCACCAGCGTTTCGGGGCTGGCAAAGTCGGTATCGCCGGTCAACTGGCTGACGATCCGTGTGGTGATGGTGGTCATCGATTCAAGCGGGTTGACCGAGAACTTGGCAATAGCCCCTGCCCCCATAACCACGATCATGGTCTCACCGATGGCGCGCGAGGCGGCCAGCAGGATCGCACCCACGATGCCCGGCAGCGCAGCCGGCATCACAACCTGACGCACGGTTTCAGACTTTGTCGCGCCCAAGCCGAGCGAACCATCACGCATCGCCTGCGGCACAGCGTTGATGATGTCGTCCGAAAGCGAAGAGACGAAGGGGATCAACATGATACCCATCACAAGACCTGCAGTCAGAACCGAGGTCGCACCGGTCATCCACTCGACGCCCAAGACACCATTCTCGCCCTGACCAAAGAAGCTGACCAACGCGGGGCCAACGGTCAGCAGCGCGAAAAGACCGTAAACGATGGTCGGAATACCCGCGAGGATCTCGAGCAGCGGCTTGGCAAAGGCGCGGGTCGCTTTGTTCGCGTATTCAGAGAGATAGATCGCGGCAAAGAGACCGATCGGCACGGCAACCAAGAGCGCGATCACAGAAATATAGAGCGTGCCCCACAGCAAGGGCAGGATCGACAGATCCGAGTCGCCGCGGAAGTTCGGCGCCCAGGTGTCGCCGAAGAAAAAGTCGGTCCAAGAATGCAGACCAAAGAAATTGCGCGTTTCAAACAGCATCGACAAAACAATGCCGATGGTGGTGAGGATCGCGAGCGAGGCTGCAAGGATCAACAGAGCCATGATGCCCTGTTCAACCACGTTGCGGGCGCGGAAATCCTTGTGGGTCCGGCCGTAGGACCAGCCAAAACCACCCAATGCCACCAGACCGACCAGAACCGTCATCAAGGTGGTGCCGGTGCTGGACATGGTACGATAGGCCTGCGCGGCACTCAGAACCTCGGGGCGGACGTCAGAGCCAAGGGCCACGCCCACTTCGCCAAGACGCGCGCGAATGTCGGTGAATTCGCTACGCATGTTGCGGGCTTGATCTGCGGTCAGCGCGCCTTCGGCGACAGCGACATCAAGGCCTTCGGCCACGCGGCGGACATCGCTCATGATCAGGCTGAGATTGGTGCCTTCGGCGATGCTCTCTTCCGGGATCATGGAAGAGACGCGGGATTCAATGATCATCGGCTGCGCCAGCAGCCAGACTGCGAGAAGAACGAGCGCCGGCACCAAGGCCGTGAGCGCCACATTGTGCCCGTAATAGCTGGGCAACGAATGAAGATCCTTGGTGTTGCCATTCGCAGACACCATCGCGCGATTGCGGCCGAGGAAGAACCCGGCGACCGACAGCGCGATCAGGATGAGGACAAGCCAATAGGTGGGCATCAAGAGCTCCGTTCGACGGTGCGTAGGTCAGATGAGGGGAAAAGAGGATCACTCGAAACGAAAGGCCGGGGCGGTGAACCACCCCGGCCAGATGTACCGTGCGCGGGGAACTTAGGAGTTGCCGCCCATGGTTGCTTCAGCTGCAACAGCTTCTTGCGTCTTTGCCAGTTCCGGGTCGGACACGAGGCCATACTCGGCGAGCGGGCCATCGGGGCCTGCAACTTCGTCGGAGACGAAGAACTCAGCGTATTCTTTCAGGCCGGGGATCACGCCGATGTGTGCTTTCTTGATGTAGAAGTACAGCGGGCGGGAGACCGGGTATTCGCCGGTTGCGATGGACTCGGTGGAGGGAACAACGCCGGACATGGTCGCAACTTGCAGCTTGTCGGTGTTGTTTTCGTAGAAGGCCAGACCGAACACGCCGATACCGTCTTTGTTGGAGTCGATACGTGCGAGGGTCTCGGTGTAGTCACCGTCGATGTCCACGGACACGCCGTCAGTGCGCAGAGCCATACATGCTTTTTCAGCGGCTTTTTTGTCGTCGCCGTTTGCAGCTTTCAGCACGTCGAAGGCGCCGGTTGCTTCACAGCCTGCGAGGATCACTTTTTCTTCGAAGACTTCACGGGTGCCGTGCTTGGTGCCCGGGATGAAGGCTTGGATCGCTTGCGCCGGGAAGTTGGCGTTTACGTCGGCCCAGGTTTTGTTCGGGTTTGCAACCAGTGCACCGTCAACAACGATCTGGTCGGACAGAGCCAGGAACCAGTCGGACGGGGTGAATTCGAAACCGGTGCCGTTGATGTCGGATGCGAACACGATGCCATCATAGCCGATACGGACTTCGATGATGTCGGTCACGCCGGCGTCTGCGCAGGCTTTGATTTCTTTGTCTTTGATCGCGCGGGATGCGTTTGCAACGTCGATGGTGTTTTCGCCAACACCTTCACAGAAACGCTTCAGACCAGCGGAAGAACCACCGGATTCAACCACCGGGGTCGGGAAGTCGAAGTTTTCGCCGAAGGCTTCTGCAACGATGGAAGCATAGGGCAGAACGGTGGAGGAACCAGCGACCTGCACCTGGTCACGAGCGGAGGCTGCGGTGGCCGAAACGGCTGCGATAGCCAGAGCGGATGCGGTCAGTTTCACAAAGGACATTTACGTCTCCATGAGTTTAAGAAGTTTACGATCACCCCCAAGATGATCTTGAGGCATCGTCTAGGCGCTTCAGATGTGGCTTTTGTGACAGCTATGTAACAGCTTCATGACAGTCGGGGGCTTTGGCTGAGAAAAAAACGAAATACTTGCGGTCGGATTGCGGTGTTCGTGGAATATTCCAAGAACCTCCTGCCGGCGGGCGAAAACGGAGAGCAAAAGCCTTAATCGAATGTGACAGAAGGACTCGGGGTGAGTCTCTTTGAGGTGGTCAAAACCCCAATGCTTCTTGTGGAAACCTGTGGGTTTTACCCCAAGCGCCCTGCCCGGCTTATTGCGGCAGGATGACAGTAAAGGTCGCGCCCTGCCCCAGATCGCTTTCGACACGCAACCGACCGCGATGGCGGTTGATGATGTGCTTTACGATGGCAAGGCCGAGACCCGTGCCGCCCATCTCGCGAGACCGGTGGTTGTCGGCGCGGTAAAACCGCTCCGTCAGGCGTGGGAGGTGAACCGGATCGATGCCGGGGCCATCATCCATGACCTGCACGCGCACTGCCGCACAACGTAAGGCCGGATCCCGATCAAGCACCGTCAGCACGACAGAGACATTCTTGCCGCCATATTTCAGAGCATTCTCGATGAGGTTGGTGAAGACCTGCTGGATCTGGTCTGGATCAGCGGGAATTTCCACCGGAAGCGAGGGAGCCTCTAGTGTCAGATTGTTGCCGCGTTGCTCTGCCAATGGCGCCAGCGACCGAATGGTGGAGTTCAAATGCGCGGTGAGGTCGATCCGCTCTTTGGGGCGCATCCGCTCTTCGCTTTCTACCCGGTTCAGGCTCAGCAAATCACCAACGAGGCGGTTCATCCGGCCGGCTTCGCCTTCCATGATGCCAAGGAACCGATCGCGTGCGGCGGCGTCATCGCGGGCAGGCCCGCGCAGGGTTTCGATGAACCCCATCAGCGCCGTAAGTGGCGTGCGCAATTCGTGGCTGACATTCGCCACGAAGTCCCGGCGCATTTGGGTCGCGCTTTCCCGGTCAGTGATGTCAGAAAAGCAGATCAGCACTGCGCCGCCTTTAACCGCGCCCAATCCGGGCACATAGCGCAACGTGACCTCAAAGGTGGTGTCTTGCGCGCCGTCATTCGACAGATGGCGCGCAACACGGGGTTTGCGATCGACCAGACATTGCTCGATCGCTGTTGTGACGCTGGGCTGGCGCAGAATCGTGGCAAAGTGACGCCCGACGATCTGTGGCCCAAGCAATGTCGCCCCCTCCACATTGACGGCAATAAACCTCTCGGTTTGGTCCACCAATAAACTGGGCATGGGAATGGCGGCCAAAAAGCCGTCAATCAGTTCCTGCGACATCACTCTTGCCTCGGTCATTTTTTAACGTAACGGCCTCTCTAGCCCGCAATTGTAACTATGACGTGGCAGCCGCGACCGCGTGTGTGAAAATCGCGCAGAGGGTGTCTGGGTCCTCAAGGCCGACAGACACGCGGAAGAAGCCTTCGTGCAGGCCAAGCTGTGCCCGGTTTTCTGCAGTGAGGGCCCGGTGCGAGGAGGAGGCCGGATGCGACAGGGTGGTGCCCACATCGCCCAAGGTGGGCGCAAAGGACAGACCCTCGGCCGCGCGGGTAAAGGCATTGGCCGCCTCGCGCCCACCGTTCAGCTCAAAGCTCACCATATTGCAGCCGCGCCCTTTCAGAAGCTCCATCGCGCGGGCATGGTCGGGGTGATCGGCGCGGGTCGGATAGATCACGCGTTTGACGCCCGGTAGGGACCCAAGGCAATCGGCCAGCCGCACGGCGGTCGCTTCGGCGCGGTCAAACCGCAGGTCAAAGGAGAGAAGACCGCGCTCTGCCAGCCAGCAATCAAACGGGCTGCCGGTCATGCCGGTGGTCACAGAGAAGATCCGCATCCGGGTGTTCAGCTCCGGGTCCTTGGCGACCACATAGCCGAGCATCACGTCGGAATGGCCGGCCAGAAGCTTGGTCACCGAATGGATCACGATATCCGCGCCATGCTCAAAGGGCTTGAACGCGCGGGGTGTGGTGAAGGTGTTGTCCACCACCATAAGGATGCCGTGTTCCTTGCAGAGCGCGGCAATGCCGTCGATATCCGCAACCGCCAGCGTCGGGTTCGACACGGCCTCAACAAGGATCATCTTGGTATTTGGGCGGATCGCGGCGCACATCGCGGCCACATCGCCGGGATTGGCCAGCGAAGTCTCGATCCCGAGACGCGGCAGGTCTTCCTTCATCAGGCGCAGGGAGCGACCATAGAGCTGATCACCGCCAATCACGTGATCGCCTGTTTGGGTCAGGCCCAGCAGCACAGCTGAAACCGCGGCCATGCCAGAGCCGGTCACGACGCCACCAGAGGCGCCTTCCATATCGTCGAGACGACGGGCAATCACATCGGCGTTCGGGTGACCCTCGCGCGAGTAGGTATAACCATGTACGCGGCCTTCATATTGGTCGTCCAGCGCATCCGGGGTTTCCGACGCATAGACCACCGAGGGGCTGAGCGGCGTGACAACGGGATGGCTTGCGCTCTCAGGCAGACCGTGAGGGCGCATGACGGACGGGCGGGAATTCTTCAAGATCAGATCTCCTTCAGCTCCGCTTTAAAGCGGCGCATGTTTTCCTGATAATGCAACGCGCTTGCGGTCAGCTTGGCCACCAGCGCCTCGTCCACCTCGCGCACCACTTTACCAGGCGCGCCCATGACGAGAGAATTATCAGGTATTACCTTATTCTCAGTGATCAGGGCGCCCGCCCCGATCAGACAGTTCTTACCGATTTTGGCACCGTTTAAGATGGTGGCTCCCATACCGATCAGAGAGTTGTCTCCGATGGTGCAGCCGTGCAGCATGACCTTATGGCCGATGGTGCAGTTTTCACCGATGGTCAGCGGGTAGCCAGCATCAATATGCATGACCACATTCTCCTGCACATTGGAGCCGCGACCGACGCGGATTTCTTCATGATCTGCGCGGATTGTCACGCCGAACCAGACGGAGGCGGCCTCCTCAATCACCACTTTGCCAATCAGATTGGCACCCGGGGCAATCCAAGTATCGGCGTGAACCTGCGGGCGATGGTCGCCAAGCGCATAGAGGGTCATTCCATATCCTCGAATTCTTGTTGCAGTGCCCGGGCGTGATTGATCAGCGAGGGTTGCTGAATGCGTTTCAGGCGCGTTGCCGTGATGATGGTCTTCAGCGCCTCTTCCGTCTCGTCGAGGTCTTCATTGATCAGCACATGATCGTAGGAGCCCCAGTGGGAAATCTCGTCCCAGCTCTTTTGCATCCGCCGCTGGATGGTCTCCGCATCGTCCTGACCGCGGCTTTCCAGCCGGCGGCGCAATTCGGTGATCGAGGGCGGAAGAAGGAAGATCGACAGCGTGTGTTTGCCAAGGTCAGAGTTGGTGATCTGCTGGGCACCCTGCCAGTCGATGTCAAACAGCACATCTTGGCCCGCGTTGATCGCCGCCTGCACCGGCCCCTTGGGTGAGCCGTAGAAGTTGCCAAAAACGTGGGCGTGTTCCAGCATTTCGCTTTCGGCCACGTCATGTTTGAACTTCTCGACAGAGATAAAGTGGTAGTCCTGCCCATCCACCTCACCGGGACGTGGTTTGCGTGTGGTCGCAGAGACAGAGAAGATAATATCCTCATCCCAAGCGCGCAGCCGCTTTGCCAGCGTTGATTTGCCTGCGCCGGAGGGCGACGAGAGGATAATCAGAAGGCCGCGCCGCTTTGTCTGTTGATCCACCATGAGAGGGTGATCTCCTTATTCTATGTTCTGGACCTGCTCGCGCATCTGGTCGATCACGGTTTTGAGTTCCAAACCCACTTCGGTCAAGGCCGCGTTCTGTGCTTTTGAACAGAGTGTATTGGCCTCGCGGTTGAACTCCTGCATCAAAAAGTCGAATTTTCGACCGACCGCTCCGCCGGTGGACAGCAATTTTCGCGCCGCCGCAACATGCGCCCGCAGCCGGTCCAGCTCTTCGGTCACATCGGCTTTGACAGCAATCAGGGCGAGCTCTTGGGCGATGCGGTCCGGATCTGCCCCTTCGCTGTTGTTCAGAATGCGCGCCAGATTGGCTTTGAGCGCCTCTTCGATCAAAGGACGCCGTGCCTCGGCGCGCTGGGCGGCCTCAGAACAGAGATGCTCCACACGGGTGATCTGCTCCGTCAACACAGAGGACAGGGCCGCGCCTTCTGCCGCGCGCGTGTTAACAAAGTCGGTCAAAAGTGAGTCGAATTCGGATAGGAGGGTCTTAACCAACGGTCCAGACTCTTGCTCTGAACTGTTAAAATCCATCACGCCCCGAAGCGCCAGAATATCCGTCGCGCGGGTCGGGGCGAGTACCAGTCCAAGGCGTTCGGCCTGGGCCTGAGTTTCGCTGACCATGGCCAAGGCTGCCTCCAGCGCGGCGGTGTTGATCTGCATCTGGCCACGGGTGTCTTCGGCGCGCGTGACGCGCAGCGCAATCGACACATTGCCGCGAGAGAGCGCTTTACTCGTGCGGGATTTTATTTCGGTTTCAAGACCTTCTAGCCATTCGGGAATGCGCGTGCGCACATCCAACCCCTTGGCGTTGACCGACCGAATATCCCAGATCCAGCTCAGCCCATCCGTCGCGCCCTGCCCCGAGGCAAAGCCTGTCATGGAATGCAATGTCATCGGCAATCCTCCTGTCTCTTGCATACAGGGGTGGGCCTGCGGGTCAATGCTCCAGAGTATGGGGCCAAACCCCAAAGGCGCTGGACCCTATACCAAAGTGTTAACCATTGCTTAAACTAATGGTCCAAACTTGAGTCACATTGTGTCATGTTAACTCCAAGGTAACCAACCAGCGTTAACTCTTGGATATGAGCCTCATGCCAATTGTCGGACGCGGGACCGGATGCAGCAGAGGACAAAGATAATGATTTTTCGCGGTCAAGACGGCGCAGATAACAAGACAGGACTGGATAAAGTGGTTGCAATGGATCGCTTTCGCACACGTTCAAACGTGTCGCCGCTGCGTCAGGCCGAAGCCTATTGGTCTGCCCTGCGCCGTGGGGATGACATTCCCAGCCGCTCCCAGGTTGATCCGCGTGGGCTGGAAAACATTCTGAGCCAGACCTTCATTCTGGAGCGTGTGGCGCCTGGTATCGCCCGCTTCCGTCTGGCAGGTCAAAAGGTCAACGAACTGGCTGGCATGGAAGTGCGCGGTATGCCTCTCACCGCTTTCTTCACTGCAGACGCCCGCAAGACCGTGAGTGCCGCGCTGGAGCACATGTTTGATGACCCGTCGATCATTGAATTCGAACTGAAAACCGAAGCCAGCCGCCTGCGCGGCAGCCGCACTGCCCGGATGATCCTGCTGCCGCTGCGCAGCGATCTGGGCGATGTCAGCCGCGCGCTGGGCGTTCTGGTCTCTGATGCTGCCGCCTCTCGTGTGTCGCAGCGCTTCACGGTTGAGAACTATGATGTGCGTCAGGTCGGCAAAGCGCAGGCCGCCAAGGCATCGCAGCCCGAAGCCCCTGCCCGCCCGATGATTTCGGACCCGAGCCTGCGGGATCTGCCACGCCGTGACCTTTCGGCCCGTCCGTCCGCGCCGACCGAAGGGTTTAAAGAGCCGCGCGCCGCATTCGAACGCAAGTCGACCAGTCTGATGGATGAGGCGCGCTCGCTTCTGGACCGGGCCCGTCGCGAAAACAGCGATGCGCTGAAGTTCACCCGCACCCCGGCGCGGGCCGATGCCGAGCGTAAGCCGGTTCTGGAAACCGTCGCAACCACCGAAGCGGAAAAGCTGGTCTCCCGCCCGCCGCGTGGTGGCAAGCTGGGCAAGGCCTCGCACCTGCGTCTCGTGGTTTCTCGGGACTAATTGTTAAAATTCTAGTCGAACTCTCGACGAATACGCTTAAGTTTCAACCTACTGGACATAGCAGTTGAAGCATTGACGCCCGAGTGCAGAACGCCTCGGGCGTTCTTTTTGTTCTTGGCGCGAGTATGCGCTGGATGGCAGGTATTCACAAAGAAACGGCCCGCAAAAAATGCGGGCCGTTTCTTGTTCTGAAATGTGCGAAAGCGTTTAGCCTGCGGCGCGGGCGGCTTCCGGATCGCGCAGGCGCGACAGCTCTTCCGCCACAAGGAAGGCCAGTTCAAGAGATTGGCTGGCGTTAAGACGCGGATCGCAGGCCGTGTGGTAGCGGTCGCTCAGATCCTCTTCGGTCACATCGCGAACACCACCGGTGCATTCAGTCACATCCTGGCCCGTCATTTCGAAATGAACGCCGCCGGGAACAGTGCCTTCTGCCTGATGCACGCCAAAGAAGTCGCGCACCTCGCCCAGCACCGAGTCAAACGGGCGGGTCTTGTAGCCGGTTGCGGATTTAATGGTGTTGCCATGCATCGGATCACAGACCCAAGTGACCTTGGCGCCCTCTTCCTTCACCGCTTTGACCAGCCGGGGCAGATGTTCTGCCGCCTTGCCGACGCCGAAACGCGCGATGAGGGTCAGTTTACCCTCTTCGTTTTCCGGGTTCAGCTTGTTCATCAGCACCTTGAGATCGTCGGCCGTGGTGGTCGGACCACATTTCAGACCAATCGGGTTCAGAACACCGCTGCAGAATTCCACATGTGCGCCGTCCGGCTGGCGGGTGCGGTCCCCGATCCAGATCATGTGACCGGAGCCTGCAAGCCATTTGCCAGAGGTCGAATCAAGACGGGTCAGCGCCTCTTCATATTCCAGCAGCAGCCCTTCGTGGCTGGTGTAGAAGTCGACCGACTGCAAGGTGTGGGCGGTGTCCTTATTGATGCCAGCCGCGCGCATGAAGTCGAGCGTATCGGTAATCCGGTTCGCCATTTCGCGATAGGCCTCGGCCTTTTCGCTTTCGGTGAACCCAAGGGTCCAGGCGTGGACTTGGTGAACGTCCGCGTAACCACCGGTCGAGAACGCGCGGATCAGGTTCAAAGTCGCGGCGGCCTGAGTGTAGGCCTGCAGCATCTTTTTCGGATCCGGGATGCGCGCTTCGGGTGTGAAGGCCAATTCGTTGATGATATCGCCGCGATAGCTCGGCAGCTCTACACCATTGATGGTCTCGGTCGGCGCAGAACGCGGTTTGGCGAATTGGCCAGCCATGCGACCAACCTTCACCACCGGCACTTTGGCACCGTAGGTCAGCACCATTGCCATTTGCAGCATGACCTTAAAGGTGTCGCGGATTGCATCTGCGCTAAATTGCTCAAAGCTCTCGGCGCAATCGCCGCCTTGCAGCAGAAACGCCTCGCCACGACCGGCAGCACCCAATTGTGCCTTCAGTCGACGTGCTTCGCCGGCAAAAACCAGCGGCGGATATTTCGCCAGCTGCGCTTCGACAGAGTGCAACGCATCCTGATCCGTATAATCCGGCATCTGGACCCGCGGCTTGCTCCGCCAGTTCGTTTTTTGCCAATCGCTCATGGCTATTACTCCGAAAATGACTTTGAAACCCGGTTTTACGAAACATGCGTATATAGAAGAGCGCTAACAGTGGCCAGTTTAGAATTTCGACATCTTGACCCGGGCGCTATCCTGTGAGCAGGGTTTCCAAATCCGCGACGTTGCGTCGTGTGGCTTCCCCAGCACCGTCAAGAAGACCCCGATTTGTAAGGACCCGAGCCATGCAAACCATTCCAGAGACGCTCCCCGAGCTGACCTCGGACGGCAAGCACCGTCGCTTTACCTTTGTGCTGCTTGATCAGTTCACGCTGCTTTGTTTCTCCGCAGCAATGGAATCGCTTCGGATTGCGAACCGGATGGCCGGGCGGAATCTCTATTCCTGGAAACTGGTTGGTGAGGGCGGCGAAACCGTCACCTGTTCGGCCGGGACTGTGTTTCAGGTTGATTCCGACCTGAATGAGCTGCAGCGCGATGACACGATCATGCTGTGCGGCGGGATCGATGTGCAAAAAGCCACGTCAAAGCGGATCCTGTCCTGGCTGCGTCGTGAGGCGCGCAAGGGTCTGACGATTGCAGGTCTGTGCACCGCGTCCTACACGCTGGCCAAGGCTGGATTGCTGGATGGCAAGCGCGCGACGATCCATTGGGAAAACTCCGACAGTTTTTCCGAGGAATTTGAAGACGTTGATCTGACCAAGTCGGTATTTGTGATCGACGGCAATCGGATGTCCACCGCCGGTGGCACCTCCTCGATCGACCTGATGCTGAAGATTATCGCGGATGACCACGGCGAAGAGCTGGCGAATATGGTGGCAGATCAGCTGATTTATTCTTCCATCCGCACCGATCAGGATACCCAGCGCCTGTCGATCCCGACACGCATTGGGGTGCGCCATCCGAAACTCTCTCTGGTGATCCAGATGATGGAGAGCAACATCGAAGAGCCGATCAGCCCGTCCGTTCTGGCCGAAGATGTTGGCATGTCGACGCGCCAGTTGGAGCGTTTGTTCCGGCGTTACCTGAACCGTAGCCCGAAGCGCTATTACATGGAGCTTCGGTTGCAAAAGGCGCGTAACCTGTTGATGCAAACGGATATGAGCGTGATCAACGTCGCGCTCGCCTGCGGCTTTGCCTCGCCCTCGCATTTTTCCAAATGCTACCGCGCGCATTACGACACGACCCCTTATCGCGAACGTGGCAGCAAGGGCGTGCGACACATCACGTAAAACATCGGACCAAACGTCCGTAGGCTGAAAACGGGTCCCTTCGTGGCCCGTTTTTTGGTGTGGGTAAAAAGACCAATCTTCTGAAATCCTACAGTGTTAGCGCACACAGTGCATTCACCAGCGTAACACATGCGGAACACTCTTCCCTTTCTCGAAACCCTTGCATAGGGTTCGTTTCGAACGACACGTTCCAACAAGGGAGTTTCACAATGAAAAAACTGCTGACCGCGACTGCTGTCATCGCTCTGAGCGCTGGCACCGCGTTTGCAGGTGGCCATGCAAAGGAAGTCAAACTGGGCGTCCTTCTTGGCTTTACCGGTCCGATCGAGTCCCTCGCCCCCGCAATGGGCGCAGGTGCTGAACTCGCGATGGCTGAAGTCACCGAATCCGGCAAGCTGCTCGACGCGGCGAAAGTGACCGCAATGCGCGCGGACACCGGCTGTATCGACAACGGTCTGGCGACCGCAAACGGTGAAAAACTGCTGGCAGATGGCGCCAACGGCATCATCGGCGGCGACTGCTCTGGCGTGACCGGCGCGATCCTGCAGAACGTTGCGATCCCGAACGGGATGGTGATGATTTCTCCGTCCGCAACCTCGCCGGGTCTGTCCACCATGGAAGACAACGGTCTGTTCTTCCGCACCGCGCCGTCTGACGCGCGCGAAGGTCAGGTTATGGCCGAGGTGCTGAAAGACCGTGGTATCAACTCCATCGCTCTGACCTACACCAACAACGACTACGGCAAGGGTCTCGCAGATTCGATCCAATCCGCGTTCGAAGCAGTTGGCGGCGAAGTGACCATCGTCACCGCGCATGAAGACGGCAAAGGCGACTACTCTGCCGAAGTTGCAGCGCTGGCCTCTGCTGGTGGCGACATCCTCGTGGTGGCGGGCTACCTCGATCAGGGCGGTCTGGGCATCATCCAAGGCGCACTGGACACCGGCGCGTTTGAAACCTTCGGTCTGCCGGGCGGCATGATCGGTGACTCGCTGCCGACCAACGTTGGTTCGGATCTCGATGGCTCCTTCGGCCAGATCGCAGGCTCCGACAGCGAAGGCGCTGAGATCTTCGCGAAAATGGCGTCTGACGCTGGCTTCGACGGCACCTCTGCTTATGCGCCTGAGTCCTATGACGCAGCTGCGCTGTTCATGCTGGCAATGCAGGCTGCAGGCTCCATGGATCCGGCGGAATATGGCGCCAAAATCATGGACGTCGCCAACGCACCGGGCGAGCCGATCAACCCCGGCGAGCTGGGCAAAGCGCTTGAGATCCTCGCGAACGGCGGTGAGATTGACTATCAAGGCGCAACCGGCGTTGAGCTGATCGGCCCGGGTGAGAGCGCAGGCTCCTACCGCGAGATCGAAGTCAAAGACGGTAAAAACGAGACCGTGAAGTTCCGTTAATCCGGGACCGCTTCTCGATATCAAATCAGGGCAGCCCGGTGTGCAAAGATCAGCACTCCGGGCTGTTCCAAATTAGAAAAGCCGCACAAAAACAGCGGCAGGGGATGAAAATGACATGATCGTCGTCGAGGACTTGCACAAGCACTTCGGCGGGTTCCATGCGGTGGATGGCGCGTCGCTTGAAATCGCAAAGGGCTCCATTACCGGTTTGATCGGACCAAACGGTGCGGGAAAAACCACTCTTTTCAACGTTATAGCGGGCGTTCTTCCGCCGACCTCAGGCCGCGTTCTGATGGATGGCGAGGATATCACCGGCTTGCCGCCGCATGAGCTGTTTCACAAGGGGCTCTTGCGGACGTTCCAAATCGCGCATGAGTTCTCCTCGATGACCTGTCGTGAGAACCTGATGATGGTTCCGGGCAATCAATCGGGTGAGACGCTGTGGAACACCTGGTTTGGCCGCAAGCGCATCGCTGACGAGGAACGCGCGCTCAGAGCGAAGGCGGATGAGGTGCTGGAGTTCCTCACCATCAGCCATATCGCGGACCTGAAGGCGGGCGAAATTTCCGGCGGTCAGAAAAAGCTTCTGGAACTTGGCCGCACCATGATGGTCGACGCTAAGATCGTCTTCCTCGACGAGGTAGGCGCCGGCGTGAACCGCACCCTGCTTTATACCATTGCCGACGCGATCAAGCGCCTCAATGAGGAGCGCGGATACACCTTTGTGGTGATCGAGCATGACATGGAATTCATCGGCCGCTTGTGCGATCCGGTGATCGTCATGGCCGAGGGCAAAAAGCTGGCCGAAGGCACCCTAGACGAGATCAAAGCCAACGAGCATGTGATCGAAGCTTACCTCGGTACCGGGCTGAAAAACAAAGATAAATTGCAAGGGGCTGACGCATGAGCGAACCCTTTCTGATTGGCGACAGCATGACGGGTGGCTACGGCAAGGGGCCGGACATCCTGCATGACTGCACGATCGCCGTGAACCCGGGCGAGATCGCTGTGATCGTCGGCCCGAACGGAGCCGGCAAATCCACCGCGATGAAGGCTGTCTTTGGCATGTTAAACGTGCGCTCCGGCTCCGTTCGACTGGATGGCGAAGACATCACGGCCTTGAGCCCGCAAGACCGCGTGGTCAAGGGCATGGGGTTTGTGCCGCAAACGAGCAATATTTTCACCTCGATGACGGTGGAAGAAAACCTCGAGATGGGCGCCTTCATCCGCACCGATGATTTTTCCGAGACGATGGAGCAGGTCTATCACCTCTTCCCGATCCTGAAAGACAAGCGCAAACAGGCCGCTGGCGAGCTTTCTGGCGGTCAGCGTCAGCAGGTGGCCGTCGGCCGCGCGCTGATGACGAAACCCAAGGTTCTGATGCTTGATGAGCCGACGGCGGGTGTCTCACCCATCGTGATGGACGAATTGTTTGACCGCATCATCGAGGTGGCCCGCACGGGTCTGCCGATCCTGATGGTCGAACAGAACGCCAAGCAAGCGCTTGAAATCGCGGACAAAGGCTATGTTCTGGTGCAGGGGCGCAATGCGCATACCGGCACCGGCAAAGAGCTTTTGGCTGACGAAGAAGTGCGCAAATCGTTCCTGGGGGGCTAAGAGATGGATTTCATCAACGCCCTTGTGGCACTTACCAACTTCGTGCTGGTTCCGGGCATTGCCTATGGTAGCCAGCTGGCGCTTGGCGCGCTTGGCGTCACGCTGATCTACGGCATTTTGCGGTTCTCGAACTTTGCGCATGGCGACACCATGGCCTTTGGCACGATGGTGACGATCCTGTTCACTTGGTGGTTCCAGTCCATGGGGATTACTGCAGGTCCGCTGCCGACAGCCTTGCTCGCCCTGCCCTTGGGCATCGTGGCAACCATGCTTTTGGTTGTCGGCACTGACCGCGCCGTGTTCCGGTTCTATCGCCAACAAAAGGCAAAGCCGGTGGTCTTCGTCATGGTTTCGCTCGGCGTGATGTTCATGATGAACGGCCTAGTACGCTTCATCATCGGTCCGGGCGACCAACGCTTTGCCGATGGGGAACGTTTTATCGTCAGCGCGCGCACGTTCAAACGTCTGACTGGTCTTGATGAGGGGCTTGCGATCAAGACCTCGCAGGGGATCACCGTTGTCACGGCGATTATCGTTGTGGCGCTGCTGTTCTGGTTCCTGAACAAGACCCGCACCGGGAAATCCATGCGCGCCTATTCCGACAATGAAGATCTGGCTCTGTTGTCGGGCATCAACCCAGAGCGTGTGGTAACCTACACCTGGCTGATCGTGGCGGCGCTCGCGACGATTGCCGGCACGCTTTATGGTCTGGATAAGTCCTTTAAGCCCTTCACCTATTTCCAGCTCCTGTTGCCGATCTTCGCGGCGGCGATTGTGGGCGGCCTTGGCAACCCGCTGGGCGCGATTGCAGGCGGTTTCATCATCGCGATGAGCGAAGTCATGGTGACCTATGCGTGGAAAAAGGTGGCAACCTACGTCCTGCCGGAAAGTCTGGAGCCCTCGGGCCTCGTGCAGCTGATGAGCACCGATTACAAGTTCGCAGTTTCTTTCGCGATCCTGATCGTTGTTCTGCTGTTTAAACCCACCGGTATCTTCAAAGGAAAAGCGGTATGAGTGACACCGTGAAACACACACTTCTGTTCGTGGGCGTCGCTTTCCTGCTGGTGCTCGAAGGCACAACGACGGCGCTTGGGGTTTTCTCCGGGTCTTGGAACTCCTCCCTGACCATCCTCAATATGGGGCTGATCTCGGCCATCATGGCGCTGGGGGTCAATCTTCAGTGGGGCTTTGCCGGGCTGTTTAACGTCGGCATCATGGGCTTTACCGCGCTGGGTGGTCTGGCTGTCGTGCTGACCTCCATGCCGGCGACGCCCGGCGCGTGGAGCGCGGGTGGCAATAGCATCCTGATGGGTTTGGTTCTGGGCGCACTGACCATCGCGGCGGCGATTATTGTGCATCAAAAGATGGCGGCAGGTCGTGCGCGCGCTTTGGTGACACTCGCCGTTCTGGTTGGCGGTTTCTTCCTCTATCGCGGTGTCTTTGATCCGGGTGTTGAGGCGGTTGAGGCGATCAATCCGGCGCTTGAGGGCAATATTGGTGGGCTTGGTCTGCCGGTCTTGCTCGCTTGGCCTGTGGGTGGCTTGCTGGCCGCCGGTGCGGCGTGGATCATCGGCAAGACGGCTCTGGGCCTGCGTTCGGACTATCTTGCCATCGCGACCCTTGGCATTGCCGAGATCATCCTCTCGGTGCTGAAGAACGAAGACTGGCTATCCCGTGGCGTGAAAAACGTTGTCGGCTTGCCGCGCCCCGTGCCCTATGAGGTCGATCTGCAGAACGATCCCGGTTTTGTGGAAAGTGCTGCGGCTTGGGGGATGGATCCGACCACCGCATCGACGCTTTATGTGAAGCTCGGCTACTCCGTTCTGTTCACTGTTGTGCTGCTCGCCCTTCTGTGGATGGCGCAAATGGCCCTCAAGAGCCCTTGGGGCCGGATGATGCGCGCGATCCGCGACAATGAAGTGGCAGCCAATGCGATGGGCAAGAACGTGACCCGTCGCCATTTGCAGATCTTCATTCTCGGATCCGCCATCTGCGGCATTGCTGGCGCCATGATGACCACGCTGGACAGCCAGTTGACGCCGGGCACCTATAACCCGCTGCGGTTCACCTTCCTCATTTGGGTCATGGTGATCGTTGGGGGCTCTGGCAACAACTTCGGCGCGGTGCTGGGTGGTTTGCTGGTGTGGTTCCTCTGGATCAAGGTGGAGCCGCTGGGGATCATGTTGATTGACGTGATCACCGCCGGCATGGCCAACGACAGCCCCTTGCGAGCGCATCTGTTGGAAAGCGCCGCGCATATGCGTCTCTTTACCATGGGGTTGATGCTCCTGCTGGTACTCAGGTTTAGCCCACGCGGCTTGATCCCTGAAAAATAAAGCAAAACGCCGCCTCTGAGGGCGGCGTTTTCGTTTTGGGCTTGGCGCGTTTTAGCGACCTTTGAAGAAGCTGCCTAGGATGCCGCGCACAATGCGGCGGCCGGTGGTGCCCTTCAGCTCTTTGATCACTGCTTCGGACATGGCTGATGTAAATGTATCCCCGCCAGAGACACGCCGCGCGGTAGAGCGTCCAACCCGCGCACCGCTGTACCGTCGGGCGGCGTTGAATTCACGGACAACCGGATCGGGCGCGACCTCTGCTTGGTCCTCCGCATCAGAGGCTTCGGCGGCGGCCTTTTGTGCGCGGGCCAACAGGATCTCATAGGCAGAATGGCGATCCACGGTGGTGTCATATTTCCCCGCCATTTCAGACCGCTCCAGAACCGCTTTGCGCTCTGCCGCCGATATCGGCCCCAACTGGGTTGAGGGCGGTCGGATCAAAGTCCGTTCCACGACACCGGGCACGGCCTTCTTTTCCAGCATGGAGGTGACAGCCTCGCCCACGCCGACGTCCCGGATGGCATCCTCTGTCGCGAAGCGCGGGTTCTCGCGGTAGGTCTCGGCAGCCAGTTTCAGCTTCTTACGATCCCGCGCGGTAAAGGCCCGCAAGGCGTGTTGGATACGGTTGCCAAGCTGCCCCAAGATGTCCTCAGGGATGTCATCGGGCGACTGGGTGACGAAGTAGATCCCGACCCCTTTGGACCGGATCAGGCGTGCGACCTGTTCGACTTTGTCCACCAGCGCCTTAGGCGCGTCCTCAAACAACAGATGCGCTTCGTCGAAGAAGAAGACCAGCTCTGGTTTGTCAGGGTCACCGACCTCTGGCAGGGTTTCAAACAACTCGCTGAGCAACCACAGCAAAAAGGTTGCATAGAGTTTCGGGGCCGCCATCAATTTGTCGGCGGCCAGAATGTTGACCATCCCCCGCCCGGTGGAATCACGGCGCATCAGGTCCTTGAGGTCCAGCGCGGGCTCGCCAAACATCCCTGTGGCGCCTTGGTTTTCCAGCACCAGCAGTCGTCGTTGAATGGCACCGATCGACGCGGTGGAGATATTGCCATAGCGCAGCCCCAGATCGTCGCGGTTTTCCCCGACCCAAACGAGCAGGGACTGCAGGTCCTTGAGATCCAAGAGTGGCCAGCCCTGTTCGTCCGCCAGGCGAAACGCAATGTTCAAAATGCCTTCCTGCGCTTCGGAGAGTTCGAGCAAGCGCGACAACAGCAGCGGGCCCATCTCCGCAACGGTGGTGCGAACCGGGTGACCCTGCTCTGCAAAGAGATCCCAGAAGGTCACCGGCACATCATGGTACTCAAACTGAGTAAATCCGATTTTTTGCGATCTTTTAACAAAAGCATCATGAAGCGGCGCATCAGCGCGTCCTGCCAGCGCCAGACCAGACAAATCGCCCTTCACATCGGCAAGAACAACCGGCACGCCGCGGTTCGAGAAACTCTCTGCAAGGATCTGGAGAGTCACGGTTTTCCCGGTCCCAGTGGCCCCTGCAATCAGCCCATGCCGGTTGGCATATTTGAGGGTCAGATGTTGAGGCTCTACATAGTCCAGGCCACCACCGCCGATAAAAATTTCTTCTGACATTCCTTGACCACTCCTAAAGGCGCTTATGGAACGAAAATACAATGTTAACCTTTATCTGCCAGCCTGAAGTTGCCCGTTGGTTCGAATGCGGTTGAGCCGACGGACATTTCCTCCCTGTCAGACTGGCCGTGCCTTAGTGCACGGCCGTTTTTTTCTCAGCTTGCCTTAAGTTTGAGCACCGGTTGTCACATTTCCTCAGTAAAACCTACGTTAAAGGGAAGTTTGAAACTGATCCTGATTTTTTTTGTTATTGGATGTTGACCGAGCGCGATTTCGCTCGTAACGTTCTGATTAATAACTAAGTCGGCCAGTCCGACGGGGAGATGTGTACGTAAAAGGGGGCTTTCGGGTCCCCTTTTTCGCTTTGATGCTTTTGCAAAGCTGTCTTCTGCGTTTTGCGTCCGGCAAAGAGGACGTCACAATCAAATGAGACCTTGGGGCCACTCATGGCGCCAAAGACTCGCCGCCCGCGTGATGCCGCCTTCAGATGCGAATGTACAGCAGAAGATCGGCAGAAATCAGTCATTTGGCGGTGATCACGGTTTTATTCCCCTGACACTCACTCCCCTGCATGGTACACGCGAGGCAGAGTTCAAACAAAAGAGGCATTCATGTTGAAGTCCCTCACATCGGCATCCCTGGCGGTGCTTCTCGCCGCAACTGCGCCTGTTTTCGCGCAGGAGACCACCGCGGAAGAGCCCGCAGCAACCGAAAACGCCACCGAAGAGGCAGCCCCCTCGGCAGACAGCCTTTTGGATCTTGGCACGCCGACTGAGGCTGCGCTGAGTGTCGGTCAACGCTACTCCAAGGAGAAGTTCGGCGATTGGGATCTGGCCTGTGTGCACACCCAGACCGACAACGATCCCTGCTCGCTGCTGCAAGTCCTTCTGGATGACGAAGGCGGCCCGGTTGCTGAGGTCACGATGTTCCGCATCGACAACTCCAGCGGTGGCCTCGCGGTCGCGGGTGCGACTGTTATTGCGCCGCTGGAAACCCTTTTGCCGGCTGGCCTGACCATCTCCGTCGATGGCGCGCCGGGTAAGCGGTACAATTTCTCTTTCTGCAGCAATGCGGGGTGTGTCGCGCAAATCGGCCTGACCGAAGCTGACATCAACGCGTTCAAGCAGGGCAAAGAAGCCATCTTCAGCCTGCGTCCTGCGCCGTCGCCGGACAAGGTCGTCTCGGTGGCGATGTCGTTGAAAGGCTTCACGGCCGGCTACAATGCGGTTGACGTCGTTAAGCAGTAAGACCGACAGCCGTCACAAAAGAAACGCCCGCAAGAGACTGTCTTGCGGGCGTTTTTCTTTGATGGATCGTTGATCCTAGATGCGCCGCAGGGCCAGAACCGCGTTGAGGCCGCCAAAGGCAAAGGCATTCGACAGGACGACGTCGACTTTGGCATCCCGTGCCTCGTTGGGAACCACATCGAGGGCGCATTCCGGATCCGGCTCTTCATAGCCTATGGTCGGGGCGATTACCCCGTCGCGTAGCGCCATGATGCAGGCCAACAGTTCAACCGCGCCGGTGCCGCCAATCAAGTGGCCATGCATCGACTTGGTCGAAGACATCAGCAGATTGTCCGCATGCGGCCCAAAGACATCGGCAACCGCGGCACATTCGGTTTTGTCATTCGCCGCAGTGCCCGTGCCATGTGCGTTGATGTAGCCGACATCCTGCGCGTTTATTTGTGCATCGCGCAGAGCGCCGGAAATCGCCCGTGCGGCCCCCTGTTTGCTGGGCATCACGATATCAGCCGCATCAGAACTCATAGCGAAGCCTATGACTTCGCAGAGAATATCCGCACCACGCGCCTTTGCGTGTTCGTATTCCTCAAAGACAAAGATCCCAGCGCCTTCGCCCTGAACCATGCCGTTGCGGTTGGCGCTGAACGGACGGCAGGCGTCGCGCGTCATCACGCGCAGCCCTTCCCAAGCTTTCACCCCGCCAAAGCAGAGCATGGATTCCGATCCGCCCGTCACCATGGCCGGGCTCATCCCGCTGCGCACCATTTGAAAGGCCTGCGCCATCGCGTGGTTTGAGGAGGCACAGGCTGTGGAAACCGTGAAACTCGGCCCTTTGAGGTTGTACTCCATGGACAAGTGACTGGCCGCCGCATTGTTCATGAGTTTCGGCACGACAAAGGGATGCACGCGGTTTTTGCCGTCCTCGTAAACAGAGCGATAGTTGTCGTCCCAAGTGGAGACACCGCCGCCCGCGGTGCCCAGCACCACGCCAGATTTCGCCGCCAGTTCCCCGTTGAACTCCAGACCGGCCTGTTTCATGGCCTCTTCCGCGGCAAACAGGGTGAACTGGGTGAACCGATCATAGAGCGCCATCTGTTGGCGGTTGAACCGGCCTTCTGCTTCAAAATCGCGGACTTGGCCGCCAATCTTGATCGACAGGCGCTCCACATCTCGGAAGTCGAGCTCCCCGATGCCGCAGCGGCCTTCGCGCATTGAGTCCATGGTCTCGGCTACGGAATGCCCCAGCGCGTTGATCGTGCCGGCGCCCGTGATGACGACGCGTTTCATGCTATGTCCTTCCGCCTTTGCGAGGCGCGGGGCTATTTAGCCCTTTTCCGCGATCAGCTTATCGATCCCGGCGATGATCGCAGCGACACTGGAAATGTCGAAGTCGCTCTGCTCGGGTTCGTTGGCGTTGAAGGGAATCGAAATGTCGAACTCCTCTTCAATCGCGAAAATGCTCTCAACCAGACCGAGGCTGTCGATGCCCAGATCCGCCAGCGTGCTTTCGAGGGTGACGTCCGAAGGCTCCAGCACCGCCTGTTCGGCGATGATTGCGATGACCTTATCCTGCGTGCTCATGAAGCGGCTCCTGCGGGAGATATGTTTGCCAGTGGTTTACTGGTTGAGCACTTATTTGAAAACCGCCTTTTTGAGGGCATCGAGGTCTTTCAACAGACGGGGCAAGCGACGTTGTGCTTTGTACATCTCTGTATGGGTGTCCATTTTGACCGCCGGGTAGCCCATCATCACGCGACCAGCCGGAACGTTCGACAGAACCTTGGTGCCGCCGCCGCAAATCACCCGGTCGCCGATAAAGAGATTGTCCGCCACGCCACATTGGCCGCCAAGCACTACATTGTTGCCCACGTCAACCGAGCCGGAGAGCCCGGTTTGGCCGCAGAGCAGGCAATCATTGCCAATCCGACAGTTGTGTCCCACGTGCACTTGGTTGTCGAGCTTGGTGCCATTGCCGATCACCGTGTCGCGAATGGTGCCATTGTCGATGGTGCAGTTGGCGCCGATTTCCACGTCATTTCCGATCCTTACGGACCCTAGTGAATGGATGCGGACCCAGGATTGCGCGGTCGTATCGCCCTGATCGCCGAGGGTCTTGCGGGCATTTTCTACGCCAGATGTCTCTGGCGTCACATAAGAGAAGCCATCGGCGGCAACCCGAGCACCAGGTTGTGCCCGAAAACGATCTCCGATGGTCACGCGGGCACCGATCGACACCATTTCCCGCAGATTCGCATCTTCGCCGATGGTGACGTCTGCACCGATAAAGCAATGGGCGCCGATCACCGACCGCGCGCCGATTTTCGCGTCGGGCCCAACGACCACTAGCGGGCCGATGGTGACATCGGCGCCGATCTCAGCTGACGGATCGATGACGGCCGAGGGGTGAATGCCCGGTGTCTCGCGCTGACCTTTGTCGAGCATTTTGGTGATGCCCCCCATCGCGAGGCGCGGACGGGTCACAAAAATCGCTGCCTCAAGCCCAAGCGCCTGCCAATCCGCTCCGTCCCAGACAAGAGCGACTTTGGCTTGTCCTTCCTTCAGCCCTTCGGCGTATTTCGGAGACATGGCCATCGCGAGCGCATCCGCACTCGCATCCTGAGGCTCCGCCGCATTGGTGATTGTAAGATCTACAGCCCCAACGGCCTCTGCGCCCAAAGCAGCAGCAATTTCGCGAACGGTGAACATCGGGCCATACCTCCAGAAGCGGAACCTAGGCCAGAGACTTAGCCTTGAACACCGGGAAGCGCCACCCCTGCCCGCTGCAGCGCGTCCCAGACCTTCGCGTCACGGCCATAGACATCGCGACGGAATTCTGCGCGGCCCTCTTCGTCGATGAAAGCGGTGCGGTAGATGATGTGGACAGGGACCTTTACGTCCAGCTCCACTTTGGTTTCCTTGCCAGAATCAAGAATGCTCTGGAAATAGCCAACCGGATCGTCTGTCTGCTTGGCCAGCAGCGCATAGGCAAATTCAAACGGTTTCTGCAGTCGGATACAGCCGTGCGAAAAGGCGCGGGTTTCGCGTTCAAACAGGCTCTTTTGCGGCGTGTCGTGCAGGTAGATGTTGTATTTGTTCGGGAACATAAACTTCACCAGACCCAGCGCGTTGCTGCGGCTCGGCGGCTGGCGCATGGCAAAGGGGAAGCTGCGGGCGGTGAACTGCGTGAAATCGGTGGAGTTGCGATCCACCACGCGGCCCCGCGCATCGGTGATTTCGATGTAGCTATGGGCGTTGGGATTGCTTTGCAGCTTGGGCAGGTACTCTTTGGTCACGATAGAGCGCGGCACATACCAGCTGGGGTTCACCACCATATGCTCCATCTCGTCCGAGAATTCCGGCGAGCGGCGATCATGGCTGTTGCGGCCGATAACCGAGCGGGTGATGAAGGTCACTTCGCCATTATCGATGATTTTTGCCGTGAAGTCCGTCTGATTGACCAGAATGTGGCGTTCGCCTCGATCCGGGGTCAGCCAACGTTCCCGCTCCATCGCCACGAGAACCGATTTGATCCGATCGGTGACGGGGCGGTTCATTTCGGTGATGGTGCCCTCGCCCGCGACGCCGTCGATTTCCAGACCATGATCGGCTTGGAACCGGCGCACGGCGTCCTCGATCCCGAGATCATAGGAGCCGGAGGCGTTGGCCTCCAGATAGCCCATGGTGACCAGACGGTCGCGCAGCGCAACCACAGAGGAGCCGGTGTCACCGGGCTCCATCTTGCGCACGGGAACCGTGGCGCCCCAACCGCCAGCGGCCAGGATCTGTTCCAGCCGCATCTTTTCACGCAGAAGCTCGCGGTATTGAGTCGATGCAGGCACAAGCGATTGGAGGAAGGCAAACGGACGGTCGGTCTCCATGCCACGCAGGAACGCGGTGGTGTCGACCTTATGCTTAACGCGTACGATGCCTTCGTCGATCGATGTTGGATCATTGATCAAGCCGGTCTGAAGATCAGAGGCATAGTCGACCAATGCGCGGCTGAGGGCCACCTCAACAGCGCCAAGGTCGCGGGTGGAGCGCACATTGCGCATTTGCTCAACCAGAGCAGCCGCTTTGACCGACATGTCAGGAAGCCCATGCTGCGTGGCCTCTTCCAACGCTTGCAGCAGCGCCCGGCGGCGCGCTTCAGCTGCGTCAGTGGTGGCGGTCCAAAGGGGCTCGTACCCGTTTTCACGATAATAGGTCGCGACCGCATCGTTTTCCCAGGCCATCTCTGCCACGGCTTGGCGGAACCCGGTTGACGAGGCCTGCGAGACGGACGGCGCGAGAGTTGTCACCCCAAGAACAGCTGCCAGCACACCGGCGGACACAAACGAACGAAACTTTAGTGTGCGGGGCAGCGACATGATTCAATCAACTCCAAAATGCAACGCAAGGGACCAGTTAGACCTTAACCCACTCTAGGTAAACGGCCCCTATGCAAGTCCATTCACATTTCCATCAGTCGGTCAGAAGTCACAACAATGCTGCTCTATAACCCCAATATCCGCGGTTTGTTCCCTCCTCAGAGGGGGAAAAACCGGATCGCCCTCCCCTTTTGCGCAAAATATTGCCGAAAATATGCCGGTTTTCGTTAACTCGTCATTCAATTGTTGGCAGCCGAATCTGCCTGTGGCATAGAGTTTGCACGCATAAAAGCGTGAAAAAGCACCCGAAAGATCGGGCAGTGTGACCACAAAAGCGTATGGGACAACGCTCATCACAATGGCAGATACAAACACCGGGTTTTCCCGTCGAGCACTCTTGAAGGCGTTCGCGGCGACCACAGTCGCGGCAGCCCCCACCTACTCCAAAGCAGCAGGCTTCCTGCGTGGCAGCGGAGACATTCGTCGCATCAAAATGTATTCAGGCCGCACAGGCGAGCGTCTGGATATGGTTTACTGGATCGACGGCGATTACATCAAAGATGCAGTGAAAGAGATCAATCACTTCATGCGCGATTGGCGGACCGATCAGGTCAAGACCATGGATCTGCGCACGATTGATATCATGGCTGCGTCGCACAACCTCTTGGACGTGACTGAGCCGTATATGTTGCTCTCCGGCTATCGTAGCCCGGAAACCAACGCGATGCTGCGCAGCCGGTCTCGTGGCGTTGCGAAAAACTCCCTTCACATGAAGGGCCAAGCTGCTGACTTGCGTCTGGCTTCGCGGAACGTGACCCAAATGGCGCAGGCCGCAATGGCATGTAAAGCCGGTGGCGTTGGTCGCTATTACGGCTCCAACTTCGTCCATATGGATTGCGGCGTCGTCCGCTCCTGGCGCGGCTAATCAGTCGAGCTTTCCCTGTCCGGAACGTCGCGGTTTCTTGATCGCGCCCGTTCCGATGGCAGTGACAGACTTGGGGCACTTGCCCATTTGGCCCTAAGGCCAAGCCCCACCCCACGAAATCTCGGATAGCGCGTTTTTTCCATTGCAGTGCCTTCTGCTGACGCGTATATCCGCCCCCACGGACGCACCCGTAGCTCAGCTGGATAGAGCGCTGCCCTCCGAAGGCAGAGGCCACAGGTTCGAATCCTGTCGGGTGCGCCAGTTTCCTCAATATATCAATGCTGTATCAGCCAACCGCTATGCGACGGTTTTGATGTCGGCTTTGACCGGGGTGATGTTGCGCGGGCGATTACGCGCCAAGCGCTCGTAGGGCTTTGGCCATGTCGTCATAGCCCTCATAGGCGTATGTCTTGTGCATCTGCTCGTACCAGTCGGCCCAAGTAAGACGCCGCTCCTCGGGGAAGGTATCCGACCAAGTGCCTTTAACGACACGCACTTGGCCCTCCGGCGTCCGAGACACTTCAATCTTGTGGATGCTCATGGCGGTCGGCCTCGTGTCAGATCAAATCCTTGCGTGATCTTCTACAGAGCCCACCGACCAAGGCCAAGCCGTTTACCCCGCTCTGCGCGATGTGGCTTTGAATTGCGGCATCAATTCCTCGTCTAGGCGCGCCTCGATCCGTTTGATCGTCTCGCCGCGCAGGTCACGCTTGATTGTGGCAAAGGTCGCGGGGTCGAGACCAGCAAGTTTGCGGGCTTCCTTCAGCGCGTAACCGTGAAGATCCTCAAGATCGTCGGCAATGATTTCAATGATTTGAGCGTTTCGGGCCGCAATCGGGCCAAGCCGCTGCCCCGTCAGCATCAACCGCCGTTGCGTGTTCGTATCGAGCACGGCGCGCGCGATCTCCATCAAGGCACGGGGATAGCCATGAGCGGTCAGAATCTCCGTCATTTCAAACCCGGCCCGTGCGTGCGCGACGCGAAGATCCGCCGCCAGCGCAAAGAACATTCCAGCGCCAGAAGACAATCCGATAGAGGCCGTGACCACAGGTTTCGGGCAGGCAAATAGCGCAAGGAAGGCTGCGTTCAACTCGCCTTTCGGCACGTCTGTCGCCGGGAGGTCAGGATCAACGCCGGTCGAGAAGTCTTTGAAGGGGCTTGTTAAAAGGATCGAACGAACCTCTGAATCCTGCACCAAGTCCCGAATTTCCTGTTCGAAATCCTTTAGGAACGGCGCGGTCAAGCGGTTCTCTGGCGCGTGGCCCAATTGCAATTCCATCACGCCGTCGCCCTGCGCGCGACGGTTCAACCATTCAGTCCGGTCCATAGTACCCCCGATATTCCAGCGAACGCGCTGCACCACCCGCAACTGCGTCACGCCCGACTGTGAGGGCTGAGGTTTGCCAATGTGTTACCACCGCGCGGCAAAGCCTGTTCAAACCAAATCGAATTGTCACAAAGGGACTGCGCCTCACCTGGCTTCGCTGAGTGCCCTCAATCCGGAGCTGGCGAACTCGGGCACGTAACGCCCTAACTTTATAGCTTTTTCCGGATTGGATGCATTGCCTTCCATGGCGCGCTTCCTCACGCCTTGCAGAATGGCCGCCATGCGGAAGAAACTGAATGCGAGGTAAAAGCCGAAGTTCGCAATCTGGGCGATGCCCCGGTTTTCACAGTAGGTCGCAACAAATTCCTCGTCCGACATCAGGCCCTGCGCGCCACGGTCGACGCCTGCGAGCCCTCGCCCTTCGCTGCCCGGCGGCATTTGCCACTGCATGATGACACCCGCTAAATCTGCAAAGGGATGACCGAGGGTCGAGAGCTCCCAATCAAGCACTGCCCGGCATGTGGATCCATCCTCAGAGAAGATCAAATTGTCGAGGCGATAGTCGCCATGAACCAGGCTTCGCTGCCCGTCATCCTCGGGTAAAGCGCGGCCGAGTTGGTCGATCAGCTGGTCCATAGCGGGAATAGCGTCGGTTTTCGTGGCAGCATACTGGCTGCTCCACCGTGTTAACTGGCGGGCAAAATAGTCACCGGGCGGGCCGTAGTCGGCCAGCCCGACCTCCTCGACGTCCACATTATGCAGCGCGGCCAGAACACGGTTCATTTCTGTCATCGTGCCTTGCCGGTGCAAAAGAGGCAGGTCGTTCAGTCGTGGATCGTCGAAGTTGCGCCCCGGCACATGGTCCATGATGTAAAACGGCGTTCCGATCACCGTGCTGTCTTCGCACAAGATGTGCATCGTTGGCACCGGTACTCCTGTGTCCGAAAGGGCCTTTTGAACGCGAAACTCCCGCTCGACCGCGTGGGCGGATTTTAGCAGTTTTCCCGGTGGCTTACGGCGCAAAACGAAAGCGCGATCTGACCCTTTTAGCAGATAGGTCGGATTGGATTGTCCGGTCGCAAATTTGCTCACCTCAAGGTCTTCGTCAAACCCCGGAAGCGCGCCTGCAATATAAGCGCAGACTGCCGCAAGGTTCAGGTCGGTCTCGGTCATCCGCGTCCTCCTCGCGTCAAACGACCAAGCGCCGCCTGATACTCTTGTTCGATCCGAGCGATAAGATCTGCAGCCGGCCTAACGGACGTCACGGCGCCAATGCCCTGACCTGAGCCCCAGATTTCTTTCCAAGCCTTGGGTTTCTGTCTATCCGGGCCAAAGTCCATGGAGGATTGATCGGCAGTCGGCAACGCCTCTGGATCCAGGCCTGCATTGCGCACGGATTGCTTCAGATAATTGCCCCAAACACCTGTAAAGAGGGAGGAATACACGATGTCCTCTGCCGTGCTATCGACGATCATTTGCTTGTAGGCTTCAGGAGCATTCGCCTCTTCAGTCGCGATGAAGGGCGAACCGGCATAGCCAAAATCTGCCCCGAGCGCCCGCGCTGCCAGCAGGGACTCCCCACAGGCGATAGAGCCGGAGAGCGCAAGAGGTCCGTCAAACCAAGAGCGGATTTCGCGGATTAAGGCAAAGGGGGACTGTTGCCCAGCATGGCCCCCTGCACCCGCTGCAACGGCAATGAGGCCGTCTGCGCCCTTCTCAATCGCTTTGCGGGCAAAGGTGTTATTGATCACGTCGTGCAAAACAACACCGCCGCAGGAATGCGCTGCCTCATTAACCTCTGGGCGCGCGCCGAGTGAGGTGATCCAAACAGGGACCTTCCAGCGGGTGCAGATATCGATATCGCGCTCCAGTCGCGCATTCGAACGGTGCACGATCTGGTTCACTGCAAAGGGCGCTGCGGGGCTGTCGGGATTGGCTTGATTGTGCCGATCCAACTCCTCGGTGATCCGCTTGAGCCAGGCCTCAAGAAGCGGAGGTTCACCGTCCACCTCGCGCGCGTTTAACGCCGGAAAGGACCCGACAATGCCAGCTTTGCACTGGGCGATCACCAAGTCTGGGTTGGAGATGATAAACAGAGGGGAGCCGATCAAGGGGATGCGCAATCCGCTGAGCGCGGCCGGAAGTTGCATGTGTTGCGCGCCTGTGTTTGTGGTCGTCATGACGGTCTTTGTCCCTCTTGCCCGCGTCAATGCGTCAGGCCTAATACCCTGCCATTCTTAGATGGCCTCCTGCTGCGAAGCATGACATCCCGTCCGAAGGCGTTCAACGGTACAGGATGGCTTGAGACTTGACGTCACATTCGTCAACAATTTGACGTAAATGTACCACTCAATACAAAGTGGCATTGCATCTCTTGCGAACTCTCGACTTTTGACGAAACTTTCGAAATTATACGCCCAAGCTGAGTAGCGTTCATCGCTCGCCTAGCAAAATTGTTGAAGTTTTTCACACAAGTTTGACACGGCGTCCTTTCAATGGACTGCAATTGGCAGACCGCCGGAGCCTCGCTCTTGAGTGTCGCCAAACGGGGCGCTTGAACTTATGTGAAAGTGGGTAACCAGAGCGGATCAATCCGCCACGCCGATGGACGCAAAGAAAGTGTTCTGTCCAAGGCGACCTAGAAAGGACAGTAAAGTGAAGAGCGTTTTGATCCTGAACGGCCCGAACCTCAATCTTCTGGGGACGCGTCAGCCAGAGGTCTATGGGGCCGAAACCCTTTCGATGGTGGAGGATATGTGCCGCGCCCATGGGGCGACGCATGGTCTGGAAGTGGCTTGTTTTCAATCCAACCACGAAGGCGCGCTGCTCGATCAAATTCACGCTGCCAAAGGCGTTCATGACGGGATCATCCTCAACGCAGGTGCCTACACGCATACCTCGGTTGGTCTGATGGATGCGATCTATTCGGTTGAGGTGCCCTCCGTTGAGGTGCATCTGTCCAACATTCATGCGCGCGAGAGTTTTCGGCATACCTCCTACATCTCGAAGGCTGTGGTCGGGCAAATCTGCGGGTTTGGCTCCTTTGGCTATCTGATGGCGATGGACGCCCTGGTGAACCATTGCCGAGGTCGGGCGCACAAATGAGTTCTTCTGCATATCTGCATCGTTTGACGCAGCTACGGACCATTGAAGAGTTATGGCACGCCCATGTGGAGCAGATGGGTCGCTATGGGTTTGATCGTCTGCTCTATGGTTACACTCTGTTTAAGACGGAAACCTCGCTCGGGGATCCGGATGATTTTGTGATCCTGAGCAACCACTCGCCGGAGTATCTCAAGGGCTACATGGGCGATGGTCTTTATACCCACGCGCCGATGCTCGAATGGGCTCTGGCCAATGAGGGCGCCTTGAGTTGGCGGAGCGCGCAGGAGCGGGCTGCGTCCGGCAAGCTCGATGCCAAGCAGCGGGCTGTCTACGATTTCAACCAGAAAATGGGTGTTCTCGCCGGCTATACCATCAGCTTTAATGCGCCAACTCAGCGGTTTAAGGGCGCGATTGCACTGACGGCGCGGCCTGGCCTGTCTCAGGACGACGTGGAGGCCATCTGGGCTGAACACGGCAGCGACATCATTTTGATGAACAATGTCGCGCACCTGAAGATCCTCACCCTGCCCTACCGCGCGCCGAACCGAGGGCTGACCAAGCGCCAGCGTGAAGTTTTGCAATGGGTTGGCGACGGGAAAACCACGCAGGACATCGCTCTGCTGATGGGGCTGACCACGGCGACGATCGAGAAACATCTGCGCCTTGCCCGCGAGGCCCTCTCTGTCGAGACGACTGCGCAGGCGGTGTTGAAGGCAACGCTGCACAACCAGATGTATGCTGTCGAGACGTGATCGCGGCGCCAAGCTGCGGAAACCTAACCCTTTTGCGATGCATTCCTGACGTATTTATGAAGGCTGGTTTCAAATAGGTAAGGAATACTAGACTTCCGGTGGTAGCGTTAAATGGGCATAATGCCTGTGTTCCGTGAGTGGTGGCTTAGCCTGGGAACACTGGGAAACGATCCTTGTTATTTCAAGGCTCTCTGACCTCTCCGATCGTCAACGTGTATTCTTCCACGCGCGCGATCGGAAATTATCACTTTAGATCAAGATGATGGTAGGCGCGGCAGATTGTCAGCGCCATTTTTGTCATGGGCACTGTGTCTTCGCCACATGGGCTCTTCTGTGAGCCGCGCGCTCGCCACGCCTCAGAGGCTCAAAAAGACAAAAAGAAACCCCCGATGCGGCGAGCGCACCGGGGGTCTTAGACAGAATATCTGTCTGAGGCTTAGCCCTGAGCTGCTTTCGCAACTTCAGCCGCGAAGTCTTCTTTTTCGACTTCGATGCCTTCGCCAACTTCAACACGCACAAAACCAGTGATGGTTGCGCCTGCTTCTTTGGCTGCGGCTTCGACGGTCAGGTCGGGGTTCACCACGAACTGCTGGTTCAGCAGGGTGGATTCCGCAACGAACTTCTGCATACGGCCAACGATCATCTTCTCGATGACCTGCTCCGGCTTGCCGGATTCGCGTGCGATGTCGATCTGAACCTGACGCTCTTTCTCGACGATTGCCGGATCCATGTCCGCTTCGGACAGGGCAGCCGGGTTCACAGCGGCGATGTGCATCGCGATCTGTTTGCCGATGGCTTCGTTGCCGCCGGACAGTGCAACCAGAACGCCGATTTTGCCCATGCCGTCGGTTGCCGCGTTGTGCACGTAGGACACAACGGTTTCACCTTCGAGCGACGCCATGCGGCGCAAGGTCATGTTCTCGCCGATGGTGGCGATTTTGTCGGTCAGGGTGGTGGCAACAGATTTGCCGCCCAGATCCGCTTCGGCCAGCTCTTCAACGGTGTTCACACCCAGAGCTGCTTTGGCGATGCCTGCAACCATGGTCTGGAATTCGCCGTTTTTCGCAACGAAGTCGGTTTCGGAGTTCACTTCGACCGCAACACCTTTGCCGCCTTCGACGACAACAGCCACGAGGCCTTCTGCTGCGGTACGACCGGATTTCTTAGCTGCCTTGGCCAGACCTTTGGTGCGCAGCCAGTCAACAGCGGCTTCCATGTCGCCGTTGTTTTCAACCAGGGCTTTTTTCGCGTCCATCATGCCTGCGCCGGTGGATTCGCGCAGTTCCTTAACCATTGCTGCAGTGATTGCCATCTTGGGCTCTCCTCAAGTCAAATGCGGTTTGGGGCAGGTCATACCCTGCCCCACATGTCAAATCTATGACAGGGTGTCGATCAGGCGCCGGCTTCTTCAGCAACGGCCTCTTCGACCGGTGCGTCTTCCAGCGCGCCGAGGTCAACGCCAGCAGCGCCGAGCTGAGCGGACATGCCGTCCAGAGCTGCGCGGGCAACCAGGTCACAGTAGAGCGAGATCGCGCGTGCCGCGTCGTCGTTGCCCGGGATGATGTAGTCTACGCCATCGGGGGAGCAGTTGGTGTCGACGATAGCAACAACCGGGATGCCCAGTTTGTTGGCTTCTGCGATCGCCAGGGATTCTTTCTTCACGTCGATGACGAAGAGAAGATCCGGAACGCCGCCCATGTCGCGGATACCGCCGAGAGAGGCTTGCAGCTTCTCCTGGTCACGCTCCATGCCCAGACGCTCTTTTTTGGTCAGGCCTTCTGCGCCCGCAGCCATACGCTCGTCGATCTCTTTCAGACGGTTGATGGACTGGGAAACGGTTTTCCAGTTGGTCAGCGTGCCACCGAGCCAGCGGTGGTTCATGTAGTACTGAGCGGATTTCTCTGCAGCTTCTGCGATCGGAGCAGCAGCTTGACGCTTGGTACCAACGAAGAGAACGCGGCCGCCTTTTGCAACGGTGTCACGGATCGCGGTCAGAGCCTGGTCCAGCATCGGAACAGTCTGGGTGAGGTCCATGATGTGGATGCCGTTGCGCGCACCGTAGATGAAGGGTGCCATGCGCGGGTTCCAGCGCTGAGTCTGGTGACCAAAGTGAACGCCAGCTTCCAGCAGCTGACGCATGGTGAACTCGGGAAGAGCCATGCTATTCTTTCCTTTCCGGTTTTATCCTCAGCGGGGGTTCAGACAGGAGTGTGTCCAACCGGCGGTCTGTCAGGGATGTCTCCCCTGAACAGGCCAAACCCCGCCTGCGGGTTCGATGTCGCGCGTATAGGCTAGGTTCTGAGGGGGTGCAAGCGCAAAAGCGCCCTATTTGCGCTTGGGCGCGGGTGTCAGGCGCATTTGGCTGTGTCCGGATTCTACGATCTGCTGGCACTTGGCTGCAAGGGCTTTGCGGTTGCCCGCTTCGGACACTTTGATCGGCGCGTGATAGGTGATTTCCACGCGGCCCTGATGGGCGGCACTCAAAACCTTGAGGAGATGGCTGCCGAAATCCATATCGCCCCACCAGCCGTAGAACCGGGGTAGACTGTCGTTTGGTGCATGAAACACCACCGACACGGGCTGCACATAGAGGATGTCCTTCAGATCAGGCTCAAAGAGCGAGGCAAAGAGCGTTGTCTTAAAGGGCAAGACCTGCAACCCGTCCGTAGAGGTTCCTTCTGGGAAGAATAACAACTTATGACCCGCTTTAAGGCGGTCCGAAAAGACCTGTTTCTGATCCGCGGCTTGGCGTGGATCACGTGCGATAAAGACAGTGCCAGTTGCCCGCGCCAACCATCCGATCCCCGGCCATTTGGCCACTTCTGCCTTTGACACGAAGTAGATCCGCTTGCGGGCGTTCAGGGCAAAAATATCGAGCCAGGAGGAGTGGTTGGCGACCACAATCCCGCGATGGCGCATGATCTCGCCATGGGTTTCAAAGCCGATCCCCATGATCCGAAACGCATTGCGACAGACGAACATGGTAATAAAGGGCGTGATTGGCCGATGCAGACCGCACAGCGGCCGCTCGACCAGCCGCACCAAAAGCAGCAGGATCAGACACCCAAAGACCAAAACGCCGAGAGCCACCCCGCGCAACGTAACGCGAAGCCAGCCCGGACCCGTGACCTTGAGCGGGTCTGGCGGGGTGTCGCTGTGCCAACTCACGCTCATTCAGCGCTTTGACCTCGGGTGTAGATTTTGCTCTGCCGCTCGTTCATCCGCGCAGTGTCCAGGATCAAGCAGACGTCCGTGGTGTTGAATGCATGGTCCACATAGGCACCGTCCCCGACAAACCCACCAAGGCGTAAGTAAGCTTTGATCAAGGCCGGCGTTTCCAGCATGGCGCGGCGGCGATCGATTTGATCCTTCGGCAGCAGGTCCATGGGCTGATAGGTCTTTGACCGCACCCGCAAGTCTTCGGGCGCGAGGTGGGAGTGATGCAGCATCGACAAGGGCTGCGCCAGCGCCTCTGCATCGGTGCCGTGGAACGACGCCACGCCAAAGAGCACCTCGATTTCATGCTCAGCCACATAGGCCGCCAGCCCGTTCCAGAGGTGGAACATGGCCATGCCACCGCGGTAGTCTGCATGTAGGCAGGACCGGCCGAGCTCTAGCAGCTTGCGACCGGATTGGCGCAGCGCTGTCAGGTCATACTCATCTTCGGAATAGAACTGGCCCAAACGCGCGGCCTGATCGCCGCGCAACAAACGATAGACCCCAACCACCTCGCCGGTAGTGTCGTCGCTGACCAACATATGGTCAAAAAACGGATCGAACTTGTCTTGCTCGAGGCGGGCGTCATGGTCGACCATCTCGCCACCACCGCCGAGTTCCTCAACAAAAACCTGATAGCGCAGCCTTTGCGCGGCTCTCAGGTCTTCCTCGGTCTCAGCAATGTGAACGGTAAACTGCGGCGTGCCATCGGCCATGGTCAGGGTATCCCGGATCCTTGGAACGTTTCGTTAGTTTCTCGGGCAGTTACCCCATTGGCAGCTTCACGCGCAAGGGATATGCACAATTGTTGCCAATCTGTTAATCTTTCATAAACCGTTTTTAACCATCAAAGACTGGAACGAGGGCGATACGGGATCCGTCAAAGACGACCTTGCCTTGATCGGGGAAATTAACTGTAACCTTGCCGCCGATGTTCGACTGTACCTGGCCTTTGCCCCACTCAGGGTGGTCGGGATGACGGACGAACATGCCGGGCGCGAGGATTGCATTGAGGTCGTTCATAACGAAATGGCCCTATTGGAGGAATGTTATGGGTGTAGATACCGCTAATCTGGCCGCATTGGTAGGCTCCCGGATCTGCCACGACCTGATCAGCCCGGTGGGTGCGATCAACAACGGGTTGGAGCTGCTTGGCATGTCCAATTCGCTGGAAGGTCCGGAACTGGAGTTGATCTCTGACTCGGTCAATAACGCCAACGCGCGGATCCGGTTCTTCCGGGTCGCCTTTGGCGCCGCCGGCGAACAGGATCTTGGGCGCGCTGAAGTCATCAGCGTTCTGAGCGACGTGAGCAAAGGCGGCCGTATCAAATACAACTGGTCGTCAGAGGCACCCGCGCCGCGCCGTGAGGTTCGTATGGCCTTCTTGGCCGGTCTCTGCCTGGAAAGCGCCCTGCCCTATGGTGGCACGGTTCAGATTTTGCGCAGCGGTGACAGCTGGTCCGTCATTGGCGAGGGGCGCAAGGTCAACTTGGATGAAACCCTCTGGGCCGGTCTCGCTGCGGCACAAGAGGCTGAAATCACGCCGGCTTTGGTGCAATTTGCGCTTCTCCCCGAGGCTGCAAAAGAGGCAGGGCGTCGCATTTCTTTTGATGCGGGGCTGGAGAAGGTCTCGATCACCTTCTGATCGAGACGACAGTTGGACATGAAAAACGCCGCTGGAAATCCAGCGGCGTTTTCTGTTTGTGCGAACCCTTGCGCGGGAGCTTACCCGCGAACCGTGCCGTCGCCCCGTACGAGGTATTTAAAGCTCGTCAGCTGTGCTGCGCCCACCGGGCCACGGGCGTGCATCTTGCCGGTCGCGATGCCGATCTCTGCCCCCATGCCGAACTCGCCGCCATCGGCAAATTGAGTGGAGGCATTGTGCATCAGAATGGCGCTGTCCAGTTCCGAGAAGAACTGCGCCACAGCGGCGTCATCTTCGGTGATGATGCAGTCGGTATGCGCCGAGTGGAAGGTTCGGATATGCGCGATGGCCTCGTCGATCGAGGCGACTTTCTTGGCGGCAATGATGGAATCCAAGAATTCCTTGCCCCAGTCCTCATCTGTTGCAGCTATCATGCTGTCGGGGCCTTGCAGACCTTCACCTGCATGGATCTCAACGCCGCCCGCTGCAAGAAGCTCCAGAACATCCTTACCGATGCTGTCGGCAATATCTTCGTGGATCAGCAGGCATTCGGCTGCGCCACATATGCCGGTCCGGCGGGTCTTGGCGTTCAATACGACATCTATGGCCTTCTTCCGATCAGCAGCTTTATCCAGATAGATGTGCACGATCCCCTCAAGGTGGGCAAACACGGGCACGCGGGCTTCGCGTTGAACGAGGCCAACCAAGCCCTTGCCGCCGCGCGGCACAATCACATCGACGTAATCGGTCATCGTCAGCAGCTCTTGAACGGCGGCTCGATCCCGGGTCGGAACCAGTTGCACGGCATCCTCAGGCAGGCCTGCTGCCTTCAGCCCTTCGACGAGGCAGGCATGAATGGCTTGCGCGGAATGCAGGCTTTCAGAGCCGCCGCGCAGGATCACCGCATTGCCGGACTTCAGGCAAAGCGCACCCGCGTCTGCCGTAACATTGGGACGGCTTTCGTAGATCACACCGATCACGCCAAGAGGCGTGCGCACGCGCTGGATCCGCAGGCCAGAGGGCTGGGTCCATTCGTCCAATACGGCGCCAACGGGATCGTGCTGACCGGCCACTGCGCGCAGTCCGTCCACGATGCCTTGAATGCGGTCTTCGTTCAGCAAGAGCCGATCCATCATCGCGGGCGACAGGCCCTTGGACTGACCGAACTCAAGGTCTTTGGCATTTGCCGCAATGATTGCCTCACGCTGCGCCCAGACAGCATCTGCAGCCAAATTCAGCGCTTTTGCTTTGCACTCCGCGCTGGCTGTCGCCAGCTTTTGGGCCGCTGCCTTTGCGCGTTTGCCCAGATCGGCCATAAGCGCGGGAATGTTTTCCAAATCTTTCATCGTCGTAACCCTATTTGTCCCAGAGGGAGGCTGGTCTGCCCACCCCGCCAGAGGGCGGGCAGAAATCTCGCTTTGCTTAAAATGGCAGGATCAGAGCGCCATGTCATCCCGATGGATAAGCGCGGCACGGCCCGAATAGCCAAGGATCTCCTCGATCTCGTCCGAGCGATGCCCCTGAATGGCGCGCGCTTCATCCGCGGTGTAGCGGCTGAGCCCCTGCCCCAGTTTGCGCCCGTCTGGGCCGAGGATGGCCAGCGGATCACCGCGGCCAAAATCACCCTCCACGTGACGCACCCCTGCGGGCAATAGGCTGTTTCCATTGGCAAGCGCCTGTGCGGCTCCTGCATCTACGGTGAGTACACCGCGCGTTTTCATCGCTGCGATCCAACGCTTGCGCGCGAGTTGCGGATCGTCTTGCGCGGTAAACCAGGTCGAGGCCGCGCCGCTTTCAAGCGCTTGCAAGGGCGACAGGACGGATCCTTCGGTAATGGCCATTGCGCAGCCGGCGGCCGTCGCCATCTTAGCAGCCATCAGCTTAGTGATCATGCCGCCTTTGGAGAGGCCGGATACGCCATCGCCTGCCATCGCCTCGATCTCCGGCGTGATGGCGGTGATACGATCGTAGCGGGTGGCGGTGGGATCGAGTGACGGGTTGGCGCTGTAAAACCCGTCTACATCGGAAAGAAGAACCAAAACATCGGCACCAACGGTAACGGAGACCTGCGCGGCAAGTCGGTCGTTATCCCCATAGCGGATTTCATCAGTGGCGATGGTGTCGTTCTCGTTGACGATCGGCACGACACCCAGGCTCAGCAATGTTTCCAGCGTCGCGCGGGAGTTCAGATAGCGGCGGCGGTTTTCGCTGTCTTCCAGGGTCACAAGAACTTGCGCAGTCGTAATGCCATGCGGTGCCAGAACTTCTTCGTAGGCGCGTGCCAGACGGATTTGCCCGACCGCAGCGGCGGCTTGCGACTGTTCCAGCGGCAGTTCTGTGCGCGGCAGTCCCAAAACGCCGCGCCCTAGGGCGATGGAACCTGAGGACACGAGGATCACATCCTTGCCCATCTCCTTGAGCCAGGCCACGTCCCGCGCAAGGGACAGGAGCCAATCAGACTTCAGGCTGCCGGAAGTGCGATCCACCAGCAGCGCCGAGCCGATTTTTACGACGATACGCCGCGCGCCGTTCAGGGCTGCCAAGAAGTATCCTCCTCCTCGGCGGCCTCTTCCTTTTTGATCCGGAGGCGATCTTCGTCGATCTGTGAGCGTACAGCCCGCAGCACATCGTCTAGACCCTCGCGGCTAACACCAGAGAGCATCATGACGGGGCCACCGACCTCGGCCTCAAGCGCGGCGCGGGCTTCGGCGCGCTCTTCGTCATCAAGGGCGTCGATCTTGTTCAGGGCGGTCACGCGCGGCTTATCGGCCAGCTCGCCACCGTAGGCCTCAAGCTCGTTGATGATGGTGCGGTAGTCTTCCGCCACAGTTTCCGAGGTGCCGTCGACGAGATGGAGCAGTACCGCGCAGCGTTCCACATGGCCAAGGAACCGATCGCCAATGCCACGCCCTTCATGGGCGCCTTCGATAAGGCCGGGAATATCCGCCATCACGAATTCGGTTTGGTCGATCCCAACCACACCGAGGTTCGGGTGCAGCGTGGTGAACGGATAGTCCGCAATCTTGGGGCGCGCGTTAGAGCTGGCCGACAGGAAGGTCGATTTACCCGCATTCGGCAGGCCCAAAAGACCCGCATCCGCGATCAGCTTGAGTCGCAGCCAGATGGTCCGCTCAACACAGTCCTGACCGGGGTTCGCACGGCGTGGCGCCTGGTTGGTCGAGGATTTGAAGTGCAGGTTGCCAAAGCCGCCATTGCCACCCTTGGCAAGCAGAACGCGCTCACCGATCTGGGTGAGGTCCGCCAAAACGGTCTCTTCATCCTCGTCAAGGATCTCGGTCCCGACGGGCACCCGCAGAATGATGTCTTCGCCATCCTTGCCAGAGCGCTGACGTCCCATGCCGGATTGGCCATTTTGTGCAAAGAAATGCTGCTGGTAGCGGAAGTCGATGAGCGTATTGAGGCCGTCCACAGCCTCCGCCCATACAGAGCCGCCTTTGCCGCCGTCACCACCGTCAGGTCCACCGTATTCGATGAACTTTTCCCGCCGGAAGCTGATGCACCCGTTCCCGCCGGCGCCGGAGCGAATATAGACCTTTGCCAGATCGAGGAATTTCATGATTTCGCCTCTGTGTTAGAGCGTGTCTGCCATACAGGAGTTCAGGGGATGGCTCAACCCTGTGTTCACCCTGCGTTAAGGGCTATGGAAATCAAAACCGCGGGTGCGCCCGGTGACGCCCCGCGGTTCTGTGTGCCGTTGCTGTGACCTTACAGTTTGCGGCTGTAGGTCCATGTTGGGACATTGGCGTTGCGCGCGACCGAGAAACTCTCGGCATCACCCAGATATTCGAAACCGCAATGGGCCAGCACCCGCGCCGAGGCCGGGTTATCCTGAAAAACCGCAGCGAACATAGTGGCATCGCCCAACGGGTTTGCGTTCACCAAAGCTTCGACCGCCATCGAGGCAAGACCGGTGTTCCAGAAGGGGGGCGCGACCCAATAGCCGACCTCGGACTGTTTGCGATCCATGGATTTGAGGGAAATGACGCCCATCAACTCAGACGCGCCATCTTTGGTGCCGTCCATCGCCCAGATGAACTCGCCCTGCTCCACATGCATGGCGCGGTGAACATAGGCCTCGGCGGCGCCCGGCGGATAGGGATGCGGGATCGGAGCGGTCATCCGGGCCACCCGCACGTCGCTTGCGTAATGTTGGATCAGCCCCGCATCCGACAGCCGCATAGGCCGCAGGACAAACCGGTCTGTTTCATTGTGGCTTGCTGACCATTTGGTCCAAACCCATAACCACGCTCTCCTCCAAAACTCAAATTCGGCAAATCGACACCTAGGTACTGGGGACTTTGCTCCGCCCCCTTGTCGACGAGATGGGAAGTGTCGGAACGCGAAACAACCCACGTTTTTGACGAGTTGCGTTACGATCCGACATGAGACCATCCAAAAACGAAAAGAGGGACCGGTCTTTTAACCGATCCCCTGAAGATTTTATTACCCTTTGGGTTCGGTTTACTCAGCGGCCTCCGCCACCGGGAGAACCGAAACAAAGGTGCGGCCCTTGAGGCCCTTGTTTTGAAGGTCACCTGCCGTCGGGGTCGCAAAGATGGTGTGATCCTTGCCATACCAACGCCTTCGCCCGGACCAGAACTTGGTGCCGCGCTGACGCACGATGATGTTGCCTGCGATCAGGCTGGCCACCGTAGAGTTTCACGCCAAGACGACGACCTGCGGAGTCGCGACCGTTACGGGACGAACCGCCAGCTTTTTATGTGCCATTCTTGTCTCTCCTTAGCCTTGAGCCAGCTCTTTGGCCTGCTCAACCCACTCGGGTTTGATCTTGACGGCGTCAATACGCAGCAATATCCGCATCGGACAAGGCTGCGATCTGAGCGAAGGTGCTGAGGCCAGCGGCTTCCAGCTTTCTTGCGGCGGCAGGGCCAACAGCCGGTCAGCTGGGTCAGATCATCACAGCAGCAGCGGGTGCAGCGCAGCGGCTTTGGCTTCGGCGGGCCAGGGCAGCTCGCCTTTGCCGGATGCCGCATTTAACGCCGGCGCATCTGCGCCGAGGCAGATGTCGGTGATCTTGCGAACGAGGGTCAGCTTTTGACGGTGACCAACGGTACGCTTGGAGGAGTGCTACGACGGCGCTTGACGAAGTTGATGACCTTGTCGCCTTTGATCTGGTCGACGCTTCGGCGCACGGCTGCGCCGGACACACAGGAGCAGCCAACAACGGGGCGTCGCCACCGATCATCAGAACGTCGTTGAACTGATGGTTTCGCCAGCGTCTGCAGCAAGTTTCTTCACACGCGGAGCATGTCGCCCGCCTGAACTTTGTACTGCTTGCCGCCGCCAGTCTTGAGGACTGCGAACATTTCAGTCTTTCCTTTTCTCCGCGTCCTTCGGTCCCCAGCTTCGGGTGTTTGCGTCGAGGCCTCGCCCCCGTCACCTCGAACAGCGCGCCCCTTGTGCGGGACGGTATGACAATAAAACCCCGGCGCAGAGATCCGGGCCGGATGGGGCTATGGCCCTTGCTCTAAAGTCAACTGAGCGCGGGCTCGCTCAAAAATATCCACCGCGGCTGGCCGGATGGGATCACAGCTCCTGTACGGGCTGCAGTCGCGCATCGGTGCGCCAGTTCCTCAAAGCGTTTGGCCTGAATTTCGTATTGACGCATTCAGCAGCTCAAACCTCCTGCATCGGGGTTTTCAAAGCTTCGACGATAGCCGCATACTTCTTCGGTGGTAAATCGCGGTAGGTATAGGCAGGAATGTGCAAGGCTGGAGCGCCATCTGACGCCGCATCTCGCCCTCTTGGGCTGTCATAGCGCGCGCAACCATCAGCGTCGAACTGCAGTTCGATCACGCCTACTGGCGACGCTGCCATCAAAAAGCGGAACTGGATTTCCACTGCGGAATGCCCGGTTGCCTGCGGTGCCGCCAATCGCCACATTCATATCCCGGTAGAGCTGGACCCGCGGTCGCCCTCGCCAACCATTTGCGACCTTCTGCGCCTCGTCACGGCCTCACATGCCGAGCGCGTCTTCTTCATATGAGAGGCATTCTTCGCCGCGTCCAGACGCTGCCCCAGATCGCTGGCATAAATTCCGCCGCAAACAAAGGCATCAGGGAGGTTTCTTCAGAATGTCCAGGCGGTTTCCGCATTTAGCTGTGTCAAAACCTCAGCCGTGGGCAGCGTTCCCATTCCAATCCAAAGTCCCCGCTTCGGCGCCCAGATCTTGGGCGCATCCCCGGCGATTGCGCGATGACTGTCATGCGACGTCAAACCCCACCTCAAGAAGGCTTTGATTTGCGCACGATCTGCCGCCCCAAGGCCTTGGCGAGGAAGTGCGAACCACGAACAAGGCGGAACAAAGATCCGATGCGAACAGGGCGGCCAAAAGCGGCGGGGCGCAACGCGCCTGAATCGGTTTGATCATGGTGCGAATGTAGGGCAGAAACCCACCCGCAAAGCAAAATTCGACTTTCTTGACGAACTGTGAAATCGCCCCTTGCACGTGGCGAGAATTCACCTTTAAACGCCCTCACACCCCCCGCGGAGAGGTGCCGGAGTGGTCGAACGGGGCGGTCTCGAAAACCGTTGTGCCTTCACGGGCACCCAGGACTGTCTCTCCGCCATTTACTCCTGAATATTTCGCTAAACGCGCGGGCCGTGCCCTGCTAACAGCTTCGTTGCCTTCAGAAATATCACCCCAAGATCACAGCGTAGTTGTTAGCGCGAAAGGGCATCAAAATGACGCGCTGCATTTGCAAGCGATGAATCGCGTCCGATTCGCTGCGTTTCCTGAACCAGAGCGGCGGACTGCTGTCGTTACGCAGCCTGATCTTGAAACCGCCGCAAAGACCCCGGCAGTTGGCCGCCTGAGCGAGGCACTGAAATGGGGCAACCTGCCTCTGACGCCCGAGACCAAGTCGGGCTCGACGATCCGATTGGGCATCCCAAGTCTGGCGGTTTGCCATTTACACCCATTGCCAGACAACGCTTCTGACGGATTTTCAAATCCTGTTCCCGGATGATTTCATACGAAGGCAACCGCGCGATCCATTTTTGCGCAGGTGACGGTCTCCTTGATAAGCTGAAATCTTGGTGCGTAACACTGACCTATCGCGAAAAAGTAATGCACTCAAGGGCATAATAGAAAAAGCCGGGCAGTGCCCGGCTTCATTGCGCGAACGGACGTCAGCGCGGCGGCCGACCTCCACCGCGACCCCCACGGCCACGCCTCTTCACCATCTGCGGGCGCTTTGTTGAACTTGATCCAGTTGCCGCCATGGGCGTCATTGTTGGTCAGGAGGTTGGCCGCGCGGATCGCTTCCATTTCCTTGCCCGGGCGCGGCTTGGTGGAGCCAAGGCCGAACATGGTCACAAAGGCCTCGTCGTCCATACCGTCGGGCAGGATGATGCCGGCCGCGGTCACTTGCTCTTTCTTCTCGGCAATCGCCTTTTGTGTCACCGGCAGCGCCACCGGGTTCATGATCGCAGAGGTCATGCCCGCGCCCATTGCCATTGGCAGGAAGGCGTTGTTGATGCCGTGACGGTTCGGCAGGCCGAAGGAGATGTTGGAGGCGCCACAGGTGGTGTTGACGCCCAGTTCCTCGCGCAAGCGACGCACCAGAGCAAAGACCTGCTGGCCAGCAGTCGCCATTGCGCCAATCGGCATCACCAGCGGGTCGACCACGATGTCATGAGCCGGAATGCCAAAGTCGGCCGCGCGCTCAACGATCTTTTTCGCAACGGCGAAACGGACGTCGGGATCCTCAGAGATACCGGTGTCATCGTTGGAGATCGCCACAACCGGCACGTTGTATTTTTTCACCAGCGGCAGCACCAGCTCCAGACGCTCTTCTTCCCCGGTGACGGAGTTCAGCAGCGGACGGCCTTCAGCTGCGGCCAGACCGGCCTCCAGTGCGCCCGGCACAGAGGAGTCGATGCAGAGCGGCACGTCAACCAGGCCCTGAACCAGCTCGACGATTTTGGTCATCAAGGGCGGCTCGGTCTCGTTCGGGTTCGGGTTGGAGTTGTAAACAACACCTGCGTTGATATCGAGGATATCGGCACCCGCCAGAACCTGCGCCAGCGCGTCTTTTTCCACGGTGGAGAAATCGCCAGCTTCAAGTTCCGCAGCCAGCTTCTTACGGCCGGTCGGGTTGATCCGTTCACCAATCACGCAGAAGGGTTCGTCAAAGCCCAGTACAGCGGTTTTGGTTTTAGATTCTACGACAGTACGGGTCATGGTTTATCCTTGCTGTTTCGCAGGCGTCGTGGACGCGCCGCCATTTTCGATGGCCCAAGTGGCATTGGTTTTGATGCCGCCAAGGGGGAAGAAGTGGACGTTGGTGATGTTGAAATCCGGATTTGCGGCTTTGTAGGCCGCCAGCTCGGTCAGCACCTCGGTGGGCTCATAAGGCAGCATCAGCTTGGTCACATCCATCGCGCGCTTTTGCAGCACTTTGAGGGAGGGGCCAACGCCGCACGCAATCGCGAATTTGATCAGGGTCTGCAGCTTGGCCGGACCTGCGATGCCGATATGGATCGGCAGATCAACGCCTGCCTCTTTCAGGCCATTGGCCCATGCGATGATCGGCTTGGCTTCAAAAGCAAACTGGGTCGCCAGCGCCATTTTCGCATCAGTGCGTTCCGAGAACTTCTGTTTCCACAGGACCGCCTCAGTGACGTTTTTCATGGACCCGTCGGGGTCGATGTCTTTGTTGCCCTCGGGGTGGCCCGCCACGTGCAGGTTGGTAAAGCCGGCTTTGTCGAACAGACCTGTTTCCAGCAGTTGCATGGAGCTGTCGAAATCACCATGCGGCTTTGCAACGCCGCCGGCCAGCATCAGCGCCTGCTTGACGTCTGCTTCGCCCTGATAGCGCGCGATCCAATCGGCCAGCGTCGCCTCGTCCTTGATGATCCGCGCTGGGAAGTGCGGCATCACCGGGTAGCCCTCGTCGTTGAGGCGTTTGGCCGTTGCGACCATTTCCTCAATCGGGGTGCCTTCGATATGCGCGATATAGACACGGGTCCCGGCGGGAAGAAGCTCGCGGAAATCCTCAACCTTTTGGGCAGTGCGCGGCATGACCTCGATGGAATAGCCGCTCAGGAAGGCCTCAAGCTCGGGGTTAACGGTGGTCTCGGTCGCGGACGCACGTTTTTTGAAATTCAGCAAAGCCATGGTGGCCTCCCATAGTGAACTGAGGGCTGTCATGCCCAACCGTCGTTTGCGATCAGTGCCTTGAGGCGGTCCTGATCGAATTCAGTCTCCAAACGTGTGGCCTCGGCCTCGGCAATCTCGCCGGGCTCCCCTTCCACGCTGTAAGGATCAGCCTTGCGCCATTCCGCAAGATAGGCGTCCGCGTCCTTGGCGTTCACCTTCATCGCGGCGCGGTCGATGGCTTGCTCAAACCGTTCTTCAAGCTGCCGTTTTGCGCCACGGCGCCCCTTGCCCACGATGACTTGAGCCGGGATGTCGCGCCAGTAAACGATAGTGACGTCGGGCATTGCCAATCCTTTCCGATACGTCTGTCGTATCGCGTTTCTAGTTTGCCGCAGATCGCTTCGTGCGTCGGATTTCGACAACAAAGGTGGGAAGAGCGACCTTGCCTGCCGACATGCTAAACTTTGCGAGGGTCTGAGGCCACCGTCTGGCCTCTTCAAAATTTTCAACAAAATCATGAGCGGCACGGGGTAAGTGCTGGCATTTCATTCAGGTTTTCCACGTCGCGGCCCCGGCACTCCCTTGCGCAGCCCCGCTCCCCCACGTAGGGTTAATGCAACACGATAATCGGAGGGCGTGATTCATGGCGCCCAGGCGTTCCAAAGGTGCAGGAGCGTTTCCCAGAGCGGTAGAGACCACTGTACCAGCCCGGCCAGATACCGACGCGCTTTATGCCGCGTTGGATCTAGGTACGAATAGCTGCAGGATGCTGATTGCCCAACCCAATGGCAGCGGCTTTCATGTAGTGGACAGCTTTTCTAAGTCGGTGCAGCTTGGCTCCGGTTTGGAAAAAACCGGGCGTTTGTCGCGCGCGTCGATGTCGCGCACCATTCAGGCGCTTCGCATCTGTCAGCAGAAAATCAACCGCAACCGCGTGAAACGCATGCGTCTCGTTGCAACCGAGGCCTGCCGTCGCGCGAAAAACGGTCGCGATTTCATGCGTCAAATCAAGCGCGAAACCGGCCTGACGATGGAGATCATCCAGCCCGAGGAAGAAGCGCGCTTGGCGGTGATTTCCTGCGCGCCCTTGGTCTCGACCAAAACGGAACAGCTGTTGGTGGTCGATATTGGCGGCGGCTCCACAGAATTGGTCTGGATCGACCTGTCCTCCGTTCCGCGTCGCGATCGCCCTTCGGCGATTATGCGACTACATGCGGGGTTCCATACCGTCGACAGCCCGTTTCCAGCCGCCAAAGTTGTGGATTGGATTTCTGTACCGCTGGGCGTGGCGACGCTGCGCGATCAATTCAACGATGTTGAGGACGACGCGGCACGCTTTGCCTTGATGTCGTGGTTCTTTGAAGAAAACCTCGCGGATTTCGCGCCTTACAAGGACGTGCAGGCCCGCGAAGGGTTTCAGATCGTTGGCACATCCGGCACCGTGACGACCGTCGCCGCCTCTCACCTTGGGCTGAAGCGGTATGACCGTACCAAGGTAGACGGGCTGCGCATGTCCTCCGATCAGATCGACAAGGTGATCCGTGGCTATCTGGAACTTGGCCCGCAAGGGCGCCGCCGCGATCCGCGCATTGGTGAGGACCGTCAGGCCTTGATCATGTCCGGCGCGGCGATCCTGCAGGCGCTGTTACGGTGCTGGCCGACAGACCGTCTGTCCGTCGCAGATCGCGGCCTGCGCGAAGGGCTGCTCTATGCGCAAATGAGTGCGGATGGCGTTTTGGAGGATGGCCCCTTCTGAGGCCCCTTCCGCCTAGCCGATGAATTCGTTATAGCGCCCCGGTCGCATACGGCGGCACGAGACATAAGGACGATGGGTCATGGCTAAAAAACCAACTGGTAAGAACACCTCCGGACGCGGACAACGCGATCTGACCGTAAAGGTGAAGACCGCCCGTGGGCGTAGCCTCAGCTCGACCCGTTGGTTGCAGCGTCAGTTGAACGACCCCTATGTAAAGCGTGCTCAAGCCGAGGGCTATCGCGGACGTGCGGCGTTCAAGATTATGGAATTGGACGATAAATTCCGGTTCCTCGTTCCCGGCGCGCGGGTTGTCGACCTTGGCTGTGCCCCCGGTGGTTGGGCACAGGTTGCAGTGCCGCGGATCAACGCGCTTGGCGAGAAAAAGGGCAAATCCATCGGGCGGATCATCGGCGTGGATCTGCAAGAGGTCGAGCCCCTGCCCGGCGCGGAATTCCATCAGCTCAACTTCATGGACGATGGCGCGGACGATCAAATCAAAGAATGGCTGGGCGGCAACGCGGATGTGGTGATGTCGGATATGGCTGCAGCTAGCTCCGGTCACAAACAAACCGACCACTTGCGGATTATCTCGCTGTGCGAGACGGCCGCCTATTTCGCCTTTGACGTGCTGGAAGAAGGCGGCACCTTCGTCGCCAAAGTTCTGGCCGGCGGTGCTGAGGGCGAATTGCAAAAGCTGCTGAAGCAGAAATTCAAATCTGTTGCCAATGTAAAACCGCCCTCATCTCGGTCTGACAGCTCCGAAAAATTCGTTGTGGCCACAGGGTTTCGGGGCAACGATTAACGCGACGCGAACCAGCTGCGCGGTTTGATTATCGAAGAGACAGCTTTGTCTCGCAGGATCGCCAGCGCTTCTGCTTCGCTTAACCCCGGCATATGGCGCGTGGCTTTCGCACTCATCGCGTCCTCAAACTCGCTTGGGGCAGACAGACGCGAAAGGTGAAGCAGGCGCGCGCGTGCGAGTGCAGATGTTTTACCCGACATAGTGTGTCCCCCGAGGATTTCGTAAAAGCAGCAGAAGCCTTCTTCTGCCGTGCAGCGACGTCACCTCGGCGGCGCAAATGTGGCGAAACCGCGTCTAATATATCGAATTTGCGATGAGTTAGCCGTGGGTCGCGCGCTGCGCCTCTTCGCGCTTGTGGCGATCCGTCTCTAGGACCCCGTTAATTTCCGCGCCAAAAATCAAAATCGCGGCGTTAAGATAGAGAAAGATCAGCGCAGCCATCGCACCGGCCAAACCTGCGTAAGTCGCAGAATAGCTCGCAAAGCTGGACACATAGAAGGCAAAGCCAAGACCTGCCGCCCACCACAGGATGAGGGTTGTCGTTGCCCCGGGTGCGATCTGGATCAACGTTCGGCGCCGAGGTGGCAAAACGAGGTGATAGAGAAACACCGCCGCCACGGGCACCACTGTGACAATCAGACCATTCGCGCCATTTTCCCAGCCGCGTAAAAGAACCAGATCCGGGAAGAACCGAGCCAAAAAGCGCGCGCCAAGCGGCAAGAAGACCTCAAAAACAGCGGCCAGCAGCAAGCCCGCGCCCCCGAGGATCACAAGGCTCAATGAAATCAGACGGTGTTTCCAAAACGGACGGGTTTCCTGCTGCCCATAGGCGCTGAGAAGGGCAATGCGGATCGCATCCACGCCATTGGACGCAAAATAGAAGGCTACGATGCCCCCCAAAGTCATCAACCCGGTGCCCGAGCTGTCCAAAACGGCATAAACTTCGCGCGAGATCGGCTCTGCCACGGAACTCGGCCAGCTGCCAAAGACCAGATTGACCACATCATCAACGACGAATTGATGAGAGAACAGTTTGGCGATTTCACCACTGAGCGCGACGGTGAACAACACGAAGGGAAACAGCGCCATCATCATCGACATTGCGATGTGGCTGCTCAACACCCAAGCGTTTTTGCGGCTGAAACGACCGATCGCCCGGCGCAGAACGTCCAGCGCATATAATCGGTTAGTGCCGTTAGCCATAAGGCTCTCCTTGATGGGTCATTCGCTGTTTTCCGGCTCACGCAGGCTGCGGCGCCCGCCGGAGAAAACCGGCCGCATGGTCCCTACGAGGAACGCGGTGCTGATGCCAAAGGCCAACATCCCCGTCATCGCACCAAATGCCGCGAAAATCCGGTGCCCTTCGTCGAGCACCACGTCTCCGTACCCGAGGGTCGTATAGGTGGCGATCGAGAAGTAGACGGCGGTGTTCCAGCTTTCAAAACTTTCGGTTTTCAGGATCAAAGCGGCAGACCAGATCCAGATTTGCGCGGTATGTGCAGCGAGAACAAACCCGATCGAAATAAGCAAGACGCTCAATTGGCGGACCTGGCTCGGGTGATGCGCAAAGCGTGCCTCATGCCGCCTGAGGGCTCCGCCGCACCACACCAACATGGCCGTCTCCAACACCAAACACCCGCCGAGGAACAGGCTGCCCCAGAATATCTGTTCGATCAGGCTCATCTGATGTCGGCTCTCCGTCTGTCGCCGGGTGAGTTTGGTACAAGGGCACCTTGCCGCACCTTAGAAATGGGGACTTGATCATGCAATGTCTGCATTACATTCCTTGAGGCAAGATATTGGATAAATGAGGTTCTTTGTGCTGCTAAGGGTCGAAAACATCTCTCGTCGATATGACCAAACATCCCGTGATGTGTTTTGCGACGCGAGTTTTTCCCTTGATCGTGGCGAGACCCTCGCCTTGACCGGAGAAAGTGGCTCCGGGAAGAGCACATTGCTGCATATCCTCGCCGCCTTGGATCAGCCGGATTCTGGGCGCGTTCTGCTCGATGGGCATGACATTGTTGGCATGTCTGATGCAGAGGCCTCGCGGTTGCGACGAGGGCGCATCGCCTTGGTGTTTCAGAGCTTCAACCTCGTCCCGGCCCTGTCGGTGAGGGACAATATCGCGCTTCACGCGCAACTGGGGCGGCGATTTGAAGCAGATTGGACCCACAGGGTCGTGTCACGGCTTGGCCTTCGTGACGTTTTGGATCGGTATCCAGAGCAGCTTTCGGGCGGTCAGCAGCAGCGCGTGGCCATTGCGCGTGCACTTGCCTTGAAACCTGATCTGTTGCTCGCAGATGAGCCAACGGGAAACTTGGACGACGCGAACACCGAAGAGGTTCTGACCTTGATGCAAGACTTGGTCGCTCTGTCCGGATGTGCGCTCTTTTTGGTGACCCATTCCGCCGAGATTGCAGCCAGATGCGCGCGTCATCTTCACCTTGCCGCAGGCCGGCTCCGCGAGGTATCGGCGTGCTCTTAACACTGCGTAGCTTTGCCGCCTATTGGCGTCGCGCCCCTGCGCAGTTGTTTTTTGTGATCGCGGGCCTCGCGATCGCTACGGCGCTCTGGGCCGCAGTGCAAGCCATCAACTCAGAGGCGCGCAGTTCATACGCCCAAGCGATGCGGATCATGGGCGGCGGCGACCTCGTGGCGTTGACGGCCACGGATGACACGCTCACACGAGCGGATTTCGTGGCCTTGCGCCGGGCTGGCTGGCAGGTGACCCCGGTGATGGAAGATCGCCTTCAGCTGCCATCCGGAGCGATTACCCTGCTTGGCATCGATATGTTGAGCCATCCCTTTACGAGTGTTGCGGATCGCTCCGCGGGCGCTGGGGATCTAACGCAACTGGAGATACTCTACGGGGCGCCGCGTGTCTTTGCGGGCCCTGAACTATCAGAAGAACTGAACGCGTTAGGCTTTGAGGTTATCCCTGCGAAAAATTTACCCGCAGGTATGGCCCTTGCGGATATCTCTCTGGTCTCAGCGCGTCTCGGTCCAAATGCTCCGCTCTCGCGCATTTTAGTTCTGGGTGAACAACCACCGGGCCCGCCTCCAATCAAGTCAATCTTGCCGAACCTAAACGCGCGGCAGCAGGCGCAGGGAGCACTCGGCGATCCCGAACGCCTCACCCGCAGCTTTCATCTCAATCTTACGGCCTTCGGGCTTTTGTCCTTCGCCGTAGGATTGTTCATCGTCCAAGGCACTGTTTCGCTCAGCATCGAACAGCGACAGGGCACCATTCGAACATTGCGCTGCTTGGGCGTTTCGCTGGCCACATTAACCTCTGCATTATTGGTTGAAATCCTCAGCCTGTCGCTCATCGCGGGCCTCTTGGGGATCGCTTTGGGCTACGTGATCGCAGGCGCGCTTTTGCCCGATGTGAGTGCGACCCTTGGCGGGCTCTATGGTGCTCCGGTCGATAATACCTTGTTCCTTAGACCAGAATGGATCCTGTCAGGTTTGGGCATGGCGGTTTTGGGCGGAGGCTTGGCCGGTGGCCAGGCTGTTTATCGCCTACGACGCACGGCCCAAACCATCGCCAGCACGCAGGCGATACAGCGCCCGTCACCCACAAGTCTGATACGCCTCGCCCTATCAGGGTCCGCCCTTGTCCTGCTGGGTTTGCTCGTTTTACAGTCATTCGAGGGACTGACCGCTAGCTTCATACTTCTAGGCGGGGTCATGATCGGTGCGGCACTCACCCTGCCCTATGTCGTGTTTTGCGCGTTGCATCTTCTCTCGATGATCACTCGCCATCCGCAGTGGAGATGGCTTGTCGCGGACAGCCAAATGCAGCTCCCGGGGCTTTCGCTGGCCCTGATGGCACTGCTCCTCGCGATTGCGACCAACATCGGCGTCGCGACCATGGTGTCGAGCTTTCGGCTGACCTTTATTGGTTGGATTGATCAACGCCTTGCTGCGGATGTCTACGTCAGAGTTCTAGACCGCGATGAGGCGGAGAAGCTGATGACCTGGGCCACCGATCAAGGTCTCCGGTCGCTACCGCAATTGCGTGCCGAGGCTCGCAGCGCATCCGGCCCTGTGCTGCTCTATGGGCTGAGGGATGATCCTCTCTATCGCGAATATTGGCCCATGATCTCGTCCATCGAGGCGCCCTGGGACCACCTACACCAAAGCGGTGGCGTCCTGATCAACGAGCAGCTTTCCTACCGCGAAGGCCTGTCTCCGGGCGACGACCTGCGATTGGAGACAGGAGAGCGCCTGCCAATTGTCGGGATCTATTCGGACTACGGGAACTCGGAGGGGCAAGCGATCATGGCAGAGGGTACTTTGCGTGCCCTTTACCCGGACTACGATATTCAGAGGGTCGGTCTGGCGGGGCTTCAAAAGAGTGTTGAGGAAACGGTTGAGGCCCTGAACGAAGGGCTCGACATAGCACCGGAGGATATCATTCGCCGAGATGACATACGTCGCAGCTCGTTGCAGGTATTCGATCGCACCTTCGTTGTGACGGCGGCCTTGAATGTTTTGACCCTTGGGGTGGCGGGATTTGCTTTGCTGACGAGCTTTCTCAGCCAATGGAACCGCCGTTTACCTCAGCTTGCGCCTATTTGGGCGATGGGTCTGACGAGACTCCGTTTAGCAGGACTGGAAGTGGCGCGGAGTGTCGGCTTTGCGCTGCTGACCTTCGTCCTTGCGCTTCCTTTGGGGCTTTTGTTGGCGTGGGTCTTGCTCACAGTCGTGAATGTCGAGGCCTTTGGCTGGCGGCTTCCCATGCATGTGTTTCCACAGCAGTGGCTGTGGGTGCTGCTCTGGACCTGCTTAATGGCAATCGTGTCTGCGGTTGTTCCTGCGTTGCGATTGCTCCGAGAACCACCTGCCCGCATTTTGGGAGTTTTCGCCAATGATCGCTAATCGATTGGTTGCGGCGTCACTGCTCTGGGGGCTCACCTCAACCTTCGTTCAGGCGCAAGGGTTTGCAGGTCTGGGCACCGACGCCTCGGGCTTTGCCATACCAGAAGTTGGGCATGACCTGACATTCCCAAGAGACCACGGCGCCCACCCTGAATATCGCATCGAATGGTGGTATCTGACCGCCAACTTGGAAACTCCCGATGGGAAAGCATTGGGGGTGCAATGGACATTGTTTCGGTCCGCATTGCGCCCAAAGGCCGCCGAAGGTTGGTCAAGCGATCAGGTTTGGATGGGGCACGCCGCGCTGACCGAGCCAGATCGACATCATTTTGCCGAGCGTTTGGGGCGTGGCGGTACAGGACAGGCTGGGGTTTCAAACGCTCCCTTTCAGGCCTGGATAGACGACTGGGAAATGACTTCGCCAGATGACACTCTAAATCGACTGTCTCTGTCAGCGCGCGGCGACACGTTCTCTTATGACTTAGAGTTGGGCACCGATGCGACTTTGGTTCTGCACGGAGAGGCTGGCTACTCGATAAAATCGCAATCTGGACAAGCCAGCTATTACTATGCACAGCCGTCCTATTCGGTCACAGGGACGGTCGAAATTGATGGCATTTCCCAACCAGTGGTTGGGAGCGCTTGGTTGGATCGAGAGTGGTCAAGCCAACCCTTAGATGGGGATCAAACCGGGTGGGATTGGTTCTCGCTACGCTTCGATACCGGTGAAAAACTGATGGGTTTTCTCTTGCGGAGCGAAACTGGTGTTTTTTCCTCGGGAACGTGGATCTCTCCCGATAACAGGGCGACGCCCTTGGAGCCGGGCATGTTTCGTGCCACGCCGACCGAACGATCGAGGGTAGAGGACCGCGACGTGCCGACGACATGGCGCGTCGAAGTGGCTGATCACAATGTCGACGTTGTTGTAAAGGCCCTGAATCCAAGGGCTTGGATGGCAACCCAGTTTCCCTATTGGGAAGGTCCCGTGGAGGTCTCAGGTTCGCACAAAGGGCGCGGCTATTTGGAAATGACCGGTTACGGCGACGCGCGCTCCAACAACCCATCAAACCGATAATAGGCCCGCGCCGCCCGGTGGAGCGGGGCTGTTTGGAAATCCTCAACCATCTGCAAGGGTTTGAGCGTCGCAAAGGCCGGATGGGCGAGGCGCAGACCCTCCAAGTTAGTGAAGACCGACCGGACCAATTCATGGACTACCTTCAGGCGCTGTTGCTTGGTCGTGACCAGAGTGGCAGCAAAGCCAAAACTCGTCACATCCTCGGTGTTGCCACGGTAGAGGTTCCCCGGGATTGTCGTCTCGCTATAGACATCGCTGGTCGCCAAGACGGCACGAATGTCATCCTCATTCACTGGCACGATCACAGAGTCACAGGCCGTCGTAGCCTCTTCGACCGAGGCCGCTGGATGACCAACTGTAAAGATCATCGCATCAAAGTCACCGTCGCAGAGGGCAGATGATTGCTCGCTCGCCGGCAGTTCGTGCACTTCGGAAAAGCTATCCATGCTCCATCCCAAGGCCCGCATCAACACTTCCATCGTCGCGCGCTGCCCTGATCCGGGATTGCCGATATTGACGCGCTTTCCGCGCAGATCAGAAAAGCTGGAGATATCCGCATCCGCGCGGGCGACCACGGTGAACACTTCGGGATAGAGCGAGAAGACCGCGCGAAGGTCCGAAAATGGCACACCGCGTGCCAGTTCAGGCGTTCCTTGTGTCGCCCGGGCCTGCCAATCTGACTGTACGATTGCAAAATCTATCTTGCCTTCGCGCAGGGCTTGCAAGTTCCCCACCGATCCTTCGGAGGGTTCCGCGGTACATCTGATCCCGTGACGCCGCCGTTCTTTGTTGAGCAACCGGCAAATCGCGGTGCCCATTGGGAAATAGAGCCCCGCGGTGGAGCCGGTTCCGATTGTGATGAAATCCTCGGCCTGCGCCGTGGTCGTGCTGGACATCGTCATCGCAAGGGCCGTGACGACCGTGCAGAGGCTGAGGCGCAAATTTCGCGTCATCTAATCTCTCTGCCTCCCTTTCGTTTCTTCCAGATGTTTCAAACGACCAATACGGTGTCAAGGTGAACGCCGCCTCTACGCATGCGCAAAAACAACATGTAGCGGCCTGAAACATGGGGACGCGGCTCTACCCGATCCAGCCCCTAACGAAGTTCGAAATGTCATAAAAGCGTTATTCAAGATCTGTAGCGGTGCACACGTGTTCACGGTGCTGATTCCGGTGTGCAGCTGCTGATGATAGCGGTCACGCGCCTTTGGTCCTGAACGGGAATTTGAACCGATGCGCACTGTCATATCCCTATTTCATTAGGGTGGCAGTCTGTGTTGGTCCGAACAACAAACACGCCCCGCCTTTGGGGTATTATGACTTGGAGAAGTCGATGACATTTTGGAAAATCGCAGCGCTGAACGCCGCTGTTGCTCTCTCGACCACCGCAGCTTGGGCCGAAACCGAAATCACCCTGTGGCACGCAATGGGCGGCCAACTCGGCGAGACCGTCAACAAGATCGCAGAAGACTTCAACGCGTCCCAAGACGAGTACAAAATCACCCCGGTCTTCAAAGGTTCTTATGAAGAAACCCTGACCGCAGGTATCGCCGCCTTCCGCGCGGGCGAGCAGCCCAACATCATGCAGGTGTTTGACGCCGGCGCCGCCACCGTCATCGGTGCAAAAGGCGCGACCGTTCCGGTTCAGGATCTGCTGACCGAAAACGGCGTTGATTTCGACATCAACAACTACATCTCTGGCGTGCGCTATTTCTACGCCGACAGCGAAGGCAAGATGATCGGCATGCCGTTCAACTCCTCCTCGCCGATCATGTATTTCAACGTCGACGCGCTGAAAAAAGCCGGTGTTGAAGCGCCGAAAACCTGGGAAGAGTTCCAGACCGTGACCGCACCTGCCCTGAAAGCAGCCGGTTACATCGCCCTTACCCAGTCGCACCTGCCCTGGATCTTCACCGAGAACTTCATGTCTCGCCACAACCTGCCCTTCGCAACCAACAACAATGGTTACGACGGCGCAGAAGGCACCAAAATCCTCGTCAACAACGACGCGATCAAAGCGCATTTCACCGCTCTGACCGAATGGAAAGACGAAGGTTTCTTTGAGTGGTATGGCACCGGTTGGGGTGACAACCAGCAGCCCTTCGAAGATGGCAAAGTCGCCATCTGGCTCGGCTCTTCGGGCTCCTTCGGTGGCTTGATGTCCAAAGACCTCGGCTTTGAGTTCTCCGCAACCTATCTGCCCTATTGGGAAGCGGTCACCACCGAGCCGAAGCAAACCTTCATCGGCGGCGCCTCTCTGTTCGCAATGTCCGGTCATGACGCCGAAGAAAACGAAGCAACCGCTAAGTTCTTCGAATTCCTGACCTCTTCGGACGTTCAGTACTTCTGGCACAAAGAAACCGGTTATGTTCCGATCACCACCGCTGCTTACGAGCAGGCAAAGGCAGATGGCCACTATGACCGTTTCCCGGCTGCCGAAGTTGGCATCCAGCAGCTGTCCCTGCCGGGTGGTGAGAACACCAAAGGCTACCGCATGGGCTTCTATGTCCAGATCCGCGACGTGATGAACCGTGAATACGGCCGCATCCTGACCGGCGAGACCTCGGTTGAGGACGCGTTCCAGAACATTGAAACCGAAGCCAACGAGCTGCTCGAGCGTTTCGCAAAGACCCAGGGCTAATTTAGCTCACCTTGGTGGGGCAATCCGCGCAGGTCGCGGGTTGCCCCTTCTTCTATTCTGGATGGACCAACCCTCATGAAACGCGCCGGATTTAATACCGTCTGGCTGCCCATCGCGCTCCTCTTGCCCCAGTTGATGATCATTGCGGTCTTCTTCTATTGGCCGGCAGCCTGGGCGGTGCAGTCTTCTTTCTACCTCCAAGACCCGTTTGGCTTTGGCTCGACCTTTGTTGGGTTTGAGAATTACACCGATCTGCTCGGCAACGCCGAATACGGAAAAGTAGCCAAGTTTACAGTCATCTACACGGCGCTCGTGACCTTCTTTTCGCTGGCGCTGGCGCTTTTGCTGGCGGTGAAGGCCGACGCGGTCATTCGCGGAGCAAAGACCTATCGAACGCTGTTGATGTGGGTCTATGCCATCGCGCCGCCAGTCGCTGGCTTCATCGGGTTGATGTTCTTTAGCCAGCGTAACGGGCCGATGACCGAGTTCTTCAACATGCTCGGGTGGGATTTCCGTCTTGGCGCCGACTATACCTCGACCGCCACTGCGATGGTGATCGTCGCCGTGTGGAAGCAGATCCCGGTGAACTTTATCTTCTTCCTCTCTGGTCTGCAGTCGATCCCGAAATCCGTGCGTGAGGCGGCGTTGATCGACAATCGCTCCGCGTCTGGCCGGTTCTGGGATGTCACCTTTCCCCTGCTTGCCCCGACCGGTTTTTTCCTTCTGATCATGAACATCACCTATGCGCTGTTTGACACCTTCGGCATCGTCGACACGCTGATCCAATCAGAGCCCGGCAACAATCCGGTGACGCTTGTTTACAAGGTCTTCGTCGATGGCTTCCGCGGTAACGATCTGGGCGGCTCCTCTGCGCAATCGGTTCTGTTGATGATCCTCGTTCTCGCCCTCACCGTTTTCCAATTCCGGCTCATCGAGCGCCGGATTCATTACACCTGAGGAGGCAGACATGGCTGATATTTCTCAGACAGGCGCAATGCCGCAAATCACCGCCCGCCCCCGCAAGCGGATCAAATGGAACCACGTCATCGACCACGCGGTTCTGATGATCGGCGCCTTTGTGATGATCTTTCCTGTGGTCATGGTCCTGACCACCATCAGCTTTGCCGATGTCGATATCGTCAAAGAAGGTCTTCAAGTCGGCTTCGAAGGCCATATGGCCGATAATTTCCAAGCAGCGATGTTTGATGCCTCGGGTTTTACCAAGACGGTGACCGGCACTAAAATGCTGATCAACTCGCTGATCCTTGGTTTTGGCTTTGCCATCGGCAAGATCGTGATCTCCATGATGGCCGCCTATGCGATTGTCTATTTCCGCCTGCGGTTTGCGACCTTTGCGTTTTGGATCATCTTCACCACGCTGCTTCTGCCGCTCGAAGTGCGCATTCTGCCCTCTTACGAAGCGATCCAGAGCCTCGGTCTCGCCAATACCTACACCGGTCTGATCGTGCCGCTGATTGCCTCCGCGACGGGGACGTTCTTTTTCCGGCAATTCTTCCGCTCCATCCCGGAAGAGCTGGTCGAGGCCGCCCGGATCGACGGTGCAGGGCCGGTGAAGTTCTTCATCGATATCCTCGTGCCCCTCAGCCAGACGATGATCGCGGCGATCTTCATCATCATGTTTGTCTATGGCTGGAACCAATACCTGTGGCCGACCCTGATCACCACGGATGAGGGCATGTTCACCCTTGTGCGCGGCATCAAACAGATCGTGCAGGTGCTGGGCCAGACCGGCGCAATGATCCCCGAATACGGAAAGGCGCTGGCGCTCTCCATGATCGCCATGGTGCCGCCCGTTCTCATCGTCATTTTCTTCCAGAGCTGGTTCGTCAAGGGCCTGACGGAATCCGATAAATAAGGAAATTCATCCATGGCACAGGTAACATTGAACCGTGTCCGCAAGACCTATCCCAACGGGTTTGAGGCGGTACAGCCCTGCTCGCTCGAAATCCCGGACGGGGAGCTTGTGGTGCTCGTCGGCCCCTCTGGCTGCGGCAAATCCACCCTTCTGCGGATGATTGCAGGCCTCGAGGACATCACCGATGGCGAGTTGTCGATCGGCGCGGATGTGGTCAACGACAAGGACCCGGCAGATCGCAACATCGCGATGGTGTTCCAGAACTACGCCCTCTATCCGCATATGACCGTTGCAAAAAACATGGGGTATGGGCTGAAGAACCGCGGCGCCTCAAAGGCGGAGATTGAGACCAAGGTTCAGGAGGCCGCGCGCATTCTAAACCTCGGCGACTACCTCGAACGTCGCCCGAGCCAGCTCTCCGGTGGCCAGCGCCAGCGCGTCGCCATGGGCCGGGCCATCGTGCGCGACCCGGAGCTGTTCTTGTTTGACGAGCCGCTCTCCAACCTGGATGCCAAGCTGCGCAACCAGATGCGGATCGAAATCCGCGCCCTGCAGCAGCGCCTCGGCGTGACGTCGGTTTATGTGACCCACGATCAGGTCGAAGCGATGACCATGGCGGATCGTATCATCGTGCTGAACGCCGGGCGTATCGAACAGATCGGCACCCCGACCGAGATCTACGAGCACCCGGCCTCCACCTTTGTGGCAAGCTTCATGGGCGCGCCTGCGATGAACATCCTCAGCGCCAAGATCACTGGGGATCAACTGCAGTTGGATGCGGACACCAAACTTCCGATGACCGCGCCTCAGGTTGCCACCGATAGCGTGCTTGTCGGCTTCCGCCCGGAAGACGTCCGTCTGGGCGGCGATGGATCCGTGGTGTTTGACGTGCAGATCGTCGAAGAACTTGGCGCCAATCGGTTGTTGCATGGCCACCTTGGTGGGCAAGCCTTCTCGGTCTGCGTGTCCAAAGAGGAAGCGGCGCAGACCGGTCCGATTGCGGTCACACTGCCGGAAAGCCGCGCGCATTTCTTTCATGCTGAGCGCGGCACACGGGTCTAACACGCCCGAGACACGCAAAAAAAAACGGCCTGAGAGATCAGGCCGGTTTTCCTTTGTCAGCTTTGGCTTTGGTCAAACGACCTTCAGGCCTTTGCGCCAGGCGGCGACCTTTTTCACCCAATCGGTGTAGGTCTTTGCATTGGCGATCACGTCCTTCATCGTCTTCATGTTCTTCACGTCTGACTGGCTCTTCGCATTGGAGGCCCAGGGGGACATTTCCTTGAACAGAGACACACCCGCTTTGGCTTCCGTGCTCGTCGCATCATACTGCTTGGCGATGTTGCCGACGTTCTGGTTGATGTCGCGCGCCGCGTTCTGGATGTTCTCTTGGAAGAACTCAATCGCTTCAGCCACATCCCCGTTGGTGTTGCGCTGGCATTGCGCCGCAAACAAGGCACCTTTCTTCAATGTTGCATCAAGGTTCTTGATCAAGGCACCAAGGTCGCGGGCTGCAGCCTTCAACTCCTCGCCCTTTTTGCCAAGCAGACCCGCATCGAACTTGATCCGCGCTTCGGCGCTCTCAATCATCGCGTCGAGGTCTTTTTCCAGCACGTTGATGCTGTCCAACTTCATCTTGCTGCCGGTCTTTTTCAGCTCGTCTGTCCAGGCCTTATTGAGGACCTTGATGTAGCTGTCGGCGGACTTCTTGGCGTCTTTGGTCGCCTTATCCAGCTCTTTCAGATACTTGGCTTTGTTCGCAACACGCTCGGCTTCGGTCTTGCCCTTGGCCTTTATGTAGTTGTCAAAGGCAGTGTCCATGGTTTTCAGCTTGGACGCGATCCCAGACCCCAGAGAGATCTTCATGAAGGTTTCGCTTGGTTTCTTCTCTTTTGTGTTCTTTTCAAATGCTTTTTTAGCCCGCGCCCATTCGGCCGCCCATTTGCCCGCTTCGATTGGCATGTAAGTCCCTCCCAACAGAGAATAAAAGCGTCTTCCTCACAAGGTGGTAGAAAGTGTCGGGCCGCGAAACAAGAAATCAGTTTCGAGATTTTGACAGATCCACACTTTGTAACGGTAACACGCAACCGTGATCTGTTTCCGTCGCGTCAGGAAAATATTTTTGCAAAATGAGTTCAGCTGGGCGTCAGAGCAACAGCGTCTATGGGCTGATCCCGAAACGAACAAGCCCCCGCTTTTCAAGAAGAAAAGCGAGGGCTTTGCTATGGTACCCAAGGCCGGACTCGAACCGGCACGCTGTCACCAGCGGGGGATTTTGAATCCCCTGCGTCTACCATTCCGCCACTTGGGCCTGTCGCTTCTCCTAACCGCGTCGCGCGGAGAGGTCCAGAGGCAAAATGGAAAGAGACGCCCGATTTCTGCAAGAAAGTTGTGGTGTCGCAAATTGTTGAGTTGACCGCCTGAGGCTCTCATGCGACCCCGGCCCGGACGCTCTTTACACAGGACTTGCCGCTTCAATGTTGCGACCGCTGTACGACCGGACCATGGCCCTGGCTGATCATCCAAAGGCGCTGTGGTGGCTTGCCGCTGTGGCCTTTGTCGAAAGTTCGGTGTTCCCCATCCCGCCAGATGTGCTGATGATTCCGATGATCCTTGCACGTCCCAACCGCGCGTGGCTGATCGCGCTCGTGGCCCTGGTGGCTTCGGTCCTTGGCGGGCTTCTTGGCTATGCCATCGGTGCCTTCTTTTACGACAGCATTGGCCTGCCCATTCTTGAGGCGATGGGCAAGGCCGACAAAATGGCCGAGTTCAACACGCGGTTTAATGACTTTGGCTTTTGGGCCGTGCTGGTCGCTGGCATTACGCCCTTTCCCTATAAGGTCATCACCATCATGTCCGGTTGGACGGGCATGCCGATCGTTACCTTTGTGGTCACCTCGATCATTGCCCGTGCCCTGCGGTTCTTTTTGGTGGCTGGCCTGTTGTGGAAATTCGGCGCTCCGGTTCGAGATTTCATCGAGCACCGTCTCGGCCTCGTCTTCACCGTCTTTTGCGCGCTCCTCTTCGGGGGCTTCTTCCTTCTGAGGTACCTATGACCTACAGCCGTTTCCTTGTCCTGCTGGCCGCAGCTGGTTCTGCCGCCCTTTTGCTTGGTGCTTTTGGGTTTCAGTATATTGGCGAACTTGCACCCTGTAAGCTCTGCCTCTGGCAGCGCTACCCCCATGGCGCGGCGGTCGGCATTGGTATTCTGGCCTTCCTGATCCCCGGTGCCGTTCTGCCCTATCTTGGGGCACTGGCCGCATTGGCGACCTCGGCGATTGGTGCCTTTCATGCCGGTGTGGAACAAGGCTGGTGGGAAGGTCCGACTACCTGTACCTCCGGCCCGATTGGTGGCCTGAGCGCAGAGGATCTGATGAGTCAGATCATGAGCGCGCCCCTGGTCCGGTGCGACGATATCGCGTGGCAGATGATGGGTATTTCTATGGCGGGCTGGAACGCCATCCTGTCTCTGGTACTGGCGGGGCTGTGGGTCGCCGCCGCCCGTTCCGCGCGCTAAGCCTAAGCCGAGACGCTAAACGCGACTGTCTTTCTTGGTGGCCAGCAGCAGGTTTGTCTCGCTGCTGACCACACCATCGAACATGCGGATTTTGGCGAGCGCTTCGTCGAGCGTTTCCAAACTTTCAGTTCCCAGTTCCACGATCAGATCCCAACGGCCATTGGTCGTGTGGATCGCGCGCACCTCTGGAAGCCCCTGCAATTGACGGGTAATCCGCGAGGCCCCGCGCCCCTCGATGCCGATCATCATCAACCCGCGCACCGGATCACGCAGCACGTCTTCTTTGAGCACGACTGTGAAGCCAAGGATGTCGCCTCGCGCCTGCAGACGCTCGATTCGACTGCGGACCGTCGTGCGTGACAACTCCAGTTGCATCGCAAGATCAGACAGAGACGCCCGCGCATCATGTCGCAGCGCAGCGATCAGGCGTTCATCCGTTTTGTCCATCATTGGGCTCCGTTTTGCGATTTCTTTTTCCCTTATGAGCAATTTGTGCTCTGTATTCCACCTCAAATCGGAGAAATATCAGATGTAACTCGCAATAAGGAGAACGCGCATGTCCTCTCGTCACTGTATCCTCGTCGGCGCCCCTGTCGACAGTGGGAAGCGTCGCACCGGCTGTTTGATGGGTCCGGATGCCTATCGCACCGCTGGCCTTGGCACCGCTCTTGAGAGCCTCGGTCACACGGTTGAGGATATCGGCAACGTCCGCCCTGCCCCACATGAGCGCGACACGGTTGACGAGTTGCTCTATCAGCCGAACCTGACGCGCGCCTGGACCCAGGCCCTGTCGGATGCAGCGGAAGAGGCAATGGGTCGCGGTATGCCGATCTTCATGGGCGGCGACCATGCGCTGGCGCTTGGCACCGTGCGCGGTGTTGCCAATCACGCCGCCAAAGTGGGCCGTCCGCTGTTTGTGCTCTGGCTTGATGCCCATTCCGACTACCACTCGCTGCAAAGCACCGATTCCGGCAATCTGCACGGCACGCCGGTGCGCTATTTCACCGGTCAGGCAGAGTTCCCGGGCTTCCCTCCGGTGCCGAACCCGGTCTCGCCGGAAAACGTCTGCATGATAGGTCTGCGTTCGGTCGATACGGCTGAGCGTCTGGCAATGGAACAGGTCGGCATTCGCCGCCACGATATGCGCGACATTGACGAAAACGGCGTCGCCCGCCCGCTGGAGGCCTTCCTCGATCAGGTCGAAGCCGCCAATGGCATGCTGCATGTCTCGCTCGACGTCGACTTCCTCGACCCCGCCGTAGCGCCCGCTGTGGGCACCACGGTTCCGGGTGGTGCCACCGTGCGCGAGGGGCATCTGGTCTGCGAAATCCTGCATGACTACGGGTTGATGACCTCGATGGACTTGGTTGAGCTGAACCCCTTCCTTGATGAACGCGGCAAGACCGCCCATCTGATGGTGGACCTCTGCGCCTCGGCGATGGGCCGCCGCGTGTTTGACCGCCCGACCCGGAGCTACAACACATGACGACGCTACAGGCGCCGGGCGCGGTCGTGATGATCCGCCCGCACCACTTTCAGTCCAATCCGGAAACCCGCGACGACAACGCCTTTCAAACCCTGTCGGATGCCACCGCCGAGGTGACCTCCGCTCAGGCCCTGGCAGAGTTTGACGGCGCGGTCGCCACCCTGCGCGAGGCGGGCGTGACCGTACACGTTTTCGACGACGAAGGCACCGAGACTCCGGATTCCGTCTTTCCGAACAATTGGTTCTCCACCCACGCGGGCGGCCATGTGGCGATCTATCCGATGTTCGCGCCGAACCGTCGCAAGGAACGCCGCTGGGATGTGATCGAAATGCTGAAGCGCGATTACCGCGTGCAGGATGTGATCGACTATTCCGGGTTGGAGGCTGACAATCTTGCGCTTGAAGGCACCGGTGCCATGGTGCTCGACCATATCGAGCGCCTGGCCTACACGGTGAAATCCAACCGCGCCGATCCGGTGCTCTTGGAGCGTTTCTGCACCCATTTCAACTTTGAACCCATGGTGTTTGAGGCAAAGGACGCGGCGGGCCGCGACGTCTATCACACCAATGTGCTGATGGGCATCGGCACCGATTACGCGCTGATCTGCCTTGCCATGATAACCGACCCCGCCCGCCGCGCCGAAGTGGCACAGCGGCTGGAGGACAGCGGCCGTACAGTGATCGACCTCACGCCCGCGCAAATCGGCGCCTTCCTTGGCAACACGCTCGAACTCACCGGCCGGACCCGCATTCTCGCGCTGTCGACCACCGCGATGGAGGCCCTGAACCCCGAGCAACGCGCGGTGATTGAACGCTCTGCGACTCTGGTGCCACTCAATATCCCGACCATTGAAACTGCCGGTGGATCCGTGCGCTGCATGCTTGCCGCCATCCACCTGAGCCCCCGCAAAAGGACCTGATCATGACCGAACCCTCGCACAAGGCATTGGTGCCTTTTGTCAGCGTAGACAATATGATGCGGCTCATTCATCACGTTGGCATTGAGGATATGCTGCGTGATCTGGCCGACTATATCGAGGCCGATTTCAAACGCTGGGAGCTGTTCGACAAGACCCCCCGCGTGGCCAGCCATTCCGACGTTGGCGTGATCGAACTGATGCCGACCTCCGATGGCGAGGCCTATGGCTTTAAATACGTTAACGGCCACCCGAAGAACACTTCCGAGGGGCTGCAGACCGTGACCGCCTTTGGTCTTCTCGCGGATGTTTACACCGGCTATCCGGTGCTGCTGACCGAGATGACCATTCTGACCGCGCTGCGTACGGCCGCGACCTCGGCGATGGTGGCAAAGCATCTGGCGCCCAAAGGCTCTGACACGATGGCGATGATCGGCAATGGCGCGCAGTCGGAGTTCCAGACGCTGGCGATGAAGGCGATCCTTGGGCTGAAGGCCGTGCGCCTCTACGACAAAGACCCTGCCGCCACCGCAAAATGCGCCGAAAACCTTGCTGGTCTGGGCGTGACTGTCACGGTCTGCAAAACCCCGGAAGAGGCAATCGAGGGCGCGCAGATCCTGACCACCTGCACCGCCGACAAGCAATATGCCACCATTCTGACCGACAACATGGTCGGATCTGGCGTGCATATCAACGCGATTGGCGGCGACTGCCCGGGCAAGACTGAGCTGGCAAAGGGCATCCTCGACCGCTCCACCGTCTTCGTGGAATACCCGCCGCAGACCCGGATCGAGGGCGAGATTCAGCAGATGGCCGAGGATTTCCCGGTCACCGAGCTTTGGGAAGTCATCCTGGGACGCAAACAGGGGCGCACCGATGCGCAGCAGATCACCCTGTTTGACAGCGTCGGTTTCGCGATCGAGGATTTCTCGGCCCTGCGTTACATCCGCGACCGGATCAAGGATACCGACTATTTTATCGACCTCGATATGCTGGCCGACCCCGATGATCCGCGCGACCTCTTTGGGATGGTTCAGCGCGCAAAGCCTTGAATTAATTTACAAAGCGCGGCTCCTATAGGGGCCGCGCTTTCACCATTAGGCTTCCAGCTCGCTGTCCCAATAGAGATAGTCCATCCAGCTTTCATGCAGATAGCCCGGCGGGAATTTGCGCCCGGTGTTGCGCAGCTCCTCCGCCCCCGGCCGCCGAGGTGGCTTCCTCAGGGACATGCCCGCGCGATGCAGTGACATCGAGCCTTTTTTGAGGTTACAGCGCGAACAGGCCGCCACCACGTTTTCCCAGCTGGTCACACCCCCAGCGGCGCGCGGCACCACGTGGTCAAAGGTCAAATCCCCCCGACCCCCGCAGTATTGGCAGCAAAATTCGTCCCTCAAGAAAAGATTAAAGCGCGTGAAGGCCACGCGCTTTTGGGGTTGAACATAGTCTTTCAGCACAACAACCGACGGTATTCGGATTTCGGTACTTGGGCTGCGCACAACCTCGTCATACTCGGCCACGATAGCGACCCGATCCAGCCAAGCGGCTTTTACGGCGTCCTGCCATGGCCAAAGTGACAAGGGATAATATGACAAAGGACGATAATCCGCGTTGAGCACCAATGCGGGATGCTGCTTCAGCGCTCCCGGCTCTCGTACGAATTCAGTCCTGAAGTCTCCGTCCATCAACGTCTTCCTCGCCCTGCTTGCCTCAACTCGGCACCAGAGCGGGGAACCCGCCCCAGCTTGTCTTTGACTATATCTCGTGGCCGAAACCTGACAAGTCCCAATGAGCCACCATATGTCGTGTGAGATAGATTGATTCCGTTACAGCGACATGACAGTTATCCACAGCCCATTTTTCAGGCATCCTTCGGATCTCTCAAAGGTATTTGGGGCGATTGCGCGCTTGCACAAGGGCGGATGCCGCCGTAGGACCGCAAAATGACACGCCTGATCCGGTTCAATAAACCCTTTGATGTGTTGCCGCAGTTCACCGACCGCGGCACCGAAGGGTCTGAGCGCACGACTCTCAGCGCCTTTGTCGACTGCCCCGGGGTCTATCCGGCTGGCCGTTTGGACCGCGACAGCGAAGGCTTGATGCTGCTGACCGACAATGGGCGTCTGCAAGCCTTTATCAGTGATCCGAAACACAAGCTGGAAAAGACCTATTGGGTGCAGGTTGAGGGTGAAGTGTCAGAAGACCAACTCAGCACGCTCCGCAGCGGTGTTGATCTCAAAGACGGGAAAACGCGCCCTGCCAAAGCGCGGGTGATTGAAGAGCCCGCGATGCTCTGGGCGAGAACGCCCCCCATTCGGGAACGGAAATCTGTTCCAACCACTTGGATCGAATTGAAAATCAGCGAAGGCAAGAACCGTCAGGTGCGTCGGATGACAGCAGCAGTCGGCTGTCCAACCCTCCGCCTCATCCGCTATGCCATTGGCTCATGGACACTCGAAGGTCTCGCCCAGGGCAAGTGGGAGGATGTGGAGCCACCCAAGGTGCCCGGCCCACCCAAGCCCTCGCAAAAACCGCCGCGCCATAAACTTGCAAAATATCGCGCCGATCCAACCAGCCCCCGCACAAAGAAAGACGCGGCGAAGTCTCCCTCGCCGCGCCGCAAGCCACGCACCAAATAGCCGCTATAGGTTCAGAGGCTGAGCTTATCGCGCATAAAGGCCAATGCGACCGATAGACCGTCCGGCGCAATGCCATGGGCGGTGCCTTTCATGATATGCGCATAGACATCCTGGAACCCGGCCTCACCGAGCGCCTCTGCCGCCTCAGGCAGCGATTGCGGCGGCACCACGTCATCTTGATCCCCATGGACCAGCAGGACCGGCATCCGGCTGACGACGTCGTCCGCAAGCGTATCGGGCGACAAGAGGCGTCCGGAGAATGCAACAATCCCAGCCACCGGATCTTCGCGGCGCGGGGCCACATGCAGGCTCATCATGGTGCCTTGGCTAAAGCCGAACAGAACCACCTGTTCCGGCAGCAGGTCCTCATCCACCATGAGTGCATCAAGGAAAGCGTTGAGATCATCCACCGCTGCCATCATGCCGCGCATCGACTCTTCCTCGGAAGAGCCATCAATCCAAGGGATCGGGAACCATTGGAAGCCAAAGGGCGCGCCCGCGCAAGCTTCCGGTGCATCCGGAGCGACGAACAAAGTGTCCGGCAGGTGCTCAGCCAGAGGGTCAGCAAGGCCAAGCAAATCGGCCCCATTGGCGCCATAGCCATGCAGGAATACCACCGCAGAGCGGGTTTCCCCAGAGAGCGGCTCTTTGCGGCCGGCAGTCAAAACGCGAGTCATCGGATCCCTTCCCTGTCCTTTGCCACATGGTAATAGGCCCACAAGAGCCGCGCCGCAACAGAGCGCCAGGGCGACCAGGCCTCTGCCATCTGGCGCAGTGCCTTTTCCTTGGGCCGTTCAGGCAGATCAAACAGAAGGCGCGCGCCTTCTTGCAAGGCCAGATCGCCGGGGGCAAAGACATCGGCGCGACCCAGAGAGAACATCGTGTAGATCTCGGCGGTCCAAACGCCAATGCCTGAAACTTTGGTCAGTTCTTTGACAACCTCAACATCAGGTGCTCCGCGCAAAGCATTGAAATCAATATCCGCTTCGGCGAGTGCCTTGGCATAGCGGGCCTTTTGGCGACTTAAGCCACCGGCGCGAAGCTCCTCTTCACTGACGGCGCGAATTCGCTCTGCCTCGGTATAGCCCGCGGCTTGCATCCGCCCCCAGATCGCATTGGCCGAGGCGACCGAGACCTGCTGGCTGACGATCGCGCTCAAAAGCTCGGCAAACCCATCGGGTTTGCGGCGCAGTGGCAAGGGGCCCGTCAGCGCATAGGCCGCGCCAAAGCGCGGGTCGAGATCACTGAGCCATGCCATCCCTTCGACCACGCAAGCGTCAGTTTCGATGATGCGGCCAACGGTCATCTGGCGGCCGCTGGCAAAATTGTATTGGTGCATCGCACGCCGCTTGTTCCTTCACCTGTTCAGGGATACGCAATTGCCATGACTATGACCGCTCACGCCCCGAACGACCAGATTGCAAAGCGCAATGTGGTGATCCTTGTCCTCGCTGTGGCCATTATGGGCGCGCAGATGCCGATGATCTTTATCGTCGGTGGTCTCGCAGGGCAGTCTTTGGCGTCCAATCCCTGCCTCGCCACCCTGCCGATCTCCTTGATCGTTGGGGGCTCTATGCTGTCGGCAACACCTCTGTCGGCTATCATGCAGCGCTACGGGCGTCGGGTTGGCTTTGCCATCGGGGCCTTGTTCGGCGCGCTTGGCGGATTGGTGGGCGGCTATGGGCTCTATTTGGGGTCGTTCCCGGCCTTCCTGATCGGCAGCGCGATGACCGGTGTCTATATGAGCGCGCAAGGGTTCTATCGCTTTGCGGCCGCCGACACCGCTTCGGACGAATTCCGCCCCAAGGCGATTTCTTATGTGATGGCGGGTGGTCTGATCTCCGCCATCATCGGCCCTCAGCTGGTGAAGGCGACCAGTGACGCCTTTGTCATCCCATTCCTCGGGACTTATTTTGCGGTCATCGCACTAAACCTTTTGGGTGTTGGCCTCTTTGCGTTCTTACGCATTCCACGCCCGGCAGCGCCCTCTGTCGACACACCCAAAGGTCGGAGCCGCTGGGAACTGCTGAAAACGCCCCGTATCGCTGTCGCGGTCATTTGCGCCATGGTGTCTTACGCCTTGATGAACCTCGTGATGACCTCTACGCCGCTGGCTGTGGTTGGCTGTGGCTTCACCAAGGACAATGCCGCCGATATCGTCAGCAGCCACGTTCTTGCTATGTATATTCCGTCGTTTTTCACCGGGCATTTGATTGCGCGATTTGGCGTGGAGAAAGTCGTGGGCACGGGCCTGCTGATCCTCGCTGGTGCTGGGGCAGTTGCGCTGCAAGGCGTTGAGATTGAGAACTTCTTTCTCGCTCTCATTCTACTTGGGCTCGGGTGGAACTTTGGCTTCATTGGCGCGACCACGATGCTTGCCGGCGCGCATGAGCCCTATGAACGGGGTCGGATGCAGGGCCTCAATGACCTTTTGGTCTTTGGCGGCGTGACCGTGGCTTCGTTGTCCTCGGGCGGGTTGATGAACTGCTCCGGTGGCACGCCGGTTGAGGGCTGGACTGCTGTGAATATGGCTATGGCCCCCTTCCTCGTTCTCGCAGGGGCTGCCCTGTTGTGGCTGGTACTAAAGCCGACGGACGCCCGCGCCTAAACAAAAAGGGGCGCCTTACCAGCGCCCCGTGCCTGCTTGCCACATCAGGCCCGCGTGTTTGCGAAACTCGCTCAAGCCCATTTCGCCAGCCGCAACCCGGTGCGGTTCCTTGCGCACCTGCTGCAACAAGGCGTCTGCTTGCCAGCCAGCAAGGAGCGCGGGGCGCGCCTCAGGGCTAATGTCACCCCGCCGCGCGCGGGCGGCGGACAATCGATCAAGCCCCCGCTCCGCCAAACGCCGCACGCCCTCGACCGAACCATCCAGCAGCGGCACGCGCTTTTGCGCCTCAAGCTCGGGGATCGCGCGCAGGAAATTGGCCAGCCCCGCCGCCCAGGCATAGTCCCGCACCGCAGTTTCGGACGCAGGCCCCAGCGAGGCGGCGGCCATCCACATCACCCCGCCAGAGGTGGCGTCAATGTAGTGATCAAAGGCCGCTTCCTCCTCAAACGGGTCGCGGTAAATGTCCCAGCGGCGCGCCTCGGCCATCGCGTCGATCACCACAGCCGCCTCGGGCTTCAACAGTCGCGCCAGCGGCGTGGCCACGTAATGCCGCCGCACCGCCGCGCCAGAGGCCAGTTCCGCCCCCACATCGCGCCACCATTGAACCCGCATCTCGGCAATCATGCTTTCCTGACTGGCCCAGGGCGCGCGTGAAATCTCAATGTTAAAGGCATAAAGCGCGAACAAAAGGGGCCGCGCCGCCACCGGCGCTGCCATCGTGGCTTGAAATCGCTCTGGATCGCCTTTTTGCACCGCTTCGGCACAGGCGATCAGGTCGTCGTCAAACTGCATCCGCAACCTCGGCCGCATCGCGCAGCAGCTTCCAGTTCATCGCGTCAATCAGCGCATCAAAGGAGGCGTCGATTATGTTGGCGCTGACCCCCACTGTCGACCACCGCCGACCTTTGCTGTCTTCGCTGTCGATGATCACGCGGGTCACTGCCTCGGTGCCGCCTTGGGTGATACGCACCTTGAAGTCCACCAGCCACATATCGTCGAGCACTTGCGAATAGCGCCCCAGATCCTTGCGCAGCGCCTTGGCCAGCGCGTTCACCGGGCCACGGTCGCTGCCGGTCTCATCAAGGGATTCACTGACCGACAACAGCTTTTCCCCGTCGACCTTCACCACAACCACCGCCTCCGAGAGGCTGACCATCTTGTTGTACTTATTCTTACGCCGCTCCACGGTGACCTTATAGCGCTTCACCTCAAAGAACTCGGGCATCTGGCCCAGTTCTTCACGCGCGAGCAGCTCGAACGAAGCCTGTGCGGTGTCGTAGGAATAGCCCTCCGCCTCGCGCTCCTTCACCCGGTCAAGGATGCGGCTCAGCGCGTCATCGCCCTTTTCGACCTGCAACCCTGCCTCTGCGAGACGTTTGCGCAGGTTCGATTGGCCCGCCTGGTTCGACATCGGAATGATGCGCGCATTGCCGACGATTTCCGGCTCGATATGCTCATAGGTCGAAGGGTCCTTCAGGATCGCGCTGGCATGCAGCCCCGCCTTATGGGCAAAGGCAGAGGCTCCCACATAGGGCGCCTGCTTCTGCGGCACCCGGTTCAGGATCTCGTCCAGCATCCGCGACACTTTGGTCAGCCGCACCAAAGCCGCGCGCGGCACCCCGGTTTCAAACTGGCTGGCGTAGGGCTCTTTCAACAGCAGGGTCGGGATCAGCGTTGTAAGGTTGGCATTGCCGCAGCGCTCGCCCAAGCCATTGAGCGTGCCTTGCACCTGCCGCGCCCCGGCATCAATCGCCGCCAGAGAACAGGCAACCGCGTTTTCCGTGTCGTTATGGGTGTGGATGCCCAAACGCTCGCCCGGGATACCCGAGGCGATCACCTCGGTCACGATGCGATGAACTTCGCTCGGCAAAGTGCCGCCATTGGTATCGCACAGCACAATCCAACGCGCGCCCGCCTCCAGCGCGGCCCGACAGGCGGCCAGCGCGTAGTCGGGGTTGGCCTTGTAGCCGTCAAAGAAATGCTCGGCGTCAAACAGCGCCTCGCGCCCCTTGGCGACGATATGCGCGACCGACTGGGCGATATTGTCGAGGTTTTCCTCCAGCGTGATGCCAAGCGCTGCGGTCACATGGTAGTCATGCGACTTGCCCACCAGACAGACCGTGGCGGTTCCGGCATTCATCACCGCCGCCAGCACGTCGTCATTTTCGGCCGAGCGCCCTGCCCGTTTGGTCATGCCAAAGGCGGTCATTCGCGCGCGGGTCTTTGGCGCCTCGTCAAAAAACGCGCTGTCGGTCGGATTGGCCCCCGGCCAGCCGCCCTCGATGTAATCAAGGCCAAGATCATCCATGGCTTGGGCGATCTTCTTCTTCTCGTCCGAGGAGAACTGCACGCCTTGCGTCTGTTGCCCGTCGCGCAGGGTGGTGTCGTAGAGATAGAGCCGCTCAGCCATCAGAGATCCTCCAACTTCGCCGCGTCAAAGCCCGCGCCCGGCACCAGTTCGACTGCGGTTTTCGACATGCGCACCTCTAGCCCCGCGGCCATATAGGCGGTTTTCAAGCGGTCCACTTCGGAGAAATCTTTGCTCTCCATCGCCGCCACGCGCGTTTCAAATAGACGCGCCTCATGCGCGGAAAGGTCCACCGCCGGACCAGCGGCCCAAGCGCCCATGTCCTCGGTCAGCAGGCCCACCATGTTCGCAGAGGCCAACAAAGACGCCGCATCCCCAGCGGAAGCCAATTTGTGCATCTCGGCAATTGCACCAGCGGTATTCAGATCATCCGCCAGCGCGTCTAGGACCGCGGCAGCAGCGCTGGCGGCGGGCTCGATGCCCGCTGTCAGCGCGCGCCACTTGCGCAGAGTTGCCTCGGCCTCCGCGGCCTTCTTCTCCGTCCAATCCATCGGCTTGCGATAATGGGTCGACAGGAACACAAAGCGCACAACTTCGCCGGGAATGCCCTGCTCCAGCAGATCGCGCACGGTGAAGAAATTGCCCAAGGATTTGGACATTTTCTTCCCCTCGACCTGCAGCATCTCATTGTGCAGCCAGTAGTGGGCGAAGTCGCCTTCAGGGTTCGCGCAGCAGCTCTGCGCGATCTCGTTTTCGTGGTGCGGGAACATCAGATCGTTGCCGCCGCCGTGGATGTCAAAACTCTCCCCCAAGAGGTCATGGCTCATCGCGGAGCATTCGATATGCCACCCTGGACGCCCACGCCCCCAAGGGCTGTCCCAACCAGGCAGGTCCTCGGTCGAGGGCTTCCAGAGCACAAAATCCATCGGGTTTTTCTTGTAGGGTGCGACCTCAACCCGGGCGCCAGCGATCATGTCATCAACCGAGCGGCCCGAGAGTTTGCCATAGTCCTCTTTCCAGCTGTCGACCGCAAAGAGCACATGCCCCTCGGCGGCATAGGCGTGACCTTTTTCGATCAGCCCCTCGATCATCGCCACCATCTGAGGGATATAGGCGGTTGCGCGCGGCATATGCGTCGGCTCCAGCGCGCCCAAAGCGCCCATATCGTCGAGGAACCATTGCGTGGTCTCCCCAGTAATCTCGGCAATTGACCGGCCACTCTCCGCTGCCCGCGCATTGATCTTATCGTCCACGTCGGTGAAATTGCGCGCATAGGTTACATGCTCGGCGCCGTAAACCTCGCGTAGCAGCCGAAACAGCACGTCGAATACCACCACGGGGCGCGCATTGCCAAGGTGGGCCCGGTCATAGACCGTCGGGCCGCAGACATACATCCGCACGTTTTTGGGGTCGATCGGCTGGAATTCTTCTTTGGTCCGGCTCTTCGTGTTGTGCAGTTTGATCGTCGTCATGTCAGCTCCTTCGACACCAAGTTCGCTTGGCGGTGACACGGGACAACAAACGGCCCAGAGCACCACTGCGCGCAGCGCGGGCTTAGCAACTTGTCAGGAAGAAGAAAACGACAGAAACCAGCCCGCTGAAATTTCAGCAGGCAATACAGATGATAATAATGGTTTCGGTCTGTGCCATGTCTAGTCCGTTACCACGCAATCGCCGCTGCGCCAAGGATTTTGCGCGACCGGGTCAAAATCGAAAGGCCGCGATCAAGGCAAGTTGCCGGTTTTCCGCATCCAAGGATGGCAGGCCGTTTTCGGATTGCCCCGCAAACACCATCCCCTGCAGATCAAGATTAGGAGCGAGCGAGAAGTTCACCCCAAGACCAAACTGCGCGGCGCCACGCGCCGACCGTAATAGGGGCAGATCCACCCCAAGGGCTTGCGGATCCCCCGAAATGACCGAGAAAGGCGAGCCTAATCCAAAGCTGGACGACAAATCGGAGCCGGATCGTACGCCTGTAAGGTCTGAGCCCTCGACGGGCACATAAATCCATTGTTGCGAGGCAGAAGCGCCCAGTTGCCGGACCTCAGACGTTTCGCCGTATTGCGGCTGGATCTGCGCGCGATCCTCCATCACCGCAATCTGGCCCAGAAACCGCCCGGACCATTCGTCCGCCGAGGCCTCGGTCGCCAGGACAAACAAAACCGCGCACAGCCCCGCTGCGGCGAGGCTCTGTTTCAAGTGCTGTAGGCACGTATCCATTGGGTGCAACGCCATAGCGGAGCTCCAAGCCAAGCCAAGCCAACTGCGGGTCAGGTGGCGGTTTCAATCATCAGTGGGAGTTTTGCTTTCCTCTGGGGATCACCATCGCACTTCTTGCTTAACGATCCGTTCACAACCCGGCCGACAAGACAGTTTGTTCCACCTTTGCCCCGCTCAAAATAGCGAGGGCGGCTGTGCGAAGAAAAACGTCGTTTTCAGACCATGGGTCGCTGGCGCGACAGAATCTGCAAAATCCGGCTGACTAGGATGGGGTTAGGCTGGGAGGCACACATGCAGGAACCAAATTGCATGATTCAAATCGTGATCCGCACAATTGGTGCGGAACGCGGTCGTGCGGCCCGGGGTCGGCCAATGGTTGTCGTTGGGTTTTAACAGCACCAAACACGCCCCTATAATCTGAGTATCCAATATGACCCTTGAACAGCTTGTTTCCGCAGGCCGTAGCGGCGGCCGTGCGGCCCGCCGGGCGGCTCGCTCTGCGCCACTCACTGCCGAGATGCGCGCCATTCACCCCGGTCTGTCCGGCGGAACCCTCAATGTGATGACTGAAGCCGAAGTCTTGCGCATCCACCACGCGGCCCTCGATGCGCTGGAGAAAATCGGCCTAGCCGACGCCCCGCAAAGCGGGATCGACCTCCTCACCGGTGTGGGGTGCAGCTACGGCGACGATGGCCGCCTGCGGTTTCCGCGCGCCTTGGTGGAGGACATGCTCGCCAAAGCCAATCGCGACGTGATCCTCGCCAGCCGTGATGGAAAAACCGATCTCGACCTGCGCGGAACCCGCGTCCATTACGGCACAGCCGGCGCTGCCGTGCATATGGTGGACGTCGACGGCCGCCACTACCGCGACAGTACAGTGCAAGATTTGCACGACGCCGCCCGGATCTGCGATGCGCTCGACAATATCCACTTTGTGCAACGCCCGATGGTGTGCCGCGATATCGCCGACAATATGGAGATGGACCTCAACACCATCTACGCCTGCTGCGCGGGCACCCATAAGCACGTCGGTACCTCTTTCACCGACCCGAGCTACGTCAAACCCGCAATGGAGTTGCTGCATCTGATTGCGGGCGGCGAGGAGAAATGGCGCGAACGGCCTTTCGTGTCCAACTCCAACTGTTTCGTCGTTCCACCAATGAAATTCGCGACCGAGGCCTGTTTGGTGATGGAGGAATGTATCAGAGCGGGCATGCCCGTCTTGCTGCTTTCTGCGGGGATGGCCGGCGCCACCGCGCCCTCAACCGTGGCCGGAGCCATTGTGCAAGCCGTGGCTGAATGCCTTGCCGGTCTGGTTTACGTAAACGCGCTAAAGCCCGGACATCCTGCGATTTTTGGCACCTGGCCCTTTGGGCTTGATCTGCGCACGGGCGCGATGACAGGCGGCTCCGGCGAGCAAGCCTTGCTGACAGCAGGCTGCGCGCAGATGCATCGGTTTTATGATCTCCCCGGCGGCGCGGCTGCAGGGATCGCGGATAGCAAACTGCCAGACATGCAGGCCGGCTGGGAGCAGATGTGCTCTAACGTGATGGCGGGTCTCTCCGGCTTAAACATGGTCTACGAGGCGGCGGGCATGCACGCATCCTTGCTCGGGTTTTGCCACGAGAGCCTGATCCTTGGCGACGACCTCATTGGGCAAGCCATGCGCTGCGTGCGCGGGATTGAAGTCACGGATGAAACCCTCGCGCTCGATCAGATCGCCGAGGTATGCTTGGGCGGCACAGGGCATTACCTTGGCACCGGCCAAACCTTAGGGCGAATGCAAAAGGACTATGTTTATCCGACACTTGGAGACAGAACCTCACCCAAGGAGTGGGTGGAAAAAGGCAAGCCAGACCTGATCCAAAAAGCCATTGCTCGCAAGGAGACGATCCTATCGCAGCGCGCGCCTGCTCGGTTCCCGGCGGATGTGGATCAGGTCATTCGCGACCGGTTCAACATCCACCTTCCGGCCTGATCATCACGAAAAAGCAGACATGAAAAACCCCCTCTCATGCGAGAGGGGGTCCAGTTTCGCCGATCAGGCTCTTTTCGTTGACCGCCCGTGTTTTTCTTGCCCTGTCCTTCTCGGCGTGCAGGGTGAGCGCACCCACCCCAGACATTTTTCAAAGACCATAGGCGTTTTGGTCTCCGATTGCTTTGAACGGCTCAGCGCCAGCCAAGCGGTCCGAATTCGTCGGGGATATCGGCAGATCTAGGTGAGCCGCGTCATCCCCTGCGCATCCCCCAGGTGGTCCACTGGATGCGGTTTCAGAGCCGGGCCGCTAGGCAGCCCGGCAATATCGTTAGCTACAGCCCGAGGTGCCGCCGCAAGTGTTGCATTTCATGCAGGTGCCGTTGCGCACCAACGTGTAGTTGCCGCACTCGCCGCAAGGATCACCCTCGTACCCCTGCATCTTTGCCTTGGTCCGCGCATCCATGCCGCCGGACACTGCGCCCAACGTCGGGGCCTCCGATGTTTCGGGAACCAGCGTTTGCAGCGCGGCAACCGGATCGGTGCCAGTCGACGGCAGCGCGAAGTTTTGACCACCTTGCAGTACCACGAGATCCTGAGGCAGGCGTTTGCGCAAATATCCGGTAGAGGAGATTTGTTTCAACACTTGCAGGGACTTAGACGCCGCGCTTTCGCTCAGTTCAGACAGGTTCGACACACCTTCTTCGGCTTCGCCCCGGCCAATGTCGTCAAAGGTCGCACCTTCGGGTTTGACATGCGCCAGATCGGTACGGTCGAGGTAAGACACCGCCAATTCGCGGAACACATAGTCGAGGATCGAGGTCGCGTTCTTAATCGAGTCGTTGCCTTGGACCATGCCGGCCGGCTCAAACTTGGTGAAGGTGAAGGCGTCGACAAACTCCTCTAGCGGCACACCGTATTGCAGACCGACCGAAACCGCGATCGCGAAGTTGTTCATCATCGCCCGGAAGCCAGCGCCTTCCTTGTGCATGTCGATGAAGATCTCACCCAGGGTGCCGTCCTGATATTCGCCGGTACGCAGGTAGACCTTGTGACCGCCGACGACCGCTTTTTGCGTATAGCCCTTGCGGCGTTGCGGCATCTTGGTGCGATGGGACTTCATCACTTCTTTGATGACGATCTTCTCGACAATCTTCTCGGCCAGAACCGCTGCCTTTTCGGGCACGGACCCGCTTTCGAGGATTTCCGCTGCATCATCGTCGTCTTCAACTAGAGCAGCCGCAAGCGGTTGGCTCAGTTTGGACCCATCCCGGTAGAGCGCATTTGCTTTGACGCCCAAGGACCAGCTGAGCTCATAAGCTTTTTGGCAATCCTCGATGGTGGCATCATTCGGCATGTTGATCGTCTTGGAGATCGCGCCGGAGATGAAGCTTTGTGCCGAGGCCATCATCTTGATATGGCTGTCAACACTCAGATAACGCTTACCTTTTTTTCCGCAGGGGTTGGCGCAGTCAAAGATCGAATAATGCTCTGCCTTCAGGTAAGGCGCGCCTTCCAGGGTCATCGTGCCGCAGACGTGATCATTGGCGGCATCAATGTCGGACTTGGTAAAGCCGAGGTGACGCAGCAGATCAAAGGTCGGATCATTCAGCTTTGCGGCCGGGATGCCGAGGACACCGGTGCAGAACTCTTCGCCCAACGTCCACTGGTTGAAGACGAACCGGATATCAAAGGCGCTTTCCAGCGCGGCGTCGATCTTGGCCAGCTCGTTCGGGCCAAAGCCATGACCGGTCAGCGAGGTGTGGTTGATCCCCGGCGCGTTGCCGATGGATCCGTGTCCAACTGCATAGGAGACAATTTCTTCGATCTGGGAGGAGGAGTAGCCCAGACCTTCCAGCGCAGAGGGCACGGAACGGTTGATGATCTTGAAGTAGCCACCGCCCGCGAGCTTCTTGAACTTCACCAAGGCAAAGTCCGGCTCGATCCCGGTGGTGTCACAGTCCATCACCAGACCGATGGTGCCGGTCGGCGCAATCACGGTGGATTGCGCATTGCGGTAACCGTGCTTCTCGCCCAGCTCAACGGCCTCGTCCCAGACGCTCATCGCGAGTTCGGTGAGGCGTGCATCAGGGCAGTTCGCAATATCAAGCGGGACCGGCTTCACGGTCAGATTGTCGTAACCTTCGCTGGCGCCATAGGCCGCGTTGCGGTGGTTCTTCATCACCCGCAGCATATGGGCGGCGTTGCGCTCGTAACCGGCAAAGGCGCCAAGTTCCGATGCCATCTCGGCCGAGGTTGCATAGGCAACGCCCGTCATGATCGCGGTGAGCGAGCCACAAAGCGCGCGCCCTTCGTCGCTGTCATAACCGTAGCCCATGTTCATCAGCAGACCGCCAATGTTGGCATAGCCAAGACCAAGTGTCCGGAAGTCATAAGAGAGCTGCGCGATTTCCTTGGAGGGGAATTGCGCCATCATCACAGACACTTCCAGCGTCACGGTCCACAGACGGCAGGCGTGCATGTAATCTTCGGCCTGGAACTCACCGCCCTTGAGGAAGGTCAGGAGGTTCAGCGAGGCAAGATTACAGGCTGTGTCATCGAGGAACATATACTCGGAACAGGGGTTCGATCCGCGGATCTCGCCATCTGCCGGGCAGGTGTGCCATTCGTTAACGGTGTCGTGGAACTGGATGCCCGGATCCGCGCAGGCCCAAGCGGCGTGGCCAACCTTTTCCCACAGATCGCGGGCTTTGATGGTCTTGGCGACCTTGCCATCGGTGCGGTTGATCAGCTGCCAATCTGCGTCTTTCTCCACCGCATGAAGGAAGGCATTGGTGACCCGGATCGAGTTGTTGGAGTTCTGACCCGAAACAGAGGAATAGGCCTCAGAGTCCCAATCGGTGTCATAGGTCGGGAACTCGATGCTGTCATAGCCCTGACGTGCGTAATCCAGCACGCGCTTGATGTAGGTCTCCGGGATCGCACATTTTTTGGCTTCGCGGATTGCTTTCTTCAGCGCCTCGTTTTCGGCCGGATCGTAAGCATCCTCGGCCAAACCGTCCCAGGTGCGCAGTGCTTCGAAAATGCCGTTCAGCATCTTCTCGTGCATCTTGGAGCCGGCGACGATGGAGGCAACCTTTTGCTCTTCCAGCACCTTCCATTCGATGAACTGCTCGATATCGGGGTGATCGGCATCAACGATCACCATCTTCGCCGCGCGACGAGTGGTGCCGCCGGATTTGATCGCGCCAGCCGCACGGTCACCGATCTTAAGGAAGCCCATCAGGCCAGAGGATTTGCCGCCGCCCGACAGTTTCTCACCCTCAGCGCGCAGATGGCTGAAGTTGGTGCCGGTGCCGGAGCCGTATTTGAACAGGCGCGCTTCGCGGACCCAAAGGTCCATAATGCCACCCTCTTGCACCAGATCGTCAGAGACGGACTGGATGAAGCAGGCATGCGGCTGCGGATGCTCATAGGCGCTGTCGGATTTGGTCAGCTTGCCGGTTTTGTAGTCGACATAGTGGTGACCCTGCGCCGGGCCGTCGATGCCATAGGCCCAATGCAGACCGGTGTTGAACCACTGCGGGCTGTTCGGGGCTGCACGCTGGGTCGCCAGCATGTAGCGCATTTCGTCGAAATAGGCGCGGGCGTCTTCCTCGGTCGAGAAATAGCCGCCCTTCCAGCCCCAATAGGTCCAGGCGCCGGCCAGGCGGTCGAACACTTGCTTGGAGGAGGTTTCGCCTTCGAATTCGGTGTTGTCATCGGCGGGGACAGACCGCCACAGGAATTCCGGCACACCTTTTTCGCGCAGTTTCTTCAAACGCTGCGGCACACCAGCCTTGCGGAAGTATTTCTGCGCGATCACGTCGCTGGCCACTTGGCTCCAGGTCGAAGGGATCTCGATCCCCTCCAGACGGAACACAATCGTGCCATCGGGGTTGCGGATTTCGGATGTGGCTCCAACGAAATCCAGCGATGCATAGGCGTCCTGCCCTGCTTTGGTAAAACGACGTTCGATTTTCATGGCCACACCTGTCCCTTGTGTCCTGTATCTGCGTTTTGGCGCTGTTGCACCGGCCCCGATTGTCCTGCGTAGCCCTGTCAAACCGACCTGTGGCGCAAGACGGATCTTGCGCTGGTGGGTCACACACCGACCCAAATTTTAACGGTTTGAACTAGGTACTACTGCTCGGGATAGCCGCTTCTTCTTCACAAGATTTAGTGGACTAACCCTTTGACACCCACAATCTCGCGTAACTTCCCCTAGACGGTCAACGCAAAATTTCAAATTTTACGGAGCACAATTTAGTTGACCGAATTAACGGTTTGGAGGGTCAAAGGACCTCTCTTGATTCATCCACATGCCCTCCGTGGTGCGCCCAACTTGACCACATGGTTAACAGATTCTGAAAATTCCCGACCTGCTAGGGAGTTGCCGCCCGTGCCTGTCTCAGGCAACCGCCTCGCCCCCTCCGAGAGATGTGTCCAACAGTAAGGTTATCCACCGGGGCGCGCCGTGCGGTTTACGCGCGTCAATTCCGCAACGCCTCAGACCGCCGTGATCGGCTATCGCAAAATTATGTGGCAGACAAAACCTCTCCTTGATGCCAATTGGCGCCAATCCCTAAACAAAGGGTAAACACAACATCTCGAAGTACAGGAGATTCCCCACTCAAGCACTTGTCGGTGATTCTGCCCGCACGCGGCTTGCTGCGCAATTCGCGCAAAAAAGCGGGGGAACCTCGGGGGCGCGTCCCCCGCAAAAGCTGCCCCAGGAAAACGCCGAAGCGTCTCCCGCCCTCTCCGAAGAGAGGCGAACATAACTGAGTGATGGAGGGAGAGAAGTGGTCGGGGCGGCGAGATTCGAACTCACGACCCCCTGTACCCAAAACAGGTGCGCTACCAGACTGCGCCACGCCCCGGACCGTGCGCCTTCCTATCCCTCAGGGTTTGATTTGAAAAGCCCTAACAGGGCCAAATCGCGCTGATATCTGAAAAAACTTCATGCCGCATTTGCGAGCCGACAGTGATGCCATAGTCCCGCACAATCCCCGCATTGAGCTCGAGAACGACAAGAATGCCGTCGCCTCCGGGGATCGGGGTCAAATCGCCGGGCACTGCGTTTTCGTGGATCCGTTGCACGACCCCTTCTTGGTCGACAAAGATCATGTCCAGCGGGATCAGCGTGTTCTTCATCCAAAAGGCGACCCGCTGCGGGTGCTCATAGACAAATAGCATCCCTGCCCGCTTGGCCATGGTCTGACGATACATCAAACCGGTGGCCCGGTTCTCCGGCGTGTCTGCAATTTCGATGGAAAAGCGGGCACTGCCCCAATCGCCGCGCAGATCAACCTTGTCGCGCTGGCACTGTGCATCGGCCCAAAGCACGCTTGGCACGCTCAGGCAAAAGGCCAAGGCGGCCCCAATTAAGGTGACCGCCCTGTGCGTCATCAGTTGATATTCTCTTGTTCGCCGACGGCCGCTTCCCAAGCGAGCACTTCGACCGCCATGCGGCCGCGTTTGCCGTCTATGACCCGCATCGCCAGCGCTTCGCCAGACTGAAGGTCAGATAAACCTGACTGGCGTAAAACTTCGACATGGAGGAAAACATCCTCATCAAGACCGAATACGTTTGCGAATCCGAATCCTTTGGCTTTGTCGAACCACTTCACACGAGCAGGTTCTAGGGGGCTGTTGCTGATATCGGCAGCATCCAGCTCTGCCAGGTCGCTCAATACGGGCGTATCGTCCCGCTCAGGCGGGGTGATGCCGACCACTTCAACGGCCTGTACGCCACGGTCCGTGCGATGCGTAACCACTTCGATGCCAGCACCATCCGCGATGGAGCTTTGGCCAAAGTTACGCAACACATTGACGTGGAGGAGAATATCGGGGCCACCGTCCGGACAGACGATGAAGCCATACCCTTTTGCAGGGTCAAACCATTTCACTAGTCCACGGACATGTTGCAAACTGCTCAGATCTTCGGCCACTTGCGAGTTCCACCGGTTTCATTTGTTGGTTTCCGTGATGCCCATCTAACTGCGCGATTTCCGCACAAGAATTCAAGAGCAAAAAAGTCGGAAGTTACAGGGTTCGTTAATTCATGACGGAGTGTAACGTCACGGGCTCAAGCGGGCTATGGTCCATTCGTCACTTTCCGCAGCGCGGCGCCAAACAAAGCGATCGTGCAGTCGGAAGGCACCATCGGCCCAAAATTCAATCTCAACGGGTGTGAGTCGGTATCCTCCCCAGAAATGGGGACGTTTGGGATTCGGTCCTTTGAGGGCCGTAACCTTCGCCACCTCAGCCATCAAAGCGCTTCGAGACGCCAATGGCTGGGATTGCTTGGACGCCCAGGCGCCGAGCTTACTCTTTAATGAACGAGACTCGAAGTAAGCATCCGCCTGCGGTCCGTCCTCTTTTTCAACGAGGCCGCGAACTCGAATTTGGCGACGCAAGGACTTCCAGTGCATCACAAAGGCTGCCGCACCCGCTTGGTCCAATTCGCGTGCTTTGGCACTCTCGTAATTGGTGTAGAAAACGAAGGCAGAGCTTTCAATTTCCTTAAGCAAGACCATGCGCGCATTCGGCATCCCGGCGCTGTCCACAGTGGAGAGCGCAATCGCATTGGGGTCATTGATTTCAGTCTCTTCGGCATCAGCAAGCCAACGGCGTGCGATCTCGAACGGATCGTCACCCGCGAAGAGCCCCTCTCTGTCTGACATGTTGTCCTTGTCCTTTTGTTTAAAAGTTAACTTACTGCGCTTTGGATCCAAATGAAAGACTGGACATTGGTGTCCGCCCTTGAAGCAATTGTCGCAGCGGGCTAAAGGACATCCATTAACCGATCACAGGCGGAGAACCTGCATGTCTAATCAACTGATGGCCGGCAAACGTGGCCTTATCATGGGCCTTGCCAACGACAAATCCATCGCATGGGGCATTGCCAAGGCCTGCGCCGATGCGGGCGCGGAGCTTGCGTTTTCCTATCAAGGCGATGCGCTGAAGAAACGCGTTGGCCCTCTGGCCGAACAACTGGGCAGCGATATCGTCCTGCCCTGCGATGTGTCGGACGAGGGCTCTATCGATGCGCTCTTCGCCGCACTCGAAGAAAAATGGGGCAAGCTGGACTTCGTTGTTCACGCCATTGGCTTTTCCGACAAGAACGAGCTGCGCGGCCGCTATGTCGACACCAGCCGGTCCAACTTCACCATGACTATGGATATCTCGGTCTATTCCTTCACCGCCGTCGCTGCACGCGCGGAGAAGATGATGTCCGAAGGCGGTTCGCTCCTGACCCTGACCTACTACGGGGCCGAGCAGGTGATGCCGCACTATAATGTAATGGGCGTGGCCAAGGCCGCTCTGGAGGCTTCCGTCAAATATCTGGCCGAGGATCTGGGCAAGGATGGCATCCGCGTCAACGCGATCTCCGCGGGCCCGATCAAGACCCTAGCGGCATCCGGCATTGGCGATTTCCGCTACATCATGAAGTGGAACGAGTATAACTCGCCGCTGCGTCGCAACGTGACCATTGATGACGTGGGCAAATCCGCGCTGTACCTTCTGTCTGACCTGTCCTCCGGCGTCACCGGTGAGAATCTGCACGTCGATGCAGGCTATCACGTGGTCGGCATGAAAGCCGTGGACGCTCCGGATATCGAGAAAGGCTGAGCCATGACCACCAAGGACACGAGCCGTCTGCCCCACGAAAAGGGGTTTCACATCTCCTGGGATCAGATCCACCGGGACAGCCGCGCTTTGGCATGGCGTCTGGATGGCAAAGGTCCTGACGATGGCGCTTGGCGCGCGGTTGTGGCGATCACCCGTGGCGGCATGGCGCCTGCGATGATCGTTGCACGCGAGCTGGACATCCGCACTGTCGATACCATCAGCGTCAAATCCTACCACTCCGGCGGCGGCAAGGCCGACCAGCGGCGTGAGGCCGAGGTGCTGAAAAGCCCTGACGCCGAGATGATGGGCGATGGCACCGGCATTCTGATCATCGATGACCTTGTCGACTCTGGCAAAACGCTGGAACTGGTGCGCGAGCTTTACCCGCAAGCGCATTTTGCCACCGTCTATGCCAAGCCGCAGGGTGAACCGCAGGTGGATACGTTTATCACCGGCGTCAGCCAGGACACCTGGATCTTCTTCCCCTGGGATATGGCGCTTCAGTACGTCCAGCCCTATCGCGGCGCCGATTGATCCGATCTGGACTGAGACCCGAATTCAAAGCGCGCCCCAACCGGCGCGCTTTTTCTTTGCCGATCCGCCCCTTGTGGCCCTTGCATGTGGCGCATGAACTCGCCCTAATGCCGCAGGCCGCGCGGCGGCCAAATCATTACCGACCCAAAGGACACTTCCAATGAGCCAAGCCAGAACCGAAGCCACTTTCGTCTCGCCGATTGTGGAGTCCCGTCGCTGGCTCAAGGGCGTGACCTTTTCCGACGACCAGCCCTTGTTGAACCTCAGCCAAGCTGCCCCCGCAGAGGCCCCGCCTGAAGGGTTGCGCCGCGCCATGGCAGAGGCCGTGCTACATGAGACCAGCAGCCACCTTTATGGGCCAGTTCTGGGCAATGATGATCTGCGCGCCGCTTTGGCGGCTCAGATGACCCAGCATTACGCGGCACCGATCAAGCCGGAAGAAACCGCGATCACCTCTGGCTGCAACCAGGCCTTTGCCGCGACCATTTCCAGCCTTTGTGGTGAAGGGGATGAGGTCATTCTGCCAACCCCTTGGTACTTCAACCACAAAATGTGGCTGGATATGCAGGGCGTCACCACCCTGCCCTTGCCCGTTGGTGATGGCATGCTGCCCGAGGTCGCGAAGGCCGAAGCCTTGATCACCGATCGCACCCGCGCCATCGCACTGGTTACACCGAACAACCCTTGCGGTGTTGAATACCCTGCCGCGCTGTTGGACGGGTTCTTTGAACTCGCCAAGCGTCACGGGCTGACGCTGATTGTCGATGAGACCTATCGCGATTTCGACAGCCGCACCGGCGCTCCGCATAGCCTGTTTCAACGCGACGATTGGCGCGAAACCTTGGTGCATCTCTATTCCTTCTCCAAAGCCTACCGCCTGACCGGTCACCGGGTTGGCGCGATTTGCGCCAGTGCGGCGCGGCTCTACGAAATGGAGAAGTTCCTCGACACCGTCACCATCTGCCCGGCTCAAGTGGGTCAGATTGGCGCGACGTGGGGGATTGAAAACCTCTCTGACTGGCTGGCGGGGGAACGGGCCGAAATCCTTGACCGGCGCGCCGCCATTGAGGAGGGCTTTGCTCCTCTGGCCGAGAAAGGGTGGAAACTGCTCGGCTGTGGCGCCTATTTCGCCTATGTCGAACATCCCTTCGCAGAGAGCTCCGACATCATCGCGCAAAAGATGTTGCAGGAGATTGGCGTCCTGATGCTGCCCGGAACCATGTTCACCCCGGACGGGGCCGTAGAGGGGCAGCGACAGTTCCGCGTGGCCTTCGCCAACGTGGATCGCGCAGGAATCGCAGAGATGATCCACCGCCTCAGCGCATTTGACGCCTAACCACACAGGCATTTGGCCCCTGCGCGCTTGCTCCTTGTGGGGGCAGCGCGTATTCAGGGCCGCAACAGGATAAGCTCGCCGGTCACATCGGACCCGCGCCGAGCAAAGACAGACGACATAAAGGGCCGCAGGCATGAAAAACCTTTCCAAGACCTTTGTTTGGATCCTCATGGCATTGTTGTTCGTGGGGCTTGCGGGCTTTGGTGCAATCAATGTCTCCGGAACCAACCGCACCCTCGCAACGGTCGGCACCGCAGAAGTCACCGTTGACGAATATGCTCGCGCCTTGCAGCAAGAACAGCGTGCGATCCAAGCGCAGGCCGGTCAAGCTATCCCGCTGTCGCAGCTCATCGCGATGGGTGTCGATCGCGGCGTTCTCTCTGGTCTGGTCGCCGCCGCCGCGCTCGACAACGAGATGAATACTTTGGGTCTGTCCGTCGGCGACGACACCCTGCTGACCGAGATCACCAAAATCAACGCGTTCAAGGGTTCGGACGGCTCCTTTAGCCGCGACAGCTACAAATATGCGTTGCAGAACGCGGGCCTCTCCGAGGCGGAGTTTGAGGCCGATATGCGAGCCGAAACCACCCGCACGCTGGTGCAAGGTGCGATCCTGAGCGGCACCAAAATGCCTCGTGTGATGGGCAAGACCCTCACCGACTACATCGGCGCCCGCCGGAGCTTTAGCTATGTGCGCTTGTCCGAAAACGATCTGGTTCTGACCACCGTTGAGCCAACCGAAGACGAGCTGAAAGCTTACTATGACGCCCATCCAGAAGATTTCGTCCTGCCGGAGACCAAGGTCCTTACCTATGTGACCCTGCGCCCCGATGCCCTGGTCGATGAGGTCGAAGTGGACGAAGACGCCCTGCGCCAGCTCTACGCAGAGCGCGACGCGGAGTTCAACGTGCCTGAGCGCCGCTTGGTCGAGCGTCTGGTCTTCCCGAATGAAGAGGCCGCAGCCACCGCAAAGGCTCAGCTTGAAACCGGCGGCACCACTTTCGAAGCGCTCGTGCAGGATCGTGGTCTCGCCCTCTCCGATATCGACATGGGTGACGTGGCGAAAAACGATCTCGGTGGCGCAGGCGATGTGATTTTCGCGGCGGAGGTTGGCTCTGTCGTTGGTCCGCTGCCTTCTGATCTTGGCGCGGCCCTGTTCCGCATCAATGGCGTATTGGAGGCTAAAAGCACCTCTTTTGAGGACGCCACCCCCACCCTGCGTGAAGAGCTCGCCATGGATCGCGCCCGTCGCGTGATCGAGACCCGCGCCGAGGGGATTGATGACCTCCTCGCAGGCGGCGCAACCTTGGAAGAGCTCGCCAAGGAAGAAGGGCTCGCCCTTGGCGCCCTCGATTGGACAGCCGCGTCGACAGACGACATTGCCGCCTATGATGCCTTCCGCACTGCAGCCGAGGCCGTCACTGTTGAGGATTTCCCAGCCGTTGCTTTCCTTGAAGATGGCAGTCTCTTTGCCCTGCGACTGAACGAAGTGCTGCCCGAACGTCCCGAACCTTTTGACGCGGCCCGGGACGCTGTGGTCGAGGCTGTCAAAGCCGCCCGAGTTGCAGACGCCCTGCAGGCGCAAGCCGAAGAGCTGAAAGCCGCAGTTGAGGCAAATGACGGTCAATTCCCTGAAGGTTCCGACGTCGTCACCGAAGAGGGTCTGACCCGCACCGCCTATCTCGATCAAACGCCCGTCGATCTGATGAACCAAGTGTTCGAGATGGAAATCGGCGCCGTCGAGATCGTCTCTGGCGCGGAAGGCACGGTCGTTGTGCGACTGGACGCCGTTCTGCCGCCGGAAGACAGCAGCGACCTCGATTTCCTGTCTCAGGCTCTGACCGAGCAATTGGATCAGGCTTTGGCGTCGGAAATTCTGCAGATCTATATGCAGTCCGTTCAGCTCGAGGCCCGTCCGCAAATCAACCAGCAGGCCGTGAACGCCGTTCACGCATCCTTCCAGTAATTCGGTCCGAAGGCGTTCCTTATGGCTTTGATCCCTGACTTCGACACATTCGCCCGCGCCTATGAAGCCGGCGAAAACCAAGTGGTCTACACGCGGCTGGCCGCAGACCTCGACACTCCGGTGTCCCTGATGCTCAAGCTGACTGGCGCTCAAAAAGACGCCTTCATGCTGGAATCGGTGACCGGTGGCGAGGTCCGTGGGCGCTATTCCATCATCGGGATGAAGCCGGATCTGATCTGGCGGGCGCGTGGCGAACAGTCAGAGATCAATCGCGCCGCGCGTTTTGATCCCGATGGGTTCACGCCGCAACTGGGCAACCCGCTTGATACATTGCGCGCGCTTCTGGCCGAAAGCCGCATCGACCTGCCAGAAGATCTGCCGCAAGCGGCCGCCGGTCTTTTTGGTTACTTGGGCTATGACATGATCCGCCATGTCGAACACCTGCCCAATGTGAACCCCGACCCGCTTGGCCTGCCGGATGCGGTGATGATCCGCCCCTCCGTGGTTGCGGTTCTCGATGGTGTCAAAGGCGAAGTGACCGTTGTCTCGCCCGCCTGGGTCAGCGATGGCCAATCGGCGCGCGCCGCCTATGCGCAGGCCGCCGAACGCGTGATGGACGCGGTCCGCGATCTGGAACGCGCCATGCCGGCCGAGACACGTGACCTGGGCGATGCCTATGAGGTCGCGCCGCCGGTGTCGAATTTCACCAAAGACGGCTATATGGCCGCTGTCGAGAAGGCCAAGGATTACATCCGCGCCGGGGATATTTTCCAGGTGGTTCCGGCACAGCGTTGGACGCAGGAATTTCCACTGCCTCCCTTCGCGCTCTACCGGTCTTTGCGCCGCACCAATCCGTCGCCCTTCATGTTCTATTTCAACTTCGGTGGTTTTCAGGTCATCGGGGCAAGCCCGGAAATTCTGGTGCGGGTCTTCGGCAACGAAGTCACCATTCGCCCCATCGCAGGGACCCGTCCCCGCGGTGCCACGCCCGAAGAAGACAAGGCGCTGGAGCTTGACCTCCTCGCCGACAAAAAAGAGCTCGCCGAGCATCTGATGCTCTTGGACCTCGGCCGCAACGATGTGGGCCGGGTGGCCAAGATCGGCACCGTGCGCCCGACCGAAGAGTTCATCATCGAGCGCTATAGCCACGTGATGCACATCGTCTCCAACGTGGTGGGGGAACTGAACGAAGGCAAAGACGCGTTGGATGCTTTCTTTGCGGGCATGCCGGCTGGCACCGTCTCGGGCGCCCCAAAAGTACGCGCGATGGAAATCATCGACGAGTTGGAGCCGGGAAAACGGGGCGTCTACGGCGGTGGTGTTGGCTATTTCAGCGCCGGCGGCGACATGGATATGTGTATCGCCCTGCGGACTGCGATCGTGCAGGATCAGAAGCTCTATATTCAGGCTGGCGGCGGTGTTGTCTATGACAGCGACCCCGAGGCGGAGTATATGGAGACCGTCCATAAATCCAATGCGATCCGTCGTGCCGCAGCTGACGCTGCGCGATTTACCGGGAACGGCAATTGCTGAAGCAGTCTGGCGGACGCGCCTAGCCCCCTTGGACTGAAAACAGCCCGGACCTTCGCACAGGTCCGGTCTATTATTTTACGCACTCAGCAGCTTGGGGCCACCACGGTGGGCTTCATGCTCCAACCACAGATCATCTCCACGATGCTCTTCGCTGCGCAGCTTGAACTGACCCACAAGGTCGGCCAAGCGAATGGTCTCGCGGTTCATGCCTTGGATCGCCATATCTGACGTTTCAACCATCGAGACGTTTTCTTGGGTCACCTGATCCAATTGGCCCACGCCGATGTTCACCTCATTGATGCCCTGCGCTTGTTCGCTGGCTTCATTAGAGATTCCCGACATCAACTCGGCAATGCGCGTGACATGCGTCACCACATCGCCAAGCGCCGCGCCAGTGCTGTTCACGCGGGTCACCCCCTCCTGAACATGGGTCGCGCTTTCGCTGATCAACTCCTTGATTTCGTTTGCCGCAGCAGAGGCACGCTGAGCCAGAACCCGAACTTCAGAAGCCACTACAGCAAAACCACGACCCACCTCGCCTGCCCGCGCGGCTTCAACGCCGGCGTTGAGCGCTAGGAGACCGGTTTGAAATGCGATGTCGTCAATCACACTGATGATCTGCGAGATCTTGCCGGATGAGGTGGCAATCTCATCCATGGCAGAGACCGCGCCGCGTACAACCTGACCACTGCGCTCAACCTCGCTCCGGGCAGAGGCCACCGCGCCTTCGATCTTTTGCGCGTTTTCCGCGGAAAGCTTCACACTGGCTGTCATCTGCTCCAAGGCGGCAGCGGTTTCTTCCAAAGTGGCGGCTTGGCTTTCGGTCCGGCTGGACAGGCTTTGCGAGTCGGTACTGATCCGATCGGATTGCTCCCGGATCGTACGCGTGGCTTTTACAACCTCCGTCACCAACTCATTCAGGCGATCCACGGTTTCGTTGTAATGAATGCGCAAAGGATCATAGGTTTCGGTGAAGGGCTTTTCAATTCGGTCACCAAGGTCGCCTTGGGACAATCGCTGCAAGCCGTCACGCAAACGTAAAATCGTCCGCTCGCCCTCGCGCCGTTGTTCGGCTTGCACTTCAAGCGCGTCCATAACTCGACCCGAAACCGCATCAATGTCCCGCGCGATGTCGCCGAAATCATCGTTGCGCATGATATCTGCAATCTTTAGCCCGAAATCGCCCTCGGCGACTTCTTTCAACGCGGCCCGCAGGCGTTCGATCGGCTTCGTGATGCTCAGCGTGATATTGCGCACGTTCATCAGCATCACAACAATCATCGCGAGGGCAAAGCCTACATTGCCGATCAGGAGGTTCTGATCATGAGCCCGTGCATCTTCGGCAGATTGGCTGGAGATCCGCACGACAGCCTCACCAAGCGGTACCAGTTCCTTTTCGAGTTCCCCGACCAATGCCTCCACCTTAGGAATGTCGCCCAAGACCACATCGTTGCCAGAGAAAGCAGCATCGACCAAGGCCAAGGACGCTTGTTCAAAAGGCGCCAGATGAGCGGAAACATTGGCAATCAGAGGTTTAAGATCCCCGCCAACTTGCAAGAGGCTCAAATCCTGCAGCGCGGCTTCCATCTCGGCAATATCAGCCTTGATCTTTTCGTTTACGCGCGTGCGGACCTCTGACGAGGCGACATCCCCAAGCGCAACCGCATAGAGGGCATCTGCATGGACCACGTCATGCATCCGCTCTAGCGTCATCTCAAACTTCAACGCCTTGGCGAGCTTAATCTGTCGTTCCAGCTCCAGATCGCTCTGCCACAGGCTGTAAATCGCAGAAACGGAAAGAACGAGAACCGCAAAAATACACACAAACCCAGAAAACGCGAGCCTGACCTTCATGTGAACATGTCTAAACATCGAAAGTGTCCTGAAATGTTTTATTGTCCGGTTGTTTTCGCCCCGGTCCAATTAACAAATTCAGAAAGCCAATATCGAATTGACGGACAAATATCGCGCAGGTGGAAAATTTGCGTATTTCAACCGCATTTTTTCCAGTTTTGGCGTCAATTCAAAGGATCAAGCATCCGTTTCAAGCTGGTGGACGTCGGCACCAGCGCCACCCGATTGGCGCGATCCTGCAGCCCCCAGACCAAAAGCGCGGAGATCGTGTCCGGCTTCAGACGGCCGAGCATAATCACCGCCCCTTCTTGCCCGGCGCGGAAGGCTGCCTGGTCCAGGAACCGTCGCATCGCGCGCGGATCTTGGCCTGCACCGTCAAAGTCACGGAAAACGACGCCCGCCGGAACCCCTTCGCGTAGGGCCATTTTTTGCACAGTATTCAGGCCATTGTCCTGCATCACAAGCCCGTACCCGGCATCCTTGGCAATGGCGGAGACCTGATCGGCCAATGGGCGATTGCCCTGCACACCGGTCTCGATGCCTTCCAAAATCCCCATGGCGTCTGGCAGACGGTCAAACCAGATCGGCAAGGCGGTCTCGGCGTCTTGCGCGCCGCCCTCGCGGGGCAGATCCGCAAGGATCATAACCTCAAACCCGGCCGCCCGCCGCGCCGCCATACGCTCTGCCGCTTTGGGATCGCTCGGATCAATGGCGAAGGTCAAAGGATAGGGAAACTCCTCCAGCGCCTCTGCTCCGACCGAGCCTTCTTCCTCGATCAGGATAATCGACATCAACGGCAGGCCGGCAGCAGGATCTGCAGACACGGAGTTGCGTTCAAAGGGCGTCCCCGCCGCGGGTGCGGCTTCGGGCGCGGGTTCTTTGTCCCTGTCGGTCAGTGGGACAACACGCGTACCTATGGCTGGGCCTGTGTCCTCGGTTGTGCCAGTCGCCTGCGGAAGATCGGCAATGCGGACCTGACCTTCTGGTTCCGGCGCCTCTTCTGTGGTGATGTTTGGTGCAGGCGCAGGCGTGGAGATTGAGGGCGGCAAGGTGCTGTCTGGCGCATCGCCCAATTCCGGCGTTTCAATCGTTGGCACGTCCACAGGCTTGGTCACGCCAGCGGTCTGGCTACCCTCCGGGGTCAAGACCGGGGCGTCACCGCCAACGTCTGGCGTCATCAAACCGGGCTCGTCCGTGACCACAGGTGCGGGTGCTGTGGCACTTTCGGTAGTGGCAGAGGGTTGGTCTTCGTCACCGGGTTGGCTCGGGGCCGTGCCTGTCACCACAGGAGACGGCGCAGTTCCATCCGGCACGGTCGCTTGCGGTGCCTCCGTCGTGCTGAGTTCCGTTTCTGTGTCTGGAACGGAGGTAGCGACCTCGGGCTTTTCGGCAGTATCCGTGTCGATGGCAGCCTCGTTGCCCGCGCTCGCTTCAACATCTGCGGGCGCTTGCGGGGCGCGCTCCACCACATCGGCGTCGCCGCTGGGGGTGTCTTCTGGCAAGCTTGCCTCGACCCGTGGGGCGAGAATGGGCGCTGGATCTTCGCTTGGAACCTCGACCGGGCGCGGCAGAGGAATCGACAGCGACCAGACCGCCGCTCCGATGACCGCAACCACCGCACCGACGCTAACGCCTCCTAGAAATCCACGCATGGCTGCCCCGCCTCTTAAATCTTGCCGTTCTGACTGCGTCATCCAGAGACCGTTGGCCAGCTTATCCTGCCCTTGGGCGCCCCTCAGGCCGGTTGTGCCCTTGACGCTGCCGCCCATCCCTGAACATGTATGGTTCCGTTCACTATATCTCGGCGCGGCCCCGGCCCGCCACCCTTAAAAGAGCGTGCCAAGATGTTGCTGCTAATCGACAACTACGACTCCTTCACCTACAACCTCGTGCATTATCTGGGCGAACTCGGCGCCGAGATCGAGGTCTGGCGAAACGATGCGTTGGACGTGCAGCAAGCCATGGCGATGAAGCCCGCCGGCATCCTGCTGAGCCCTGGCCCTTGCGACCCCGATCAGGCCGGCATTTGCCTTGCCCTAACCCAAGCCGCCGCTGAAACCCGCACGCCCCTGTTGGGCGTTTGCCTTGGGCATCAGACCATCGGTCAGGCCTTCGGCGGCAAGGTGGTGCGCTGCCACGAGATCGTGCATGGCAAGATGGGCCAGATGCACCACGCCGACAAGGGTCTGTTCAAGGGGCTGCCCTCGCCCTTTGCTGCCACCCGCTATCATTCGCTGGTGGTCGAACGCGAGAGCCTGCCGGACTGTCTGGAGGTCACAGCGCATCTCGAGGACGGCACCATCATGGGGCTGCAGCACAAAGAGCTGCCGATCCACGGCGTGCAATTCCACCCGGAATCCATCGCCTCCGAGCATGGGCATGCGCTCCTGCAGAATTTCCTGAATGAGATGAAGGTTCCGGCATGAGTGATGCGCTGAAACCCCTGATCGGCATTGCCGCCGACCGTGCCCTGACCCGCGCCGAGGCCGAGACCGCCTTTGCCGCACTGTTCAATGGCGAGGCCACCCCGAGCCAGATTGGCGGTCTCTTGATGGCCCTGCGCACCCGAGGCGAAACGGTGGATGAATATGCCGCCGCCGCCGCCGTGATGCGCGCCAAATGCAACAAGGTCACTGCCCCGGCAGGCGCGATGGACATCGTTGGCACTGGCGGCGATGGCAAGGGCACCCTCAATATCTCCACCGCTACTGCCTTTGTGGTGGCAGGGACCGGCATACCGGTGGCCAAACACGGCAACCGGAACCTGTCGTCCAAATCCGGCGCGGCGGATGCTTTGTCGGAGATGGGCATCAAGGTGATGGTCGGCCCGAAAGTGGTGGAACAGTCGCTGAAAGAGGCCGGCATCTGCTTTATGATGGCGCCGATGCACCACCCGGCGATTGCCCATGTGATGCCGACGCGGCAGGAGTTGGGCACCCGCACCATCTTTAACATCCTTGGCCCCCTGACCAATCCGGCGGGCGTCAAACGTCAGCTGACCGGCGCCTTTAGCCGCGATCTGATCCGGCCGATGGCGGAGACTCTGTTGCAACTCGGCAGCGAGAGCGCGTGGTTGGTGCATGGTTCGGACGGCACCGATGAGCTGACCATCACTGGCGTCAGCTGGGTCTCTGCGGTGAAGGAAGACGGCACCATCGTCGACTTTGAACTCCACCCTGAGGACGCGGGCCTGCCGGTGCATCCGTTTGAGGCCATCGTTGGCGGCACTCCGGCAGAAAACGCGCAGGCCTTTCGCGCGCTTCTGAACGGCGAACACTCCGCCTATCGCGACGCGGTGCTGCTGAACTCCGCCGCCGCACAAGCGATCGCCGGCACGGTGTCCTCGCTGAAAGAGGGCGTGGAAAAGGCCGCCGAGGCCATCGACAGCGGGGCCGCCCTCAAAAAGGTCACCGAGGTCGCCCGGATCACCTCCGAGGCCGCCTAATGGCAGAGGCGCAGGCCAGCATCGCCCCCGTGGGAGACCTCGGGGGCTGGGCGGCGCTGCCGTTCTTTCAGACGCGCTGGCCTCAGATTGCCGCCGCGTTGGCAGCCGAGACGCGCCAGATCCTGCCGCCCGCGCCCCAACGATTTGCCGCGCTGGAGATGACCCCGCCCGAGGTGACCCGAGTGGTGATCCTGGGACAGGACCCCTATCCGACCCCCGGCCACGCCCATGGGCTGGCGTTTTCAGCTGAGCCAGACGTGCGACCCCTGCCCCGATCTTTGACCAACATTTACAAAGAGATGGCCGAGGATTTGGGCAGCGCACCGGACTCCGCCGACCTGCGCCCCTGGGCGCGGCAAGGGGTCTTGCTCCTCAACACCTGCCTCAGCGTGCCTGCGGGCGAGGCCAATGGCCACAAGGCGCTTGGCTGGCAAGAACTTGTGCATCAGGTGCTCGATCTGACGTCGCAGCGCCCGACTGCCTATGTGCTCTGGGGCAACTCCGCGCAAGCCTTGGAAAAACATATCCAGCCCGGGGATCACCTGATCCTGCGGACAGCACACCCCTCACCCTTGTCGGCGCGGCGCGGCTTTTTCGGCTCGCGCCCTTTCTCGACCATCAATCAATGGCTTGCCGCGCGCGGCGAGACGCCCATCTCATGGACTGAGGATCGGGCACATTCAGGGACTTCATCACATGACTGATACCATTCTGGACAAGATCAAAGCCTATAAGCTGGAGGAAGTGGCCGCCGACAAGGCCGCGAAACCTTTGGCCGATGTCGAGGACGAGGCCCGCGCCGCCGACCCGGTACGCGGTTTTGCCGACCGGCTGATCAAGGCCACCCACGAGGGCTACGGGCTGATTGCCGAGATTAAAAAGGCGAGCCCCTCCAAAGGGTTGATCCGTCCCGATTTCCATCCGGCGGAGCTGGCAAAGGCCTATGCTGAGGGCGGCGCAGCCTGTCTTTCCGTGCTCACCGACACGCCGAGCTTTCAGGGCGCTAAGGAATACCTCGTCGAGGCCCGCGCCGCCTGCGACCTGCCCGCCCTGCGCAAGGATTTCATGTATGACACCTATCAGGTCGCCGAAGCCCGGGCCCTTGGGGCGGATTGTATCCTGATCATTCTTGCCTCTGTGTCGGACGAGCAAGCCGCCGAACTGGAGGCCTGCGCCTTTGAATGGGGCATGGATGTGCTGCTCGAGGTTCACAACGAAGAAGAACTGGAGCGCGCCTGCCATTTGAAATCGCCCTTGATGGGGATCAACAACCGCAACCTCAAAACCTTTGAGACCACGCTCGACACCACCCGCACCCTGTCTCGTTTGGTGCCGGCTGATCGCTCCATCGTCTGCGAAAGCGGTCTGTTCACCCCGGCGGATCTGGCCGATATGGCCCGCTACGGCGCGCGCAGCTTCCTCATCGGCGAAAGCCTGATGCGGCAAGAGGATGTGGCAACCGCCACCCGCGATCTTTTGGCGAACCCGCTGGTTCCCGGCGCGATGTAAGGAGGCCACCCCATGGCTCTGACCCATTTTGACCAAAAGGGCGACGCCCATATGGTGGATGTCTCCGACAAGGCGGTCACCTCGCGAATTGCCGTGGCGGAGGGTCATGTGAAGATGGCGCGCGAAACCTTTGATATCATTGCTGAAGGGCGCGCGAAGAAGGGCGATGTGCTGTCTGTGGCGCGGCTTGCGGGCATCATGGGTGCCAAGCAAACCTCCACGCTGATCCCCCTTTGTCATCCTCTGCCGATCACGAAGGTCGCGGTGGAGCTGACGCTCGATCCCGATCTGCCCGGCGTCCGGGTGGAGGGCACCGTCAAGACCACCGGCCAAACCGGGGTAGAGATGGAGGCGCTGACCGCGGTCTCCACCGCCTGCCTCACGGTCTATGACATGGCCAAAGCCGTGGACAAGGCGATGGAAATCGGCGGCATCCGAGTGATGCTAAAGGATGGCGGCAAGTCCGGCCGTTACGAGGCCGAGGTATGATCTCCGTCGCCGAGGCCCGCGCGGCCCTGCTGGATCTGGTCCGCCCGTTAGAAACCGAAACGGTCCCGTTGGCAGAAGCCGCGGGCCGCGTGTTAGCGGAGCCTGTCACGGCGAAACGGGACCAACCGCCCTTTGATGCTTCGGCCATGGACGGTTATGCGGTGAACGCCACCGAGGTTGAGCTGCACGCCATGTTCAAGGTCGTCGGCGAAGCTGCTGCAGGACACGGATTTTCCGGCAAATTGGGTGCAGGCCAAGCGGTGCGGATCTTTACCGGCGCTCCGGTGCCGGAGGGCGCGAATTTTGTGGTGATCCAGGAGGATGTCGACCGTAAAGGCGCCCTGATCACCATTATGGATGAGCCGGGCGAAAACCCTAATATCCGCGCCCGTGGCCGCGACTTTACCGCAGGACAAACTGTTGAGGCCCCGCGCCTGCTGCGTCCCACCGACATTGCCCTTCTCGCCGCGATGAACATCGCCGAAGTACCAGTCTATCGCCGTCCCGTCGTCGCCTTGCTGTCTACCGGCGATGAGTTGGTGATGCCCGGGGACACGCCCGGCCCGGATCAGATCATCGTTTCCAACACCTTTGGCCTCAAGGCGATGCTGGAGACTCAAGGCGCCGAAGTCCGCCTACTGCCAATAGCCCGCGACACCGAAGCTTCGCTCCGCATGGCGTTTTCCCTGACCGAAGACGCGGATCTCGTGGTGACCATCGGCGGCGCCTCGGTAGGCGATCACGATCTGGTCGCCGGTGTTGCCGAGAGCCTTGGGCTCGAGCGCGCCTTCTACAAGGTGGCCATGCGCCCCGGCAAACCTTTGATGGCAGGTCGGTTCGGTGCCCGCACCATGGTTGGCCTCCCCGGTAATCCGGTATCTGCCATGGTCTGCGGACGGGTATTCGTGACCCCAATGGTACGCGCGATGCAGGGGCTGACACAGAACGCTGATCTCATACAGCGTGCACCGCTCGGCCTCGCGATGCCAGCCAATGGGCCTCGACAGCACTATATGCGGGCCTATTGGCAAGGCGACGCTTTGGTGCCTTTTGACAGTCAGGACAGTTCATTGCTATCCGTTTTAGCCCAAGCCGAAGCACTGATCGTGCGTCCCCCGCACGCGCCCGAAGCCAAGCTTGGCGCGATGGTCGATTACCTCTCCCTCTGACCCACTGACGAGTTTGAGTGTTTTTATGTTCCCGTTATGGCCCATGGCATTGACACAAAACGGGAACATGAATAGAACATAGGCAAAAGGCATCGTGCAGAGGGGACAATCATGCTGACGAAGAAGCAATTGCAATTGTTGGAATTCATCCACAAACGCTTGCAGAAGGACGGCGTCCCCCCGAGCTTTGATGAGATGAAGACTGCACTCGATTTGCGGTCGAAATCCGGCATCCACCGCCTGATCACGGCCTTGGAAGAGCGTGGCTTTATCCGCCGCTTGGCGCATCGCGCCCGCGCGATTGAGGTGATCCGCCTTCCCGAAAGCCTCGGCGGCGCGCCTGAGGTCGGCTTTAACCCTCAAGTGATTGACGGCGGCCGAAGCGCCGAGGCCGAGTTGAAACCGGCTGCCAACTCTGGCGCGACGGAACTCTCCGTCATGGGCCGCATCGCAGCGGGTGTCCCGATCGAGGCAATCAGCACAGCCTCAGCGCAGGTCGCTGTACCGAACGCGATGCTGTCGAGCTCTGGCCAGCACTACGCTTTGGAAGTGCGCGGCGACTCGATGATTGATGCGGGCATCAATGACGGGGATATCGTGGTGATCCGTGAGACCGGTGCGGCCGACAACGGCGATATTGTCGTAGCCTTGGTTGAAGGTCACGAAGCCACGCTGAAATACTATCGCCGAAAAGGGGGCTCTATCGAGCTGGAGGCTGCTAACCCGGCCTATCCGACCCGCGTCTACCCGGAGGACATGGTGCAGGTACAGGGCCGTTTGGTTGGCTTGATCCGCACCTACTAAGGTCTCCTCGCGTCACCGCTTTGAAACGCCTCGCCACCGTGCGAGGCGTTTTTCGTTTGCGTGCTGTGTCAGTTCGGCGACCAGATCCGTCGGCGCTCTGGGGCGTTTGTCGGAATGCCCTCCCCGGTAGCAGTGAGGGCCAAGGCGCCACTGTCGCGCAAAGTCTTTGACGTGATCAAGCGGCAAGGCCCTGATATTCTGTCCGTCTCCACCGAAACCACGACGATTTGCTGGTCGGAACAAACCTCACCAAATTGCGCTACCCCCGTCTTGCCCTGAACATGCACCAGTTCATAGCTGAGGGTCTGAAACCGTCGTACCTTCGGCTCAGTGTCCGCACCCCAACGCAAAGCCGCCTCCGCTTGGGTGGCAAGATCGCCATCGTTTTCAAGCCAATTTTCCGCGACAAACCCTTTGCCGCTGCTGCGCGACACCGCTCTGCCGTGCGGGGTCATGATCCCAACAAGCCCAGCATCCCCCGAGATCAGCACGACCGGCCGATCTGACTGCGGCCATAAGGCGAGTGCAAAGCCTATGGGAAGAGCGCCAAGCCAACGCATCCTGCCTTGCCACAGCAACAGGAGCAGTCCACCACAGACGATCATTGGCAGGATCCACGCGGATGGGGTCACGACCGCCCTTCGTGCACCGGGGAGTGCAGCCACAGTTTCGGCGACCCAGATGATCCACTCGATCCCACGCCCCATGATCCACAGCCCAAGCCAACTGGCCCCAAACGGCGCAAGGAGCAGTACCAAGAGCGCGCCCGGGGCAACAACCGCGCCCATGACCGGCACTGCGGCGAGGTTGGCCAACAAACCGTAGTGCGACACCATATTGAAATGCGCCGCCCCAAAGGGTGCCGTGGCAAGGCCCGCAACAAGAGACGAGATCACGAGCGCCGTGCCCCATCGCAGCAGCCGATGGCTGCCCCACCGCGCGACCTGAGGCTGGCTTTGCAAGGTTTTAAAAGCCACTACCAGGGCCGTGGTGGCCGCAAAACTCATTTGAAAGCCTGGACTTAGGAGGGTTTCAGGACGCCGCAACAACACCAAAAGAGCCGCAATGGCGACGGCTCTGAGAGAAATGGCCCGCCGGTCTAAAAGAACGGCCCCCAGCATCACCGCAACCATGACAAAGGCGCGCTCAGTCGCGACATTCGCCCCCGACAACAGCAGGTAGCCAAACCCAAGGCAAAGCGCGACAAAGGCCGCGATCTTTTTCACAGGCCAGCGCAACCCTACGTGGGGCACGAGGATCAGAACACGCCGCAGCGAGGCGAACGCCAACCCGGCAAAGAGCCCCATGTGCAGCCCGGAAATCGCCAGAAGATGCGCAAGGTTGCTGGCGCGCAGGGCTTCGATCACCCGTTGCGGGACATGGGCCCGATCCCCGGTGATGAGCGCCGTCGCGACCCCGCCACTGGCCCGCGGCATTCGGGAGAGAACCGCGGCAGAGACCTTAGCGCGCAATGTGGCAATGGGCAGGACATCCGCCTCTTGCATCGCCAAGACCGGGACCCGCGTATAGCCCACGGCCCCGAGCCGCAAAAACCAGGCATGGCGACGAAAATCGAACCCGCCGGGCTCAACGGGCCCCTGTGGCGGCGACAGATGCGCCGTTGTCATCACCCACGCGCCCGGATCAGGCGCTGCGCCCGCAATCAGGGACAGGCGCACGCGCTTGGGTGTCTTCAGCGGGGAAACCCGATCGAGACGCAGGTGTTGCAGCGTGATCCGTGGCGCATCCGAGGCGGAGCGATCCACCTCCACCACCTGCCCTTCTACCGGGCCATAGTAGCGAAAGGACAGCACCGGCTCCTGCACCAGATGGGCGCGCAGACCCATATGGAGAAACCCAAGCGCGGCACAGACGAGCGCGGTCGCCAATAGCCCCGATCCATCACCCCGCCGCGCAAAAACCAGACAGGCACATGCCACAACGCCTGCGCCAATGTACTGCGCAAGGCCAGGTTCAGAAGCACTCAGAAAATAGAGGTAAATACCGAAGCCAAAGAAGACAGGCGCCCAGGGAAACAGATGTCCCCGCTGAGCTTGCAGCCTTGCATCGAGGGCGCTCAGGATGCGCACGCTTGCTCCCTGCCTTCTGGCTCGGTACACAGGCGCCAAACGTAGGCCCTCAAAGGTTACTCAAAGGTAAATACCCCACATGTCCAAACCGGTCGTCACCCGCTTCGCCCCTTCTCCAACCGGCTTTCTGCACATCGGTGGCGCCCGCACCGCGCTGTTCAACTGGCTCTATGCGCGGGGCCGTGGCGGTGAATTCCTGCTGCGGATCGAGGACACCGACCGGGAACGCTCCACACCCGAAGCGACTGCCGCGATCCTGCAGGGTATGAGCTGGCTGGGTCTCGATCACGACGGCGAAGTTGTGAGCCAGTTCGAGGGCGCCGCCCGCCATGCCGAGGTTGCCAACCAGTTGCTGGCCGAGGGGAAAGCCTACAAATGCTTCTCCACGCAGGAAGAAATTCAGGCCTTCCGCGACGCGGCCAAGGCTGAAGGGAAGTCCACCCTGTTCCGGTCGCCCTGGCGGGATGCAGGCGAATCTGACCACCCCGATATGCCTTTCGTGATCCGGATCAAGGCGCCGCAAGAGGGCGCGACCGTGATCCGCGACCAGGTTCAGGGTGATGTTACCATTAAAAATGACCAGCTCGACGATATGGTCCTGCTGCGCTCGGATGGCACGCCGGTCTATATGCTCGCCGTTGTGGTCGACGACCACGATATGGGCGTCACCCATGTCATCCGCGGTGACGATCACCTGAACAACGCAGCGCGTCAGATGATGATCTACGAAGCAATGGGCTGGGATGTGCCTGTTTGGGCTCATATCCCGCTGATCCACGGCCCGGACGGCAAAAAACTCTCCAAACGCCACGGCGCTTTGGGGGCGCAGGAATATCAGGCGATGGGCTATCCGGCCGCCGGTATGCGCAACTACCTCGCCCGCCTCGGCTGGTCCCATGGGGATGACGAATTCTTCACCGATGCCCAAGCGCAAGAGTGGTTCGATCTGGACGGGATCGGCAAAAGCCCGGCCCGGTTTGACACCAAAAAACTCGAGAGCCTCTGCGGCCAACATATTGCAATTGCTGAGGATGCTGCGCTGCGGAAGGAGATCGAAGCCTATCTCGCCGCGGCTGGCGAACCGGCCCTGAGTGACGTACAGTCACAAGGGTTGGAAGCCGCAATGTTCTGCCTCAAGGACAGGGCAAAGACTTTCCCTGAACTCCTTGAAAAAGCGCATTTTGTGCTTACATCCCGTCCACTGGACCGTGATGCGAAGGCAGAAAAAGCACTCGATTCAGTATTCCTTGGTATACTGAGCGAATTGACGCCGCATCTGCAAAATGCTAGCTGGACGCGAGACGATCTCGAGGCCGCGCTGAATGACTTCGCAGAGGCCAAAGACACGAAGTTTGGCAAATTGGCTGGTCCCCTTCGGGCCGTGCTGGCAGGCCGCGCGGTAACGCCTTCGGTGTTCGACATGATGATGTGTCTGGGCCGCGAGGAAACTCTGGCCCGACTTAAGGACGTAACAGGCTAAATCGCCCGCTGGGATCTGACTTCGTTAAGATCTGGGTAAGCCCGTTCAGATAGGACTTCGCCTGCGCCACATTCATCGGCGCGGGCGCCCCGCTGCGCGGAACGGGCTCGATGCTCTTTCTGCGCCTGTAACAGGAAGGGACATCTATGACCGATACTAAAAAAACTGCCCAGCTGAGCCTGAATGGCGAGCAATATGAGCTCCCCGTGTTCTCGCCTTCTGTTGGCCCCGATGTTCTCGACATCCGCAAACTCTACGCTCAGGCGGGCGTCTTCACCTATGACCCGGGCTTCACCTCCACTGCGAGCTGTGACAGCACCATCACCTATATCGACGGCGAAGAAGGCATCCTTCTGCACCGCGGTTACCCGATCGACCAGCTGGCTGGCAAATCCCACTTCCTCGAAGTGTGCTACCTGCTGCTCTACGGTGAACTGCCGACCGCCGCGCAGCTCGAGGATTTCGAGACCCGTGTGACCCGTCACACCATGGTCCACGAGCAGATGCACAACTTCTTCCGTGGCTTCCGCCGCGATGCGCACCCGATGGCGACCCTCGTGGGCGTTGTGGGCGCAATGTCCGCCTTCTATCACGACTCCACCGACATCGCGGACCCGTGGCAGCGTGAAGTTGCCGCCATCCGCTTGATCGCGAAACTGCCGACCATTGCGGCCATGGCGTATAAGTACTCGATCGGCCAGCCCTTCGTGTATCCGCGCAACGATCTGGATTATGCAGCGAACTTCCTGCACATGTGCTTCTCTGTTCCGGCAGAAGAATATCACGTGGACCCGATCCTCTCCCGCGCGATGGACCGGATCTTTACCCTCCATGCCGATCACGAGCAGAACGCCTCGACCTCGACCGTGCGTCTGGCCTCCTCTTCGGGTGCAAACCCGTTTGCCTGTATCGCAGCTGGCATCGCCTGCCTCTGGGGTCCGGCGCATGGTGGCGCCAACCAGGCCTGCCTCGAGATGCTGAAGGAAATCGGCTCTGTCGACCGTATTCCGGAATTCATCGCCCGCGCCAAAGACAAGAACGATCCGTTCCGTCTTATGGGCTTTGGTCACCGCGTGTACAAAAACACTGACCCGCGCGCCAAGGTGCTGAAGCAGTCCGCTGACGAAGTGCTGGAGCTTCTGGGCGTCGAAGACAACCCGCTCCTGCAGGTTGCCAAAGAGCTTGAGCAAACCGCGCTCAACGATCCCTACTTCATCGAGAAGAAACTGTTCCCGAACGTCGACTTCTATTCGGGCATCATTCTCGAGGCGATGGGCTTCCCGACCTCCATGTTCACCCCGATCTTCGCGCTGTCGCGCACCGTGGGCTGGGTGTCTCAGTGGAAGGAAATGATCGGCGATCCGCAGAACAAAATCGGCCGCCCGCGTCAGCTCTATCTGGGCGAAACCCAGCGCGATTACGTGGATATCGAAAACCGCTGATCCCAATCGGGTTCCTAGAAATAGCAAAACCGCCGGTGACAGCACCGGCGGTTTTTTCATTTCTGAGACATAGCGATGAGGCAAAGCCCGAAAGCTCTAATAAGCCCAAGTCGTGAGAAACGACCGAGGCCAGAAGGTGTCAACGCCCCTCAAAACTCGGCTTGCGCTTCTCGACAAAGGCAGTGACGCCTTCCATAAAGTCACGGCTGCGCCCCAGTTCCCCTTGCAAATGCGCCTCCAGAGACAGCTGCTCTGCCAGCGGATTGCTGGTCGACTGGCGCATCGCTTGCTTGATTGCGCCGAAGGCCTTGGAGGGGCCGGTCGCGAGGTAGGTCGCACGCGCCTTCCAATGCGCTTCAAACTCCGCATCCGGGATGGCTTCCCAGATCATGCCCCAGTCGCTGGCTTGCCGCGCAGAAATCTTGTCGGCAAACAGCGCCGCGCCAATGGCATTCGCCAAGCCCATCTGGCGCGGCAGAAACCATGTGCCGCCGGCATCCGGCATCAGACCAATCTTGGCAAAGGCCTGAAGGAAATAGGCGCTCTCGGTGGCGATCACCACATCTGCGGCCAGTGCAAGGTTGGCGCCCGCCCCGGCCGCCGGACCATTCACCGCCGACACGGTCGGAATGGGGCAATCGTAGATCGCCTCCAGCATCGGGGTATATTCATCGCGCAGCGTGCGCTCCAGATCGATCTGGTTGCCAGAGGAGGAGGCATCCTTCAGATCCTGCCCGGTGCAGAACGCATTGCCCGCACCAGTGAGCACCACTGCGCGGGCCTCCGTCGCGGCCGCTTTCATCGCGTGGGTGATTTCCGCCCGCATCTGACTGGTCAGCGCATTCATGCTCTGCGGGCGGTTCAAAGTCACAATCGCAAGCCCGTTGTCGAGCGAGTATTGAATGTCGCGGTAGTCCATGCGGTCATTATCCCTGTTCGAGTTATGCGCATGTTGACCTAAGCATCCGACCTCGAAAAGACAAACGCCGCGTCAGCCTTATTTTGCAGTTTCCAGCGCTTTTTTCCGGTCTGACAGCTGCATCAGCAAGGTCGCCCCATGCGGATCCATTGGCGCTTCGATCCGGGTGTAGCCGGTTCCATCCGGATTACGCGTCAAAAGCCGCATCTCGATCAGGCTGCGACGGATCTGCGCCGCATCGCGAAAGCTGCATTCCTCGTCAATGATCGCGCTGACCTCACGCTCTCGCCAGATCTGGCGCGCGGGCAGCCGAGCCCAGATCACCCAAAGGCAAAGCTCGCGAACACCGCGTTTGCCCGGCCATTCGCGCCAACGACCATCGTCCTCGAAATAGCGCAAGGCGCGGTCGATCCGCTTTTGATCGATCTGAGGCTGTGGGGGATGTTGGCTGCGCAAGTGCTGAAAGTTGCGAAAGCCCGCGGCCTTGGCCACGAGGTTGAGCATTTCCACATGGCCCGGCCCATCAGGCAGTGCAGCGCGCAGGTGTTTTGCAAAATCAGACACATCAGGGATGGTCAGACGGATTACGTCCTTGGACATCTTGTCCTCCATATCGCGAAGGATGCCAGATACCGAGAGCCTAGTCAGAAGGTCCGGTATGAATGTCCGCCCTTGTTCAGCAACATCCCTCTGAGAAGAGGAAAGACGTCATAGATAAAGCAGGTTTAGCGCGTGGCGGAGCCTTGGTGAACTGCGGACCATGGCCCCGCGTATAGCAAGATTGCCCCAATGGGGCAATCTCTCAGCGGTCGAGGATTTCCTGCAGTCTGGCCTGTTCCTCGGCACTTAGCCCCTCCACAGATTGCGTGGTGGGCTCCACGGAGCGTTTGCGCAGGTAGAAGAACGACATCACCAAGGCCATCAACAGCATCAGCGGTCCCGCCGCCCACAATAGCCAGTTGCTGCCTTTCGCTGTGGGCTTTAACAGCGCATATTCACCGTAGCGGTCCACGATGAAGTCCAGCGCCTCTTGGTCGCTGTCGCCCGCCACCAGACGTTCCCGCAGTACGAGCCGCAGATCACGCGCCAGATCCGCGTTGGACTCGTCGATATTCTCGTTGCGACAGACCAGGCAGCGCAGTTCTTTGGAAAGTTCCCGCGCGCGCCCCTCTAGCATAGGATCATCCAGCACCTCGTCGGGTTGCACCGCATAGACCGGCGTTATCCATAGAACCAGCAGAGTCAGCGCGAGTTTGAGCAAGCGGATCATTCGGCAGGCACTCCCTGCATCGGCGTCTTCTTTGCGCCAGCAGCGACGCGGAAGCGACGATCAGACAAGCTAAACAGCCCCCCAATCGCCATCAGAAAGCAGCCGCCCCAGATCCAATTCGCGAAGGGCTTGATATAGGTGCGCATGGTGTAGCCACCGCCCTCTTGCGCGTCGCCGATCACCACGTAGAGATCACGGGTAAAGCGATAGTCAATCGCCGCCTCGGTGGTGGGCATTTGCGCAACCGGGTAGACCCGCTTTTCGGGGTTGAGCGTCGCTTCGGGGCGACCGTTCTTCGTCACCTCGACCACACCCATGGTGGTAAAGTAGTTCGGCCCGCGCCCTTCCACCACATCGACCAGCGTCAGCTCAAACGGGCCTACGGAGAAGGGTTCGTTCAGGTTGGCAACGCGGATGTCTTCCTTTTGCCAGGCGGTCAGACCAGCGATGGCAAAGATGGTGATACCGAGACCCGCATGGGCAAAGGCCTTGCCCCAATCGGCGCGCGGCAGCCGAAGCAGGCGCCCGATCTGACCCGAGCGCCCTGCCCGCGTCCACAGATCCAGTGAAGCACCGCTGACGATCCACGCGCCAAGGAACACGCCGACCGGACCAAGCAGGCTGCGATCGGCTTGGATCGCCCAGACCAGCCCCGCCAGCGCCAAAGCCAGAACAGCGGCGTAACGCAAGGATACTGCGGTCTTTTTGACCTTGGCGCGCTTCCACGGCAGCATGGCACCAAGCGGCAGCAACAGGCCAAGCGCGACCATAAAGGGCGGGAAAGCCGCGTTAAAAAACGGCGCGCCGACAGAGAGTTTCCGGTCGAAGGCCATCTCGGCCACGACAGGCCAGAGAGTACCAACGAAGACCACAAAGCAAGACACCGCGAGCAGGAGGTTATTGGCAACCAATGCGCTTTCTCGGCTGACCATGGAAAAGACGCCTTTGGCCTCCATCGCTTGGGCGCGGACCGCAAAGAGGGTCAAGGCCCCGCCGGTAAAGAACGCAAGAATGAACAGGATCACCACGCCGCGCTCAGGGTCGTTGGCGAAGGCATGCACCGACGTCAGTAGGCCCGATCGGACGATAAAGGTGCCGATCAGCGAGAAGCCAAAGGCGAGGATCGCCAGAAGGATGGTCCAGCTTTTCAGGCTCTCGCGTTTTTCGACCACGATGGCGGAGTGCAACAGGGCCGCAGACAAGAGCCAGGGCATGAAGGAGGCGTTCTCTACCGGGTCCCAGAACCAGAAGCCGCCCCAACCCAGCTCGTAATAGGCCCACCAGGACCCCAGCGCGATTCCGATGGTGAGGAAAATCCAGGCCGCAAGCGTCCAAGGGCGCACCCAGCGGCCCCAAGCGGCATCCACCCGGCCTTCGATCAGGGCGGCCACCGCAAAGGAGAACGCCATCGAAAGCCCGACGTAACCAAGATAAAGGAACGGCGGGTGAAAGGCCAAACCGGGGTCCTGCAACAGCGGATTCAAGTCCTGCCCGTCGAACGGCGGATTAACCAGCCGCAGAAACGGGTTCGAGGTAAAGAGGATAAAGCCGTAAAAGGCCACGCCGATCGAGGCCTGGACGCTCAGTACCCGCGCCTTCAGAGTCGGCGGCAGGCCACCGCCCCAGATGGAGGCCGCAGCGCCAAAGAGGCTCACGATCAGCACCCACAAGAGCATTGAGCCCTCATGGTTCCCCCAAGTGCCGGAAATCTTGTAGAGCATCGGCTTCAGCGAGTGGCTGTTCTCTGTCACCAACAGGACCGAGAAATCCGAGGTGATAAAGGCCCACATCAGCGCGCCAAAGGAGAAGGCAACAAAGAAAAACTGCGCCTGTGCTGCGGGTTCGGCGACGGCCATCCAGCCGGACCAACGTTTATGGGCGCCGATCAAGGGGATCACCATCTGAACGACAGCGAGCATTGCGGCGAGGATAAGGGCGAAGTGACCGAGCTCTGTAATCATATCTCTTCCTATACCGTTCCGGGTTTTTCCCGCCAATCACAATCGCCTGCGTCCTGCCGCCACAGGGGGAGGCTTCACGGAGTTTTGCTGTTGCGCCAAGTGTCGAGCGCTGGATTTTCTGTTGCTATGTCAGGGGCTTCGCCTGCGGCGTTCAGGCGTTCCACATTTTGCACCACTTGCGGCACCCGCGCGAGGCTGCGGGCAAGGCCCTCTTGGAAATCCTGCGCCTTGGCCTGACTGCGGGCGCCGAAATAGAACGAGACAATAATCCCCAAGAGCCACCACAAGGGCTCTGGGACCAAGGCGATGCCCTGCATCCGGGCGGCAAACCAAAGCGGGTCGACCATCGCCGCCACCATCAGCCCAAGGGTGCCGAGCGCCAACAGCGGCCGCGGCAAGCGGTTCACCCCGTCCATAAACTTATCAAAGCGCCCTTTTGACGGGGACGCAAACTCCGCCGCAAATTGCTGAAGCGCGGCGGATTGCAGATCGTGGGCCCGCACAGCAGATCCTTCGGCATTCTCGCGAAAGACCTCGACGGTTTCGCGCACCACATTGCGGTTACTGCCAAAGAGTGCCGCCCAAAGTGTTGAAAACAGGCTCATATCTCTCACTTCCATGCTTTGGTGCGATGGGTGAATTCCTCGGCGGTCAGGTGATATGCGGGCGAGATGAACTCCTCCGCGCGACGGATCCAGCCGCCTTTGCCGCCCGATTGACTGCGCGCGTATTTGCGGCTGCGCGGGCGTTTGTCGGCCAGAGCAAAGTAATAGTTGCGACGCGCAATGCCGTAGGCATCGACCAGAGCCTGCATATTGACCACGCCAGCCGCCTGCGCGGCCCGCGCCGTCAGAGGTCCCATCGCGCCATCGATGCGGAGGTCATATCCCATTTCCCCCAGCAACTCTTGCAAGATCCGCACGGCGGTGGCCCCAGCATTGACGTACATGTCAAACACCGTCGGCTGTAATGGCTCTGGCAGAAGATGCAGGCGCGGTCGGTGGAAGTATTCCTTGAGGAAAATCTCCTCCGCCTGCCCTGCACTCAGGCTTTGGACGTCACGGCGGTCCACTGTACCGTCGCCGGTCAGATCAAGGCCAAGCCTGCGCATTGTATGGATCGTGACCCCATGATTGGTCGCCCCGCCGGGATCGTCGGGATCATTCACATAGCCACCTTCACGCTGAACGATGTCGCGGGCAATGCGGGTCACATCCATATAGCCAGTCCTTCCGAATGAGGAAATTCGTCAGGCAGACTAGCAAAGGGGTCTTGGGGAAATGACAGAGGGGCGCGCGATCTCCTCGCAACGCCCCTCGTCTGGTTCTGTGTTCAACGCCCGAAGGGCTTAGCTGTCCGCGTCGCGGTAAACACCTTGCTCCTTCAAGGCGTCAGTGACTTCTTTCGGCATGTAAGTCTCGTCATGTTTGGCAAGAATTTCAGAGGCTTCAAAGATGCCATTGACGTATTTTCCGGTGCCGATCATGCCTTGGTTCTCGCCAAAAAGATCGGGCAGAACGCCGGTAAAGGTCACCGGAACAGAGGCGCCGCCATCGGTCACGACAAAGGAGATCACCTCGCCTTGGCCCCGTTGCAGGGAGCCTTCTTCGACCAAGCCGCCCAAGCGGAAGGTCTCGCCTTCGTGGGGTGGCTGGTCCATCACCTGCGAGGGAGAGCGGAAATAGTTGATCCCATCGCGCATCGCATAGCCGATCAGGGCGGTGGCCCCGACCAAGGCGACCGTCGCCAAGGCGATGATCTGGATACGACGTTGCTTTTTGAGGGATTTCATTTCCGCCTCCGGCTCTAGATCAGGGGAACAGCGGCGCCATCATGAGGCCCGCGGTTTCGTCCTCACCTAACATCAGGTTCGCATTCTGCAAGGCCTGACCGCTGCTACCTTTTGTCAGGTTATCAAGCGCGGCAAAGACAATCGCGCGGCCCGGAATGCGGTCCGCCGCCACCCCGATATGCACGAAGTTGGAGCCGCGCACGTCATGGGTCGAGGGGGCGATGCCAAAGGGCAGCACCTGCACGAAGGGCTCGTCCTTATAGGCCGCCTCAAAGGTCGCCTGGATCTTTTCCGCATCGCCCTTCACATAGGTGGTGGCGAGGATGCCGCGGTTGGCGGGCATCAGATGCGGGGTGAACTGCACCTTGACCGGGCGACCGGCCAGCGCGGAGAATTCCTGATCGAACTCGCCAAGGTGGCGATGGGTGCCGCCGATGGCATAGGCGTTGTAACCCTCGGACAATTCCGCATGCAGCAAGTTTTCCTTGAGCGAGCGCCCGGCGCCAGAGACCGCGCACTTCATATCGAGGATGATCTCGTCAAGGTCGATGACCCCGGCGGTGATCAGCGGACGCAGTGCGAACTGCCCGGTTGCCGCGTTACAGCCGGTGCCAGCCACCAGCCGCGCACCTTTGATGTCGTCGCGGTAGAACTCGGTCAGGCCATAGACCGCCTCGTCCTGCTGGGCGAGCGCGGCGTGATCGTTGCCGTACCATTTCTTGTAGGCCGCCGGGTCGCGCAGCCGGAAATCCGCCGACAGGTCGACGATCTTCAGGTCTCCGGGCAGTTTGGCGATCACTTCCTGACTGGTCTTATGCGGCAGGGCGCAGAAGCAGAGGTCGATCTTGGAGAAATCGATTTCGTCGATTGTACAAAGGGTTGGCAGGGAAAGGTGACGCAGATGGGGGAAGACCTCGGCCATCTGCATCCCCGCTTTACGCTCAGCACCAAGGGCCGCGATTTCAATCGAGGGATGCTGAGAAATCAGCCGGATCAGTTCAGCGCCCGTGTAGCCGGATGCGCCAAGGATTGCCACTTTATGGGTCATGATGGACCTCGCAGTTGTCACATGGGGGATCAGCCCGCGCCGAGGCACGAGCGGGAAAACAAGTGTTGCGGGCAGGTTATGAAACCTCAGGCCGCTTCGAAAGTGATTTCTCGTCGGAGGAATTGCGTCGCGCGATTGCTCACACGGCGCGGGTCTCCGGTGGTCAGATAGCCGGCTTTGCCCTCGCCCAGCATCTCTGGCCGGCGGGTCAGGTAATCGGCAAGGCTGTCTGCCACGAGACGCCCCTGGCTAAAGACCTGCACCTCAGCACCCAGCGCATCCTGAAAGATGGTCTCCATCAGGGGGTAATGGGTGCAGCCGAGGATCGCCGCCTGGGGTTTCGGCATCTTGCGCATCAGCGCGTCCACATGGCTGCGCACCAGCGCCTCGGCGAGGATCATATCGCCGTCTTCAATCGCATCCACTACACCGCCGCAGGCCTGTGCCTCGACATCGACACCAATCGCGCGGAAGGCCAGCTCCCGCTGAAACGCGCGGCTGGCAACGGTGGCCGGTGTCGCAAAGAGCGCCACATGCTGTACCGCCACTTCGCGCGGCGGCGAGTTGTCGCCCCATTGCCGTTCGGTCAATGCTTCAATCAGGGGCACAAATACCCCCAGCACCCGTTTGCCCTGCGGCACGCCCGCCTCTTGCATCCGGCGCAACGCGGCAGCGGAGGCGGTATTGCAGGCGAGGATCACGAGGTTGCAGCCCCGATCCCACATGTCGTGCACGGCTTTGCTGGTCAGCTGATAGATATCTTCCGCATCGCGCACGCCATAGGGCGCGTGCGAATTATCGCCGTAGTAGAGGAAATCAACCTCTGGCAGACGCTTTTGCGCCGCGTCCAGAACCGTCAATCCACCCAGGCCAGAATCAAAAATACCAACTGCCATGTCACACTGCCTATCAGCGCAGGCCGTTTCAGGCCTTATGTTTTTCTTCAAACTCAAACCCATAGTCGTAGGATTTGAGCGGGGTTGGGGACAGTTCATACGTGGCTTTTCGCAGGAAAGCCATCATTGCTTTAGAGTCCTTGGCCAGTGGGTCCAAAACATCGCGCCCAATAGGCTCGCCAACCACAACCTTGACGGGTGTATCGACTCGCTTTTTGAACTCTTTGATCAGCAGCCCCATGCGCAAAGTGTAGTGCAAATGCGAGGCGATCTGGAACAGGCGCGAGGTGTGACCATCGAAGTATAGCGGCACCACGACCGCATCCGATTTCGCGACCATCCGAGCGGTAAAGCCGCGCCAGCCCGGATCCATCGGATGGGAAAACGGTTTTGCCGCCGTCGATACAGTTCCGCCGGGGAAGATGCCGATGGCGCCCCCCTGCCCCAAGTAATCCAGTGCGTCCTTGCGGGTCTGCAGATTGACCTTCACCGCCTCTTTGGTTTCGGCGAAATCAATCGGCAGAATGACCTTGTTCAGATCTTCGGCCTTACGGAACACCTGATGCGCCAAAATGCGGAAATCGCCCCGCGCGCGCCACAGGATATGGCCCATCATCAATCCGTCGAGGATCCCATAGGGATGGTTGGCGATCAGGATGACCGGTTTGTCCGCCGGGATATTCGCAAGGCTGCCGCCGACCACATCCAGCGTCAGACCGTAGCGCTCGACAATGACCTCCCAAAAACTCCGCCCATTGGCGACCTCGAGGTCATACCCCTTGGCCCGCTTTATCAGGCGCAAGCGGCCGGTGGTATTTTCCATCAGGCGGATCATGATGCGTCCCGGCCGCGTTTCCGCGGAGTGGGAGTAAGAGATATCACGAGCGATATGACGACGCTCAAGCATGTCTTGGGGGTCTCCGTAAAGACAACAGAATTGCACCTGCCGAACAGGTGCCCGTTCCCTTAAGGCCGGGCAGGTATATTGCCCAGCCTTGGTAACATATTCATGACGTCCGCAGAAGGTGCCGTGTCGCAGCCGCCACTATTCGGCGGCTGCTTTCACCGGGGTTTTACCTTGCTTTAGAGCGATCAGCAGCTCTTCGCGCCGTTTGGCCGCCTCTTGCTCGCTCTTGAGCTTCACTGGGCCAAAGCCACGGATCTTCAGGGGCAATTCGGCCAGCGCCACCAGCGCGTCCATGTCCACCGAGTCGGCTTTTGCCAGCCAGGTCTTCATGTCGGCTTCATACTGCTTGATCAGCGCCCGCTCCATCTTGCGTTCGGCGGTATAGCCGAAGATATCCAGCGGCGTGCCGCGCAGGCCCTTAAGCTTGGCCAGAACGCGGAACAGGCGCTCGGTGCCGGGGCCGAATTTACGTTTCTTCGGGCGACCGTTGGCGTCTTTGCCGCCAAGGATCGGCGGCGCGAGGTTGAAGGAGATTTTGAGATCGCCGTCAAACTCCGCCTCGGCCTTCTCGCGGCTGGACAAAAGCAGGCGGGCCACTTCGTATTCGTCCTTATAAGCCAAGAGCTTGTGATAGCCTTTTGCCACGGCCTCTTTGAGGCGCGCATCCGAAATCCCGTCGATCATCTTGTCAAACCGTTTGGCAAGACGCGCGTTCTGATAGTCGGTCAGATGCGTGCGGCGATATGCGATTTTCTCATCCAGCGTTTTCGGTAGTTCCACCACGGTTGGCTGCAGCAGCTTGGCCGCCTCTTCGGGGAAGAGCACCGCCCAGCGGCCGATATCAAAGGCGCGCAGGTTCTTTTCTACCGCGGCGCCATTGAGCTCAATCGCCTGTTTCAGCGCATCATAGGACACCGGGATCAGGCCCCGCTGCCACGCCGCCCCAAAGACCATCATGTTGGAGAAGATCGAGTCCCCCATACTGACGCGCGCCAGATCGGAGGCATCAAACAGATCCAACCGATCCCGCAAGCGCGCCTGAAGCGCGACCTGCAAACGGTCGTTTGGAATGGAGAAATCCGCATCGCGGGTGAAGGCGCCGGTGACGATTTCGTGGCTATTGACCACCGCCCCGGTGCGCCCGGTGGAGGTCAGGCCGAGGGTCTTGGCGCCCGCACTCACCACCAGATCGCCGCCGATCAGGGCGTGACACTCGCCGGTGGCAACGCGAATGGCGCTGATATCCTCGGGCTTGTTGGCTAGACGGCAGTGGATATGCACCGCGCCGCCCTTTTGCGCGAGGCCGGCCATTTCCATCATGCCCGCGCCCTTGCCGTCGATCTGTGCGGCCTGCGCAAGGACCGCGCCGATCGTCACCACGCCAGTGCCGCCGACCCCGGTGATCACCACGTTATGGGTGCCGTGGATCTCGGGCAGTTGCGGTTCGGGAAGCTCCGGCAGCTCAAGGCTGGCGGTGGCGTTTTTCTTCACTTTGGCGCCCTCAATCGACAGGAAGGAGGGGCAGAAGCCGTTCACACAGGAGAAATCCTTGTTGCAGCTCGACTGATCAATCGCGCGTTTGCGGCCGAGTTCGGTTTCTTTCGGCACGATGGAGACGCAGTTCGATTGCACACCGCAGTCGCCGCAGCCTTCGCAGACGTCGGTGTTGATGAACACGCGCTGATCCGGGTCGGGGAACTGGCCCTTTTTGCGGCGACGGCGTTTTTCGGCGGCACAGGTCTGGATGTAGATAATGGCAGAGACGCCCTCCACATCCTCAAACTCGCGCTGGACTCTCATCAACTCGGCCCGCTCATGCATCCGCATTCCGGTCGGGAAGAGCTTGGCGTCCACATCCTCTTTTTCGTCATAGACCACGGCGATGGTTTTGACGCCCATCGCGGTCAGTTCATGGGCAATTTGATGCGCTGTCAGCCCGCCTTCGGCCTGTTGGCCGCCGGTCATCGCCACCGCGTCATTGTAGAGGATCTTGTAGGTGATATTGGTGCCTTCGGCCAAGGCCGCACGGATCGCCATCACGCCAGAGTGGTTATAAGTTCCATCGCCAAGGTTCTGAAAAACATGCTTTCTTTTGGAAAATGGAGCTTCACCAATCCAGTTCGCACCCTCGCCGCCCATATGGGTAAAGCCGACGGTTTCGCGATCCATCCACTGCACCATGAAGTGACAGCCGATCCCTGCATAGGCACGAGACCCTTCGGGCAGTTTGGTCGAGGAGTTGTGCGGGCAGCCCGAGCAGAAATAGGGCAGACGAGAGGCGATCTCCTCGGCGTTATCCGCCCGGCGCGCATCGTCCAATGAGGCGAGACCGGCCTTAATCGCCTCGGCATCGCGGCCCTCTTCGATCAGGATATTGCCGAGTTTTTCGGCGATCATGATCGGGTCGAGGGCATATTTGGTCGGGAATAGTTCCTCGCGGTGGATGCCCCCGGCACCGCCCTTGTACCAGCCATAGACGCGGCGGCCCTGGCGGTCGTCAAAGATGGCTTCTTTGATCTGGATCTCGATCAGTTTGCGCTTTTCCTCGACCACGACGATCAGGTCGAGACCCTCGGCCCAATCGTGGAAACCCTTCATGTCCATCGGCCAGGTCTGCCCGACCTTATAGGTGGTGATGCCCAGACGCTCAGCCATGTTTTCATCGATATTCAAGAGGCTTAGCGCGTGAACCAGATCTAGCCAGTTCTTGCCTGCAGCGACAAAGCCGATCTTCGCACCGGGTTTGCCCCACATGCGTTTGTCCATCTTGTTGGCGTGGCTAAAGGCCTCAGCCGCGAAGCGTTTATAGTCGATGATGCGGTCTTCTTGCCGGAAACGGTCGTCGTCGAGACGGATGTTCAACCCATCTTGCGGCATGTCGAATTTCGGCAGTGCCAATTGCATCCGGTTCGGATCGCCATCCACAACCGAGGTCACCTCGATGGTGTCCTTCATGGTCTTAAGACCAACCCAGAGACCGGAGAACCGCGACAAAGCATAGCCATAGATGCCGTAATCCAGAATCTCCTGCACGCCAGCCGGGCTGACGATGGGGAGGTAGCAATCCAGAAGCGACCATTCGGACTGGTGCAACACGGTCGAGCTTTCGCCTGTGTGGTCATCCCCCATCGCCACCAGCACACCGCCATGTTTGGAGGAGCCGGCCATATTCGCATGTCGCAGCGCGTCGCCAGAGCGGTCCACGCCCGGACCTTTGCCGTACCACAGACCAAACACCCCGTCGTATTTGCCCTCGTTGCGGATTTCCGCCTGCTGCGCGCCCCAAAGTGCTGTGACCGCCAGATCCTCGTTCAGACCAAACTGGAACGTGACGTCAGAAGCCTTGAGCTGCTTTTCTGCCCGCTTCATTTGCATATCCACGGCGCCCAGTGGCGAGCCGCGATAGCCGGTCACAAGCCCAGCGGTATTCAACCCTGCTGCAACATCCCGCGCCTTCTGCATTAGCATCAAACGCACCAGCGCCTGTGTGCCGTTCAAAAGAATCGGCGTTTTTTCAAGGTCATAACGATCGTTCAGAGAGATCTTTTGCGTGCTCATCCGGGCCTCCTCAACCACGACTTGCTTGCATTTTGGATCCAATAATAGGTCATAAGTGCTGACCTGTATAGCCAGTTTCTTAAAGTTTGCGTGTCAGGCTCCGGTAAGGTTTGAAGTTTAGCCCATAAATCATGTAGTTTGACCGAAAGAGGCAGAAAGAGAAAAACAATGGATTGGGACAAACTCAGGATCTTTCACGCAGTGGCCGATGCAGGCAGCCTGACCCACGCAGGCGATAAGCTGAATCTGTCTCAATCTGCAGTGTCGCGTCAAATTCGCGGGCTAGAAGAAAGCCTGAACGCGACTCTTTTCCACCGCCATGCCCGTGGCCTCATCCTGACCGAACAGGGTGAACTTCTGTTTGATGCCACCAAGACGATGGCGAAACGGCTGGAAACCGCCTCTGCCCGGATTCGCGACAGTGAAGAAGGCGTGTTTGGCGAATTGCGTGTGACCACCACCACGGGCTTCGGCACCCTCTGGCTGGCGCCTCGCCTGACCAAGCTTTACGAGCAATATCCGAACCTTAAGATCGACCTAATGCTCGAAGAGCGCGTGCTCGACCTACCGATGCGCGAAGCTGACGTGGCGATCCGCATGAAAGAGCCGAGCCAAGCCGACCTGATCCGCAAACGTCTGATGACGGTGCAGATGCGCCTTTACGCTTCGCGCGGCTATATCGACAAGAACGGCTGGCCCGAAACCATCGAAGAAATCAGCGAGCATCGCCTGATTTGTCAGAGCCTGCGTTCGGCGCAGGTCGGCTCGGCGGCTGTGATGGTGCAAAAGCTGATGACCCACAATCCGCGCTCTATGCTGACCGTGAACAACTACTTTGGCGTGTTGCAGGGTGTGTTGCAGGATCTCGGCATTGGCGTGCTCCCGGATTATGTGACCGAGGATTTCCCGGACCTTGTCCAAGTGCTGCCGAATGAGGACACCAGTGGCGTGCCGGTCTATCTCGCCTATCCCGAAGAGCTGCGGCACTCTCAGCGGGTGTCTGCCTTCCGGGACTTTGTGCAGAACGAGATCATCACCCATCGCAAGCACATGAAAGAACTCGGAAAAATTTAACGTTTGGTCAAAATTTCAGCAGGGCGCCTCAAAGCTATGCACTAAGCGCATGGCAGGATTGAGTTAACATGTGTTTCAAAACACTTGCGGCAACGCAGCAGGCACCCTAAATGACCCTCATGAAGAGCGCGGCACTCGCCGCACTTCATACCTCCCTGTTGGACTTCGGCCGAGCTTAGTGCTCGGCCTTTTTTTTGCCCAAACGGCAATTGCGTCCCTATGGGCGAGGTTTATCCCTCGCGCCTTTTGGCTGGCCTGGCCTTTCATGTTGCGGAATGTATGGCGTTGAACCCGTCACAGGCACCAGCACGATTTGGGATAGAGCTCCGTCTTTTTTCCCTTGAGCCGTAAATCGCCCCAAGCCTGAGCGCAGCGGACCGGCAGATGCTCAATTCTTTGGCAGAATGCAAAGCGCAAGCCGAGCGTTTATCCCCCCTTTCCCCTTCGTCGCCCTTGCTCTAAAAGGCCGAGCAACATGAAGCCACCCGGGGGGCCATCTAGCGCCATGCAGGAACCAGCCATTACGCCTGAAGTGATCGAAAACCACGGTCTGAAACCCGATGAATACGATATGATCCTCGAGATCATCGGCCGCGAGCCGACCTTCACCGAGCTCGGTATTTTCTCCGCCATGTGGAACGAGCACTGTTCCTATAAATCGTCGAAAAAATGGCTGCGCACTCTGCCGACCTCCGGTCCGCAAGTGATCTGTGGCCCCGGCGAGAACGCAGGCATTGTGGACATTGGTGATGGCGACGCGGTCGTCTTCAAGATGGAAAGCCACAACCACCCCTCCTACATCGAACCCTACCAAGGTGCCGCCACCGGTGTTGGCGGCATTTTGCGTGATGTGTTCACCATGGGCGCGCGGCCCATCGCGTCGATGAACGCGCTGTCCTTTGGCGAGCCGTCGCACCATAAGACCCGCCAGCTGGTTAACGGCGTGGTCGAGGGCGTTGGCGGCTACGGCAACTGCTTTGGCGTGCCTTGTGTGGGCGGCGAAGTACGCTTCCACCCGGCCTATAACGGCAACTGCCTCGTGAACGCCTTTGCAGCGGGCCTCGTTAAGACCGACATGATCTTCTACTCCGCCGCCTCTGGTGTGGGGATGCCGGTTGTGTACCTCGGTGCTAAAACCGGTCGTGACGGTGTTGGTGGTGCGACCATGGCCTCGGCCGAGTTCGACGACACCATCGAAGAAAAGCGCCCCACCGTTCAGGTTGGCGACCCCTTCACCGAAAAGCGCCTGATGGAAGCCACGCTGGAGCTGATGCAGACCGGTGCGGTGATCTCCATTCAGGACATGGGCGCGGCGGGCCTCACCTGCTCTGCCGTTGAAATGGGCGACAAGGGCGGCCTCGGCGTGCGTCTGGATCTGGAAAAGGTCCCGCAGCGCGAAGAGAACATGACCGCCTATGAAATGATGCTGTCGGAGAGCCAAGAGCGGATGCTGATGGTTCTGAAGCCAGAGCTTGAGGCGGAAGCCAAGGCCGTCTTCGTGAAATGGGACCTCGATTTTGCCATCGTGGGCGAAACCATTGCCGAAGACCGCTTCCTCATCATGCACAACGGCGAAGTCAAAGCCGATCTGCCGCTGTCGAAACTCTCCTCCTCGGCGCCTGAATACGACCGCCCTTGGGTGGAAACCCCGAAAGCCGAGCCGCTGACAGATGCCGATGTGCCGACCATCGACCCGATTGATGGCCTCAAGGCACTGATCTCCAGCCCGAACTACGCGGGCAAGCAGTGGGTCTACGAGCAATATGACACCACCGTGATGGGTGACACCGCGCGCCGTCCGGGTCTGGGCGGCGGCATGGTGCGCGTGCATGGCACCGACAAGAAGCTGGCCTTCACCTCTGACGTGACCCCGCGCTACGTCAAGGCGAACCCGGTTGAGGGTGGCAAGCAGGCCGTGGCCGAAGCCTATCGCAACCTCGTCTCCGTTGGCGCGAAACCGCTGGCGACCACCGACAACCTCAACTTCGGCAACCCCGAAAAGCCCGAGATCATGGGCCAATTCGTCGGCGCGCTGAAAGGCATTGGTGAGGCTGTGGCCGCGCTCGATATGCCGATCGTCTCTGGCAACGTCTCGCTTTATAACGAGACCGATGGCACCGCGATCCTGCCGACCCCGACCATTGGCGCCGTGGGTCTTGTCGCCGCCGATGAAGAGCCGATCCTGGGCGAAGCGCGCGAAGGGCACGTCTTGTTGCTGGTTGGTGAAACCACTGGTCATCTCGGCCAATCCGCACTGCTCGCAGAAGTCTTTAACCGCGAAGAGGGCGATGCGCCTGCGGTTGATCTGGCTGCCGAGAAGCGCAACGGCGACTTTATTCTCGCAAACCGCGAGATGATCCGCGCCTGTACCGACCTCGGTGATGGCGGCCTGGCTCTGGCAGCCTTTGAGATGGCCGAAGCCGCTGGCGTTGGCGTTGTGCTCGACGCGGACGATACGCCGACCCTCTTTGGTGAGGATCAGGCCCGCTATCTGGTCGCCTGCAACTTCGATCAGGCCGAGGCGCTGATGATTGCGGCAGGCCAAGCGGGTGTGCCGCTGGTCTCTGTCGGCAAATTCACCGGCGACAGCGTCAAAATTGGCGGCTCCGAAGCACCCCTGTCCGAGCTGAGCGCGATCTTCCGCTCCAGCTTCGCGGCGGCCGTCGGCTAACGCTTGTCACGGCGGGGTGGTTTCGACCACCCTGCCCGCTTTTTCCTACGGGCCCGGTATCGCGTATCTGATACGCCGCCGGGCCCGATGCTGTTTGGCGGCGCGCGAATAGACGCAGCCGTCGCTTCAGACCTTACAATCACGGTAGAGTTGCTTGCGTCCCCCGCATCGCCGCCCTACATTTTGGTCAAAGACGACCCAAAGCAAGGATACCCACATGCCCATGCAGGCTCACGAAATCGAAGCCCTTCTGCGTGAAAGCTTCCCCAATGCCGAAATCCAGGTGGGCGGCACCGATGGGGTGCATATGTCCGCCATGGTGGTGGATGAGAGCTTTCGGGGCAAAAACCGCGTGCAACAGCAACGCGCTGTTTATGCCGCGCTCAAAGGCCGGATGGATGGCCCCGACGGCGACCTTCACGCCCTCGCGCTGACCACAAAAGCGCCCGAATAACACCCCGACCAAAGAGGTCCCACCGGCCCTCTCTTGTCATGTCAGGCCGCAATACCCAGTTGCAGCACAAGCAAATGCGACTGGTAGATACGCCAAAAGGAAACGACCCAATGACCGACGCAAAGACCCGCATCGACGACACCGTCAAAGCCAACGATGTTGTGCTTTACATGAAAGGCACCAAGGAAATGCCGCAGTGCGGCTTCTCCTCCCGCGTGGCCGGCGTGCTGAACTACATCGGCGTGGACTACACCGATGTGAACGTGCTGGCGGATGACGAAATCCGTCAGGGCATCAAGGATTACTCCGACTGGCCGACCATTCCCCAGCTTTATGTGAAGGGCGAGTTTGTTGGCGGTTGCGACATCATCACCGAGATGACCCTGTCCGGCGAGCTGGATGGCCTGTTTGAGCAGAACGGGATCACCTTCGACAAAGGTGCCGCAGAAAAGATCCGCGAAGCCAACGGCTAAGCAATAGAGCCGGTTTCGGCTCCGCTTTTGAATAAGAAAGCCCGCCAACTCCTTCGAGTGGCGGGCTTTTCTAAATCTTCAGCTCAGCTTCTGAGGGGTCAGACCTCTTCCGGCTGGGCCTCTTGAGGTTCCTCGGCGGCGGCCTCGGCTTCGTCGCCCTCTTCTTCGTCCGGTGCGGCTTTTTCCTCGATCTCTTGCGCCAGCGCCTCGGCACGGGCTGCGAGTTCTGCAAGGGTTTCGGCGACTTGCGGCGGCACAACAGGCACCTCTACCTGCTCCGGTTCGGGCGGCGGGGCGTTGCGCAGCTCTTCGATCTCGGCTTCTTTTTGCGCGATCATCGCTTCGCGTTCGGCCAATTGCGCCTCGACCACTTTGATGCGGTCTTCGACGGCGGCTGTTTTGTCGGCCAGCATCAGGCCCGCCATCAACAACATACGTGCCTCGGGCATCCGGCCGATTTGGTCCGAGAGCACCTGTGCCTCGTCATCGAGCATGCCGGCGGCCATCTGCAGAAAGCTTTCTTCGCCCTCTTGGCAAGAAACTTGGAAATCGCGGCCGCCAATATGAATGGTCACTTCGGGCATCACTGTTCCTCCCCTTCCGGCAGGTTCGGCGCGGTGGCCAGCAGCGGTTCAAGACGGGCCAGAACCGCATTCACCTCGGCCTGATCGGTGGCGCGGGCGGCGCGCAGGCCTTGCACTTCGGCTTCCAGCCCGGAATTGATCAACTCCGCATCGCCAAGCCCCTCAGCGTTGGCGGCGCGCAGGGCTGCATTGGATTCGCGCAACTGGTCATTGCTGGCGCGCAGGCTCTGCAATTCGGTATCAAGTTCGGCCAAGCGCAGGTCCAGCTCGCCACTGACGCCCTCTTCCCGCTCCAAACCGTCCAGAGCGGCCAGATCTCCGGCCTCGCCCTGGCTGGCGACCTGCGCGCGCAGGGTTTCGATCTCATCCCGGGCTGCGGCCAATTCGGCCTCCAGCTCGGAGGTATCCGCAACCGGCGTCACCGCCTCGTCGCTGGCCTCAATCGAGGCCTCGTCGAGCTGTGCTTTCAACTGGGCGACCTGGGCTTCCAGCTCCGCCTTGTCATCCTCGAGCGCGTCCCGATCACTGGCGGCCTGATTGCGGGCGTTTTCGAATTCTTGCTTCAGGCGGGAGACTTCAGCCTTCAGGGCCTGAGCCTCAACCGAATTGCCCACTTCGTTGCGCAGCAACTCCAGCTCGGCGTGCAGCGCGACAAGATCATCCGCGCCGTCGACGGCAGCGACCTTCTTGCCCATGTCTTCGAGGCGGTCATGCAACAGCGCGTTGCGCTCTTTCAGCTGCGCATTTGCCATCCGCTCATCTTCGAGATCCGCGAGCAGCTCGGCATGTTTCTGCATGTCCAGCTCTTCAAGCGTCGGGACAGGCCGGTTTGCGTGCTTTTCCTCCAGCGCGACGACGCCGCCGCCGATCCGGTCAAGCGCGGCCTGAATGCGGCCCTGCAATTCCTCTAACTGCTCCATGCGATCCCCTGCATACCTCTTCGCCCTTGCCTGTCTCGTCCCGCGGGTTGGTTTGAACCTACCTAACGAACCTAAAACGATCCCTTATCGCCCTTAAGGGTCCACCGCAGTTTCGGCGGATGTGAGGGCAATCCAGACCGCCAATGGCCCCGAATCAACGGCGACGCGATCAGCTTGGGTCAGCTTATCGTATGAAGGGGTAAAACACCCCCTCTTTGCTTTCAACCACTTGCAAGCGGTCCTTCGCGCAGATCCGCGCAAAAAAACCCTTCTATGCTTGATCTTTGGTGCGGGGCTGCTATCCAGCGACAAACCCTGAGAACCCAAAGAGGAACAATTCAGTGGACCTGACAGCCCTGCGCAATGAGAACCCCGAACATTGGAACAAAGCCGCCGCCATTCGTGCTCTGACGCTCGATGCGGTTGCGGGTGCAAACTCCGGCCACTCCGGGATGCCGATCGGCATGGCCGATGTGGCAACCGTGCTGTTCGAAAAGCACATGAAGTTTGATGTTAGCGCTCCCAAATGGGCGGACCGCGATCGCTTCATCCTCTCCGCAGGCCACGGCTCCATGCTGATCTATTCGCTCCTCTATCTCATGGGCGACGCACAGGTGACGCTGGATCAGATCAAGAACTTCCGCCAGTCCGGCGCGCTGACCGCGGGTCACCCGGAAAACTTCCTGCTCGACGCGGTCGAAGTGACCACCGGCCCGCTCGGCCAAGGGATTTCCAATGCTGTGGGTTTTGCCATGGCCGAAGAAATGCTGCGCGCTCAGTTCGGTCGCAAAGTTGTCGATCACCACACCTATGTGATCGCCGGCGACGGCTGCTTGATGGAAGGCGTCAGCCAAGAGGCGCTTGGCCTTGCTGGTCGTCATCAACTGGGCAAGCTGATTGTCTTCTGGGACAACAACAACATCACCATCGACGGCACCGTTGAGCTGTCCGATCGCACCAACCAGGTTCAGCGCTTCAAAGCGTCTGGCTGGCACGTGCAGGAAATCGACGGCCACAACCCGGCTGAAATCGACGCAGCCATCGAGGCCGCGAAAAAGTCGAAGAAACCCTCGATGATCGCCTGCAAGACCCACATCGCTCTGGGTCACGCCGCACAGGACACCTCCAAGGGTCACGGCGCGCTGACCGATGCGGCACAGCTTGCGGCCGCAAAAGAAGCCTATGGCTGGACCGGTGGCGCCTATGAGGTGCCCGCAGACATCAAATCCCAGTGGGAAGCCATTGGCGCCCGTGGTGCAGAAGAGCGCGCCGCATGGGAAGCCCGCTTTGCGGAGCTGTCGCAGCAGAAACAGGACGGCTTTAACCGTCGCTTCGAACTCGATGCGCCAAAGAAACTCTCCGCGACCGTAAAAGCGCTGAAAAAGCAGATCTCTGAGACCCAGCCCAAGGTTGCGACCCGTAAAGCCTCCGAAATGGCGCTGGAAGTCATCAACCCGATCATGCCGGAAACCGTGGGTGGTTCTGCCGACCTCACCGGGTCGAACAACACCAAAACCGGCGATCTGGGCATCTTTGACACCGACAACCGCAAAGGCCGCTACGTCTATTGGGGCATCCGTGAGCACGGTATGGCCGCGGCAATGAACGGTATGGCGCTGCATGGCGGCATCCGTCCCTATGGCGGCACCTTCTTCTGCTTCACCGACTATGCGCGTCCTGCGATGCGTCTGGCCGCCCTGTCGAAAATCCCCACCGTCTTTGTCATGACCCATGACTCCATCGGTGTGGGCGAAGACGGCCCGACCCACCAGCCGGTCGAGCATCTGGCGATCTGCCGCGCGACCCCGAACACCTACACCTTCCGCCCTGCGGATGCGGTTGAGGCGGCGGAAGCCTGGGAAATTGCTCTGACCTCGAAAGAGACCCCCTCGGTGATCGCGCTGACCCGACAGAACCTGCCGACCGTGCGGACCGAGCACAAGCTGAACAACCTGACCGAGAAAGGCGCCTATGTGCTGGCCGAGGCCGAGAGCAAGCGTCAGGTGATCCTGATGGCAACCGGCTCTGAAGTCTCCACCGCGATGGCGGCGAAGGATATCCTCGAAGGTCAGGGCATCGGCACCCGCGTGGTTTCGGTTCCCTGTATGGAACTGTTCCTGGCGCAGGACGAAGCCTACCGCAAAAAGGTCCTGCCTGCAGGTCCGGTGCGCGTGGCGATCGAGGCCGGCGTGCGCGACGGCGGCTGGGATCGCTTCCTGCTCGGCGAGCGTGGTCAGGAGAAGAAAGCGGGCTTTGTCGGCATGACCGGCTTTGGCGCCTCTGCTCCGGCGGAAGAGCTGTTTGCGAAGTTCGGCATCACCGCAGAAGGCACTGTTGCCAAGGTGAAAGAACTACTGGGCTAAAGGCCGCAGTCGGGGAATTGGGGGCGCTGCCCCCGACCCTATCGGGTCTCCCCCGGAGTATTTTGAGAAAGATGAAGGGCGGGCCGATGTGGCGCCGCCCTTTTCCTTTGCCGGCACTTAGTGTGCGGATTTAGAACCGAACAGCGGCGCGATGAGTTTGGTTGCGATTGGCACGAGGACAAGGCCCACAGCAAAGCCGAGGATGCCATCCACCACAGCTTTGGTGATCCATTCTAGGATGGCATCGCCGTGGCCAATGGCATGAGCGATGGCGTGGATTTGCGCCTCCGGCCAGTGCCAGCCCATCTGATAGGCGGAATGCACGATGATCGAGCCCCCGACCCAGAGCATGGCCGCGGTGCCAACGGTCGCCAGAAGCTTCAGAAACCACGGCATGAAGGCCACGATGCTGCGACCAAAGGCGCGGGTTGCGGCGAGCTTGCCGACTTTAGTGAGCCAAAGCCCGATGTCATCCATCTTCACGATGATCGCGACGACCCCGTAGACCAAGATGGTAATCGCAAGGCCCACGATCGCCAGTGTCGCGGCCTGCACCCAGAGCACGTCGCTTTCGATGGTGGAGAGCGAAATGGTCATAATCTCCGCCGACAGAATGAAGTCGGTCTTGATGGCACCTTTGACCTTTTGCTCCTCGAGGTGGTTCGGGTCGCCGACATCATGGCTTCCGTCCGGACCACCCGAATGCGCCCCATTCGGCAAGAGCACATGCAGGATCTTCTCTGCGCCCTCGAAACACAGGTAGCAGCCGCCGAGGATCAGCAAGGGCGGCACCAGCCAGGGTGCAAACTGCTGCATCAACAGGGCGACCGGCAGAAGAAAGACCAGCTTGTTCACAACAGAACCGCGCGCGATGCGCCATATCATCGGCAGTTCGCGGGCCGGCTGGAAACCGGTCACATATTTTGGGGTCACGGCAGCGTCGTCGATCACGATGCCGGCCGCCTTGGACCCTGCTTTCACCGATTGCGCCGCAATGTCATCGACAGAGGCGGCTGCGACCTTTGCAATGGCTGCCACATCGTCCAACAAGGCCAGAAGACCGCTCATATCTCATCCCTTTGGTTGTGAGATCCGTTGAGAAAACACCTAAGCCGAGGAAGGGTTCCGCTTCAAGTATGCTGCCCTGCAGCATTCGCGGCATGACCTGAGGGCAACAGTTAACGCAAACAGCGGATTTCCGTTAACGCCACCATGCATGTTTTGCGCTAACAGTTTGTGTTTGTTAGGATTTTCCCTTTCCCCCTTCGTGAATGCCCACTATAGGCTCGACCTAAGTTCAGGCTTTTCGTGGAGACGACAGAGATGACCATCAAAGTTGGGATCAACGGTTTCGGGCGCATCGGGCGCTGCACCTTGGCGCATATCGCTGCCAGCTATCGCAACGACATTGAGGTGATCAAGGTCAACGCCACCGGCCCCATCGAGGCTGCTGCGCATCTGATCAAATACGACTCCGTGCATGGCCGCTTTCCCGGTCAGGTGGATTTCAGCGAAGGCCGTCTGAACCTCGGGCGTGGCGACATGCAGATGTTCTCCACCTACAATATGGACGAACTGGATTGGGAAGGCTGCGACGTTGTGCTGGAATGCACCGGCAACTTTAACGACGGTCTCAAGGCCAACAAACATCTGGAGCGCGGCGCGGGCAAGGTTCTGCTCTCGGCGCCCGGCAAGAACGTTGACCGCACCGTTGTGTACGGTGTGAACGACGAAGACCTGCTGCCGACAGACAAGATGGTCTCCAACGGCTCTTGCACCACCAACTGCCTCGCGCCGCTGGCGAAGGTGCTGGATGAGGCCTTTGGCATCGAGCATGGCATCATGACCACAATCCATTCCTACACTGGCGACCAGCCGACCCTGGACCGTCGCCACAGCGATCTTTATCGTGCGCGGTCGGCCGCCATGTCGATGATCCCGACCACCACCGGTGCCGCCAAGGCGCTGGGTGAGGTTCTGCCGAACCTCAAGGGCCGCCTTGATGGTTCCGCGATCCGGGTGCCGACGCCGAACGTCTCTTGCGTCGACCTGACCTTCCGCGCCGGTCGTGACGTGACCGCTGAGGAAGTGAACGCCGCCGTGTTCGAAGCCTCCAAGGGCCATATGTCCCGCGTGCTCGGTTATGAGCCCGCACCGCTGGTCTCCACCGACTTCAACCACACCGAAGAAAGCTCGATCTTTGCACCGGATCAGACCCGCGTGGTCGATGACCGCATGGTGCGCGTGCTGGCGTGGTATGACAACGAATGGGGCTTCTCTGTGCGGATGGCCGATGTCGCGACCGCCATGGGCCGCCTGAACTAAGGTAGAGACCGCCAAACGCGGATTAACCGCGACGGGTCCGTTCCGAAGTCCAATGGGTTGAGATTTAACGCCCGGTCAGGCATATCTGACCGGGCGTTCTTCTTGTGGATTGCTGTGATGACCAACAGACTTGCCGTTATCCTTGGGGTGTTGATCGTTTTGTCGATCACCATTGACGTGCTGCTCTTTGGCCCGGTTCACATGATCTTTTTGGGCAAGAAACTGTTCGACTTGATCGAATGGATGGCCTTCTGGCGCTAGCCAGCTTTGCGCTCTAACTCGCCACATCCCAACAAAAAACGCCCGGCGGAGTGATCCGAACCGGGCGTTTGTTTAATTTCTTGTCGCGGGATCTATTGGCTCCCAAGACGTGCAGACAGCCGTTCGTTCACCAGTTCCGGCACGAATTTGCTGACATCGCCGCCGAGGCGGGCGATTTCCTTGACCAGTTTGCTGGCGATGGCCTGATGACGGGCTTCAGCCATCAGGAACACCGTCTCGATGCTGTCATCCAAAGCGCGGTTCATGCCAACCATTTGGAACTCATACTCGAAATCCGCAACGGCCCGCAGCCCGCGCACGATCACCTGCGCGCCGACGTCGCGGGCACAGTCGATCAGCAGGTTCTCAAACGGATGCGCCACAATTTCCGTGCCGGTCTGTTCGGAGAGTTTGGCGCATTCGGCCTCGATCATCTCCACCCGCTCCTCAAGCGAGAACAGCGGCCCCTTGTCGCGGTTGATTGCCACTCCGATCACCAAACGATCCACCAGCGCCGCCGCACGGCGGATGATGTCGATATGCCCGAGGGTAATCGGGTCGAAGGTTCCGGGATACAAGCCTATACGCATGGGCCCCTCCTGCCTGCGTCATGTCTGGGGGCACGCAATCATGTTGCGCGGCGGTTTGCAAGTGCGTGTAAATACGGAGATGTTTTTAGACCCCGCGTCAGATGGTTGGAGGCGGGGTCCACCGTGGGATTGCGGGCTTAGTGCCCCATGATCATCCCTTCGAGGGCGGATTTCTCCATCGCGACCTCGGCCAACTGAGCCTTCACCACGTCGCCCAGCGAGATGATGCCGACCAGGACGCCCTCCTCGACCACAGGCATGTGGCGGAACCGGCCTTCGGTCATCTTTTTCAGCGCATCCTCAACATTGCTGTCCTGCACGCAGGTGACGAGCTTCTTGGTCATATATTCTTCGACCTTATGCTCCATGCAGACAGAGCCAACCTTGGCCAGCTGACGCACGATGTCCCGCTCGGAGAGGATCCCAAGCGCGCTTTTTTTGTCGCTAGAGACCACAACCGTGCCAATCCCATGATCTGACAAGAGTTTCGCAGCCTCCGCGATCGAGGCCTCGGGGCTGATCGTGATGACTTCTGCGACGTCCTTGGAGTTCAGAATCGACTTTACGAGCATGTTACGCACCCTTGAAATTATATTTCACTCTCAACAGGTTCGCCGCAAGATCACTTCAAGTCAAGCCTTCCAGCCGTTCAACCTCTTCGCGAATTCCCTTTGACAGCGCATCGGCAAAGCGATTGAGACGCTCACTGCGCTGATCGCCTTGGTGCCGCACCAGATAAAAGCCGCGTGCCAGGCTGAATTCGTCCTTGAGGATCTTGCGCAGCGGGCGATGGCTGGGGAGCGCAAAATCATGCACCACACCGATTGCGGTGCCCTCGGCCAGCATCTTGATCTGCACCGAGACAGAGTTTGACGCCAAATGTACCCGCTCCACCCCGAGATCGTTAAGGTAGTCGAGCTCTCGATCAAAGATCATATCGGGGATATAGCCGATCACCCGGTGGTCCTGTAGATGCGCTAGCTTTTCGATCGGCGGCGCGTCCTTGAGGTAATAGCGCGAGGCGGCCAGATGCAGGTGATAGTCGCAGATCTTTTGCACCAGCAGTTTGCCTGCGGTCGGCGCACTGACCGTCACCGCCATATCCGCTTCGCGACGGCTGAGGTTGATGACCCGCGGCAGCGCAACGATCTGGATATCCAGGTCCGGATTGGTGCGCGCAATCTCTGAGCAGACCTGCGGCAGGATGTAGTTGGCACAGCCATCCGGCGCGCCAATACGGATCTGCCCAGAGAGTGTATCACTCGGACCAGACAAGGCCTCTTCGCCGGCGCGCATGGCCAGTTCAGCGGCCTCTGCATGAGCCAGCAAGCGATCTCCGGCCGCACTCAGCGCGTAGCCCTGCGGTGATTTCACAAAGAGCGATGTCTTTAACGCCTGCTCAAACCGCGCCACCCGACGGCCCACTGTCGCAGGGTCCATCTTGAGGACCCGCCCTGCCCCGGACAGGCTGGATTCCCGCGCCACAGCGAGGAAGACCTTCATATCGTCCCATTGGGGTTCCATTTGCCGGAATCCTCCAGTCTTTTCGTAAAATTCTATAGATCGAGGCTACATTAACCATTTGCGTTAATGCAAAGCCTTTTTGAAACCTTTCCTCTTTCCCCGTGTTTTTTGCAATCCTATGCTGTGGCCGAATTGGAAAAGTGGAGGATCTCCGATGCAGGAACTCACGCATTACATCAACGGTGAACACGTCAAAGGCACTTCTGGTCGTTTTGCAGATGTCTTCAACCCGGCCACCGGCGAAGTCCAGGCAAAGGTGCCGCTCGCATCCAAAGCCGAGATGGAACAGGCCGTTGCGGTTGCAGCAGCCGCACAGCCCGCTTGGGCCGCAGTGAACCCGCAGCGCCGTGCGCGCGTCATGATGAAGTTCGTCGATCTTTTGAACCGCGACATGGACAAGCTGGCCGAAGCGCTGTCGCGCGAACACGGCAAGACCTTCCCCGACGCCAAGGGCGACGTGCAGCGTGGTCTTGAAGTCGTGGAATACTGCATTGGCGCGCCGCAAATGTTGAAAGGTGAATTCACCGACAGCGCCGGCCCCGGCATCGACATGTACTCCATGCGTCAGGCACTGGGTGTGACCGCGGGCATCACCCCGTTCAACTTCCCGGCCATGATCCCGATGTGGATGTTCGCACCTGCCATCGTTTGCGGCAACGCTTTCATCCTGAAACCTTCCGAGCGTGATCCCTCCGTGCCGCTGATGCTCGCTGAATTGCTGGAAGAGGCAGGCCTGCCGAAGGGCATCATCCAGGTCGTCAACGGCGACAAGGAAGCGGTGGACGCGATCCTTTACGATCCGATCATCCAATCCGTCGGCTTTGTGGGCTCCACCCCGATCGCGGAATATATCTACGGCACCGGCTGTGCCCAGGGTAAGCGCGTGCAGTGCTTTGGTGGCGCCAAGAACCACATGATCATCATGCCCGACGCCGACATGGATCAGGCCGCGGACGCGCTGATCGGTGCAGGTTACGGCGCGGCTGGCGAACGCTGCATGGCGATCTCGGTTGCGGTTCCGGTGGGCGACGAGACCGCCGATCGCCTGATCGACAAGCTGGTGCCGCGCATCGAAAAGCTAAAAGTCGGCCCCTATACCGCAGGCAACGACGTGGACTACGGCCCCGTTGTGACCGCCGCAGCCAAGGCCAACATTCTGCGCCTGGTGGAAACCGGCGTTGAGCAAGGCGCGAAGCTGGTGGTCGATGGCCGCAACTTCAACCTGCAGGGCTATGAAGACGGCTTCTTTGTCGGCCCGCATCTGTTTGACCATGTCACCACCGACATGGACATCTACAAGCAGGAAATCTTTGGCCCGGTTCTGTCCACGGTGCGCGCAAAAACCTACGAGGAAGCGCTGTCTTACGCGATGGATCACGAATACGGCAACGGCACCGCGATCTTTACCCGCGATGGCGACACCGCGCGTGACTTTGCCAACCGGATCAACATCGGCATGGTTGGCATCAACGTTCCGATCCCGGTTCCGCTGGCCTATCACACCTTTGGCGGCTGGAAGAAATCGGCCTTTGGCGATTTGAACCAGCACGGCCCGGATGCGTTCAAGTTCTACACCCGTACCAAAACCATCACCTCGCGCTGGCCCTCCGGCATCCGCGAAGGCGGTGAGTTCAATTTCAAGCCGATGGAATGATCCCCTGACACCTCTGAAGCTTAGGCCGCCCCCTTCGGGCGGCCTTTTTTGTGTGGCTTTGCACCAACACATCCTCATATCGGCATAATTGCGCCTCTCACGGAAATGTCACCGCCGCGCCCACTGGCGCAGGGGGCGACAGGCTCATATGGTGGCTGCAAATCGAGCATAATCATACGAGGATGGACCCCAGATGTCCCGCTTCACCCTAAGCCGCCGCGCCCTGTTGACTGGGGCCGCCGCAACCCTTGCGACCCCGAGCCTGTTGCGGGCGCAATCCACCGACGCTTTCCCGACTGACGAAGCAGCAATCCGTGATCAGATCGCGGTTCAACGCAATGTCTCCTCCTTCCAACAGCAGCATTGGCAGGACCATTTTGAGACTTTGGGGGTTGGCGCGCTTCTGGCCGATATAGACAGCCGCGCGCTGCATTATTGGGGGGCTGACGGCACCTATCTGCTGTTCCCGTCCTCCGTCCCGATGAGCGAAGAGTTGACCCGTCGCGGCTATTCCAAAATCGTGCGCAAACAGGAAAATCCGACCTGGACTCCAACCACCAGTATGCGTGAGCGGGATCCGACCTTGCCGCAACGCATCGACGGTGGTGTGCCGGGCAACCCGCTGGGGACCCGCGCCATGTATCTGGATTGGCCTGCCTATTTGGTGCACGGTACCCACGACACCCGGAAAATCGGCCGTCAAAGCTCCTCTGGCTGTATCGGTCTTTACAACCAACACGTCGAAAAGCTGTTTCCGCTGGTGCAGGTCGGCACGCAGGTTCGACTGCTCTAACGCCCAAGCCTGAGCCCATGATATTTAATAGAAAAGCCGCGCCAGAGGTTCTGACGCGGCTTTTTCATGTCGTCCAACGTCCGGCTTAGGACGCAAGCGCCATCGACTTGGGCTTGTGACCCGCCAGATAGTTGTTGAAGGCCTTTTCCAGCAGCGCCTCAAAATCCTTGGTGTAGCCTTTGGTGTCAAACAGCGGCGCGCTTTCATGCGCCAGTTTGATCCGCGCCCGGATGTCGGCAAGGTACTCAGGATCCTGCGCCACCTTTAGCGCCACCTCCCGATATTTTTTGGCACTCGGTGTCACCAGATCCGGCAGACCTGCGGCGTTCAGAATGCTGCCGGCGACACGGGCGGCAAACTGCTCGCCTGTTTTTGTCACCACCGGCAGCCCCGCCCAAAGCGCGTCACTTGCGGTCGTATGGGCGTTCACGTTGAACGTATCCAGGAACAGATCGGCAAAGCGCAGACGGGCGAGGTGATATTCCGGGTCCATCCGGCCGGTCGGGATGATCCGGTTGCCATCCACGCCGCGTTTTTCCGCTTCGGCGCGTAGGATGTCCCGCACCTTGGCGGTGCCGACATAGAACCACAAGACACTGTCCGGCACCTCTTTCAGAAGGTCCATCCAGATGTCGAATTCCTGCGGCGTCACCTTGTAGGGGTTGTTGAAAGAACTGAACACAAACCCATCCTCCGGCAAACCGTAGCTGGCCCGAGACGCTTCTACCTCAGCGATGCGACGATGGTCGTCGTTCGGCTGGTAACAGTTCGGCATGTAGAGGATTTGTTCGGAGTAGTGTTTGCGCAGGTTGGACGGGATCGTGATCTTATCGGCGATCATATAGTCCATCGACTTCAGCCCGGCGGTCCCCGGATAGCCGAGATAGGCGACCTGAACCGGTGCCACACGGTCGTTGAAGATGTCCAGACGGCCCCCTTCGGTAAAGCCTTTGAGGTCGACGCCAATATCGATCTGATCGCGACGGGCCTGATCCACCAGCTGCGCGGTCGTCATGTGACGCACATCGCGATACATATCGGCATTGCGACGGGCGCGCTGATGTTCGTGGTCCTGATGTTTGGAGCCATAGTCGTAGAGATAGATCTCGAACTTCTCGCGATTGTGGCTTTCCAGCAGACCACCGATCAGGTGCATCGTCGCGTGGTTATAAAAGTCGTTCGAGAAATAGCCGATGCGGATTTTCTGCCCCTCGGCGCGTTTGCCAAAGGGTTTCCAGGCGGCGACGGAAGGTTTGAACCGAGACTTGTTCAAAGCCTCAGACCGGAGCCGCTGAAACGCGCCATCATCGCAGAGCGACAGAAAGGCAAAGGGGTCAGAGACCACTTTGGGGTCGTTGAACACCTTGAGATAGGTCGGGATTTTCTCGAAATTGTCCCAGCGCAGGCGGTGCGCCTTGAGGTGCATCATACGCGACAGGGCGATCAGGTTCTTGGGATCGAACTTCACAGCGATTTCGAAATAGTCGATCGCCTCTTCGTATTTCTGCATCTTCATCAGAAGCGTGCCAATGGCGGCATAGTGGCTGCCCACCGTCGGCTCCAGCTTGATCGCCTTCATATAGCAGCCAAGCGCATCGCCGAGACGAGACATATCCTTGACGTAAACGTCGCCCAATTGCGTGTGCAGCACCGCGTCATCCGGCTGCAGGGCAATCGCCTTGTGCAGCAGGGTAATCGCCTCACCATTCTCATGTTTCAGAATTTTCGCGCGCGACTTGGCCAGCAGTTTTTTCGCCTGATCCTGCGGGCTTTCGCCCTTTTTCATTCCGTCGCGCAGGCCATGCTTCATGTCATAGGCGAAATTCGCCCGCCCCTTGGAGGCCATGGAGGTCTTGAATTTCTCGAACTCCGCCATCATCGGCGGGGTTTGCGCAAGGGCGATTTTGCTGCTTTGGTTGGACTGTGACACCGGGTTCACGCTCCTTCTGAGGCTGTCTGTTGCACCGACTTCCAAACGGAGTTTAGGCGCGCTTAACCTTGAGTTGTGACGCAGAGGTCTTAAAAAATTACTCAAATCATTGGCGAATGAAGGGAAAATTCACATCGCTTCCACGCACTCCCTGCAGGGCTGCAAGGTGGTCTTGCATTGGCGCATCTTGCACCAAGGACGGCCTCGGCGTATTAAATAAACAGTTGTTCAATTATTGAGGCGCCCGGCGCCACATCCAAGGGGGAGGAGAGCCCATGGACTTCGCAATGACGGAAGAGCAGACGGCCATTTTTGACATGGCTTATGGCTTTGGGCAGGAAAACATCGCGCCCTTCGCACGCCAATGGGAAGCCGAGGGCACCATCCCCAAGAGTCTTTGGCCGCAGATCGGCGAATTGGGCTTCGGCTCGCTCTATGTCAGCGAGGAAGCGGGCGGATCCGGCCTTTCGCGGCTCGATGCAACGCTGGTGTTTGAGGCCCTGTCGATGGCCTGCCCCTCGGTCGCGGCCTTCCTGTCGATCCACAACATGTGCGCCAAAATGCTGGACATGTTCGCCTCCGACGAGCTGAAGGCGCGCGTGATGCCCGAGGTTCTGAGCCTCAACACGGTGCTGAGCTATTGCCTCACCGAACCGGGCTCCGGCTCTGACGCCGCCGCGCTCAAGACCCGCGCCGAGCGCACCAACGAGGGTTATGTGCTGAACGGCACCAAGGCCTTTATCTCCGGCGGCGGTTATTCCGATGCCTATGTCTGTATGGTCCGCACCGGCGAGGATGGGCCCAAGGGGATCTCCACCCTCTATGTCGAGGACGGCACGCCGGGGCTCACCTTTGGCGGGCTTGAGGACAAGATGGGCTGGCGGTCGCAACCCACCGCGCAGGTGCAGTTTGACGATTGTGCGGTACCTTCGGGCAACCTTGTCGGCGAAGAAGGCAAGGGCTTTACCTACGCCATGAAGGGTCTGGACGGTGGCCGCCTGAACATCGCTGCCTGCTCGCTTGGGGCAGCGCAGACCGGGCTCAATATGACCCTGCGCTATATGTCCGAACGGCAAGCCTTCGGCAAATCCATCGACCAATTCCAGGGTCTTCAGTTCCGCCTCGCCGATATGGAAATCGAAATGCAGGCCGCCCGCACCTTCCTGCGGCAAGCGGCATGGAAGCTCGACCAAGGCGCGCCGGATGCCTCTAAGTTCTGCGCCATGGCGAAGAAATTCGTCACCGAGACCGGATCAAAGGTTGTGGATCAATGCCTGCAGCTGCACGGTGGCTACGGCTATCTCGCCGACTACGGCATCGAGAAACTGGTGCGCGACCTCCGGGTGCATCAGATCCTTGAGGGCACAAACGAGATCATGCGGGTGATCGTCGCCCGTCACCTTTTGGCCGAGAACCACTAAGCCCCTAGGAAGGAGGCCGCCGACTATGAGCGACATCCACATCCGCATCGAAGGCCGCGCGGGCCGGATCACCCTGACCCGCGAAAAGGCCCTGAACGCGCTGTCCTATGACATGTGCATGGCGATCGATGCCGCCCTCAAGGCTTGGGCCAAGGACGATCAAGTCGCGCTGGTGATCTTTGACGCGGCAGGCGACAAGGCGTTCTGCGCGGGGGGCGACATTGCCGAGCTCTACGAGACTGGCACCATGGGCGATTTCGCCTATGGCCGCACGTTTTGGCGCGATGAATACCGCATGAACGCCCGGATTTTTGAGTATCCCAAACCCGTGGTCAGCTTCTTGCAAGGCTTCACCATGGGCGGCGGCGTCGGTATCGGTTGTCACGGAACCCATCGCGTGGTGGGGGACAGCTCGAAACTCTCCATGCCGGAATGCGGCATCGGTCTAGTGCCGGATGTGGGCGGCTCGCTCCTTTTGGCCTTCGCACCGGGACGTTTGGGCGAATACCTCGGCACCACCGGCTATCGGATGGGGCCTGGCGATGCGGTCTTCGCCGGCTTTGCCGACCTCTATATCCCCGAGGATCAATGGCCCGCTCTGATTACCGAACTCGAAACCAGCGGCGACGTCGCCGTGGTTGAGGCCGCCGGTCAATCCGCCCCCGATAGCCCGCTGGCCACGATGCAGCCCGATATCGATGCCTGTTTCGCAGGCGAGAGCCTGAGCGATATCCTGACCGTGCTCAAGGGGCGTGATGACGCCTTTGCCACGGACAGTCTGAAATCGCTGTCCCGCGGTGCGCCCTTGTCGATCGCCACCACGGTCGAGATGATCCACCGACTGCGCGGCAGCACCACGACCATGCGCTCGGCCTTGGATCTGGAATACCGCTACACCTACCGCGCGATGGAGAAAGGCGACTTTCTCGAGGGCGTTCGCGCCCTCCTCATCGACAAGGACAAATCTCCAAAGTGGCAATATGCAGATGGCGCGGTTCCGACCGTGGCCGTCAGCCAGATGCTGACGCCGCTTGGCCCCAATGCGCTGACTTTTGAGGAGGAGTGAGCATGAAAATCGGATTTATCGGCCTCGGCAATATGGGCGCGCCCATGGCCGCGAACCTCGCCAAGGCGGGGCATGAAGTCACCGGCTTTGACATGGCAGAGGTCGCTGTCGAAGGCGTGACGCTTGCCTCTTCGGCTGCAGAAGCCGCCACAGGCGCAGAGGTGGTCATCACCATGCTGCCCAATGGCCAGATCCTGCGCGCCGTGGCCAATGACATCATCCCGGCGATGTCCTCGGGCGCGGCCTTTGTCGACTGCTCCACTGTCGATGTGGACAGCGCCCGCGCGGTTGCCGTACAGGCCGAGGCAGCAGGGCTCTTGGCCGTCGACGCGCCCGTCTCCGGTGGCATTGGTGGCGCGGCGGCGGGGACGCTGACCTTCATGGCTGGTGGCTCTGATGCAGCATTCGCCAAAGCCGAACCGCTCTTTGACATTATGGGCCAGAAGGCGGTCCATTGCGGCACCTCTGGCGCGGGCCAGGCCGCCAAGATCTGCAACAACATGATCCTAGGCGTCACCATGATCGCCACCTGCGAGGCCTTTGCGCTGGCCGACAAGCTCGGGCTGGATCGGCAAAAGATGTTCGACGTGGTCTCCACCTCCTCCGGCTACAGCTGGACGATGAACGCCTACTGCCCTGCCCCCGGCGTCGGCCCGACCAGCCCGGCAGACAACGGTTACACCCCCGGTTTTGCGGCAGAGCTGATGCTGAAAGACCTTCGCCTCAGCCAACAGGCGGCTGGCAGCGCCGATGCGGACACCCCGATGGGGAAACTGGCCGAAGCGCTCTACACGCAATTCGTGGAAAGCGAAGGCGGCAAGGGCATGGATTTCTCTGCCATGTTGCGCCGGTTTGAAAAGCGCTCCCGGTCGTAAAGTCTTTGGCGAGGGGCGCCTACATCGGTGCCCCTCGACACGCGATCAGCTCTCAATGCGCACCGCGCCGCCAATCGCATGAGAGACATCCCGTTCGCTCGGGTTTCCTTTCACCGAAACATCGCCGCCGCTAGAGGCCTTGGCCCGCACGGATTGGGTCGCCGTCAGATCAATATCCGCACCGCTTGAGGCCGAAGCACGCACGCCGGCGCAACGCAGCGCATAGGCGTCAATATCCGCCCCGCTAGAAGCCGAGACATCAAGCTGCTGGCACTGCCCGCTGATGTTCATCTGCGACCCTGAACTGGCATCCAGATAGATTGCTTCCGCTTCAATGCCGCGCGCGTTGAGCTCACTGCCGCTCGTCACGTCAAACGCCACCTCTGAGGCAACCGCTCCAGACAGGCTTGCCTGAGCACCTGCGTGGACCGACAGACGCGACAGTTCCGGCAGTTCTACAGTCACCTTTAAGGCGCCATCGAAGAGCCCCATCATAGGGGACCAGCGCTTCTTGCGCTGGATCGACAATTCCGCGCCGGACTGCGTGATCTTTAGCGGATCCGTGCCCGTCAAGCCACCTGCCTCGCCCGTGACGCGATAGTCGTCAGCGCCGGAAACAATTGTCACTTCAATACCTTGGGCGACCTTGATGCGCGAGAAATCTTGGAACGCATAGGTGGTTTCTTCGGCCATCGCCGCTTGCGTGGACAAAGAGACAAAGGCGGCGGTGCCAAGCATGGGCAGGAATTTGAGCGTCGACATGAAATACCCCGTTGATGTTAATTCACTTCACATCAGGTGATGTTAAGGGGCATAACATACAAGAGGGCGGCGGAAAATTTTTGCAGATTTCATGCAGCGGTCACAAAAGAAAACCCCGCCGGGATTGGCGGGGCCTCTTGTTATTCAGCAGCGACCTTTTTCTTGGCCTCAAGCATGGGCTTCAAATACCGTCCGGTGTGGCTGCGGGGCTCTTCGGCCACCGTCTCCGGTGTGCCGCAGGCGACAATCTCGCCGCCCCCATCGCCGCCCTCGGGGCCAATGTCGATCAGCCAGTCGGCGGTCTTGATGACGTCGAGGTTGTGTTCGATCACCACCATGGAATTGCCCTGCTCGACCAATTCGTGCAGCACTTCCAACAGCTTTTTCACATCCTCGAAATGCAGACCCGTGGTGGGCTCATCAAGAATATAGAGCGTGCGTCCGGTGGAGCGTTTCGCCAGTTCCTTGGACAGTTTCACCCGCTGCGCCTCACCGCCAGAGAGGGTCGTCGCCTGCTGGCCAACCTTGATGTAACCAAGACCAACGCGCATCAACGCGTCCATCTTGTCTCGGATCGACGGAACCGCAGCAAAGAATTCCTGCGCGTCTTCTACAGTCATATCAAGCACATCGGCGATGGACTTGCCCTTGAACTTGATCTCCAGCGTCTCGCGGTTATACCGCGCGCCCTGGCAGGTTTCGCAGGTCACATAGACGTCGGGCAAAAAGTGCATCTCGACCTTGAGGACACCATCGCCCTGACAAGCCTCGCAGCGCCCGCCCTTCACGTTGAAGGAGAACCGCCCCGGCTTATAGCCGCGCGCCTTAGCCTCCGGCAGGCCGGCAAACCAATCGCGGATCGGCGTGAAGGCCCCGGTATAGGTCGCCGGGTTGGAGCGCGGCGTACGCCCGATGGGGCGCTGGTCGATGTCGATCACCTTATCCAAGTGCTCCAGCCCCTTGATCGTCTCGCAGGGCGCCGGGGTCTGGCGCGCACCGTTCAGCCGCATGGAGGCGGTTTTGAACAGGGTTTCAATCGTCAGGGTCGATTTGCCGCCGCCGGACACGCCGGTCACGCAGACAAACTTGCCCAAGGGGAATTCCGCCGTGACGTCCTTAAGGTTGTTGCCGGTGGCCTTGACCACTTTGATCTTTTTCTTGTTGCCCTTGCGGCGGGTCGCGGGCACTTCGATCTCGCGCGTGCCGGCCAGATACTGCCCGGTGAGCGAGCCTGCATCGGCCTCCACCTCTTGCGGGGTGCCTTTGCTGACAACTTGGCCACCGTGCACACCCGCGCCCGGGCCGATATCAAAGACGTAATCCGCTTGCCGGATCATATCCTCGTCATGTTCTACCACGATCACCGTATTGCCTTGATCACGCAGGTTTTTCAGCGTGGTGATCAGCCGGTCGTTGTCGCGTTGATGCAGACCAATCGACGGCTCGTCGAGCACATAGAGCACGCCGGTCAGACCCGAGCCGATCTGACTCGCCAGACGGATGCGCTGGCTCTCGCCGCCCGAGAGCGTGCCGGCATTGCGGCTAAGGGTCAGATACTCAAGGCCGACGTTGTTTAGGAAGCCGAGACGCTCGCGGATTTCCTTGACGATGGCGCGGGCGATCTCTTGCTTTTGCGCGGTCAGCCCTTCTGGCACCGCTTCGATCCAGGCCAGCGCTTCGCGGATGGACTTCTCCACCACTTGGCCGACGTGATCGCCAGAGATCTTCACGGCCAAAGCCTCGTCGCGCAGACGGTAGCCGTCGCAGTGATGACAGGGGCGGTTGTTTTGATAGCGCTCGAATTCCTCGCGCACCCAACTGGAGTCCGTCTCGCGGTAGCGGCGTTCCATATTGGGAATGACGCCCTCAAACACCCGGGTGATATTGTAGACCCGACCGCCCTCGTCATAGCGGAACTCGATCTCCTCATCGCCGGAGCCATGCAGGAAGACCTGTTTCACATGGGCGGGGAGATCCTTCCATGCCGTGTTCTTGTCGAACTCGTAATGGCGGGCGATGGCCTCGATGGTCTGCAGGAAATAGGGCGATTTGCCCTTGCGCCAGGGGGCCAGCGCGCCGTCATAGACCTTGAGCGTAGAATCCGGCACCACGAGGCGCTCGTCAAAGAACAGCTCAACCCCCAGACCGTCGCAATGCGGACAGGCGCCAAAGGGCGCGTTGAAGGAAAACAGGCGCGGCTCAATCTCGGGAATGGTGAAGCCACTGACGGGACAAGCAAAATTCTCTGAGAAGGTGATACGTTCGGGATCTCCCTCGCGAGGCGCGGTCTCAAGGATCGCGATGCCATCCGCCAGGTCGAGCGCAGTGCGCAGGCTGTCGGCAAGGCGGGTCTCGATGCCCTCTTTCACCACCAGACGGTCGACCACCACGTCGATGTCATGGCGGAATTTCTTGTCGAGCGTCGGCGGCGTGTCCAGATCGTGGAATTCGCCATCGACCTTGATCCGCTGGAAGCCCTGCTTGCGCAGCTCCAGCATCTCTTTCTTATACTCGCCCTTCCGGTCGCGCACGATGGGCGCGAGGAGATAGCCACGGGTGCCCTCCTCCAGCGTCATGATGCGGTCGACCATATCCTGCACCTGCTGCGCCTCAATCGGCAGGCCGGTGGCGGGGCTATAGGGCGTGCCCGCGCGCGCGAACAGCAGACGCAGATAGTCGTAAATCTCGGTGACCGTGCCCACGGTTGAGCGTGGGTTCTTGGACGTCGTCTTCTGCTCGATGGAAATCGCTGGGCTAAGGCCAGAGATATGGTCCACATCCGGCTTTTCCATCATGTCGAGGAACTGGCGCGCATAGGCGCTCAAGCTCTCCACATAGCGGCGCTGCCCTTCGGCATAGATGGTGTCAAAGGCAAGGCTCGACTTGCCCGACCCCGACAGGCCGGTGATCACCACCAGCTCGTCGCGCGGAATATCCACGTCGATGTTTTTCAGATTGTGTTCGCGTGCGCCGCGGACTTCGATGTTTTTCAGCTCAGCCATATCGCCCTCAAACTTTCACCTACACATAGGTGAGCGCGGACGAGTCTCCAAGCAAAAATACAGAACATACAGAGAACGAATGAAATCCGCTTAACAGCCGCCAACAGGAAGAGCACGGGCACGCAGGCTAGCGAGGACTTGGTGCACCAAAGCACCACACAGGAACAGCACGGTGACCATCAGAACCAGCCCCTGATACCCGCCGATCGCAATCACTGCGACCATCAGCGGGGTGCCGATGACATTGCCCATATTGCCCGCCTGCGACATGGCGCCATTGGATTCGCTCTGGGCGGCGGCAGTGTGGTTGAGTTGCGGAACGGACGAAAAGCTTGCCCCCTGAACGAGGCCAAAGGCCCCGGCAAGTGCAAAACAGGCGGCGGGCGCACCGGGCATCGCCATGAGCCACAGCATAGATGCCGCACAGAGCAAAAACCCAAGCTGAACGAGTTTCACTCCGGGCATATGACGCAGCAGCCAAACCCCCAAGGTCATGGAGACGCCGATCGACACCAAGGGCATCGCTCCCATCACAAAGCTGCGCAAGGTGGGATCAATGAACGGCGGCAAAACCGTCAGGACGGCGACAAAACAGCAGGTGTAGAACAGCCATCCCGCCGCGGGCGCCAGTTTATGCGGCGACCGGTAGATCCCCAGATGCAAAGCGGGCAAATCCGCCAAGCGTGGATAGTCCGTCCGCGCCGGTACCGGCAGGTCCCGCAGCGCGATTTGCAGAATGACAGCAAGGCTGGCCATGATCGCCGCATGGGCCGCAAACAAGGACAAGATGCCCTGCTGCTGCACCAAGGGCAGGCCAAACCAGCTGAGCAAGGCAAAGGCCACGCCAAAGAAGGTGCTCCAGATCGTAAGCGCCACGCCGCGCGTTTTATCCGTCGCCAAGAGCGCCATTAGGGTCGGCCCGGCGACCACCACACCGAGGTGAGAAATGCCCTCCACCACCCGCGTCAACAGGAACAGGCTGAAGGGCAGATGCAGCATCTGCAACGCCGACATGGATGCGCCCAGCCAAAGGGCCCAGACCAAGGTGCGCCGATAGCCGAAGGCCGAGACAAACAGCCCGGCGACAACACCAAACAGAATGCCCAGCACGCCGACCAAGGACACCGTCCAGCCCATCGCAGCCGCATGTCCGGGATACAGCTGCGGCAAGCGGTCAAAGATCACGCTGATCTTGCCATATTGCGCCGCTGCGCCCAGACCCGCCGTCCAGACCAGCAACAGCATGCCCCAATGGGTCCGGGAATTCTGCTCCATCTGGGGCCTCTCTTACTGCGGGTTTGAGACGGCAATCTAAACGAGCTTCGTGAGCGTTACCAGATAACAGATGAACTATATTGTTTTGACACAAAAGGCCGGGCACATCGGCCCGGCCTTTGAAAAATCACGCCTGATCGCTCGCGGGATCAGGAAAGGGGATCAGAAGTGGATGGCGCGACCGTAGGCGTCCAGCACGCTTTCGTGCATCATTTCCGACAGGGTCGGATGCGGGAAGACGGTGTGCATCAGGTCCTCTTCGGTGGTCTCCAGCTGGCGACCCACCACATAGCCCTGGATCAGCTCGGTCACTTCCGCACCGACCATATGCGCGCCAAGCAGCTCGCCGGTCTTGGCGTCAAACACGGTCTTGATCAAGCCTTCCGGCTCGCCCAGAGCAATCGCCTTGCCGTTGCCGATGAAGGGGAAGCGGCCGACTTTGACGTCATAGCCCAGCTCCTTGGCCTTGGCTTCGGTATAGCCGACCGAGGCCACCTGCGGATGGCAATAGGTGCAGCCTGCGATGCTTTCCGGCTTGACCGGATGCGCATGTTTACCGGCGATCAGCTCGGCCACCATCACACCCTCATGGCTGGCTTTGTGTGCAAGCCAAGGCGCGCCGGCGATATCGCCGATGGCATAAAGGCCGTCGACCCCAGTGCGGCAATAGGCGTCGGTCACCACATGGGTGCGGTCGATCTTGACGCCAAGCGCCTCCAGACCCAGCCCCTCGACGTTGCCGACGATGCCCACGGCAGAGATCACGGTGTCAAACTCATGCTTCTCGATCTTGCCACCCACTTCGATATGAGCGGTGACTTTGCCAGCGGCGCGGTCAAGCTGTTTGACCATCGCCTTTTGCATGATCTTCATGCCCTGCTTTTCGAACTGCTTCTTGGCGAATTTCGAGATTTCCTCGTCTTCCACCGGCAGCACGCGGTCCATCACTTCGACCACAGTCGTGTCGGCACCGAGCGTGTTGTAGAAGCTCGCAAATTCGATGCCGATCGCGCCGGAACCGATGACCAGCAGTTTCTTCGGCATGCGGACAGGCTGCAGCGCGTGTTTGTAGGTCCAGACCAGATCGCCATCGGCCTCCAGCCCCGGCAGCTCGCGCGCGCGGGCCCCGGAGGCGAGGATGATGTTCTTGCCGGTCAGCTCTTCGGTACCCTTGTCGGTTTTGACCGCGACCTTGCCCTTGGCAGTCACCGTCGCGGCGCCCATGACGACCTCGACTTTGTTCTTTTTCAACAGGCCCTTGACGCCAGCAGAGAGCTGCTTGGCCACCCCGCGCGAGCGTTTCACGACGGCATCCAGATCGTAACCGATGCTCTCGGCCTTCAGACCAAATTCCTTGGCCCGCTCCATCAGATGGAACACTTCTGAAGAGCGCAGCAGCGCCTTGGTCGGGATGCAGCCCCAGTTCAGGCAGATGCCGCCCAGATGCTCCCGCTCGACCACGCAGGTCTTGAGACCAAGCTGAGCCGCACGGATGGCGGCAACATAGCCCCCCGGTCCGGCGCCAATTACAATCACGTCATAGGATGCTGCGGCCATAGTGTTCCCTCAACGAACAAAGATCCAAAACTAGTTTACCATTAAACTAATTCCTGCGGCGCTGCAATAACCGAAGGTCACCCTCCTCGGGACCCGCGAATAACCGCCGCTCGGGGCCGAGCCTAACGCGACAAAAGCCAAAGAAAAAGCCCCGCCGAACCGGCAGGGCCTTAAAGAAAAACCTTCAATTGCCACGGGGCTCAGGCGATGGCCTGAAGCTCCCGCACGGTGGAGCCATAGCCACCGGCATTGACGTAATCCATCTCGGGCGCGGTGCTCGACCTGCTCAGCGCCGCGTTGCGATAGGGGAAGCGACCGAAGAGGCGAATAACCTCGCGATGCGCGCGCGCATGCAACAGGTTGGCCGCGCCGGTCTGCGGCATCCGCTCGTGGAACAGGCGCACGCAGCGCTCCTGATCACAGAGGCTCTCGGAATGCATCATCGGCAGATAAAAGAACTGACGCGCTGGTTCATCAATGCGCAGGTCCCATTTGCGGTCCACAGCCGCCTTGGCCACGGCCAGCGCCGCCTTGTCCGAGGCAAAGGCCTGTGCCTGCCCCCGGAACATATTGCGGGGGAACTGGTCCATCAGAATGATGTAAGCCAGCGCCCCGCTAGGATAGGTCAGCCAGAGGGAATAGCTGCCCTCACAGGCGCTCTTCCATGTGCTTTCAAATTTCGTACGGATCTCTGCATCAAGCGCATCGTCCTGGCGATACCAACCGTCTTCTCCGACCGTATCTAGCCAGAATTCAAGGATATCTTCGGGGGCTGCCATTGGTCTTTCTCCACCGGCTGTAAAAATAACGTAACACCCCGACTTCAGCCTGATTCACGCGATCATGACAAGTGACGTTAGGTTACAAACCCCGCCGGTTGCGACATTTTCGTGAGGCTGTGGCGGGATTTGCAGCATGTGAGCGCTGTCAGGCGCTTGGAGTGGCGTTTTCCTGCTCTTCCAACTCGTGCTCGATGGCATATTCCTGCGCAACCTCTGCCGCCACCGAGGTCGCGGTCGGGGTCATGGCCGGATAGTGACCGGTCTCGTCGACAGGAACGGTCGCACGCTGCGTCGAACGATAGAGCGCATAGACCACCATCATGCCAAGCAGAACCGCCATAAACAGGAAGAAGCCGTTGGGGCCGAAGATCTCATCCGACATCAGCCAACCGATCAGGACCGGCCCGGCCGAGGCACCAAGACCGTTGATGAAAATCAGACCGCCAGAGGCCGCCGCCATGTCGTCATGTTCGAGAAAGTCGTTGGTGTGGGCCAAGAGCAGCGAATAAAGCGGGTTCACCAGACCGCCGATCATAAAGGCGGAGGCCAGCAGGAACAGGAAGTTGGTGCCAAAGAACACCGCAAACATGGAAGACGCCGAGGCGGTGCCCGCCACAAAGATGATCAGGACCCGTCGGTCCATCTTGTCCGACAGCCATCCTAAGGGGAATTGCAGGAACAGCGCGCCGACATAAAAGCTCGCCGCAAAGAGCGAGATCTCGTGCAGCTTCAACCCGGCCTCGGTCGCATAAACCGCCGCCATACCGAACTGCGCCGCAAAGACGCCACCGATCAGGAACATGCCCACGCAGCCCAGCGGCGAGGCGTCCATCAGCTGGCGCAGCGTCATCCGCTTTGCGGTGTCAAAGGCCGGTGTCGGCGAGATGGACAACAAAATCGGGGCGAAGGAGATCGAAACCGCGATGGACGCGATCACAAAGGGCAGATAGCCCGCCGGATCACCAATCAGAATGAAGCCCTGCGCGGCCATCAGGCCAAGGGTCATCACGATCATATAAAGCGACAGAGCCTTACCGCGGTTCTCATTGTCGGCGGCATTGTTCAGCCAGCTTTCAGCGGTGACATAAACGCCAGAGAAACAGAACCCGACGATCAGACGGCCAATCATCCAGACGATCGGGTTCGGCAGCGCGGGATAGAGCACCATCACCGCAGAAATCAACGAGGCCAGCGCCGCAAAGACCCGCACATGGCCCACCCGCCGGATCATGCCCGGCGCCATCCAGGACCCGATCAACAGTCCGACAAAGTATGTCGACATCACCAGCGACATGGTGAAGGTCGAATAGCCCTCGATGCCACCGCGGACACCCAGCAGTGTCCCTTGCAGACCGTTGCCCAGCATCAACAAACCAAGACCCAGCAAAAGCGCCCAGGCGCTCGACAGAACTTGTAGCATGGGTTTTGAACTCCTTCGAAAGTCGTGGTGAAGGCCCCGTCTTTTTGCGGGGTACTGTTGGGACAAAGGCGCCCAAACTCAGGCGCCGAAACACAGCGGTGACGCGGGGCCATTTGGCCCCTACGCGCGAAGGCTCACTCTTGATCCCAATTGCCGCCCTCTGGCCTGACAAGAGCGACTCAAGACCGCGCTAAGGCGACCATCCCACAGGGAGGTTAAGGGTCAACCCCTGCGCGGAAATCCGTGGCGCAGAATGTGGGCGCGTGACCCTTTCGGCAGCGCGTCTTTGCGGTCGAGCCTGCTGTGGGCCACAGGTCAGGGGATCGTTCAGGGGATCAACAGGGAGGCATCGCCATAAGAGAAGAACCGATACCGGTTCTCCACCGCATGGGCATAGACGCGGCGCATCCGCTCTTGGCCCATCAGCGCTGAGACCAGCATCATCAATGTGGATTTCGGTAGGTGGAAATTGGTCATCAGCGCATCGGCTACATGGAAGGTAAAGCCGGGATAAATAAAGATATCCGTCTCGCCTTCCCAAGGTTGGATCGCCCCGGTCTCTTGTGCGGCGCTTTCGATCAAACGCAGGGCCGTGGTGCCCACCGGGATCACCCGATGGCCTGCCGCCTTTGTCGCCGCGATCTCTGCCGCGGCTTCAGCACTGACCTGCCCCCATTCGGCGTGCATCTTGTGGGTGGTGACATCCTCGACCTTGACCGGCAGGAAGGTGCCCGCCCCCACATGCAGCGTCACATGTGTGAATTGCACCCCTTTGGCCGCGAGGGCGGCCAAAAGCGGCTCATCAAAATGCAAGCTCGCTGTCGGGGCGGCAACGGCACCGGAGTTTTTTGCCCAAACCGTTTGATAGTCGGTCTTGTCCTGCTCGTCGGCGGCGCGTTTTGCGGCGATATAGGGCGGCAAGGGCATCGCGCCCGCCTCCGCCAAGGCCGCATCAAAATCGTCACCCGCAAGGTTGAAGCGCAACCGCCCCTGCCCGTCCACGACCTCAACAAGCTCGGCTGAAAGATCGGCAGCAAAGCGGATTTCTTCGCCGGGTTTGATCTTTTTCAGCGGCTTCAACAGCGCGGCCCAAGTGCCATCTGCCTGCGGTTCAAGCAGGGTCACCTCGATCCGCGCCGCCACCGGCCCTTGGGCCGAGTCCCGATGCCGCTGACCGCTCAGTCGCGCTGGGATCACTCGGGTATCGTTCAACACCAGACGGTCGCCGGGGTTCAGCCACTGCAACAGGTCCGTCACCCGCGCGTCGGTGATCTGGTCCTGTTCGGCCACCAACAGGCGCGCAGAGGAGCGCGGCACCGCTGGGCGGGTCGCAATCAGGTCTTCAGGCAGATCGAAATCAAAATCACTCAGTTTCATGGCCCGCGCGATACTGCGCGCCTGCGCGAAAGTCCATGGGGCACGCGCATCGCGCACGCATTGAGCCTAGCGGCTTTCCTGTCGCCGCTTGCGCTCTTCCAAGAGATCCTCGGGCGTTTTGTCCGGCTCCACCGGCTCTGTGCCGGGGGCTGTCGGCTGCTGGCCCCGGAAAATCTCACGCAAGAAGCCCGGTGCGATGCCCGACAGCGGGTTCACCGCCACTTTGGGATCATCCGCCAATCCTTTGAGGGTAAAGGAAAAGCCAAACAACCCCTCTCCTTTGCGTGTCAGAACGCTGCCGATGGAGTTCACAAGGTAGATCGGCGACAGCACGCCGCGCATATTCATCTGGCTGGTCTCCAGATCGTATATCCCATCTAGGGACAGCCCAATCGAGGGACCGACAGCCGAGGAGGAATTGACCGTCAGATAGCGCGAGCTGAGCCGGAAATCCGCCTCAACGCCGGTGAACAGAATCCCCTGACCGGACAATTCATCAAACAGCCCAACGAGGCTGAGCGAGTTGATCAACGCAGCAATCGCCGGGGCGCGTTTGATCCGGATGTTTTTGACCCGCACTTGGCCGTTGTACTCGCCCGAGGTCTGTGTGGGGATCATCGTCATCTCGAAATCCCCGCCATAGCCGTGGCGCATCACCCCGGCAGAGCGAAAGACCCCGCCCGCATCAGCCGATCGAACCCGCATCGCCATGCCGGTGGCTTGCGGCACCACAACGCCTTCGACCGGGGTGAGCGTGTTGAGGTTGCCACTAAACGCGCCGTTAAAGCCGCCTTGGGTGTCGAACCGCCCCTGAAACCGCGAGAGAGAAATACTGTCCGTAACCTGCAATTGGTTCAGATTCAGCGTGATCGGCGTGTTGCCTCCGCCGCCACCAGCTGTGCCCCCGGCCCCATCGTTGCCCGAGAAGGGCGCGCGCCGCAGGTCCAGCCGCCCTCCGGTCAGGGCCACGGCGGGCGTCGCTTCGCCCCGTCCGGTCAGTGTCACCGCGCCTTGCAACCATCCGCCCAAAGAGACGTTTGAAAACAGCGCCTTGTCGAGGCCACCTGCCTCGGTCAAGGTCACGCGCCCCTCTGCGCTCAAGCCGGAGGCTTCGAGTTTCAAATCCTCGATCGAGGGATCCGCATCAAGCACCGTGGACAGGGACAACAGCCCCTCTGCGCTTTCGGGTTTGCGCCAAGACACCTCTGGCAAGCGCAGGCCGACCCCTTTGAGATCGCTGGAAATCGACAGTTCCACCGGCTTGCCCGGCGGCAAGGTTACATCAAACCGCGCGCGCCCCTCGCCAGATACAGCGCCATCCGGCAAACCGATTTTCAGCGCGTCTATGGTCGCCTGCGACAATTCCATATCGCCACTGATACGTCCCGGCGGTGGTGCCTCGGGATTGATCTCCTGCACCCAATGGGCGTTGACGGGCACCCCGGCAAAGGTCCCCGGTCCTTCGACAGAGACATGGCGGTTGTCCCCGGAGAGGATCAGCTCTTCTGCGGTCAGGGGGTAGCCCGGAACCAGCACCTCGCTTTTTACGTTCTGCAACAGGCCGCGATAGTGGTAGTCGACCTCCGAGACATCGAGATTTTCCACCATCGGCATTGACGCGGTTGCTGTGACCTCGACCGCCCCGGAGCCAAGCTTGACCGGCAAGCCCGCATTATCCAGCACCGACAGAGGCTCTCGGTTGAGCAAAGACAGCGCCGCTAGGGCCGAGCCCTTAGCCTGCGCCCGCAGGATGCCAAGGCTGTCTTCGCCCTTCATACCGGTATCCGGGATGATGAAGGAGGTGCCCGCCACATCCACATCGCCGCCTTGGCGCGCGGTCACCCATCCTTCGGTCGCGGTGGCCACCAATCGGGTGCCGTAGATACTCAGCTGGCCTTTGGCGCGCTCCAGAAACGGGTAATTCTTGTTGTATTGCACCACGCCATTTTCGAACCCAAGGTCGAGGGAGACAAAGGGTTTCTCGCCTTGCCGCGCCAGCAGCGCCAATTGGGCGTCGTGAATATCGCCCTCCATGACGTTGTTCAGAAACCATTCTCTCGGCTTTGGCGGCGCGGAGGGGGGCCACATTTCCTTGACCGCTGCCACATCAACCCTGTTTGCGGTGCCTTCCAGATCATAGCTCCAGCCAGCCGCATCCGCCCGCGCCTCGCCGCGCAAGAGCACATCCGTATCGCCCCGCTGGACCAGCATTTCGCCAAGTTGGAACCGGAAGGGCGCGAGTTCCATACGGAAATCGGCGCTGACACCGGAAAAGGACAGCGGTTCCGGATACAGCCGCAAGGGGTTCACCTTTAGGTCGGAGAATTGCAACTGCCCGACCAATTCGGTCAGCCGCCCATCTCGCACGCCGACCAATTCTGCGCGACCTTCCATCTGGCCGCTGACCCAACCGCTTTCGACCGAAAGCCGGGAAAAGGCCAGTTCTTGCTCGGTCGGATCAAACGTGAAGAAGCTCTGCGCCGCCTGCAGCGGGATCGGCTTCAGCCCCTCAGCCGGCTGGATTACCCCGGTGCCGATTTCAAGGCTCGCATTCAGCGGCAAGAGCACGCCATCACTGTCCACAGCCCCCTGCAGCGCGCCGGAAATCGGGGCCCGCAACACATCAAGCCAGCCAAAGGCCGGGCTTTGCGTCGCGATATCCACGCTGGGGACCTGATCCACCACCACGGCGAACTGCGCCGCCGTATCGCCGATTTCCGAGCGATAGTTCGCCTCGACCGTGCTGGCATATTCGCGCCCACTCAGGATTGAAAAGCCGGCTTCAATGTCGACGCTACTTGCGGACCGCGTCAAAAGGATCGTCCCGCCGTCCAAGGTCCAGGCCCGGTCGATCCGGCGATCCTCGTAGCGTAGGGTCACCGCCTGCGTTTCCACCCGCGTCAGCGCCGACAGGATCGGCAGTTCCAACTGGCGGTCCCAGGCGTCGATCAGTTGCGGCAGGTTGCGGGCCTGGCGAAAGGGTGTGCTGCCTTCGGAAAAGCTCAGGGCCACCGCGCCGTCACGGTCGCGTTGCAAGGTGGCCAACAGGCCCGATAGGAAAATCTCTTTGGGGCGGACCTCGCCGCGCAACAGAGGCCGCATCGCAAGAGAGGCCTGCGCGTCCTCCAATTGCATCGCAACCGTGCCGTCCGGGTAATAGAGCGTCACATCCCGCAGGGACAGACGCGGACGCCAGCCGCGATGCACCACCATCTCGATCTGGCCAAAGTCGATCTGCAAACCGCCAAGGTTCTGTTCGATCCGCTCTTCCGCCTGCGCGCGCAGCCAGCCCGGCGCGTCAATCCGCTTGTCCAACAGGACCAGAACGCCCAAGGCCAAGAGGCCAAGCAAACCGACAAGCACAACGCCACTGCGCCACGCCCGACGGCGCCAGCGTTTGCGCCGCATGCCACGCAGATCAGCCGCAGTGTGGAACTTTGGCAGTCCCTCCTGCGGTGGCGCGACGATCTTTGCTTTCTCTTCGCCGGACATGATCTATGTATGGCTCGCACCAGCAAGACAACTTGCGCGAAGACTATGGGAGACCCAAAACATGCTCGAACCCTCTGACCTTGCCCCTGCATTCACCCTGCCGCGCGATGGCGGTGGTGAGGTATCCCTTGCGGACCTGAAGGGTCAGGCCGTCGTTCTGTTTTTCTATCCCCGCGATGATACCCCGGGTTGCACTAAGGAATCCATTGGATTTTCACAGCATTTGCAGGCCTTTGCCGATGCGGGCGCCGTTGTTTACGGGATTTCCCGCGACACGGTGGCAAAACACGAGAAATTCGTCGCAAAACACGAGCTGACCGTGCCGCTGCTCTCTGATGCCGAAAGCACCATGTGCGAGGATTACGGCGTCTGGGTCGAAAAGAACATGTATGGCCGCAAAAGCATGGGCATCGAACGCTCGACCTTCCTGATCGATGCAGAGGGCAAAATCGCCCGCATCTGGCGCAAGGTGAAGGTCCCCGGCCATGTCGAAGAGGTGCTGGAGGCCGTGCGCGCGCTCTAAAACGCTCCTTTAGACCAAAAGACACCAACCTGCGGGGCTGATGGTGCCCCGCAGACCGCGCCGCGCTCTTGCAGACCCGGGTCCCCCGGGGCTAGAGGCTGGCGCCATGACAGACGAGAAGGAGCCCGCGCGCATGACACAGACCCTTGCCGAAATGGCCACAGAGGTTCTCACCACCGCAGATGGTCGAGAAAAAACCGCCCTGTCTCGTCGTCACGCCGCCGCGTGGAAAGCCGCGCGTCAAGGAGACGCGCCTGAGATCGCGATCGGCTCCGCCACACCGCCTCTGCATCCCTCGCGCCCGGCAGAACCGCAATTGCTGAACCCGCGCGAGGTGCCAAAACGCAAGCCCGGCTCGCCACAGGGCCGCATCGCGCTGCTTCATGCCGTGGCCCATATCGAGCTCAACGCCGTGGATTTGCACTGGGACATCATTGCCCGGTTCACCCATGTGCCGATGCCGCTTGGCTTTTATGACGACTGGGTAAAATCCGCGGATGAGGAATCCAAGCATTTCAACTTGATGTGCGATTGCCTCGAAGCCTTGGGCAGCCACTATGGCGCCCTGCCCGCCCATGCTGGCATGTGGCGCGCCGCCGAAGACACTGCCGAGGACCTGATGGGCCGCCTTGCGGTTGTGCCCATGGTGCTCGAAGCGCGCGGGTTGGACGTGACCCCCGGCATGATCGAAATCTTCCGCAAGGCTGATCTGCAACAGGCCATTGACGCGCTAGAGGTGATCTATGCCGAGGAAGTCGGCCATGTGGCCTATGGCTCGAAATGGTTCAACTTCCTCTGTGGTCGCGACAATCTCGACCCCAAGGCAGAGTTTCACCGCCTCGTGCAGCACTATTTCCATGGCGCGCTAAAGCCGCCCTTTAACGAAGAAAAACGCGCTGACGCAGGTCTGCCACCCGACTTTTACTGGCCCTTGGCGGATGGCGAAGCCCCTGCCTATGCGCGCTGAAATATCGCGCCTCCTCTTAGGGCCTGTCCGGCGAGGTCAAGCCGAAACAGATCGAATTTCGGCGATTTCTCGCCCAAGAGCCCGGATTCCTGCGACTTTTCGGTCGAAAGGACTGAACAGGGTTGCCCGATAGTCACAGTCTGGCTATTCCATTCGCCCAAGGCGCTGTGAATGCGTGCCCAAACGGGCCCCTCACAAAAGGCGTCAGGGGATGGAACAAGGATAGACGAACTTGCGACGCGCACTGCCACGCCGGATGCATGCGTTCCTCGAACGCCGCTTTCCCGAACGCCGGGTGTTTCTCAAATCTGATACCGATACGCGCTTCATTCGCTTGACGTCGGAAATCCAATTGGTTGCCGTTGCGGGCGCCACCCTCTTTATCTCTTGGGCCATTGTCGCCACTGCGATCGTGCTGATGGACAGCATCGGCTCTGGCAACTTCCGTGATCAGGCCCGCCGCGATCAGCAAGTCTATCAAGAACGCCTGAACGCTCTGTCGGTGGAGCGCGACACCCGCGCCGAAGAAGCCCTAGCCGCGCAGGATCGCTTTAACGCAGCACTGGAACAGATTTCGGTGATGCAGTCCGAGCTCTTGGCCTCTGAAACCCGCAAACGGGAGTTGGAAACCGGCATCGACGTTATTCAGGCGAACCTTCGCCAAACGATCAAAGAGCGTGAAATCCTGCGCCGCACCGTTCTGGACCTGCGCGAGCAAACCGCGCCAGACAGTCCGGAACAAGTGCTCGCCGCCACAGCGCCGGAACAGCTCGCCTTCCTTTCGGATGCGCTGGCGGAAACCGCCGCCGAACGCGACCAGATCGAAGCAGACGCGCAATCGGCGCTCGAGCAGCGCGACAATCTCGAACTGGAACTGCAGCTCAATGCGCAGCGCAATGACCAGATCTTCCGCCAGCTTGAGGAGGCGATGGCCGTCTCTGTCGAGCCTTTGAACAAGATGTTCTCTTCCGCAGGCCTGCCGCCGGATCGCATCCTCGAACAGGTGCGCCGTGGCTATAACGGCGAAGGCGGCCCGCTAGAGCCCCTCTCCATGTCCACACGTGGCGAGGAGCCGAGCCCGGATGAAATCCGCGCCAATGCGCTCTTGAGCCAGATGAGCAAGCTGAACCTCTATCGCATTGCCGCCGAACGCGCGCCGTTTTCCACGCCGGTGAACCTTGGCCAGGTGCGTCAGTCCTCGGGCTTTGGCTATCGCCGCGACCCGAAAACAGGCGGCCGCCGCCTGCACAAAGGCGCTGATTTTGCCGGTGGCACCGGCACCGATATCTTTGCCACCGCCGATGGGGTTGTTACCCATGCAGGCTGGCAATCCGGCTATGGGCGTCTGGTAACCATCCAGCACGCCTTTGGCATCGAAACCAGATATGCCCATAACTCCAACATCCGCGTTAAGGTCGGTCAAAGGGTCTCGCGCGGAGATCACATTGCTGATATGGGTAACTCCGGACGGTCCACCGGGACCCACCTTCATTACGAGGTTCGGGTCAATGGCAACCCCATAAACCCCATGATCTACATCAAGGCTGCGAGAAATGTTTTCTAAGAGCAAAATCAACGAGCCCGGCCCGAAACAAGCCGATACCACTCCGGCAACTCCGACGCCGGCTGCCACTTCGGGCGTGTCTTCCACCGGCGCCAGCGACTATGCCAAGCCCGCGGCCCCCAAGGCCAAACCGCCGGCCTCTCTGCTGAGCTCGGATCTGCACATCACCGGCAACGTGAAAACCACCGGTGACATCCAGGTTGAAGGCACCGTCGAGGGCGACATCCGCGCTCACCTGCTGACCATCGGCGAATCCGCGACCATCAAAGGTGAAATCACCGCCGATGACGTTGTGATCAACGGCCGTATCGTGGGTCGCGTGCGCGGTCTCAAAGTCCGCCTGACCTCCACCGCGCGTGTAGAAGGCGACATCATCCACAAGACCATCGCCATCGAGAGCGGCGCACATTTCGAAGGCTCCGTGCAGCGTCAAGACGACCCGCTGAGCCCTGGCAAAGCCGCCCCCAAGGCCGCGCCGGCAAAGGCAGAGGGTTAACGGCTCTCTCAGCCAGCTCGACTTCTCAATCAAATGCCTTCCCAAGCAATTTGGGGAGGCATTTATTTTTTCTGCCCGAATACACGATTGAACGGGTTTATTATTCCGCTTAAAGATAAATAATTATTTTAGGAGACCGAAATGGTTGCAGTATCAATCACGCTTGGCCAATACAATTCTTATTCCATCGATGACCTTGCCTATCTCTTTGACGCAGAGCCGGTGATCCTGTCTCAAACGTCTTCCATGCTCTCCGTTGCGGTCGACGGCTTCACTGTCACTTTGACTGGGTACTTAGATTACAACAGTGCATACAACACGGTAATCAGAGGAGCGTCTTTGTCCTATCAAGGCCAAGGCTTGCTTTCCGTTTCAGATTTCTCACTTCGTTTGAGCGACGTGTTAAATATTCAAAGTGAATACGAGCTGATCGACCTCTTGGAAGACCAACTCTCCGGCAGCGATCGATTTGTCTCAGACCTTGCCGAGGATCTAACTTTGGCACTTGGCGCCGGAGATGATTTTGCAAGCCTCGGTCTTGGAAATGATGACATCAACGCAGGCCTTGGCAATGATACCGTGCGAACAGGGGCTGGCGATGACTATGTTTTTGGCTCCGGAGGCTCGGATCACATAGTCGGTGGTAGCGGGGACGATACGCTCTCTGGGGGTGTCGGTCGGGATATCCTGATCGGTGGGTCTGGCCGCGATCTCTTGGTTGGCGAGAGGGGCAATGACGTCCTAAACGGCGGCGCGCTAAAGGATGTGCTTGTTGCCAACACAGGGAATGATCGTTTGATAGGCGGCAAAGGGGGTGACACCTTTGTGTTCCGTCATCGGGATGGGCGCAATATCATCTCCGATTTCGGCAATGGGAATGACCAGATCGAAATCCAACATGGTGCGCGCTCTATGGCGCAACTCTACTTCACCCAGTCTGGGGATGATGTGATCGTCTCCTTTGCACATACCACTTTGATCGTGCGCGACTGGCAAGTCGACGATCTCCAAAACGAAGATCATTTCCTGTTCACCTGACCTCGCCCTTCGACCCAATTCAGGACTATAAAAAAGGCACCGATGCGCAAAACATCGGTGCCTTCGTAATTTTCCAGAGCGGTAGACTTACTCTGTCACAGTGACCTTGGTCATCACGTCAGGCTTGCCAGTAATGGCGCCGGAGCGCGGGTGGCCGCGTTTGATGGCGTCCACCACATCCATGCCTTCGGTCACGCGACCGACAACGGTATATTGACCGTTCAGGAAGTACCCCGGCTCGAACATGATAAAGAACTGCGAATTAGCGCTGTTCACATTCTGCGAGCGGGCCATACCGACCACACCGCGCTCGAACGGCACGTCAGAGAATTCCGCAGGAATGTCCGGACGATCCGAACCACCCGTGCCCGCATAACGCATGTCGGACCCAAGACGGCCATTTTGAACGTCGCCAGTCTGCGCCATAAAGCCATCAATCACGCGGTGGAACACCACGCCATCGTATTGACCTTCTGCTGCCAGCGCCGAGATCTGCTCAACATGCTTGGGCGCCACGTCATCAAGAAGCTCGATCTTGATGGTGCCGTTGGCCTCGCCCTCCACCTGGATTTCGAGACCCGTCGCCAAAGCCGGAGACGCCGCCAGCAGCGCCAGCGCGGTCAGGAGATTACGCATCCGCGGCAACCTTGACGGAGATCATCCGGTCCGGGTTCGCAGGCGGCTCACCGCGGGTGATGGCATCCACATGCGCCATGCCTTCGATGACACGGCCATAAACGGTGTATTGACCGTTGAGGAAGTGGTTGTCTTTGAAGTTGATGAAGAACTGCGAGTTGGCCGAGTTCGGGTTCGACGAGCGCGCTGCGCCAAGGGTGCCACGGTCATGCGGCAGCTTGGAGAATTCCGCCGGCACATCCGGCAGATCGGAGCCACCGGTGCCTGCGCGGTGCAGGTTAAACCCGTCTTCCATGTCGCCGTGCTGCACGTCGCCGGTCTGCGCCATGAACCCGTCGATCACGCGGTGGAAACACACGTTGTCGTATTCGCCGTTGCGCGCCAGGGTCTTCATCCGCTCACAATGCTGCGGAGCCACATCTTTCAGCAGTTCGATGACAACATTGCCACCCTTCAGCTCGATAATGATGGTGTTTTCCGGATCCTTGATATCGGCCATGGGGCCCTCCTTGATCTTCAATGTTGGCGCAGAACCTAAGGCGCAACTCCGCCCTTGCCAAGCGAACAATGTGTGATCCCTGCCCCATCTGCCAATTTGCGCTGTTCGAGATCCTTGACCTGCGCGCGAAAACCCCACAAACACAGCCGGGAGAGAGGTTGAGTTAGCGCTATCAGCCCTCCACCGTTCCGCCTCGTTTCGCCGCCCGCATTTCGGGGCCGCACAAGAGGCGCTGGATATATCAGAGAGGAGCCAAGTGATGGGCTGGAAGACACTCGACGACATGGACCTTGCGGGCAAGACCGTACTCACCCGCGTCGACATCAACGTACCGATGGAAGACGGTCGTGTGACCGATGCCACCCGGATCCAGCGATTGGTTCCCACCATGGCGGACCTCCTGTCCAAAGGCGCGAGGCCTGTTTTGCTGGCGCATTTCGGCCGCCCCAAAGGCAAAGTGGTGCCCGAGATGTCGCTGCAGCCGCTGGTCCCCGCCCTCGAAGCGGCCTTTGGCGCGCCGGTGGTCTTTGTCGCCGATTGCCGTGGCCCGGCTGCGGAGGCTGCCGTTGCCTCCCTGCAAGAGGGTCAGATCCTGCTTCTTGAGAACACTCGCTTCCACGCCGGGGAAGAGGCAAACGACGCCGACCTCGCGGCGGAAATGGCCAAGCTGGGCGATGTCTACTGCAACGATGCCTTCTCTGCCGCACACCGTGCTCATGCCTCGACCGAGGCACTCGCCCGTCTGCTGCCCGCCTGTGCCGGCCGCCTGATGGAGATGGAGCTGAAAGCGCTGGAAAGCGCACTGGCCACGCCGCAGCGCCCGGTCACCGCGGTTGTGGGCGGTGCGAAAGTGTCGACCAAGCTGGACCTCCTCGGTAATCTCGTTGCCAAGGTGGACAATCTGGTAATCGGCGGCGGCATGGCCAATACCTTCCTCGCGGCCCAAGGCATCGACGTGGGCAAATCGCTCTGCGAACACGAGATGACCGGTACTGCCAAGGACATCATGGCCCGCGCCGAAGCCGCTGGCTGCACCATCGTGCTGCCGTCGGACGTGGTTGTGGCGCGTGAATTCAAGGCGGGCGCCGAGAATGAAACCGTCGCGGCAGACGCCTGCCCGGCCGATGCGATGATCCTCGACGCAGGCCCCGCCTCCGTCGCGGCGATCTCCGCTGTTTTGGAAGCCTCCAAAACCCTGATCTGGAACGGCCCGCTCGGCGCGTTTGAGATCGCGCCCTTCGATATCGCCACCAATGCCGCCGCGCAAAAGGCCGCAGATTGCACCAAAGCAGGCACACTTGTCTCCGTTGCGGGCGGCGGCGACACGGTTGCGGCCCTTAACCAGGCGGGCGCGGCCGAGGCCTTCTCCTATATCTCCACCGCAGGTGGGGCTTTCCTTGAATGGATGGAAGGTAAGGTTCTGCCCGGCGTTGCCGCGCTGGACAGCTGATTGCCGAAAAAGTCACCGGATTCCCTGCTGTTGCAAGGGCATGACCGACGAACACTTCAAGAGGCGCGGCAATCCACCGCGCCTCTTTCTATTCACGAATTGAAATAGTTTTCTTCCGATATCTTAGCGGAAATTTTGCGTGACCGGCCCTATGCCAACGGTTTGTTTACTGTCTGATGCCTATTTCTTAAGCCCTTCTTGGACTCTGTTTGGGTCCTCTCAAAACCATCAGGCACCGTAATGAGCAATTTTTCACTTCGCACCCAGGTTTTTATGTTCGCGGGGGCGTTCATCGCCATGTTGTTGGCCATCGCCGCCGTCTCCTGGCTATCCAATCAGCGGCTAACCAGCGCCCTGGCCCACTCCCGCCACGTCACAACCCAGCTCAAAAGCCTAGATGATATGAAAGAGGACATCGAACAGGGCATCGGCGACCTGTTGTCCTTTGCCGCAGGCAAGGCCGACGGGGTCGAGCGTCTGCGCGGCAACCTGCAAGAAGTGACCGATGAAATCGCTTTGGCGCCGGGACGGTTCAAAGAGGTGGCTCTGGTCGAATCCCGCGATGAAAAGGCCCTGAAGGCTCTGGTCGGCCTGCAAGACATGATCACTGCTCTTGACGGTGACATTGCGAAATATGCCGGGACCGCCCCTGAAGAGCGCAGCGCTGCCGCCATGCAGACCATGCTGCCGAAAATCGGCGCCCTGCGGGATGTGGTGAACGAGCTGCAAGACTCCGTCGGCGCCCGCAACGTCAAGGTGCAGGCAGAGGTCGACGCGCTGATCACCCAGATCGAACGTCTGCAACTTGGCATCAGCCTCTTGGCTGCGATTGCTGCCGTGGGCTTTGCCGTGATCTTTGGAAAGAAACTCAGCCAGCCTGTCCTGCGCGCCGCCGAGGTGATTAAAGCCCTCGCAGATCAGGATTATTCCTCCGAGATCACCGGCACCACCCGCAAGGACGAGATGGGCGCCATCGCCCGCAACCTGCAGGATCTCACCGCCCGTCTGGAAGAGGCGGAAACCGCCGAGGAAAACACGCGCCGCGAAAACGCTCGCCGGGGCGAGCTGTTTGACAGCCTCGGCCTCGCCATGAGCGGTCTGAAAAACGGCGATCTGGATCAGGTGCTGGAACCGGCGGAATGGTCCGATCTCGGTCAAGGCACCCGCACCCTGTGCGAGGACTTCAACGCGCTTGCCGCCTCTCTGTCCGAACTGGTCGGTCAGCTGAACAACAGCTCGCAGGTCGTGGCTGACAATGCCCGCGAAATGGAGCGCATGTCCGACCGCATGTCGCAGCGCGCCGAAACCCAAGCCGCCACGCTGGAGGAATCCGCTGCCGCGCTGGAGCAGATGGCCGCCTCGGTTCAGTCCAGCGCCGAGCAGGCACAGGCCGCAGATCGCGAAGTCGAAGAAGGCCGCCGCCGCGCCGAACAAGGGGGTGCTGTGATGGAGCAAGCCCGTCAGGCGATGAGCTCGATTGCCGATTATTCCAGCCAGATCAGCCAGATCATCACCTCGATCGATGACATCGCCTTTCAGACCAGCCTTCTGGCGCTTAATGCTGGGGTCGAGGCCGCCCGGGCGGGCGAAGCCGGTCGCGGCTTTGCTGTGGTTGCCTCCGAGGTGCGCGGCCTTGCGCTAAAAGCGGCGAAATCTGCGAGCGAAATCAAACAGCTCGTTGAAGACAGCTCGAACCAAGTGAGCGAAGGCGAGCGCCTGGTGCAGGCCACCGCCGACACGCTGGGCAAGATCGTCGAAAGCGTCACCAATGTCTCAGGCATGGTCTCGGCCATCGCCAACTCCTCTTCCGAGCAGGCCTCGGGGATCAAGGAGATCAACATCGGTGTGGCGCAGCTCGACAAGGTCACACAGGAAAACGCCGCCATGGTTCAGGAAACCTATGGCGCCAGCCAAGAGATGCGCACCCAAGCGACGCGCCTTTCGGACTTGCTGCAAGGCTTCATGGGCAGCGCCCAAGTGGACCACAGCCGCGCCGCCTAAGCACGCCAAAATGCCTAAAACATGCCCCGTCTGATCCATAGCATCAGGCGGGGCTCTTTCATGTCGCTATGGGATTACTGCAACGCCGCCCGACATTAACCCTTTTTCGGTTTCTCAGCCGATTTGCCCTATGGCATAAGGGCCGCAGACGCGGGAACAACTCGCGCATCCCCAGAGCAGTGATACAGGCAGCTCCAACGTGACCCGAAAATCCACGCCCTCCTTGGGCACCCTGCTGTTTTTTGCCGCGGCGTTTCTGTTGAGCGCCTATTTCACCTTTGCCGCCGTGCAAGGGGATTTCGGCCTATTCCGCCGGATTGAGATCGAGGCCGAGGCCGACGGTCTGGAAAAGGACCTCGAGCGGTTGGAACTGGACATCGCGCGGATGGAAAACCTGACGCGCCGCCTGTCGGACGACTATCTTGATCTGGATCTTCTGGACGAACAGGCGCGCTCGGTCCTGGGCCTGGCCCGCGCGGATGAGATCATCGTCGACTAAGCGCTGACCGCCAGAACCAAATGCGCTGCATCGCAGCATCTGGTTCAGTTTTTACGCAAGCCTTACATCGTTGATCCCTATTGGCTTTTCCGGCGGAATAAAGCCCAATCTCCCCTTGCGTCACATTATCCCTCGCGTGCAGAATGAAAATGCACTAGAAGATAGTTTAGTGTTAAACTACCTAAGCTTTAGGGGGAGCTTGCCATTATGGCCGCAAGAAAAAGCACTCAGAAATCAAACGTTTCCGCAGAAGAACTGACCAAGTACTACCGCGAGATGCTTCTGATCCGGCGATTCGAGGAGAAAGCCGGTCAGCTCTACGGGATGGGCCTGATCGGTGGCTTCTGCCATTTGTACATTGGACAAGAAGCGGTTGTTGTCGGTCTGGAGGCTGCGGCCGAAGAAGGCGACAAGCGCGTGACATCCTACCGCGACCACGGCCACATGCTGGCCTGCGGTATGGACCCGGACGGCGTGATGGCCGAACTGACCGGGCGCGAGGGCGGCTACTCCAAAGGTAAGGGTGGCTCAATGCATATGTTCTCGAAAGAGAAGCATTTCTACGGTGGCCACGGCATCGTGGGCGCACAGGTGCCGCTGGGCGCCGGTCTCGCCTTTGCCGACAAGTACCAAGGCAACGGCCGCGTGACCTTCACCTATTTCGGCGATGGCGCGGCGAACCAAGGTCAGGTCTATGAGACCTACAACATGGCGCAGCTCTGGGATCTGCCGGTGGTTTTCGTGATCGAGAACAACCAATACGCCATGGGCACCTCCGTTCAGCGCTCGACCAAATCTCCGGCGCTGTGGAAGCGCGGCGAGGCCTATGGCATCGCGGGCGAAGAAGTCGACGGCATGAATGTTCTGGCGGTGAAAGAGGCAGGCGAACGCGCCGTGGCCCATTGCCGCTCTGGCAAAGGTCCCTACATCCTCGAGGTGAAAACCTACCGCTATCGTGGTCACTCCATGTCGGACCCGGCGAAATACCGGACCCGCGAAGAAGTGCAGAAGATGCGCGAAGAGCGTGATCCGATCGAGCAGGTTCGCGAGATGCTGCTGACCGGCAAACACGCCACCGAAGACGATCTCAAGGCGATCGACAAAGAGATCAAGGATATCGTGAACAAGTCGGCTGACTTTGCGAAGACCAGCCCGGAACCGGCGCTCGACGAGCTCTGGACCGATATCTACGCTTGAGACTGACCAGGGATAGAGAGATTTAGATCATGGCAACTGAGATTTTGATGCCCGCCCTGTCGCCGACCATGGAGGAAGGCACGCTGGCCAAATGGCTGGTGAAAGAGGGAGATACCGTGTCCTCTGGCGATGTGCTCGCCGAGATTGAGACCGACAAAGCCACTATGGAGTTTGAGGCCGTTGACGAAGGCATCGTCGGCAAGATCCTCATCGCCGAAGGCTCTGAAGGGGTGAAAGTGAACACGCCCATCGCCATCCTCGTCGAGGAAGGCGAAAGCGTCGAGGATGCCGTCGCATCCGCACCGGCCCCGAGTGCAGAGGCTCCGGCGGCGGAGGCTGCAGCCCCGACCGCGCCCGCAGCGGCCGCCCCTGCGGCGCCCGAAGTGGACGAAAGCCCCGACTACCCCGAAGGCACCGAACTGGTGAGCCAGACCGTGCGCGAAGCGATCCGCGACGCCATGGCCGAAGAGATGCGCGGTGACGAAAACGTCTTCCTGATGGGCGAGGAAGTCGCCGAATATCAGGGCGCGTATAAGATCAGCCAGGGTCTGCTGGACGAGTTCGGCTCCAAGCGCGTGATCGACACCCCGATCACCGAGCACGGCTTTGCCGGTATCGCGACCGGCGCGGCCTTTGGCGGCCTGCGTCCGATCGTGGAGTTCATGACCTTCAACTTCGCCATGCAGGCGATTGACCACATCATCAACTCCGCAGCCAAGACGCTCTACATGTCCGGCGGCCAGATGGGTGCACCGATGGTGTTCCGTGGCCCGAACGGTGCGGCGGCCCGCGTGGCGGCGCAGCACTCTCAGGACTACGCGGCCTGGTACATGCAGATCCCCGGTCTCAAGGTGGTGATGCCCTACTCCGCGGCGGATGCCAAAGGTCTGATGAAGACCGCAATCCGCGACAACAACCCGGTGATCTTCCTCGAGAACGAGATCCTCTACGGCAAGAGCTTTGATGTGCCGAAACTGGAGGATTACACCGTGCCCTTCGGCAAGGCGAAGATCTGGCGCAAGGGCGACGATGTGACCATCGTATCCTTTGGCATCGGCATGACCTACGCTCTCCAAGCCGCTGAAAAGCTGGCCGAAGAAGGCATCAGCGCCGAAGTCATCGACCTGCGCACCCTGCGTCCGATGGACCTGCCGGCGGTGATCAAATCGGTGATGAAGACCAACCGTCTCGTGACTGTCGAAGAAGGCTGGCCGCAGGGCTCCGTCGGCTCCTACATCGCGTCCGAAGTGATGCAGCAAGCGTTTGACTACCTCGACGCGCCGGTCATCACCTGCACCGGCAAGGACGTTCCGATGCCCTATGCCGCCAACCTCGAAAAACATGCGCTGATCACCACCGAAGAGGTGATCGAGGCGGTGAAAAAAGTCACCTACCGCTAAGGAGAGCAAGGATGCCCACTGAAATTCTCATGCCCGCCCTCTCTCCGACGATGGAGGAAGGCACGCTGGCCAAATGGCTGGTGAAGGAAGGCGACACCGTTTCCTCTGGCGATCTGATTGCCGAGATCGAAACCGACAAGGCAACGATGGAGTTCGAGGCCGTGGACGAAGGTGTCGTCGGCAAGATCCTCATCGCCGAAGGCACCGAAGGGGTGAAAGTGAACACCCCCATCGCGGTCCTGCTGGAAGACGGTGAAAGCGCTGCTGACATCTCGGCAAGCGCCGCCCCGGCGGCCCCGTCCGCCGCGGCCGCCGAGGAGGCTCCTGCAGCCGCCGAGAAGGCCGCCGCCCCCGCCGCAAGCGCAACCCCTGCCCCGGCCGCTCCGGCTGCGGCAGATGGCTCGCGCGTCTTCGCCTCTCCCTTGGCGCGTCGCATCGCGGCCGACAAGGGTCTGAACCTTGCCGCTATCACAGGCTCCGGCCCCCGTGGTCGCATCGTCAAGGCGGATGTGGAAAACGCAAGTGCCGCGCCCAAAGCGGCTGCTGCGCCTGCGGCCGCCGCTCCGGCTGCTGCGGCCCCTGCAGCTGCTGCCCCGGCTGGTCCCTCCGCAGATATGGTTGCCCGCATGTACGAGGGCCGCAGCTTCGAGGAAGTCAAACTCGACGGTATGCGCAAGACCATTGCGGCGCGTCTCACCGAGGCCAAGCAGACCATCCCGCACTTCTACCTGCGTCGCGACATCCAGCTCGACGCACTGTTGAAGTTCCGCGGCGAGCTGAACAAGCAGCTCGAAGGTCGCGGTGTGAAACTCTCGGTCAACGACTTCATCATCAAGGCCGTGGCGCTCGCGCTGCAAGCCGTACCGGATGCCAACGCCGTTTGGGCGGGGGATCGCGTTCTGAAGATGAAGGCCTCCGATGTGGCGGTTGCCGTCGCCATCGAGGGCGGTCTGTTCACACCGGTTCTGCAAGACGCCGATATGAAGTCGCTCTCCAGCCTCTCGGCCGAGATGAAAGACCTCGCCAAACGTGCCCGCGACCGCAAACTCGCGCCGCATGAATATCAGGGCGGCTCTTTCGCGATCTCCAACCTCGGCATGTTCGGCATCGACAACTTCGACGCCATCGTGAACCCGCCCCACGCGGGCATCCTCGCGGTGGGCTCTGGCGTGCAAAAGCCGGTCGTCGGCAAAGATGGCGAGCTGAAAGTCGCCACCGTGATGAGCGTCACCATGTCGGTCGATCACCGCGTCATCGACGGCGCGCTGGGGGCGGACCTGCTCAAGGCGATCGTCGAAAACCTCGAAAATCCGATGACCATGCTCGCGTAAATTGCGCGCAACACCATCGTAACACGATCAAAAGGCCGGGCATAATCGCCCGGCCTTTTTTGGTTTTCATACCCCTTCTGTGGGTTTCTGACCGTCAATGTAACAACCCCATGACACTTAGAACCAAGTGTAATTTCAGCCACTTACGGCATTAACCTTAGGTAAGGCATTCAGGATCTAAAGGGGCAATTGAACTACACAAATTCACGGGACCCCGACCCATGCCTTCCCTCCGGATCTCGCCTTCGTCGATACGAAAGCACCTGTCCTCCATCACTCTCAAGATCGCAGCTCTTGTTGCGCTCTTTTCGCTGCTCGTGGCCTTACCCATCGGCATTCTCGACGGCGGGCGGCTTGAACGGCAGGCCATGGACTCTCTGCGCGAGCTTCAATTTGAGCTCACCAACATGACCGCGGCCCAGGTCGAGCAACCGCTGAAACTCGGCTTCTCCGGCACCGTCGAAGCGCGTCTGCAATATGTGGTTGATCGCGCAGGTGACAGCTTTGCCTACGCCAAGGTGATCAAGGACGATGGCGTCGTCATGGCCAACCTCGGCACCCTGCCCGAAGACCGCGCCGCCGCGCTGGACAGCCTCGCCACCGAAGTGATGACCACAGGCGAGGCTCGGATCAGCGCCGATGGCTTCACCATCGTTTACCCCGTCGCCTCCTCCAAGGGCAAATTGCGCGGGGTTCTGATCATGGTGTGGGATCCTTCCGCGATCCAAGCCGGGATCATCGCCTCCCTCCTGCGAGACGCCGGCATCGCACTCGGCTTGATGGCCACCGCGCTGCTGGTCTGCTTTGCCCTGTTGAAACGCACCCTGGGCCGCCCGATGAAGGTGCTGACCACCGCACTCGAACGCATTGACGCAGGCGACTACAACACCGACCTGCCGCTCACCGCGCGCCGCGACGAACTCGGGCGGATCGCCCGCCGGATCATCGCCCTGCAGGAAACCCTCGCGGCTGGCAAGGCTGCCACAGACCTGCGTGCTGCCGAACAAGAGGAGCAGGCCCGCGCCATTGAGACCCTCCGCGCAGGGCTTGATGCCCTGGCCCGCCGCGATCTCGCCGCCCGAATGAATGCAACGCTGGGCCATGCCTATGAACCCCTGCGGCAGGACTTCAACAGCGCGCTGACCTCGATCAACGGCGCCATGGCGCGGGTGCTCGGCACCGCCAGCAGCATCCTCACCCGGACCACCAATATCGAAGCAGGCTCCAGCAGCCTGACCCATCGCATTCAGTCGCAATCCGACAGCCTTGATGAAATCTCGACCGCGCTGCAAGACCTGACCCGCTCGGTCAATGCGGCCACCGAGGGCGCCCATGCGGTCAACGGCTTGGCGCAAACCGCCGTGGGCGAGGCCCGCGCCAACGGGCAAGTGGTTGAAAACGCCATCGCCGCCATGACCGAGATTGAGACCAGCGCCACCCAGATCGAGACGATCATCAAAGTGATCGACGACATCGCCTTTCAAACCAACCTCCTCGCGCTCAACGCCGGGGTCGAAGCGGCCCGTGCAGGTTCTGCCGGGGCCGGATTTGCCGTGGTCGCCAGCGAAGTCCGCGCCCTTGCGCAACGTACCTCCAGTGCGGCGACCGAGGTCAAAGGCCTCATCACCAATGCCACGAACCACATTCAAAACGGGGTGACAGAGGTGAACAACACCGGCATTGCCCTGACCCAAGTGGTGACCTCTCTCGAGGAAATCTCCACCCGGATCGAATCTTCGGCAGATGGGTTTGGTCAGGATTCTCAAAGGCTTGAGGCGATCTCTGACCAGCTCAGCGCGCTTGGTCACACCACCAGCGACAATGCCGCCATCCTCTCTGGTCAGGTCAGCGACATCCAATCGCTGCGCGGCGACGCGGGCGAGTTGAACGCGCTGGTGATGGAGTTCGACCTCGACGGTGCGACCCATCAAACGCCAGATCAGTTCTCCGCCTTCGCGGCCTAAGGCTTACCTGATCCAAACAGCAAAAGGGCACCCCGAACGGGTGCCCTTTTTCATTTAAAGACCGCTTTGACGCAGCCAGAATACTTGTCCGACAGCCTACTTACCGGACAGCACTTGGTTCATGCTCACCGCCGGCTGATCGCAGCCTGCTTCGCCCACGATCTTGGCCGGAACCCCGGCAACCGTCTTGCAGGGCGGAACCTCCTGCAACACCACAGAACCTGCCGCAATGCGCGAGCAATGACCCACTTTGATGTTGCCCAGAACCTTGGCGCCAGCCCCGATCAACACGCCATCGGCAATCTTCGGGTGGCGGTCTTCTTCTTCCTTGCCGGTCCCGCCCAGCGTCACCGAATGCAGCATCGACACATTGTCCCCCACCACAGCGGTCTCGCCGATCACGATGGAATGGGCATGGTCGATCATGATCCCCTTACCGATCTTGGCCGCCGGATGGATATCCACGCCAAAAATCTCCGAGATCCGCATCTGGAAGAAATAGGCGAGGTCATAATCGCCCTGCTGCCACAGCCAGTGGCCCACGCGGTAGGCCTGAACCGCCTGATACCCTTTGAAATAGAGGATCGGCTGCAGCAAACGATGGCAGGCCGGATCCCGATCATAGACCGCCATCAGATCGGCACGCGCGGCTTCCACCAGTTCCGGTTCCGCCTCATAAGCGCCATCCACGATTTCGCGCAGGATCACCATCGACATTTCGTTGGAACAGAGCTTGGCGGCAATCCGATAACTCAATGCCTTATCCAGCGCCTTGTGGTGCAGAATACAGGCGTGGATCAGCCCCCCCATCAGGGGTTGCTTGGCGACGGCGTCTTCGGCTTCTTGGGTGATCCGGCCCCAGACAGGGTCGATCTGCCTTACGGCCTTATGCGTGTCCAACATCGGCTTGGTCCTTCTTGCGCGGCTCTTGCGCGCCAGCTTGTCTCCAGTGGATCTGGTGAAACCGGCTCATTCCGGTCCCATGGGCTCTTAACCTATCGATCTAAGACGTCAAATGCCAAGCGCAATCCCGTGATTGCCCCAATCAACAAAACAAATGGATAAAACCTCTGATAATCCGCATATTTTGCTGGAATACCTGACCCGGCGACACTTCGCTGTTACGATAAACTCACTTGCGTATCGCGCAGTTTCGCGGCAGAACACTTGGGCAACCTTATACCATCGAAGTTCTGTCTACCCGACCGCTTCCGAACGTTAAGCTGCCGGGTCGCCGCACGTTGCGGGCGACACATAGAAAAGGAACTTTGCAATGGCAAATGGTACCGTCAAGTGGTTCAACTCCACCAAAGGCTACGGCTTCATCGCGGTTGAAGGCCGCTCCAACGACGTATTCGTTCACATCTCCGCAGTGGAACGCTCCGGTCTGACCGGTCTGGCCGATGGCCAAGCCGTGACCTTCGAGATCCAGTCCGGCCGTGACGGTCGTGAATCCGCAACCGATCTCGCCCTCGCCTGATCGGACGGATCCTACCGGATTACACGAAACGCCCCGGCTGCCAATCGGCGCCGGGGCGTTTTGCATTTTAGGCCGGTACCTGCGCTGGTTTGCGAAGATGTCGCCTGACATGCGGCCTCTAGGGCCATCTGCAAGCAGGCAGCATACTCCGCATCCCCCGGAAAGGGCTCGGCTGCCAACGGAAACCGCCGCGCCGCCGCATCAATTGATCCATTGCCCCAGCGCGGATGCACCCGGCCCGTCGCCACGGTCTGCCGCGCGGCGCGGGTGGCCCCGTTCAGGATCACGCGACAGAGGACGCGCCGCCGCCGCACGGGATGCGCCAGCAGTGCGCGGGCAAGGCTCCGGATATCCTCCCACAGCACCGGCGGCCCCTTCTGGCTCATGCCAAGGTCCAGACCGCATCCGGCCCCGCCCCATAGCGCGCCGAGATCTGCGCTACGCAAATCTGATCCCCGCCGCTCACCCCATCTGCGGCCTGCATGGCCGCCGTATAGGTCCAACTCGGCGACGTCACCCGCGCGTCTCTCAGCACAGTCACGCCAGACATCACGCGCACACGGTAGAGTTCGCTGTCCTCGCCAAGGGGCACTTCTTCCAGATCCCAGCTATCCCCCTCAATCCGCGTCCGTCTCACCCAGTCGAACCTCAGATCGCCCCAGGTTTGCACCGAGTGCAGATGCGCCGGGCGATGGGGGCGCAGCCCGTTGCCGTCAAAACTCGCCGTAAGCGCCACATAGGATGGGTCGTCATAGGCCCGCCGCGCTGGACCAAAGCGATAGTCCCGCGCGACCCGGCGCTGCGCCAGCGACAGGTCCAATTGCTCCACCGCCGCGTCCAGAAACACCACGTAAGAGCCGACGGGCCACGCGCCGGGCATCACGCCATCGCTGCCATATTGGCCGCGCAGGCGGTCGCGGATCAAATAACGGTTCGGCGCAATCAACTCGGCTTCGGCAAATTGCATTACTTCCCAGCCGTCCGGGCTGCCATCGCCAATCGCCAGCCGGTTGGCCCCATTCAGCACCTGTGCGCGGGTCACCGTCTCGAGTGTGCCGCCTATCAGCTCCACCTCCAGAGCCGGACCAAGGTCCCAACGCCCTGCGGGACATGCCGCAAGCACACTCTGCGTCACCCCAACCGTGGCGCGGGCAGGCAGCAGCTCCTCCAGCCGGAAATCGCCCTCAAGATCAGCCCCGTAGACTGCAACGCTGCCCGGCCATGCACTGGCCGTGGCGCAGAGATGCGGCGCATGGGGGACCTCATCCCCCGCCATCAAGGGCAGGTCGAGGAACAGGGGCAGCACCGGGGGCGGCGCGGCAAAAGCCTCCACCCTCGGCAGGTCCTCTGGCGTGATCAAGGGCTGATAGACCACCGGCTCGATCCGCACCGCCTCGTAGATCTGCGCCTCCGCCTGCTCCACCCGGTCCACCCGGTAAAGCGCCGCCCCCTCGCCATCCTGCCCCGGCAGGGACACCACATCACCCGCACAGAGGTCGAGCGCACGGCTCGACGGCAAGGCAAAGCGCGCGGCATCCCGCGAAATCCGCGCCTCCGCCAGCCAGCGCTGCACCACCTGACGGCCTTCCGCGCGGGTCAGGGTCATCGGCAGCTCGTTCTGGCTCACCGCATGAGTGGCCTCATCGGGCAACACCGCTTCCTCGGCCACAGTATCATGCGCGCCGCCCCATTCGACGAAGCGCAGACGCACGCGGCCCGCCAGTTCGGCCTCCGGCACGCGGGTCTGCTCCAGATCGCCGTCCATCTCGTCGATCACCGCAAGCCCCTCCAGCGCCACCTCCGCCGTGCCGATCCCGTCGCGCAGGCGAAACACCAGCTTGCCCTCGCGCTCGATCGCGTCAAACCCATGCCGCAGCATCAAAGGCTGCAGAGCCGCCCGCGCCTCGCCCACGTCATAAAGCGCATAGCCGCGCACCAGCCCCCAGAGGGTGCTGACGTCGATCTCCGTCACCCCGGCCTGCGCGCAGATCTCCTGCACCACCGAGGCCAGGGTGCGCTGCCCGGCGCGCCCGTTCAGCCAATGACCGCGCGCGTAATTCTCGCCGTCGTCCCAAATCTTTGCCCGGTTCGGAAAGGCGGGAAAGGGCCGTGCGTCCCAGGCCCAGACATAGGCATGAGAGAGGTCGATCATCGCGCCCGCGTATTCCGTGGACTGCGGATTATGGCTTGGCTCCGCCCAATAGGTCAGCAGGGCGCGCAGGTACTGCTGCTGGATCCAATCGTCCCGCAAGCCAATGGAATAGCGCGGGAGTTTTGACTCCGAGCTTTTTGGGTCGAGGAATTTATTCGGCTGATTGGTTCCCTTATCGATCGCCGCACAGCCAAGCTCGGTGAACCAGATCGGCTTGGATTGCGGCACCCAAGCGGTTGGGCTTGCGCTCCGCAGCCCGCCGATCCGGTCGAAATGCTCCTGCGCCCACCAGTTGCGGATGTCCTTATAGCGATAGACCCACGGCTCGCCATAAGCGCCATCGGTGATCTCGGTGCGGATCTGCGCCGCGCGGGCCTCGTCCGAATGGTAATACCAGTCAAACCCCTCGCCGCCCTCAACATTCGCCTTGAGATAATCAAGGTCATAGATCGCGGGCCAGCTCTGCGCGTCCAAATGATCGCGCCCCTCGCGCCAATCGCTCAGCGGCATGTAGTTGTCGATGCCGATAAAGTCGATCTCCGCCTCTGCCCACAGCGGATCGAGGTGAAAGAGATGATCGCCCTCCGGCGTCTGATAGCCAAAATACTCCGACCAATCCGCCGCATAGCCAAGCTTGACGCCCGGCCCCAACAGGCTGCGCACCTCAGCGACCAAAGCCTGCAGCCCCGCCACAAAGGGAAACCCCGAAGCGCCCCGGATCTGCGTCAAGCCGCGCAGTTCCGAGCCGATGCAAAAGGCCTCAACCCCGCCCGCTGCCGAACAAAGCGCGGCGTAGTGCAGGATAAAGCGGGAAAAGCTCCATTCCTCAGGCCCTCTATAGCTGACCTCCCCGTCCAGAACGGTGAAATCCGAGGCCTGCGTGGTGCCGAGAAAGGCCGCGACCTCGCCTTCCGCCAAGGCACTGCCATCGGGACTGCCCGGCAGGCCCGGCGCCAAAGACAGCGTGATCCGACCCCGCCAGGGCAGCACCGGCTGACCCTCGGCGCCGGTATAGGGATCGGGGAGCGTATTGCCCGCCTGCTGCTCCATCAGGATAAAGGGGTAGAACATCACCCGCTTGCCCTGCGCGCTCAGGTGGCGAATGCCCTCAACCACCGCCGCATCCGCCGGGGTGCCGCCATAGACCGGGTTTCCCTCCTCCAGGATCACCTGTTTCGCCTCCGTCCGCGGCAGGCCGGAGACCACCCAAGGCAGGGTCCCATCGGCCTCGGTCTGCTCGACCTTCGGCTCAATCACACAGTCGCCACAGCGCAGGTCATTGCCGAACCAACAGACCACCATCGAGACCGCCTCTGCCCGTGGCAATTCCTCCGTCAGGGCGAGGGCCGAAGTCTCCAGATCGCTCAGCCCGGAGATTTGGTTGAGGTTCGCCGCCCGCTCATCACCAGGACCGTGCTGCAGATAGACCGGCGTGGTGGCAAGGCTGTATTCCCCGGTTCCGGGGATCAGCGCCACGCCCTGCACGATCTGCGCGAGGTCTTGGTCATAGGTCGGGCTCTCGGGCTGTTCGGCGCGCAGAACCTCAAACGAGAACTGCGGCACCCGGTTTCCAAACCGCTCCAGATCGAGGTTTTCAAACACCACATAGGCGGTGCCGCGATAGGCGGGCACCTGGCCTGCGCCCTCCACCGCCTCCATCAACGGGTCCGGTGCCTGATCCTTGGTGCCGCGATAGACGGTCATGTTGAGGTCGCTGAGGCCGACCTCCTCGCCATCCGCCCAAAGCCGCGAGATCGAGGTGATCTCGCCCGCGCAGATCGCCACCGCCATCGACAGCGTATAGGAATAGCTGGTGGTGGTGCGGCTGGGCGTGGTGCCCTTGCCGCCCTGCGAGGTGGTATTGGTGGTCTCGACAAACTCAGTCGCCCAGATCACCTGCCCGCCAAGGCGCATTCGCCCAAAGAGCTGCGGCATCGGCTCGCCATCGCTGGCATTGGTCAGGCGAAAGCGGTCGACCTTGCCGGTCTCCACCGCCGCACTGCCGCCGCCGAGGATGCGCTCGTCGATGGCGCGGCCAAGGCTCGCCCCCACCGCGCGGCCAATGATCGCCGTCGACAGGCCCGCGACCGAGCCGCCAATTGCGCCGCCAATGGCCGAGCCTGCGGCCGCCAGAACCAATGTCGCCATGATGCTCTCCTCACGCTTGGGATTTCGGCGCCGGAAAGTCGAACCGCGCCACGATGTGGCGCTGCCAACTGGGGGTCAGCGCGCTTTCCACCACCCCATGCCCGCCATAGGCATGGATAAACTTGGCCTCGGCGCTCAATAGCCCGAGATGCTTGGCCACCGCGCCCTGCCGCATCCGAAACAGTAAGATCTGCCCCGGTTCGGGCTTGCCCAAAGCAGGCTCCAGATGGCGCAGCGCCGCTTGCCAGAGGCGTTCTTCGGCGCAGCGCTCCGCCCAATCTCGGCTATATGCCGGCACCGGCTCCGGTTCCGCGCCATAAAGCGCACACCACAGGCCCCGGATCAGGCCGAGGCAATCGCAGCCCGCGCCCTTCACCATCCCCTGATGGCGATAGGGCGTGCCGAGCCAGTCGCGCGCCTCTTGCAAGGCTTGGGGTCGCAGCGTGCTCATCGGCGGCTGCCGCCGGTGTTTTGGCCCGCGCGTTTTGGCACCGCGACAAGCCAGTCCTCGCCCGGGATATCGGGAAAGCCCTGATAGTTGGCGAGGTTGTCGAACTTCAGCCGACAGGTGCTCATCCGTTTGTCACAGCCCGCGGTGAGGCGCACCAAGTCGCCGGGAAAGATCGCCGCACGGATCGGTTGCCAGAGGGTCAGGCGTCGCTGGCCCGCGACCTCTTCGTCGCTGCGGATCGGCGCCCATAGACCAGATGCGGCGCCAGACAGCACCAAGAGCCGCCCGCCGGTGAACCAATCGGGACCAAAGCCCTCCAGTGCGGCCCAGGTAAACCGCTGCCCCTCGGCGACGGTTTCACACGCAATGTCAGTGGCATATCCGACGGTGCTCAGGTCAAACCGACAGTTGGTATCGCCCAGAACGGCCGAGCAGGGTTTCTGATAGACCCGCCCCAAGGGCTGATTGAGCTCTTCGGTCAGCCCGCGTAGCTCCGCCTCAAAGGCACCACCGGCTCGGCGGATCTCGCCTAGGGTGCCGCGAAATTGCAGTAAGCGCTGCTCGGGCTGTGCCCAATTGACCAGCCAAGAGGTGACCTCGGCGCCGTCATAGCGCCCAGCCTCAATGTCCGCCTCCCGCACCGCATCCGAACTCAGCGCGCCAAGCGCCTCGGAGTTGTCGACCGAAAGCCCCGTGCTCTGCATCAGGCTGCGCGCGGTGAGGCCGGTGCCAGCGCGATAGGTCACGCCTTCGATCACGAGATCGCAATCGTGGTCGGTAAAGCCCAGCGTCACCCCATCGGCGCGGTTCACCGCCCAGGCGCGACAGACCGTGGTCGCACCGCTTTTCAGATGCGCATCCAGCGCGGCTCGCATGTCCATCATTAGACCCGCACCTCCACCACCGGCACATTCGGCGCCTCACCGGCCTGAAAGGAGGCCACCGAGGTCTGGATGCGGTCGGTGTCAAAGCGCACCGGCACGTCGAACTCGAACCCCGCCTTGATCACCCGACCAATCTCGGGCGCATAGCCAAGGGTGACTTGGCCGGTGGTGAGGTCTAGGTCGTAGTCGATGCCCTCAACCAAGGCCTCATTGTCGATGCCAAGGCGCACGCTGCCCGCCACCGGTTTGCTGATCGGACGCAGGTAGGAATGCGGGCCGGAGCGGTAGAGCTTCGCCAGCTGGAAAACCACGGTCGCACCATCGGCGACGGCGATTTCCTGATCCTCGAAGGTCACCTCAGCCCCCGGTTGGGCCGAGGCATAGTCGGTCCAATCCTTCCAGCGAAAGCCGTGCAACTGGCCCTGACGGGCCTCGAAAAACGCGATGAGCTGGGCGATATCCTGCAGGGAGCGCAGGCCGAGACCCGCGTCATAGCGGCGGCGCGCATGGGCCCAGGGGGTGTTGCGCTCCTCAAACCCATTGGCCAGCGTCACCACATCGGTGCGCCGTTCCGGGCCACCGACCGAGCCGAAGGAGAGGGCCTCGGGGAACCGAACTTCGTGAAAAATCATGGGCTTACCCTCCTTACCTATTGCGATTGCCGCGGGCGAGCATCCGGCTCATCTGCGCGGCCAATTGCCCGCGCGACCGTTGAAAGCTCGCCACATCGGGGGTGGTGACATTCATCACCACGGTGGCGGCGCGTCCGCCCTGGGACTTAACCCCAAGGCTGCCATCCGCGCCGCGCGCCAGCGGCAGGATCGCCTCGGGCCCCGCTTCGCCCATCAGCCCAAGCCCGCCGCGCATCGGGAAATGGGTGGGCGCGGCCACCACGCCGCCGCGGGCAAAGGGCGTCACCTTGCCCTGGCTAAAGGCGGCCCCATCGGCGAAGGGCAGGATGCCGCCAACCACGGCGCCGATCCCGTCGCTGAGGAGCCCGCCCAAGTGGTTGGTCACTGGCTTCAGCGCCGAGTTGAAGGTGGTGTTGATCATGCTGCGCGCGAGGCCGCTCAGCGCCTCGCTGAGGCTGTCGCCGTCGACCACCAGATCCTTCATCGCGCGCCGCAGACCCCGGCTGAGGCCGGTTTCAAAATCCGCCGCATCGACGCGAGTGGCGGCAAAGGCGGCGCTGACCCGGTCCATCTCGGCGGCAAATTGCGCGGCCATACTGCCTGCATCGCCAAGACTGTCCTCGATCTGGCCATTCTGCGCCTGAAGTTCGGAAAAGGTTTCACTTGCCATAGGTTACGTCCCTTTGTTGAGGTCGGTGACAGGGTCCGGAAAGGCCTCCATCAGGCGCGTGAGGCGGGCGCGATCCATCGGCTCGGCATGGGTGTCGAGGTTCAGCATCAACCGCAATTCCGCCGGGGTGAGCCGCCAGAACTGCTCCGGTGTCAGCCGCAGGCCGACCATCCCGGCACGCATCAGCGCGGGCCAATCGAGCGCCCTTGCGCGGTTCATGATCCGCCCTGCGGCTGGGCAAAGCTGAGCGCCAGAAGTTGCGCCGCGATCCGTGCCGCCTGCATTGGACCGCCGGAAATCTCGGCCCGCGCCAGCGCGTCGCGCGAGATCTGAGCGCCGCCGCCACGCAGGCCCGCCGCCAAAAGCGCCAAGAGGTCAGAGGCGGAAAACCGACCGCTTTCAAAGCGTTGCACGAGAGAGATCAAGTCGCCCGCACCGAGCTCCACCTCAAGCTCCGCCAGCGCGCCGAGGGTCAGTTTCAGCACATGGCGGCTGCCATCAAGCTCCAGAGCCACTTCGCCTGCATAAGGGTTCGCCATAGCACCTCTCCGTCACGCGGCCGTAAAGGTCAGCGCCCCGGCGGAGGCCAGCGAAAGCTCATAGGTGGCCTCGCCATTGTGGCTGCCGGCATATTCCAGCGCGGTCACCTGAAAGGCGCCCTGCACGGTGCCAAAGTCGGGGATGATGACCTGGAACTCCGGCGTCTCGCCGTCAAAGAACAGCTGCCGGGCCCGCTCGTCCGTCGCCGCATCGCGAAACACGCCGGAGCCAGAGATATTGGCCGAGCGCACGCCCGCGCCGCCCAAGAGCTCGCGCCAGCCGCCCGTGCTGTCGAGGCTGGTGACATCGACGCTCTCGGCGTTAAAGCTGATCCGCGTGGCGCGCAGGCCCGCGATAGTGGTAAAGCTGCCAGAGCCGGTCATATCCACCTTGATCAGGAGATCCTTGCCATTTTGCGCAGTCATGAGGTGAGGTCCTTCTTGTAAGACATTGACAGGGTTCAGGAGTCTTCGAGGCGCGCGGAGAACCGCAGCGCGATCGACCGATCCCCATTGGTAAGGCGCGAAGCCGTTGCGCGGTCAAACCACAGGCCCACGAGATGGCCACGTGACAGGCTCAAAGGGGCGTCAACCAGTGCGTCCGAGACCGCAGCCGCCGCGCGTTTCGCCGCGCTGAAGCCGGCCGCATTGGTCACCACCGTGACCGTGAAACGATGCAGTGCACCGCCGCCAGAGATGTCGGAGCGATCCAACACCGTCTCCGCGCCCAGGGTCACATAGAGGCCGGGCAAACTGCCGGAGGGCAGCATGTCGTAGATCGCGGTGCCCACCTCGGCGGCCAGCGCCGCGTCCGAGGTCAGCTGTTGGTAAATCGCCTCTTGCAGGCTTTGCGACAGGGCATAGGTCATGTGGCCAGCTCCTCGGTCGCGAAACACGTGAGGGTACGGCCCTCCGCATCGCCTTCGGCCACCGCATCGATCTTCATCAGCCGAGCGCCTTCACGAAAGCGCTGGTCGGGCTTGGGGCGCGCGGGCGAACCCACCGGGGCGGCGCGCAGGGTGATCCGGTAGCGCTGCACAGAGAGCGAAGTGCCGCCCCGGCCAGTCTCACGGCCCGAAAGCGCCTCCACCTCGGCCCAAAGCTGCCCCAGCGCGACCCAGGTGATCGCATAGCCGCCCGCGCCATCGCTCAGGCTTTGCGGGTCCTCCAGCGTCAGCTGGCGGTTCATCCGAGGCGCGCTCATGCCACACCTCCGCGCATGCGACCGAGACGTGGGACCCGATGCCGATCGAGAAGGCTCGCCACGCCAAAGGGCATACAGCCCGCGTGCAGCGAGGTTTCATCGCGGTACTCGTAGTAATGCGCGGCCAGCAGAAAGACCGCCTGTGCCAGATCGGCGGGCAGATCATCCCAAGTCGCACCGAGGCCCGCGGTAAAGCGGATCACCACGCCGCCCCCCGTTGGCAAGGACGGCAGGCTACCGTTCAAGGCCAGCAGTCGGGGCGCATGGGCATCGGGGGCCAGGGCATAGGCCGCGGCAGGCACCAGCGTCTCCGCGCCGGTATGGTCTACCAATGCCACCTGCGCTACAGTCGAGACCGGCGCCACCGGCAGGATCACACCCTCGGGCCAGTCGTTCAGCCGCCACTCAAAGTCGCGCTGCAGTAGCGCCTTGGCAATCCGTCCCTCCACCGCCGCAAGGCTTGCGCGCAGGAAGGCCAGCAAGACCGGCTTTTGCAGACTGTCTTCGCCAAATCCGGTCCCCAGCCGCAGATGGGCCTTAAAGGCGTCAAGCGGCAGAGCGCTGTCCGGCACCGGGGTTATCTCGTGCAAAATCATGGCACTGTCTCCGCTGATTAAAGTGCCCCCACCACGGGCCGTCCTTGGACGGGTGCGCACCGGGTCTGCCGCTCGGACGGAGGGGAGCAGCTGGACGACAAACCCAAAATGGAGCGCACCCGTCGACGGAACCGGGCTGCCGGCCCCGTCATTCGGTCATCCGAGCCGCGATTAGCTCGTGCCGAATTTCATCAGCTTGATGGCGGCAAAATCGCTCACGTCCCCGCCGACGCGCTTGGTCGCGTAAAACAGCACATGCGGTTTGGCCGAGAAGGGATCGCGCAGGATGCGCAGGTCAGGGCGTTCGGCGATGGTATAGCCGGCGCCAAAGTCGCCAAAGGCGATGGAGAAGCTGTCGGTCGCCACATCCGGCATGTCCTCGGCCACCAGGACCGGATAGCCCATCAGACGCGCAGGCTCGCCCGCCGCCAGACCATCGGACCACAGGAAGCGGCCATCGGCGTCCTTCAGCTTGCGGATCAGCCCGGCGGTCTTCGAGTTCATCACAAAGCTCGCCCCAGCGCGGTAGCGCGCATCCAGCGCATAGACCAGATCGATCACCGCATCCGCCGAGCCAATATCGCCCGCGCTGCCGGTCGCCACATAGCCAATCGAGCCCCAGGCCCAAGCGTCATTGGCAACCATGGTGTGATCGAGAATGCCGCGCGGCTTGTCGACGCCATCGCCAGTGATAAAGGCCTGCGCCTCGGCGCGGGCGAATTTATCGGCGATGCGACCGGCCAGCCAGCCTTCGATGTCAAAGGCGCTGTCATCGAGCAGCCGTTGCGAGGCTTTGGGCAGCGCCGAAAGCTCATGCAGCGGGATCACGATGCGGTCGATCACCGGGGTCGCGGTCTCGGACACCGAGCCCGTCTCGGTGGCCCAGCCGGCCCCCACATCGGAATGATCGATCAGCACATCAAACGAGGTCGCCTCGACATTGACCACTGCCGCCACCGCCCGCAGCGAGGCGGTCGAGTTCAGCACCGAGCGCACCATATCCGAGGTCTGCGGGTCAACCAGAAAGCCCCCGTCGGAATTGACGGCGGTGGACATCGCCTTGCCCTCGAGCGTGAGGCCACGCAGGCCCTCTTCGGAGCCGCGACGCAGATAGGCTTCCATCGCTTTTTGATGCGGCGCGCCGTCCATCTCGGCAGCGGCCAGATGCGGCCGCGCCGCGGTTTGGGATTTGTGATCCAACATGGTCATACGCTCTTCCGTCTGTTTGAGTTTCCGTGTCACGTCTTCCTGGAACCCCTTGAAATGGGTCACGAATTGCGAAACGGCCTGTTTCACCTCCGCGACGACATTTTGCGGCGGGGTCGCCGTATCCTCGGGCGAAAGACCCGTGAATTCTGTTTCCGTCATGCTCTGGTCCTCTTGGTTTGGAACAAAGGGTTAGGGTTGGGTGGCAGCGCGCAGCGCCTCCGCGAGGGCGCGCAGACTCGCATCCGCCAGACCGCTCTTGGCGGCCTCAGCGCGGCGGGTCAGCCTTGCAGTGGGCAGCATCGGAAAGGTCACAAGAGAGACCTCCCAAAGCTGCACTTCCTCCAGCCGGCGGTGGCCTTCCTTGTCGCGGCTCGCCTTCACCGTGCGATAGCCGATGGAGAGCCCCTCGATGGCGCCCGCCCGCACCAGGGCCGCCGCCTCGGCGCCCTTTTGCGTCTCCGTCAGGATGCGCCCCTTGACGCGCAGGCCAGTGGCATCCTCCACGATCTCATCCCAGACACCGATCGGATGGGCCGGGTCATGCTGCCAGAGCATCTTGACCTTGCTGCCCCGCGCCAGATGCGCCGCCAGCGAGGCGGCATAAGCGCCCCGGGTCACGATATCCTTGCCCTGATCGGGGGTGCCAAACAGGCTGGCATAGCCTTCGATCACCTCGCCCTCAGTCAGGGTCAAGCCCTCGCCAAAGCGGGCGAATTTGGTTTCCAGCGCGGGGGTGCCTTGCATCAGCATGTCACTCTACCTCTTTGAAATTACGGCAATTGAACGGTGAGGAAGCCCTGAAAGGCCTGAGCAAGGATCACAGCTGCCACGCCGTAAACCGTCAGCCAAAGGCGCTTTTCCAGCCGCTCCATCATCTCTTCCATCCGGTCGAGGCGCCGGTTCATCGCCTCCTGCCGGATCTCGGCGACCCGCTCATAAGCGCTCAGGCGCATGCCCGGCGTGCAGTCAAAGGGCGGCAGCGGCAGATCACTCATCGCGATGCTCCTCGCAGGTCTCCGCCATCCGCGCCGGCAGGCCCAGCAGCTGGCGTTTCTCTGCCTCGGTGAGGAAATCCGCCTGGGTAACCCGGCGCCATTGCGCCTCGCGCTCGGCACTCAGCGCCTGCACCTGATCGAGGTCGGGTTTCAGCTCCACCGCCTCCAGACCAAAGCGCATCAGCCAGTCGGAGAGTTTCGCCGCCACCCGGGTCGCCAAGGGCAGCACGGTCAGGCGGTAAAACGCCCGATTGGCCTCTTGGTAATTGGCATAGGTGGCATCGCCCGGAATGCCGAGCAGCATCGGCGGCACCCCAAAGGCCTGCGCGATCTCGCGCGCGGCGCTGTCCTTGGTCCGGTGAAACTCCATATCGGAGGGGCTGAAGCCCATGGGTTTCCAGTCAAGCCCGCCCTCCAGCACCATCGGCCGGCCCGCATTGCGCGCGCCTTGGAAATTGGCCTCGATCTCTTCGGTCAGGCGGCGGAACTGGTCGTCGCCCATCAGCCCCATGCCATCGCTGCCGGTCCAGACCAGCGCGCCAGAGGGCTGCGCGGCATTGTCCAAGAGCGATTTCGACCAGCGCGCGGCAGCGCCATGCACCTCAACCGCGGTGGCGGCGGCCTGCAGAGGCGCGAGGCCGTAGTGATCGTCCAGCGGGTGAAAGCTTTTGATGTGGCAAATCGCGGGACGCGCGGGATTGATCGCAAAGCGGTGCGTCTTGGCGCCCACGGCATAGTCATAAGCGACGGGCCAGCCATCAGACCCCGGCACCACGCGCATCCGATCCGGGCGCAGCACATGCAACTCCACCGGCCAGCCGTCCTCGGCCGCGACCGCCTCGAGATAGGCATTGCCCGACAGGAGCAGATTGGCAAAGAGCGCCTCCAGCATCTCGGCCCGGGTCTGCGCTGCATTGGGGCGCGCTAGCAGGGACAAAACCGGATGGCTGTCATAGCGCGCTTCGGTGCTTTGCAGCACCATCGGCAGGGCGGCGGCGGCCTCGGCGATCAGCTTTACCGCGCGGTGACCAATCGGATTGCCGAGAAAGCCAGCGCGGGTCAGCGAGACGGTATCGCGCGGTCCCCTAGCGGCCTGCGTGCCGGAGGTCAGCGCCAGCACGCGGGCGGCAGCGCTGGCCTTTTGCTCGGGCAGGCCCGCGCCTGACTTCGGTTCCGCCTGTTTGCGCCGCAAGAGGTCAAAGACCATGATCCACTCCTTTGCCGTCCGGTTTCGGTCACGAGCGCTTTGCCCGTTGCTTGAGGAGAAGATTGCCAGAGCGGTCTGAAGATCCGCCCAGCAGGGCGTACGCTGGGGATGCAACACCCGGGGTAAGCCTCTGGGAAAACGAGAAAACGCCCGCGCGAGGCGGGCGTTTCGTTGCGCATTTCAGGGCGGGTCAGAGGCTACGGGCACGCGGACAGCGTAACCGCGCCGCAGGCTCCACCATCAGCGCATGCAGCGCCCAGACCAGCGCGTCGAGCCGGTCGGGTGAGCCGTCGCCCTGAAACCCATGCGCGGTCATCTGGCACATCTGATCCTCCAGCGCCTGCAGCCCGCCGAGGTGAAAGACACGCCCCTGCTCGTAAAGCGCCGCAACCGGCTCCGCCCGCGCCGCTTTGCCCCGGCTGGCATGCAGGGCTGTGAAGGGAACCAGCGGGTCGACCTGCCGCAGCACTGTCTCGACCAAGGCGCCGCCCTGGTTGACCTCGGCCAAGAGGCGATCCGCGCCAAAGGCATCACGCGCCGCAATCGCCGCCTGCGCCCAGCCGAGCGGGCCTTGCCCCTGCACCGTGCGATCCGCCAGCACATAGGCGCGCCAGTCCTGCGGAGGGCCTTGGGTGACCGCGCCCGCAACCACGATGCCACAAGCATCCGATGTGCGATGGCCGCTCACCGCCGGGTCCACCGCCACCACGATGCGGTCGAGCTTTGGTGCCTCGCGCAGGTGCAGCGCCTCCAGCATGACAGAGGTCCAGAGCGCGCCTTCCACATCCGAGAGCATCACCCCGTCCAACTCCTGCCGGCTGAGGCGGGTGCCCGCATAACGCGCCCGCACCTCGGTCAGGAAGGACCGCGCGAGGTTGGCGCGGTTGGCCTCGGTCGGCGCATGGGTCATCACGGTCGAGGGGCTGTCGAGCAAGCGCCGCAGCAGCGCGGAATTGCGCGGTGTGGTGGTGACACAGACACGGGGAGCCTGCCCCAGTCGTAGGGCGAATTGCAGCATGTCCCAAGCCTCCTGCCCGCGCTTCCATTTGGCGAGCTCGTCCACCCAAGCCGCATCAAACTGCGGCCCGCGCAGCGCCTCGGGGTCGGAGGCGGAGAAGGCCTGCGCGGTCGCGCCATTGGGCCACAAAAGCCGCCGCTCGCCCGCGCGCCATTCCGGGCAACGATCGGGGGGCGAACAGGCGAGAATGCCGCTGTCGCCATGGATCATCACATCGCGAACCTGATCATAGGTCTCTCCCACCAAGGCGACCCGCCGCGCGGTCCCAACGCCAAAGCGTGTCGCGCCTTCGACCTGCGCCCGGACCCATTCGGCCCCGGCCCGGGTCTTGCCAGCGCCGCGCCCGCCGAGGATCACCCAAGCGTGCCAATCGCCCGTCGGAACGGCCTGATGGGGAAAGGACCAGAGCTCAAACAGATAGGGCAGCGCGGTCACTGTGGCGTCATCCATCTCGTCCAGCAGCATCTGCGCCATAAATGGCGGAACGCAGGCCAGCCAGGCGGCGCAGGATCTCATCTCGGGCGGCACCGAGGTCGAAGCCCACCAGCCCTGCGGCACCAAGGGTTGCGTCACGCTCTGCGAGGTCTCGTGCGACAAGGGTTTTCTCCACCTTTTGGATATCACGAATGAGACCGTCCAATTTGGCGATCTGCGGCTTCAGGTGTGTGGTGTCGGGATTGAACTCGGCTTCTGCCTCGAACTGGGCGAGGTAATCTTCGCTAGCCTTTCGGGCGCGTCTCAGACTGTCATGAAGCGAGCGCAGGAGGTCGGAGCTGATCGCAATCAGCTCGTCCGGGGTTTCCGCGGTCATAGGGGCTATGGCCTCTTTTCACAGGACCCGAGGTGAGAAACGGGAGGCCGAAGCAGAAGCCCGTCCGGACTTCCGTTCCCTGCCTCAGCGCTCTCCAGCTGCTGCGAAGAGTTTTACCGGCAGGGACCAAATATTTGGTGGAGGGGGGGTACGCAGGGGGCGCAACGCTGCGGATCTGGCAGGAGCGCGCCGTCCAAAGTTGCGGCCAAAGAAAAAGGGGGCCGAAGCCCCCTTTTCGATGATCAGTTGTTACCTTGCTGCGCTTCGATTTCGCGCCACTTGGCGACGTTGCGATTATGCTCTTCCAGCGTCTCGGCAAAGGCGTGACCGCCGGTGCCATCCGCGACGAAGAACACATAATCCGTGGTCGCCGGGTTCACCGCTGCAATCAGGCTCTCAAGGCCCGGGTTTGCGATGGGGGTCGGCGGCAACCCTTCGATCACATAAGTGTTCCAAGGGGTTACGCCTCGCAGCTCGCTCTGACGCAGGCCACGGCCCAAGACACCCTCGCCTTTGGTGACGCCATAGATCACCGTCGGGTCGGTTTGCAGACGCATGCCGCGTTTCAGGCGGTTGGTGAAGACCGAGGCCACAATGCCGCGTTCCTCAGCGACGCCGGTTTCCTTCTCGATGATCGAGGCAAGGATCAGCATCTCTTCGGGCGTTTTCACGGCAGCATCCGGGCTGCGAGCTTCCCAAGCGTCGGCGATCCGCTTGTCCTGACGGCTCATCATCTCTTCCAAGATGGAGGCGCGGTCCGTGCCCGGTCGGATCTCGTAGCTGTCCGGCGCGAGGGTGCCCTCGGCAGGACGGCGGCCGGGATCGCCTTCGAGGATATCCATCGCCTTGAGCGATTCCACCACTTGCCAGCTGGTCACACCTTCGGCCAGCGCGATGCGATAGCGGGTATCCGCTTCGGCTTTTTTCTCGGTGTAAACGGCGGGGGTCTCATCGACGCCGGGCACAAATTCGGCCCGTTCGACAAAGGCGTTGGTGGCCGGATCCAGCTCGCGCACCTCGGCCAGCACGCGGGTCACACCCACGCGATAGACGATCTCGGTGCCGCAGGTGGAAGCGCCGCCCCGGGTGATCTGGTCCACGATCCCTTCCATGGAGGCACCGGGTTCCACAAGATAGCTGCCCGCCTTGAGCGCTTGGCCCTTGTCCGCATAGCGCACACCGATGCGGAAGATGGTGCCGCTGGACACGGCACCGTCCTCTTCAAGCGTGCGGCTGACGCGGGCCATATTGGTCCCGCGCTCCACACGCAGACAGATAGCCTCGGACAGCGGACCTTCAGCAGTATACTCGTTCTTGCCCCACAGGATCACGCCTGCGAAGAGAAACAGGCCGACGATCAGGATCGTCAGCATGTTCGAGGCCAGACTGCGCCACATGTCAGTCGCTCACTTTCCCGAAGATCACCGAGGCGTTGGTGCCGCCAAAGCCGAAGGAGTTCGACAGGGCCACATTGATCTCGCGCTCGCGCTTGGTGTTCGGGGCCAGATCGATCTCGGTTTCCACGGCAGGCGTGTCGAGGTTGATGGTCGGCGGTGCTACCTGATCGCGGATCGCAAGGATCGAGAAGATCGCCTCGATCGCGCCCGCAGCGCCCAGCAGGTGGCCGGTTGCGGATTTGGTCGAGGACATGGTGGCGTTCTTGGCGTGATCGCCCAACAGACGCTCTACTGCGCCGAGTTCGATGGTATCCGCCATGGTAGAGGTGCCATGGGCGTTGATATAATCGATATCTTCCGCCTTGAGACCTGCATTGGCCAAAGCCGCGCGCATGGAGCGTTCGCCGCCCTCACCATCCTCAGAGGGTGCCGTGATGTGGTAGGCATCGCCAGAGAGGCCGTAGCCCAGCACCTCGCCATAGATCTTGGCGCCGCGCGCCTTGGCGTGTTCGTATTCTTCCAGCACCACGATGCCGGCACCTTCGCCCATCACAAACCCGTCGCGGTCCGCATCATAGGGGCGCGAGGCTTTGGTCGGGTCATCCGCGTATTTGGTGGAGAGCGCCTTGCAAGCGTTAAAGCCCGCGATACCGATCTCGCAAATCGCCGCTTCGGCCCCGCCCGCGATCATCACATCGGCATCGCCGGATTTGATCAGACGGGAGGCATCGCCAATCGCATGGGCGCCGGTGGAGCAGGCCGTCACAACCGCGTGGTTCGGACCTTTGAAGCCGTAGCGGATGGAGACCTGACCGGAGATCAGGTTGATCAGCGCGCCGGGGATAAAGAAGGGCGACACGCGACGCGGGCCCTTTTCTTTGATCATCACGGCGGTTTCCGCGATGGAGGCCAGACCGCCGATGCCGGAGCCGATCATCACGCCGGTGCGCAGACGGTCTTCTTCGCCCTCGGGGGTCCAACCGGAATCCTTCACGGCCATCTCGGCCGCAGCGATGCCATAGAGGATGAAGTCGTCGATCTTCTTCTGATCTTTCTTCACCACCCAGTCATCGGGGTTGAAGGTGCCATCGGTCCCATCGCCGCGCGGGACCTCGCAGGCGTAAGTGGTGGTGACACCGCTGGCCTCTGCATCAAAGAGGGTGATCGGACCGGCGCCGGACTGTCCGTCCAAGAGCCGCGCCCAGGTTTCCTCGACCCCGGATGCCAGGGGGGTCACCAGGCCCAGTCCGGTAACAACTACTCGACGCATTCCTTGCTCTCCTTAGCACTTCAGCAATTCGTCCATCCAAATAGCTTGGAACCGCTAAATAGTGCAAGAGTGTGAAGGCTTTCGCGGGCGATACCGTTCATTTACCTCAAATGACGGCGAGTTTTCCACAGGCTGCCCAGCACGGATAAGAGTTTGGTAACAAACGAGGCGCACTGTGAACAAAGGACGAAGCAAGATCCAGGGTTCCCCCGTATGAGGCTCTTTCTTAACAACAGGCTGTAGGTGAAAAATCGCCTGCGGCCTGTTTGCATTCGGGGAGGTTCAGCACTTTGTGTTGCCGTCGTGATGTGCGCGGCCTGCGTCTCACCAGACGGGTTGGGCGCTGAAGGCAGAGCCAAGCGCCCTGCCCCCATTTGCCGAGATCAGATAAACTCGGCGACTTTTTCGACACCGGGCTGACCGGTCGCAAGCGCCTCTTCCAGCGTCACTGTCTTGTTGAACAGCGCTCGCCCAACCAGCGCACCAGAGATGTTGGGGATGTATTTCAGACGCGAGATATCATCCACCGTCCGCACCACACCGCTGGCGATTACCGGCGACTTGGCCTCGGCTGCAAGGGCGGAGATCAGGCCGAGCTGGGCTTCTACGTCGCTCATGTCGCTGTCGATATCGGTCACCACGATGCCTGCAAAGGGCGCGTTCTCGAAGGCGGAGATGAAGCTCTCTGGCGACCATGCCCCAGCTTTGCGCCAGCCTTCGGTCATCACTTGTCCCTGCCAGATGTCCACCGACAGGACGATCTGATCCGGGTAGTATTTGGCCAGTTCCGCCACTGCAGCCGGATCATAGGCGGCCATCGTTCCGATCACCACGCGGCCGACGCCCTTTTCGATCCAGTATTCCGCGCGTTCGCGCGACCGGATGCCACCGCCCAATTGGACCGGCACGCCTGCGGTGCGGATAATCTCCTCCACCAAAGCGTCGTTGCGGTCGTTGCCATCAAGGGCGTCAAGGTCGGTCAGATGCATCCACGCTGCCCCGGCGGCCGCAAATCCCTTTGCGGATTCGACCGGATCCACATGCCAGACCATCGGCGCGTCGAGATTGCCCTTTTCAAGGCTGACGCAGCGCCCATCCAGCAGTTCCATCGTGGGGTAAATCATCATGTCCTGTCGCCTTTACGCTGTTTCATAATGATTATGAGCATAGCACAGGATGAAGCATTTGCGACCTATAGGGGTCGCAAACAGATCGTCAATTTCTGCGAGAGCAAACAAAAAGCGGCGCTTCCCATCAGGAAAGCGCCGCCTCTTCAATCACGAATTCGTGAGGTCTCGCGGAAGGTCCGATTAGGACGCTTCGGAGATGAACTTCACTGCGTCGCCGAAGGTCTGGATGGTCTCGGCCGCGTCGTCCGGGATCTCGATGCCGAACTCTTCTTCGAACGCCATGACCAGCTCAACGGTGTCGAGGCTGTCTGCGCCGAGGTCGTCGATGAAGGAGGCGCTCTCGGTCACCTTGTCTTCTTCCACACCCAGGTGCTCTACAACGATCTTTTTCACGCGGTCTGCGACGTCGCTCATGTCTATTCCTCGTTCTTTTTCAGGGCCATTGGAGCCCGGTTCTGCCCTTGCCCACTCGGGAGGGTTGGTTTTGCCCAAGCGGGCGGTGGGGTCCCCTTCCGGCCAAGGGTCGGAAATGGGGCCGCATTGGCGCGGCAGCTGCCAGCCAATACGAAAGATGGGGGGCCTATAGCACAGTCGAAAGCCAACGCAAATCTTTTCCCGTCGGTTAACTGCATGGTCTGAAAGGACCCGGATCACCTTGCCGCACAGTGGCGTGAGCAAAGGATTCCGGCAAGCCCCTGACTGTGCCGCGCTGCGGCGCCCCCTGCCCTTGGGTGATGCAACGCTCTGAAAACATGAAAAAAGCCACGCGGCTTCCCACGCGGCTTTGCAGTCTAAACCTCTGACCGAGATCAGATCATCGCCATGCCGCCGTTCACGTGCAGCGTGGTGCCGGTCACGTAAGAGGCTTCTTGCGAGGCAAGATAGAGCACGGCAGCAGCGATTTCTTTCGAATCTCCCATGCGGCCGGCGGGGATCTGGGTCAGGATCGCTTCTTTCTGGCCGTCGTTCAGCTTGTCGGTCATCGCGGTTGCAATGAAGCCCGGCGCGACTGCGTTCACGGTGATGCCGCGGTTTGCGACCTCATAGGCCAAGGATTTCGACATGCCGACCATGCCCGCCTTGGAGGCGGCATAGTTGCCCTGACCGGGGTTGCCGGTGGCACCCACGACGGAGGAGATATTGATGATGCGACCCCAGCGCGCTTTCATCATGCCGCGCAGCACGCCCCGGCACAGACGCATGGTCGAGGTAAGGTTCACGTCCAGAACGCTGTTCCACTCCTCATCCTTCATCCGCATGAAGAGGTTGTCTTTGGTGATGCCCGCATTGTTGACGAGGATATCGACAGAGCCCATGACCTCGGCCGCTTGTTTCGGCAGCGCCTCAACGGCCTCAGCATCGGAGAGGTTGCAGGTCAGCACATGCGCGCGTTCGCCCAGTTCCGCCGCCAGCTCCTGCAGCGGCGCCTCGCGGGTGCCGGAGAGGGTCACAGTGGCGCCGGCGGCATGGAGCGCACGGGCGATATCGCCGCCGATCCCGCCAGAGGCGCCGGTGACGAGGGCGTTTTTACCAGTCAGATCAAACATATTGGGGTCCTCAAGTCTTTGATCGGGCCTGTCGCTGGCCCCTATTACTATGGGCGCCCTCCGCGAAGGAGGGCGCGGGAATTAGGCTTCAAGCGCGGCTTTGACGTCCGCATCGGTGCCGATATTGCGGCTGGTCAGGTCGCGGTTGATCTTGCGGATCATTCCGGACAGTGCCTTGCCTGCGCCGATTTCCCAGAACTCAGTCGCGCCTTTCTCGGCCATAACCTGCACGCTCTCGCGCCAACGGACCGAGCCGGTGACCTGCTCCACCAGAAGCGCGCGGATGGTGTCGGGATCGGTCACAGCATCGGCGCGCACGTTTGCAATCAGCGGCACCGCAGGCGCGTTGATGGTCACACCGGCCAGAGCCTCGGCCATCACATCGGCGGCGGGCTGCATCAGCGCGCAGTGGAAGGGGGCGGAGACCGGCAGCATCACCGCGCGCTTCGCACCTTTGGTCTTGGCGATCTCGGCGGCGCGCTCCACAGCGGCCTTGTGACCGGAGACCACCACTTGCGTCGGGTCATTGTCATTGGCGGCCTGTACCACTTCGCCCTCGGCGGCGGCCTCGGCTGCGACCTCTTTCACGGTGGCAAAATCGAGCCCCAGCAGCGCGGCCATGGCGCCGACGCCCACCGGCACCGCGCTCTGCATCGCTTGGCCCCGGGTGCGCAGCAGTCGCGCGGTGTCGCCAATGCTCAGCGCCCCCGCCGCGGCCAGCGCGGAATATTCGCCCAAGGAATGCCCGGCCACAAAGGAGGCCTTGGCAATGGTGATCCCCTCAGACTCCAGCGCGCGCATCGCCGCCATGGAGGTCGCCATCAGCGCAGGCTGGGCGTTTTGGGTCAGGGTCAGGGTCTCGATGTCGCCCTCCCAGATCAGGCTGCTCAGGTTTTCCCCCAGCGCCGCGTCCACCTCGTCAAAGACGGCCTTTGCCGCCGGATAGGCCTCGGCCAGTGCCTTGCCCATGCCAATGGTCTGTGCGCCCTGTCCGGGGAAAACGAATGCGATCGACATGCGTGTCCTCTGTCTCTCTGAAACTTCTGTTGCAGTGGTTTAGACGGGGCTGACGTTACGTACAAGCTTTGGCTGGCTGAAAATCAGGCGCTGCGCAAAGCCGAGCGCCCCCGCAGATCACCTGTGCATGAGCGAAGGTTACCAGAGATTGTATCGTCACAGGGCGGTGTTACCTTGAGGGCGCGATATGACACCTGTGATAAGGACTGCCCCTCCCATGCCCCGCCAGAACACTTCGGTCAGCTATGGCTCCGTCACCAAGAGTTTTCATTGGTTAACGGCCCTGCTGATCCTCACGGCCTTTCCGCTCGGCTATTTCGCGCATGAGACGGCAGAGCATATCCAAAGCAGTGGCTTTGATGGATCTCAAGCGACGATTGAGCGTGCCACATTGCTGTTTTCGTTCCATAAAACTGTCGGTGTCGCGGCGTTCTTTGTGGCGCTGGGGCGCATTCTTTGGGCGCTGACGCAGGAGAAGCCGGGGCTTTTGCATCCCGACAACAAGCTGGAGGCTTGGGCGGCGGAGACCGCGCATTGGGTACTCTATGGTGCGATGCTCATCGTGCCGCTCTCTGGCTGGATCCACCACGCGGCGGCGGATGGATTCGCGCCGATCTGGTGGCCTTTTGGGCAGAACCTGCCCTTGGTTCCAAAGTCAGCCTTTGTGTCGGAACTGTTCTCCAGCGTGCATTTCTTTGCGATGCTGCTGCTGGGAGCGACGATCCTCGCCCATATCGGTGGCGCGTTGAAACATCACATCATTGATCGCGACAGCACCCTGCTGCGGATGGCTCCCGGCAATCGGGCGATGCCGACGCCCCCGGAACAGGCGCATTCCGCCCTGCCCTTTGTGACGGCGGTGGTGGTCTGGCTTGTCGCACTGGGGACCGGCACGGGTGTCTATTTGATGGCCGAAGGGACACACGGCGAAGGCGCCCCGGGTGCGGCAGCGCAAAGCGCCGAGGGCTCCGGCTGGGTCGTGCAGGACGGCACGCTTGGCATTGAAGTCACCCAGATGGGCAGCGCGGTCACCGGCAGCTTTGCCACGTGGAGCGCCAATATCACCTTTGCCGAGCCCGCCAGCCCCGGTCCCGCAGGCGATGTTACGGTGGAGATCTCGATCCCCTCGCTTACGCTCGGCTCTGTCACAGCACAGGCCATGGGGCCGGATTACTTCGATGCGGAGACATGGCCAACCGCCACCTTTGCCGCCGAGATCGTGCAGATCGAGGGCGACCAATATGAGGCGCAAGGCACCCTAACCATTCGCGATCAGACCGTGCCGATCACCCTGCCCTTCACCCTCACGCTCGACGGCGACACGGCCGTGATGAGCGGCGCAACCGAGGTGAACCGGATGGATTTCAACGTCGGCGCGGGCACCAAGGATGAGAGCACGCTGGGGTTTGGGGTTGATATCACCGTCGCGCTGACCGCACAGCGCAACAGCTGATCCCATTTATCCAACCGAAAACTGCCGCAGACCAGGGAGGCCTGCGGCGGTTTTGTTTTACGATATCCTCTGGTCGTGCGGCCTTAGTAGCCGAGGTATTGCGTCCCCAGCGTGTCCCTATAGCGTTCAGCCCATTTCTTGTTGATCGCATCAAGCGAGCCATCCGCCTTGGCCTCGCCGTAGCAGCGGTTGAAATCCGCCGTCAGCGCTTCGGTGCGGAAGTTCATTGCGTAATCCGACGGCGCAAAGATCGCCTGGAAGGTCACGTCCTGATTGGGGTCGAACATCAGGCCCGACTGTTCCCGAAGTTGGCGATTGTATTCGGCAAAGATCATCCCGTCGCCGATCACCGCATCCACCCGTTGACCAAAGATCATACGGCTTTGGCCGATCTGATCGGCGACTTCCTTATAGCTTTTGAAGTTACCGACCGCGTCCTTTAGCCCCGGGATGATGTCGGAGGCCCCCATAAAGGCAATCACCGACTGCCCAGAAAGCGCGGACAAGTCGCTGTAATCATGCCCGTTTGAAACCAGCGAGGAGACGCCGTTCTGATACTGGATGTAGCCTTCCGACTGTGTCCCATCCAGCGGCATCCCAAGCGGCACGGTCGCCACCCCATCGCCCTTGCCACTGGCGTAGGACTTCCAATGACGGGTGAAGGGCTGAATTTCAAACGTCACCGTATGCCCGCAACGCTCCATCACGGTGGAGATCACCTCCGCCTCGCGCCCGGTGCCATCGGCGTTGAACATCGGCGGCAGATCACCCGCCAGAATGGTCAGATCCTCGGCAAAAGCTGCGGCGGGCAGATGCGCCAGCATAACGGCGATGGCGGCAAGAGTTTTGGTCGTCTTAGTCGGTGCGGGCATAGGGCTGGCTCCTTGGAAACGTGCAAGATAACGATACGCAAGACGCAGCTTTTCCGACCCGAGCTAACGATCACTTAATGCGGAAAATTGAAATGTATAACATCCTAAAGGGATGCGCCGTAATGCCGCATTCGTGAGCAGAGCTGTTTACTCAGCCCTCCGAGCCAGTCAGTGAATTCCAGAGGTCAGACCGCGCATCAACCACCGCTGGGTGAGGATCATCACCAGCCCCGGTGGCAACAGCGCGATCAGCGCCAAAAGTTGCCCTTCGACAGAGGACACACGCGCCCGTGCCACCCCGCCCACAATCGTCATGAGGTCCTCGCGCGTTGTGGTCAGCATCAGCGGCCAGACATATTGGTTCCAGCCCAGCACAAAAAAGATCGCAAAGAGCGCCGCCACCATTGGCAGCGCCATGGGCAGCAGGATATCCCAAAGACAGCGCAAGGGACGCGCCCCATCGAGACGGGCGGCCTCGATCAGCTCCTTTGGTACTTGTTTGAGGAACTGGCGAAACACCAAAACGCCAAAGCCGCTGGCGACGATGGGCAGGATCATCCCCGCCCATGTGTTGAGCAGTCCCAATTCATGCACAACGGCAAAGCTGGGCAGGATACGGGTCTCTATCGGGAAAAACATCGCCAGAAGCATCGCACCGAAAATCCACTCCCGTCCCGGCACCGCAAAGAACACCAGCGCAAAAGCGGCAAGCAAGGAGAGGCTACAGCCCAAAACCGCGACCCCGCCTGCAAGGATCAACGCATTGAGCAGCATCTGCGAAACACCGACATTGCTACCGCCGACGAGATCCTGATGAAACAGGTCCCAAAGCGCGGCCCAACTCGCCGGATGCTCGATCACACCGACAAGAAGATAGACCACAGGCCCTGCCATAAAGAGGCAGCCCAAACACAGAATAAGGTGATCAAAAAAGCGGGACATCAAATCTTCTCGGTCAAACACGGCGCGACATCGTGCGCGACAGAGGCCAGAGGCAGCCCGCAAGATCAACCAAAGCATTGTACCGATACCAAAAAACCACCGACCCGTTGCTGGATCGGTGGTCTGATTGGCACATCTCGTGCTGCGCCAACGTAAGGCGTAGCGCGACGCGAGGGCGGATTACTCCGCTTTCATCGCCTCGACGGAGATGAAAACTTCGACTTCGTCGCTGACGTAGGGCGCGAATTGGCCGAGGTTATACTCGGAGCGCACCAGCGTGGTGGTGGCATCGAAACCGGCCCAGGGCTTTTTCGCCATCGGATGCTCGCCCGACTGGTTCAGTTTTGCGTCCAGAACGACGGATTTGGTCACGCCGTTCAGGGTCAGATCGCCGGTGATCTTGGCGGTATCGTCGCCGGTCACCTCGATGCCGGTGGAGGTGAAGCTGACCATCTCATCGTCGGAGGCGTCAAAGAAGTCGCCGGACATGAAGTGGTTGAAACGCGCTTCCCAGCCGGTCAGCATGGATTTCACCGGCATGGAGACGGTGACGGAAGAGTTCGCCGGGTCTTCCTGATCGAACATGATCTCGCCTTCAAAGCCGGAGAACATGCCGTAGGTGGTGGAATACCCAAGGTGGTTATAGTGGAAGACGACCTGGCTGTGGCTTGCGTCGAGCATGTATTTCTCGGGCGCCGCAAAAGCGGAGGTTGCGGCGGTGCCGATCAGAGCTGCGGCAAGGAGAATTTTTTTCATAACTTTGGGCTCCATTGGGGTCCAAGGGTGGATAACGGTCGTTTGAATGTCGGGTATGGGGCGGTTTTCAGCTAGTCCGTAAAACCCAACAGTTTCTGTTGGTAGATGAACAACTCGCTGTGCGGAATTCTTGTGCACGCCGTCTCACGCCAACGTGACAACGCCCGCCCCTTTTGTGAACAAGGGGCGGGCGATGAGCCTTCTTCAGGTTCTCTGGGCTGTTCGGCGCCGATCAGCGCACCACACGGATGTAGTCGGACAGTTGCGCGCTCAGCGCCTTGCGGGTGGCGCGACCTTCCAGCGGCAGTTCCAACAGCAGCTTGCCGCTCCATTCCAGCAACTGCAAGCTACGCCCCGTGAAGCGTGCCGCGCCGATAGAGGCATAGCTGCGGCGCAGGATCACAACAGAGCGGCCATCCCGTCGGGTTTCCTCGACCCGCATCTCGCGGCGTTTGGCGTCAAACTGGATCTCCGGGCAGCTGGAGCGTTCGCGTGTCAGCACAAGACACAGGCCGAGGAACAACAGAACCACCGAAATGCCGACCCGGATCAGCGCCATTTGCGGATCTTCCCCCGCGCCCGGAACCAGCCAGATCCCGGTGGAGGCGATCACCATGCAGCCGCCGAGCAGGCGCAGCAGCAGGTTGGACACCGATCCACCCGGACGGATCGACACTTGAGTAGGCGCTTCCGCACAAAAACCGGGCACGTGGTCCAGAGTGGCGACACGGGAAAAACGCGTGAAGTTCTGGTCAGTGGCGGTCATGGCGGGGCTCCCCTCGGTGGTCTGATTTGGTAAACAGTTCCGGATGGCGTCCGGCAATGTTAACGATTTGTTAACCAAGGTTTCGCGCCGAATTGGGGCGCGACTTGGGCGCAGGTGGGGAAAACTCCGGTCTCTCTTTGGGCCATATTCGGACCGCACCTCCCCGCGCGTGCCGCGCCTTAACCGCAAGGCTGGCACAAGGCTTGCGCTTTGGGGCAAACCCGTCTAAGGGGAGGCCTCCTTCCGTATCTTTTTGATCCGCGCAGACTCTCGTGGTGGGGCAGCGGAAGGCGATTATGCCCTTCCTATGAAATGCGCCCAGACACAAACAGGAGTTCGCATGCCCCTCTATGAGCATGTCATGATTGCGCGTCAGGACCTGTCCAACTCGCAAGCAGAGAGCCTTATTGAACACTTCGGTGCTGTTCTGTCCGACAACGGCGGTAAGCTGGTTGAGCAGGAGTACTGGGGCGTCAAGACCATGGCGTACAAGATCAACAAAAACCGCAAAGGCCACTATGCCTTCCTGAAGACCGACGCACCGTCGGCCGCCATTCAGGAAATGGAACGCCTGATGCGCCTGCATGATGACGTGATGCGCGTTCTGACCATCAAGGTCGACGAGCACGCCGAAGGCCCCTCGGTCCAAATGCAGAAACGTGACGAACGCGACAACCGTCGCGAGCGCCGCTGATCTAACGCTTGAGAAAAGGACGCTAAACCATGGCAGCCAAACCGTTTTTCCGCCGCCGCAAAGTCTGCCCCTTCTCGGGCGACAACGCGCCGAAAATCGACTACAAGGACACCCGTCTCCTGCAGCGCTACATCTCTGAGCGTGGCAAGATCGTGCCGTCCCGCATCACCGCCGTATCGGCAAAGAAGCAGCGTGAACTGGCTCGTGCCATCAAACGCGCCCGCTTCCTCGCCCTGCTGCCCTACGCCGTTAAATAAGGAGACCTGATCCATGCAAGTTATCCTTCTTGAACGCGTTGCAAAGCTCGGCCAGATGGGCGACGTCGTTGACGTAAAGCCCGGTTTCGCTCGCAACTTCCTGCTGCCGCAGGGCAAAGCGAAAACCGCATCCGAAGCCAACATTGCAGCTTTTGAAGCCCAGAAAGCGCAGCTTGAAGCGCGCAACCTGGAGACCAAGAAAGAAGCAGAAGCACTGGGCGAAAAGCTCGACGGCCAGCAGTTCGTCGTGATTCGCTCCGCTTCCGACGGCGGCAACCTCTATGGCTCCGTTACCCCGCGTGACGCAGCTGATGTTGCAAGCGAAGACGGCTTCTCTGTGGACCGCAAGCAGATCGTCATCCGTGAACCGATCAAGACCCTTGGTCTGCACGTGGCTGAAGTTCACCTGCACCCGGAAGTGATGGTCACCATCACCCTGAACGTTGCGCGCTCTGCTGAAGAAGCGGAACTGCAGGCTTCCGGCAAGTCCATCCAGGAACTGGCGGCAGAAGAAGAAGCAGCAGCAGAATACGAGATCTCCGAGCTGTTCGACGACATCGGTGGCGCAGCCAACGACGACGACGACGCTCCGGTTGCTGCTGCATCCGACGAAGAGTCCAACGCCTGATCTTTTTGATCTGGTTAGACACAAAGAAGGGCCGCTCGATCCGAGCGGCCCTTTTTCGTTCCATAGCCGTGAGTGGGGGACGCGCTGTCGGCGCGCGGGACTAGCGGAACAATTGCAAGACGAGACGTGGCGAGTCGTTTGCAATGGTGAGCGCCTGTATCGCCAGCTCCTGCTGGGTCTTGAGCGCCGAAAGTCGGGCCGAGGCCTCTTCCATATCGGTGTCGGTCATTACCGAAACACCCTGTCGCATTGCATCGGACAGTTTGCTCACGAAATCAGACTGATCTTCCAACCGTTTCGCGGATGCGCCGAGTGCGGCAGCCCCGTTGATCGCGGTCTGCAAGAAGGTCTCGATCTCTGCCAGCGCCGAGGCGGCCGAGGCAGTATCAGTGATCGTCGTCAGGCTTGCCGCGAGATCCAGGCTGGATTCAAAATCAACCGCAGCGACATTGATTTCCACCGCAGAGACAGTACCGCCCGGCCCCACGCGATCCAGCGAGGCGAGGAAGCCCATCTCGGTTGCGCCATTACCATCCACATCACTCGCCAGAAGGTTGGCCCCGTTGAACTGTGCGGCTGAGATGATCGCTTCGATCTGCTGCACCTTTGACGCAATATCGGTCTGGATGGTGTCATGATCGACGTTCTCGGACTGGGCCGAGACAATCAACTCTTTGATTTCGGTGAGTTTTGACACGATCTGTTCGGCCCCGGCCGAGGCAACGGCCACGGTGGCCTCCCCCAGTGCGAGACTGTCTTCGATCGCGTCGAAGCCGGCAATGTCACTGTTCATGGTCTGCGCGATGGACCAAACAGCGGAGTTATCCTTGGCGGAGTCGATCCGCTTGCCGGTAGAAATGGAGTTCTGGACCTCATCCAGATTTCCATTGATGCTTTTCAGCGTTTTGAGGGCAACAACCGCCCCGTAATTGTTCAAGATACTGGACATTTGCATGTTCCGTTACAGGGGACGGACTTCGGTCCCGGGGATTTTCATTCCCAGTTCAGGGATCGCCTACGCGCCCTTCCGGCCCTGCCCGCCTCAACATGAGGCTAGGCGCCATCTGTGAAGATGCACGTCGACGCTATCAAGGTGGACCTTAATCAAACCCTAAGGCCCCGTCCCGCGGTCACTGCAGTTTTAGCTAGTTTGCGCGCGACTGTCTTGGTTCCGTGAACCACTCATACATCCCTTCAGAGCAAAAGCCGTCGGCACCCGGGGGCGCCGACGGTCATTGCCCCAAAAAGGGTCAGGTCACTTAGCGGAAGAGCTGCAGGAGCGAGCCCGGCGCTTCGTTCGCGATCGTCAGCGACTGCACTGCAAGGTCTTGCTGGGTTTGCAGAGCGGACAGACGCGCAGAGGCCTCTTCCATGTTGGTGTCGGTCATGGTCGACACACCTTGGGTCATCGCGTCAACGAGGTTGCCAACGAACTCGGACTGGTCTTCGAGACGTGCAGCGGACGCACCCAGTGCAGCAGCACCTTCGATTGCGGTCTGCAGGAAGGTCTCGATTTCACCCAGTGCGGAAGCCGCAGTGTCGGTGTCAGAGATGGAGGTCAGGTCCGAAGCCAGGTCGAGGCTGGATTCGAAGTCGACGGTGTCGATGGAGATTTCGACAGCAGTCACGGTGCCGCCAGCGCCTTCGCGGTCGAGCGAGGCCAGAACGCCCATGGAGGTTGCGCCAGAACCGTCGATGTCGGAGGCCAGCAGGTTCGCTCCGTTGAACTGAGCGGCGGAGATGATGGCTTCGATCTGCTCCACTTTGGAGTCGATGTCTGTCTGGATTTTGGCGTGGTCAACGTTCTCGGACTGAGCGGAAACGATCAGTTCCTTCATCTCGGTCAGTTTTTCCACGATCTGCTCGGCGCCGGCGGATGCAACTGCCACGGTTGCTTCACCCACTGCGAGGCCTTCTTCGATCGCTTCAAAGCCCGCGACGTCGGATTCCATGGTTTTGGAGATCGCCCAGACAGCGGAGTTGTCTTTCGCGGTACCCACTTCTTTACCAGTCGAGATGCTGGTCTGAGTGGTGTTCAGGTCGTCGTTGACGGATTTCAGGGTCTGCAGCGCAACCATTGCGCCGTTGTTGGTCAGAATGCTGGACATAGAGCACCTTATCTAGTGACGAGACAGTGATTTTGTATCTGTCTCTTATTCAGGTTTCCCGCTACGCGGGGGCGAGTGGTCCCGTCCTAAACCTGCTTTCGGCCTGTCGGCTAAAGCGCCATCCGTCACCAGATGCACCGTTACATTGGCATAAATCGCCTTACCAAAACCTTAACGCATGCGGATAGGATCACTACAATTTTAAGACTGCTGAAGGCTTCCCTAAGCCTCGAAAAATACCGCTAAAATCCGTTCATATTTTCCGAAATTTCGATCGGTTCACGGCCTTCATAAGTTGGACGCAAACCGCCCGAAAATCGGCACAGTTCTGCCACAATTGAGAAGAGGCTTCGCCCTCCAATTGGGACAGGCAATCGGATCTTCGGATGCTTCGTGACAAGGCCAAGGCTGGCAAGAACGGACACAGACAGGCCGGATTTTTTCAGTTACTTCATAGAGATACAGATGATGCCTGACCAAATCACCCAGTCACCCTCTCCTAGAGCCTCGCGAACAGCGAAGAACGCAGAAGGTGAAAGAATGTGCTAACAGACAGAGGCATCGGCAATCCTCCGCCCTCCGAAACACGACAGACTTGCCGTAAGTCTTAACCTGACTACTCTGCCCGCAGCGTAACAGTTGCGAGATCGACATCATGCATCGTCGTCAGTTTGTGTGGACTTTGGCGGCCTTTTCCCTCAGCTCCGTGGCGGGATGCGCAAGTACCGAACAGGTTACGCGCACGTTTAATCCGCCCCTCTATCCGAATGAGACACCGGAGTTGCGGAAAAAAATCAACTACTGGGCCGATCATTATGAGGTGCCGCGCAGCCTTGTGCACCGACTCGCGATTCGAGAAAGCACCCATCGCCCGCAAGCGACCAACCGTCCTTATTACGGGCTGTTGCAGATTTTGCCCGCCACCGCGGCCTCCATGGGGTTTGAGGGGCGGCCTGACGACCTTTTAGATGCCGATACCAACCTGAAATACGCCGTGCGCTATTTGCGCGGTGCTTGGTTGCTGGCGGATGGCAGCCAAGACACCGCCGTCGCGCATTATTCGCGCGGCTATTATTACGAGGCCAAACGGCGCGGCATGTTGGAAGAGACCGGTCTGCGCTGAGCTTTCAAGCAGCCGTCTCCTCTGGCTCACCACGCGCACAAGGTTTCCTTTGACCAACTGGTCAAAAAGAGCTGTTCTGCAATACAGCCGTCATATGACTTGGCTATCACCGCGACCGGCTCCGCTTGACGGGGCTGCATTTCGTTGAAGGAGTAGACGATGCCCATCACCCTAGACCGCCGGTCCTTTCTTGCAGGCACTGCAGGCCTCATTGCCCTGCATCCGTTTTCCGTTCAGGCGGCCTCGGGTCAGGTGCACCTGCGTTTGATGGAAACCACCGATCTGCACGTGCATGTCTTCCCCTATGACTATTACGGTGACCGTCCTGTAGATACCGTGGGCCTCGCGCGCACCGCGTCGTTGATCAATGGCATTCGGGCTGAGGCTACCAATACGTTGCTCGTCGACAATGGCGACTTTTTGCAGGGCAACCCGATGGGCGATTACATCGCCTATGAGCGCGGCATGAAGGATGGCGACATGCATCCGGTCATCACCGCGATGAACTCGCTGGGCTTTGATGCGTCCACCTTGGGCAATCACGAGTTCAACTATGGCATTTCCTTCTTGATGAAATCGCTCGCCGGTGCGGGTTATCCGGTGGTCTGCGCCAATATCGCCAAAAAGATCGGCGCCTCGCCGCGCGAAGATGAAACCCTGTTGCCGCCCTATGTCCTCTTGGATCGGGAACTGACGGATGGCGCGGGCAACGCCCATCCGATCAAGATCGGCATCATCGGCTTTGTGCCGCCGCAGGTGATGAACTGGGACCGCAAGCATCTAGAGGGCAACGTGCAGGCGCGCGACATCGTTGAAGCCGCCCGTGCCTATGTGCCGGAGATGAAGGAAAAGGGTGCTGACATCATTATTGCCCTGTCCCATTCCGGGATCGGGTCCGCGCAATTGACCGACGGTATGGAGAACGCCTCAGTGCCGCTGGCGATGGTCGAAGGCATCGACGCGATCATGACCGGTCACAGCCACCTTGTGTTCCCCTCCTCCACCTATGCGGATTTCGCCGGTGTGGACGCCGACAAAGGCACCATTCACGGCACGCCTGCTGTGATGGGCGGTTATTGGGGCAGCCATATGGGTCTGATCGACCTGATGCTGGAGCGCGATGGCAATGGCTGGCGCGTCGTGGGCCACCAGTCCGAAGCGCGCCCGATCTCCAAGCGCAATGAAGACCGCAGCGTCACCGCCCTCGTCGAGAGCGATCAAAAGGTTCTGGACTCGGTTCAAGCCGAACATGACGCGACCCTGGAATATGTCCGCCGCGCCGTGGGCAAGACCGACGCGCCGCTGCACAGCTATTTCGCCTTGGTTGCGGATGATCCCTCTGTCCAGATCGTGTCTATCGCGCAAACCTGGTACATCTCTCAGATGATGAAGGGCACCGAATACGAAGGCCTGCCGATCCTGTCGGCGGCGGCGCCCTTCAAGGCCGGTGGCCGGGGTGGTCCGGAGTATTATACCGACGTGGCCGTGGGCGATGTGGCGATCAAGAACGTCGCCGATCTCTACCTCTATCCCAACACGGTGCGCGCGGTGAAAGTCACCGGCGCGGAGGTGAAGGACTGGTTGGAGCGCTCGGCTGGCATGTTCAACCAAGTCGAGGCGGGCAAGGCGGATCAGGTTCTGCTGAACCCTGCTTTCCCCTCATATAACTTCGATGTCATGGACGGGGTGACCTATCAGATCGACCTCAGCCAGCCGTCGAAATTCGGCCCCAAGGGCGAGTTGGAGAACCCAGAGGCGAGCCGGATCGTCAATCTGGAGTACAACGGCGATCCGATCGATCCCGAGCAGGAATTCATCATCGCGACCAACAACTATCGCGCGGGCGGTGGCGGCAGCTTCCCCGGTGCGATGGGCGATACCATCGTGTTTGAAGGCCCCGATACCAACCGCGACGTGATCGTGCGCTACATCGTGGAACAGGGCACCATCAGCCCCAAAGCGGATGGTAACTGGAGCTTTGCGCCCCTGCCCGGCACCTCTGTCCTGTTTGACACTGGCCCCAAGGCGGCGGATTACGCAGAGGCTGTGCCGGGTGTGGCGATCACTCCGGCGGGTGATGGTCCGGATGGATTTGCCCGGTTCAAGATCGATCTCTGATCTGAGACCTATATATAAGGAGAGGCCGCGTGGGACACCTGCGCGGCCTTTTTCTTTGTCCGCCGGTCTCATCCGCAGGACCGAGCCGGGTCTCAGCCCACGTTCTCTACCCCCATAGATGCAAAAAGACCGCCCCGAGGGGCGGCCTTTCTGTAAGCGCAGTGGCTAGGGGAGACTTATTCGTCTTCCAGAGCCTCGATTGCTTTTTGCAGGTCTTCTTTGGAGACCTCTTTCTCGGTCACGTTCGCCTTTTCGAACACGAGGTCGATCACCTTGTCTTCGAAGATCGGCGCGCGCAGTTGCTGCTGCATCTGTGCGTTCTGCTGGATGAACTCAAAGAACTGACGTTCCTGACCCGGGTACTGGCGTGCTTGCTGCATGATCGCCTGGGTCATTTCCTGGTCGGTCACTTCGACTTCGGCTTTTTGACCCATTTCGGCCAGCAGCAGGCCCAGACGCACGCGGCGCTCGGCCAGCTTGTTGTGCTCGTCGGTGGTTTCGATCTCACCGTGGTTGTGATCGTGCACTTCCGGGTTTTCTTCGTGCCACAGCTGGTGTGCGATCTGCTTGGCTTCTGCTTCAACCAGGCTCGGCGGCAGGTCGAAGGACACCAGACCGTCCAGAGCGTCAAGCGCAGCGCGCTTCATCACCTGACGGGAGGCACCGGCATATTCAGCTTCGAGACGCTCGGAGATCTGACCTTTCAATTGGTCCAGATCTTCGGCACCGAATTTCTTCGCCAGCTCGTCGTTGATCTCGGCCGCTTTCGGGGCTTTGACTTCTTTGACGGTGCAGGTGAAGACAGCTTCTTTGCCCGCGAGGTGCTCTGCGCCGTACTCTTCCGGGAAGGTCACGGTCACGTCTTTTTCTTCACCGGCTTTGGTGCCGACCAGCTGTGCTTCGAAGCCGGGGATGAAGGAGTTGGAGCCGAGGGTCAGCGGGTAGTCTTCTGCTGCGCCACCGTCAAAGGCTTCGCCGTCCACTTTGCCGAGGAAGTCGATCACAACCTGATCGCCATCTTCTGCCGCAGCGCCTTCTTCACGGGCTTCGAACTCTTTCGCGGTTTCCGCGAGGTTGTTCAGCGCCTCGGTGACGGCTTCGTCTTCGGCTTTGACAACCAGTTTCTCCAGCGCAACACCGGAGAGATCAACTTCCGGGATTTCCGGCAGAGCTTCGTAGGACATTTCGACGTTGACGTCGTCGCCCTCTTTCCAGTCTTCGTTGGTCATTTTGACGTCGGGCTGCAGCGCCGGACGGTCGCCGGACTCTTCGAAGTGCTTGTTCATCGCACCGTCGACAGCTTCCTGCATGACTTCGCCCATCAGGCGCGCACCGAACTGCTTTTTCAGCAGCGGCATCGGAACCTTGCCCTTGCGGAAGCCCTTCATCTCGATCTCGGGCTGCGCTTCGACCAGTTTCTCGTTGACCTTCGCTTCCAGCTCGGAGGCCGGAATGGTGATGGCGTAGCCGCGCTTCAGACCTTCGTTCAGAGTTTCAGTGACCTGCATCATATTCCCCATAGAGATTCGGGGCGCGCGCGCAGGCTCCGCCCCCAGACAATTTGTGGCCTTCTATTGGTCCTGCCCGCGCGGTGCAAGAGGCATTGGCCCACAGGCCCTAGAAACGCGGCATTTCCCGGCGTTTTACCGCAAGGATTGCCCCGCTCACCACGTCAGAACGGCAAAACGCTCCCCGAGATGTCTCTCGGAGAGCGTCTTTGATCCAAGCCTTTGGGGCGCGGTCAGGTCACGAGGTTCAAACCCTTCCGCGTCTCAAACGCCTGTTTGAAACGATCAGAACTTCCAGCGGGCACCCGCGAGGATGGCAGAGCCGTCCTGATAGGTGGTCGCCGAGGAGTCATCGTAGGAATATTCGCGGTAGGCGATGTAGGCTTCGAGGTTCTGCTTGTCGAACTTCTGCACCGCGGCCACGCCGAAGGATTCCGCGCTGTCGTTTACGGTCACCAGATCCGACCCATCATAGTAGTCGATGGAGAAGGAGGTTTTGCCAACCGGCAGCAGGTTCGCGCTATAGCCGATTTTGGCATAGCCATAGTTGCCACCGGTATCCCGGTCGCCACCAGCCACGCTCAGCGACAGGCCGGTCGGCTCGTGCAGAACAGCAGCAGATGCGATGGTGTCGCGAGTTTCCGCGCCAGACTTGTCGGTCCAGTTCACGGCCAAGGCCCCTTGCACGGTGAAATCACCGAGGTCGGAGTTGGCGTAGTTCAGCGCGATATCATACTGCTCGGTGTCGGCATTGGACGACAGGATATCCTCGCCATAAGAAGCCGAGAGGCTGAAGCCTGCGAAGTCCGGCGAGTCATAGCGGATGCGACCACGACGAGAGCCGTCGAAGGTTGCAAAGACATCCCCAACCGCAACGCCGGTCAGGTTGCCCGCGCTGTCTCGCAGGAAGTAGCCACCAGCGGCATCCGCGACAGAGGTATTGGCCGCAACGCCGGTGCCGGACAGATCGATGCCCGTGGCGCCATCAGCCGCCATGGAGCCCTGACCCAGCGAGAAGGTACCGTAGCGCGCAGTTTCCCAAGACAGGTCAACGTGGCGCAGATCGGACCGGGTCCAATCGGTGATATCGCCGGTGTCGTTCTGATCCACACCGTCAGAAGAGCGCAGCGAGAGCGAGGTCTCGAAACGGAACTTCAGGGTGTTTTCCCCAAAGGGCTGGGTCACGGTGAAGCCCAGACGCGAGCCAGAGTTGGCGTTGTCGACCAGACGGTTATAGTCTTCGACGCCATCGTCATAAGACTGGAAGGTCGGGTTGATCTGGCCGTACCAGGTAAAGCTACCGCCATTTTCAGACGTGTAGGTGGGGCCTGCCACTGCGGGTGCAGCGAGGAGGGCAGTGAGCGCGAGCGCACTTGTGCCCGCAGCAAAGAGTTTGGTGCTCATGGATTGAGTACTCCTAAGTCGTGTGTCAGTCGGCCATCCTCCATCCCCGGATCCGACCGCCTCAGGAGCTAACATGTAAGAATTTCGAGAACAGGGCTTGAAATCCAAACAAACTAAACGGGTCAGTTCACATTTATAAGACATTCAATTGACTGGCATTATTCCGCCGAATGGCTCTCCAGACCGGTTCTTGGTGCGCGAATTTCAACCCTTGTTTCTTGCTATTCTCAAAGGTCAGCCATTCGCCAGACGCAACCCTGACACGGCTGGAAAGCGCGCAACCGCTCGAATCAAATGCGCCGTAAATGCCGCGAGGGAACCGGTGGCGCGTAAACCCAAATTTGGGATTCTCAATATCACAGTGCACCTCGTAACAGCCACGTTTTACGGAGTAGCCTGATGAAACGCACGCTCACCGCCCTGTCTCTTGTCCTTATGTCCCTCGCTCCTGCGGGGTTTGCGGATCCCATCCGAATTGCAACCGGCGAATACGCCCCGATGACCGGCGAGGCCCTGCCAAATGGCGGTGTGGTCAACGGGCTGGTCGCACGTCTGGCAGCGGATGCGGGTGTCGAGATCACCTTTGAATATATGCCGTGGAACCGTGGGTTGGAGCTGACCCGCGCGGGCCAGCGTCATGCCGCAAGCTATTGGAGCGATCTGGCCGACCAAACCGGCCTGATCGAAGTGGGCCCCATTTCCAGCGAGCGGATCGTGTTCTTCTATCGCAAGGACAAACCTCTGCCCGCATGGACCGGCCTTGGGGATTTGGCGGGGCAAACCTTTGGCGCCACTTTGGGCTATCCCTACTCCGAGGAGTTTTGGGCCTTGGGTGAAGATGGCACCTACACCATCCAAACCGCCCCGAATGACATCTCGAACTTCAAAAAGCTGCTGGGCGGGCGGATCGATGCCTTTGTCATTGATGAGCTGGTCGGCTGGGACATGCTGAACCAGAACTTCACGCCCGAAGAGGTCGCGCAATTTGCCGCCAGCGAAATGCCTGTGACCGAGACTTTGGCCTATCTGCAGGTGTCCTCCGACATTGACGGCGGCGCGGACATCGCAGCCAAGTTGCAGGCCGCCTATGACGCACTTCAGGCCTCGGGCGAGTTGGAGGCGGTCAAAACCGCGCTCAACGCCGAGGCGGGCATTCCTGCGAACTGATTTTGATCGGCGGGGAGGACCTATCCTCCCTGCCCTTCTTTGCTCCAAGACGAAACCCACTCAACAAAAGGAGTCCCCTATGACTCGTCTTCTTGGCGCCGTGGTCGGCGCTGTTTTGGCCCTGACAGCACCCGCGCAGGCGGAAACCATCACCGTCTCCACCGGGGAATACGCCCCCTTCACCGGCGAAGCCCTGCCCAACGGCGGCGTGGTGAACGGTCTGATCTCGCGCGTGGCCGAGGCCGCAGGCGTTGAAATCGCATATGAATACATGCCGTGGAAACGCGCCTTGGAAGTGGCGCGCAACGGACAGGTTCAGGCCTCCAGCTATTGGGGCGAGCGCCCGGACCAGAGCGGTCTCGCCATGGTCGGGCCCTTCACTCTGGACCGCAACGTGCTGTTTTATCGCAAAGGCGAACGCGTGCCGGAGTTTTCGGATATTTCCGATCTCAAAGGCGTCGTGATCGGGGTCACCCATGGCTATTCCTATACGCCGGAATTCTGGGCCGCGAGCGAGTCCGGCGCGATTGAGACACAGACCGCAAAAGACGACGCTTCGAACTTCCGCAAGCTGCTGGGCGGGCGGATTGATGCGTTCATCGTGGATGAATACGTCGGTCACTACCTCTTGGAGCAGGAGTTCTCCGCCGAAGAGCGCGACCAACTTGCGGCGACCGAAAGCGCTCTGTTGGGAAGTGGTGGCTTCCTTCAGGTCTCCTTGACTGCAGAGGGAGGCGCGGAACTCGCCAACCGTCTGCAGGAGGCCTATGACAAAATGACCGCCTCCGGCGAAATGGAAGAGATCCGCAGCGCCTTGAGTGCAGAAGCCGGCCTCGGGAGCTAAGGCCGTCAATAAGCGACTGGAAAAACACAACAAAGGGGGCCACGGCCCCCTTTTCTATTTCCGTCACGCAAGGCTGTACCCAGTTAGCCTTGCTTCATCATGGCCGCGTGCTGCATCCAGCGGATCGATGCCTCAACAGCCGTCCGAAGCATTTCCAAAGACAGGCCGCGTTTGGTCAGATAGCGGGTGGCACCAGCCTTGATCGCCGCGGCGGCCAGTTCCTCGCTGCCGCGCCCCGACAGTAGGATGACGGGCACAAAAGCATTGCGCGCCTTTACCGCCGACAGAACCGACAGGCCGTTGTTGTCTCCGAGGTGATAGTCGAGGATCACACAATCCGGCTGCCACCGCTCGTAACGGGTCAACCCGTCCCCGCCGCTTCGGGCAGTTTCCACAGTAGCCTGCGGGAATTGCTCGCAGAGGGACTTCAGCAGTTCGGTGTCTTCGGGGCTGTCGTCGATGATCAGGATCTTCGTCATGTGCTGGCATCCATACTGACCGGGGCGTCGCCCGGCGCATCTTCTTGGGACATAGGATTGGGGAGAGAGAAGTAAAACGTGGTGCCCTTTCCCACGCTGCTGTCCAATGTGATCAACTGGCCGTAACTTTCAATGATTTCCTTGGCGAATGAAAGCCCTAGACCACTTCCTGTCGCTCCCGGCAAATCCTTGCCCCCGGCATTGGCGCCCCGCTCGCCCGGTTTGAACATGCGCAGCTGGTCTTCGGGGGCAATGCCGATGCCATTGTCGCGCACATAAAACACATGGATCAATCCGCTTGGGTCGGTGCTTTCCGCGGTGAGATAGCCCACACGCACCACAGGCGTGGGCGAGGTGTTGTGAATAAAGCCGTTGGCGATCAGGTTTTGGAACACGACCTTTATCTTGGCGCGGCTCGCGTGGACCTTGGGCAGCGGTGTTTCCACCAACAAACGCCCTCCGGTCGCCATCTTCAGCTCGGCTAGATCGCCCCGGATTTCCTCAATCAAGGTCTCCATGTCGATATTGGCGCGGTCCAACCCTTTGCCCCGGTGCTGGGAGGAGGACAGGAGCGTGGAAATCGTGGTCTCCATCTGTGCGGAGAGTTCGGCAATGCGAACAACTTCTGCTGGGAGATCCGCCTCTTGCCCGTCACTGGCCTCTTTCAGCGCTTTGACCTGCCAATTGATCGCCCGCAGAGGTTCCTTGAGATCGTGCGAGGCAATATCGGCAAAACTGTCGAGTTCCCGGTTGGAACGTTCCAATTCGTCCACCAGAACTTCCAATTGCCGCGAATGTTGCAGCAGCCGGGCCTGTCGCTCCCGGTCGCGCGAGCGTTGCAGCTTTTGCCAAATCGCAAAACTCAGAACCACGAAGGTCGCAAGGCTAAGGACAGCGACGGCAATCTTGATCCGCATCTCAGTCCAAAAAACCGGATGCCCGAACCATTTTTTCTGCCGGGCCGCGTAGTCGTCGGAAATCAAATAGCCGGGAATGACCGCGTTCAAACGTTCGCGCACTTGACCAAGCCCCAACCGCAGGGCCGGACCGGATTCCGAGACATAAAAGGGGCGATCGCTGGAGCGAAACGCTTCGCGCTGGCCACGCTGATCAACATGAGTCCAGAACGCATTGGTGGGCGATAACAATGCATCCGCGTCCCGGTTCAACAGCGCGTTCATCGTGCCATCCTTGCCGTCGACATAGACAAGGTCCAACCCTCCGAAGCTTTCGGCAAGCTGCGCGGTGTTCTTGCCTTTTTCGACCGCGACCCGCAGGCCGCGCAGATCGGCGAGGGTTTCGGGACGGGCATCGCTGTCTTTGAGGGTAAAGATCGAAAACGGAACGCGATGGGTTGGAAAGGTGAAATCCATCCGATGCGCGCGATCTTCATTACTGGCCATCATCGGAACTAGATCAAAGGCCCCTGCCCGCGGCCCTTGCCCGAAGGCCGCATCGGTGATCTGATTAAAGGCCAATTGCAGGCCTGCCAGATCGGCGAGATCTTGCAGCACTTCCACACCGAAACCGGTCGGCTGGCCATCCTCGGTCAAATCGACGAAGGGCGGCACCCTATGAATGCCGACCGTCAGCAGCTCAGGCACCGGATCGGGAATGTTCATCAGGTACCGCAGGCGCAGAACCTCCAGTTTGCCGCTTTCTTCGAGTTGCGCGAGGGCCGCATTCAGCTCTGGTAAAAGGGCTGCTTCGCTTTTGTGCAGGATCACATGGCGGGTGCTCTCAAGCAGAGGCGCACCGACAAACCCGATGCGCCCGTCCAGACGGGTGGCCCGCATCATCGAAAACAAGGCGCTGACCGGGTAAGAGATCGCATCGTTGGCCCCGCTCAGCACGGACAGCAGCGCGGCTTCCGGAGTCTTGAATGGCACCAAAATCGCGCCCGGCAGCAAGGCCGGATCGGAGCCGAGGGTTGGTGGTACAACGGCAACCCGCAAGCCCTCGACCGACTCCGTCGGGATACCACCAATCTGCTCTACCGGCACCCCGAGGCGCACCTGCACTTTGGCCACCGGGGAAGAGGCGAGAGTGTTGGGCTCTAACGCCGGACCGGTTGCAACCCCTGCCAAGAGCGTGGCTTCGCCCCGGTTTTGTGCTGCCACAACCTCGGGGATACCCTCGAAATAGCGGAACTCGATGTCACGCCCCAAAATCTCGGCGACAGCACGGGCAAGATCAATGCTGAACCCGGTCGGATTTCCTTCATCATCCTTGCCCATCAAAGGGGGCGCCTCGGTCCAGGGCGCGATCAGCGGCCCTGCGGACTGTGCCTGGCCCAAAGTGGCACCAAAGGCGGCGAGACAGAACGCCAGCACCAACGCGGCGACACGGGTCTTAGAGGGGCCGCCGCAGGTCATCTCAAAACAACTCGCCGAGGAATTCCCGGCCCACCGGTTTTTCGCAGTATCCGTCGATCATCGGATGCTCATCCGTGCGCAGGCGATCGGCCGGGTTGATGGAGGAGGAGCAGATATACATCCGCGCATGTCCCCGAAGCTCGGGATAAAGCGCCGCATAGGCGTCGGCGAATTCAAACCCATCAAGGCGGGGCATGTTGATATCGACAAAGACGAAATCAAACTGCTCGCGCCCCGGCGATTTCAGATATTTCAACGCATCCTGCGCGTAGATGAATTCCACCACCTCCGCGGAGGGCGCGACCTTTTTCAGGTTCCGTTTGAAAAAATACCGGTCGGCGTCACAATCATCGACCAGCAAAACTTTTTTGGCACTCATACTCAATCAGCCTTCGCCAAGGTAAACCGGAAGCTGGACCCGCCACCCTCAGCGTCGGTGACCTCGATCGTGCCGCCATGCATGGAGATGATCTTCTCGCACATGGCCAGCCCAAGCCCGCTGCCTTCGATTTCGGAATCTACGTGCAGGCGAGTAAACAGTTCGAAAACACGCTTTCGATCTTTTTTGTCGATACCGATGCCATTGTCGTCCACGCGGATGCAGACCTTACCTTCGGGGGCTGGTGCCGGGCCGATGGTGATCCGACAGGGCGTATCCCGCAGGCGGTACTTGATCGCATTGCTGATCAGGTTCTGCAGCACACGGGAAATCAGCGCCGGAACGCCAGTGGCAAGTTCCGTTTCCTCAACGATCAGCTCCGCGCCGGTATCGTTGAGCTGCTTTTGCAGATCCCGGCCGCAGGCTTCGGCCAAGTCGCTCACGTCAACCGGCTCGAAATCGAGATCCTTGTCTTGCAGACGGGCGTAATCGAGGATCGCGTCCACTCGGGTTTTCAGGCGACGGGTGCCGGCGTTGAGGAAGCTCACCAACTCCTCGGCCTCTTCATCCAGCTTCGTTGGCAACTCCTCCAAGAGCGCCTCAAGGCTGCTTTCAATGGTGTTCAAAGGCTGCTTCAGATCATGGGCCGAGATGAAGGCAAAGCGGCGGATCTCATTGGCGCGGCGCTGGATTTCTTCCTCTCGGTCGCGCAAATCGGTGATATCCTGATGCACACCGATCATCCGCAAGGGCCGGTTGTCGATGCTCCACTCCGTGACCTGACCGCGGCTTTTCACCCAGACGACAACGCCGTCTTTGGTCAGATAGCGCAGTTCGACCACAAAGGGCTTTTTGCCGCGCGAATTGACGTGGGCGTCATACGCATGGTGAAACTTCAAACGGTCTTCTTGGTGGATGAGTGCGAACCAAGCCTCTGATTTCGGTGCCAATTCGCCCGGCGTATAGCCCAGCAAGGTCAAGAAACGCGGACTGATATACAGCTTGTCGCTGGGAACATTCCAATCCCAATAGCCCGCTTCCTCGCTCTCCAAAACGCTCCCTAGAATTTCGCTTTGGCGACGCGCTTCTTCTTCGAGAAGTTTACTGTCCGTAATATCCAAAAGCGTGATCACCACGCCGTCAACACTGCCGCGTGGGCGCGAGAACCGCCGCACACGCGCCTGCACAAAGCCGCCATCACGTCGCCGCAACTCGCGTTCGGTTTCATCGCCTTGATCCCGAGCCAGCAGGGCATCGTCGATCAGGATCGTTACGGCTTCGGGCTGCAACGTCGTGGCAAAGCTCTCCAACGGGCGGCCAACGTCGCTGTGTTTGAGGTCCAGATAGCGGGTCACACCCGCACTAAACCGGCGGATGCACATCTCATTGTCCAAAAGCAAAATGCCGATGGCCGCGGTTTCCAACAGGTTGTCGACATCGGCGTTAACCTGCTCTAGCTCGGCGATCCGCTCGATGTTCTCCGTGTTGACCGTATGCAACTCCTCGTTGATGCTCTGGGTCTCTTCGTTATTGGCTTGCAACTCTTCGTTCGCGGCGATCAGCTCTTCGTTCGCGGTCTGCAACTCCTCGTTCGAGGCGCCGAGGTCCTGCGCGGTCACACCAAGCATTTCCTGCAAAGAGCGTACTTCGCCTTCGAGGTGTTGAATGTAGGCACGGGTCTGTTCGGGCGGTTTTCCCTCGTCTTGCCCGGGCTCGGTCTTCGGGAGGTTCTGCACGGTTTGCCGCACAAACAGCGCAATTGCAGTGGTATGCCCTTCCCACATGATCTTGCGACCAGAGAGCGAGACCGTGCGCACCACATCCTCGTCGATCAATCGAATATCAGAGGTGTGCGCCGCAGAATTATCCTCAGCCCCACGCATCACGAGGGCAATGCCGCTGCGCAACCGGTCGTCAATCAGCTCAAAGATATTCGTGGAAAAGCCGCTGTCGGGAATTTGAATGATATTCTTCATATTCCCAAAGGTTTTGATCAGGGTCGCCGTAGGATCAACGATGCACACGCTGGTGTCCGACGCTTCCAGTGAAAACTGGAAAAGGGTCGCCACATCATCCTGCATGGGATGCGCGCTCGACAGCATACGCCGCGCACGTGGCAACATGCCCAAAGCCGGCATTTGCGAGGCCAGCTGAATGCGGCTCATGTTGGATTGGGCGACACGCTTGTTGCGGAAAATCCGCTCTTTGCCGAGGAAGAAGTCGAACCGAACCCCATCCATGCCCGGCGTTTCCGCAGCACCCAGCAGGAGATAGCCATCCATGCGCAGCGACATGGAGAAATTCACCATCACCTTGGCCTGCACATCAGGGCTGAGATAGATCAGCAGATTGCGGCAGACGATCAGATCGGTGCGCGTATAGGGCGGATCAAGCGTGATGTCGTGAACGGCAAAGACGATCTGCGCGCGAATTTTCGGCGCAATCGCAAAGGTGCCCGGATGATGCGTCACGTAGCCGGCTTCGCGATATTTCTGCGGAATTTCCTCTAGCGTGTGGTCGGGATAGATCCCCTGTTTCGCAGTGGCCACCGCGTTTTCGTTCACATCCGTGGCGTAGACCCGGAAATCCCGCTCGATGTTGTGATCCTCGCGGTATTTCTGGAGGATCATCGCGATTGTATAGGCCTCTTCGCCGGTCGAGCAGCCCACAGACCAGACCCGCAAAGGCGCAGTCTGATCGCCTTCCTCAAACAATCGCCGGACAACGCGCGTTTCCATGCTGCGCCAGACATGCAGGTCGCGGAAGAAGTTGGTCACCCCGACGAGGAATTCCCGATAGAGCAGTTTGACCTCGCCTTGATCCTCCGCGAGGAAGTTGTCGTATTGCTCCAGCTTGGTGAGGCCGAGGAAGCCCATCCGGCGCGCGATCCGGCGCTTTAGCGTCGGCTCTTTATAGAGTGCAAAGTCGATTTCGGCCTGTTTGCTGACCCGCTCCAAGATCTGGCGGAACATCGCGCTACCGCCGGCAAACATCTCTTCGACATCTGAAATGCCATGTTTACGCAGCTCGATAAAGCGGCCGATTTCCTCAACGATATCATCCGGCTGCAGGACCTGATCGACCAGCCCGGTGGCAATCGCCTGCCGCGGCATCCCGTCGAACCCGCAGGTGGCGGGCTCTTGCGCGATCACCAGACCTTCGCGGTCCTTGATGGAGCGCAGTCCACGGCTGCCATCCGACCCGGTGCCGGACAGGATGACGCCAATCGCGCGTTCCGAGGCGGCTTCGGCCAAGGACAGGAAAAAGATGTCGATCGGAAGGTTCAGCGCAGGCCTCGGCTGTGGCGGAACCAGAGAGAACCGCAGCCCAACGGCCGCCTCTCCATCCGCCGCCCCATTGGTGGCGAGAGCCGCATTGCTGTCCCCTTCGGTGCCTTGAATGACGATATTCGCGCCCGGCGGGATGACATAGATATGCTGCCCTTCGACACGCATATTGTCCTCGACCTCGACCACCTTGTGTTCGGTCTCGCGGCCAAGGATTTCCGTCATCAGCGACTTATAGTCGGGCGATAAATGTTGAATGATAACAAAGCTATGCGGGAAGTTCTTTGGCACGCGCGCCAAGAGTTGTTTGATCGCATCAAGCCCGCCGGCAGAGGCACCGACGCCGATGATGTAAAACCCCTCATCCACGACCCCCATGGGGCGCAGAGAAGACTTTTGGGGATCTTTTATCGGTTGAAGCGTGTCATCCGTCATCGCGATCCTAAAGTGCCTCTTATCTATTCAGCTGAGGCGCCGAACGCCGGTTAGACCTGCAGGAAACATTGGGCTGCTGGGTCGTTCAGGACGCCTCATTTTTCAATATGCTCTGTCGAGTTCCGGCCTGACACTATCTGCGCGCGCGGCGCACGTCTAGCGTGCAAACAGTGAGTAACTAACTGTATTCGCGCCGAAACCAAGGCAATCACGGAGATTTCTCGCGAGGAGTTGCCTCAACACTCTCTAGAAAAGTGGCCTATATGCTGCCTTGAATAAACTCGGCTACCGGGGAGCTACTATTGTGATTGTGGTCCCTTCTATTGCTGGACGCTAGCAGAGATCCTGAGTTCAGCGTGCTTTTGGCAGCCAACAGAAGGACGCGCTCTCCCTCAAAGAGGAAGAACGCCACAGGCAAAACCGGCTACTGCTAGATATTTCTAAGAAGGGCAGTTCGCTGAGTTTACGTCACACAAAAAGGAATGCGTCATCGCTCAAATAATCATCCGAAGTGGAAATAGGAAACGACCGTGGCCGAACGTAAATTGTACCTTCTAGCCCGTTGGTTCCTACAATATGGGCTTCATAATAGTCGCCGTCCAGAAGCGGGCGAGAGAACGATATGTTGTCAAGGCTCACGCCCTCGCCCCATATATCTTCTCTCACAACGATATAGTCCGCCTCTCCATTCTGCCGAAAATCGTTCAGCCAGGTCGTACGGCTAGATGACATTGAACTATACACCCCAGGATGCCACACGAAATAGTCATCGCCTGTACCGCCGTAAATTTCGATAGCAAGCTCTGGCTGTATGTCGATGACATCATCACCCCCACCCGCGCGAATGATGCCATTAAAGGGCCCGGCCTCGCTAAAGTATAATCTCCCGTCACCCCGAATAAAATCGGCGCCATTGGTCCCGGACAGCAATGGGTTCGTCTCTCTTATGCCTCCGTATAACGTGCGTGTTTCCTGTGTCGGCAACCATTCGAGCAGCGGCAAGGTACTGACGAGAAATTCATAGGCTGTTTCCGGTGTGCTGATCTCGACCCCCTCGAGCTCGATGAGGTCCGCATCGTCACTGCTATCAAACAGGATAGAGCGATCACTGGTGCCATCCCCGTCAAGGTCGATGTCAAACCCCAGACCATCCACACGTGTGCGGACCGACGATGCGCCCCCCCCAACAAAGGCGTCATCGACAAAATATTCATCGATATCCAAGGCTGAGAGATCAAGCGTATCTCCTTGGTCTACCGAGCCCCGGATCTTTAGGTCCTTGGTGCCGTCAGGACCGGCCACAATAATCGTGTCGATCCCACCACCCGCTTTGACCACATCACCATCAAAACCCGTGGTAATCGTATCGTTGCCGCCGCCGCCAATGAGCTTATCACGGCCGCCACCGCCAGTCAGAATGTCACTCCCGCCATTCCCTTTAAGGACGTCTTTACCCGCGCCACCGTTCAGAATGTCGTGTCCGCCCCCCCCTTTGAGGTTGTCGTTTCCACGATCCCCAACCAGATGGTCTGCGCCGCCTCTTCCCAGAAGCCGGTCAGACCCTCCACGCCCGTCCAAGAAGTCCTCACGAGAGGAGCCGACCAGCCTTTGGTTCGATCCATTGCCAATCTCAAGCGTTTCATAACTACCGATACGAACCCGCCAATCTGCAGAGTCGACAAAATTCGCGTCCACTTCGAGCCAAGCGGCACCCGTGTAGTTTGCTTGCCAAATCGCAAAATCGGGTGCGCGAACAGTCTCTCTAGCCACCGAATTGTGAAAACTCGCGAACATAGAATAGGGATGACCGTCAGCATAATCGAAGCTTGCAACGTAGTAGCGGCCTTCTTCGACACCGCCGACAATTTCCATCCAGTCTCGATCACCGAAAGGTTCTGCCGCACTGATTTCGTAGAATGGGTTTAGCGTTCCAGACTGCCATTCGCCCACGACGATCGTGCTGGGGCTGAGCCGGTTATTGCCGTGATCGTCGTCCAGAGGCACGATTTCGATTTCGAAACCGCCCACAGAATATCCGCCCGTGTGGAAGGGGCCGATCTCCCGGTCAGGATCGAACAAACTTTCGACAGAGACCCTTATTTCGACCTCTTCGCCTGGTTGAAGGTGAGGATCGCCAAAGCCATCACCGATACGCACGGAGGTAATCGTTTGCTCAACATCGCCAGTCGACATGCGATCAGTATCGGACTCGAAGGTCGTAGCACTTCCGCCATCTTCTTCGCTTACAGTGACCCGGAACATGTCCAGGTCTTCGCCTGACTGCGCACCGGTCGTGCCACGCACGACAACATCGTAGTGAAACCCTGCGCGTAGGGTGAAAAGGTAATCATCGACGTCGGCAACCCCATCGAGATCTTCAAGCTCTCCAGTGATGGGTTGTGCCGCATCCTCGGAAGAGACTGACAGAGCATCACTTCCAGTGCCGACCGTATCAATCTGCGGCTGTGTCCCGGCAACATCCCCTTCGATAACGCGAATGAAAAAACTCCGTTCCGCGGTCGGCAGGTCAGAGAAGTCTTCACCGCTGTAATACTCTTGCGACCACCCATCAAAGCGCACCGCCATCCGCACAAGTCCGCCATCCACAAGGGTCGTTACGAGCCTGTCACCCGGATCCCAATTCCGTACGGAGTATCCATTTTCCAGCGTTACCATCGTGCCGGATGGAGCTGTAAAGCCAAACTGGGTATCGTATCCCGGCCATGTGGGGGACGGCAGCCAAAGCGATGCGTCTATGGCTTCATTCGCAGCGATCACTTGAACCGTATAGGTCGTGAGCGGGTCTGCATAAAATTCGAAGTAGTCGTACTCTGGGTTCCCAAAGCTTCCTGCCGCGTCAAGCTCAGACTGGCTCAAAGTAATTTCGTAAGGGCTACCAACTTCAAGGCGAATTGCCCCACTCGGGGTGTCGGCAACGGAATCGTAAATCGTAGGCATGAATCTCTCTGAACTGACGGCAACAAGAACTTGAATATATCAAATTCGCCTCAATGCCTTCCCCAAAATGCAACGTTTTCAAAAACGTCGCACCGTCACGCATCCTCATGGCCAGGGAAATCGACACCCCCGACAGAGGAGGGCACGCCAGCTTCGGCTAGGTGGGAAGGCACCTGCGGACAAAAGGGGAACGTAGACCCTTCACGTGGACGTACTCAAGCGCGCCCTGCATCGAGCTTGGAGCGCTTGAGCAATTCAGAAGATCAGCAAGCTTCAAGAAAACTCGAAGTAATCCCAAACCTGAGACATGAGGACCGTTTGGTCGAAACTAAGGGTGATGGTATCTCCGGATCCTTCGAACTCGACCTCGAAGTTCCCACCAGCAGTCGATTGGGTCACAAAGACCCCCTGCCCTGCCATCGCCTCCTCGATCTCAGCGGCACTGGCAGTCGAAGTATCTATATCGATCCCGTACCCCTCGAGACGAATGAGATCGCCTCCAAAGCGTTGCATGGAAACGAAGTCATCCCCGCCAGCATCCCCCATCTCAAAGATAAAAAGATCACGGCCACCACCGCCGAACATATAATCATCTCCGTCGCCATCGACGAAGGTATCATTGCCAGAGCCTCCGGAGATTGTGTCGTCACCGCTGCCACCAAGAAGACGGTCGTTGCCTTCGCCGCCTTGGAGTACGTCGGATCCCTTGCCGCCGGAGAGAACATCGTTCCCGCCTTCACCATCGAGGCTATCGTCTCCGCCACCACCGCTTAGGCGATCTTTATCAGCTCCGCCTGAAAGGGTGTCGCGGCCACCGCCGCCAGACAGCTTATCATTGCCCGAACCACCGTCCAGCTTGTCATCACCGGCCTGCCCAAAAAGCTTGTCGTTTCCACTTCCACCAAGGATTTCGTCATCGCCGCGCCCGCCCTTTAGGATGTCACGCCCGCCCAATCCTTCAATCACGTCGTCCTGATGTGTACCGGTGAAACGGTCTTTGCCGCTCGTTCCCGACCAACCGTCTTCCGTGGAAAATTCGCCATTCACCATGGGGTTTAGGGCAGCCAGATCGGCTTCGGTCCAGTTCTCCACAAAATCCTGCACCGTCGGACCATTGCCATCGAAGTCAATGATAATCCTGTAGGAGTGCGGTACTATGACAGTGATTTCGTCGATATGAATGTCCGCCGTACTTTCGACCCAGGCGTCATTGCTCCCAATTTCAGAAAGCACAAGCGGCTCAGGCCAGTCTCCAACCAGGTCAGCTGTGACTGATCCAGTTGTGTTGCTGTAGTAGGTCAGGCGAAAAGTATTCTCTGGCAAGATGGTGGCGGGGGTCATCTCAGCCAACCCGGTTAATTGATTGGCATCCAAGTAATCAAAGTCAAAACGAGCACCGCCTCCAGCAAAGAACAGCAGGTCTACGTCTTCAAAAGTGTATTCGATCAACCCGTTCAGGTCAGTAAGAGTAACTTCAACTGTCATCAGAAAAAATTCCGGGATAAATGGTGAACAGAACTTGCGCAGCAAAGACTAACGCCGCGCTCAAAGCTGGCCGGTAGCTGCTCACATAGCAAGTAGTTTGGCGTGCTACCTACGGAATCCCTTACCGTGATGCAGGGGGCTGCTGGGAAGGTGTTTGGGATGCCTTCCCTGCGTTTCGATCATCTGAAGCAAGGGAAAATAGGGGACATCCCGAACATCAAGCGAGGAAACTTCGAGAGCTCCCTTCACCGCAGTCCTCCCCAAATAGTTGATATGGCAGTGGTTCCGACACCTCAAAAGAAGCCCTTCGTCGCAGAAACGGCGACCTCACAGCGTTATTTCAAAAAATGAAATCCTCTTCATGCAACTGCCCAAATCGGCTGTAGCCAGACAAGAGGATAACCGTTCCGGCACCATCATCGATGTAAATTCCGTCAAAATATCGTTCATAACCTTCGTATGGGCGATTTAACATCTGAAAATCAAACTCATAGAGGTCAAGATCGCCATTTGATTTGAACAGGTGGTTTTCCCGCAAGTCTTCAAAATCGGTGATTTCGCTGAGTCTTGTCAGATCAAAGTCAACCTGAAATCTCGCCTGCTTTATGACCAGGTCAGTGCCACCTTGCTCTCGAAACACCAAAGTGTCGTAGGTTCCCGCGTTTCCTGACGGCCCGTAAATGACGTCATTTCCTCTGCCCGGATCGATAACGTCTCCATATCCCTCACCGCGCAAGAAGTCATTGCCCGCCCCTCCTCGCAAAGTATCGTTTCCGCCGCCGCCAACGAGGGTGTCACTACCATCACCACCAATCAGCTTGTCGTCTCCAGAAGAGCCGAACAAAGAGTCGTCTCCTGCCGCCCCCTTGATAGTGTCCTCCCCGCCGCCACCAGACAGGATGTCGTCTCCATCCCCACCCAAAATCGTGTCGTCTCCACGCCCGCTGTTGATGCGATCGTCGTTTCGCCCTCCGACAAATTTGCTGCTTTGCAGTGGAACAAGCGTATCCCAAAGCAGATCGACATCATGTAAGTCTTGTGACCTTTGCATGCTGTATCGAACGGTCCAGTTCTGGTCAGCGAGGAGCCCCTCAACACCCCCGGAACGTTCAGACGCAACCAAAAAATCAGAGAGCTCTATATCCGGGAGGATTATCTTCATGACTTCACCACCCAAGCGAAATTCTACCTTGGAAACCGTTCCCGATGCCTCGCCATCGAAGGAAAGGTCGCTCCCGCTAAGCTTTACCGCTCCCTCAAATGTCTCATAGTGCTTCCTGCCATCCAGCAAGCGCGTGTATGTGACGGCCGTACGCAACGTGCCATCATTCTGTATCCGAGGATCAAAATCATGAAGGGAACCAGAAAGGACTGTGATCGCGTCGTGAAAAGAAAAACTAGTGAATTCATCAAGTCTGAGTTTGGCACCCATGATCTCGCTCCCAAGAACTACAATAATAAAAATGTTCACCTATTGATCGCTCAATAGTCCACCTGGTGCGCCTTGAAGGTCAAGGGATTAATAAAAACGCGTCATTTCATCACCTTGCCGAAAAGACCTTCTAAATACGGTTGCTATCTTCGGGTGCTGCAGAGATACCCGAGGATGATCCCATTTTTCGAATATCGGCAGGAATCTTAAAGGTGTGGGAACCCTTTTAGAGCACTGGCAGGCGAACTGGCAAAGTTGGCTTTTCCATCAAAACAACAGCGACCATCGGAGCAAGTGACTAGTTGCCTATTGGATGGCGTTCTAGGTCAGCCAAGCAGCTAGCGGAAGCTGATTATTCCGACACAGAGATTGGATCTGTAACTGGTCACAGTCTCTTGAGATGGTCAAAAAAATCGCCAGCAGACCCGCCAAAAGTTGCTATCCAAGGCCGCCCACGTACGCAGAACATTACAGAACTTGGGCATCAATTGAAGTGTAAACCCAAATTCGCCCCCCGCTAGGGACAGAATGCGAACCGATGTATTTCGATGAAGTTCAATGTGGTGCGGGTGAAGGGACTCGAACCCCCACGCCAAAGGCGCCAGAACCTAAATTCAGCGAATACCACTGAATATCAATCGCTTGCTTTGGATATTTCGCAGAACATTGCGGAAACGAAGCGTGAATCCGCGAAACCTGGCTTTAACAACAAGGCAAACGAAAACCCCGGCGCGACGGCAATCGCAACCGGGGCTAAAGACGATGTAGAAGGCGTCCTGTTTCCGGCACACGATAGCCCGAAATGGCACGGTGCGCCAGCGATTATCCTGCGTCATTTCTGCGGGGTTCTGGCATGACCTCGATCCTCAAAAAGCACATGCCGGATGCGTACAAGCGAGCAGCCCGCGCGCTGGGCTATTCGCTACTGCTGAACACTGCTGATGCGTGGCACAGCCTGACGCTGGTGCTGACGGCCAGATTGTCCCGTGTCGAGCGTGTGGCTCTTGCGTGGGCGGTCCTGCGCTCCCTTACCTCTGATGAGATCGCGTCAACGGTAGAGACGGTCATGCCTGAAGGCACCCCGCCCCCCGTGCCTCCGCTATTTGGCTATATGGATGAGGCGGCTTTCTGGGCTGATATGGCAGAGCCCGAGGCGCTTGAAGCTTACTGTCTCGCCACCTTCAACCGTATGGCGCCAGCCCGTCAGTCGGCATTCCTCAACCACGTTATGGGGAGGGCTGCGGCATGACTGTCATCAACATGAATCGAAACCAGTCCCGCGCGTCTGAGATCAAAGGGCGCATGACGGCGCTTTGCGACATTGAGCCGGTTCTGACCCTCAATCACATGGTGAAAGGCTGGCTGTCACGGCGCGGCCTCTCGATGCTCTACGGACCGTCGAACGCTGGCAAGACCTTCGTTGCCCTGGACATGGCTATGCACATCGCTGCGGGCAAGCCGTGGCGCGGCTGCAAGGTGAACGGAGGGCCGGTTCTCTACATCGCTGCTGAGGGTGGCGCAGGGGTCCGCAATCGTCTGGCAGCATTCAAGCGCGAACGTCCTGACATGGCATCAGCTCCCTTCATGCTCTTGCCTGTTAGCCTGGACCTGCACGCCCCCGGCGATGGGCTGGCAGTTTGTGAGGCTCTGCATGGCGTGGGGCCTGCGCTGGTGGTGGTGGACACGCTGGCCCGAAGCATGGGCGCAGGTGATGAGAATGCCGCCAAGGATGCGGCCATGTTCGTGCGCAACTGCGACCTGATCCGCGAAGCCACAGGTGCGCATGTGATGGTGGTTCATCACACCGGCAAGGATGAGGAGCGCGGGGCGCGTGGGTCTTCAGCGCTCCGGGCTGCCGTTGATACCGAAATTAGCGTTACTTCTGAAGGTGAGATCCTGTGCAAGAAGCAAAGGGATATGGCTTATGCCGATCCTCTGCACTTCACTCTACGTTCCGTCGCGCTGGGCGTGGATGAAGACGGCGAGCCGGTCACGAGTGCCGTTGTAGAGGTCAGCACTCCTCCAAAGAAAGAGCGCAAGCCTCTCAGCGGCAAAAACGAGGTAGCTATGCAGGCGCTGTATGAGGCCCTGCGCGACCATGGCGAGGCTAAGAGCGGTGGCAACTTCCCGGACAATCGCAAGGTGGTGCATGTGGATCGCTGGCGTGAGGCCTGCGGCGTTCACGGCCTGACCACGGGGTCCAGCGATAGCGCTGCCCGCACCGCCTTCATGCGCGCCAAGACAAAACTCATGGACATAGATGAGGTGCGTGAGTGGGGCGAACACGTATGGAGGGTTCAGGCTGATGACTGATTACCTCCGTCACAATCGTCACAGAGCGTCACAGTTTTCGTTGTGTGCGGCCAGTTATAGGCGTCACAAACGTCACACCCCCTTAGAGGGTGTGACGGTTGTGACGGCGACGAGCGTGACCTCTGATGTGGTCCCAATGCCCCCCTTTGCGACCGGGCGTGATACCGGGAGCATGACTGTTGCGCTCTCTCTCCCGAAAAAATCCGGGGAAAATGCGCATGGCTAGGGCATCGAAAGAGGCAATGGCGGCGCTGCGCTTTCTCCCCAAGCTGATCGTTCCTGAAGGGCGGACGGCTGGGAAGCGGCTCAAACTTGCAAACTATCAGAAAGATTTTGTGCGCGGATCCTTTGCCAAGGGCGTTGCGGCGGGCGTTTTGAGCATCGGGCGCGGAAACGCGAAGACCGCGATCTCTGCGGGCATCGCTCTGGGGCACCTGATTGGCGAGATCGCACCACAGCCGAAACGTGAAATCATCTTTGCAGCCCGAAACCGTGACCAAGCTAAAACCGCATTCGGCTTTCTTGTGGGCTTCATCGAGGGTCTTTCCGAGGAAGAACAGGAGCAATTCACGATCCGGCGCGGTTCAAAGCTGGAAGTGGAGACGGCAGAGAACGGCGGCGGGCTGGCGCGGGTGATCGCGGCAGACGGCAAATCCATTCTTGGCGGTGCTCCAACGCTGGCAATCCTGGACGAACGGGCGGCATGGGAACGCGAGAAGGGCGACAATCTCGAAAACGCCATTCTGTCCGGTCTGGGCAAGCGTGACGGGCGGGCGCTGATTATCAGCACGAGCGCGCCCGATGATGCGAACACCTTTTCCCGCTGGCTCGATGAGCCGCCCCCCGGCACCTATGTGCAGGAACACCGGCCCGAACCGGGCTTGCCCCCGGATGATCTGGAAAGCCTGCTGGTGGCAAACCCCGGCGCTGTGGAAGGCATCGGCGCAACCCCGGATTGGCTGGTGGCGCAGGCGCGGCGGGCGATTGCGCGGGGCGGTTCCGCCCTGTCCAGTTTCCGCAACCTCAACCGCAATGAGCGCGTGGCGTCTGATGACCGATCGGTGCTTGTCACGGTGGACGAATGGCTGGCGGCTGAAGTCTCCCCCGAAGATCTGCCCGAACGTGCCGGGCCGGTGGTGCTGGGCGTTGACCTGGGCGGCTCTCGCAGCATGTCGGCGGCGGCTCTGTTCTGGCCTGAGACGGGACGCCTTGAGACCCTGGGGGCATTCCCGACGAAACCCGGCCTTGCGGATCGCGGCGCGGCTGACGGCGTGTCCGACCGCTATGTGCAGATGAACGAACGGGGCGAGCTGGTGACGATGGGTGAAACCACGGTGCCGGTGGATCGCTTCCTTTCTGATGTGGTGGCGCGGCTCGACGGGCAGACCCCGGCGGCAATCGTGGGCGACCGCTTCCGCCATGCTGAGTTTATCGAGGCCCTGCGCGGTGCCGGTCTGGACCGGGTGCCGTGTGTCTGGCGCGGCATGGGGTGGAAAGACGGCTCTGAGGACGTGGAGCGGTTCCGGCGGGCGCTGTTTGAACAGCGGGTGCAAACGGTGCCGTCCCTGCTGCTGCGCTCTGCCTTCGCGGACGCAATCACGCTGGTTGACCCGGCGGGCAATCACAAGCTGGCGAAAAGCCGATCAACGGGCCGGATCGACGCGGCAGCGGCAACCGTTATCGCGGTGGCGCAGGGCATCCGCATGAACAGCGCACCGAAACACAAAGGAGGCCGGATGCTATGGGGCTGACTAAGACCGCATCGCGACTGATCGCGAAACGCGGGCGGGCAATCGAGATCCTGCGGGAAGGTCCGGGGGTGCCGGATGGGTTCGGCGGCTATGAGCCAGGGCCGGTGGTGCCTTATCCGGCGGTGGCGCTGTCTGCGACCTATGCCGTTGAATTGCAGCTTGTCGCGGGCGGGCTGCTGGGCGTCGGAGATCAACGGATCTTTGTCTCGGTGGAGGGGCTGGCAATCACGCCGACTACTGACGACCGGGTGCGGATGGAAGGCACCGAATACAGGACAATCCGCGTGTTGCCGCTGTCACCGGCTGGCGAGGTCATTTTCTGGGAAATGCAGGTGCGTGACGATGGGTAGCCGCAAGGAATATGCCCGCCATTCCCGGCGCGTGACGCGCGGCCCGCGCTGGAAGGCACTGCGGGTGCAGGCGCTCGACCGTGACGGTTGGCAATGCGTCCAGTGCGGCGAGCGGCGGCGGCTGGAAATCGACCATATCGAGCCGGTTCGGGATCGCCCGGATTTGGCTTTCACCCTGTCCAATCTGCAAACCCTCTGCGGGCGCTGCCATGCCCGCAAAACCCGAATTGAGATCGGCTTAGGCCGTCCCAACCCCGAGCGCGATGCTTGGAAAACCATGCTGCGAGATATGCAGCGCAACCCTTCGAGCAAAGGAAACACAAATGCTTGATTCCGTGAAAATCTCTCGTCGCCAGTCGGAAATCCGGCAGGCTCTCTCCACCCTTGCAGGCAAGGAAAAGCCGTCCGAAGACGAAACCCGCCAAATGGATGAAATGGACCGGGAATACCGCTCCAATGAAACCCGCTACCGCGCCGCGCTGATCGCCGAGGACACCGAACGCCGCGAGGCCGGGGCCGATCTGGAAACCCGCTCCGGGCGCGAATGGTCCGAAATGATGGCCGGTTTTGAACTGCGCCAAGCTGCCCTTGCGCTGGATGAGGGCCGCGCTCTGGACGGTCAGACTGGCGAAATCGTGACCGAACTGCGCAGCCAAGGCGGTTATCGCGGCATTCCAATCCCGTGGGAAGCGTTGGAAATCCGGGCCGGTGAAACCCTTGCGGCTGGCACCCCGGACCCGATCCGAACCGCGCCGATCATTGAACGCCTCTTTGCCGGTTCCGTTGCGGCCCGCATGGGCGGGCAGATGGTCAACGTGGGCGTTGGTGAGCAGGAATATCCCGTTGCCACCTCTGCCGTGTCGGCAGGCTGGGCAGCATCCGAAACCGGCGCTGTTGCGGGACCGAACGCTTATACCACGGTGGATCGCCCTCTGAAGCCGGATCACAATCTAGGCGTTCAAATGCGGATCACCCGCAAGACCCTGAAGCAGTCCGGGGCCGGTCTGGAACAGGCGGTGCGCCGCGATATGAACGGCGCTATCGAGGAAGCGCTTGATCGAGCCGTATTCCTTGGGACCGGTGCGGATGGTCAACCAACTGGCCTTTTCGCGGGCGCTGCGGCATGGGGCATTGCCGTGGTCCCGGTTGATGCCGGGGCGGACTGGGCCGCATTCCGCTCGCAAGTGGTGCAGTTCATCACGGGAAATGCCGCTGCTGGGCCAAAAGACGTGCGCGCTCTTGTGCGTCCGGAGGTCTGGGACACGATGGACCAAAAACAGGCCGCAGACGGTGCGCCCATGTGGGAATGGGATCGCCTGATCGGCAGCATGGGGGCTGTGCATATGTCGCACAATGCCCTTGAGGCGCCGAGCGGCGACCCGTTGGCGACCAAGGCTGTCCTGACAACCACGGCGGGCGGTGTACCCCCGTTCTTTGTTGGCACCTGGGGAGCAATAGACCTCATTTCTGATAGATTCAGCGATGCGGCATCCGGCGGTCTGCGCCTTACGGCCTTGGCGACCATGGACGTGACTATTTCCCGCGCGGTGCAAACCCGCATCCTGACGGGCATCCAGTAATGTTCTGGGGCGGTCACAGCGGCGGGCTTGAGGTCCGCACCTTGTCAGGCGGGGAAACCCGTCTGGCAGGGCGTTTCCCGTATGGGGCAGAAACCGAAATCTCCAAAGGGAAACGGGAGGTGTTCTGCCCCTTTGCATTCGGTGGCAGCGCCTCATCCGGCAATATTCACCTGCTAGTGCAGCATGATTTTAATCGGCCTTTGGCATCCAGAGGCGCAGGAACCCTGACGGTGGATGACGGCAGGGATGCTTTGACCTTCGAGGCGCGGATTTCTCCGCAGCTTGCTCAAGTGGGCTATGTCCGCGACTTCCTGGGCGCGTTGGAGGCGGGCCTTGTTGGCGGCATTTCCCCTGGCTTTGCGGTCCCTGACGGCGGGGCAGAGGTACGGCGCACGGCCAGCGGTATCCTGCGTGAGATCCGAGAGGCCCGTCTGGCAGAAATCAGCGCGGTTACGCTTCCAGCCTATCCACAAGCGCAGATCGAGGCGCGGAATTGGTCCCCTGGCGAGGTCTCCCCAAAATTGGGGACACCCAATGCCCGCAATCGGTGGAGGCTCTGACATGGCGGTGACGTTGAAAGAGATCGAGGCGACCCCGGCAGCATATCCCGCCTCACCGGCTGGATTAAGCACGGCAGCTGCGGCGTTAGATGCTGCTGCGCTCTGGCAAAGGATCGAGATGTACACCGCCTGCCGCTACACGGCGCGCGATGTGGTCTGGATCGTCCAAGAGGAAGGCGATTGGCTGCCGCCCCTAAGCCCTTTCACAGTCTCAGGTGTAGAGATCTGGGAAAACGGCGGATGGTCAGCGACCACGCCCCCGGCTTCTCCCTATGGCGGCTATGTGCTGCCCGGTGAGGGGCCTTATCGCTTCACGGCATCAGTGGGCAGCGGTGACGTGCCTGCGGCTGTCTCTGAGGCATTTCGGCGGCTTGCAGAGTACCTGGCCGACGATAGCGACCGGGCGGGCGTGTCCAGCTACAGCGTCAACATGGGCGGTGCAATTGAGGAAAGCTACCAGCGCAACCCGGCTTGGGTGGCGCGGGCAATGGATCTGAGCGGGGCTGCGGATCTGCTGCGCCCCTACAAACGGAGGGCCTGAGCATGTGGCCATTCAAGAAAAAGGCGGCGGTGGAAACCCGTTCGAGCGGTTCGGGCTACACGGCGGAAATCATGGCAGCGCGGGAAGCCTATGTGTCTGGTCAGCGTGGTATTGCGGAACTGACGGCGACGGCACAGGGCGCGGTGACGCTCTGGGAAGGCGGCTTGTCCATAGCGGACGTGGAAGGCACCGACCTACTGAACCGGCGCAACATGGCGCTTGCTGGCCGGTCCCTGGCGCTGCGGGGTGAGGCCCTGTTCCTGATCCGTGATCGGCTGGTGCCGTGCTCTGATTGGGATCTTCGGACCCGCAACGGGTTTCCGACCGCCTACCGCGTCAGCGTCTCCGAGGCGGGTGGCGGGCGTTCTGAAACCGCCCTGGCTGGCGAGGTGCTGCATTTCAGGATCGGCAGCGACGTTGCCGCGCCCTATTACGGGACTGCCCCCCTCAAACGCGCGCAATTGACGGCCGGGCTGCTGAACGCGGTGGAAACTGCGCTGGCCGAGGTGTTCGACAACGCCCCCCTGGCGTCTCAGATCGTGCCATATCCCGAGGCACCGCAAACCGACTTGGAACAGATCGCGCGGGGGTTCAGAGGCAACCGCGGTAAGATCCTGATCCGCGAGTCCGTCACTGTGGCGGCGGCGGGCGGGCCTGCGCCGGTCCAAGACTGGAAGCCGCACGATCTTTCCCCGGATCTGTCCAAGAGCATGACGCGCGAGACGCTGGCGGCTGCGCGGGACGGCATTCACATGGCATTCGGCATTCTTCCCGGCCTAACGGCACCGGCTGCAACCGGCCCGATGGTCCGGGAGGCTCAAAGGCACCTCGCCCAATGGGTTCTGCAACCGATTGCTGGGATGATGGCCGAGGAATGCGCCGAAAAGCTGGGCGCGACGGTCAAGCTGGACGTGATGCGCCCTCTGCAAGCCTTCGACGCTGGCGGCAGGGCGCGGGCTGCGGCTGGCATCATTCAGGCGCTGGCACAGGCGAAAGAGGCCGGTGTGGACCCCTCTATGGCGATGCGGCTGGTGGATTGGCAGGAATAGGGCTTGGCTGCCCTGGGGCTTGCTTGGTGCCCCGAATGGCCCGGTTTAGTCGGTGAGTGCCGGAACAACCCCGACAAGGCGCGGCTCGATTGCCTCCTGAAGCAGAGCGCGGCGCAGCACCGGCACAGGCGAACCCTGGGGCCGGTGCGACTTTTCCCCCAATGGGGGTGAACGAAACGTGCACCCCTCCCAATGGGGGTTGAACACCATTCTCTTTCTGGGCAATCCGTCTGTGGCGTCACCGTTTCAGCAGTGCATTGATTTTCTCCAAGCATAGCTCTTGAATGTTGTCTGGAAACGGCGCTTCGGTTTTAACCTGCTCAAAAACCACAAACTCGCCAAAAACTCTCGTGTAGGCATCGCCCCTCACTTGCGCGTGGATCGCAATGGTGTCGATGCCGCTTTCACCTTCTTCGCGTTCCACTTTCATGATTTTGACCTGCATTCGCTCAACTCCCTATCGAAATGATTCTCTGAATGGTTGTGGCTCCATGATGAAGAGTCGAGCGACTGAATAGCAAGCCGCTGCCCCGAAGGGCGCGCTTGATTTCCGGTGGATAGAATGGGAATGTGTCCGTGGGCGTCAGAACCCGGACTGTGATATACCCACAAACCTTTGTCAGGTGGCCAACCGTTGGTGCGGTAGGCTTGGGCGAATGACGGATGAGCTTGGCGGCTATCCTGTCTCCGACAGCTTATGTCGGGGTGCGGATGCTATACAAGAGCCTTGGTGAAATCATCCGGCCTGTCTCACAGCAGGTTCTGAACACCCCGGCGCCAGCCTGCCGCTGGCATTGGCCGTCAGAAGCCAAGCTGTGAGAAGAATCCACATGACACAACGTATCTACCGCACCGGCAATTCACCCCGCGCCTTGCTTCACCGCTTTCGCATGTGGCGGGCATATCGCCGCCCTGTGACATTCCGGGATCTGCGCCGGATCACTGGCGAAATGCGCTATCGGGACGGCAACCCGCATCAGATGGACCCCGCCGCCGAGGCCCTGTTCGCCCGCGTGATCGAGGAAGCCGAAAAGCCGGTTTGGCGGCACTGATAAATCACTCATATTGTCACTTGACCTTTTGCGAGCGCACCCCCTATAAATGGTCAAGTGACAATTTCAGAGGTGGCACATGAGCAGCATCTATCAGCGCCAATTCTCCAGCGGGGAAGTAACGCAGGCGGCGGACATTACCATGTCCACCCTGCAAAACTGGCTCAAGCGTGACGTAATCGTCGGGCACAAGAAAATCGAAGGGGGCGGGTCTCAAGGCAAGCACCGGCGCTTTTCTTGGTTCAATGTGATGGAGATCGCGACTGCGGCGACTTTGGTGAAGGCGGGTGTTACTGACCTTGCTATCGCATTTTACGCGGCGCAGTCCTTTGCCCATGTTGGCGCGGGTCCATTGCCAGGGGTGCCGGTTCGCTCCCCTGCTCTGCCGTTCGACGTAGAACATGGTCGCACCCTGCTTTTCGCAGCTGGTCAACACTGCGAGATCATGCCGTATGATCCGCGCGGCAGTGGCTCTGACGTGCTGTCAACCATCCGCGTTGCGTTGCGTCGCCCCGAAGCGTTTGTTGTGGTGGACATGCTCGACGTTTTCGACCGAGTTTGCCTGTCGCTCGGCCTTCACCCGCAAGCCGTAATGGACGCGGAGTATTCCGAGGCGCAAGGCTGACAAGATGGCCCGTCCCTCGCCCATACTCGCCAGCGAAAGGACAGCAGCGGCGCTTCTGGATATGAAGCCTGCCGAGTTCCGTTCGCTGGTCGAGCGCGGAGCGCTTCCCGGCCCTCAAGACTTCCACGGTTTTGCCCGATGGCGTGTGGCCGAGCTAGAAGCGATCTGCACAGGAAACGCAATGGACCCCGAGGACTTCGAGCCATGAAAAAGCCGGACCTGCCTTACCTCGAATTTAAGACGGTGAAAGGCCGCGAGTACATCTATTTCCGTCTTGACCGGGGCGGCAAGATTACGCGGCACCGATTGCCAAGCAACCCGGATAGTCAAGAATTCTCACAAGCATATTGGGCGATCCGATCGGGCAAGAAGAAGGTCCATTGCAAGACGACGTGGCACAATTTGGTCACCGAATTCTACAAGACCCCCGGCTATCTCGGAAAAGCCCAAGGGACACAGGCAAATTATCGTCGGCACTGTGAAGCCATCCGCGAGAAGAACGGAGACAAGGATGTGCGCAGCTTTCGGCGCAAACACGCCTTGGCGGTTCAACGCGCGATGCAAGACACATGGTCGAAAGCAAACGAGCGCATCGCGGTGCTTTCCATTCTCTGCAAACTGGCGGTCGATTTGGAGTGGATCGAGCGCAACCCGGTTGTCGATATTCGCAAGCTTACCGGCGGGGAGTATGAACCGTGGCCGGACGACAAGCTGGCCGCATACGAACGCTACTGTGACCGCCACGACCTGACCGACGCGCGAACCGTATATGAACTCGCAATCGGCACAGGCCAGCGCATCGGCGATTGCGTCAAAATGCAATGGTCCGACTTCGACGGCGAATACATGCACGTTGTCCAGGACAAAACCGGGGCCAAGCTGGCGATCTACTGCCCTGCCCGTCTGCAAGCCTACCTTGCCAAGCTGCCGCGCAAAGGCCGTCATATCGTTGCGAAGAACCTAACCCAGCCGATAGGCAAGAGAGCCGCACAGAAGGCTGTGGAAGAAGTTCGCACCGCTATCGGCATCATGCACGGTGAAGCACGCCTTGTGCCTCATGGCTGGCGCTACACGGCAGCGGTGCAGCTTTCCGACGCGGGGTGCAGCGATGCGGAAATCCAAGCCGTCACCGGCCACAAGACAATGGAAATGGTGCGCAAGTACCGGGCGCAACGTGACCAGAAGGCAGCGTCCAAGCGAGCGCAACAGCGGCGCGACCGATGAGAACAGAACAAGGCCAGAACGAGAAACTGCGAAACTAACTGCGAAACTTTAGAAACCGGAAAGGGCAAAGAGCAGAATGACCCAAGAAAAAGTCAATAAATTCAATATGGTGCGGGTGAAGGGACTCGAACCCCCACGCCAAAGGCGCCAGAACCTAAATCTGGTGCGTCTACCAATTCCGCCACACCCGCACGTCGACGGTCTCAAACCGCCGTGAAGCTGCTCATTATCAGAGCTCTTTCTGGGATGCGAGAGGAAAGTGCGGGCAGATCGCGTGAAACTTGAAGCGCGAGGGCGGGAAATTTCAACACCTTAAGGATTGAGCAATCTTTAGCCACATTCTTGGAGAACACACGGGTTGATGATCCTCGACCGCCCCGGCCTGAGTGGAGTACGCCTATGTCCTTTGAAAGGCATCTTGACCGACCATCTATTGATCCCGCCAACGCGGCGGCGGCCAAAGGCTTGTGCCCTGTCAGCGGCCTTGCGGCCACAACGGAGGTGCTCACCCGCGATGGATACCGACCGGCGGATCGGCTCAAGCCCGGCATGGATGTCATCACCAGAGACCGCGGAATGCGTCGCATCCTCGCGGTCAGCGAAGATACCGCGCGCAGTCGGATTGTCTGCTTTCACGCTCATGCCCTGAGCGAAGATATTCCCGACCAAGACCTGCTGCTGCCCGCCCGCCAAGCCGTATTGGTCCGCGATTGGCGCGCCCAAGCGATGTTTGGCCGTCATGAAGCCCGCGTGCCCGCCGCCGCATTGATTGATGAGGAATTCATCACCGATGCGGGCATGGCGGAGGGAGCATGGGTACAGATCTGGCTCGACCAGCCCTCCGTGCTCTATGCCCGTGGGTTGGAGGTTCTGTCGGCGCATCTGTTTGACGCCCAGATGCAACCGGCCCTCTAACACTCCAAGCTTCGCAACACATGCGGTAGCTGCTCCGGCAGGTCTTCGGCGATCAGCCCCGGCCCAAAGTGACGCGCGCATTCTACATGAAGCCACGCCGCCGTCTTGGCGGCATCTTGCGCGCCAAAGCCGCGTGCAAGCAGGCCGACTATGAACCCCGCCAAGACATCCCCTGCCCCGCCTGTGGCCAGCCAAGGCGAAGCCCGCGCCCCGGTCGCGCTATGCACGGCGCAGACCCCGGTTTGATCCGCGATCACCGTATCGGGCCCTTTGAACAGCACAGTGCACCCAGCGCGCTGCGCGGCGTCTCGCGTGGCATCGACCTTGGAATAGGCAGGCCCCTGCGTTGCTGGCGTCGCGAGCTTCTCGGCGATATCCGGAAAGAGACGTGCGAACTCGCCACCATGCGGGGTCAAGACGCAAGCGCCGTGAAGCTGCGCGAACAAGGTATCCGGAGCCTCAGCAAAGGCGGAGAGCGCATCCGCATCGAGGACCGTTGCAGGCCTACACGCCAGCGCTTCGGGGACGAGACTGCGCGCCCGCTCCAGCCCGAGCCCTGGCCCGAGGCAGATTGCATTGATCCGCTTATCCTCCAGTACGGTGGCCAGGCCTTCTCGCCCCTCCACCCGTGTCAGCATCAGTGAGGTAATCTGACAGGCAACCTCCATCTGCGCGGCGGGCGGCACGCCGAGGGTTACCAAACCCGCCCCAATCCGCAACGCCCCGCGCGCGGCAAGCCGCGCCGCGCCGGTTCTCCCCGAGCCGCCAGAAAGGATCAGAGCATGACCGTGGTTGTACTTATGCTCCTCCGTGGTCTTTGACAGGTAGGGAGACTGCGCATTGGCCTCGTGACAAAGGTACCGGCCGATCTCCTTGTTCCTGTATAGGTCAACCATGGCCTGATGTGATCGGCTGTCCCGGTCAGAAATCACCGCCAACCCAATGTCTTTGACCACCACAGCCCCGCAGTGTTTCGGCCCCTCTGCCAAAACATGCCCCAGTTTCTTGGCATGAAAGGTTACCGTCAGATCTACTGTCGCAGCGGCGGCATACCGGTGCTCCACGGCAGGTGGAGCTTCCTCGGAAAAGGTTCGGCCACTGTCCGCACAAATGCCGCTGGATATGTCGACCGCGACAATCGCCGGTCGGCCGTTCTGACACCTGAACATGACTGGGAGGCATGTAACCTTGTCCTTCATGTCACGAAACAACTCGCCAAAGTCCGTAAGCGCACGCGTCAGCCCGGTGCCGAACAGCGCATCCACCATGAGGTCGCAATCCCAGACCTTGGGCACTGCACCGCCGCTCAATGGGAAAACTTCTCCCAAGGCGCACCAGCGCTGATAGTTGGCGCGCGCATCCGGTGGCAGCTTCTCTGCCTCACCGTAAAAAAACACCTGTACCGCCCAGCCCCGCTCACGCAACAGGCGCGCAATGACAAACCCGTCGCCGCCATTGTTGCCCGGTCCACACAGAACAACGGCTCGCAGGGGCTCTTCATCTTTCTCGAAATACTCAAGAGATGGGTCGCTTCCGGCACCCCGATCCGAATCTTTTGCCGCAAGCTCTGGCCAGGTCTCATTAATCGCCTCAATGACCCCTTCCCCCGCCCGCTCCATCAGGCTAAGCCCGGTCACCTCCCCGGCCTCGATTGCCGCTTTTTCCAGCGCTCTCATCTGCGCAGATGTCAGCAATTCAGTCATTTCACGGCACCTCGGATTCACTTATGCATATTTTTTAATCGTCACGCCTATTTTTTAGCCTTTCCTATCGGAAACATTCCCCTCTGGACAGGCTGCGTCAGGCTTTCGCATTGTGGGTCTTAGTTGAAGATGATCTGTCGACATTCGACAAGGTTGCGAGGAGCCCGAGATGAAAAAGATCGAAGCCATCATCAAGCCGTTCAAACTGGACGAGGTGAAGGAAGCGCTGCAGGACGTCGGCGTGCAGGGTCTGTCCGTGATCGAAGTAAAAGGCTTTGGCCGTCAGAAAGGTCACACCGAACTTTACCGTGGTGCAGAATATGTCGTCGACTTCCTGCCCAAGGTGAAAATCGAAGTGGTGCTGGACGACGACCAAGTCGATGCAGCGGTAGAGGCGATCATTGCGGCCGCCAAAACCGACAAGATCGGCGACGGCAAGATTTTTGTCAGCCCGGTCGAGCAAGCCATTCGGATCCGCACAGGCGAATCCGGTTCGGATGCCCTCTGACGGCGCGTCCCACCAAGAACACCCCGAAATACCGTAATATTCTGACGGAGGAACACTCTAATGAGCAAAGACGCAGTTCTTAAGCTGATCAAGGATGAAGGGGCGGAATACGTCGATATCCGCTTCACCGACACCCGCGGCAAGCTGCAGCACGTGACCCTGATCGCGGATCTGGTTGACGAAGATTTCCTGGAAGAAGGCTTCATGTTCGACGGGTCTTCCGTCGCGGGCTGGAAATCCATCGAAGCCTCCGACATGAAACTGATCCCGGACACCGAGTCCGCCTATGTGGATCCGTTCTACGCCGAGAAAACCGTCTGTCTGCACTGCGCCATCGTAGAGCCCGACACCGGCGAATCCTACGAGCGTGACCCGCGCGGCACCGCAATGAAAGCGGAAGCCTACCTCGTGTCCTCCGGCATCGGTGACTCCGCATACTTCGGCCCGGAAGCAGAATTTTTCCTGTTCGACGACGTGCGTTTCTCCAACTCGATCAACAAAGTGTCCTACGAAGTTGACGCAACCGACGCGTCCTGGAACACCGACACCGAGTATGAAACCGGCAACACCGGTCACCGTCCGGGCCTCAAAGGCGGCTACTTCCCGGTCAACCCGACCGACGAAGCACAGGACCTGCGCTCCGAGATGCTCTCCACCATGAAGCGTCTGGGCATGAAAGTGGACAAGCACCACCACGAAGTGGCGTCCTGCCAGCACGAACTCGGCCTGATTTTCGGCACCCTGGTCAAACAGGCTGACGAGATCCAGAAGTACAAATACGTGATCCACAACGTGGCCCACGCCTATGGCAAGTCCGCAACCTTCATGCCGAAGCCGATCTATGGCGACAACGGCTCGGGCATGCACGTGAACATGTCCATCTGGAAAGACGGCAAGCCGCTCTTTGCAGGCGACAAATACGCTGACCTGTCTCAGGAAGCGCTGTACTTCATCGGTGGTATCCTGAAGCACGCTAAGACCCTGAACGCCTTCACCAACCCGGGCACCAACTCCTACAAGCGTCTGATCCCCGGCTTTGAAGCTCCCGTTCTGCGCGCCTACTCCGCACGCAACCGCTCTGGCTGCGTTCGTATTCCGTGGACCGAATCCCCGAAGGCAAAACGCGTGGAAGCTCGCTTCCCCGATCCCAGCGCGAACCCCTACCTGTGCTTCGCAGCGCTCCTGATGGCCGGCCTTGACGGCATCAAGAACAAGATCGATCCGGGCGAAGCCATGGACAAAAACCTCTATGACCTGCCCGCAGAAGAGCTGGCTGGCATCCCGACCGTCTGCGGCTCCCTGCGTGAAGCGCTGGAGTGCCTGGCGGCCGACCACGAGTTCCTGCTCGCAGGCGATGTGTTCACCAAAGACCAAATCGAAGGCTACATTGAGCTGAAGATGGAAGAGGTCCACAAGTACGAGCACACCCCGCACCCCGTCGAGTACGGCCTGTACTACAGCTGCTAATTCGCAGTCTGTTCATAGACTTGGAGAGAGCGCCCCATGTTGGGCGCTCTTTTCATTTGGCGCTGCCGCTCTTGGCTTTGCAGCTATCAGGGGAAAATTTACGCGGGGAAAGATTTTCACCCGCCGTTATTGACTGATTAATCAATCAATGCAAAGGTATTCAAAGTCCCGCGGATACTCCGCTGGGGGACGAACTCCAACTATTCCGCACTGGATCACTTCGGTTCCCGATCTTGCGGCAGGGCGTCTTTCCTCCCAGGGGGCGCCCTTTCTTTTTGCCTGAACTTTGGGATTTATTGCGTTCGCCTCAGGCTTTTTGCGGCACAGGCTGGAATAGCTGTTGAGACAGGGGCCTTCATCCGCTAGGTCTGCGCGCCTTGATCCGAGCGAGGCCGCGCTATGACTTCTCCCAAATCTTTTCCCGCCACCCTCGGCATTGACTTTGGCACCTCCAACTCCGCCGCAGGCCTTGCGGTTGCCGGGCGCCCCTATCTGGTGGATCTGGAGCCAGGAGAGAACACACTGCCGACAGCCGTGTTCTTTGACAGCGACACCAAATCCATGCGGATCGGCCGCCGCGCCACCCGCTCTTTGATCGACGGCGACGAGGGGCGATTTATGCGCGCCCTAAAAAGCCTGCTTGGGACGCCATTGCTTTATGAAAAGCGGCGCTTGGGGGGGCAAACCATGGATTTCACCGATGTGATCGCCAGCTTTCTGCGCGAGGTAAAGACACGGGCCGAAACCGCGACGCATATGGAATTCACCCATGCGCTCTCCGGGCGGCCGGTGAAATTTCACTCCAGTGACGAGGCGCGCAATGCCCGTGCCGAAGAAGATCTGCGCGGTTGCTACCAAAAGGCGGGATTTCAGGACGTTCAGTTCCTCTATGAACCCGAGGCCGCACTGCGCTCGGCACGCCCGCATCCCGGGATCGGTCTCGTGGTCGACATCGGCGGTGGTACCTCGGACTTCACCTGCTTTGAGCAGACAGAGGACGGGACGACCCGCATTCTGGCCAGCCACGGGTTGCGGCTCGGCGGAACGGATTTCGACCGACAAATCAGTATCGACCATGTGATGCCCTTCTTGGGTCGTGGCGCGCAGATCAAGAACACCTTTGGCGGTGGCAGCCTGCCGGCCCCCAATCGCCTATTCAACGATCTTGCAACTTGGCAGATGATCCCCTTCCTTTACAGCCCGGAGCCGCGCCGCGCGGCGGCTGATCTCGCTCAAAACGCGGAAAAGCCCAAATTGCTCAACCGGTTGGTGCGTGTGCTGGAAGATGAGCTGGGCCATGACCTCGCCTTTGCCACCGAAGCAGGCAAAATCCGCGCCAATGGGGCGACCGGCGACGAGGTCGCGCAAATCGATCTTCGAGTGCTGGAACGTGGCCTGAATGCGCCGCTGCCCCGCGTCGCGATGGAACGCACCTTGGCCGAGATGGTCCAGTCCATCCAAACCGAGGCGGCCGAGACGCTGCGCCTCGCCAATGTTGCCCCAGAAGCGGTCACCCGCTGCGTCATGGTCGGCGGCTCGGCTTTGTTGTCGGCGGTTCGTGCCGCCACGCAGGACCTGTGCCCACAGGCCGAGATTGAAACGGAACGTGCGATGACCGCGGTGGCGGATGGCTTGGCCCTTGCGGCGCAGGATGCGTTCCGCTGATTTGACTTTCCCCGCAAAAAGAAGGTGAAGCGGCAGGCCGCGCCCCGTAAACTGTCTCCAAGTACAGATTATGAGGTTCCCATGCGCCCTGCCCTTTGCCGTCTCGCCACCTGTGTGGCGCTCCTTGTCACTCCTGCTCTCGCCGTGGCGGCCCCTTGCGGCAATACCGCTGCGGGGTTTGAGGCCTGGAAAGCCGATTTTGCCCGAACGGCTACACGTGCTGGGGTCAAGCAAGCCGGGCTGAACGCGCTGGCCCAGACCCGCTATGCGACGGGCACCATTGCGGCGGACCGCAATCAAAAGAGCTTCAAATACTCGCTCGACAAATTCATGCAGATCCGTGGCGCCGCGACCATCGTGGCCCAGGGCAAAAAACGCAAAGCCCGCAATGCGGAGTTCTTTGCCGCGCTGGAACGGAAATACGGCGTTCCGGCTGGTATCTTGATCGCCATCCACGGGATGGAGACCGCTTTCGGCAGCTATATGGGGGACAGTCAGGTCGTCTCCTCGATCGTCACCCTGACCTATGATTGCCGCCGGTCCGACTTCTTTGAACCCCATGCGCTGGGGGCGCTCAAGCTGGTGGATCAAGGCGCCATCACCATGGCCACCAAGGGCGCCAAACATGGGGAGTTGGGACATACTCAGTTCCTGCCGGGAAATGCGCTTGCCTATGGGCAGGATTGGAACGGCGATGGGCGGGTTGATTTCTACGACATGGGCGACGCGCTCGCCTCCACCGCTTATTTCCTGCGCAAGAAAGGGTGGAAACCGGGACGTGGCTATCAGCAGGGAGAGCCGAACTACAAGGTGTTGAAACAGTGGAATGCCGCCACGGTCTACCAGCAATCGCTCGCCATTATGGGCCGTCAGATTGATGGGGCCACGCCATAAGGCTGGATCTCAGCGACGGTTACGAAGTGTTAAGAACAATCAACACGCCAGCAAGCGGATTGTAAAAGCTAAGGCATCAATGTGGCTGAGACCTGCCATCCTTTGGTCCCAATCCAGCCCTTGGCGCAGCGCTTAAACCATGCTAAGCACTTGATTTTAAACGAATATGAAAGGCGCCGCAATTGGCGCCTTTTGTTTTGCCAAAAGGCTGAAAAAACCGATCAACGCGCCCAACTTTCCTCTCTTTCAAATTTTATCTTGTTTCTAAGAACAACCGATGGAGGATTTCACGGTGCTGGATCAGACTACACAGAATGTGTCGGCCACGGAAATTCGCGGCAAGCTGGGCTTTCAGCACCGCGATGAATCCGCGCTTGGAAAAGCGTCGAACCTGGTCATCGAAACGCTCGAAGAATACGGCCATGAGGTCGATGACTTTAAAGCGAAGCGCGCGCATCGGGTCACGCTGGAATGCGACTCCTATCTGATCGAGGTGCGGCATCGCCGCACGCCCTCGCCACTGCGCAAGGCGGATGGGGAAGCCTGTCGCTGCCAGATGGATGTGATCATCCGCCCGCGCTTTCCCGAACATACCGATGAAGAGCTGACCGAATTGCTGATGGCGCGCATCCTGCACCGCCTTTTGTCAGAGCTCGCAGCCGAGACTGTGGAATGGCTCGACAGTGGCATCGTGCTGGAGCGGGATCGTTTCCTCGAAGCCTTTGCTCCGGAGGGTGATGACCGCTCTGCCGCAGCGACAACAGCCAAGGACATCCAAATCCCGATCGGTGACGATGCGGCCGCAGGGGTCACCGCCCGCAATCCGCGTCGTGCCAAGACGGTGATGGCCTTTGACAGCTATGCGGAGCAGCACAATGTTGCGGCGGATCGGGTGATGCATGGCGAGGTTCTGACAACACCGGTCCACGCGCCCTCTCCGAAACGGTCCCGCTTCGCGCCGATCGAGGAAACGGTGTCGAGCCTCGACAAGCATTGCGATCTGATCATCGAGCGGCGCAACACCCACAAGGACAGCGAATTGGTTGCGGCCTATCGCAAGATGACCCGCGCACTGAAACCGAAGCGCCCTGCAAATGCGGCCTCGGCCTGGGTTCTGACGGCTGTCATGGCGGTGATTGCTCTGCCCTTGGGGATTACAGCGGCGGCGGTGAATTTCATGCGCGGGGGCGATATGCGCTTTAGCCTGCAAATGCTGGTGGCCACAGGCCTTTTGGTGGTGCTGCAATCCTCGGAATTGGTGCACGCCGCCTTGAACTGATCAACCTTCCCTCGGTTGAACAGCCCCCGCAAGTCCCTCGGCTTGTGGGGGGTTTTCGTTCAGGCCTCAGCCGTTCCCCATTGCGCCAGAACATCGGCGCGGCGCAACACGCGCGTGTGGATTGAGAACACCACCGCGCGGCTGTGCGGCAAGCGGTAGAGCGATTGAAGCTCGCTGCGCAGGTAGTTCTGCGTGTCGGGCGTTGATGTTGGGCGCGGATCATCCTCGGTCCGGGGCTGATGCAAACTTGGATCCGCATACCAGAGCGCATTGAACCGCCACAGCGGTCGCTCGGGTTGTACGCCGTCAAACAAACGCTGGACCCGCGCAGCAAGGCCAGCGTCATAGGAGGTGACCGGAATATGGATCGCAAGCAGCGGCTTTCCGGCCTTCTGGGCCAAGGTCCAACTGGCCGGGAAACACAAGGCAGCGGCGGTCAAAATATGCTCATCAGCATTGGAAGGCCGCTCCAAAATGCAAAGGTCCTGCTGCACCAATCGCACTAATGTGCCCATGGGATCAGAGCGCTCAATCTCGACGGGGGCGCCATCCGGCCGCGTGACTGCACGGACCTCCGGCGCGGCCGCATAACGCGCCGCCAGAACATGATCGAGCAACTCTTGGGCCGCGACCTCCGCCTGATCCGAACAATAAAGGACACGTTCCCGCGCGGTCTTTAACAGCCGCTCCCGCTCTGCCATCTGCGCGGCAAAAGCCTCATCGCCGGCCAACCAATCTTGCAGCGGCAAGGGTTTGATACCGGGCAAGCGGACGGGTGTCAGCGGATCATAGGGGATCGAGGTCTGAAGAATCTCTGTCATGCAACGTCTCTAGCAGCCTGCCGCAAGTGATGCACGACTGTACAAATTGCGACGGCGCGTCCCATTTGCGGTCGAAAACAGGCGCGGTTCGTGTCGCTTTCCGATTGGCCAGAGGGATTTGAAACCGTCAGGCTCGGGTGTATCAGCCACGGAGTCCCGCCATGAACGAACACTTCCGCGACCGCCGCAAGATCGACCCGAGCCGAGGCGCCACGCTTGGCGATGGCACCCCGAATGACAACGACCGGATCGAAATTGGGCCCACCCAGCTGGCCTTTGCAGAATGGGGGGAGGCGGGGCTTGTCCTCCCCAATCTAGAGCGGATGCGTGAATTCCGCTGGACGCGCCTGACACAAGCCATCGTGGACCGTGGCTATGGCGGCCTGCTGATGTTTGACCCGCTCAACATCCGCTATGCCACCGACAGCACCAATATGCAGCTGTGGAACACCCATAACCCCTTTCGCGCGCTTCTTCTTTGCGCCGATGGCTACATGGTGATCTGGGACTATAAGAACTCGCCCTTCCTGTCGACGTTCAACCCGCTGGTGCGCGAACAACGCTCTGGTGCGGATCTCTTCTACTTTGATCGCGGTGACAAAGTGGACGTGGCCGCGGATGTGTTCTCCAACGAAGTGCGCCAGTTGATCGAGGAACATGGCGGCGGCAATATGCGCCTGGCCGTGGACAAGATCATGCTGCATGGGCTGCGCGCGCTTGAGGCGCAGGGGTTTGAGGTGATGGAGGGCGAAGAGGTCACCGAAAAGACCCGCGCCATCAAAGGCCCGGATGAGATCCTCGCCATGCGCTGCGCGTCACATGCCTGCGAACGCGCGGTTGCGGCGATGGAGAGCTTTGCCCGGGCGAATATGGGCAATGGCACCACGTCCGAAGATGATATCTGGGCCGTGCTTCATGCCGAAAACATTCGACGCGGCGGGGAATGGATCGAGACCCGCCTCCTCGCCACCGGTCCGCGCAGCAATCCATGGTTTCAGGAGTGCGGGCCGCGGATCCCCAACCGGAACGAGATCCTCTCTTTCGACACCGATCTGATCGGCAGCTACGGCATCTGCATCGATATCTCGCGCAGCTGGTGGATCGGCGACGACAAGCCGCGCGCCGATATGGTCTATGCGATGCAACATGCGCATGAACACATCATGACCAATATGGAGATGCTGAAGCCCGGCGTGATGATCCCGGAGCTCTCGGCAAATACCCATGTTCTGGACGCCAAATATCAGGCGCAGAAATACGGCTGCCTGATGCATGGGGTCGGGCTATGCGATGAATGGCCGCTGGTCGCCTACCCGGATCACGCCGTCGAAGGGGCCTATGACTACCCGCTCGAGCCGGGCATGGTGCTCTGTGTCGAGGCCTTGGTGGGCGAGGTCGGCGGCGACTTCTCCATCAAGCTCGAGGACCAGGTGCTGATCACCGAGGATGGGTATGAGAACCTGACAAAATACCCCTTTGATCCGGTGCTTATGGGGCAGGCTTAATCGCGACCCTTGGGGTTTACCCCGCCGGGGCAGGCAGGATCACATCGGCAATAAGGCCATAATGATCCGAAGTGAACTTTGGCTGACGGGTGAGCACGCCTGTGCCCCCCGTCGCCAGAATGTGGTCGATCCCGATCCCATAGCCGATGGGCGGCAAATCAAACGTGGTGACATAGGCCCCCACACGCGCCATATGGCCGGCCTTGGCGATATCCGTCAGGGCTGCGGCCCAGCCCACAGTGTTGAAATCCCCAGCCAGCACCATCGGCCCATCCAGCCCTTCCAACGTCTTCATCACCCGCGCCACATGCTCGGATTGTTCGTGCGGCCACGGCCAGGGCAGATGCAAAGCGGCGAGCCAGAGCGGCCCTTGGGGCGTGTTCACCCGCACGGCGGCTAGCCCAAGATCCTCCTGGCACGGCAGTTGATCCATCACCGTGCCGATGCGGGCAAGAACCGCGACGCCGCCCACCGCGCGGAAGGGGCAATAGGCGGAAATCGGATAGGTCTCTTGCAACTCAGCCAAGGCCGAATGATTGCGGGTGGAGACCTCCTCCAGCATCACGACGTCTGCCTGACTGTCCAAGATCGAGGCCAGCAGCGCGTCATTGCCCTTGTTTCGAAAGAGCATGTTCTTTTGATAGACCCGCAACGCAGGCCCTGATCCCTGAGGGAGCGCCTCTGGCAAAAAGCCCAGCCAGCCGATCAATACGACAACACTCGCCACGGCGCCACACAGCGCGGCCCGCCAATCGTGACGCAGGCAAAAGGCGGCAATCATCGCAAGCCCTGCAAAGGGCAAGCGGAAGACGGCCAAGCTGTCGCCGGCCGCGTGAAAGGCGCCGAGGTATCCCGCCCCAAGCGCCAAGAGCGCACTAAGGAGCGTTGCCCAACCGATTATGCGCAAGGCGCGGCGCAGGTTCTTAGGCCGGCTCACAGGCCCAACCTTTGTCGCCACAGCGGCCATTTTCGCGCGATCACCCGCACGCTCTCGGGCGTGCCCTCGTGATCGAGATCCGCAATCGGCACCCAAGCAAGCGCATGAGATTCCGCCGAGGCCAGGATCTCTCCTGCTTCTGCGACAAAGAGAAACCGCACATCGTGATGCAGATGGGCAGGCTCGCGCGCATTGGCCGGAATCTCGTGCACATCCACATCGAACACCTCTGACGACAGCAGGCGCACCCGCGCAAGACCGCTTTCCTCATAAGCCTCTTTGGTCGCGACAAAACACGCATCCGCGATCCCGTCGCAATGCCCGCCAAGCTGCAGCCAGCGGTTCAGTTTCGCGTGATGGGTCAAGAGAACAGATTGCAAATCCGGCGACAGCACAAAGGCCGAGCCGGTCACGTGACCGAGGGTCGGGTCCCGCTCAAACGCGCGCGGCTCTGTCGCTACAAACTCGCGCAGCCGCTCCCACATCTGCACGTCGCGCGCTGTGAGCGGCGTAAAGGCGCCAATCCCCAGCAGGCTTTGCGCAGGCGGAGCATTTTTAGGGATGACAGCCGGTTCGATCTGCACGTGACACTCCTTCACCTTCCCGTGACGGTTGTGACGGATACCTTGCCGAGCCCCGGGTGTCAGCGCACTTTAGTGAAACCGCCGCCAAAAAAGCAACGCTCCGCCAAGGTTCCCTTATGCCCACCGAACGCATCACCTTTCCCGGTCACGCCGGTCATCCGCTCGCTGCCCGTCTCGATCTGCCGGAGGGTCCGATTTTGGCGACGGCCCTGTTTGCCCATTGCTTCACCTGTTCGATGGACATCCCCGCTGCGCGGCGCATCGCGGGTCGCCTCGCGGCAATGGGGATCGCGGTCTTGCGGTTTGATTTCACCGGGCTTGGCCACTCGGGCGGGGAATTCGGCAATACGACCTTTTCTTCCAACGTCGAGGATCTGATTGGCGCGGCGCAGTATCTGGCTGCGCGCAATATGGCGCCAGATCTGTTGATCGGCCATTCGATTGGCGGCGCTGCTGTCCTGCGGGCGCGGGCGGGTATCCCCTCGGTGCGGGCCGTGGTGACGCTGGGGGCGCCGTTTGACCCCGCCCATGTGGAGCACCATTTTGCCCCCGCGCTCGAGGAAATTCAGCGCGAAGGATCTGCGGTGGTCTCCTTGGGCGATCGCCCCTTTACGATCACCAAGGCTTTTCTCGACGATATCCGCCAGACCGAGCTTGGCACCGCCCTCGCCCATCTGGATGCTGCACTTCTGGTGATGCACGCACCCCGCGACATCACCGTCAGCATCGACAATGCAGCGGAGATCTTTCAGGCCGCCCGCCACCCCAAAAGCTTTGTCACGCTGGATGATGCGGACCATCTGATCTCTGATCCCTGTGACGCCGAATATGCCGCCGAGGTGATCGCCACTTGGGTCACCCGCTATGTGGATATGAAACCACCCGCACCGCCGCCCGGCGCGCCGGAGGGGATTATCCGCGTCAGCGAAGCCGACCCGGAGGGGTTCTTGCAAGACGTGCAAAACGGGCCGTTTCATCATCTCCACGCCGATGAGCCGGAGGCCTATGGCGGCACCAACAAGGGGCTATCGCCCTATGGATTTGTCGCCGCAGGCCTTGGCGCCTGTACGTCGATGACCCTGCGGATGTATGCCCGCCGCAAGGACTGGCCCTTGGACGGCATCTCGGTTGAGGTCTCACATGACAAGGTCCACGCGCAGGACGCGCTGCCCTCTGGTCCGGCACAGATCGACCAATTTACCCGGGTGATCCGCCTGCAAGGGCCGCTCGATGCAGCGCAGCGCCAAAAGCTGTTGGAGATCGCCGATAAATGTCCGGTGCACCGCACCTTGGAACGCGGCGCGCAGGTGGCGACCCGGCTGGAAGAGACCGCGCCCCTGCCCGATATGACGCATGAGGGGCCCGAGGACTGAGCCGGATTTGATCCGGATCAAAGCGGCCTCCGCAAAGGCTGGCATTCTGAGCGGCATCCAGCCAGTCAGAGGGACCCGCCCATGTGCATCTTTAGAACCTTCATCCGCAGCGCCGATCTAGTGAACGGTATGGCCGCGCGGCTTGGCATTGACGCCTCCGCCCGCTTTGCCCGCGATCCCGAAGGCGAGGCGCAGCATTTGAAACAGATGATCACGCGATGCGCCTCTTGCGCCTGCCAGGAGGCCTGCGGCGATCTGCAAGATCACAACGACCATCTGTCGACAGCACCCGCCTATTGCGAAAACAGCGCCGGTTTCGCGGCGATGCGCAGTTAAAGCGGTCTGAAACCCGGCATATGTGGCCGATCTGCTGCGGCGCGGCGCTTGCCGCCGGGGCAGCGCTCGTCTATGAGAGCGGCATCTGTTCCCCGCTATAAAGAAGGTGCCGCCGCCTATGATCCCTCGCTATGCCCGCCCCGATATGGTTGCCGTCTGGTCCCCTGAGACCAAGTTCAAGATCTGGTACGAGATCGAGGCGCATGCCTGCGAAGCGATGGCAAACCTCGGCGTGATCCCGCGCGAAAATGCGGACGCGGTTTGGAAAGCCAAAGACGTGGAATTCGACGTCGCGCGCATCGACGAAATCGAAGCCGTCACCAAACACGACGTTATCGCGTTTCTGACCCATCTGGCCGAGCATGTCGGTTCCGAAGAAGCCCGTTTTGTGCATCAGGGCATGACCTCATCTGACGTGCTGGACACCTGCCTCAACGTGCAGCTGACCCGCGCGGCCGACCTGCTGCTGGTTGGCTTGGACAAGCTGCTCGACGCGCTGAAAAAGCGCGCTCTGGAGCACAAAGACACCGTCCGCGTCGGTCGCAGCCACGGCATCCATGCCGAGCCGACCACCATGGGCCTGACTTTCGCGCGTTTTTACGCCGAAATGGACCGCAACAAGAAACGCCTGATTGCTGCGCGTGAAGAAATCGCCACCGGCGCGATCTCTGGCGCGGTTGGCACCTTCGCCAATATCGACCCGCGCGTTGAGGAATATGTCTGCGAGCAGCTCGGCCTTGCACCGGAGCCGATCTCCACTCAGGTGATCCCGCGCGACCGTCATGCGATGTTCTTTGCCACCCTCGGCGTTATCGCCTCGTCGATCGAGAACGTTGCGATCGAGATCCGCCACATGCAGCGCACCGAAGTGCTGGAAGGCGCGGAATTCTTCTCGATGGGGCAAAAAGGCTCCTCCGCGATGCCGCACAAAAAGAACCCGGTTCTGACCGAGAACCTCACCGGTCTCGCACGTCTGGTCCGCATGGCCGTGGTGCCTGCGATGGAGAACGTGGCGCTGTGGCACGAGCGGGACATCTCCCACTCCTCCGTCGAGCGCGGCATTGGTCCGGATGCCACCATCACCCTCGATTTCGCGCTGCACCGTCTGGCGGGCGTGATCGACAAGATGCTGGTTTTCCCCGAGAACATGCTGGACAACATGAACAAATTCCCGGGCCTCGTGATGTCGCAGCGCGTTCTGCTGGCGCTGACCCAAGCCGGTGTCAGCCGCGAGGACGCCTATTCCATGGTGCAACGCAATGCGCTGAAAGTCTGGGAAGACCGTGTTGATTTCCGCGAGCTCTTGCTGGCTGATGCGGAAGTTGTTGCCGCGCTGGGCGAAGAGGCGATCAACGAGAAGTTCGACATGGGCTATCACACCAAACACGTGGACACGATTTTCCGCCGCGTGTTCGGCGAATAAGAATAACGCCGCAGACCACGACGCGATACTCACAAAGTCCCGCCTCTTGTTGGCGGGGCTTTTGCTTTGGCCCTCACGCCAACGTGAGAAAAGAGTTTGAGCCAGCCGCGCTCGTTCAACGTAACCTCCCTGTAACCGAACAGGAGAACCCCATGCGTGCCGCCCTGCCCCTCGTCGCTTTTGCCGCGATGCTTCCCTCGCTCACCTTTGCTGCTGGCGGAGATACGACCACGCCCCCGACCCCGTCGGAGACCACAAAAGAATGTTGGGGCGAGCGGGTCTGGGACCCGGCGACCCAGAAATGCGTAAAGCCGGAAGAATCATCCATGAGCGGAGAGCAGCTTTTGCAAACTGCGCGTGAATTGGCCTATCTGGAGCGGTTCGAAGATGCGCAAGCCGTGCTTGCAGCGCACCCGGTGCAGTCGGATAGCCGCGTCCTGACCTATTGGGGGTTTACCAATCGCAAACTGGGCAGGGCTGACCTTGCCAACGCATATTACACCCGCGCCATCGCGCAGGATCCGGACAATATCCTTGCTCGCAGCTATATGGGACAAGGCTTTGTAGAGTCAGGAGATTACGCGCAGGCGCTGGCGCAGTGGAAAGAAATCAAGGCCAGAGGCGGCGTCGGAACCTGGGCCGAAGCCTCGCTGCGACAGGCCATTCAGACCGGCGTCACCGTTAACTACTAAGCTTCAGGCTTTCTTTACTGCTGACTGCCTATCTTGTGACCTGACAGAAAGAGAATCTTTTCGGGTCAAGGTTCAAGAATGGAACAATCATCAGCCTTAGCGCTCCCCATGGCTAACACCGGTATGGGTCTCGGCGATTTTTCGTCACCCGCTCCGATGGGCGTAGGGGGGTCCTCCCAATTGAGCGGCAAAGCCAAAGCCGCCATTGTTGTGCGTCTTCTTCTCAACGAAGGCGCAGATATCCCGCTCGAGTCGCTGCCGGATGACCTGCAGCTCGAGCTTACCCAGCAAATGGGCAAAATGCGTTTGGTCGATCGCCAGACGTTGCACTCCGTTGCACAGGAATTTGCCGAACAGCTGGAAAACATCGGGCTGTCCTTCCCCAATGGTCTTGCCGGTGCGCTGACCGCGATGGAAGGCAAAATCAGCCGCCACACCCACAATCGCCTCCGCAAGGAAGCGGGCGTGCGCCAATTTGGCGACCCGTGGGAACGGCTGCGCAAGCTCCCGCCCGAGGAACTGGCCGAGCTGGCCAAGGCCGAAAGCACCGAGGTCGCCGCAGTTCTGCTGTCCAAAATCGACACGCAGAAGGCCGCAGAGATGCTGCAACATCTGCCCGGTCCCTTGGCGCGGCGCATCACCTATGCCGTGAGCCAAACCAGCAATGTCACGCCGGAGACGGTCGACCGCATTGGCTTATCCCTCGCCGCGCAGATCGAGGCGCGTCCGCAGGTGGCATTCGAGCAGACCCCGGGTCAGCGCGTGGGGGCCATTCTCACTCAGTCTCAGGCTGCGAAGCGCGAGGAAGTGCTGACCGCGCTGGACGAGGAAGACAAGGAATTTGCCACCGATGTACGCAAGTCCATCTTCACCTTCGCGCTGATCGCCAAGAAGGTCGAGGCGGTGGATGTGCCGAAACTGGTGCGTGCCCTCGGCCCGCAGGAGATCACCACGGCAATCGCCTTTGCGACCGAAGAAGACGATGTGGCCTCCGTCACCTTCCTTCTCGACAACATGTCCTCGCGGATGGCCAACAACCTGCGCGAAGAGGCCAACCAGTTGGGCCGCGTGAAACGTCAGGATGGCGAAGCCGCCTTTGGCCTGATCGTTAATATGCTGCGCGAAATGGTCGTGAACGGCGATATCGAGTTGAAGTCGGAGGAAGAAGACGAAGGATAATCCCAATCGGCCTTGGGTCCCGAACCCAGGCGCCCCGGATCATCATCGGCGTTCAAGCCCCTGATTTCTCAGAAACCCGCGCAGACCCGGCGCGGGTTTCTTGTACCTTTGGCCTGCAATGATTAAACTCTGCTGCGACAAGATGCGGTGACCAGACCGCCCCCTTCTATGAGCAGGTCCCCTTCATGCCCGTTTCCGCCGCGGAGCTGAGCTTTTCCGAACGCGCTAAGTATTTTGCCACGAGCCTCGTGCTGAAAGGTCTCATCGGAGGCCTCAAGCTGATCCCCTATAGATGGCGCGTGCCGACAATGGGGTGGATCCTGCGCAAACTCGCACCGCTGGTTGGGTTTCACAAACGGGTTCGTCGCAATCTTGCCTACACACGACCGGATCTCTCACCATCTGAGGTCGAAGACCTGAGCCGTCAGGTCGCCGACAATGTGGGGCGCACTCTGGCGGAACTCTATGCAGGGCAACCTTTTTGGGACCGGGCCTTGGCCGCGCCGATCACGGGCCCCGGCCTCGCTGCGCTGGAACAGGCCCGGGCGGAGGGGCGTCCTGTCGTTCTGGTGACCGGTCATTTCGGCAACTATGATGCGGCCCGCTCAAAACTCGTCCAAATGGGGTTCAACATGGGCTCGCTCTATCGGCGCATGGCGAACCCCTATTACAACGACTATTACGCCAAAGCGATCTCAGCCACCGGCAAGCCCATGTTTGAACAGGGAAAACGCGGCATGGTGGAGATGGTGCGGCACCTAAAATCCGGCGGCAACATCGCGATTGTGGCGGATATGCACGCCCAGGGCGGCGAGTATCTGCCGTTCTTCGGCCGGCCTGCACTGACCTCCACCGTGCCCGCCGAACTGGCTCTGAAGTACAAAGCCGCGTTCATTCCGGTCTATGGCATTCGGCAGGACAATGGGCTCGATTTCGAGGTGATCTTGTCGGATGAAATCCCGCACAGCGACCCGGTCACCATGACCCAAGCCGTCTGTGACGATTTAGAGAAACACGTGCGCGCCCACATGGGGCAATGGTTTTGGATTCACCGTCGTTGGAAACCGATCCACGACACACCGCATCCGGATTACCCGGCCGCCTAGATCACTCCGCGCGCGCAGCGGCGACGATGGCACCATAGGGCCATTCCTGCACAAGCACCGCTGCGGGAAGATCATCGGGCAAGTTCACCTTGACCTCCAAGGGCGCTGCCCCCGTCCAATCGGCCAAAACTTCGTGGCTTTCCACGACATTGGCGTAATCCAGCGTATGGCCAGCCAATTCGCCGCGTTTGATATCAACGCGCCGCATCGGCATGTAACGCACCAGCTGCACCCGCAAATGCTGCGCCTCGGCCTCTGGCAAGGCCGGAAGAGACACGCTGAGCGCATCGCCCTCTCGGCGGACCGAGAGCTTCACCCGCGGTTTGTGGCCCAAGTAATGCTCCATCGCCTCGGACACCTGCATGGCGTCGGCGCCCACCACATCTTCGCGCCCCATGATGATCATTTGCGGCGTGTAAATCATGTTGCGCCCGCCTACATGGGCATAGCCGCGTTGGCGATCCGCATATTCTGGCGCAGCGAAGGCATCCGCCCAGCCAATATAGTCCCAATAATCAACGTGATAGGCCAAGGGCAATACGTCCTCGCGCGCGGCCATACGCTTTAATAGCTCATCTGCAGGCGGACAGGAGGAACAACCCTGCGAGGTATAGAGTTCTACCACTATAGGAGACGGATCTGCGACGAGCGGCTGAGAAGTTGCGCAAACCGCCGAGAAAATCAGAGAGGAAAGCGAAAAAGTCCGCATGAGTCGCCTGTCAGGTTGCTAGGGTTCAAGGTGTAGACCCGCGCCCGACGAATGACCAATCAATCATTCTTGAGAGAGATGTCAGCGGAATGCAGAAATTTGTGTACCACCGTATACAAATCTTCGAGAGCGATACTATCTCCTGTTGAAGGACCCCTCTGCCTGCGGCAGAACCCCCATAGCGAAGTCCCTAACTGTATTTTCAAGGGAGGCCAAAATGCCCATCACCGTCGGACAAGATACCGCAAAGACACGCAAAACCCTGAGCGTGAACGGCAATTCGATTTCTTATTATTCTATCCTCGCCGCCACCGAGGCGGGTTTGGGGGATTTCTCGAAACTCCCTGCCGCGTTGAAGGTGGTGCTGGAGAATATGCTGCGGTTTGAGGACGGCGGTTTTTCTGTCTCCACCGATGACATCAAAGCCTTTGGCGACTGGGCGACAAATGGTGGCAAGAACCCGCGCGAGATCGCCTATCGCCCGGCCCGCGTGCTGATGCAGGATTTCACCGGGGTTCCGGCAGTGGTGGACCTTGCAGCCATGCGGGACGGGATCAAAACGCTGGGTGGCGACGCCAAAAAGATCAACCCACTGGTGCCCGTTGATCTGGTGATCGACCACTCTGTGATGATTGACGAATTCGGCAACCCTCGGGCATTTCAGATGAACGTGGATCGCGAATACGAGCGAAACATGGAGCGCTATACCTTTTTGAAATGGGGGCAGACGGCCTTTAACAATTTCCGCGTGGTTCCGCCGGGCACCGGGATCTGTCACCAGGTGAACCTTGAGTATCTGGCCCAGACCGTTTGGACTGATACCGACCAAGACGGCAATGAGGTCGCCTACCCGGACACTTTGGTTGGCACCGACAGCCACACCACGATGGTCAATGGCGCGGCCGTTCTTGGCTGGGGTGTTGGCGGGATCGAGGCTGAAGCCGCGATGCTGGGGCAGCCGATCTCCATGTTGATCCCCGAGGTGGTCGGGTTTGAGCTGACCGGCGAAATGGTTGAGGGCACCACCGGCACCGATCTCGTGCTGAAGGTCGTCGAGATGCTGCGCGAATTGGGCGTGGTGGGCAAATTCGTCGAATTCTACGGCGCGGGCCTCGACTCACTTCCGCTGGCAGACCGGGCGACAATCGCCAATATGGCACCGGAATACGGCGCGACCTGCGGCTTCTTCCCGATCGACAAGGAAACCATCCGCTATCTACGCAACACAGGGCGCGACGAGGACCGTATCGCGCTAGTTGAGGCCTATGCCAAGGAAAACGGCTTCTGGCGAGACGAGAGCTATGCGCCAATTTATACAACCACCCTCTCGCTAGATATGGGAACCATTGTTCCGGCGATCTCCGGGCCGAAACGCCCGCAGGACTACGTGGCGCTGAACACTGCCGCACAGGCCTTCAAAAAGGTTGTCTCCGATTATCGCGGCATTGATGCCTCTGATGATGCGGCAGATATGGCCGCTGAAGGCCCCGCACCGACCGCTCCGGCGGACCCATGCAAGTCTCATCCGGTGGAAGGCGAGGACTTCTCTCTGCGCGATGGTTCTGTGGTGATCGCTTCGATCACCTCCTGTACCAATACCTCCAACCCCTATGTGATGATCGGCGCAGGTCTGGTCGCGAAAAAGGCCAATGAGTTGGGCCTAACGCGCAAGCCTTGGGTGAAAACCTCGCTGGCGCCGGGCTCGCAGGTGGTCTCTGCCTATCTTGAGGCCGCGGGCCTGCAAGAGCATCTGGATGCGATTGGGTTCAACCTTGTAGGCTATGGCTGCACCACCTGTATCGGCAACTCCGGCCCAATCCAGAAAGAGTTTTCGGACGCGATTGCCGAAGGCGACTTGGTCGCAACCTCGGTCCTGTCGGGCAACCGCAACTTTGAAGGTCGGATCAGCCCGGACGTCCGCGCAAACTACCTCGCCTCGCCGCCGCTTGTCGTGGCCTATGCGCTGGCGGGCGACATGAACGTCGATCTGGTCAACGACCCGCTGGGCCAAGATAAGGATGGCAAGGACGTCTATCTGAAAGACATCTGGCCGAGCCAGAAGGAGATCGCTGATCTGGTGGAGGCCACCGTGACCCGCGAGGCCTTCCAATCGAAATATGCCGATGTCTTCAAAGGCGACGAGAAATGGCAGGGCGTGAGCGTGCCGGATCAGGAAACCTATGATTGGCCGGCCGCCTCGACCTACATCCAGAACCCGCCTTATTTCCAAGGCATGGGTGCGGAACCGGGCACCATCGAGAGCATTGAGGGCGCAAAGCCGCTGTTGATCCTGGGCGATATGGTCACCACGGACCACATCTCTCCTGCAGGCTCTTTTGCGACCACCACCCCGGCCGGTCAGTATCTGCTGGAGCGGCAGGTTCAGCCGCGCGAGTTCAACTCCTACGGGTCGCGCCGGGGCAACCACGAGATCATGATGCGCGGCACCTTCGCCAATATCCGCATCAAGAATGAAATGCTCGACGGGGTTGAGGGCGGCTATACCAAGGGCCCCGATGGCAAGCAGACATCTGTCTACGAGGCCTCCATGGCCTATCAGGCCGAGGGCACCCCACTGGTGATCTTTGGCGGCGAGCAATATGGCGCAGGCTCCTCGCGGGACTGGGCGGCCAAGGGCACGGCGCTTTTGGGGGTAAAGGCCGTGATCGCCGAGAGTTTTGAGCGCATCCACCGCTCGAACCTCGTCGGCATGGGGGTCATTCCCTTTGAATTCACCGGTGGGGACACTCGCAAATCGCTTGGCCTCAAAGGCGACGAGACGGTGGATATCAAAGGCCTAGAGTCCGTGAAACCGCTGCAAGACGTGGCCTGCGACATCACCTATGGCGATGGCAGCAAAAAGACCATCACCGTGAAGTGCCGCATCGATACTGCACCCGAGATTGAGTACATCGAAAACGGCGGCGTTCTGCATTACGTCCTGCGCAAGCTCGCCGCAGATTGATCCGAACCACGGAATATCGAAAAGATGTATCGAAAGAGCAGCATTTTTTGCTGCTCTTTTTTTTGCGAAAGGTTAATGATAGATTTGTAACGAGACCAGAACCCCGAAACCTCACCACTAACAGCGATGTGAGGACAAAACGAGGCGGCAGTATGATCGCAGTCATTATCAAGTATTACCCTCACAAGGCGTCCTTCGACATTGTGCTGAACGCGCAAATCGAAGTGGCCGAGGACAAGCGCGGCCGCCGCAAGGGCTGCTATGAAACCAAGCTTTTCTCCTCGCGGGACACGGGCGAGATTAAGTCGGTCAGCCTGTGGGAAAGCCAAGAAGCGTTTGAGACCTTTGTCGACCTCGTGATTGAAAACGACGGGTTGTTCGAATTTCAGGCCGAACACCTGCGCCATGAAATCACCACCCAGATTTATGACACAGTGATCACGCCGAATTACGCCGAAGGTCTGGACGGAGGGTCCGAGGTCAAACTCGGGGCCTAATGTCAGTGAAAAGCCGCCGGCCACCGTCCATGACGGAGGGCGCCGGCGGCTAAGATCACATTTGGCGCTTAGTAGGCGGCGTGGAAAATGCCGCGCGGATGTTTCGGGGTCTCCACCTCATCCATCAGGGCGACGGCGTAGTCCTCGGCAGAAATTTGGCTGTTTCCCTCATCATCCGTCAGCAACACTCGCTCTCCAAGGCGGAACGTCCCGGTACGCTCGCCCGGTTGGATCAGCGCCGCAGGGGTCATCACCGTATAATTGAGGTCGCTGGCGGCGATATTCTCATAGGCCACCCGCATGCCCTGCGCCTCAGCACGATAGGCCTCGGGCACCACATCAGCCACCGGATTACCATCGGGGAAATTCAAAGACCCTGCACCGCCCACCAGCACCAGACGGTTCTGCCCCAGCGCGCCGATCAAAATGTCGCCATAGGCGATGAAATCAGCGGTGCCATTGCCCGAACCGCGCGGCGCCACCGCTGCAATGGTCACATCCGCCGCATCCGCCGCCGCCGTAATCGAGGCAGGCTCAGAGAGATCCGCATAGACCACCGAGACGCCCTCGCGCGCGGCAACCGCGTCGGGAGTGCGGCTGCTGATCACCACCTCATGGCCGCGCGACAGCGCCTCATTCACGATGCGGCTGCCGATCATCCCCGTGCCACCCAGAACAAAAATCTTCATTTGGTCTCTCCAGACTGTTAGTTACTGATGAGAACTACCTAGGGGCAGAGACCCGCGCTCGGAATACGCATGTTTTGGGCACATAGTTACGTGAAAGGAACCGCCATGGGCCGCCGTCGCTCGCTGGAATATGATTGTGCCATTCGCGATGTGCTGGACCGCATCGGCGATGCTTGGACCGCGCTTGTGGTGCTGGAGCTGGCGAAAGGGCCTTGTCGTTTCAATGCGTTACGGCGGGTGATTGATGCGATCTCGCAGCGGATGCTAACGGTTACCCTGCGCAATCTGGAACGCGATGGGCTGGTGGCGCGGCAAGTCCTCGACCTGTCGCCGCCGCAGGTGGAATATAGCCTGACACCACGCGGAGAATCCCTTCACGCTGCGTTGCAGAGCCTGTCCGGCTGGGCCGAGGCCAATCAATCCGCCATCCGCCAGTCGCGTGCCGAATACGACAGCCGCGAATTGGCGTCCTAAGGGACTTACTTCGCGGCCTCTTCCATCGCCGGACGGATCGTCTCTTCGAGCACGCGGCTGGTGATCGGCCCGGCAAAGCGCAGAACCACCTTGCCCTCGCCGTCGATCACATATGTCTCGGGCACGCCGTAAAGCCCCCAATCAAGCGCCATGCGGCCCTTCTCGTCGCGTCCGATGGCGGTATAGGGATCGCCCATCTCGGTCAGGAAGCTTTCGGCGTTCTTCAGCTGGTCTTTGTAATTCACGCCGTAGATCAGCACGCCCTGTTCTTTCATCTCGTCGAGATGCGGGTGTTCGGCGCGGCATGGCCCGCACCAGCTGGCCCAGAAGTTCACCAGCTTCACAGTGCCATCACGCAGGGTCGCGTCATCAAAGCTGGCCTTGCCGGGAAAGTCTTCGAGCGCAACCGGCGGCGCGCTCTTGCCCTCGCGTGCGGACGGCAGGCTTTCGGGGTCCTCCCGGCCCATGCCGATCAGCGCAAGGCCGACGAACCCTGCAAAAGCCACCACAGGCACAGCCATCAAGAGCGAAAACTTAGCCATTGCGGCGCATCCTTTCTTCCACGTCTTTCAACTGGGCGCGCACCTTAGCGCCGCGCCGTAGGGTCAAGACCAGCAGCAAACCGAGCAACAGGATCGACACCCCATAAGCCGAGAGCACCGTATCGGCATATTTCCCCAGATCAGGCATCCGCCGCCATCCTTTCGCGTTGGATCAGCGCCGCCATGCGACGGGCGCGAATTTCGGTCCCGGTGCGATAGAGCACAAGGACGAGGAACAAGAGCCCAAACCCCGCCATGCAGGCATAAAGCGGGAAGGCAAAGATATCAGCGACGTTCTCTTCCTTATCGAGCGACAGGGAGGCCCCCTGATGCAGCCCTTGGTTCCAGAAGTTCACCGCATAGCGCGAGAGCACCGCAAAGACCGAGCCCACCAGACAGAGGATCGAGGTCAGATCGGCGGCGGTGTCCGGGTTATCAATCGCCTCCCAGAGGGCGATATAGCCGAGGTAGAACAGGAACAGCACAAGGAAGGACGTCAGGCGCGGATCCCAGGCCCACCAAGTGCCCCACATCGGCTGCCCCCAGATCGCGCCGGTGACCAGCGCAATCAGCGTCATCACCACGCCCACCGGGGCTGCGGCCTTGGCGGCCAAAGCGCTCACATGGTGGCGGCGAATGACCCAGATCAGCGAGGCCACCAGCATCATGAACCAAGCGTTGATCGCCATCAGCGCGGCGGGCACATGCAGGTAGATGATCTTCACGGTAGAGCCCTGCCGGTAATCATCCGGCGTGAAGAAAAAGCCCCAGATCAACCCGCCCACAATCAACGCGCTCGACAGGACCCAGAGGGTCGGCAGGACGCGCTCGCTGGTGGCGAGAAACTTCTTCGGATTGGCATATTCCCAGATCGACATGGTGGGTATCTAGCTCTTGTTTCCGGTCATCACAATCTCTGCCGCCTAGCGCAAATTGACGCGCAGCACGGCGGCGGAGGCAAAGGGCAAAAGGGCGATCGACCCGAGGGTGATCCCTGCCAGCATCAAAAATGGCGTCTCGACGGCCATTCCTTCAGCCCCGCGACGGGCGACTTCGGCGCCAAAGATCAGCGTCGGCACATAGAGCGGCATCACGAGGAGCGACAGCAAAAGCCCGCCGCGTTTCAGCCCCACCGTAAGAGCTGCGCCAAAGGTGCCAATCACCGACAGGGCCGGCGTGCCGATCAGCAGCGACAGCGTGATCCACAAAAACCCCTGCGCCGGCAGGTTCAACAGCACGCCCAAGACGGGCGCTGCCAGCACCAAGGGCAGTCCGGTGGTCAGCCAATGTGCGAAGGATTTAATACTAAGGGCGCCTTCCAAGGGCAGCGGCGCTGTCGCCAAAAGGTCAAGCGAACCATCCTCCCAATCGAGCGCCAGCAAACGGTCGAGGGACAGGAGGCAGGCCAGCAGCGCGCCCAGCCACAGAACCCCCGGCGCAATCACCGAGAGCGTCGCAGAATTCGGCCCCACCGAGAAGGGCACCATCACGGTCACGATCAGAAAGAACGCCAACCCTAGGCCAAAGCCACCGCCCGCCCGAAAGGCAAGCTGCAGATCGCGGATCAACAAAGCGCTCATAAAAAGCCCCCATCATCCGCGTCCAGTTCCGGCAATTTGGCCTTGAAGGGCGCGAGATCCAGCACACGCCCTTCGACCCCGAGATCGATATGGGTCGCCATAATCGCCGCCCCGCCCGAGGCCAAATGCGCCCGGATTGCCTGGGCAAAAAGCTGCACCGAGGCGACATCAAGGCTCACCGTCGGCTCATCCAAGATCCAGATCTTGCGACCCGTCACCGTCAGCCGCGCCAGAGACAGACGTCGTTTTTGCCCCGCAGACAGGCCACCAGCCGCGCGGTCGCGCAAGGATGCGAGATTAAAGGATTGAAGCGCAGGCTCTATCTCCTTGCCCCCAAACACTTTCGCCCAAAACCGGAGGTTCTCGGCGACAGTCAGGGTCAGCTTCAACCCATCCGCATGACCCGCATAGGCCAGCTCCTCAGGGTTGCCGAGAATGGTGCCTGCAGTGGGAGGCTGCAATCCCGCCAGGGTGCGCAGCAGCGTGGTCTTGCCGATCCCATTCGGGCCGCGCAGCACCAAGGCTTCGCCGCCGGTCAGCGCAAATGCCACGCCCTCCAGCACAGGCACTCCGCCCCGGCTCACGCCCAGCTCCTGAACCTCGATCATCCTGCCCTCGCGCTTCATCCCACAAGGCTTAACGCATTGTGCTGGCGCATGAAAAGCAGCAATTGGCCGCAGGCACCTTGCGTCAGATCAAACCGGCAGCGCCGCAAGGGCGATCCGGCGCCCTTCTGACAAGAGCACATTATAGGTCCGACAGGCCGAGGGAGAGTTCATCACCTCAACGCCCAAACCCGCCTCTTCAAGACTGCGCCGCAGATCAGCTGGCAAATGGACGATTTCAGCGCCGGTGCCGACGAATAAAACATCGACCTCCCCAGCAAGCGCCAATAAGGGCGCGCTGTCGTCATAGCCCGCCCACGCCACGGTGCCCTTGCCGCTGGTCAGCATGGCGCCGTCGTGCAATTCGCCGCCGACGCGAAAAAAGCCCGGCCCATAGCCATCGATGGGCTGGGCATCAGAATAGACGACTTCGTTGAGGCGCATGGATCACTCTCCGGCTCGGGTTCGTATAGGGCCGAATACCACGCCCGTGCCCTGACCGGAACCTCTGCCCGATCAGTTTCGCGCGAGAGGTCGTCCCCTTCACCTTTTCAAAAATATTCCGGGGGTCCGGGGGCAGAGCCCCCGGTCCGACAGCTGCGCCAAAAACAAAACAGCCCCGGATCGCTCCGAGGCTGCTTCAAATAGGCAGACGAGCCGATCAGGCGTCGATATTGGCAAATTGATTGCCAGTGGTGTCGTTGTTCTTGGTCCAGTCGCGCTTTACGCCCAGCCACAAAAGGATGGTGGAGGCCACAAAGATCGACGAGTAAGTCCCGACAACCACGCCCCAGATCATCGCAAAGACAAAGCCACGGATCACATCGCCGCCCAGCACATAGAGCGAAATCAGCGCCAGAAGCGTGGTCAGCGAGGTCATCATCGTCCGGCTGAGGGTCTCGTTGATCGAGAGGTTCAGAACCTCTGCCAGCGGCTTCTGTTTGTAGCGGCGCAGGTTTTCGCGCACGCGGTCAAACACCACAACCGTGTCGTTGAGCGAGTAGCCAACGATGGTCAGCAAGGCCGCAATGATCGCGAGGTCAAACCGGATTTGAAGCTCGGAGAAGACCCCGATCGTCAGCACCACGTCATGCACCAGCGCCACAACCGCGCCGAGGGCAAATTGCCATTCGAACCGCAGCCAGATGTAGACCAGCACAGCGCCGATTGCGAGAACCACCGCCAGAACCGCGGTCTCGATCAGCTCGCCCGACACTTTCGGCCCGACGCTTTCGACCTGCACGAATTTGATCCCCGGGGCGACCGTATCGAGGGCCGCTTGTACGGCCGCAATCACGTCTGCCGAGAGCGCCTCGCCATCGGCTTGCGCCTCAATACGGATCATCGCCACATGCTGATCTTCGGCAAAGTTCGGGTCGAACACCTCGGTTATGGTGATATCCCCAAGACCAAGCGGCGAAATCGCGTCTCGGTAGGTGCCGATATCCAAGGGCTGCGTGGCCTCGGTCCGGATGGTTGTGCCACCGCGGAAATCGATGCCGTAGTTCAGCCCTTGCAGAAGGAAGGAGGCAAAGCCCACCACCATCATTAGAGCAGAAATGCCAAGCCACAGTTTCCAGCGCTTGAAGAAGTCGAAGTTTGTGACTTCGGGAACAAGTTTCAACCGCATCTCATTACACCTCGATGGTTTTGGGTCGGCGACGTTCGAACCACATCACGATGATCAGTCGGGTGACATAGATCGCGGTGAAGACGGAGGTCACAATGCCGAGGCCAAGGGTGATGGCAAAGCCGCGCACCGGGCCAGAGCCCATGGCAAAGAGGATCACGGCGGTGATGATGGTGGTGATGTTGGCGTCCACAATCGCCGAAAGCGCCTTGGCATAGCCTTCGTCGATGGCGCGCGCCGGGCCACGTCCTGCCTTCAGTTCCTCTCGGATCCGTTCAAAGATCAGAACGTTGGCGTCCACCGCCATGCCCACGGTCAGAACGATGCCCGCGATGCCCGGCAGGGTAAGGGTGCCGCCGATCAGGCTGAGAACACCAAAGATCATCGCGATGTTCAGCATCAGCGCGATATTGGCAAAGAGACCAAACAGACCATAGCTCAGCACCATAAAAACCAGCACCGCGACAAAGGCGACGACGGTGGCAACCTTGCCCGCATCGATGCTGTCTTGGCCCAACTCCGGACCGATGGTGCGCTCTTCGAGGAACTCAAGCTTGGCCGGCAGGGCGCCTGCGCGCAGCAGCACCGCCAGATGGGTGCTTTCCTCAACCGAGAAGTTCCCGGTGATGATGCCGGAGCCGCCGGGAATATGCGATTGAATGACCGGTGCCGAGATCACCTCGTCATCCAGAACAATCGCAAAAGGCGCGCCGATATTGGCGGCGGTATAGTCACCGAACTTGCGGGCGCCAGCCGTGTTGAACCGGAAGTTCACCGCCGGACGGCCATTCTGGTCAAACGCAGGCTGCGCATCGACCAGCTCTTCGCCGGTGACCACAGCTGCGGCTTCGATGGTGTAATAGGTGCCCGGCTCGTCGATGGAGGGGATCACCTTGTTGCCAACGCCGGGGTTGGCCTCCGCATCAGAGCCTCGGCCGACAACCGGGTTAAAGGTCAACTGCGCCGTGGTCCCGATGATGCTTTTGAGTTCCGCAGCAGAGCCGATGCCCGGAACCTGGATCAGGATACGGTCACTGCCCTGACGCTGGATCGTGGGTTCGCGGGTGCCAACCTCGTCAATCCGGCGACGGATGATTTCCAGCGATTGACGCACGGTGCGGTCATCAGAGGCCAGCTTTTCCTCGTCAGAGAGCTGGATAGTGATGATATCGCCCTGCCCGCTCACGACGATGTCGGTGGCCCCAGCACCGGTGAGCGAGGTCACCGGGTTGGCCAGACCCCGCAGGATTTCCAGCGCGCGGGTCATGCCCTCCGCATCGGACAGACGCAGACGCAGCAGACCGGCGGGCGCTTCGGGCACCCGGCGGAAGGTGCCAACCGTCGCGCGCTCATCCCGCAGTGCGTTGCGCACTTCGGGCCACAGCGCCTCCATACGGGCGGCGTAGACGTCCTCAACCTGCACCTCGGCGAGCAGATGCGCACCGCCGCGCAGGTCAAGACCGAGGTTCACAAGACCCGAAGGCAGAACCTCCGGCCATTGCCCGGCCTGTGCGTCAAGTTCAGGCGTAGCGCCCGACACTTCGATCGCCGCGCGGGCATCATTAGATTGTTCCACACGGGTGTAGAACGCATTTGGCAGGGCCAGCAGCAGACCGGCCACACAGACCAGCCAGATGAGCACCCTTTTCCAGGTATCGATATGCAGCATGACCCTGCCTTTTTGGGAAGTTTGGTCGGTCGCGACTTACGCGGCAGGCTCGGTCTTGTTCAGAACTTGAGCGATGGTGGACTTCACCACGCGCACTTTCACGCCTTCTGCGATCTCGACTTCGATCTCGCCGTCTTCTTTGACCTTGGAGACTTTGCCGATGATGCCACCTTGGGTCAGCACCTGATCCCCACGGCGCAGTGCTTCAACCATATTCTGATGCTGCTTCATCTTCTTCTGCTGCGGACGGATGAGCAGGAAGTACATGATCGCGAAGATCAGGATCAGCGGGATAAACTGGGCGATTGCGCCACCTTCCATGGGGTATTTCCTTCTGTATTAGGGGGCGGCCAGCGCAGCCCGGATTTTGCGGGGAACCTATGCCCTGACAGGGGGCTTTGCAAGGCAGCGCGACCTGCCCGGAAGGCCAATTCGTGCCAGATCCCCGCCGAAAGGCTCAGGATGCAACATCAGAGGCAGAGCTTTGCCCTGCCCTCTTCCTCTTTTGCGCCCTCTCGGGCATAGCTGTGCACACTGATTCAAAACTGCATGACAGGAGCAGACCCATGCATGATATCCGCGCAATCCGCGAGAACCCGGCCGCTTTCGACGCCGCCCTGGCGCGTCGTGGAGAGTCTGCCCTGTCCTCTGAAATCCTCGCCCTGGACGAGGCGCGCCGCGCCAAGATCCTCGCCTCCGAGACGGCACAGGCGGATCAGAACAAAGCCGCGAAGGCCATTGGGGCTGCCAAAGCCAAAGGCGATGAGGCAGAGTTTGAACGTCTGCGCGCCGAAGTGGCCGACAAAAAGGCCGAAGTCGCCGCGATGCAGACCGAAGCCAAGGATCTCGACGCCAAGCTCACCGACATGCTGGCGCGCATTCCCAACAGCCCCGCGGACGATGTGCCGCAGGGCGCCGATGAGAATGACAACGTCGAGGTCAACCGTTGGGGCGACATTCCGACCTTCTCCTTCACCCCGAAGGAGCATTTTGAAATCGCAGGTGTTGCCAAGGCGATGGACTTTGAAACCGCCGCCAAGATCTCTGGCGCGCGTTTTGTGGTTCTGAAAGGTGCCGTGGCGCGTATCCACCGCGCGCTGGCCCAGTTCATGATCGACACCCATGTGGACGAAAACGGTCTCACCGAGGTGAACTCGCCCGTGCTGGTGCGTGATGAGGCCATGTATGGCACTGATAAGCTGCCGAAATTTGGCGAGGACAGCTATCAAACCACCAATGGCTGGTGGCTGGTGCCGACCTCCGAGGTTCCGCTGACCTATTCCGTCGCTGGTGACGTCGTGGAAGAGGCCGCGCTGCCGATCCGCTACACCGCGCATACGCTCTGCTTCCGCTCTGAGGCAGGTTCGGCGGGCAAAGACACCTCCGGCATGCTGCGCCAGCACCAATTCGAAAAGGTCGAGATGGTCTCCATCGTGCATCCGGAGAAATCCGACGAGGAGCAAAAGCGCATGCTGGGCTGCGCCGAGGGCATTCTGGAGAAACTCGGCATCCCCTTCCGCACCGTTGTGCTCTGCACGGGCGATATGGGCTTTGGTGCGCGCCGGACCTATGACATCGAAGCCTGGGTTCCGGGGCAAAACACCTACCGCGAGATTTCTTCGGTTTCGACCACCGGTGATTTCCAGGCACGCCGCATGAATGCGCGTTTCAAGCCTGCCGATGGTGGAAAGCCCGAGTTCCTTCACACGCTGAACGGCTCTGGCCTTGCCGTGGGGCGCTGCCTGATCGCGGTTCTCGAAAACGGTCAGCAGGAAGACGGCTCCGTCAAACTGCCGACCGCCCTCGCGCCTTATCTCGGCGGTAAGTTGACCCTCTCTGCCGACGGTCAACTGGTCTAACAGCCCGGCTCAGGACCGCACATAAGACAAATAAAAACCGGCGCTCGAAAGAGGGCCGGTTTTTTCATTCTGAAATCGTCCAACACCGACGCGACGTTCGGATCAGAGTTTTTTGGTCTTCTTCTTTTTCTTCTTAGGCGCTTCTGATTTATCAGCAGGCTTCTTAGCTACCGCTTTCTTGGCCGCCTTCTCCGCAAGGATTTTCTCGCTCTTGGCTTTTTCCTTGGCGATGTCTTTCTTTGCTTTGCCCTTTTGCTTCTTGGCCTTGGACTTTGCCTTCTCCTTGGCGGCGGCAAATTCCTCCATCAGGGCCTGAGCCTTTTTGGCGGCTTTCTTGGCCTTGGCCTCTGCTTTGGCGGCCTTTTCTTCGGCGGCGAGACGCGCGGCCTCTGCAGCGGCCACAGCGCTGTCAATTTGCGCCTGTGCGGCCTCCGCAATCGGCTCTGCTGCCTCTGCAACTTTGGCAACCGCCGTTTTGGCAGCAGTCGCCGCAGGACGGCTGGGCTTGCGGGCCTGCGTGGTTTTGGCTGGCGCCCGACGTGCCTGCGCCCGTTTCGCGGTCGCTCGCGCGGGTTTACCCGCGCCAATCGCCTCTTGCGCGGCGGCCTTCAGCCCGGCGATGCGGCTTGGCCCCATGCCCGGCACCGAAGCCAAATCGGTTTCTGGGCGCGCGGCCAAATCCTCAACAGATTTGATCCCATGGTCCTGCAGGGCCTTCGCAAGCGCCGGTCCCACGCCGCGTAGCTTCAAGATCGGGGTCATTCGCTCATCCGCCTTTCAAATTCAATACGTTGTACCGAAACGATACCACGGCTTCGTTTATTTTCTACATAGATATGAGCGGATCAGGTGGGAAAAGGCACCAAGCGCTTTTGATCCTCATCCCACAATTTCAGCCCCAAAGCGCGCACTGCTTCGAGGAATTTAATGCGCCGCGGGGCCACTTCGGGGGGCAAATTATAGTGGCATTGCCGCAAGCGGTAGCTGGGGATCCGGGCATTGAAATGGTGGATGTCGTGCAGGGTGATATTGGCGACGGCAAAGTCGAAAAACCACCCGAAATCAAGGCACGACGAGCCTTCCAAAGCGGCCACTTGCGGGTTCAAATCCGGCCGACGATCCCAATAGGTGTCTTCGAAATTGTGCTGAAGATAGACCAGAAACACACCGATCATCCCGCCTAGAAAGGAGAACCCGAGCCAGATCGCCAGACCGGTAGTCCCTGACACCGAATAAAGCAGCCAGAGCCACGCCATGATGACCAGATTGTGCATCAAAACCTGCCCCATCCCGAATTGCAGCGTATTCTTGGGCCAGCGGTAGCGGATGAAATAGGTAAACAGCGCGCCCAAGGGCACCAGAACAAAGGGGTTGCGGTAAAGCCGATATTGCAACCGCTGCCAGAACCCGGCTTGGGTCCACTCCCTCACGGTCATCGTGTGGATCTCACCGGTCTCGCGATGCTCCAGATTGCCGATATTGGCATGATGCAGATTGTGGTTCTGCTTCATCACCTCGAACGGCGCAAAGGTGAAGGGAGAGAGCCCATGCCCGGCCCATTCGTTCTGCTGGCGTGTCTCGAACAGCGAGTGATGTCCGGTGTCATGTTGCAGCACGTAGAGCCGCACCGCAGCAAAGGCAAAGACAACGCCCGCAGGCCACATCACATACCACAGGTGGGAATAGGTGATCGCAAGCGTAAGTGCCGAGAAATAAACGGCAAAGGTCCCAAAGTAGCTCAACGCGGCAAGCCGGTTGTCTTTCTCAGTATATTGACGTGTGTAGGCTCTCAGATCCATGTCTGACCCCAATAAAGTCGCTCTGTGACGCCCGCGTGACGCGAGGCGTGGGTGAAAATGCACCCTACACAGGTAATATGCGTGCTTCTCATGACAAGAGGCGCGGCATTGGCCCTGCCCCGTGGTCAGCGGAGATTTGCCCTTTGGCGAATGCGACTGGGATTGGGATTGGGAATGGGGTTAGATCGGCGCAGCTGAGAGGGCGAGAATGCCCATCTGTTCCAAACCTTCCAAGACCGCATCAACGGCAACCGTGGCAAGGATCAGCCCCATAACGCGGCTGATCACGCTGACGCCGGTCTGGCCAATCAGCCGCTGGATCTGGCTCGCCAGCAACAACAGCAGGAAGGTGATCACCAGCACCAGAACCAAGACACCAGCGGTCAGAGCCTGCTCCACCAAGCCGGTCTTGTGATTGTCCGTCAGGATCACCACGGCCAAGATCGCGCCCGGAGAGGCAATGGAGGGGATTGCCAGCGGAAACACCGCGCCAGACAGATCGGTATGTTCCGCCTCTTTGATCTCGCTCGCCGCCTTGGTCTCGCCAAAGATCATGCTGAGCGCAAAGAGGAAGAGCACGATGCCTCCCGCAATCTGGAACGCCCCAAGCCGCAGCCCCATCCCTTCGAGCACGATTTGCCCAACCACAAGAAACAGACCCAGCACCAATGCGGCAACCAATGTCGCGCGCAACGCAAAGGAAAAATGCAGCCGCTGCGGCACAGCCGCGCTGGCAAAGAGAAACACAGGAATACTGCCGACCGGGTCGATCACCACAAAAAGCGTGATGAACTCCCGGATCAGGTCTTGCAGGGCAACGGGCCAGTCCAAAGGGCGCGGCCTCCTCTCGGTTCGGTGTGAGGGGGCCGCGTCAGAGCGGGCTTAGCTCTTGCGACCTTCGATATGTTTGCGCAGACGCGAGGGCGTGGACTTCTTCTTGCCCTTATAGGGGTTTTTATCCCCCTGTCCGCGCAGCGTCAGGCGGATCGGCGTGCCCGGCATGTCAAAGTCCTGACGCAACCCGTTGATCAGATAGCGATTGTAGCTGTCGGGCATTTTGTCAGGGTGCGAACACATGACGACAAAGCCCGGCGGACGGGTTTTGGCTTGAGTCATATAGCGCAGCTTGATCCGCTTGCCTTGCGGCGCAGGCGGCGGGTGCTGCTCCAGCATCCCCGCAAGCCAGCGGTTCAGCGCAGCGGTCGGCACCCGGCGGTTCCAAACATCGTGCGCCTTCATAATCGCGTCAAACAGGCGTTCAAGACCACGGCCGGTCTTGGCCGATACAGTCACCAGCGGTGCACCGCGCAGCTGTGGCAGAAGACGTTCGAAGGCTTCTTTCAGCTCCTTCAGCTTCTCCTGCTTTTCATCCTCGATGTCCCATTTGTTGACCGCTATGACCACGGCGCGGCCTTCACGGGCAGCAAGGTCGGCAATGCGCAGATCCTGCTGTTCAAAGGGGATCGCAGCGTCGAGCAGCACCACAACGACTTCGGCGAATTTCACCGCGCGCAGGCCATCAGAGACGGAGAGCTTTTCCAGCTTTTCCTGCACCTTGGCCTTTTTGCGCATACCGGCGGTGTCAAAGATCCGCATCGGCACGTCGTTCCAATCAATCCGCAAGCTGATCGCATCGCGGGTGATGCCAGCTTCTGGACCGGTCAACAGACGATCCTCGCCAAGGATCTTGTTGACGAGAGTGGATTTACCGGCATTCGGACGCCCAACCACAGCCACCTGCAGCGGTTTTTCCGACGTCGGAACCGGGGTCGTGGCAATCTCTTCGCCTTCGTTGAATTCGACGTCATCCTCATCATTCAGCGTGACATCGGTGATCGGGGCGTGTTCCTCGGCGATCTTTTCGAACTTTTCAGAGACCGGCAGCAGGAAAGAATAAAGCTCGTTCATGCCTTCGCCATGCTCGCCAGAGAGGCGGATCGGCTCGCCAAGGCCGAGACCATAGGCTTCCAGCACACCCGCATCGGCGGCGTTGCCTTCGGCCTTGTTGGCCGCGAGGATCACATGCGCAGATTTGCGGCGCAGGATTTCCGCGAAGACTTCATCCGTCGGTGTCACACCGGTGCGAGCATCGATCATGAAAAGGCAAACATCGGCCATCTCTACCGCACGTTCGGTCAAACGCCGCATCCGCCCCTCAAGGCTATTGTCGGTGGCATCTTCCAGACCTGCGGAATCGATGACGGTAAAGCGCAGATCGCCCAAACGCGCCTCGCCCTCACGCAGGTCGCGCGTGACACCGGGCTGGTCATCGACCAGCGCCAGCTTCTTGCCGACGAGACGGTTGAACAAGGTGGACTTGCCCACATTGGGGCGCCCCACGATGGCGAGGGTAAAGGACATGGGTCTCGGACTTTCCGTGATGTGAACCGCGCGCATAGCGCATCTTCAGACGTCTTGCCAGTAAATAATCACGGATATGCCGCGCTGCAAAGTCTTCGCAGATCAAGGAACTGAAAGGCTGCACAGTTCCGCCCACGCGCGGGGCGCTCCCGCCCCTTTTGGCCCAGTGCCTGCGGCACGGCCCTCCAAAAGCGTTGGGCCCGGCCTCTGGGATGCCAAGGGCACCCCAGAGGTCCACCGCGCGCCGCAGAGGCGGCGTGCAAAACCTGTGAGGCGCGCCAGCGCCTCTCCGCTAAGGTAAGATAGTCCACATCGGGATGAGCGGATCAGCGATAGGCCGCCAATTCACCATCTGCCGTGACGACATAAAGCGTGCCATTGGCAATAGCGGGCTCGGTTGTTGCCCCACCCTTGATCGCCACCGAGCGGGTCAAATGGCCATCCACCGGGTCAAAGAACCGCAACTGGCCGTCGTTTGACGCAACCACCAATTGCCCCCCCGCGAGGACCGGGCCGTGGTGTGCAACGATCTCGGCGCGTTTGCGCGGCTTGTCTTTTACATAGCCGGGAAGATCCACCGACCAGATCGCCTCGCCGGAATTGGCATCCAGCCGCATCAGGTTGCTACGGTCGCTGACCAAGAACAAGCTACCACCTGCGACCCACACGGGCCCAAAGGTCCCTTCAAAAGCCGTCCACAGGCGCTCGCCGGATTTGACGTCGAATGCGGCCGTGCGACCAGAGTGGTTGCCCACATAGACCCGATTGCCCTCCAAGAAAGGCGCCCCAGTCACATCGCTGATGCTGGCAATTGCACTCCCGGTGCGCGCACCTGTCACAGAGGCCAGCCAACGCCGGAACCCACCGCGCCGGAAGGTACCAACCAGATCGCCAGAGCCAAAGGCAAAGACCGCGATTTCCGGCCCGACCACCGGCGCCGGTGCGCCAAGGATGTTCGAGGTGCTTGGTGTCGCCTGCAATTGCCACGCAATCCGGCCATCCTTCGTTTCAAGCACCCAGGCGGTATCGTCGCCAGCAACCAGATACAACAGGCCATCCCGAATCGTCGGGCTGCCAGAGCCGGTTGCTTCCAATTCCTGCCGCCAGATCTCAGCACCACTTGTGCTATCCAGTGCTGTCACCACGCCAAAGCCGGAGGAGACATAGACCACACCGTTAGCGTAGGCTATGCCGCCCCCCGTCGCGTCGCCTTCACCATCCGTCGAGGGCAGGATCGAGTGCTGCCACAAGATGGCGCCCTCAGGAGACACGGCAGAGACTTGCGACGACGCATCCAGCGTGTAAATCCGCCCCCCACCCACAATAGGTGCTGCAGTGATGCGCTGCTTGCGGCTATCGCCTGCGCCAATATTCACCGACCACGCCAATGCAGGTGCCGCCGATAGGCGCGCATGGGTGGTGCGTGTGGCAGCCTGACCCGGGCTCTGTTCCCACGCCGCATTGCTAGCCATCGCAGGCAGAGAAATCGCACGTGACTGGTTCACCACCTCGCCACTTTGACCGGAGCGAATGTCCTCACGCTCGCCGCGCAGGATCACTTCGGGTTCCGAGCACCCGACAAGCAGTGCTGCCATTGCTGTCGCCATCACACCTGCGCGAAGGCCAAAACCGCCTGGACGTGCCGTCATTCCCCTGCCCCTGTCTTATACTCTTGGGTCGTATCTCGTCGTGCTTGCGCGCAAGGCCCGCTGAACTGCGGCCCTTACCCCTCCCGCGCGTCCGCGTCCTGCGATCCGCCAAGTGCCACAATCACTTGCGCGACGCGCTCTTGCAAGTCTCGAGACACTCCGGCCGAGGCGGAAATCTCGCGCAGGCGGCTCAACGCCGCATCCGTGTTGCCTTCGGCGATATCGATCAACGCCAATTGCTCGGACGCGAGGAACTGCAACGGTGCCCCAGCCGAGGCCAACGCCTCCAGGCGGGTGCGACGCTCGGCAACCGGCAGAACATCCGCTTGCAAGAGAACTGATTTGAACGCGGCAATGTCACGATAGATTTGCGGCAAGTCGCCATTCAGCGACACACGATCCAGAACCTCAGCGGCTTCGGTGATCTCGCCAGCCTCTGCCAAAGCGCCAGCCCGGGCGAAATCAATCACTGCCTGCGCGCCTGCTGTGCCCGCCTCGACGGTTGCGAGGCTTTCGGCGCGCGCTGCGGCCTCATCCGACGACAGGGCAGCGGACAGGGCATCGCCCGCCGCTTCGGCGGTCGCGCGGTCTTGTGCACTGCGATATTCCTTAAAGGCCGCGCCGCCCACGATCGCCACAACCGCCACCGCGCCAATCCAGCCGTACCGCTTGAGCATCAGGAAGAGACGGTCGCGACGGACCTCCTCGGTCACCTCGTCGATGAAACTATCGGTATCGCTCATGAAACGGCCCTTGCTATTCTTGTCACCGGGTTGGTCCGGAGATCTGTCCTGATCGGATCAATGACCCAACCGTGCTGACCTTCGGAGACACCTTCGAAAATCCTGCATGAGGATGTGTCATAGCCTGCGCCCTCAGGCAAGCCAAGTCCTGAGCGCAACGGTGTAAAATCCCGCCAAACATTGCCATATGGACCGAAAAGAGGGAGAATTTTCACTGTTTCGCGTCATTTTGCGTGACAAGGGCAATCTCAGCCATTTTGTTTGCGCGCGAGACCGCTTAGGCCTGACCTCGTAATTCAGACCCACCCTGGCCCCGCATAGTGCAAAACTCCGCTCTGTGACCTGCTTCACAGTGTGACGTCGCGGAACAGGGTAACAGTCACAAAAACGTGTTCAATTGGAGACGACGTTTCAGATGCGTATCATTCCCCCTCTGACCGCCCTGGTCGTGACCGCGAGCCTTTATGCGCTGGTCATGGAGCGCGACAGCCTGCTGGCCTTCGCTCGCGGCGAGGATTCGACCGAAGTAGACAGCACAGACACCGCCACACCCGAAGGCCAGACCCAAGTGGCCGACGCGGGCGACGGGGCGGTCCATGTCGCGGTTGTCGCGCTGCACAGCACCGCCCGCGCCATCGACAACGCCGTTGTATTGCGTGGCCAGACCCGCGCCCTGCGCGAAGTTGACGTGCGAGCCGAGACCACGTCTACCGTGATTTCCGATCCTCTGCGCAAGGGCGCCTCTGTAAAGGCGGGCGATATCCTGTGCGAGTTGGACGCAGGCACCCGGCCCGCGTCCCTGCATGAGGCGCAAGCGCGCCTGATCGAAGCCCGCGCCAAAGTGCCCGAAGCCGAAGCCCGTCTGGAAGAGGCCCATGCGGTTCTGGATGAGGCGCAAATCAACCTGACCGCGGCGCAGAAACTGTCAGAAGGCGGCTATGCGTCGGAAACCCGTCTCGCCTCAGCCAAAGCGGCAGAACGAACAGCGCAGGCAGCCATTGCCTCTGCAAAGGGCGGTTTGGAATCGACCCGCGCCGGGATTGAATCGGCTGTCGCTGCTGTCGCCGCTGCGGAGAAAGAGATCGACCGACTGGTGCTTCACGCGCCTTTTGACGGGATCTTGGAATCCGACACCGCAGAAATCGGCAGCCTTTTGCAGCCGGGCTCGCTCTGCGCGACCGTGATTCAGCTCGATACGATCAAACTGGTCGGCTATGTGCCAGAAGCGTCGATCAACCGCCTCAGCCTTGGCGCGCGCGCCGGGGCCCGCCTGACCACAGGTCAACAAGTCACCGGTCAAGTGACCTTCATCAGCCGCTCCGCGGATGAGAACACCCGCACCTTTGAGGTCGAAATCACTGTGCCCAACCCGGATCTTGCGATCCGCGATGGCCAGACCGCAGAGATCATGATCGCCTCCGAAGGCACAAAGGCGCATCAGGTGCCGCAATCGGCCCTGACCCTCAACAACGAAGGCCAGCTGGGCGTCCGCGTGGTGCGCGAAGATCGCACCGCCGGTTTCCTGCCCGTAACCCTTCTGCGGGACGAAGCGGCGGGCGTCTGGATCGACGGCCTGCCGGATCAGGCGGATGTGATCATCGTCGGTCAGGACTTCGTCACCGAAGGCGTGGCGCTTGATCCGACCTATCAGGAGCAAAAGCAATGATCGGTGTCGTCAGCTGGGCTGCAGACCGTGCGCGGATGGTTTTGGCGTTTATCGCCATCTCCATCCTCGTCGGTGGCTTTGCCTATGTAAGCCTGCCCAAAGAGGGCGAGCCGGATATTGAAATCCCCGCGCTCTTCATCTCCGTGCCCTTCCCCGGCATCTCCGCCGAGGATTCCGAGACCCTGCTGGTCAAGGTCATGGAGACGGAACTGGCCGACCTTGACGGGCTCGACAAGATGTCCTCGACCGCAGCCGAAGGCTATGCTGGTGTCGCGCTGGAGTTTGAATTCGGTTGGGACAAGACCGCCGTGATGGCCGATGTGCGCGACGCGATGGACAAGGCCGAGGCCGAATTCCCCGAGGGCGCCGAGAAGTACTCGATCACCGAGATCAACTTTTCCGAGTTTCCCATCGTCATCGTGAACATGTCCGGCCCGGTGCCGGAACGCACAATGGCGCGCCTTGCCAAGGACTTGCAGGACGAGTTGGAAGCGCTGGATGCGGTACTTGAGGCCGGCATCGCGGGCAACCGCGACGAGATGGTCGAGGTCCTGATCGACCCGTTGAAGCTCGAGGCCTATAACGTCACCGCGGTGGAGCTGATCTCTGTTGTGCAGAACAACAACCAGCTGATTGCGGCGGGTGAGGTGGACAGCGATCAGGGCAGCTTCTCGGTCAAGATCCCTTCCTCCTTTGACTCGGTCGAGGATATCTACTCCTTGCCCGTCAAAACCAATGGCGACCGCGTGGTCACGCTGGGCGAGCTGGCGCAGATCAATTTCACCTTCGAGGATCGCCAAGGCACCGCGCGCTTTAACGGCGCCGATACGGTCGCTCTGCAGGTGGTCAAACGCAAAGGTTACAACCTGATCGACACCGTCGATCTGGTGAAGGAGACGCTGGAAAAGGCCAAGGCCAAATGGCCGCCGGAATTGCAGGCGGCGATAAAGCTGGGCACCTCGAACGACCAAAGCCGTCAGGTCGCCTCCATGGTCGGCCAGCTCGAAGGCTCGGTCCTGACCGCTGTTGCGCTGGTGATGATCGTGGTTCTGGCCTCTCTCGGCAGCCGAGCGGCTCTTCTGGTCGGGTTCTCAATCCCGACGTCGTTCCTCTTGTGCTTTGCACTCCTCGCCGTGATGGGGATTTCGATCTCCAACATCGTGATGTTCGGGCTCATCCTCGCCGTGGGGATGCTGGTGGACGGGGCCATTGTGGTGGTGGAATACGCCGACAAACGGATCTCCGAAGGCTCTGGCCCGATGCACGCCTATGTGGAGGCCGCGCAGCGGATGTTCTGGCCGGTTGTCTCGTCGACCGCGACCACCCTTTGTGCCTTCTTGCCGATGCTCTTCTGGCCCGGTGTGCCGGGCGAGTTCATGGGCATGTTGCCGGTGACGCTGATCTTCGTCCTTTCCGCCTCGCTGGTGGTGGCATTGATCTACCTGCCGGTCATGGGCGGTGTTTCCGGTCGCATGAGCCGCGTGTTTGGAAATGCCTCTGACGTGCTGCGCCGCCGCCTGCCGTGGGTCGTGCGTGTGGCCCTCGTGCCTTTGGCGATTTGGGGGATGTTTGTGGGCGCGATGCAACTGCTGAACCCGCACTACCTGATCCCCGGTGGTGAGGGCATTTTCGCATCGCTTCTGGGCGGCGTGCTCTTCCTCGCTGCTGCCGTTGCGGCCTCCATCACCTTGGGCGCCGCCGAACTGCAGCGCCGTCAGCGTCGTGTGCAAGCGGGTCAGAGCCTTGGCGCCTTTGGCTGGGTCATCAAGCTGATCGTGGGCAACCCGATCATGCCGATCGTAACCCTAGCTGCCGTTGGCTTTGGCATCATGACGGTCTTTGGCATGTTCAGCCAGAACAACTACGGCGTTGAATTCTTTGTCGAAAGCGAGCCGGAACAGGCCACCGCCTATGTCCGCGCCCGGGGCAACCTCTCGCTCCATGAAAAGGACGAGATGGTACGCGCCACCGAGGCTGTGATCATGCAGCACCCGGCGGTGATTAACGTCTTCTCCTTTGCTGGTGAAGGCGGACTCAACACCGATGCCTCCGGCGCAAGCACCCCGCCCGACACCGTTGGTCAGGTGCAGTTCGAGATCATTCCTTGGGAGGATCGCCCAACCCAGAGCGAGCCGATCTTTGGCGGCATGTTCCACCGTGAAGTCACCGCGGATGCCTTTGACGGCGACACGGTGCTGGAGGAGCTCTCTGGCATGGTCGAAAGTCTGCCCGGCTTTGAGGTCGAGATTAAGGCGCTGGAAGGTGGCCCTGCCTCCGGCAAACCGGTCCACCTGCGTATTCTGGGCGATGACTGGGAGCCCCTTCGCGCCGCCACGATCCAAGCCCGCGATCATTTTGCGGCCACCCCCGGCCTCACTCTGATCGAGGACAGCCTGCCCCTGCCCGGCATCGACTGGGAAATCGACGTGGACGTGGCCAAGGCTGGTCGCTATGGCGCCGATGTGGCGACCGTCGGCGCGATGGTGCAGCTGGTCACACGCGGCATTCTTCTAGACACCATGCGGGTCGACAGCTCTGACGAGGAGATCGAAATCCGCCTGCGCTTGCCCGAAGAACAGCGCGTGCTGTCCACCCTCGACTCGCTGAAACTGCGCACTGCCGAAGGTCTCGTGCCCTTGTCGAACTTTGTGACCCGTCAACCGGTTCCAAAGCTCGCGCAGATCTCGCGGACAGAACAAGAGCGCTATTATGACGTGAAGGCCGATGTTGAACCGGGTCTGACCCAGATCTTCACCAAGGACGACGCGGGCGAAGATCAGTCTCTGGCCGTGGTCAAGGCCGTGCCCGAAGGGACTGCCCCCTCTGCTGAGGCGGTCACACTGCCCAATGGCACGCGCGCCGAAATCTTCGTTCTGACCGGGGCGACCTCTGCCAAGGCGGTTCTGGAGGCGATGAATGCTGGCGACACGCATGTGGTGCCGATCAATGCCAACGAACGAATTGCAGAGCTGACTAAGTGGTTGGAAAGCGATCCTTTCGCGGGTGCCGTCGATTGGGAATGGACCGGTGATCAGGAGGAGCAAGAGGAATCCGGCGCCTTCTTGATGAACGCCTTTGCTGGTGCTTTGGGGCTGATGTTTGTGATCCTTCTGGCGCAGTTCAACAGCTTCTATAACTCGGTGCTGGTGCTTTTGGCAGTGGTTCTGTCGACCACTGGCGTGCTGATCGGAATGATGGTGATGCAACAGCCCTTCTCGATCATCATGACCGGGACCGGGATTGTGGCGCTCGCTGGGATTGTTGTGAACAACAACATCGTTCTGATTGATACCTATCAGGAATTCAGCCAGCACATGCCCCGGATCGAGGCGATCATCCGCACCGCAGAGGCGCGCATTCGTCCGGTTCTGCTGACCACCATCACCACCATGGCCGGTCTCGCGCCGATGATGTTTGGCATCAGCCTCGACTTCATCAACGGCGGCTATTCCATCGACAGCCCCACCGCGCTCTGGTGGAAGCAGTTGGCGACCGCTGTGGTCTTTGGCCTTGGTATCGCGACCGTGTTGACGCTGGTTGTCACGCCGTCCTTGTTGGCGATCCGGATCTGGATCGGGACCTATATGGCATGGATGGGCCGTCTCTTTGCCCGCATCACGGGCGGGCGTACCAGCCGTGTGGCGCTTGATACCGCTCTTTATCGCAAGGCGCGCCGCCTGCCCTCCACGGTGATTGACTGGTCTTCTGAGGAGGACGACAGCACCCCGGAGGCCAGCCTGCCTCCCGGCACGGCCCCGCTCAAAGCCGCCGAATAACGCAAACCAAAAAAAAGGGCCTCTCCCAGCACGGGAGAGGCCCTCTTCATATGTCAGCCATGCCCCTTGGGGTCATAGCGAGACGTCGACTGTTAGCCGTTGTTGTAGGACTGGCCTTCGGTCGTGTTCCCGATGCCCGGCTTCAGAACGTCCGACAGTTCGGCCTGGTCGATCTCTTCCATATCGGCGACGCCATCTTTGTTCACGTCGACTTCTTCAAAGACCTTTTGGGTCAGCGACGGATACTCTTCCTTCAGTTCGGTGAAGGTCAGCGCGCCAGCCTCGTCCACACCATTCGGTGTCGGATCGTAAGTGCCATTCGTCTCCGCGACGCTCATCTCCTCGTTCAGCACACCCGACTGCTCGGCCGTATCGACCTCTGCCATGTCGGCCACGCCATCCTTGTTCACGTCCACCTGTTCAAACACCTTCTGGTCGAGCGCGGGATAGACCTCTTTCAGCTCGTCAAACGTGTGGGAACCGGCGCTGGTGACACCAGCCATTGCCGGGGCGGCAATCAGGGCGGAAAGAGCGGCGGTGGTCAGTGCAATACGTTTCATTGTGTTGTCCTCCTTTTCAGGATCGCAGTGTATTTTGAAGGGCTTGCGCCTTCGTGACACCCTACCAACACGGCAAATCCACAGATGTTCCTGACCCTCTCGTTTCCGTGACCAAAGCGTGATCCTGCGGTGCCCCCCTATGGTGTGACATGAAAAAAGACCTCGCAAACCTGCGAGGCCTTCTTTCGTGTGACGCGTCCTGAAACGCTCGGCACCAACTCTATCGGGGGAGAGTGTTGGTCATGTGATCCGGGGTGAAGAAGACCGTTTGATGCGCGATCGTCCCAAGGCATACGTCACACAAGGTGCGGCAGGGCCCCGTACCCAGAATACGCGCTAACAGTCACGCACGGGTCCCTACCCCAGCGAGACACGCCCGGGGGAGCGCGCCTCTGTCCAACGGCTGGGGTTAGCCGTTGGTAACCAGCAGGCCTGCTTCTTGCGCGGCGGTCACCTCGGCCACATCCGCTTCGCCATCGGCGTTCACATCGATCTGGCCAAAGGTCTCGGCGGTCAGATCCGGATAAGCGACTTGGAGTTCCTCCAGCGACAGGGTGCCGTTGCCGTTTACGTCCACTTCGGCGGCAAAGCCTGCGGCCAGCACCGGGGCAGCGGCAAGGGATGCGAACGTAGCGGCAGTCAGGGCAAAGGTTTTCATCGTTATACTCCACATTTGGTTTTGGTTGCGTCCGCAGCGCCAGCAGCGCCTCGTGACAAGGATCAACCTAGGGAGCCTCCTGACGCCCCACCAGTCCACCGATGGCCGGATCCCTATTCCGGCGATCATCGGCCCGAATTTCCGTTTCTCATAAGCGGCTTAACGCGCCTCCGTCGCCTTGCCCCCTTGCTCCGCCGACGCTTAGGCGCCCATTGGGCGAGGCACCGCGCACTGTCGTGAAATTCGCGGATGGCGGGAACATTCACACATCTCGCCAAAGCGGCATGTGAGACACGACATAGGGCGGCTGCTGTCCGCAACCGCCCTCACCTGTGACCCGGATTCGGACCTGGGATTACTCTTCGGTGAAGGTGTAGCCTCCCATGTCGCACAAATCGAGGCCGTATTCCTCGAAGGATGTCTCGTCAGAGAAGACGCCTCGGATATCGTAGACGCAGGTATTCTCGCCATCAGCGATCAAGACGCCGACCTCATACCCCGGTGCGAGATAGGCTCCCTCCAGCAGGTTCTCTTCCCACATATCCGTCTCTGCGATGGAGACGTTGAATTCGACCAGATCGGCGCTGGTTTCATTGCCCAGCATAAACTCCAGATCCTGCGCATAGGCGACGGGCGTAGATAGGGCGAGTGCAGCGGCAAAGGCGAGTGCGGTTTTCATAGCGTGTCCCTCAGGAGGAATTTATCGACCCGATGCGCCTCCCCCCATAGGACGACAGCAGGTGTTTTGACGTTACGTCACAACACCCGCCCGCCAAAGCGAAATCGAAGCAGGGACAGGGCTCTGGCTTAGGCGACGTCCTGATCGGCCTGCTGGCGTTGCCACAGATGCGCATAGCGTCCGGCGCGGGCCAAAAGCTCCTCATGCGTGCCGGTTTCCGCGATCTCGCCCTGCTCAAGCACCACAATACGATCCGCCTCGGCGATGGTGGACAGCCGATGCGCGATGGTGATCACCGTGCGCCCCTGCCCGGCCTGCGCCAGCGCGCCTTTGATCTCGCCCTCTGTGTCGGTGTCGAGCGCCGAGGTCGCCTCATCCAGCAACAGGATCGGCGGGTTCTTCAGCAGGGTACGCGCAATGCCCACCCGCTGTTTTTCCCCGCCCGACAGTTTCAGGCCCCGTTCGCCCACGGGCGTGTCATAGCCCTCAGGCAAGGCAAGGATGAAGTCGTGGATCTGCGCGGCTTTGGCCGCCGCGATGATCTCGTCTTCGCTTGCCCCTTCGCGGCCATAAGCAATGTTGTAGCGAATGGAGTCGTTGAACAGCACCGTATCCTGCGGCACCACTCCAATCGCGGCGTGCAGGCTCTTTTGTGTCACGTCGCGGATGTCCTGCCCGTCGATCGTCAACCGCCCCCCGGTCACATCGTAAAACCGGAACAGCAGCCGCCCGATGGTGGATTTGCCAGAGCCGGTGGAGCCCACAATCGCGACTGTCTGACCCGCGCCCACGTCGAGCGAGACCCCCTTCAGGATCTGCCGTTCCGGATCATAGGCAAAGCGCACATCCTCCAGACGGATCTCACCGCCCGTCACCTTCAGCTCCTTGGCATTGGGTTTGTCGCTGACATCCGGTGGCTGCTCCAGCAGGTCAAACATCTCGCCCATGTCCACGAGGCTCTGACGGATTTCGCGGTAGACCGTGCCGAGAAAGCCCAAGGGCCCGGTGATCTGGATCATGTAGGCGTTGACCATGACGAAATCGCCAACCGTCATCTCGCCCCGCTCGACCCCCATCGCAGCCATCACCATGACGGCGATCAGCCCGCCCGTAATAATCACCACCTGACCGAAGTTCAAAAAGGCCAGCGAATATGCGGTCTTGAGTGCCGCCGCCGCATAGCCCTTCATGGCGACGTCATAGCGGGCCGCCTCACGGTCCTCCGCGCCAAAGTATTTCACGGTCTCGTAGTTCAAGAGGCTGTCGATGGCCTTTTGGTTTGCATCCGTGTCTTGCGCGTTCATCACACGGCGCAGCTTCACCCGCCATTCGGTCACTGCAAAGGTGAACCAGACATATAGCGCCACCGTGACGGCCACAGCGACCAGATACCAAACGTCGAACAACCAGGCGAGCACCAGCGCCACCAAGGTCAGCTCCAGCAGCAACGGCCCGATGGAGAGGACCAGAAACCGCAGAAGGAACTCCACGCCCTTCACACCGCGTTCGATGATCCGGCTTAGGCCCCCGGTTTTGCGGGTGATGTGATAGCGCATCGACATTGCGTGGATATGGCGAAAGGTGGTCAGCGCCAAGCGCCGCAGCGCGCGCTGAGTCACCGGGGCAAAGATCACATCCCGCAGCTGTTGAAAGCCGGTGTTCATGATCCGCGCCATGCCATAGGCCACGGTCAGGCCAACGGCGCCAAGCGCCAGCATCGGCACGCCATCCTTGGCCAGCGCATCCACCGCGCCTTTGTAGAACATCGGCGTCACCACAGCGACACCCTTGGCCATCACCAGAACCAACAGCGCAAGGATCACCCGCACCTTGATCGCCCGCGCTTCGGTCGGCCAAACATAGGGCCAGACCTTGCGCAGGGTCCGTGCGCCAGAGCGGCGCTCATCTGCGGCGGTGGTCTCGTCTTCCATTGGAGGCATGGGCCCTGTCCTTGATCGTGTCGTCGCGTCAAACGTCAAAGGCGCGCCCCGATCCGGGAGCGCGCCCTGTTCACCTGTTATCTAATCCCTCACTCCGGCAGAGTGAAGATCTGGCCGGGATAGATCAGGTCGGGATTTCGGATATCGCCCTTGTTGGCCTCAAACACCCGCACATAGAGGAACCCGCTGCCATAGCGCGCCTGCGAAATCGCCCAAAGCGTGTCGCCCTTTTGCACGGTGATTGCCTGCACCGACGGAGTTGTGGTCCCCGGCGAGGTCTCCGCGGTCACAATCGGCTGCAGCGCTTCTGGCGCCTCGCGTTTGAACGGGGTTTCCAGACGGCTCAGCACCTTGCCCTCAATCGGGTCGATCTCATCCAGTCGCAGCGTGTAGATCCCCGGCGCAACCGAGGTCAGGCTGCCCGACCAATGGCCCGCGAGGTCCACCGTGATGTCAGAGACCGGGCTGTTGTCGAGATAAACCCGGACTAAGGCTTCGGGTTTGGCGCGCCCCGCAAGCTGCACATCGCCACTGTCGGTGTAGCTGATGGTATCCAGCGCCACTTTGCCCAGGAATTCCGGCGCCACAGGTGTGGCCGGTTGCACCAGCGATACGCCGTCCTTGTTGGCGCGCAGAACCGCGACAGCCACATCTGGTTTCGGCGCGCTTTCGGCGTCGGCGTCGACCGCCTGTTCCTCGGACGCGGCTGTGGTCTCTGGCGCGGCGGTTCCTTCGGTTCCCGGTGTCGCCGTCTGATCTCCTGCAGCCGCCGATACCGTCGGCTCCTCAACGTCGGAGGTGGGCGCCTCGGGTTCAGCACTCAGCTCGGTGACGACCTGCGCGGGCTCTGGCTGCGGCGCTTGTGTCTCTTCGACCTCTTCAGCGGCCTCCACGTTTGAAGCATCGGATGCGGTTTCGAGTTCCGCCTCAGGTGTCGTGGAAGGCTCCACTACAGCAGCGGTCTCAGTCTCGGCGGAGGCAATCGTCACCGCCTCTTGTGTCTCAACCGGCGCGTCGGCGGCCCCCGTCGTCGCCACGGTCACATCCGCAACGGCCTCTTCAACCGCATCTGCAACTTCGCTAACCGCTTCCGTGACGGCTTCAGCCGCCTCAGCAACCACAGCCTCTACCTCGGGCTGGACCTCAGTCTCGACTTCAGGAGCGGCAGCGGGCTCTGCCTCAACAGGCGATGGCTCTTCGGTCACAGCCTCGGCCATTTCAGTCGGCGCAGGTGTTTCAACTGCTTCCGGCTCCACCTCGGCCACAACGGTCGGCGCAATGGGCGCAAGGATAAAACTGTCCTCAGAGGACAATTCCTCCCCGTCGAACCGTGCAACAAGCGACAGAACACGCGGTTGGTCACTCGGCTCCAGCGCCACAAAGGCGGCAAATTCACCGCCCTCATCAACCGTCAGGCTCTCGATAACCGCACCGTCCAGCAACACGTCAATGGCAACACCCGGCTGAGCAGCCCCGGCCACAAGACCCGAGCCATCGGTTTCAAATCGCGCCAGTTCCAACACAGGCGCCGTCAGGGAGAAGGCGGGCTCTTCGGGCGCGGCTTCTTCGGCCTCTGCCACCTGCGCCTCATCCAAAGTTGGCGCGGCGGCTTCTTCTGCCGGCTCCTCTTGCGCGCTCTCTACGGCAGGCTCTTCGGTGTCGCGTTTGACCACGGCAATCGGTTCGGCCACCGGTTCGGCTGCGGTATTGGCCACATCCGCGACCGGCACAGTCACAGGCGCAGGTGCTTCGATCAGGCCCAACATGGCGAGCGCGTCATCAACTGCGGCCTGCGTGCCCGGGCCCAATACGCCGCCCCGCGCGAGGAAAATGCCGCCGCCCAGCACCACCACCGTTGCCACGGTGCCAATGGTGAGGCTCGCACCGCCCCCCAATCCGTTACCCGTCCCGTTCGTCTTCGTCATCGTGTGACTTCGTCCTTCTTTGTCCCTTGCCACCGGGCCACTGTTGCCGTCGCCTTCGGTTGAGCAAATCTAGCAATACCGCTATGAGGGGTCAAAGCACGATAAATCTGCCCTTTCGTGCGAATTCCTGTTCAAAAAGACAAAGGTGCGCCATGGCCGTCACATCCGTCTGCGTCTATTGCGGCTCTCGCATGGGGGCTAAATCCAGCTATGAAACCGCGGCCCGCGATCTTGGCACCGGGCTGGCAGAGGCCGGTCTGCGGCTGGTTTACGGTGCGGGCGATGTCGGCCTGATGGGCACCGTGGCACGCGCCGCGCAGGCTGCGGGTGGCGAGACCTTCGGCGTCATTCCCGAACATCTGGTGAAACGCGAGGTCGGCAAAAGCGATCTGACGACCTATGTGGTCACCGAAACCATGCACGAGCGCAAAAAGGTGATGCTCTACAATGCCGATGCGGTGGTGCTGCTGGCCGGCGGAATGGGCTCGCTCGATGAGTTGTTCGAAGCGATCACCTGGAAACAACTCGGGCTGCACGCCAAACCGATCATCCTGCTGAACACCGACGGCTATTGGGACCCTCTGCGCGGTCTCATCGATCATATCGTCAAGGAGGGCTTTGCAGATGCCAGCCACGCGGCGGCCTTGACCTGGGTCGACACCCCCACCGAGGCCTTGGCCGCTCTGCGCTAAGCCACAGACCAAACAGCAAAAAGCCCGCCAAAACAGGCGGGCTTTTTACATCTTACATCCGTCGGTCGCTCAGAGGCGGGAGGCGACGTTTTCCCAGTTCACCAGGTTGTCGAGGAAGTTCGACAGGTAGGCCGGGCGCTTGTTGCGGAAATCGATGTAGTAGGAGTGTTCCCAAACGTCGCAGCCCAGAAGCGCGGTCTGGCCAAAGCACAGCGGGTTCACGCCGTTTTCGGTCTTGGTCACTTTGAGGCCGCCATCGGTGTCTTTCACCAGCCAAGCCCAGCCAGAGCCGAACTGACCTGCGCCAGCGGCAGAGAACTCTTCTTTGAACTTGTCGACGGAGCCGAAGGATTCAACCAGTGCTTTTTCCAGCTCGGTCGGGATCGCGGAGGCACCCGGGCCCATCATTTCCCAGAACTGGTTGTGGTTCCACAGCTGGGAGATGTTGTTGAAGATCCCGTTCTGCGCCACGGCGTCTTTGTTGTAGGTGCCGGTGATGATCTCTTCGAGGGATTTGCCTTCCCACTCGGTACCAGCGATCAGCTTGTTGCCGTTGTCGACATAGGCCTTGTGGTGCAGGTCGTGGTGATACTCGAGCGTCTCGGCGGACATGCCTTTGGACGCGAGTGCATCGTGAGCGTAGGGAAGATCGGGAAGTTCAAAAGCCATGCTGGCCCCCTGTCAATTCGTGTTGCGTTCCTGAGGGATACATGCGGCTCTGCATGCGTTTGGTCAAGCCCGCGAAGTGGGAAAATCGCCGGACCGCCAGCAATCCTATGTGCACTTACTTGCGCTGTTCGCAGCTTCCGTTTCCGGACTCAGTATTGCTGTACCCCGGAATATCCATGTTGAGAAAGGCTTTACCAGAATCCTTCTGATACGTGAGGGAGAAATTCAGCGTCGCCTTTTGACCAGATTTGCTGAAGACATCCTTGAGCGACCAACGCACCCGCACTCGGCTAGAGGTGTTCTTGACAAATTTCGCTGCCACCGGCGCCATTTTGTGATGGTAGCTCACGCTGTCGACCACCTGCGCCGACTGACCGTCAGCTGCCAGTTTTACCAAGACGTTCGACGGGATAACACTGCGCCGATGCCCATCCTTAAATGTGCATTCATAAGTCTGAGCAATCGCCTCAGAGGAAAGTGATACAAAAACGACGGCCATTGAAAGCATGAATGATTTGAAAAACATGGAGCCTCCTAATTAATCTATCGCCTTCTATTCACAAAGAAAATGCGGCCCTACAAGGGGGCCGCATTGTGGTTCGCACTTCTGTTGCCATTTGGCGTCAGCTTAAGCGTAAACGCCAACCTTGGACTGCGGATGCGCAGAGGTGCACAACAGGTTGTACATATAGACCGCGACGGAGCGGAAGCAGACGATGTGGAACACGCCCGCCTCGTCGAGCCAGAAGGCGCCGGCCACTTGGGCAAAGCGGGTACGGCGGAAGTCGCCGGCCTCGAACTGGCCGGGAGCCAGATCGACCGGGGCGACCTTGGCGATCACTTCGCGCGCCGCCTCGCCGCTTACCGCGAAACAGGCGCGCGCATCGGAGACGTTGACCGCCAGATGATGCTCGCCCGCCAGCGCCGCGCTGATCTGGGCCACCACGGCGTCAACGCCCTCGTAGTCCACCAAGAGGAGGAGCTCGTCCGGCGACATCCACGCCACCGCGCCGACCTCGGAAGAGGTGATCTTGCGCACGGCCGGAACGTCGCAGCCGGTGGCGGCCTTCACCGCCGCCTGAAAGCCTGCGGAGGCGAAATCGCCGCGCAGGGTGATCATGCCGCCCAGACCGGTCTCTTCGACCTTGGCCAGACCCGCATAGCTGGCCCCATTGAGGGCGCTCTGTGCCTTAGACATTCTGCTTTTCCCCTTCTTTGTCGTAGAAGACCGGGTCGACGATCTTGGCTTTGAAGATTTTCCCGTCGAGCCCGGGGAAGTCGATCACCTCGCCCATGCGCTTGGGTCCGTGCTTGACCAGACCCATCGCGATACCGCGGCCGAGGGTGGCGGAGTAATAGGTGGAGGTCACCCGGCCGATGGTGTTTTTCTGACCATTGGCGTTGAGCCCATTACCCACCGCATAGGCGCCATCCGGCAGGACGGAGCCATCGACGGTCTCAAGACCCACCAGCTGCCAACGATCGGGATCGACCATATGGCTGCGCTCTTGTGCGCGTTTGCCGAGGAAGTCTTCTTTCTTCTTGGAGATCGCCCAATGGAGGCCAAGATCCTGCGGGATCACGGTGCCATCGGTCTCGTCACCGATCATGATGAAGCCCTTCTCGGCGCGCAGGATGTGCAGCGTTTCGGTGCCATAGGGCATCACGCCGAACTCCTGACCGGCCTCGATCAGCGCATTCCAGAAGGCTTGCCCCTCAGAGGCCGCAACCGCGATCTCATAGGACAGCTCGCCGGAGAAGGAGATCCGATAGGCGCGCGCTTTAAAGCCGCCGATCTCGCCGTCCTTCCACTCCATAAAGGCCAGACCTTCTTTGGAGACATCCATGCCGCCGCCCGCTTGCGCGTTCAGCTTTTCCAGGACCTTGCGGGCATTGGGGCCAACCACGGCGACCTGCGCCAGCTGCTCGGTCACATTGGCGACGTAGACTTTCCAGTCCCACCATTCCGTCTGCAGCCATTCCTCCATATGGGCGTGGATGCGATCCGCGCCGCCAGTGGTGGTGTGGCAGAGGAAGGTGTCCTCGTCGATCCGCGCAACCACGCCATCGTCGCTGAGGAAACCGTTCTCCGAGCACATCAGGCCATAGCGGCATTTGCCCGGTTTCAGCGTGCTCATCATGTTGGTGTAGAGCATGTCGAGGAACTTGCCCGCGTCCGGCCCTTTGACGATCAGCTTACCAAGGGTGGAGGCATCGAGCAGGCCGAGGTTCTCGCGGGTGTTCTTCACCTCACGGTTCACCGCATCATGCACGCTCTCGCCCGAGCGCACATAGGCGAAGGGACGGCGCCAGTGGCCGACCGGCTCCCAATGGGCGCCATTGGCATCGTGCCAATCATACATCGGCGTTTTGCGCAGCGGCTGGAAGATCTCGCCTCGCGCTTCGCCACCGATCGCCCCCATCGAGATGGGGTGATAGGGCGGACGGAAGGTGGTGGTGCCGACCTGCGGGATTTCCGCGCCCAACGTATCAGCAAGGATCGCCAAGCCGTTGATGTTGGAGAGTTTCCCCTGATCGGTCGCCATGCCGAGCGTGGTATACCGCTTGGTATGTTCGACGCTCTCATAGCCTTCGCGCGCCGCAAGCTGCACGTCAGAGACTTTGACGTCGTTCTGATAGTCCAGCCAGCTCTTCATCCGCAGTTGGATGTCGGCCTTGGCGGGCATCAGCCAGACCGCTTCCATCTGAGCTTCGGAAACCTCGGAGGTCGCGATGGTGGCTACCGCTTGCGCGGGTCGGCCTGCGGCCTCAGCAGCCTTGGCGCCCGCTGCGGCGGCATCAGCCATCACGGCGCTCAGGGTCAGCGGACCGGAAGCGGTGCCGGCGGTGACCACAAAGGGTTGACCATCCGCACCGGTGGGGGCGCGGTCGGGATCGGGGCGGAAATGCGCCTGCGCCTCGTCCCAGATCAGTTTGCCGCCACAATGGGACCAGAGGTGCACCACCGGGGACCAGCCGCCGGACATGGCGACCGCATCGGCCTCCACTTCCTCGCGCGCGCCGCCTTCGCCGTTCTGGGCGCAGATGGCGACTTTGGTGACGCGCTTGCCGTCGGCCACTTTGGCGATGGCGCGGCCACATTCGACCCGGATGCCAAGGGCGCGGACCTGATCGGCGAGATCGCCGCCGCCACTTTCGCGGGTATCAAGCAGGCGCACCACGTCCACCCCGGCCTCGTGCAGCACGAGCGCGGTGCGATAGGCGTCGTCGTTGTTGGTGGCGATGACCACGCGCTTGCCCGGGGTCACGCCCCAGTTCACCACGTAATCGCGCATGGAGGCGGCGAGCATCACGCCCGGCACATCATTGCCAGCAAAGGACAGGGGCCGCTCAATAGCGCCGGTCGCGGTGACGGTCTGCGCTGCGCGGATGCGCCACATGCGGTGACGCGGGCCACCCTGACCGGGCGCATGGTCGGTGAGACGCTCATAGCCCAAGATATAGCCGTGATCATAGACGCCAGCGCCCATGGTGCGGCTGCGCAGGGTGACATTGTCCATGGCTTCAAGCTCGGCCACGGTCTTGGCGACCCAAGCCTCGGCCTCAAGCCCCTCGATCATGCCGCCGTCGACCGGAGTGCGGCCACCCCAATAGGATTTCTCCTCCAGAACCAGCACCTTGGCGCCGGTTTCTGCAGCAGATTTTGCCGCCTGCAGGCCCGCAACACCGCCACCGATCACCAGCACATCACAGAAGAAGTAGAAATGCTCGTAGGTATCGGCGTCCTTCAGCTCCTTGTTCGGAGCTTTGCCGAGGCCGGCGGATTGGCGGATGAAGGGCTCATACACATGCTTCCAGAAGGGGCGCGGGTGGATGAACATCTTGTAGTAAAAGCCCGCGGTCAGGAAGCGCGAGAACAGTTTGGAGTTCACCTCGCCGATGTCGAACTCCAGGCTCGGCCAGTGGTTTTGCGACTGGGCAGAGAGGCCGGAGAACAGCTCGGTGGTGGTGGCGCGCTGGTTCGGCTCGAAGCGATCGCCGACACCAAGGCCCACCAGCGCGTTCGGCTCTTCGCTCCCAGAGGCAACGAGGCCGCGCGGGCGGTGATATTTGAACGAACGGCCGACCAGCATCTGGTCATTGGCCAGCAATGCGGAGGCGAGCGTGTCCCCGGCAAAGCCCTTGAGCTTACGACCGTTGAAGGAGAACTCAATCTGTTTGGAGCGGTCGATCAGACGACCCTGTTTGGCGAGACGCGTGCTCATGGTGCGACCCTTTCGCGTGAGGAGGTGTGGGCGCCTCCGGCGGGGATATTTGGAAGAAGGTGAAACATCGAAGATCAGGCCGAGAATTCGCGCCATGACCAGCCGGGACGCTTGGCGGAGATCTTATCCTTGATCTCTTGCGGCGGCTCGGAGGTCTGGGCGGTATAGGTGCCGAAGACTTCGAGCGTCATGGTGCAGCGGGCGGCGTGGAACCACTTGCCGCAGCCGTTCACATGGCGCCAGCGCTCCAGATGCACGCCCTTGGGGTTTTCGCGCATAAAGAGGTAGTCGTGGAATTCGTCATCCGAGGCACCGGGGCCAAAGCGTTTCAGATGCGCTTCGCCGCCTGCGTGGAGTTCGGTTTCTTCGGCGTGGACGCCGCAATAGGGACATTCAAGGATCAGCATTGTGCGTGCTCCGTCGAAAGAGTTACAGCAGCGCCCTGCCCCATAAAGGCAGGCGCGGCGACGCGGGGCGTCGCGACTTCAGATGTTCGGGGAGCGGCCCCAGATGCGGCGCTAGTGATGCGCGCGCGGGCGGTGCTCACAGACCGGGGCAAAGAGCCTGTGCCGCAGGTGCGGGACACGCCACCAACAGAGGCGGCGTGCCCCTGTAGGTTAGTTGCTGCCGGATGTGTCGACTTCGCCTTCGATGACGCCGCCGCCGGGCAGCTCGATGCTGACATCGGGCTGATCAACGGGGTTTTCGCCGCCGAGGACGAACCAGCCCAAGATGGCAAGCGCCACGACGACACCGCCAAGGATGAAGGCGAGTGCGCCATTGCCGTTGCTGGAACCGGACGAGTGTTGCGTTTGGTCAGACATGTGAGCCTCCTGCGTGTTTGTTCATTCGGGGGGGTAACGCCCGAAATCACGCAAAGGTTCCCAGCCGCCTGAGCGGCCCGGGCCCCCATGTCAGGGAGGAGGCGGGGCTGCGACATCAGTGCGCCACCCCGGCTGCGACGCTCTCGTCGATGAATTTGCCCTCTTTGAAGCGCATCATGGAGAATTCCTCGGCGAGGTTCGAATGCCCCGTCGCCATCAGTTCCGCCATGGCCCAGCCGGAGCCGGGGATCGCTTTAAAGCCGCCGGTGCCCCAGCCTGCGTTGACAAAGCAATTCGCCACCGGGGTCTTGGAGATCAGCGGCGAGCGGTCGCCGGTCACGTCCACGATACCGCCCCATTGGCGCAGCATCTTGAGGCGGGAGACCATCGGGAAGGTCTCGATCAGGGCGCGCACTGTTTCCTCGATATGGTGGAAGGAGCCGCGCTGGGTGTAGTTGTTGAACCCATCGGTGCCGCCACCGATCACCATCTCGCCCTTGTCGGACTGAGACATATAGCCGTGCACGGTATTGGCCATCACGACCACATCCATGCAGGGTTTGATCGGTTCGGACACGAGGGCCTGCAGCGCCACGGATTCGACCGGCAGGCGGAAGCCGGCCATTTGCGACAGATGCGAGCAGTTGCCTGCAACCACCATGCCAAGCTTGTCGCAATCAATCGCGCCCTTGGTGGTGTCGACGCCCACGACGCGGCCATTTTCAGTGCGCACGCCGGTGACTTCGCATTTCTGCAGGATATCCATGCCCATGGCCGAACAGGCGCGCGCATAGCCCCAGGCCACCGCATCGTGGCGCGCGGTGCCGCCGCGTTCCTGCCAGAGACCACCCAGCACCGGATAGCGCGGACCGTCGAGGTTGATGATCGGAACCAGCTCCTTGACGCGGGCGGGCTCGATCCACTCGGTGGTGACACCCTGCAACGCGTTGGCATGCGCGGTGCGCTTATAGCCGCGCACCTCGTGTTCGGTCTGCGCCAGCATGATCACGCCGCGCGGAGAGAACATGACGTTGTAGTTGAAATCCTGGCTCAGGTCCTCATAGAGGCTGCGCGCTTTTTCATAGATCGCGGCAGAGGGGTCCTGCAGGTAGTTCGACCGGATGATGGTGGTGTTACGGCCGGTGTTGCCGCCGCCGAGCCAGCCCTTTTCGATCACCGCCACATTGGTGATGCCGAAGTTCTTACCCAGATAGTAAGCGGTGGCCAGGCCATGGCCGCCGGCGCCCACGATGATCACATCGTAATGGCGTTTGGGTTCAGGTGAGCGCCAGGCGCGTTCCCACCCGCTGTGGTAGCGCAGACCTTCCCGCGCCACTGCAAAGGCTGAATAGCGTTTCATAAGCGAATCCAATGCTTCGTGTCTGGTCCCAGATATGCCCGCGATCGTAGCAAACCCCGCGCCGTTAATCGTCGCGTTTCGTCAGGTTTGCGACATCGCGGTCGCAGGACTGTCGTATTCTGTGCAGGGGCCAGTTTCGCCCCTCTCGTGCGAGGCCCCCGCGCCCTTTTAACTGCCATATACGACAGCAGCGGGACAGCAGGTCGCAGCAATAGGGCTTTTTTCCGCGCGCGCTCGCCTATAGATGGGAAGAAACGGGCGGAGAGACGATGGCTTTTTGGATTTTGAGTGGCTTTGCAACCCTCGCGATGGCGGGGCTTCTGGCCTTGGTGGTGCTGCGCAACCGCAATGGCAGCGGCGAACCTGCGGCCGCCTATGATCTGCGCGTCTATCGCCAGCAGCTCAAGGACCTCGACCGCGATGTGACGCGGGGCATCGTTGCGACAGAGGATGCAGAACGCCTGCGCACCGAAATCGCCCGTCGCATTCTGGCCGCCGACGCACAGGTGCAAGCAGCCAAGGACGGGGTCGTGCCGCCTAATGGCCCCGCCAAACTGGGCGCCGCCCTCCTGGTGCTGGTGATCGGCCTTGGCACAGCAGCACTCTATATGCGTCTCGGCGCGCCGGGCTACGAGGATTACGGCCTTGAGCGCCGGGTGGAATTGTCCCGGCAATTGGCCGCCACACGCCCAACGCAAGACGAGGCCGAAACCAGCCTGCCCCCGGCACCAGAGATGGAGGTCGATCCCAATTACCGCAAGCTGGTGGAAGAGCTGCGCGCCGCCACTGAAAAACGTCCCGATGATCCGCGCGGTCAGAACCTCTTGGCCGAGCATGAGGCGCGTTTGGGCAATTTCAAAGCGGCCTATACCGCCAAAGCCCATTATATTGAGTTGCAAGGCGGCGATATCGAGATGGACGACCTCGTCGATCAGGCCGAGCTGATGGTGATGGCGGCGGGCGGCTATGTCTCGCCCGAGGCGGAGGAGCTCTTGCGTCAGGCACTGGCTACCGACCGGCAGAACGGACGGGCGCGCTATTATGTGGGCGTTTTGATGGGGCAGATCGGCCGACCGGATCGCGGCTTCCAGATTTGGGCGGAAACTCTGCGCGACGGGCCCGCGGGCGCGCCGTGGATCCGTGCCATCCAAGCACAGATCGAGGATATGGCGGCCTATGCAGGCGTCAACTATCGCCCGATCACCCCGGCGCCCGCCACTGGCGGCCCTGCCCTACCCGGCCCTGATGCGGATGCCGTGGCCGCCGCGCAAGAGATGAGCACCGAGGACCGTCGGGCCATGATCGAAAACATGGTCTCTGGCCTCGCCGCGCGCCTTGCGACAGAGGGCGGCAGCCCCGAGGAATGGGCCCGTCTTATCAATGCCTTGGGTGTTCTGGGCCGTGCGGATGACGCGGCAGAGATCTTTGCCGAGGCGCAAGAGAAATTCACCGGCGACGCAGAAGCCCTCGCGCTTTTGACCCAAGCCATGACCCGAGTAAAGGCCACCCCATGATCCACGATGAGATCACCGATTTTGCAGCCGACCTGCCGCCGATGAGCGCCCTGATGGGGCTCGATTTTGGCGAGAAAACCATCGGCGTTGCGGTCTCTGACCGGATGGGCGGCGTTGCCACACCGCTCGAGACGGTCCGGCGCAAGAAGTTCACCCTCGACAGTGGTCGTCTGCTGGAGATTATCGCCGGCCGCGACATCAACGGCATCATCCTCGGCCTGCCCCGCAATATGGACGGAACCGAGGGACCGCGCTGCCAATCCACCCGCGCCTTTGCCCGCAACCTGTCGCGCGTCACTGACCTGCCGATCAGCTATTGGGACGAACGCCTGTCCACCGTGGCCGCCGAACGGGCGCTTTTGGAGGCAGATACGTCACGGAAACGTCGCTCTGAGGTGATCGACCATGTGGCCGCCTCCTATATCCTACAGGGGGCGCTGGATCGTTTGCGCCATTTGAAGAACGGGTAAGCCATGTCGGATCAGGTTTGGAAACGCAACGAGGTTGAGAGCCCCTGCATCAACATTTGCGTGGTGCATCCTGCCACACGGCTCTGCACCGGCTGTGCGCGCTCCATCGATGAGATTTCCCGCTGGTCGAAAATGACCCCAGAGGAACGCGCCGAGGTCATGGCGGAACTTCCCAAACGCAACGCCGCTCCGACCACTCGTCGCGGGGGGCGCGCCGCGCGTCTGAAACGCAGCTAACACGTGGTTGTGACTGGGTTTCTGCCCCGTTGCCGAAGGTGAGGACGCCTCGCTAAGCTCTTGTTATTCATGCGGAACGCCTATTGACCTATTGTTTCGCGCGCGAAACATCGGGTCAGCTCTCCTGACCTAAATCCATCAGCCAGTTGGCCTGCCATTTGGGCATTTCGGGGCGGAAATACGCGATCATTCGCCCCTCGCCCTCCGGCGCGGTGGCGCCCGTGGCCCAAGGCGCGACACCATGCAGACAGAGCCGATGCATCAGATAGGCCTCGCCCGGAACGGCATGCACCGTCACACGATTGCAGGTCTCAAACACCTCGCGGCGCGCTTCAGTGTAGGCCTCGGTGATATCCACCAGATGCCAGTCCTGCGGATCATGCCCCCGAAAGGCCTCGGCAAAGGCGCCAGACATGATGCGGTGACTGCCCTCCCAAACCACCAAAGGCGCCGCATCCGCCGAGGTTTCGTTGAGCGGCACCCCAAGCACCCATGCATGCGGCTCCTCCACTCGACGGCGGCGGGCATCACCAAATAGCTTCACCCCATCCACATGCGCCGCGTCTCGATTGAGCCGATAGCGAAAGGCGGCATCGCCCTCGCCGCGCCGCGGACGCGGATAGCCCTCTAACACCACAGACACTTGCGCTGGATGCAAGGGAGCAAGGCTTCCATGTTCCGAAGCAATGAAATCGATCGCAGCCCCAGCAAGAGGTGGTCCACCGGGCAGTACCCCTGCCGCATCATTGGCCAAGGCATCAACGCCGATGAACCACGTGTTTTCGCATTCCCACCAGTGGGCATGCGCCGGGTCTGTCAACGTGGCCCGCGCCGCCGCTCGCGCGTGATCGGCCCAAGCCCGGGTCCGCGTATCCGACGCAAAACGCCACCAGCCCAGGCGGTGATAGTCGCCCTGCATGGGCTCAGGCCGCACGGGCCAGAACCAACCCCAGAGCCTCCTCGACCAAGGCTGGACCGGCGCCGGGTTTGCTGGCCCCTTCCGACAGGTGCCGCCGCCACTGTCGCGCCCCCGGTCGGCCCGCAAAGAGCCCCAGCATATGCCGGGTGATCTGGTGCAGTCGCGCGCCGTTGGTCATCTCCGCCTCGATGTAGGGCAGCATCTGACGCACCACTTCAAACGGATCCGAGACCTCTCCCGTGCCAAAAATCCGCGGATCAGCAGCACAGAGGACATCGGCCGGTTGGTGATAGGCCGCACGACCGATCATCACCCCGTCCAACCCGCGCGCCAGATGGGCCTCGGCCTCCTCCAGCGTCGCAATGCCGCCGTTGATCGAAATATGCAGATCCGGGAAGTCCGCTTTCATCCGATGCACCAGATCGTAATTCAGCGGCGGAATATCGCGGTTCTCCTTGGGCGACAGCCCTTTAAGCCAAGCCTTACGAGCATGGATCGTGACCCGCTTTACTCCAGCCGCGCGGATTTTTTCGAGGAAATTCGGCAGGACCTCCTCCGGGGTCTGCTCATCAACCCCAATGCGGCACTTCACCGTGACCTCGACATCAACAGCCTCTGCCATAGCAGCCATGCAATCTGCCACAAGCTCTGGCGTTTGCATCAGAATGGCGCCAAAGGCGCCGGATTGCACCCGGTCACTTGGACAGCCGCAATTGAGGTTGATCTCGTCATAGCCCGCCTCGGCCCCCAGCCGCGCCGCCTCGGCCAGTTCCTTCGGGTCGGAGCCGCCCAATTGCAACGCCACGGGGTGTTCGATTTCGTCATGATCCAAAAGATGCAGCGCGCCGCCCCGCACCAGCGCCGGCGCGGTGACCATTTCGGTGTAAAGAAGCGTCTCGCGCGACAGAAGCCGATGCAAGTAGCGGCATTCCCGCGTGGTCCAATCCATCATCGGCGCAACAGAAAGCCGCGCAGCACGGCAAACTTTTGAAGTTTCGAGATTTTCAGCGGACATCGGCATACTTCCTAGCGACTTCTCAGCCCCGATCATTACATGCTTTGGCGTGCTCTAGCAGGTTCTCCCAACAATGTTGGGGATTTTTCCAGGGATGTTGGGACATGCCAGTTTCAGAACGTCAACGCGCGGATGGAACGAGCGCCTTCTTGGCACAAATCGACATTCTAGTGAAGGGTGAGCGGTCTCAACAGAACCGAACCTTCGACAAGAAACGGCTCGCTGATATCTGGATTGCAAAAAGGTCTAAGGAGATCCGCATCCTGATCGACCAGGGCAAAGCGGGTCAGCTGAAGGCCAAGCGCCGCACGCTTGCTGACGCCATCAAGACCTATATCGACAGCCACCA
>JBLXDQ010000003.1:0-111529 GCA_048263945.1 Epibacterium sp. | reverse complement strand
TCCGTTTTCGCGATCGGCAAAGCGGCGTGGGGCTTTGACCTCGATCGCACAGCCACGATGGACGCGATGGCGGCCTGCAGTCACCTCGGGATCACCGGACGGTCAAAATCCCGGGACCGGCGCCCGACACTTGACGAGCTGGACGCGATCCTCAGTCATTTTGAGACAAGCCATCGCCAGAATTCTCGTTCTGCGCCAATACTTAAGATCGCGCTCTTCGCCAGAAAGCGCCAACAGAAACGCGAGCTGCTCTTCGGCACCAACAACAACATGATTTCCCGGCGCTGGACTGAAGCTTGCCGCGTGTCGGGCATTGAAAAACTCGCGTTTCACGACCCGCGCCATCAGGGCATTTCTCGCCTTTTCGAGATAGGGGGGAACCATTCCCCAGGTTGCCGCAGTCTCCGGCCACCGGTCTTGGACCTCGATGCAGCGCTACACGCACCTACGGGTTCGGGGAGACAAGTATGAGGGTTGGGATTGGATAGAGCAGGCAGTGCGCGAGGCTAGAAGGGAAATGTGAAGGACTGCGCTTGACCCCGCCTTGCCCCAATTTTGCGCTGATCTTACTGAGCTGCCACAGACCGTCACCGAACCAAACGTGGCAGTTTCGTAGTCATTTTCGTTCTGTTCTTGCATGTTGTGTGACCACTGACGTCATACGGGGCGAAAAAGGCTTGTTCATCGCGCAAAATCAGGCGACCTTCTCGTCAGACGGACCGCCAATTGGGGCATCTCTGATCAAATGGCAATTTCCAGCGACACTGAAACTCTTTAGCGTTTCTCACGCATTTAAGAATTTCGCTTTGCAGGTGCCATAGCGCGCTTTTCCGGATCACAGCCTCGATCACCGACACAACAAGGAATTCAGATGACCGCAGTCTTTGCTCACAACAATTACCACGGCGCAATGCAGCTTTTGTTACTTTCCGTCCTGGAGAACGAGGCAAACCAAATCCTGTACAGCGCATCGAACCGGATTTCCTACGGGGTGAACCCTCTTCGTGACCCTTACACCAATTTCTATGGCTCGGGCATGGATAGCAACGGGGCAGGAACGGTGACGGATATTGACATCAACTGGCCGAATATCGGGTCGGTGGCGATGATCCTTGATGACTTGCCGAATATTTCCTTTCAGGACCTTCTGGCTGCCGCACAGGCAGATGACCCGCTACATGCTCTGAACACCTTGTTGTCCGAGGCCGACTGGACAGGGAGAGGCGGCGTTTACAGTGAATCTTTCATTGGTTTTTATAGCCAGGACTCCATCTCAGGCGGGGATGGTGCAGACGTCTACACCGCAACGATGGGGTATGGGCAAGCGCGGGATATTGTAGACAGCTTCGACGGGGGCGATGATATCGACTACGTCGTCCTGAGCGAGCTGACCACGGGCGTGACGGCAGATTTAGGGACCGGGATCGTCAGCTTTTCCGAGACGGTGTCGGGCTCGGAATATGACCGTAGTCTCTTGCTGAGCAATGTCGAAGAACTGACTGGTACAAGGTTCAAAGACAAGATCACCGGAAGCGACAACGGGGATGTCTTGTTCGGCGCGAGAGGGCGTGACGTGATCCGCGGAGAAGGTGGCAATGACACCATCGTCGGCGACGGAGGGAACGACAAGCTCTTTGGTGGCGATGACGCAGACTGGCTCCAGGGCCGTCAGGGCAAGGACAAACTGAGCGGGAATGATGGGGCCGATGAACTGTCCGGTGACGCTGGCAATGACAAACTCAAAGGCGACGCTGGCAACGACGTGCTTGAAGGTGGTGCGGGTCGAGACAAGCTATGGGGCGGCATCGGCGACGACACACTGAGCGGCGGACGTCATCAGGACACCTTCATTTTCGCCGCAGGTGGCAATGACCAAGGCGACGACATCATTCTGGATTTCAACGCACGTCAGGACACGATCCGGTTTACGGGCGGCGACGTGGAGGTCACGGTGACTCACCAGTTCGGCGACACCTATCTCGACTATGACTCTGGCTCGATCCGCTTGCTTGGCGTGGAGTGGCTGGACGAAGGTGTCCACATTTTCTGACCTACTTTAATCGGTGCGCCATTCCCTGCCTTTCTCCGGCAGATCTGTCGAATTGGCGTACCGAAACGCGCTGAAAAATGTGGCACATAGCCGCTTGCCAGCGCGGGTCATTGCCCAGCGCGGTGCAGGCGACACCATCGCAAGGCCAAAGGCCCCTCGCCTTCCGCAGCTATCAAAGGAGAATTAATCCCCTTCAGCTAAGCTGCATTGGTCGAACCTTTCCTCGACACGCGTGTTAGTGAGTTGAGCGCCCATCCTGTCGGGCGTCCTGTGTAAATGGCAACAATGAACTCCGGCCTGGGCGGTGCCTCGGGCTATGGTGAGAACAGTTATACCACGCTTGGTCCAGATGTTGGCAATCTGGACGATGGCAGCGTTTTTGTTGATATCACCTCTGTCTTTGGTGGCAGCGGGATCAACTACTTTGGCACCGACTACACTGGGCTTTACATCAACTCCAACGGGCTGCTGACCTTTGGCGCGGCTGAGACCGCCTACGACCCACAGGGTCTTGCGAATTACGACAAACCCGCGATCGTGCCCTTTTGGACCGATGTGGACGTCAGCAAGGGCGGGGATATCCTTTGGGATCTCGATCCGACCGCGGGCACCTTCACCGTTACCTGGCTTGGGGTCGCGCCTTATAGCGGGTCGGGGGTAAACTCTTTCCAAGTTGTGATGACCGACACCGGCGGCGGCAACTTTGATATCGAGTTTATCTACGAGGATATTCAATACACCGACGGCTATGCAGGCGATGCGACAGGCGGTGTGTCTGACGGCAATGGCCATATCTATGAGCTTGAAGGCTCTGGGAATGGATCGGTTCTTGCAGATTACGAGACCAACGACTTTGACGGGGGCGACCCGATCGGGACCTATCACATGTCCGTGGTCAACGGGTTTCCGGACGCGATTGTTGTGGATGGCACCTCTGGTGATGATGCGATGGGGCTTGGCTATGTGGATGCCGAGGGCCAGGAGATCACCACGTCAGACGATTACATCGACGCAGGTGATGGCAATGACACGGTAGACGGCGACAAGGGCGATGATACGATCCTTGGCGGCGCCGGGGATGATGTCATCTACAGCGGCTCGCACGAAGGGGCGAGTGCGCCGACCTATACGACCGTCAACAATGGCGACAATTTCAACGGCACCACCGGGCAGGATTTCTTTCGCTGGACGGCAGCGACGGGCAGCGCCGCGACGATCCGGTTTAACAACTCGGCCGGTGCAGGCGATGGCGATGGCGAGGCGGATTATGTCCTCGTCGACAGCAAGAACGACACAGGCACGCTGACGATTGGGGATTTTGACGTCGGCATTGACCGGATTGTCTTGCCAGAGGCCTATACCTCTATCTCGATCAGCACCACGGCGGGTCAGGCTGATATCACCATCACCTACTCGAACGGCAACCAACAGCACTTCCGCATCTATCACGATGATAGCCAGCCGATTTCAGCCAGTGCGATCTTTACCACCGAGGCGCCGACTGCAACGATTTCCGACAATGACGTTCTGGATGGCGGCGACGGCAACGATACCTTCATCCTAGAAGATCAGTTCGGTCAGGACACGATCCTGGGAGGCGCGGGCGAAGGCGATCATATTGATGCCTCCGGTTTGAGTGGCCCCATCACCGTGACCTTTACCGGCAGCGAAGATGGGACGCTGACGGATGGCACCGATACGATCACCTTCGACAATATCGAAGAGCTGACCCTGACGGATCAGGCGGACCTTCTGGATGCGAGTGCCTCTGCGGCGGATGTCTGGGTGGATGCCGGGGATGGCGATGACACGGTTATTGGCTCTTCCGATGCCGATACGATCATCGGCGGCTTGGGGGATGACAGTATCACCGGCGGTGGAGGGGATGACCTCCTTGTGCTGACCACGAGCGGTGGGCGCGATACGGTCACCGATTTCGACCTTAACGATGATGATACCAACGGGTTCTTTAACGATCAGCTCGACGTCTCTGATCTGACGGGCGGCACCGGGCCGGGTGGGATTGTCACCACGGACGATGTGGTGGTCAGTGACGATGGTTCGGGGAATGCCTTGCTGACCTTTCCCGGCGGCGAGCAATTGGTCCTTCAGGGGGTCACCCCGGCCCAGATGAGCGGTCAGGCCAATCTCTACGCGGCGGGTATTCCCTGCTTTACTGCAGGGCAGCAGATAGAGACGCAATCAGGCCCTCGCGCTGTCGAAGCCTTGCGCCCCGGCGATATGGTTCAGACGGCAGACAATGGCTACCAACCGGTCCTCTGGGTCGGCCTCTCTCATGTGACGCCGCATCAGATGATGTCCAATCCACGTCTGCGTCCGGTGACCTTGATGGCTGGCGGGCCGCTTGAGCTGCCGCGTCCGATGAGGGTGTCGCGGCAACATCGCTTTGTCTGGCGCCTTGGCGTAGAGGAGCTGTTTGTGCGCGCCAATCAACTGGCCCATACGGCACCGCGCCACGCTGTGGCCTCCTGCCCGACCTCTCCCATCACCTATGTGCATCTGCTCCTGCCGCGACATGAGGTGATCTTTGTCGATGGCGTCGCGAGCGAGAGTTTCTATCCCGGCCCCTGGTCCCTGCGCGGCCTTCTGCCCGAAGTACGACAAGAGGTCTTGGCGCTCTTCCCCGCGTTGACGCGGCTGGCAGGGGTGCACCCCAAACTGGCGCGCCAGTTGACGGAATCCTGCTATGGGGCGCTTGCACGACAGGAAATCAAGACACAGAGGTTGCGTGTTTTGCTCGCCTCCCTGCACCCTCAAGAGACGGAACACCCCCCTGCGCAGAAATGTCGCACCCTGTGGTTCGATCCGCGCGCGGCGCGGCAACTCCGCGACGGGACACCCCTGCGTTGACCGTCATTTCCCCCTTTTCGGAGCGGGATTGACAGTAAAACCCCTTCGCGCACTTGTAAAAATCGTCAAAATCAACCCGAAATTTACAGCAAAACAACGGCTGACGGAAATTGCTTTACAAGCAAGCCCTTATTTTCGCTTTGTTTATTCACATCTTTTCAACTTTGCTTATTATCCCTCCCGAGGATGGAGACTATTTGACTCTTGCCGACTTCCATGTGGAAATCCGTGCAAGAGATTTTGGAGGGAGGACTTTCCATGACCACGCCCGAGAGCGCGGTGTACCCGCCGTCTGAGGACATCGTGAAAAACGCCCATGTAGATGCGGCGAAATATGACGCCATGTATGCGCGCTCGATCGAAGCGCCAGAAGCCTTTTGGGGCGAACAGGCGGAGCGGATCACCTGGATCAAACCCTTCACCAAGGTGAAGAACACCTCCTATGAGTTCGGAAATGTCGATATCAAATGGTTCGAGGACGGCACGCTGAACGTCTCCGCCAACTGTATCGACCGCCACCTCGCCAAGCGGGGCGATCAAACCGCAATCATCTGGGAGCCCGACGATCCCGAGGAGCAGGCCAAGCACATCTCCTACAAGGAGCTGCACCTCAAAACCTGCCGGATGGCGAATATCCTGACCAGTATGGGCGTGGGCAAAGGCGACCGGGTGGTGATCTATCTGCCGATGATCCCCGAGGCGGCCTATGCAATGCTCGCCTGCGCGCGGATTGGCGCGATCCATTCCATCGTTTTTGCCGGCTTCAGCCCGGATGCGCTGGCGGCCCGTGTGAATGGCTGTGATGCCAAGGTGCTGATCACCGCCGACGAAGCCCCCCGCGGCGGCCGCAAGACTCCGCTGAAATCCAACGCCGACGCTGCCCTTCTGCACTGCAAGGACACTGTGAAATGCCTCGTGGTGAAGCGTACCGGTGGCCAGACCACTTGGATCGATGGGCGCGACTACGACTACAACGAAATGGCGCTTGAGGCCTCGGACTACTGCAAGCCGACCGAGATGGAGGCCGAAGACCCGCTGTTCATCCTTTACACTTCCGGCTCCACCGGTCAGCCCAAGGGGGTGGTGCATACCACCGGCGGCTATCTGGTCTATGCGGCGCTGACCCATGAGGTGACCTTCGACTACCACGACGGCGACATCTACTGGTGTACCGCGGATGTGGGCTGGGTCACCGGCCACAGCTATATCGTCTACGGCCCGCTCGCCAATGGCGCGACGACGCTGATGTTTGAAGGCGTGCCGACCTATCCCGATGCGGGTCGCTTCTGGGCGGTTTGCGAAAAGCACAAGGTCAACCAGTTCTACACCGCCCCCACCGCCATTCGCGCACTGATGGGCCAAGGTACTGAGTTCGTGACCAAATACGATCTCTCGGATCTGAAACTTCTGGGCACCGTGGGCGAGCCGATCAACCCCGAGGCCTGGAACTGGTACAATGAGATCGTCGGCAAGGGGCAATGCCCGATCGTCGACACATGGTGGCAGACCGAGACCGGTGGCCATCTGATGACGCCGCTGCCGGGTGCCCATGCGACCAAGCCGGGTGCTGCGATGAAACCCTTCTTTGGCATTCAGCCGGTGGTTCTGGACCCCACCAGTGGCGTCGAGATCGAAGGCAATGCGGTCGAAGGCGTGCTCTGCATCAAGGACAGCTGGCCGGGCCAGATGCGCACCGTCTGGGGCGATCACGAACGGTTCGAGAAGACCTACTTCGCGGACTACAAAGGCTATTACTTCACCGGCGATGGCTGCCGCCGCGATGCGGATGGCGACTATTGGATCACCGGCCGGGTGGACGATGTGATCAACGTCTCCGGTCACCGGATGGGCACCGCCGAGGTGGAAAGCGCGCTGGTTGCTCATGCCGCTGTGGCCGAGGCTGCCGTGGTTGGCTATCCGCATGAGATCAAGGGTCAGGGCATCTATTGCTACGTCACATTGATGAACGATCGCGAGCCGTCAGACGAGCTGGTCAAAGAGCTGCGCCAATGGGTGCGCACCGAAATCGGCCCGATTGCCTCGCCTGATGTGATCCAATGGGCGCCGGGCCTGCCGAAGACCCGTTCCGGCAAAATCATGCGCCGTATCCTGCGTAAAATCGCCGAGAACGACTTTGGCAGCCTTGGGGATACCTCTACGCTGGCCGATCCCTCGGTCGTCGACGATCTGATCACAAACCGCGCGAACAAAGGGTGAGACTATATGAGCGTTGACGTTATGACCCGCCCTGCCGTTCTGATCCTGCTGGGCCCTCCGGGGGCCGGTAAGGGTACGCAAGCCCGCATGTTGCAAGAGAAATTCGGTCTTGTGCAACTGTCGACCGGCGATTTGCTGCGCGCCGCCGTTGCCGCAGGGACGCCTGCGGGCAAACAGGCTAAGGCGGTGATGGATGCCGGCGGGCTGGTATCGGATGAGATCGTGATCGCGATCCTCAACGACCGCATCGCCGCCGACGATTGCCGCAATGGCGTGATCCTTGATGGTTTCCCGCGCACCACTGTGCAGGCGCAGGCGCTCGACGATCTTCTGTCCTCCACCGGGCAAAAGATCAACGCCGCCATCAGCCTTGAGGTCGACGACAGCGCCATGGTCGAGCGGATCTCTGGCCGGTCCACCTGTGCAGGCTGTGGCGAGGGGTATCACGACACCTTCAAGCCGCCCCTTGATGGCGCTTGTGTGAAATGCGGCAGCACTGAGCTCACGCGCCGTGCCGATGACCGTGCAGAAACCGTGGCGAGCCGTCTTGAGGCCTATCACGACCAGACCGCCCCGCTGATTGCCTATTACAAAGCGGCGGGCGTGCTGAAATCGGTGGATGCCATGGCCGACATCGACAAAGTCGCAGGTGACATGGCAAGCGTCGTTCGGTCCGTGATCGACTGACAGGCATTGCGCTAGTCTTAGAACAGGAAAAGGCCCCGGACGCCCCGGGGTCTTTTTGATTTGTTTTACATCTTGTGTCAGGTGTGACCATAAGGCGCGTGCCCCCTGCCCGGCCCCGATCTGACACGAAACCACGGACGCAACGAGACGATGACGCAGACCAGCTTTGTTCCCGGCCCAGACACGCAAGGTGAAATGCGCGCGGCCTTGGGCTGTTTTGCGACCGGCGTTGTTGTGATTACCACGCAAAGCGCGCGGGGTCCGCTGGCGATCACGGCCAACAGCTTTACCTCCGTATCGCTCGACCCGCCTTTGGTTTTGTGGTGCCCGGCTGTGCAGTCCAAGCGGCACGATGCTTTTGTAGCGGCTCAGCATTTTTCGATCCATGTCATGGGCGAGAGCGATCTGGAAACGGCGCTGCATTTTGCCCGCAGCGGCGAGGTATTCGATCAGCATGACTGGACCGCGACTGCCGAAGGTGTTCCGGCCCTAGATCAAGCGCTGGTCCGGCTGGATTGTCGCCACTACGCGGCCCATCCCGGCGGCGACCACACCATCCTATTGGGCGAGGTTCTGCGCGTCAGCCAGCGTGCAGACATCGGGACCGGTCTGGTTTTTCACCAAGGCCAATACGGTCGGTTTTCCAGCTAGCCCCATCAGGCTTGCCTGCGCAGTGGCGCCAGCGTTTGGATCGCCAAGACCTGTTCTGGGCAGGCGCTCGCACACATACCGCATCCGCTACAGAGGCTATCATTAATCTCTAACGTCCGCCCTGCCTCGCCAAGGTGAATTGCTCCGGTGGGACAGGCCCAGCCGCATTGACCACAAAGCGTGCACCCCTCAGAGAGCGAGACACAGGCCTGTGCCTCTGGCCGTGTCACGGCGGGGGTCGGTTCTGTCGGCGCCGCAAGTGTATCTGCCGATGGGGAGAGCGCCTGAAGCGCCCCGGCCAAGGGGCCGCCCGGCCCCGATGGTGCGTCTTCTTCCAGCAGTGTCCTGAGTGCGGTTTCGGAATGAAACAGCGCGACCCGCCCGGCCTGCATCGGGTCCTCTGCCACGGCCTCCACAATGTCCATCTGGTAGCGGATCAATCCAATGTCCGGCGACAGCTCCAGAAACACCCGGGAAAAACCATAGGAGAAGAAGTTCAACAGGTCGCTCACGCCCAAACACCGGCGACAACAGCCCACGACGGAGATTACAGAGTAAGCGCCAATGGTCGCAAAGGGCCTGTGGTTCGGCGTCGGCAAATTAAAGTACACAACCAAGGCCTGTGGCCCGCCCCCGAGCTGACGTCGCAGACGCGCTTCGAGGCAGACCCGCTCTGCAGTGGCAGAGCGACGATCCAAACCCGGGACCGCCGCTCCGCAAAAACACAGAAAACTCGTTAACTGGGACATTCTATCCCCCCATAAATCGCGAGGCGGCAGCCCTCGCGGCTTCAACTGAAGCGAGTATCCCCTTAACAACTCGTTACCTTTTCCTAAAATTGACGAAGCTCCCACGCTTTCACGCAGGAGCTTCAAATGTTTCACGATGGGCTTATTCTCAAAGCCCTTCGGGAGGGTCTGGTTAGTTCAGAGCCGCGTCGGTGATGGCATGAGTCCAAGCGCCTTCGGGTGCTTTGGTGATCACCGGATCAGAGCCACCGGTCAGCAGCGTGTCAACCGTGCGTTGATAGTCTGCTTCATCCAGCGCACCATTGCTGCCAGCGGTCAGCTTGGCAATCTCACCCATCATGCGCTTTTGATGCTCTTCGGTCTGCGCACCGGAGGCATCGTTGTCGAGCACGATTTCTGCCGCTTCATCCGGATGCTCCTCGGCGTATTTCCAGCCCTTCATCGAGGCGCGCACAAAACGCTCCATCTTGCCGACGAATTCCGGATCAGAGAGCTTGTCTTCCAGCACATAGAGACCGTCTTCCAACGTCGCGACGCCTTGGTCTTCATACTTGAAGGTCACCAGCTCGTCGGCGGAAACGCCCGCATCGATGACCTGCCAGTATTCGTTGTAGGTCATGGTGGAAATACAGTCGGCCTGACGCTGCAGCAGCGGATCGACGTTGAAGCCCTGCTTCAGCACTTCGACACCCTCAGGACCTTTGCCCTCGGTCGAGATTCCGAGTTTGCCCATCCAGCTCATGAAGGGGAATTCGTTGCCGAAGAACCAGACGCCCAGCGTGCGGTCGGCCAGATCCTTGGGCTCTGCAATGCCGGTGTCTTTCCAGCAGGTCAGCATCATGCCGGAGGACTTGAAGGGCTGCGCGATATTGACCAGCGGCAGACCTTTTTCGCGCGCGGCCAAAGCGGCCGGCATCCATTCGACGGTGACATCAGCACCACCGCCCGCGATCACCTGGGTCGGCGCGATGTCGGGGCCGCCGGGCAGGATGGTCACGTCAAGGTCTTCCTCGCCGTAGAACCCTTTGTCGAGCGCCACATAGTAGCCCGCAAACTGCGCTTGGGTGACCCATTTCAGCTGCAGTTTGACCTCATCCGCGGCTTGCGCGGCAGAGGCGGCCATCAGTGCCATGGCGGCGGCTGTGAGCACGTTTTTCATACGGTTTAACTCCCTGTTGGTTATGGGTGAGAGCCTGCGCGAAATGGAGCCGTCGTTCAAAGGTTTTATCGTTTTCCAAACGGTAAAAATTTGCCCCAGCACAGGTTTTGAGCGCAGGGTTTGACGGGGAATTTATCCCTCTTGTTCAGACACCTGCACGCAATTGATAAGGCGCCCCCACAGACCTGTGGGAACGCCTCTTGGTATCATCAGCCCCGTTGTGACGGGTGCCAGAAGGTCAATGTTTTCTCCAGCATCGCAATCAGCCCGTAAAAGGCTGAGCCTGCGAGCGCCGCGACCACGATCTCGGCCCAGACCATATCGAGCGCGAGCTGGCCGACCGAGGTTGAGATGCGAAACCCCATGCCCACGGTGGGCGAGCCAAAGAACTCCGCCACGATCGCGCCAACCAGCGCCAAGGTGGTGGAGATTTTGAGCCCGTTGAAGATAAAGGGCAGCGCAGCGGGCAAGCGCAGTTTGAACAGGCTTTGCCAGTAGGAGGCCGCATAGGTGTGCATCAGGTCGCGCTGCATTTGGTCGGTTTCCCGCAGGCCCGCAACAGTGTTTACCAGCATCGGGAAAAACACCATGACGACCACGACCGCGGCCTTGGATTGCCAGTCAAAGCCAAACCACATCACAAGGATGGGCGCCGTCCCAACAATGGGCAGTGCCGCGACGAAGTTGCCGACAGGCAGCAGACCCCGCCGCAGAAACTCGCTGCGGTCGACGAGGATCGCCATCACGAAGGCAGCGCCGCAACCGATGAGATAGCCACCCAGAGCGCCTTTGAGGATGGTCTGGCTGAAATCTTGCCACAGGATTGACAGGCTCGCGGCAAAGCGCACCGCAATCAGCGACGGGGCCGGAAGGATGACCAGAGGAACCGCAAGCCCGCGCACCAACAGCTCCCACACAAGGAGGATGGTGACGCCTAAGATGGTTGGAACCAACAGGCCCACCGCACGGGTATCCGCATGGGGACCATTGGCCAGACGCGCGTTGATCCACCAGCCCGCCGCCCAGACGAGCAGCGCCAAAAGAAGCAAAAGAGCACTCATGCCTTCACCCCCATCCGACCGAGAAGAACTCGCTCCAGCAGACCGAGCAATGCCACCAGCGCGGCCGCAAGGATGGCTGCCGCAAAGAGCGCCGACCAGATCTGGACGGTCTGACCATAGTAGCTACCTGCCAGCAGTCGTGCGCCAAGTCCGGCCACGGCGCCTGTCGGCAGCTCCCCCACAATGGCGCCCACCAGCGAGGCGGCAATGCCGATCTTCAGGGAGGCAAAGAGGTATGGCATCGAGGACGGCAAACGCAGCTTCCAGAACACTTGTCCCTTGGAGGCATTATAGGTCTTCATCAGGTCCAGTTGCATGTGATCCGGGCTACGCAAGCCCTTCACCATGCCGACGACCACTGGAAAGAAACTTAGATAGGCCGCAATGATCGCCTTGGGCAAAAGCCCCTGCACACCAATGGAGTACAAGACGACGATGATCATAGGGGCGAGGGCAATAATGGGGATGGTCTGGCTGACGATGGCCCAAGGCATCACTGACATATCCATCACGCGCGAATGCACAATTCCCACCGCCAAGAGGATCCCCAAGCCGGTACCAATGGCAAAGCCTAAAAGCGTCGCCGAGAGCGTCACTTGCGCGTGAAACACAAGGCTGCGTTTGGAGGTGATCTTTTTCATCACTGTGGTGTCCCACAGCTCCACCGCGACCTGATGCGGCGCGGGCAAGCGCGGACGGTCAACGGACCAAACACGAGACACGGCGAAGGTGTTTTGCGCCACAAGCCCAAAGGCCGAGGCATCGCGACGATCTTTGGCTTCCGCAGGCTGCACCTCTTCACCGGCACGCTGTGCGGTGTCCAACACACCTTTGATGTTCATCGGCACGCAGGCGAGATACCAAATCCCGATAATCCCAGCGAGTACGGTCAGGACCGCAACGAGGCTCTTCATGCCTGGCCCTCCCTACAGCGTCCCTCACTCATAGCCATGCCCCGCGCGCAGGCCCTCGCGGACGCGATGGGCAATCTCGATGAACTCCGGCGTGTCGCGGATATCGAGGGGGCGCTCCTTGGGCAGCGTACTCTCAATCACCTCGTGGATGCGGCCCGGACGGGGCGACATCACCACGATCTTGGTCGAGAGATAGACCGCCTCCGGGATCGAATGGGTGACAAAGCCGATGGTCTTATTGGTGCGCGCCCAGAGCTTCAGGAGCTGTTCGTTGAGGTGATCGCGCACGATCTCGTCCAGCGCGCCAAAGGGTTCGTCCATCAGCAACAGATCGGCGTCAAAGGCCAGCGCGCGCGCAATCGACGCCCGTTGCTGCATGCCGCCCGACAGCTGCCAGGGGAATTTGCCGCCAAAGCCGGAAAGCTCCACCAGTTCCAGAACCTCGGCGACGCGCTTGTCCTGCTCCGCTTTGGAATATCCCATGATTTCCAGCGGGAGCTTGATGTTCTTCGCAATGGTGCGCCACGGGTAGAGCCCCGCCGCCTGAAACACGTAGCCATAGGCGCGGCGCTGACGCGCCTCCTCCGGCGTCATGCCATTGACGGTGAGCGTACCGCCTGTCGGCGTTTCCAGCGCCGCGATACAGCGCAGGAAGGTGGTCTTGCCGCAGCCCGAAGGCCCGATAAAGGAGACAAAATCCCCCTTGTTGATCTTTAGATTGATGTCTTTGAGCGCCTGCACCGAGGTCTCGCCCGATCCAAACACCAGATCGAGGTTCTGCGCCTCAATCACGGTTTCAGAGAGAGCGGATGCGGGTGCGGTGTCTGCCTGGGAGGTCATTGTCATAGTCTTCTTATCGCCTTGGTCGGACAAACGGGAGCCCGAAGGCCCCCGTCTCGCATACCCTTAAACGCCAGTCGCGGGAATACCGCTGCGCTCTACCGGGCGCGGTGCAGTCAGTTCTTTCCAAGTGGAAAGCGCCTTGTTCACCACCGTATTGGGCTGACGCTCGACAAATTGTCCGTGACCTTCCTGGGTTTTAATCTCGCCGTCCATGACCGCAACCTGACCCCGGGTCAGCGTATAACGCGGCAGGCCTTTGACTTCCTGCCCCTCAAAGACGTTATAGTCGATCGCCGACTGTTGGGTCTGGGCCGAGATGGTCTTGGTCTTCTCCGGGTCCCAAACCACCAGATCCGCATCGGCGCCAACCAGAACCGCGCCCTTTTTCGGGTAGCAGTTCAGGATCTTGGCGATATTGGTCGAGGTCACCGCGACAAATTCATTTGGCGTCAGGCGCCCGGTGGCCACCCCATGGGTCCAGAGCATCGGCATCCGATCCTCCAGCCCGCCGGTGCCATTGGGGATCTTGGTGAAATCGCCCACCCCATAGCGTTTCTGCTCGGTGGTAAAGGCACAGTGGTCGGTCGCAACCACCGACAGGGAGCCAGACTGCAAACCGTTCCACAGGCTTTCCTGATGTTTTGCATTGCGGAAGGGCGGCGACATCACCCGACGCGCGGCATGGTCCCAATCGGCGTTGAAATACTCGCTCTCATCCAGCGTCAGATGCTGGATCAAAGGCTCGCCCCAGACGCGTTTGCCCAACTGACGGGCCCGGCGGATCGCCTCATGGCTCTCCTCGCAGGAGGTATGCACCACATAAAGCGGCACGCCTGCCATATCGGCGATCATGATGGCGCGGTTGGTTGCCTCGCCCTCCACCTGCGGCGGGCGGGAATAGGCATGGGCCTCGGGGCCGACATTTCCTTCAGCAAGCAGTTTTGCCGAGAGCTCTGCCACCACATCGCCGTTTTCCGCATGAACCATGGCGATGCCGCCCAGCTCCGCCAGACGCTGGAAGGAGGCATACATCTCGTCATCATTCACCATCAGCGCGCCCTTATAGGCCATGAAGTGCTTGAAGGTATTGATGCCGCGCGTCTCGATCACGGTCTTCATCTCGTCAAAGACCTGCTCGCCCCACCAGGTCACCGCCATGTGGAAGGAATAGTCGCAATTGGCGCGGGTGGATTTGTTGTCCCAACGCTTCAGCGCATCCAAGAGGCTCTCGCCCGGGTTCGGCAGGGCAAAATCCACTACCATGGTGGTGCCGCCCGCCAGACCCGCCCGGGTACCGCTTTCAAAATCATCCGAGGAATAGGTGCCCATAAAGGGCATCTCGAGGTGCGTATGCGGATCAATCCCGCCCGGCATCACGTAACAGCCGGTGGCATCCAGAACCTCATCGCCCTTCAGGTCCGGGCCAATGGCGGTGATCACACCGCCTTCCACCAGCACATCCGCCTTATAGGTCAGATCCGCAGTGACGATGGTGCCATTCTTGATGACTGTGGTCATATCTATCTCCCTGTGGAGCAGCGGTCTGATGCCGCCTTTGCTCCTTTGCATATCAGAGGCGGGGAATTGCCCTGCCCTCTTTCATCTTTCCCGAAATACTCCGGGGGTTTGGGGGCAGCACCCCCAAGACTGTCCTTCCGGGCTAGGCGACAACCTCCGCCGTCTCCAGCACCGCATGCAGCATCACATCGGTGCCCGCTGCCGCCCAATCCTTGGAAATCTCTTCCGCCTCATTGTGGCTCAGACCATCGACGCAAGGACACATGATCATCGCGGTCGGCGCCAAGTCATTGATCCAGCAAGCATCATGCCCCGCGCCAGAGACGATATCCATATGACTATAGCCCAGCCGCTCCGCTGCCGTACGCACCGCGCTGACGCAGCCTTCGTCAAAGGTGACGGGGTCGAAATGCCCCACTGGTTCGATCTCCAGCCCTAGCCCAAGCTCGGCGGCGATCTCCTTCGCCTTCGCCTCATATTGTTCCCGCATCGAGGTCAGCTTGCCCAGGTCAGGCGAGCGGAAATCGACGGTAAAGACCACCTTGCCGGGGATCACATTGCGCGAGTTCGGGAAGACATCGCAATGCCCAACCGCCCCCACCGCATGGGGCTGATGCGCCATGGCGATCTGATGCGCCGCCTCGGTCATCCGCGCCATGCCTAGGCCCGCATTGACCCGCATGTTCATCGGGGTGGAGCCGGTATGGGCGTCCTTGCCGGTCACAGTGCATTGCAACCACCAGAGGCCTTGCCCATGGGTGACCACGCCAATGTCTTTTTTCTCCGCCTCAAGAATCGGTCCCTGCTCGATATGCAGCTCAAACATGGCGTGCATCTTGCGCGCGCCCACCGGCTCGTCACCCACCCAGCCAATCCGCTTCAGCTCATCGCCAAATTTCTTCCCCTCGGCATCTTCGCGACTGTAGGCCCAATCCTGGGTATGTTTGCCGGCAAAAACGCCAGAGGCCAGCATGGCCGGAGCAAACCGGGTGCCTTCTTCATTGGTCCAATTGGTCACCACAATCGGATGTTTCGTCTTGATGCCGAGGTCGTTCATCGTACGCACCACCTCAAGCCCGCCCAGCACGCCGAGCACCCCGTCGTATTTGCCGCCCGTCGGCTGGGTGTCGAGATGCGAGCCCATATAGACCGGCAGCGCCTCGGGATCTTCGCCCGCGCGCGTCGCAAACATATTGCCCATGGTATCCAGCCCCATGGTCATGCCCGCCGCCTCGCACCAGGACTGGAACAGCGCGCGCCCTTCCGCATCCGCATCGGTCAGGGTCTGGCGGTTGTTGCCACCCGCGACGCCGGGGCCGATCTTGGCCATATCCATCAGGCTGTCCCACAGCCGATCGCCGTTCACCTTGAGATTCTGTCCCGGAGTTTGTGTATCAGGCGTGGTCATCCCTACGCTTCCTTCCCTGTCGTCTGCCGCTCGGCGCCAAGCGCGATGCGGTCTATCCTAGCTATGCCAGCTCTTATGGGTCAGTGGCTTTATGTCACGGCCGTTGGTCCAGAGCCGCCAAGAGGGGATTTGATCCGCCGCGCAGCTCACATTTGACCAACTGGTCAAACTCACGCTATCACCAGATCAGACTCAGTCAAGAATTTGCACAAGCCTTTTGTCCTTTTCTCATCGACCTGCTTTACATCTGTGCGAAAACCGGGCGAGTTTATTGGACCTTTATTTAGCGAACGGACCCGGCCCACATGCCCAAAGACCGCAGCCCCACCCGGATCCAGAAACGCAATCGCGCCACCATTTTGGAGGCCGCGCTGGATGTCTTCTCGCAACACGGGTTTCGCGGCGCGACCGTCGATCAGATTGCCACGGCAGCGGGCCTATCAAAGCCCAATTTGCTCTATTACTTCCCGTCGAAGGAAGCGATCTTCACCGAACTTTTGTCAGAACTTCTAGATACTTGGCTCGATCCCTTAAGGGAACTCGACCCTTCGGGCGAACCGATCGAAGAGATCCTCGCCTATGTGCAGCGCAAACTGCAGATGAGCCAAGACATGCCACGCGAAAGCCGTCTCTTTGCCAATGAGATCGTGCAGGGCGCGCCCCGGATGATCGAAGAGCTTTCGACCGATCTGCGCGCGCTGGTAGATGAGACAGAAGAGGTGTTTGAGGCTTGGATGACGGCCGGAAAAATCGCCCGCGTGCACCCGCGCCACCTGCTGTTCTCCATCTGGTCGCTGACGCAGCATTACGCAGATTTCGAGGTGCAGGTGCAGGTGCTCATGCAACCCGAGGACCCCTTTGCCGGCGCGATGGAATTCCTTGAGACCCTCTATCGACGGATGCTTACCCCGGCCCCCTAATCGGGGCGCTCCCCAAGGGGGATGGCGGGTCAAGGGCCGCGAAGCGGCGCTGCAAAGCAGCGTTTACCCTTGAGGCGCCATCCCCCGACCCACACTTGATCTGGTCCGTCAGGGCACAAGTGCCCCTGATGGACCTCCCCAGCAAAAGTGCCCGCTCTCGATGCGCAACACCCTCGCAATTGGATCGCCAAAGCGCCGCGCATAGCGCGGCGCTGGGCCCAACGGGAGGGGGTGCAGGTTTCAAACCTGCATCCTCGACGGGCGGGAGAGCCCCCGCCCTGCCCTTTTATTCAGCAGCTGTGACCGAAGGGTTGTTCGGGTGCTGCGTCCAGTTGCCGTATTCGCCAGAGACAACCTTGCCCGTGCGTTCGTCCACAGCGCCGACGGCGACCTCTTCCATGGTGATACAGCCCTCAACCGGGCAGACGTTGACGCAGAGGTTACAGGCCACACATTCATCGTCCTTCACCGTAAAGGTACGATCCGCCGACATCGCAATCGCCTGGTGCGACGTATCCTCGCAAGCCGCATAGCAGCGGCCACATTTGATACAATCGTCCTGACTGATCCGCGCCTTGGTGACGTAGTTCAGGTCGAGATACTGCCAGTCGGTGACATTCGGCACCGCCATGCCGCGGAAGTCCTCGATGGAGGTATAACCCTTCTCGTCCATCCAGTCGGACAGGCCAGAGATCATCTCCTGCACCACTTTGAAGCCGTAGGTCATCGCCGCAGTACAGACCTGCACGTTGCCCGCGCCCAGAGCGATGAACTCCGCCGCGTCGCGCCAAGTGGTCACACCGCCGATGGCAGAGATCGGCAGACCCGCAGTCTGCGGATCACGTGCGATCTCGGCTACCATGTTCATCGCGATCGGCTTTACCGCCGGACCGCAATAGCCGCCGTGGGTTCCCTTGCCGCCAATGGTCGGCTCAGGCGCCATCTGGTCGAGGTTCACCGAAGTGATCGAGTTGATCGTATTGATCAGCGACACCGCATCGGCATTGCCCGCATGGGCCGCGCGCGCCGGATGACGGATGTCGGTGATATTCGGCGTCAGCTTTACGATGACCGGCTTGTCATAGTATTTCTTGCACCATTCAGTGACCATCTGAATGTATTCCGGCACCTGCCCCACGGCAGATCCCATGCCGCGCTCCGCCATGCCATGTGGGCAGCCGAAGTTCAGCTCGATCCCGTCACAGCCTGTCTCTGCGACACGCGGCAGGATCGCTTTCCAAGCGGCCTCCTCACAGGGCACCATGATCGAGGCAATGAGCGCGCGATCCGGGTAATCCTTCTTCACGCGGGTCATTTCCTCGAGGTTCACATCCAACGGACGGTCGGTAATCAACTCGATGTTGTTGAGCCCTAAGAGGCGGCGGTCGGCGCCCCAGATCGCGCCATAGCGCGGGCCGTTTACGTTGACCACCGGCGGACCTTCGGCCCCGAGGGTCTTCCACACCACACCGCCCCAGCCGGCCTCAAAGGCACGGCGGACGTTGTATTCCTTGTCGGTCGGCGGCGCGGAGGCCAGCCAGAAGGGGTTCGGGCTTTTGATCCCGAGGAAGTCTGTCGTCAGATCAGCCATTTGATCTCTCCCAAATCTGCTTGCCGGGGGGCGCTATCGGCCACCCCGTGCTGGCTCAGCCCATCAGGCTCGCGTGGATATCTTCAGCCGCATCGCGGCCCTCGGCAACGGCGGTCACGGTGAGGTCTTCGCCGCCAGAGGCACAGTCGCCCCCGGCCCAGACGCCCGCCACCGAAGTGCGACCCGTCTCCGACACTTGGATCTTACCACCTGCTACTTCGATGCCCTGCGGTGCGCCCTCAAGGGTCTGGCCGATGGCCTTGAACACCTGATCGGCCGCCAGTCGCAAAGTCTCGCCCGTGCCTGAAACACGCCCGTCCTTGACCTCGGTATATTCCAGTTCGATCTCGGCAGAGGCCCCCTCGCCATGGATCGCCTTCGGCATCACGTTGAACATCAGCTTCACACCCTTGGAGGCCGCGAGGTCCTGTTCAAACCGGCTGGCGCCCATCGCGTCACGCCCACGGCGATAGGCAATGGTGACGTTCTCTGCGCCCAGAAGTTTCGACTGTACCGCGGCGTCGACAGCGGTCATGCCGCCGCCGATCACCACCACATTGCGGCCAACTGGCAGGGTGCTGAGGTCCTTGGCCTGACGCAACTCCTCGATGAAATCCACCGCATCGCGCACACCGTCCTTGTCCTCGCCAGTCGCGCGCAGCGCATTGACGCCCGCCAGACCGATGGAGAGGAAGACCGCATCATAGTCGGCCTTCAGCCCCTCGATCGAGAGACCCTTGCCGAAGCCCTTGTCATATTCCACCGAGATGCCGCCGATCTGGAGCAGCCACTCGACCTCGCGCGCGGCGAAGTTATTTGTGGATTTATAGGCGGCGATCCCGAATTCATTGAGGCCGCCTGCCTTAGATTTATATTCAAACACAGTGACATCGTGGCCCTTCATGGCCAGACGATGCGCCGCAGACAGACCCGAGGGGCCAGCCCCCACAACAGCGATCTTCTTGCCGGTGGCGGCTGCGCGAGTGAAAGGATGCACGCCCTTTTCCATCAGCATATCGGTGGCGTAGCGCTGCAGGCGGCCAATCTCGACCGGCTTGCCTTCGGCCACTTCGCGCACGCAGACTTCCTCGCAGAGGGTCTCTGTCGGGCAGACCCGGGCGCACATGCCGCCGAGGATGTTCTGATTGAGGATCGTCTTTGCCGCGCTTTCCGCGTGACCGGCTTGGATCTCGCGGATGAACTGCGGAATGTCGATCGAGGTGGGACATGCGGTCATGCAGGGCGCATCGTAGCAGAAATAGCAACGATCCGCGGCCACAGCCGCCTCATGCGCGTCAAAGGGCGCGTGAAGATCCCCGAAGTTCTCGGCAATCTCCGTCGCGGACAAACGCGCGGACTGAATGCCGGATGCCTGGTGGCTACTCGCCATTGGGTGTCTCCCTGTTGATGGTGGAGTATGTGTTTCTTGTTGTTGAGTATGAGACTGCCACAGGTTGATTTTTTATCAACTGGTAAAATTTTGAAGAGGCAACTTTTTTGGCGCAAGCCCCGCAAGAAATCGGCCTATCCCACTGAATAAAGGCACATAAACGCGATTGACTAAAACGCAGGCAAAAACCCTATCAGAACCCAAAGCACCCTAAATCGTAGTTTCCAGACGCAAAACGGGGACCTGAGTCCCCTCAGATCCCCGTTTCAAACCTCTCATCAGACGGGGTAAATCCCGCCTAAAAGCCTCAGCTCATGCCGAGAGCTTCTTTATACATCTCGAGAACCGCCTCTTCTTCGGCGATGTCATTTTCATCCCGCTTGCGCAGCGCGATGATCTTGCGGAGCACCTTGGTGTCGTAGCCGCGCCCCTTGGCTTCGGCCATCACTTCTTTTTGCTGCTCGGCGATTGCCTTTTTCTCTTCATCCAGACGCTCGAACCGTTCCACGAACTGGCGCAGCTCGCCTGCGGTCACACGGTAGGTTTCGCTCTTTTCGTCTTCGGTCATGTCCATGGGATGGCCCTCGTGCAAATTGCCTCAACTGCTCCGGTTTGACACCGGTTGAGGCAGAGGGATACAGGCCTCGTCCCGAGCTCGCAAGTCTGATGTCGCCTCGTTGCGCGGATGAACCGCAAGGCGCCTGTGCTTGATCCCAAGAGGTCAGTCTTGTAGGCGCTTTGGGAAACGCAATTCCCCCGCGCTGTCGGGGCTGCCGCATGAGGATCGTTGATCATGGAATATCTCGTTTGGGCCGGGGGCGGCCTGTCGCTGTTGGGCATGCTCGGTCTGGGCGGGTGCGTGCTGATCATCCTGCGCGCGAAACGTCAGAACCTGAGCGAAGACGACATGCGCGCGGTGCTGCAATCCACTCTGCCCAAGAACTTGGGCGCGCTGATGCTTTCGGTGCTTGGCTTGATGCTGGTCGTGGTGGGCCTGTTCCTGAGCTGAGGCTTAGGCTTAGGCTTAGGCTTAGGCAACATTGCACACACAAAGCGCCCCGGAGCGGTCCTGCTCGCGGGGCGCTGACTTTTGATCCAGTCGCGTCGCGCGACTATAAGCCGGTCGTTTTACACTGGCATATTGTCGAACTGATTTTCGACCAACTCTTCGGTCAGCACCATTTCCATGCGGCGCAGGTGGCCCGGTATGTCGACACCGGCTGCTTTGATCCGGGTCATCACTTTGTCGAATTCAGGCTGCAATTCCAGACGCTCCTCCTCTGGTGCGACACGGATTTGCTCTTCAAGGCGACAGGCCCGTTCCATCAGTTGTTCTGTTGTCATTCGTTACTCTCCTCCCTACACAGCGGGGTAAATTCAACGTGAAGCAGACGGATAGGCTTCGCGTTGATGATCTCCCGTGGGATCAGTCTACATCAGTCTAGGGTTGCATCAACGTTGAGGCGGCGCAATTCCGTGAATTGCCGCAGGTTCTACGCAAACGCCGATATTATAGGCATGCTGCGCTGTAGCAGATTAACCAAGGCACCTTCGCCGCTGCAGCATGGCCAAAAGGGATGTTTTCGCTCACTCAACCATAGCGAGTGCCGCGCCGCAGACATTGACATCTTTCACGACAATCACATAATAACATTCGAATATAAACAAACCCACAGACTCACCCCAGTATTGGAGACAAAATGCCGACGGAATGGATCATGGGACTGGCCGGAGGGCTGATCATTGGGCTCGCGGGGGCCGTCTACCTGCTTGGTACGGGTCGAATCATGGGCGCCAGCGGCATTATTGGCGGGCTGGTGGATGGCTCTGGACGGGACACGGCGACGGACCGTCTGCTGTTTGTTGCAGGCCTGATCGGAGCGCCTCTTTTGCTCACGCTCCTCTTGGGTGTTGAGGCCGAAACCAAGGCCAGCTCGGCACCGATCGTGCTGATTGTCGCAGGTCTGTTGGTCGGCATTGGGACGCGCATAGCCAATGGTTGCACTTCAGGCCACGGGGTTTGTGGTATTTCTCGCCTGTCGCCGCGCGGGATCGTTGCGACGCTGATCTATATCGGTGCAGGTGTCCTCGCGATGAGCCTCCTGCGTCACTTCTGGGGAGTGATCTGATGCTGCGTCCTTTTCTGTCTCTATTGTCCGGCGGCCTCTTTGGCGCGGGGCTCCTGTTGTCCGGAATGACCGACACCACCAAAGTGCAGGGATGGCTTGACCTGTTTGGCGCGTGGGATCCGACGCTGGCCTTTGTGATGGGCGGCGCACTGATCCCGATGGCGATCGCATGGCGTCTGACGCAAAGCCGCGCGCCCCTGACCGGCGGCAGCTTCCCCTCCCCCGCCAAGGCCGAGTTTGACCGGCGTCTGATCATCGGCTCTGTGCTCTTTGGCTTTGGCTGGGCTCTTGCGGGCCTCTGCCCCGGACCGGCTATGGCGTCGCTTAGCTTTGGCGGCTGGCAGGGGCTGGTGTTTGCGGCCTCTATGGCACTGGGCATGTTGATCGCACCGCAGTTGCGCTTCGTTCTGGACCGGGCCCCGGCAAAGGCGTAAAGACTCGGTCCATGGACGCACGCACATTGACCCCCCGCTATTCGGTTACTCCGCAGATTTCCGTGGAGGATGTTCCCGCAATCGTCGATGCAGGTTTCACCACTGTGATCTGCAATCGCCCCGACGCGGAGGTCCCGCCCAGCCATCAGGCGGCGAGCATCCGTGCGGCCGTTGAAGGCGCGGGGCTGACCTTTCTGGAGCTGCCGCTGACGCATCAAACGATGACGCCGGAGAATGTCGCGCAACAGCGCGCGTGGATTGATGGCGCGGAGGGTCCGATCCTGGCCTATTGCGCGTCCGGCACCCGCTGCTCGGTCGTTTGGTCCTTGGGCCAAGTCGGTGATCTGAGCGTCGACGAGATCATGCAGACGACCCAGAACGCAGGCTATGACCTCTCTGGTCTGCGCCCCACTCTGGACGCGATCGCCGCACGCTAATATCCGCTCCATCGGACCGCAGAAATGAAACCCGCCACTCGGACCGAGGGCGGGTTTTCTTATGCGCGGTCAAAAATGCAAGAGGACCCTATGCGGGTCCGGTCATCTGTAGGCTAGGCAGGTCGATCCGCTGCGCAAAGGGCGCTAGGTTCCCGTGTCAGGCAGCGGGCTAAAGCCGGCGAGTTCGGAAATCTCCGCCGCCGCGTCATCCGCGTTGAAATCCCCGAGGTCGTTCATCGGCAATTCCGGCAGGTCGCCCATGCCGCCAAAGTCGCCCATGGGCAGATCGCCGCCCTCAAGGCCGCCGCCGAGGTCACCGCCCAAGTCGCCACCAAGGTCGGCCATGCCGCCAAAGTCGCCGCCCAGATCGCCGCCCATCGGAAGCGCCAAACCATCGCCCGGTTCCTGCAGGCCCTGTGCGGCAATGGAGAGATCCAAGGTGCGGTTTTCCAAGGCCGGAGCCCCGCCTCCGCCGCCGATGCCGTCGGAGAAGCTGCCTTGGTTGCTCGGTACCATTCGGGTGCGCTGTTCCGTCAGGCGCACGGCCCGTGCGCCATTCATCTGGCCCAGACGTCCCTTGGCAATGGTCTGACCATTGATGGCCAGCAGATCGGTTTCGTAGAGATAGGCCTGGTCCAGTGGCAGCGTGTCGCCCACTTTCAAAGAGGCAAACTGGCGCAGCGGCACGCGCATTTTGCACAGAACGGCCGAGAGCTCCGCCCGCATAGAACCAACACTGGATCCCAGACGCGGGCCGCGCACAGCATTGGCTTCGTCAAAAGCCTCGACAGACGGCTCCGGCAGCACGAGGCACATCTCGCCCTGCATTTTGCCCGAAGCGAGATCCAGCGTCATATTGATGACGCGATAGTCCTCCGCCTCCATCCCGAGCACCAGCGTGCGCACATCTTCCACCTGCGCCCCAAACCGGTAGCCGGAGAAGATTCGCAGATCGCTCTGATCCTCCAGAAGCGAGGTCACCTTGCCGAACAGCTTTTCGATAAATTCGGACATCATCGCCGCATCGGTCGGCGTGTAGTGGCGTTCGTCGGAGTGCATCCCGAGAACGCAGCCCATCGTCTGCTGCTGGATCAATGCGGTCACTGCGGCGGCGTCCAATGTCGCGGCACCTATGCGGCCCTGCGGGCAATCCAGCACGATCAGCAAGTGTTTGTTGGACAAATGGCTGGCCAGATCGTCGGGCGCGCGGTTGGTTTGACGCGCCGCAATAACGGCCATTGGAAGCTCACACAGGTCCTCGGCTGCGCGGGCCACCGACCTGCGCAAAGCTTTCAGCGTGAGCGAACCGCCCGTTCCGCCGGTCCCTTCCTTGGAGGCGGCAAGTTTGCGCGCTAGTCCCCCGACCGCGCGCTTGCCATCCTGCGTTTGATCCTTGTCAGTCATAAATGAACCTGAGCCTTCCGCACCCTTATGCATCTGGTTCTAGCCCAGTGCTGGTTACCAATACCTTTACAGATTTCAGAGGATTTCTTCTATTTTCATCTGAATAGGCAAAGTAACGCGAAATGCGCCGCCCTCCTGTCCAGAGAGATAGGTGATATCCCCGCCAAGACGCCTTGTAATCTCGCGACAAATTGCCAAACCAAGCCCGGCACCGCCAGCGCGTTCTGGCGTAACCCTTGAAAATTTCTCGAAAATTACGTCGCGATAGGGTTCAGGCACTCCGGCCCCATTGTCGCGCAAATCAATCCGCGCCACATCCTCCGCAACAGAGACCTCGATCTGCAGCTCAGGCTCCGCTGCGGTGCAATATTTCTGGGCGTTTGCGATCAGGTTGATGAAGACCTGCGCGAGGCGATCCACGTCGGTTTCGAGGTCCACCGCCTCATTGGTTCGGTTACGCCGCACGGTCAGCGCACCGTCCGCCCCGGCCAGCGCCGAGGCAATCGCATGGTCAAGGATATCCGACAAACTGCGGCGAGAGAGGTTTAGGGAGACCTGTCCGCTCTCCAAAACGCTCAGATCGAGCAAGTCATTGAGCAAGCGGGTCAGACGCAAAGCCTCGTCATGGATAATCGACGCGTATTTGTGCTGATCCTCTGTCGCCAAATCCGGATTGTCGCGCAGGATTTCGGAAAAGGCCCGCACCGATGTCATCGGGGTACGCAATTCGTGGCTGACCTGGCTGAGGAATGCGTCCTTTTGCTCCGAAATCTGGGTCAGCTTCTGGTTCGTCTCGCGCAATTGCCGCGCAGTACGGGACAATTCGACCGATTGGGCCTCCAGACGGCTGGAATACTCCAGAAGTTGCGCAGATTCGTCCGCAACGGCGAGCAAGTCTTCGACGGAAACCGCAGCCCCGCTTACGATTTGCCCAATCATCGCATGGGCCGCCGCTGCCCCGATCGAGGCGCTGAGTTCGCGCTCCAGTTGCTCAAGAAAACTCGGTGTGGGCTCTGGCAAGGGGCCGGGGCCGCCTTGTCGTTCCAAGGCCGCCTGAAAGAAGGCACGCGCTTCCTCGGGGCCGAGGATACGCTGGGACATGATCATCAAGTCTTCGCTTTGTGCCACGGACCCGGTCCATCCGCCGGGACCTGCAGAATGGTCAAAAACATGCACGAATTGCGCGCCCTGCAGACGCTCCATCGGGCTGGGGAAGCTGATCACCGAAACGATGCAAAAAGCTGTGACATTGAGCGTCATCGACCAAAGAACGCAGTGCTCGATGGGGTCGAGCCCCTCAACCCCGAACAGCGCCTGGGGCCGCAGCCAGCTGATGCCAAAGGGCCCGTGCGTGAGTGTTTCGACCGAGAACACCCCGCCCGCGACCTCCGGTAGGAGCAGCGTGTAGCCCCAAACGCTAAACCCGATGAACAGCCCGGCCAAGGCCCCTGCCCGAGTGGCACCCCGCCAAAACAGGCCACCGACCAGCGCAGGCAGGATCTGCGCGATACCGGAGAAGGAGATCAGGCCAATCGCCGCCAGCGCCGCCCCGCCACCGGACATTTGATAGTAAAGGTAGCCGAGCCCCATGATCGCCGCGATAGAGAACCGCCGGGCAAACAGTACCACCGAGCGCACATCCCCCGACACCGACGCGCCGCCAAAGGCGCCTGTCGAGCGCAGCCAGATCGGCATCACGATATGGTTCGACACCATGGTCGACAGGCTCATCGCCGCCACAATCACCATTGAGGTCGCAGAGGAGAACCCGCCCAGAAAGGACAACATCGCCAGCCCGTTCTGTTCCTGAGAAAGCGGCAGCGTTAGCACGAACAAATCCGGGTTCGCGCCTTCAGGCATCAACTCCAGACCGATGGCGGCGATCGGCACCACAAAGATGGAGATCAGCAAAAGGTAGGTCGGAAAAGCCCAGGCGGCGATCCGCAGGTGTCGCTCGTCCTCATTCTCGACCACCATGACCTGAAACATTCGCGGCAGGCAAACAAAGGCCGCCGCCGCCAGAAAGGTGATGGCGGTCCACCGCCCCCCATCCACCTGCCAATGGCCGATGGGAGAGGCGTCGATCCGCTCCAGCACTTGAGATACGCCGCCCGCAAGCCCCCAGACCACAAAGATGCCAACGGCCACTAGGGCGACGAGCTTCACCACCGCCTCCATTGCGACGGCCATCACAACACCGTGGTGCCGTTCGTTCGCGTTGAGGTTGCGGGTGCCAAATAGGATGGCAAAACAGGCCAGCCCCATGGCAATCCAAAAAACGGTTCCCGTTTCATTGTAGCTGCGGCTGGGATCTGCCTCGGCAAAGATCGCCACGGACAGGGTTATCGACTGCAATTGCAAGGCGATGTAGGGCGTAACGCCGATCACCGCGAGAAGCGTTACCCCGATCGCAAGCACGTTCGACTTGCCATAGCGGGCGGACAAAAGGTCCGCGATGGAGCTGATGCGTTGGCTGCGGCCCACTCGTACGAGTTTGCGCAGTCCCCACCACCAGCCGATCATCACCAAGGTCGGGCCGAGATAGATGGTGACATATTCCATGCCAGAGCGCGCGGCATATCCGACGGCACCGTAGAATGTCCAAGCGGTGCAATAGATTGAGAGTGACAGCGTATAGATCAGGGGCGAGCGCATGAACCGCGCGCCGCGCCCCCGCAGGGCCTGACGGTCCGCCCAAAAGGCAACCAGAAACAGCAAGGACACGTAGCCGATGCTGACCACAGCCAGCAGGTTCAAGGAGGTCATGCGGGGCCTCCCCCCCCAGCCTCTGCTTCACTGGCCGCTCGAGGGTCGGGCGGCGCGATGAGCACATCGGCCACTTCGGCAGAGGCATCCAGCCCCGTCCAATGCACAGCCCAGCGTCGCACCGCGACGGAAAATCCTGCCGAGAACAGAACCAACCCGACCCAAACCGAGAAAATATAGATCATCGCAGAGGACATGCTGGTGCCAGAGGCAAGCTCTGCGGCGGGCCCAACCTCTTGGCGCGGCCACAAAAGTGGCACCATGAACAACAACGCGCCAATCAGCGGCGCGAGGCGCGCAATATCCATCAGGCGCCGACGCCGATAGGTGCGACGCTCCACAAAGGGGGCGCGCAATTCGTCTCGTCCTCCGGCGCCGTCCGAGCGGATCATATCGCCCGCTTAGCCCGCATCACGTTGGGGCGCGCGGCGCTGGATGGCCTGCGCATTGAGGTCGCGCACTGCGGCCAGAACCTCGGTATTCGAGAAGGGTTTGGTCATAAAACGGGTCACACCCGCCCGCTCTGCCATTTCGCGATCTTTGTGCTGACCGCGCGCCGTCAGCATCAAAACAGGTAGATCAGCCATAGCCTCTACCTCTCTGATTTCGCGTATGATTTCCATGCCGCTCTTGCCCGGTAGCATCAGGTCCAGAATGACCAGATCGGGTTTGGCGGCCTCGATGACCGCAAGGGCCGTTGCGCCATCGCCGTGCACTTCGACGTTCCAGCCCTCACGCGAGAGCAGGAAGCGGATCGCCTCGGCAATATTGGCTTCGTCTTCGATCAGAACGACGTGTCCCGTCATGGTCCCTCAGGTCCTCCTCCGGGGTGTCCCGGTCTCTCCTCCATGCCACCCACCGCGCGTTGCGGCTCCTCCGGGTGCTCGCTGATCTTGCACAAAAGATTTGGCCGTGTCACCCGGCAGTTACATCAATGCCGCCTCCGCGCGGTGCGTCACGCAGGATCGAAGGCTCGCGACGGGCCGCGCAGCGGCGTCGGGTGCAGATCCGGCAACTGGCCCCAACGGGACGCGAATGGGGGGCAATCGGCGCATCCGGTTGGGCATTGGGCAAGATCAACATAACGGCCCGCAGCACAGGGTCCGCATCAAAGGCGAGCGGTTCCGACGCCCAGGAAAAGGCAAAACACTGGCTGTCACGCGCGGCGCGCCCCTGCTGATGCACGTGCCGCCGGATCGGGACGCCCGGTTGGGACAGGGCCGTAAACAGGGGCCATAGCGGACAGGAGGCGCCAAAGCGGGGCAAAGTGAAACCCGCAACGGGTTTGCGAAACAAGATCGAGCCAGAGGCATCGCAGATCACCAAGCCAGAGGGTTGGCCAAGTGCCTCTTCAGGCAGGGCCGCAAGACGACGCAGGACGCATTGCACCTCGACGCCGAACTCTCGCGCAAGCGCGCCGGGGGTCACCCCAAGTCGATGCAGGGCCTCCTGCAACACCGAAAGCGGCATTGCCCGGGCATCCGCCTCGTAATCCGCCAAGGCGGCGGCCGCGATGCGCTGTGCCGCGCGGCTTTCCAATTCGGGGGCTGCCTCTGCGATTTCGGAGGCCGTGGCCTGACGTGTCTCCAAATCCGGGAAATGGAACCCACGCGCGGCAAAGAAAGCCTCAACCTCCTCCTGAGGGATCCCCCGCCGTTCGGCACTTTGATCACTGTCATCCAGAAACCGCACCAAGGCGCGGCTGCTGTCGGCCAAACGCTGCGCATCTTCGTCGAGGTTCTTGTGAAACCGATCCCGCCACTCTGCTTCAAGCTCTCCGGGCTCTGCCAAAATGGCCGCGGTGGATCGGATGGCTGCGGCCGTAGACAGCACTTCGTGCAGCGAAGCGGCGAGATGCGGGTCGTGGGTCAAACGGTCAGACAAGGACCGGACTGTGCGTTCCAAGGCGCCGATCCGGCCATGGGTTTCAGCCAAAACCTCAGCCCAGCCCGGAAACCGGCCTGCAAATTCATCGACCTTGTCGAGTTCAACCGCTGGCGTGCGCGCATCCGCCGCCGCCTCGCGCAGGGAGGCGACCAAGGTGGCCTCCACCCCTTCGGTCAGCAAGGAGGGCTCGACCCCCAGGGACTGCGCCAGCGAAACCAGCAGCTTGCCGCCGATTCTACGCCGGTTGTGTTCGATCAGGTTGAGGTAGGAGGCAGAGATATCGACTTCCCGGGCCAGATCCGCCTGTCGAAGTCCCAGCATCAAGCGGCGCTCGCGAATGCGGCTTCCTGTCAGACTGTCTCCGCCCATCTGTACCTCCCTTGTAAAAGCGCGGGTATTTCAACGGCTTTCTGCATGGCAGAATAAGAAAATTTACCGCAACACCGCCTTTACTGTACATTTCTTTACAAGAAAATCGCACAAAACAAGGGTTTTATTGCGGAGATTTACAATACCCAGACATACTGATTTTGCACAATGTGCAGGTGACGCGCGAAAGTGAGGAGTCGCGTCTCGCCTTACTCATCCAAGGGAGGATATCTATGTCCAAAACTGACGTAAGCCGTCGTGGCCTGCTGAGAACGGGTGCCGTCGCTGGCGCCGGTCTCGCCGTGCCGACCATCTTCACAGCCCAATCCGCAGCCGCGTTCACCAATGAACCGACCGGCAGCAGCGTGACGCTGGGTTTCAACGTTCCCCAAACCGGCCCCTATGCGGACGAAGGTGCAGACGAGCTGCGCGCCTTTGAACTGGCGGTGGAGCACCTGAACGGCGGTGGTGACGGCGGTATGCTGAACACCTTCAGCTCCAAAGCGCTGGGCGGTGACGGTGTTCTCGGCAAAAAGGTCGAGTTCGTAACCGGCGACACCCAGACCAAATCGGATGCCGCACGCGCCTCTGCAAAGTCGATGATCGAAAAAGACGGCGCCGTCATGATCTCCGGCGGTTCGTCCTCCGGTGTGGCTGTGGCTGTGCAGGGTCTGTGTCAGGAAGCGGGCGTCATCTTTATGGCGGGTCTCACCCACTCAAACGACACCACCGGCAAAGACAAAAAAGCCAACGGTTTCCGCCACTTCTTCAACGCTTATATGTCCGCCGCCGCGCTGGCACCGGTGCTGAAGAACCTCTATGGCAGCGATCGTAAGGCCTATCACCTGACCGCTGACTACACCTGGGGCTGGACCCAGGAAGAGTCGATCAAGGCCGCAACCGAGGCCTTGGGCTGGGAGACCGTCAACACGGTCAAAACCCCGCTGGCGGCCACGGACTTCTCGTCCTACATCGCGCCCGTGCTGAACTCTGGTGCAGACGTGCTGGTTCTGAACCACTACGGCGGCAACATGGTGAACTCGCTCACCAACGCCGTGCAGTTCGGCCTGCGTGAAAAGCAGGTGAACGGCAAGAACTTCGAGATCGTGGTTCCGCTCTACTCCCGCCTGATGGCGAAAGGTGCGGGCGAGAACGTGAAAGGCATTCACGGCTCCACCAACTGGCACTGGTCGCTGCAGGATGAAGGTTCCAAAGCCTTTGTTCGCTCCTTCGGCACCAAATACGGCTTCCCGCCGTCTCAGGCGGCGCATACCTGCTACGTGCAGACCCTGCTCTATGCAGATGCCGTGGCGCGTGCCGGGTCCTTCAACCCCTGCGCAGTGGCCGAAGCGCTCGAAGGTTTCGAGTTCGACGGTCTGGGCAACGGTAAGACGCTCTACCGTGCCGACGACCACCAGTGCTTCAAGGACGTTCTGGTTGTGCGCGGGAAAGAGAACCCGACCTCCGAGTTCGACCTTCTCGAAGTGGTGGAAGTCACCCCGCGCGAGCAGGTGGAATATGCACCGGATCACCCGATGTTTGCAGGCGGCCAGCTGGGCTCCTGTAACCCGGGCGCGTAAGAGCGGCTTCGCTATCGGTCGGGCACCCCGTTTGCGCCCGACCTCTCCCACTCCCGCACAGCATGAGGTTCATCGGAACCGCGCCCCCTGAAACACGGGGACGGGACCTGCTGTTGTATCATCACGAAATGCCACCCAGACCAGACGAAGGTGGGGACAATGGACGCACTCCTTCTGCAAATCCTGAACGGGCTCGATAAGGGCTCTGCCTATGCGCTGATTGCGCTAGGCCTCACACTCATTTTCGGCACGCTTGGTGTTGTGAACTTTGCCCATGGGGCGCTGTTCATGATCGGTGCCTTCTGCGCGGTGACGCTGCAGAAGATCTTCACCCTCAGCTATGAGGTCGTGGACCCTGACAAAACCGACTTCCTCGGCAACCCGCTGAAGGTCAAAACACCCTATGTCGAAGCCTGGTTTGGCCCGGACATGGGCGGTGCGATCATCGACTGGTCGGTGCCTCTGGCGGTTCTGTTCGCGATCCCGATCATGATCGCTGTCGGCTTCATTATGGAGCGCGGGCTGATCAAGCACTTCTACAAGCGTCCGCATGCGGATCAGATCCTTGTGACCTTTGGCCTCGCGATCGTGCTGCAGGAAGTGATCAAGTACTTCTACGGCGCCAACCCGATCCCAACGCCCGCGCCCGACGCGCTGAATGGCGTTGCAAACGTTGGTGCGCTGATTGGGATGGACATCATCTATCCGGTCTGGCGGATCGTCTACTTCTTCTTTGCCTGCGCCATCATCGGAGCGGTCTTTGCCTTCCTTCAGTTCACCACCTTCGGCATGGTGGTGCGGGCTGGCATGGCAGACCGCGAGACCGTGGGCCTTCTGGGCATCAACATTGACCGCCGGTTCACCATCATGTTCGGTATCGCAGCCGCCGTCGCTGGACTTGCGGGCGTGATGTACACGCCGATCAACTCGCCAAACTACCACATGGGCATGGACTTCCTCGTGCTGTCCTTCGTTGTGGTGGTTGTGGGCGGCATGGGCTCCCTGCCCGGCGCGGTGCTCGCGGGCTTTGTGCTCGGTGTGCTTGAAAGCTTTGCCTCGATGGAATGGGCGATCAGCCTGATCCCCGGCATCAACCAGATCATCATTTACCTCGTTGCCATCATCATTCTGCTGGTCCGTCCGCGTGGCCTGATGGGGCGCAAAGGCGTGATGGAGGACTAAGACTATGTTCGGACTTGAAAAAAGAGACACAACCCTCCTGTTGATCGTGGCGGTGCTGACCCTGTTTGCACCCTTCATCCTGAACCCCTTCCCGACCGACAGCGGTCTGGCGCAATTCAACGCGGGCTATCCCGACCTGATGCAGCGCTTCGTGATCTTCGGGATTTTTGCCATCGGGTTTAACATCCTCTTCGGCCTCACGGGCTACCTGTCCTTTGGTCACGCGGCCTTCCTGGGTGTCGGGTCCTACTCGGCGGTGTGGATGTTCAAACTACTGAGCATGAACGTGATCCCGGCGATCCTGCTGAGCGTCATCATTGCGGGTCTCTTCTCGCTGGTGATCGGCTATGTGAGCCTGCGGCGCTCAGGCATCTACTTCTCGATCCTGACATTGGCCTTTGCGCAGATGTCCTTCAGCCTCGCCTATTCCGTGCTGACCCCGATCACCAATGGGGAAACCGGCCTGCAGCTGACGCTGGATGATCCGCGCATTCTGGGCGCCACCGCGACGGCTGATGGCTCGATCCCGGTGACCAATATCTTTGGTCTTGAGATGCGGTCGACTTTCAACCTTGCTGTTGGCCCTTGGGATTTCCAGTTCAACGTCGGCTACTACCTCTGTGCACTGGTCCTGTTGGCTGCCTTCTACCTCGCGATCCGCATCTTCCGCTCGCCCTTTGGCATGATGCTGCGCGCCGTGAAGTCGAACCAGCAGCGGATGAACTACACGGGTCTGAACACCAAACCCTACACGCTGGCAGCCTTCGTGATCTCCGGCATGTATGCGGGTCTCGCCGGTGGCCTGATGGCCTCCATGGACCCGCTGGCTGGTGCGGAACGGATGCAGTGGACCGCCTCTGGCGAAGTGGTTCTGATGACCATCCTCGGCGGTGCGGGCACATTGATCGGTCCGGTTCTGGGTGCAGGTTTCATCAAGTACTTCGAGAACATCTTCTCCAAGATCAACGACAACGTTCTGCATGGCTGGTTCAGCTTCCTGCCGGATGGGCTTGAGGATTTCGTGGTCTTCATCGTGCATCCCTTCATCGGCAAAGGCTGGCATCTGACCTTGGGCATTCTGTTCATGCTGGTGGTGATCTATCTGCCCGGCGGTCTGGTCGAAGGTGGTCAGCGCGTGGCGAAATGGGTCAAGCGCGACAAGAACAGCCGCCAAAGCGAAACCAACCCCGCGGAATAAGGAGAGAAAACAATGGGTATTCTCGAAGTCAAAAACGTGGGCAAGCGCTTCGGCGGTCTGCAGGCGCTCTCCGATGTGAACCTGTCGATCAAGGAGAACTCCGTTCACGCGATCATCGGCCCGAACGGGGCTGGCAAATCCACCTTGCTCAACTGCCTTGTGGGCAAGCTGATCCCAGATACTGGCTCTGTTATGTTCGATGGCCAGTCGGTCCTTGGGCGGGCGCCGTTTGAAATCAACCAAATGGGCATTTCCCGTGTGTTCCAGACGCCTGAGATTTTTGGCGATCTCACCGTTCTGGAAAACATGATGATCCCCTGCCTTGCCAAACGAGATGGGTCGTTCGAGCTGAACGCCTTCTCAGCCGTGATGTCGCAGCGCGACATCTTGGAAAAGGCCGAGCATATGCTGGAAGAGATGAACATGGCAGACAAACGGCATATGCACGCCGCCGCCATGTCGCGCGGGGACAAACGCCGGTTGGAAATCGGCATGTGCCTCAGTCAAGAGCCGCGCTTGTTGTTGTTGGATGAACCGACTGCGGGCATGGCGCGCGCGGATACCAACAACACCATCGATCTGCTCAAACAGATCTCGGAAGAGCGCAACATCACCATCGCGATCATCGAACATGACATGCATGTGGTCTTCTCGCTGGCCAACCGGATCACGGTTCTGGCGCAGGGCACCCCATTGGTCGAAGACGATCCGCAGAACATTCGCGGCAACCCGAAGGTCCGCGAAGCCTATCTCGGCGAAAGCGCTTAAAGGAGAGACCCCATGAATGTGAAACCCGATTTCTCCAAGAGCTCGAACCAAGCGGCCACCGCCCCCGCGTTTCTGTCGGTTTGGGATGTGCATGCCTATTACGGCGAGAGCTACATCGTGCAGGGCATCAACTTTAACGTCCACGAAGGCGAGATCCTCGCACTATTGGGGCGGAACGGTGCCGGGAAGACCTCAACCCTGCGGTCGATCGCGCGCACCGGCTCTCCGATGGTCACAAAGGGTGAGATCTGGCTCGACCACCAGCCGCTCCACCTGATGGAAAGCCATGAGGCGGCCGCAGCGGGCTTGGGTCTGGTGCCGGAAGACCGCCGCATCATCCCCGGCCTCACAGTAGAGGAAAACCTGCAACTGGCGCAGATTGCACCGCCTATCGGATGGTCCATTGACCGCCTCTACGAGCTGTTCCCCCGTCTGGGAGAACGCCGCAAGCAGGAAGGCGTCACTCTGTCCGGTGGCGAGCAACAGATGTTGGCGATTGCCCGAGCGCTGGCGCGTGACATCAAGGTGCTGCTGCTGGATGAACCCTATGAGGGCCTCGCGCCGGTGATCGTGGACGAGATCGAAAAGACCCTCATCCACATCAAGGAGCAGGGCATGACCACGATCATCGTGGAACAGAACGCTGTGCGTGCGCTGCAACTCGCCGACCGCGCCGTGATCCTCGACACCGGTGGCATCGTCTTTGACGGCACCGCCGCCGAGGTTCTTGAGAACGAAGAACTGCGCGCCGAATACCTCGCAATCTAAGGCGCGCAACACATCTCCCTGTCGCACTGGTCATGGACAGCCAGGCGCACCTCACCGGCCGGGTCGCATCAGCGCCCGGCCGATTTTTATGCGGTATTGCCGCCGTATCCCCCGTAATCCTTCGGATTATAGGCGGCAAAACCGCCCTGCTTACATCTTTGGACCAATTCCGATCACCGCGCAGTATGGTCCACAACCGGATCAACACATCCTGTTTGACCGGAGGTCCCCGAATGCCCCGCATCCACGCATCCACGCATCGATCCTGAAACTGCCGCTTCCCATGCTGTGTCTCGCCGCGACGATGACCCTCTTCCCGCATCATTTGCAGGCAAGCGAACATCAGAGCTTTGAGACAGAGAGCTTTGAGGTTCACAATGTCCTGCGCGACCTGTTCCAGAAGAAAGGCTTTGACGTTCTTCAAATGCGGGACACGGAAGAGGGCATCCTGTTGACCGCTCAGCACGCGGAGGAGGTCTATACTTTCGCAATTGACCAAGACCTGCATGTGCTGCGCGTGGAACCCGGAAAGTAAAACCGCCGGGAAATCCCCTTTCCTCACGCGCGCTTCCGGCTTAATAAGCCGTCTCATGACCCAAGCGAGTTCCGATCCTGCCTTCGACTATGCCCCCGTTGGGTTGGCCGTGCTCGAAGATCGCATCATCAAACGATGCAACCTGCAGTTTGCGGACATCTTTGGCGGCACCGTGGCAGAGCTATGTGATCTGCCCGTCGCCGCCCTCTACCCCAGCGCAGAAGATTACCATCGCATTGGCGAGCGGTTGCAGATGCCGGACGCGCAAAAGGGGGTCTATCACGATGAACGCATTATGCGGCGAACCTCGGGCGGATTGTTCTGGTGCCGGGTGCGCGGGCGCTCCACCAGTCGCGAGCAAGTGTTCCGCACGGGCGTCTGGTCCTTTGCCGATCTTTCTGAGGAACGCCCGGTCGTCAGCCTGTCGCCGCGCGAACGCGAAGTGGCGATCCTGACCTGCAAGGGACTCTCTGCCAAAGAGATCGGCCTAAAGCTCGACCTCAGCTACCGCACGGTAGAGACTCACCGCGCACGGCTGTTGGACAAGTTCGGGGCGCGAAAACTGCCTGAATTGGTGGCAAAACTGACGGGAATGCCCCTCTAATTCCCGCCATATCGCCGACATTCTAGCGTAAAAATCATTGAAAAACGTGAACTTCAGGCTCATCTTGTGGCCCAATCAACTGCGCTTTCCTTATGGTCAGCTATACCCTATAAGGCCCAAAATTCCCGCTCCGCACCACTCCGGAGCCAGACAGGACCCTGCCGAGGAACAATATGACAAACAAATCGCACGACGCAGATGTGGCATTCATCAAAGCTCTGGCAGAGCTTTTGCGCGAAAACGACCTGACCGAGCTGCAGGTCAAACGCGATTACGCCGAGGATGACAGCCTGAACGTGCGCGTCTCCCGCCAGATCATGGCGGCACCGGCCCCCGTTCAAGTGGCCGCAGCCCCCGCTGCCGCCCCGGTGGCCGCAGCGCCTGCCGCAGCAGCTGCTCCCGCCGCCGCCGTTTCCGACGATCCCGCCAGCCACCCCGGCGCCGTGACCTCTCCGATGGTCGGCACCGCCTACCTGGCGCCGGAACCGGGCGCTTCTGTCTTTATCAAGGTTGGCCAGCAGGTGAGCGAAGGCGAAACCCTGTTGATCGTCGAAGCGATGAAGACGATGAACCACATCCCCTCGCCGAAATCCGGCACCGTGAAACGCATTCTGGTCGAAGATGGCGCCGCAGTAGAGTTCGGCTCGCCGCTGGTCATCCTCGAGTAAGGCGGCCCCATGTTTGACAAGATCCTGATTGCCAACCGGGGTGAGATCGCGCTGCGCGTGATCCGCGCCTGCCGCGAGATGGGCATCCAATCGGTGGCGGTTCACTCCACCGCAGATGCGGACGCGATGCATGTGCGCATGGCGGATGAGTCGATCTGCATCGGCCCGCCCTCTGGCGCCCAAAGCTATCTGTCGATCCCCGCGATCATCTCCGCCTGTGAAATCACCGGCGCGCAGGCGATCCACCCGGGCTACGGCTTCCTCTCCGAGAACGCGAATTTCGTGCAGATCGTCGAGGATCACGGCATCACCTTTATCGGCCCCTCCGCCGAACACATTCGCCAGATGGGCGACAAGATCACCGCAAAAGACACGGCCAAAGCACTGGGAATTCCCTGCGTTCCGGGGTCCGACGGTGGCGTGCCGGACGTAGAGACCGCGAAAACCGTCGCCGCCGAGATGGGCTATCCGGTCATCATCAAGGCAACCGCTGGTGGTGGTGGTCGCGGCATGAAGGTTGCCAAGACCGAAGCCGACCTCGTCCACGCGTTTCAAACCGCACGGTCCGAGGCGAAGGCGGCCTTTGGCAACGACGAAGTCTATATGGAGAAATACCTCCAGCGTCCGCGCCACATCGAGATCCAGGTCTTTGGCGATGGTCAGGGCAATGGCGTCCATCTGGGCGAGCGCGACTGCTCCTTGCAGCGTCGCCACCAGAAAGTGTTTGAAGAGGCCCCCGGCCCCTGCATCACCCCGGAAGAGCGTGCCAAGATCGGCAAGATCTGCGCCGATGCGATCGGCAAGATGGGTTACTCCGGCGCCGGCACCATCGAGTTCCTCTACGAGGATGGTGAGTTCTATTTCATCGAGATGAACACCCGTCTGCAGGTGGAGCATCCGGTGACCGAGGCGATCTTCGGTCAGGACCTCGTGCGCGAGCAGATCCGGGTGGCCTCTGGCCTGCCGCTCTCGTTCAGCCAAAACGATCTGGTCATCAATGGCCACGCTATCGAAGTGCGCATCAACGCCGAGAAGCTGCCGAACTTCTCGCCCTGCCCCGGCAAAATCACCGCGTTCCACGCGCCGGGTGGTCTGGGCGTGCGGATGGATTCGGCGCTCTATGACGGCTATTCGATCCCGCCCTATTACGACAGCTTGATCGGCAAGCTGATTGTACATGGCCGCGACCGGGACGAAGCGCTGGCGCGTCTCAGCCGCTCGCTGGGCGAGCTGATCGTGGACGGTATCGACACCACCGTGCCGCTGTTCCACGCGCTTCTGCAGGAAAAAGACATCCACACCGGGGAATACAACATTCACTGGCTGGAAAAATGGCTCGAAGCCAACCTGCAAGGCTAACCTAACGTCCGGAGTGGCGGCCCGAGCTGCCACTCCGCTTCCTCTCGTGCTAGGCTCACTGATATGACGCTAAGCGCAGATCTCCTCCTCCATGCCTATGCAAGCGGTGTCTTTCCCATGGCGGAAAGCCGCGACGACCCCGAGGTGTTCTGGGTCGATCCCAAACGCCGTGGCATCCTGCCGCTGGATGGGTTTCGCATCTCCCGTTCTCTGGCCAAGACCCTGCGACGCGGCGATTATGACATCGCCGTTAACCATGATTTTGCAGGCGTCGTCCAAGGCTGTGCCGCGCGGGAGGAGACATGGATCAACGAAGAGATCTTTAATCGCTATCTCGAACTGCACCATCTGGGCTTTGCCCATTCGCTGGAGGTCTGGGACGGCAAGGACCTGATTGGCGGGGTTTACGGCGTGGCCTTGGGGGCGGCCTTTTTCGGCGAGAGCATGTTTTCGCGCCGCCGCGATGCCTCCAAGATTGCGCTCGCCTATTTGGTCGATCGGCTCAATCAGGGCGGCTATACGCTCTGTGATACGCAGTTCATCACCCCGCATCTCGCCTCCCTTGGTGGGCGCGAGATTGCACGGTCGAACTATCGGAAAATGCTGTCAGAAGCGCTGCAGAAAGATGGCGATTTTCTGGGACCCGAGATCCCCGACCCTCACTCGCTTTTGCAGCGCAGGATCCAAACATCGTAACGACGGTGATCCAGCGCATTCAGCGCCGGACTGGAGGCGATCATCCAGCCGTCAAAGAAGACCTTGCCGTCCTGCGGATCGCGAATGTCGAGATAGGCAAAGGCATCGCCAGTCGGGTTCTCGGTGGGAAAGCGGCATTCGCGCGCGGTCACCAGCAGACCAAAAACCTGCGCAGATGATCCAACCTTGAGATCGACATCCACGCTGCGGCCATTGACCTTATCCAGCCCTCGCAAGCTGACCAACGTGCCATTGGTTGCCTGTACGCGTTCTACGGTCTCATGGACTTCGGGCACCAAGGGCTGCGCAGGGGCAGGCGCGAGTTCTTCCACTGTGATGGACTGTGCAGTGAGGCTACTGCCCCAAAGGGCAAACCCTGCCAGAAGGGCCGCGAACCGCATCAGTTGCTCTCGTCAGAGCCGCTACCCGCGACGAATTTCACCAGTAGGGAAATCAGGCTGACGGCGCCTTGGGTGTCGACGATCTCGTCCCCAGCTTCGAGGTTGAAGGGCGAGCCGCCCGGCATGACTTCGACAAAGTTGCCGCCCAGCAGGCCTTCGGACGAGATCACAATGGCGCTGTCGTCCGGGATCATGATGCCATCTTCCACAGCGAATGTGGTGTCCGCACGGAAGGTTTCCGGGTTGAGCTGCACGCCGGTGACGGTCCCGATCTTTACGCCAGCAAGACGCACATCGGTGCCGACGCTGATGCCTTCCAAGGAACGGAAGGAGGCGGTCAGCGGATAACTGTCCCCGCCACGTGACAGGCCAGCAACTTGAGCGGCATAGAGAGCAAAGCCAGCTGCAACGGCCAGAACGATGCCGCCGGTCAGCACTTCGGTCGAAGAATGAGTCATCGAAACTGCCTTTTGGCCAGTGCGGATCACGCAGCCCTCTGAGATCCTCAGGGGCTGCATGTCACGGGGATGTTATTCGGGGCTCCAGGCCTCGTAATCGCGACGGTCTTTGGGTTCGCCGCCAGCGCGGATCGACCCTGCAGGCGCATAGGCCATCACGGTGCCGGTCAGGTTTTCCTGATGTGGCTTTTCCCAGACTTTATGCTTCAGCGGCTTTTCGCTCGGCACCTCGTTATAGGTGCGGTGCAACCAGCCGTGCCAATCCGCGCTCACGCGGGAGGCTTCAGCTTCGCCGTTGAAGATCACCCAACGGCGGCTGTCGTCGGCATTGCGGTAAAACACGTTGCCCTGATCGTCCTCACCGACCTTCACCCCTTTGCGACGGGTGTAGATCATGGTGTTGAGCGTGGCGCCGTTCCACCAGGTGACGGCCTGCAAAAGCGAATTCAGGATTCCCATGGGTCCCTCCGAAAGTATCGTCCCCGATATGGCGCATTCTTCCTCCGAGGTCTAGGGGTTCAGACCCAAGTGGTGAAGGCTCCGGCAGGAAATGGCAGTTTTAACGCAGTCACTTGCGCGGGTTTACACCTCAACCGTCTCGGCAATGCCACGTGGGTTGCGCATCTGGCAGAACCTCAGACGGTTCCCAAAGGGATCCGTGACCGTGATCTGCAAGCCCCAAGGCATCGCATCCAGCGCCGGTTTGAGGTTCCGGTAACGTTTGTCGCCCAGTTCCTTGTGCAGCGCCATCGCATTGGTGATCGGCACAAAGCTGGTGGAGCCGGGCGTCGCATCGCTGTGATGCTCGCTCAGATGCAGGGTCAGCCCGTCGCGCTTGATCTGCATATAGAGCGGCATGTCCTCTTCGAACCGATGGGTCCACTCCAAGGTAAAGCCGAGGAAGTCCAAGTAGAACTCCCGCGCCTTTTGCTCGTCAAAGATGCGGATCACCGGAATGGCGGTGGAGATGCTGAGCGGGCCCTCTGTCATGCCGCCCCCCTTCACGCCGCGGGCGCCAGAGCCGTCACCTCGATCTCGATCCGGTACTTGGGGTCGATCAGATTGCATTCGATCATGGTGGCTGCGGGCGGATTGGCGCCAAAGGTCTCTGCCAGGATCGGCCAGCAGGGTTCAAACTCTGCCGCTTCGGGCAGGTAGTAGTTCACACGGACCACATCGGCAAAGCTTGCCCCTGCTTTTTCGAGAGCGGCGCCGATCACTTCCAATGCCGATTTGCACTGGGCCACAACATCATCCCCCTGCCCTACGGTGCCTGCAACATGGACAAAGCCACCTGCCACAACAGCGCGGCAATAGCCGATCTTTGCTTCAAACGGGCCGCCGGAGGAAATACGGGTGATGGTCATTGTGGTCTCTTCCCTTGATAGTGATGCCAAAGCTTAGGCGAGCGGACGCTTGCGCAAAATTGCAATCTCTTCAACCCAGCTATGCGTTTGGCTCCACCTCTCCTTGCAGTTTTTCCGCAAGAAAGTTGCGCAGCGCCACCCAAGACCGTTCCGTGGCACGTTCGTTGTACATCATGCCACCGGCCTCATCCTGCGCGTTTGGATTGGTAAAGGCATGTCCTGTATGGCCAAATCCCAAGACCTGCCAATCATCGCAATGGGCGGTCAATTCCTCGGCCAAGGCAGAGAGTGCCTCGGATGGGGCGAGTGGATCATTCCAACCATGCAGAACCATCACGGCAGCGCGCATCTTTTGCGTTTCGAAATTGGGGGTGTCGTAGACGCCGTGGATCGGGATACAGGCCTTGATGTCGGCACCAGTACGCGCAAGGTCCAGAACCGCCTTGCCCCCGAGACAGAACCCCATGGCCCCCACGCGGGTCGCATCCACATGCGGCATTGCCTCCACCGCCTCAAACGCGGCGATCATGCGACGCGCCAGAACTTGCCGATCTGCGGTCACCTCCGCCATCAAGGCACGTGCCTCATCCGGGCCCTCAGCCTGTTTGCCATTGCCGTAGTAATCCACCGCAAGAGCAACATAGCCTTCGGCCGCCAATTCCTCGGCCAGCGCCTTTTCAAATGGCCCAAGCCCGCCAAAGGCCGGGGCGATCAGGACGGCCGGAATAGCGCCCTCGAACTGCTCATCCCAAGCCAAGTAGCCGATAAAACTGTCATGGCCATCGCTATAGGTAAATGCATCGTGTTTCATGACGTCCTCCTGATTTCAAAGCGCAATCCCCGTGCACAAGGAACTGGCGCGGCGGGCGGTTTGGGCAAGGTGCCGCAACATCCGGCAAACAAAAAGGCCGATGTCACGCGGACACCGGCCTTTTGGAAATCAATCAGAGAATAGGATCAGCCCGCAGAGGCGGATTCCTTTTCATCCGCATGGATCATCAGAGGCTGAGCGTTGGTATTCACAGCTTCCTCGTTCACCACAACCTTGGTCACGCTATCCATGCCCGGCAGTTCGAACATCGTGTCGAGCAGAATATCTTCGAGGATCGAGCGCAGGCCCCGTGCCCCTGTCTTGCGCTCGATCGCTTTCTTGGCGATGGCGGACAGAGCTTCCTCGGTGAAGTCCAACTCGGTTTCTTCCAGTTCGAACAGGCGCTGGTACTGTTTGACCAAAGCGTTCTTGGGCTTGGTCAGAATGGTGATCAGCGCATCCTCATCCAGATCTTCGAGCGTCGCCAGAACCGGCAGACGGCCGACGAATTCAGGGATCAGACCGAATTTCAGCAGATCTTCCGGCTCGAGGTTTTTGAAGGTCTCGCCGACGCCCGCATCGCTGTCTTCGCGCACATCCGCACCAAAGCCCATGGCAGAGCCCTTGCCGCGCTGTTTGATGATGCGATCAAGGCCCGCAAAGGCGCCACCGCAGATGAAGAGGATGTTCGTGGTGTCCACCTGCAGGAATTCCTGCTGCGGATGCTTACGCCCGCCCTGCGGCGGAACGGAGGCCACGGTGCCTTCCATCAGTTTCAGCAGAGCCTGCTGCACGCCCTCGCCCGACACGTCGCGGGTGATCGAGGGGTTTTCAGACTTGCGGGTGATTTTGTCGACCTCGTCGATATAGACGATGCCGCGCTGCGCGCGTTCCACGTTGTATTCAGAGGCTTGCAGCAGCTTGAGGATGATATTCTCCACGTCCTCGCCCACGTAACCGGCTTCGGTCAGCGTGGTGGCGTCAGCCATGGTGAAGGGCACATCGAGAATGCGCGCAAGGGTCTGAGCCAGCAGGGTCTTGCCGCAACCGGTCGGGCCGATCAGCAGGATGTTGGACTTCGACAGTTCAATGTCGCTGCCTGCCTTCTGAGAGTGGTTCAGACGTTTGTAGTGGTTGTGAACCGCCACAGACAGCACGCGCTTCGCTGTCGCCTGGCCAATCACATAATCGTCGAGAACCGCACAGATGTCCTTCGGCGTGGGCACACCATCGGTGGCCTTCAAACCGGAGGCCTTGGTTTCCTCGCGAATGATGTCCATGCACAGCTCGACACATTCATCACAGATGAAGACGGTCGGGCCCGCAATCAGCTTGCGCACCTCATGCTGGCTCTTGCCGCAGAAGCTGCAGTAAAGCGTGTTCTTGCTGTCGCCGCTCGAGTTCGTCGCCATGGTTTACCTTTCCATCCGCCACGGGGCCAGCGCGTAAGAAAATGCCCCGATTTCTAGCCAGCTTAGGACAGGTCCAAACCAGCCACAATGTCAAAGTGTGCCCCCTTGCACACAGTTCGGAGAAGGGAGCACAAAGCCCGTGCAAAAACTGGGCTTAGCTTTCTTCCGCGTCGCCTTTGGCGCGGTTTTCGACGATTTCGTCGATCAGGCCCCAGGCCTTCGCATCTTCGGCGGACATGAAGTTGTCACGCTCAAGCGCAGCCTCGACGGTTTCGTAATCGTTGCCGGTGTGCTTGACGTAGATCTCGTTCAACCGACGCTTCAGTTTCTCGGTTTCGCGGGCGTGGATCATGATGTCCGTCGCCTGACCCTGATAGCCACCAGAGGGCTGGTGCACCATCACGCGGGAGTTCGGCAGCGAGAAACGCATGCCCGGCTCGCCCGCGGTCAGCAGCAGAGAGCCCATGGAGGCCGCCTGACCGATCACCAGCGTGGAGACCTTGGGTTTGATGTACTGCATGGTGTCATAGATCGAAAGACCCGAGGTCACCACGCCGCCGGGGCTGTTGATGTACATCGAGATTTCTTTCGAGGGGTTCTCTGCCTCGAGGTGCAGAAGCTGCGCCACGATCAGCGAAGACATGCCGTCATGCACCGGACCGTTGAGGAAGATGATACGCTCCTTCAACAGGCGCGAGAAAATGTCATATGCCCGCTCGCCCCGGCTGGTCTGCTCAACGACCATCGGCACGAGTGTGTTCATGTAGGTTTCTGTTGGATCAATCATTGGACCTGCCTGTCTTTCGGATCATGACGGGCACCATACCCGACAGAGGATTACCTGAGTCTTAGTGCTCGCAAAAATGAGCTGCAAGAGGTCGGCCTGCATTTTACGGGCAGCGTGACCGCTCAAAAGACGTGGATGGTTGCTAAAATATGCACAGGCTCTGCGGGTGAACCGGTTCCTACGACGCAACTTTTGCGCTTAGGGCATCATGGCGACATGCGACAAACTGTGCCCCCTTTGTCGCAATTCACCGTACTGAGGTCGTAATATCCCGGCACGTTGCCCCGTGGGAAGGCTACCCCATACGACAGCGCCCGGACATCCCTGCCCGGCTGCCTCACCCTCTGCATGGAACCGCCCATGTCCGAAGACAGCTTTGTTCAAAAAGGCGCTGCCGCCACCCTGTCGATCCCACATGTGGGAGAGCCGCAGGATTTCTATTTTCTCCTGTTGCCCAAAGCGACGATGTTGCCCGTGGCGGCCGCGATAGAGCCCCTTCGGATCGCCAATCAGGTGACCAATACCAAACTCTATCGCTGGTACATCATGACCGAAGATGGCGCCCCCGTGCGCTGCTCTAACGGGATGGTCGTCACACCGGACAAGCCCATGGCGTCGCTGCCTTCTGATGCGCTCGCCTTTGTCTGCGCCGGGGTGGAACCGCAGGATACCGCCAGCGATGCGACCCTCAACTGGTTGCGTCGGGAAAATCGATTTGGCCGCAAGATCGGTGGGATTTGCACCGGCGCCTTTGCCTTGGCGCAGGCTGGGATCATCAAGGAGCAGAAGTTCACCTTGCACTGGGAAAACCAACCAGGATTTGTGGAGCGCTTTGAGCATCTGAAACCCTCTCCCAATATCTTTGAGATTTCTGGCAACCTAATGACCTGCGGCGGCGGCAGCGCCGCGACCGACATGATGCTGACCCTCATCGAGGAACGCCACGGCAAGCAGCTTGCGATCATTGTCGCGGATATGTGCCTGCATGTGCGCTCGACCTCCGGGGCCTCGCCGCAAAAGTCGAACTACGCAGTGGCGATTGGAAGCCGCAACCAACGTCTGCTGAGTGCGCTGCAACTGATGCAAGAGTCGATCGAAGAACCCTTGTCGATTGGTGAGTTGTGCCATCGGCTCGATATCTCTCGGCGGCAGCTGGAGCGGCTCTTCTCCCGCTACCTCGACCAGAGCCCGATGCACGTCTACTCCGACATGCGCCTCAGCCACGCCTTTGCCTTGATGAACGAAACCTCGCTGTCGGTCACCGAAATCGCGCTGGCCTCCGGCTTTAATTCGGCGACGCATTTCTCGCGGCAATTTAAGCGTAAGTTCGGTGCGAGCCCGCATTTCTTCCGCAAAGGCTGGGCTTAAAACAGGTTGCGACGATCGGCGGATAACGGCGAACGCACTGAAATGTGACGCGTATTTCAATCGCTTTCGCGTAGACCCGGGGGACGCCTCGCCCGTCGCGCTGAAAGGATCTCCGCTATGTTTCGCCCTCTTCTTCCCCGTATTGCGGCCCTGACGCTCGCTGTAATGGGACTGGCCTCGCCGCTTGCGGCCGAGATTACTCCGCGCACTGGCTGGGAAATCCATGCCTCGGAAAAAGACTTCGTCACCCTGCTGTCGGATTTGAAATCAGCGGTGAAGGATCATGGCATGGGCATCGTCACAGAGGCGGGCCCCACCGGCGCCGCCGCCGCCCGCGGGATCACCATACCCGGCAATAAGGTCCTGGGCGTCTTTTCAAACGATTATGCGGTGGAAATCCTCGGTCTATCGACCGCGGCGATGATCGAAGCCCCGATCCGGTTCTATGTCACAGAGAATGAGGACGGCACCGCGAGCTTGTCCTACAAAACGCCAACCTATGTCTTTGCGCCCTACTTGCCGGAAGCGGGCGAAAAGCTTGCAGCGGTGGCAGCGCGTCTCGACACAGCCTTCGCCGCCATCGCCACATCCGCGCTGCGAGACTGACCTTGGCTCTGTAACTGCGCCGTCCTCGCCGCCCGCCCCACACTCAGATACCAAAATTTCGAAGTACGGATCCTCTCATGACACAAACTCTCCGCGCCGCAGATGTTCTGGCGCGCCGCCTATACGCCGCAGGCTGCCGCCATGCGTTCGGAATGCCGGGTGGCGAGGTGCTGACCCTTGTGGACGCGCTGACCCGCGCAGGTATTACCTTCCATCTCGCAAAACACGAGAATTGCGCCGGCTTTATGGGCGAAGGGGTGTATCACGCGGATGGGGCACCGCCGATCCTGGTGGCAACCTTGGGGCCGGGTGCCTTGAATGGTGTCAACGTGGTGGCCAATGCCCACCAAGACCGCGTTCCCATGCTGGTCCTCACCGGCTGTGTCGATGCGGATGAGGCGCAGACCTACACGCATCAAGTGCTCGACCAACAGGCGGTGTTTCGCCCAATCACCAAAGCCAGCTTCCGCCTCGATGAAAAAGCCGCCGCCGTGATCGCAGACAAGGCCGTCTCCATCGCCACTGCGCCGCGACAAGGCCCCGTGCATATTGACGTGCCAATCTCCGTCGCAGAGACGCCCGCAACAGAGCGCTTCCCTCTCAGCGCGCCTGCAGGAGCCTCAGCCCCTGCGGGCGCCACCCTTGCGCAGGCGCACTCTTGGCTTGCGGAGGCTTGCCGCCCGGTGGCCATTATTGGATTGGACGCGCTCATGCCCGGTGGGCCCGCCGCTGTGCAGGCCTTTATCGAGGCGCGTCAAATCCCTTTTATTACAACGTATAAAGCCAAAGGCATTCTGCCTGAGGATCACCCCCTGTGCCTCGGCGGTGCCGGCCTCTCTCCCCTTGCCGACAAGCATCTTTTGCCGCTGATGAAGGCCTCCGACTTGATCCTTGGGATTGGCTATGACCCGATCGAGATGCGTACCGGATGGCGGGATGTCTGGGACGCCCAGGAAACCCGAATGATCGACATCACGCCGGAGAGGAATATCCACTACATGCATCAGGCGAGCTTGCCGTTGGTCGCGGATATTCCAGCCACATTGGCGGCACTTGCGGTCGCCCCGCAGGCCGCCAGTTCTTGGGAAAATGGCGAAGTCAGCCAGACCAAAGCCGCCCTCGCCACAGCTTTCCCACTGTCAGAGGACTGGGGCCCGGCCGGTGTCATCGCGGAATGTATGGCGACACTTCCCGCCGACACGGCCCTAACCGCAGACAGTGGCGCGCATCGCATTCTGCTCAGCCAGATGTGGTCCTGCACCCAGCCGCGCCAAATGGTGCAATCCTCCGGTCTCTGCACGATGGGCTGCGCCGTGCCGCTGGCCATGGGGCGCAAACTGGCTGAACCTGAGCGCTGCGTGGTGAGCTTTTCCGGTGATGCGGGCTTTTTGATGGTCGCGGGCGAATTGGTCACCGCCGCTGAAATGGGGCTAACCCCGATCTTTGTGGTGTTTGTCGATGCCTCTCTGTCGCTCATCGAGTTGAAACAGCGTCAGCGCCAGCTGCCCAATGCCGGGGTGGACTTTGGCCGTCACGACTTTGCCGCCATCGGGCGCGCATTCGGCGGAGCGGGTCATACCGTCCGCAACCGAGCCGAGCTTCGCGCCGCGCTTGAGACCGCAATGCAGGCCGACACTTTCACCGTGATCGCCGCTGAAATCGACCGGGAGGGCTATGATGGACGTATCTGATATCTTGCCACATGGCGCTCTTCAGGGCGTCAAGGTACTGGACCTCTCCCGCATTCTGGCGGGTCCGACCGCAACCCAAATGCTCGGTGATCTAGGGGCTGATGTCATCAAGATCGAGAACCCCAGCACCGGTGGGGACGACACCCGCCAATGGGGCAAGAGCGTTGCCGAAGGTGCTGATTTGACGCCCTATTTTATGGCCGCCAATCGCAACAAGCGATCCCTTGCGCTGGATATCTCAACCGCGGAGGGGCAAGCGATCATCCGTCGCCTCGCCGCTCAAGCCGATGTGTTGATTGAGAATTTCAAACCCGGCGGCCTCGCCAAATACGGGCTTGATTATGCTAGCCTGCGCCAGGCTTGCCCGCGCCTCGTTTACGCGTCGATTTCCGGCTATGGCCAAACGGGTCCCAACCGCGAGAAACCCGGCTATGATCTTATGGCCCAAGGGTTTGGCGGCATGATGTCCCTCACTGGCGAACCAGACGGCGCGCCGATGAAGGTGGGCGTGGGCATCGCGGATGTGATGTGCGGCATGTATGCGACCATCGGCATCCTCTCTGCCCTGCGCCACCGCGACCTCAGCGGCGAAGGTCAGCAAGTGGAAGTGGCGCTGGTCGATGCCCAAATCGCTTGGCTCATCAACGAAGGCGTCAGCTACCTCAACACCGGCCAGCCCCCGATCCGACGCGGCAATGAGCATCCCTCCATCGTGCCCTATGGCACCTATGAGACTTCGGACGGCCATGTGATCCTTGCGGTGGGCAATGACAGCCAGTTCCGCCGCTTTATGGCCTTCCTCTCGCTCGAAGGTCTGGCCGAGGATCCCCGCTTTGCCAGCAACCCCGCCCGTCTGGAAAACCGAAGCGCCTTGAGCGACATTCTGATCCCCGCCCTTCGCCGTCATTCCACCCAAGACGTGATCGACGCGATGGAGGCTGCCAAGGTCCCCGTAGGGCCTGTGCAGACCCTCGACCAGCTTTTTGAAACCGAACAGGTTTCTGCTCGCGAAATGGTCATCGAGATGGATGCGAGCGGTAAAAATGTGCGGCTGCTCGGCAACCCGCTCAAGTTTTCACGTACCCCCGTGACATACCGCAAAAGCCCGCCTATATGCGGCGCGGATAGTGACGAGATTCTCGCCACGGAGCATCCTTTCAAGGACCACTGAGATAGACCAAATTGCTGCGGGCACAGCGCCCCGTTCCGCAATGTTACAAAAGCCGGCGTCAAAGCCCCGCCATGCTGCCCGAAACAGCATAAGGACGGAGTTTTACGCCGGTTTTCGCGTCAAACACCCTTCAAAACCGTCAGTTTTCCGCCAAAGCGCACACGCGCCTTCACCAACGCGAGAGCGGGGGGCGCGTGGTGCCCGCCCCTTGGGTAGCATCCCTTTCAACACCTGTTTTTCCTCACAGATCAAGAAAGTGATGCCGCCCATGACCCAGGATATCTTCGGCCAGGATTGTAGCCTGTCTAACGCGCAGGCCCTTGCGGATTGGAATGCTGCGCAGATCGGCGTCCTTGCCCATGCGGCGCGCACCGGCCCGCACTTGATGGCTGTGCTGGACGCCGCACCAGAATTTGCGCTGGCGCATGCGATCAAGGGGATCTCTCTCTTGATGCTCGGGCGCAGCGAGCTGCTGCCCACCGCCCACGACGCCCTGCGGGACGCCAAGACCTATTACGAAGCCGCCCTGCCCCGCGAACGCAAATATGTCGACGCGCTGGAGGCTTGGCTGAACGGCGCGCCCTCTCGGTCGATCGCCTTGATGGAAGAGGTTCTCACGACCACCCCCTGCGACACGCTGGCGATGAAAATGAGCCAGGGCATTCGGTTCATCCTTGGCGACAGTCGAGGCATGCGCGCCTCGGTGGAACGCGTGCTGCCCGCCTATTCAACCGAGCACGCAGGTCATGGCTATCTCTTGGGCTGTCATGCTTTCGCACTGGAAGAGACAGGCGCTTACGAACGAGCTGAAATCACCGGGCGACAGGCCCTCTGGACCGCACCAGATGATGCTTGGGGCTTGCACGCGGTCGCGCATGTTCATGACATGACAGGCAACGCACGCGCAGGTCTGGACTGGCTGACCGGACGCGAAGCCGCTTGGGCGGACTGTAACAACTTCCGCTACCACGTGTGGTGGCACAAGGCGCTGATGCATCTCGACCTTGGTCAGATCGACGAGGTGTTCCGCCTTTACGACCAAGAAGTGCGCAAAGACCAAACCGATGACTACCGCGACATTTCCAATGCGACCTCACTTTTGATGCGGCTGGAACTTGAGGGCGTGCAGGTAGGCGACCGCTGGGAAGAACTCGCGCAGTTTTGCGAAAATCGAACAGAAGATGGCAGCCTGATCTTTGCCGATTTGCACTATCTGCTGGGCTTGATTGGCGGGGATCGCGGATCGGCGACTCATCGCCTAGTTGCGCGAATTTGCGCCGATGGCGAGCGGTCTTCGACCGAGGCCGCGCAAAGAATGGCCAATCCCGGTGCTGCAACTGCAAAGGGGCTTGAGGCTTTCGGGGAAGGCGACTACGGCAGCGCCTTCAGTTACCTCGCTAAGTCACGGGATTCGTTGCAACTTGCAGGTGGCAGCCACGCCCAACGCGATGTCTTCGAGCGGATGACAATCGACGCTGGATTGCGCTCCGGTCGGTGGGCGCAGGTGGAGGCCATTTTGGATGATCGCCGCGCCAAACGCGGGGGACTGGAAGACAATTATGCGCTGGCACGGCGCAGCTTGATTGCAACCGCACGGAACAATGGCGGTGCCCAGAGCGTTCCGGCGGAGTGATCTTTTAGGAGACTTAATTCAGATGGCAGATATCGCGCCCTTCCCGGCGCCTCACAAGGCGGGGGCAACACCCCGCGCTGCGGCCAACGAGAAAGCCGCCCCCGCCGCATCCCCTGCGGCGCAGGCGGCCTCTCGCCCGCGCGATCCCCGCCTTGATTTCTACCGTGGCATTGCGATGTTCATCATCCTCTGCGCCCATATTCCCGGCAACCGTTGGGCCAATTGGATCCCGGCCCGCTTCGGGTTTTCCGACGCAACAGAGATCTTCGTTTTCTGTTCGGGCATGGCCTCTGCCATTGCCTTTGGCGGCTCTTTTGCGCGCAACGGTTGGATCATGGGTACAGCGCGGGTGATCTACCGTCTGTGGCAGGTCTACTGGGCCCATATCGGGTTGTTTTTCTTTCTGGCGATGTCGGTGGCTGTGCTGGACGTCTCGGGCGTCGGCCCGGCAGACAAAAGCTACATCGGCTCTTTGAACCTGCACCCGTTCTTTTCCAATACCGTCAGCCAGTTGATCGGCCTATTTACGCTGACCTATGTGCCGAACTACTTTGATGTCTTGCCTATGTATTTGGGCGTCCTTGCCCTGATGCCCTTTGTGATGGGTGTGCGAAAGCTCGGCACTTGGGCGGTCGCAGGGCTGGTCCTTGCTGTTTGGCTGGCCGCGAACCCCTATATGATTGGCCTTGGCCCGGATGGCGTGTCGCTCCCGGCAGAACCTTGGTCCGATCGCGAGTGGTTCTTTAACCCTCTGGGCTGGCAGCTGCTGTTCTTTACTGGCTTTGCCTTTATGGCGGGCTGGCTGCCGAAGCCGCCCGTCCACTGGGCGCTTGCCGTCGTGGCTGGGCTGTTTCTGGTGATTTCAGCGCCTTTTGGGTCTTGGAAGGTTTTCACCTGGCTCAACGACGCAGCGCCGGAGCTTGGCGCGATGATCCGCAAAACATGGCCGCTGAGCGCGGAATGGCGCGAAAAGACAGACTTTGGCCTGCTGCGTTACGCCCACTTCCTGTCGCTCGCCTATCTGGCGTGGCTGGTCGCAGGTGAAAACGGTCAGAACCTATTCGCACGCGGCACCTCGCTCGGTGCGCGTCTTTGGACGCATGTCCTCTCTCTCATCACCAAAGTCGGCCAGCAAAGCCTTGCCGTCTTTGTCTTCTCGATGGCCTTCGCACAGATGCTGGGCGCGCTGATGGATGTGACCGGCCGTGCCGTGCTTACCACCGCAGCCGTCAACCTGTGCGGCTTCGCCTGTCTTATCGCCTGCGCCTATAGCGCGGCATGGTTCAAATCTCAGCCTTGGAGACGCAAACGATGAGCACATTTAGCCGTCGCGCCTTCCTTCAATCCGCCTCCGCCTTGACGCTGGTGGCCACTGCTCCCGCGGTTCAAGCGACCACCGGAGAGCCGTTTTCCCGCGCCGAGGTGATCGCCCGCGCCAAGGCGCTGGCCGAGCGTCCGTTCAAAGCCCGTAACAAGGTGCCAGACGATTGGCTGGCGATGAATTACGACCAGTATCGCTCCATCCAGTTTGACGTCGACAAGGCGCTCTGGGCCGATACCGTGCGCAGCTACAACGTCGACTTCTTCCTGCCGGGGCTGTATTTCGAGCGCTCCGTGCAGATCAACGCGGTGGAAAACGGCGTGGCCAATCGCGTGCCCTTCGACATGCACCGCTTCAAGAAGCACCCAGAGATTTCGCCCGACCTTTCAGAGGATGGCGCCATCGGCTATTCCGGCCTGCGTCTGCGCACCAATCTGGATGACCCCGATCATCCGGGCAAAAAGACCGAGTTCTGCGTCTTCCAAGGGGCGAGCTATTTCCGCGCGATTGCCAAGGGCAATGTCTACGGTCTCTCCGCGCGCGGCCTTGCACTGAAAACCGGTGATGCCGAGGGCGAGGAATTCCCCGAATTCATCAGCTTCTGGCTCGAAGCTCCCGGGCCGCAACAGGAAAACATGGTCGTGCACGCGCTGATGGACAGCCCCTCGGTGACCGGTGCCTATCGCTTTGACATCATGCCGGGCAATCCTTGCGTGATGGATGTGGAGGCAACCCTCTTTGCCCGCACCGAGCTGCCCCATGCGGGCCTTGCCCCGCTCACCTCGATGTTCCTGTTTGACGCGACCAACCACCAGCGCTTTGACGATTTTCGCCCAGCGGTGCACGACAGCGACGGGTTGTTGATGCGCAATGGCAATGGCGAGGTGATCTGGCGACCGCTGGCCAACCCGACCCGCCTGCAAGTCTCGAGCTTTGTCGACGAGAACCCCACCGGCTTTGGCCTGATCCAGCGGTCGCGCAATCTGTCCGATTTCGAGGATCTCGAAGCGCACTACCACCGCCGCCCCTCGCTTTGGGTTGAGCCCAAGGGCGACTGGGGCGCCGGTGCGGTGACTTTGGTCGAGATCCCTGCCGATAAGGAAATCTACGACAATATCGTCGCCTATTGGCGCCCGCGCGATCCCTACGCCGAGGGCTCCAAGGTTGACCTCAGCTACCGTTTGACTTGGGGCGATGAGCCGACGACCGATCTGCCGCGTGTGATCAAGACCGCCTCTGGCGCCAAGATCTTTGGTGATCCGGGCCGCCTGATGGTGATCGACTTTGATGCGCATCCGATCTTTGAGGCCGATCCCGACAGTTTTGATATCCACATCTCCTCGCCGCATCTGGAGACCTCGTCCGGCATTCTGGAACGCAACCCGGAGACGGGCGGCATGCGGCTGGTGTTTTCCTTCGCGCCAGAGGACCAGACCCACGTCGAATTTCGCGCCCAGCTGCGCAAGGACGGTGCGGCAGCTTCCGAAGTCTGGCTCTACCGTTGGACCATGTAATTGGACCCTGTGATGCGTGATTTTCTTCCCTCTCCTCTCGTGCCCCCCGAGACTCCGCTGGCGATGCCGGCGCAGGACTTCGGGCGCGACTTCCACGACGCCAGCGCGCCGGCCACCGATACGGGCGAGCCGGGCGTGGCGATCTGGCGGATCCTCGCCTTCTCGCCCGCCATGGCCTCGACCCTGGCGCTGGCTTGGGTGATGCGCGGCTGGTTTGCGGCCGATGGCACCACCATTCTGGAATGGGTGCTCTTGGTCCTGATCGCCTTCAACTTCTTCTGGATCACCTTCACCGTCTCTACCGTGCTGCTGGGGCTTTACAGCCTTGGCCGCACCCGTCCCCTGCCCGCGCGCGGTCCGCGCCGCGCAATGCGGGTGGCTTTGCTGGTGCCGGTCTATAACGAAGTGCCTTGGTATGTGCTCGGCAATGCGCGCTCCATGCTGGAAGAGCTGCGCGCGATTGGCGGGGCGCATTCCTACGAGATGTTCATCCTCTCCGATACTCGCGACGCGGAGATTGCCGCGCAGGAAGAGCAGAGCATCCGCGCCCTGCGCGAGGACCTGCCCGAGGGCATCACGCTTTATTATCGCCGTCGCGAGAAGAACACCGCTCGCAAGGTCGGCAATATCCATGATTGGGTGACCCGCTGGGGTGGCGATTACGAGGCCATGCTGGTGCTCGATGCCGACAGCCTGATGACCGGCCGCGCCATCGTGCGCCTCACCGACGCCCTGTCGCGCGACCCCAATGCGGGCCTCATTCAAAGCTTCCCGCAACTCATTGGCGCGCAATCGGTTTTTGGCCGCATGCAGCAGTTCGCCAACGGGGTCTATGGCCTTGCGCTGGCCGAGGGGCTGGCGCGCTGGACCGGTCACGAGGGCAACTATTGGGGCCATAACGCGATCATCCGCACCCGCGCCTTTGCCGCTTGTGCGGGCTTGCCGGAGCTGCCAACTTTGCGCGGTGGCACCTCGATCATCATGAGCCATGACTTTGTTGAAGCGGGGCTTCTGCGGCGGGCTGGCTGGCGCGTGCGCTTCCTGCCGCGCATTCGGGGCTCTTACGAGGAAACCCCGCAGACTCTGATCGACCACATTCAACGCGACCGCCGCTGGTGCTCGGGCAACCTGCAGCATTTGCGCCTGCTGTCCGCCACCGGCTTTCACGCCATGTCGCGATTTCACCTCGCGCATGGGGCGATTGGTTATCTGATGGCGCCGGTCTGGTTCTCGCTCTTGGTCATCTGGGCGATCATTGGTCACGATGACGGCGGCTCGGTTCTGACATATTTCTCCGAAACCAACCCGCTGCGCCCGAGCTGGCCGGATATGAGCGAGCCGCGCCATGTGGCGGTCATCGTGTTGATCTATGCTATGCTTCTGCTGCCCAAGGTGCTCTCGGTGGCGGCCCTGCCGCTCACGGGGCGGCGGATTGCTGATTACGGCGGTTTGGGCCAGTTCATCCTGTCGATGCTGACCGAGATCATTCTTGCGATCCTCTTTGCGCCGATCCTAATGGTGCAGCAGATGATCGCGGTGTTCCGCACCGCCTTTGGCATCCAGAAAGGCTGGGCGCCGCAGGCGCGCGAGGGCGGCACCTATTCGCTGGCCACCCTGTTCAAGTGTCACATTCTGGAAACTCTCAGCGGTATCGCCCTTTGGGCCGGGATCGCGGCGGGCCTGGTGTCGCTTTGGCTCGCGCCGATCGCCTTTTCCATGCTGCTCGCAGTGCCGCTCTCGGCCCTGTCGAGCTTGCGTCTGCCGAAGGCTTGGATGGGCACTGCCGAAGTGCTGAAAGAGCCGCAGATCAATCAGGCGGCCCGTCACTATCGCAGCCTGTTGAAGCAAAACCTCTATGGGGGTGCGCCGGTGCAGCCGGCCGAGTGATAAGAGAACGAGGATGCGGGGGCTCTGCCCCCGCGCCCCCGAGGTATTTTGCGCCAAAAGAAGTCTGGCACCTTAGCCCTTGAGCCTTTGCAGCGCGAGCCAGTCGAGGACCCGGTCGGCCCAGCCGTTGGGCACCTTGTGGCCGCCAGGGAAGAGCTCAAACCGCAGGGAGCCTTCACCGCAGGACCATTCTCGCAGCATCAGATCCTCTTGCTGCCAGATGCGGTTCGGCGCGGGCGTCTCGCAGGCGAAGGTCTCGCGCCACAGTTCCAGCCCCGCCCAGATGTCACCTTGGATGAAGCGGCCTTGCCCCAGCATGCGCCCCTCAAGGGGGACGGTCTCGTCCGACCAGCCGTGGCTGTGATACATCCGCACCGGGCCTGCGCAGCTCTCGGGCTGTGGGCGCCAGAAGCCGCCGGAGATTGGCAAGTAGGCGGAGAAGGCCTGAGGCTCCTTACAGGCCAGATAGTTCACCATAAAGGCGCCCGCGGAAAATCCCGCCAGAACAGAGTGTTCGGTGTCGAGGTTGAACCGCGCGCCCGCATCCACAAGCACCGCGGGCAGGAAGGCGAAATCGTCGCGGCTGCTGGAGCCCTCGCGGAAGGACCAGCTTTGCGGTCCATTGGGGCGCGACATCCCATCCGGGGCGATCACCGCGTAGCCGGCTTTGGTGAAGCTTTGTACCATTTCCTGCATTTTCAGCACCCCCTCCGAGGTGCCGCCATGGCCATGCAAGAACATCACCGCCGGGATCTTGCCTTCCTGCGGCTCTGGCAGCGCGATTTGATAGCGGCCGCCGTCGATCTCGCAATAGGGCTCTGATCCGCAGGCGGCAAAGGCCGGTAGGGCGGCGCAGGTCAAAAGCGTGGCGAGGGAAAGGGTCAGTCTGTCCATGGGGTCACCGGTAGTTTGGAATTGAGCCAGCCCGGCCCGGCGGAGGAGCCATTCATGCCCTCGCCAACGTCGAGAATATGGGTAAAGCCTACGGCGATCAGAAGGCGGGAGAGCCGCGCCGAGCGTACCCCGCCCGCGCAGATCAGCGCGATGGGAGCGTCTTTTTGCCCCTCAGTGAGGTCCGCAAGCACGGTCAGAAAATCCGCGCGTCGCATATCAAGCGGCACGGCGCCTTCGGGCAGGCCGGTGTGGCGCCACTCATTTGGGGTGCGGATATCGACCAGAAGGATCTCGCCGGCCAGCGCCTGCGTATGGGCCTGCTGCACCGTCAGATAGGCGCCACTGTGGCTGGGACGATAGCGGTAGAGGGCCCACCATCCGCCCCCAGTCCCAGCCAGCGCCACACCGCCCATCAGCACGAGGCGACGGGACATAAATTGAGATGACGGAGGCTGGGCCTGATCCATAAGAGCTGCTCTGGCTGTTAGCACGGGTGCTTTGATCCGCTCTTAGCATGGCGCGCCGCAGCTTGGCGCGGCTTTGCCCGCTCCGCTCGATCAAGATCCCGTCATCTGCCTGCGCATCCTGCAGCGCCTCAGCTGTGCCTTTAACATGCGGCCCACTGTCACATTTGGCGGTATCGGGACTGAAATCCTCAAGTTTCTGCCCGGAATGGCTGGATCAGCACTGGAAAATTCCTTACTCAACTCACAGGTTGCAGGCGCACACCTGCCAAAAAACAATAACGCCCGACTTGGAGAGTATCACGTGTCCCTTTTCCTGATTGCGGCCCTGCCTTTTCTCGGGGCGCTGTTTCCTGCGCTGTTGATCCGCGCGGGGCGCAATGCGTCCTCTGCCTCTGCTGGACTGGCCACAGGTCTCGCCTTTATCGGCCTGATGCTGCATGCCCCCGCGATTTTGCGCGGCGAGGTGGTGCATGTGGGGATCGACTGGCTGCCCACTTTGGGCCTGCAGGCGAATTTCTTCCTAGACGGGCTTGGGTTCCTCTTTGCCACGCTGATCCTTGGGATTGGTCTGTTGATCATCCTCTATGCGCGGTTCTACCTGTCACGGCAGGACCCGATGGGGCAGTTCTACACCTATCTTCTGTTGTTCCAAGGCGCGATGGTGGGCATCGTTCTTTCCGATAACATCCTGCTTTTGCTGATTTTCTGGGAGCTGACCTCGCTGTCGTCCTTCCTGTTGATCGGCTATTGGAAGCACCTGCCCGAGGGGCGCCAAGGCGCGCGGATGGCGCTGACAGTGACCGGCATGGGCGGGCTCGCGATGATCGCGGGCATGTTGATTCTCGGCAATATCGTCGGGTCTTACGATATTTCGGTGATCCTGCAGCATAAGGACATGATCCAGTCGTCGGACATGTATCTGCCGGCGCTGATCCTGATCCTCTTGGGCGCTTTAACCAAATCGGCGCAGTTCCCCTTCCATTTCTGGCTGCCGCACGCGATGGCGGCGCCGACGCCGGTCTCGGCCTATCTGCACTCCGCCACCATGGTCAAAGCGGGGCTGTTCCTGATGGCGCGGCTCTGGCCGGTGCTCGCGGGCACACCGGAGTGGTTCTATATCGTCGCCAGTGCCGGGCTGATCACCATGGTGCTCGGGGCGGTGATTGCCCTGTTCAAGGACGATCTGAAGGCGCTTTTGGCCTTTTCCACCGTCTCGCACCTCGGTCTCATTACCCTGCTCTTGGGTCTCGGCACCGAAGCAGGCGGGGTGGCGGCCGTGTTCCACATCATCAACCACGCGACCTTTAAAGCGGCGCTCTTTATGTCGGCGGGCATTGTCGACCACGAGGCCCATACCCGCGACATCAAGCGTTTGGGCGGTCTGCGTCACCTGATGCCGGTGACCTTTGTGATTGCCACCGTTGCCTCGCTGTCGATGGCGGGCATTCCGCCCCTCAATGGGTTCCTGTCCAAAGAGATGATGCTGGAGGAGGTCTCGCATACCTATTGGCTGCAAAGCCCCGTCGCCATGGCGATCCTTGCGACCCTCGCGGCGGCCTTCTCGGCGGCCTATTCCTTCCGCTATATCGCGCATGTGTTCTTGGGGCCAAAGCGCGACGACTATCCGGCCAAACCGCATGATCCGGGCTTTGGCATGTGGGCCTCGCCCGCGCTGCTGGTCACTTTGGTAGTGCTGATCGGTCTGTTCTCCGCCAAGCTCGTCGGCCCCTTGGTCGATGCGGCTGCCGGGGCGGTGACCCAAGCCCACCCGCACGCGCATCTGAAGCTGTGGCACGGGGTGACCCCGGCGCTTTATATGTCGATCATCGCGATTGTCGGCGGTCTGGTGCTGCTGGCGCTGCATAAACCCTTGGAGCGGATCTGGAATGCCCTGCCGCGTCCCGAGGCGAAGGTGATCTTTGACGCGCTGACCGGCGCGGTGACCCGCCTGACCCAAGGTCTAACGGCGCGGCTGCACGATGGCTCCCTCACCCGCTATGCGGCGATCATGATCACCTTTACCGTGGTAATCGGTGCCTTTGCCTTTGTCACCGGCGATCTGGGGGCCGCGACCCGCGCGGTCGCTCCGACCGGTGTACTGCCGGTGGTGGGCTGGCTCTGCCTGATCGTGGCGACGGTGTTTATCGTGATCTTCCACCGCCAGCGCTTTATCTCGCTGATCCTCATTGGGATCATCGGCCTCGTGGTGTCGATGTCCTTCAACTACCTCTCCGCCCCGGACCTTGCGCTGACGCAGATCTCGGTTGAGGTGGTGACGATCATCCTCATGCTCTTGGCGCTGAACTTCCTGCCCAAGGACACGCCGGTTGAGAGCCCCGCGATGGTACGCCTGCGCGATGCGGTGATCTCGATCCTTGGCGGTATGGGCGTCGGCGGGCTGATCTATGCGCTTTTGTTGCGCGATTTCGCCTTCCCCTCGATTTCCGAATTCCACCTCGCCAATTCCTACAAAGGCGGCGGCGGCACCAATGTGGTCAACGTGATCCTCGTGGATTTCCGGGGCTTTGATACCTTTGGCGAGATCATCGTGCTGGGCATCGCCGCCATGGTGATTTTTGCCCTGACCGAAGCGGTGCTCTCTACCCGAGTGCGCGCCTATCTTCTCAACCGCAAACCCGACATGCCGCAGGCAGGCGACAGCCACCCCGGCCTGATGGTGGTGGTGACGCGGATGATGATGCCGGTGGCGCTGATGGTGGCGGCCTATATTTTCTTCCGCGGTCACAACCTGCCGGGTGGCGGCTTTATCGCTGGCCTAATCGCGGCGATTGCGGTGATCATGCAGTATATGGCTTCCGGCTTTGGCTGGGCGACGGAGCGGCAGCGCATTCCCTATCACGGGATCATTGGCTCTGGCGTTCTGGTGGCCGCCGCAACCGGGCTTGGCGCCTGGTTCAACGGCCAGCCCTTCCTGACCTCGGCCTTTGGCTATATCCACATCGCCCCGCTCGAGGAGTTTGAGGTCGCCACCGCTGCCCTCTTTGACCTTGGCGTCTTCCTTGCCGTGGTTGGCGCGGTGATGCTGGCGCTGGAAAGCCTCAGCCGCTTTGCCTGGCAGCCCGGTATGCAGAGCGAACACGCGATGGACATCAACCCTGCTCGCACGGATGCGAGCCAAGACACTCAAGAGGTCTGAGCATGGAGTTTCTGGTTGCTTCGGCCGTAGGCCTGCTGACCGCGGCGGGGATCTATCTGATCCTGCGCAAACGCACCTTCCCGGTGATCCTCGGCACCTCGCTGCTGTCTTATGCGGTGAACGTGTTCCTCTTTGCCACCGGGCGACTGGTGGTGGACGCGCCGCCGATCCTGAACAAATACGCGGACGTGACCTATACAGACCCGGTGCCGCAGGCGCTGGTGCTGACCGCAATCGTGATCTCCTTTGGGATGACAGCTGTGGTGGTGATGATCGCCCTTGGCGCCTATCTCAGCGCCAAAGATGACAAGATCGACATGGACGAACGCGCCGAGCTGAGCGGAGAGGACGCATGAACCACCTTTTGATTGCGCCCATCGTGCTGCCTGCGCTGGTGGCACCGTTCATCATCATGACCCTGCGCTATCACATTGATCTGCAGCGCATTTTCTCGCTTGCCTCGAACGTGCTGCTGGTCGCGATTGCGCTGGCGCTCGCCGTGCAGGCGGCGGATGGCACCGTGCAGGTCTATGAGCTTGGCGATTGGCAAGCGCCCTTTGGCATCGTTTTGGTGCTGGATCGCCTCTCGGCGATGATGGTTCTGTTGACCACGCTTCTGGCGCTGGCGGTGAACCTCTATGCGATTGGCTCGAAATGGGACGAGCGCGGCGCGAACTTCCACGCGCTCTATCAGTTCCAGCTGATGGGCATTCTCGGCGCCTTTCTCACCGGCGACGCCTTCAACCTCTTTGTATTCTTTGAAGTGCTGCTGATCGCCTCCTATGGTCTGATGATCCACGGCGGCGGCACTCGGCGGTTTCAGGCCGGCGTGCAATATGTGGTCTATAACCTCCTTGGCTCCTCACTGTTTCTGCTGGCGCTTGGTACAATCTATTCGGTGACCGGCACGCTCAACATGGCGGATCTGGCGGTGAAGGTCGCGACCCTGCCGGTGGAGGACAGCGCCCTCATTCGCGTTGGCGCGGTGATGCTGCTGCTGGTCTTCGCCATCAAGGCCGCGCTGCTGCCGCTGCACTTCTGGATGCCGGCCTCTTACGCCAATGCCCCCGCTCCGGTGGCGGCGCTGTTTGCCATCATGACCAAGGTTGGCGCCTATGCGATCCTGCGGATGTACACGCTGGTCTTTGGCCCCGATGTGGCGGTGGTCGAAGGTCTGGTGGGCGATTGGCTCCTGCCGGCCGCGCTGTTGACCGTTGCGGTGGGCGCCATCGGGGTGCTGGGTTCCAAGGAGATCGGCAAGCTGATGTCCTTTGGCGCGATCACCTCCGTGGGCACGCTCTTGACCGCGATTTCGCTGTTCACGCCCGAGGCCACCACTGCCGCGCTCTATTACACCGTGCATTCGACACTGGCCGCCGCCGCGCTGTTCCTGATCGCCGATATGGTGCGCGAGCGCCAAGGCGGCGCGATTGCGGCCAAGCCGGTGATGGCGCAAAGCGGGCTGATCTCGGTGCTGTTCTTTGTGGCCGCGATTGCCACCGCCGGGATGCCGCCCCTGTCGGGCTTCCTCGGCAAGCTGTTGATCCTTGATGCCGCGCGCGACAGCGCCATGGCGACTTGGGTCTGGGCGGTGATCCTCGGTAGCTCGCTCATCACCATCATGGGCTTTGCCCGCGCTGGCACGCTGATCTTCTGGAAGAGCCACGGTCTGGCCCATTCGGACACCATGGCGGAGCCGGAGATCGAGCTTGAGAGCGTCAATCAAGATGACGAGCCGAAGACCCGCGCCGCCGCCCTGCCCTTTGTCGCGGTCTTCGCGCTGCTGGCGGGTCTGGTCGCGCTCACCGTCTTTGCTGGGCCGGTGACCCGCTACACCGAAGCCACCGCGCAGGCGCTTTATGACCCCGCCGTCTATATCGAGACCGTGCTGGCCAATGTGGACCGCCCGGTCACCGAAGAAGGCGACGCGCATGGTGACAGCCACGGTGAAACTCACGGTGACAGCCATGGCGAAACCGCGGATCACACCGCCCCCGAGAGCAAGGAGAGCCACTGATGAAGCTCGTCAACCGCCTGCTGCCGCATCCTCTTTTGACGCTGATGCTGACGGTGATCTGGCTCTTGCTGGTGAACCGCTTCTCGCTCAATTCGCTGCTGTTTGGCTTCTTCCTCGGCCTGTTGATCCCGGTCGCCACCCAACCCTATTGGCCGAACCGCCCCAAGCTGAAGCGCCCGCTGAAACTGGTCAGCTATACGCTCCTGGTCCTGTGGGACATCGTGATCGCCAATATCGCGGTGGCCAAGATCGTGCTGTTTATGCCGAACGCCAAGCGCCAGCCCGCTTGGGTCGATATCCCGCTCGACATCCGCACGCCCGAGGCGATTGCGATGCTCGGCGGCACCATCACCATGACCCCCGGCACCATCACCGCCGACATCTCCGCCAATGGCGGCGCGCTTCTGGTGCATTGCCTGCACGCGCCCAATCCGGAGGAGGTCCGCGATGAGATCAAAACCCGCTACGAGGCCCGCCTGAAGGAGATTTTCGAATGATCGAATACGCTTACGCCTTCGCCTTTGTCTGCTTTGCCCTCGCGCTGCTGATGAACCTCTGGAAGGTGCTGACCGCGACCGAGATCACCGACCGCATCCTCGCGCTCGACACTATGTTCATCAATGCGATTGCCATGGTGGTGCTGTTTGGCGTGCTCCTGGGCACCGAGATCTTCTTTGAGGCCGCCCTCATCATGGCGATGCTCGGCTTTATTTCCACCGTGGCCTATGCGCGCTTTTTGCTGCGCGGCAATATCATCGAGTGAGGCGCTGACGATGGATCTGTTTATCGAACTCCTCATCTCGGCCTGTGTGGTCATCGGCGGCATCTTTGGTCTGGTCGGCTCGTTCGGGCTGATCAAGCTCAACGATGCCATGTCGCGGATGCATGCGCCCACCAAATCCACCACTTTGGGGGTGGGCGGCGTGCTTATCGGCTCGATGATCCATGCGGTGGTGTTTGAGGGGAAACTCTCGGCGCATGAGCTGTTGATCACCCTCTTCCTGTTGGTCACGGCCCCGGTCACGGCAAATTTCCTTGCCAAGGTCTTTATCAACCAGCAGACAAAGCCTGAGGATCTGCCCAATCCCGGCCCCTGCAAGGTCTGGGCGACCCATGCCAAACCGGACCACAGCCCGGTGACCGACGCGAGCGAGGCGTAATGCCCCGCATCGGTTGCCGCATCAGACCAAGAGGCCGCAGCCGATGATCTCTTCCCGCCTTCCCCTGACCCGTGATCTGGTGCTTGTGGGGGGCGGGCATACCCATGCGCTGGTGCTGCGGATGTGGGGCATGGCGCCGCTGCCGGGGGTACGGCTCACCCTAATAAACCCCGGCCCCACCGCGCCCTATTCCGGCATGTTGCCCGGTTTCGTGGCCGGTCATTACCCGCGCGAGGCGCTGGATATCGACCTCGTGCAACTGGCCCGCTTTGCCGGGGCGCGGCTGGTTTTGGGCGCGGCAGAGGCGATTGATCCGATCAACAAGCGGATCACTGTGCCGGGTCGGCCTGAGATCGCCTATGACGTCGCCTCCATCGACATTGGCATCACCTCCGCCATGCCCGCGCTCAACGGCTTTGCCGATCATGCGGTGCCGGCCAAACCCTTGGGCAGTTTTGCCGCCGCTTGGGAGGCCTATCGCGCCGCCGAAGGCCCCGCCCGTGTCGCGGTGATCGGCGGTGGCGTCGCCGGGGTGGAACTGGTGCTCGCTATGGCCCATGCCCTGCGCGCGCAGGGGCGGTTTGAACAAGCCACCCTGATCGACAGCCACCAGGCCCTGACCGCCCTCAGCCCGCCCAGCCAAAAACGCCTGCGCGCGGCACTGTTTGACCACGGCGTCACCGTGCTGGAGCAGGCTCCGATTGCCGAGGTCCATGCCAGCGGCCTCACCCTTGCGGATGGGCGCGCGGTGGCCAGTGACTTTACCGTTGGGGCGGCGGGGGCGCGCGCCTATGGTTGGCTCGCCGACAGTGGGCTGGAGCATCATCACGGTGCGCTCATCGTCTCGCCCCGGCTGCAAACCTCGAACCCTTACGTCTTTGCCACCGGCGACTGCGCCCATATGGGCTTTGCCCCGCGACCAAAGGCCGGGGTCTATGCGGTGCGGCAGGCGCCGGTGCTCTATCACAACCTCAAGGCCCGCTTGAGTGGCGGTGCCCTCAAGGACTATCAGCCGCAAAAGGACTATCTGAAGCTGATCTCCATGGGCGGCAAATCGGCGCTTGCAGATCGCAACGGCCGCAGCTTTTCCGGCGCGCTGTTGTGGCGCTGGAAGGATCACATCGACCAGAAATTCATGCGCAAATTCGCCGCCCTACCGGTGATGCCTCCTCCCGCCCTGCCGCGTCAGCGGGCCGAGGGCATGGCGGAGGCTCTGGGCGACAAGCCGATGTGCGGCGGCTGCGGCTCCAAGGTGGGGCGCGCCAGCCTGCGGCAGGGTCTCAAATCCTATACCGGGGCCGCCCGCGCCGATGTGGTGCCGCTGCCCGGCGATGATGCGGCGCAGCTCAAGGTCGGCGGCGCCATGCAGGTGATCAGCACCGATCATTTGCGCGCCTTCACCGAGGACCCGGTGACCATGACCCGCATCACCGCGCAACATGCGCTGAACGATATCTGGGCGATGGGCGCGCTGCCGCAGGCGGCCACCGTCACCCTGATCCTGCCGAAACAATCGCCCACCCTGCAAGAGCGCCTGCTGACCGAGATCATGGAGGCCGCCCATCAGGAGGTGAAGGCCGCAGGGGCGGCGATTGTCGGCGGCCATACCTCGCTTGGCGAGGAGCTGACCATCGGCTTTACCCTCACCGGCCTCTGTGAGCGCGCGCCGATCACGCTGGGGGGCGCGCGCGCTGGCGATCATCTCTTGCTCACCAAACCCATCGGCTCTGGCACGGTGATGGCGGCGGAGATGTCGGGGCAAGCGCGCGGGCGCTGGGTGGCCGGGGCGCTCGACCTCATGTGCCAAAGCCAGCGCCGCGCGGCGGAGGTGCTTGCGGCAGAGGCCCATGCGATGACCGATGTGACGGGCTTTGGCCTCTTGGGGCATCTGCAAGGCATCTGCGAGGCCTCCGGCCTTGGCGCCGAGCTGCGTTTTGACGCCATCCCCAAGATGCGCGGCGCGCCGGAACTGGCGGAGGCCGGGGTGCGCTCGAGCATTTTCAACGACAATGCTGCCCTTGTGCCCGGCATCGGCACCGCGGGCGCGCGCGCGCTGTTGTTTGATCCGCAGACCTCTGGCGGGCTCTTGGCGGCGGTCCCCCCGGAGCAGAGCGAAGTGCTCCTCAACCGCCTGCGCAGCCAAGGCTATCGCGCCGCCGAGATCGGGGTGATGACCGGCGCGGGGACAGGTCTGGTGATCCGCTAGACGGGAAGCGCCTCAAGCCGCGCCAAAATCTGCGCCGCTGCCTGACGGCGATCCTCGGGCGCGAGGCCGGTCAAGCACAGCTGATCCAAGACCTCCACCTCATAGCGGCTGCGCGCCTTGAGGTAGGCCGGGTCGTAGTGATCCGCCATCAGCCGCGCGGTCAGGCCCCGCTTGTCGCCCGCCGCGATCAGCGCAAACCAAGACTCGATCACCGCACCAGAGCGATGCTCCTTGAGCTGCCCCAGCTTGTCGCGCAGGCGGTCGCCATCCGACAGAATGTCGTCGTAAGCCTCAACCAGATAGTCACATCGCGCCTCAAACGGCGCCTCCACCTCAATCCTCGGCGCGGATTTCATCGCGGCCCAGAGGGTCGGCGGCACGATGCGCGCGCCGATCTTGCTGGCCTCGGCCTCGACCAAGACAGGCTTTGTCGGGTCCATGCCTGCCAGCGCGCAGGCGATGTAGCTCTCAAACCGCTTCTGGCTCGGCTGGCCGCCGGGACGTTCGCCCAGCAAGGACCCGCGATGGCCCGCCATGCCTTCAAGGTCCAGCACCTGCCCGCCAAGCCGCGCCACCTCCTGCAAGATCTCGGTCTTTGCAGTACCAGTGAGCCCGTCGAGCAGCACCAGCCGATGCGGCACCGGCGTGTCGTACATCGCGGCATAAACCAGCCGACGGTAGCTTTGATAGCCGCCTTTCACCACCTCGGCCCGCCAGCCGATCTGGCCGAGCATCCAGGTAAAGGACCCCGACCGCTGCCCACCGCGCCAGCAATAGACCAGCGGGCGCCACGCGCCTTCGTGATGGCTAAGAGACTGCTCTATGTGGTTGGCCGCATTGCGAAAAACCAGAGCCGCGCCCAGTTTGCGCGCCAGAAACGGGCTTTCTTGCACATAGATCGTACCGACCTGAGCCCGCTCCTCATTGTTCAAAACCGGCAGGTTGATGGCGCCCGGAACATGGTCCTCGGCGTATTCTGCGGGGCTGCGCACATCGATCACGGTGTCGTGTCCATGGGCGAGAAATTCGGAAAGAGTTTGAAACGACAGTGACATGCCCCATCTCTAACCGCACGGGGGACACAACTGAACAGAAATCGGCGCTGGATGCGCTGGCTTCGCCCCCTTGATCCGCAACGCTTGGAAGTCTCGCATGTCTGATCCAGAGCCCCGTCCAGCCCCCTATCCCGCGACTTTGATCCGTCGGCTCAATCAAATCTCGGTGGCTCAATTCACTGCTGCCATGGGGCGCGCGGGTCTGGATTTAACCCCTGTGCAATTCTGTGCGCTGGATGCTCTGTCCCATCAACCCGGTGTCGATCAGGCGACCCTGGCGGCGCTGATTGGCTACGATCGGGCAACCTTGGGCAAAGTGGTGGAACGGTTGGAGTTGAAGCACGCGATCCGTCGCGAAATCCGTCCCGAAGATCGCCGTGCGCGCAGTCTGCACCTGACCGCCTCAGGAACTGCCTTGCTGCAAGCCGCACGTCCGCAGGTCGTGGCTCTGCAAGCCCAGATCCTTGAAGGATTGACCGCAGAGGAGCAGAAAGAGTTGATCCGTCTGCTGACCAAAGCCACGGGGGCAGCGGAAGACTGCGCGCATGACGCTCCGCCCATGATGCGGATCGCTTAATCGCTGGGGGCAGCCCCTAGAGGAGGCGCCCCCGCTCAGGCGCGCTCGGATCAATAGGTTTCACCAATTGCGCACCCGAAGCCCTGTTGGAATTCACCTCCGGATCGACCCGGTGGAAGGTTAGCCGCTCTTCTGGCCCCGGTTGCATCAACCGCGCCGCTCCTTTGCCGCACTCGCCGAGCCAAAGTGGCCAATCCTCTGCCTCAAGGATCAATGGCATACGGTGATGGATCGTCGACATCGCCTCATTCGCGGTGGTCGTCACAATCGCGCAGGTCTGGATCATCTCTTTCTCTTTTGGATCCTGCCAGTCCTGCCAAATCGCAGCAAAGGCGATGGGAGCGGTGTCTGAACGGTGGATGTACCACGGCAGGCGCTTGCCGCTTTCGTCCTTGGTCCATTCATAAAACCCGGTCGCAGGGATCAAGCAGCGACGGTGACGGCAGGCTTCTCGGAACGCAGGTTTATCCGCCAAGGTTTCGGCCCGCGCGTTGATAAGCAAGGGACCGGATGTTTCTTCAGCATACCACGCCGGCAAAAAGCCCCAACGCATCGCAATCAACCGACGTCCCACCTCGGCATTGTGGATGACATGCACGGATTGCGTCGGGCACACGTTGTAGTTTGGCACTTCAGGCAGGTTGTTGGCGGCCTGTGCCTCGAACAATTGCGCCATTGCGTCCGTCGGAAGCGTAACCGCAAACCGTCCACACATCTGCAATCAGCCCCGTTTACGAGACAGGTCGATCTTTGTCTCCAACACGGCGATTTCAGCGATCAGCTTTCGGCGTTTGTCCCGATCCGCGGTTTCGAGCAGCTCCTCGCGAAGGCGCGCGATGTTCTGTCGTAGGGTCACGCCCTCGGGCACGGCACCACTGTCTTTGAGGATCCGGTTCATCACGGCGTTTTCAGGATCATCGCAGGGCGGCAAAGCTTTTCCAGCGCCTTTGAGGTTGTCAAAGGCACCGTCTTTTTCAGCGGCCGCAATACGGGCGTTGATGAGGTCGATTAGCGGATGATCCATGACGGCAAAGATAGGGAATGCCCGCATTCAGTACAATCACCGGTCCGCCTCAAACAAACAAAAGTCCCCTCGGCAGATCGCTCTGCCGAGGGGGCAAGACGTTAGTCATTCATCCCAAGAAGGTTATTTCTTGGAGATACGACCGTCGGTATAGGCGCTGTAGGGGCCCTCGGCCGCGAGGTATTCCGCTACTACATCGGCAAGGTCGGGGCCGAAGTCATAGGCGTTTTTGTCGTCGCCTGCGAACATCTTGTAACCGTCACCGCCGTTGCGAACGTAGTTGTTGGAGACCACGCCGTAGGTCTTTGCCGGGTCAATCGCCACCCAGGCATCGCCCTCCATGACCATCACGTCAGAAACACGGGCACCGGCCTCTTTGGTAGCGTCAAAGGCGAACTTCAGGCCGGCCACTTGCGGGAAACGACCGCCACCTTCTTCCACTTGGCTCACGCCGTTCTCCAGCGCTTCAACCATGGTCGCGCCGGTGATTTGGAAGGTCGAGAGGGTGTTCTGGAACGGCAGCACCGTCAGCACTTCGCCCATGGTCACCTCACCTTCGTCGATGGAGGCGCGCAGACCGCCGCCGTTCTGGATCGCGATGGAGACGCCCTGGTCCTTCACACGGGCCAGCATGGCGTCGGCCACGAGGTTGCCCATCGCGCATTCTTCGGCGCGGCAGACATCGCGGGAGCCTTCGATGGCAGAGGCGGCAGAGGCCACGACCTTGTTGCGGATCTCATCGAGCGGCACCGCCAGTTCGGCAATCCGTGCAACGGTGGTGTCATCCTCGGTCACGGCAGCGTCCATGATCAAGGGCTCGCCTACGGCTTCAGTCACGTTGCCTTCGTCGTCAAAGGTGACGTTCAGCTCGCCCAAGAATTTGCCATAGGCATAGGCCTGCACGATGGCGACATCGTTGACCATAGTCGGATACGGGCCCTGCGCCTTGTCCGAAGTATTGGACAGGTAGGTATTGGTGTGCCCGCCCACGATCACGTCGACGCCGGTGGTGCCGGCCGCAACCTTTTGGTCCACCGCATAGCCAGAGTGGCTGAGCACGATGATCTTATTGACGCCTTCTGCGGTCAGACGTTCGACCTCACCCTGCACGGCGGCAACCGGGTCAGAGAAATGCACATTGGCGCCAGGGCTTGCCAGCTCGTCGGTGTCCTCCGGGGTGAGGCCGATCAGACCGATCTTCTCGCCGCCCTTCTCGATCACGGTGGACTTCAAGAGCTTGTCCGCCAGCGCAGGCTCGGCCGAGAAATCGGCGTTCGACATCAGCACCGGGAAGGAGACCGCATCCATAAAGCCGCGCAGCACTTCGGGGCCATCGTCAAACTCGTGGTTGCCGACGGTCATGCCATCATAGCCGAGCTTGTTCATCATCTCGGCGGCAACTTTGCCTTTGTAATAGGTGTAAAACAGCGTGCCTTGGAATTGGTCACCGCCATCCACGAGGATGGAGTTTTCGGCGCGACCACGCGCAGCTTCCACAGCCGTCACAAGACGCGCGGAACCGCCAAAGCACTTGCCCTCGGCGTTGTCCTCGGCGCCGCAGCCGCTGTCGTATTTGCTGATCGGCTCAAAGCGTGCGTGGAAGTCGTTGGTGTGCAGAATGGTCAGCTTGTAATCCGCTGCGGCCACGCCTGCGGTCAGGCCGAGCGCTGCGACGGATGTCAGGAAACGTGTCATCATGAGATACCCTCACCTTTGTTATGCCACCGGAACCGGCGGTTGTTATCCGACCGATATTCGGGATCTTTGCCCAAACAGTCAAAAGCAAACTTACGTGACAGATGCATGTCGACGCAGGGGAAACTTTGATCTGCCGAAAGCATAAGCGCCCTTGCGCTGATCGGGACCACAGGGCATGAGAAACCCATGCTGATTTACAAAATTCTCCGAGACGACGAATGGCGCGCGTTTGAAGGCGTCGGCCATACCGAAGGCGCGCCCGTGGACCTCGCGGACGGGTTTATCCATTTCTCCACCGCTGCTCAGGCGGCGGAGACCGCAGCCAAGCATTTTGCCGGAGCCGAGGGCCTGTGGCTCTTGGCCTTTGAGGCAGACGCAATGGGCGACGCGCTGAAGTGGGAACCCTCCCGCGGGGGCGCTCTTTTCCCGCATCTCTACCGCTCGCTGCGGCTGGATGAGATGGCTTGGATCGAAGCGCTGCCGCTGGTGGGCGGTCAGCACCAGTTTCCCGCCGCCATGATCTGATCCGCGCCTCGTCGCGCTCTCCCTGACAAAGGACCCCTCGCCCGTGACCTTCGCCGAGAAAATCGCCCTTGCGGTGATGCACAAAATGGATCCCGAATCCGCCCATGGCCTGTCGATCAAAGCGCTGAAGGCCGGTCTCACCCCCTGCCCCGGTCCAGTGACCTCGGCCCGGCTAGCATGTTCCGTGGCGGGGTTGGAGTTGCTGAACCCGGTGGGTCTTGCAGCGGGGTTTGACAAGAACGCCGAGGCGCTGAAGCCGCTGTCTGAAGCCGGTTTTGGCTTTATCGAGGTTGGCGCCGCGACGCCGCGCCCGCAGCCCGGCAACCCCAAACCGCGTCTGTTTCGCCTCACGGAGGATCGCGCCGCGATCAACCGCTTTGGCTTTAACAATCAAGGCATGGAGACCATTGGCACCCGGCTGGCAGAGCGCCCCAAAGGCGGGGTGATTGGCCTCAACCTAGGCGCCAACAAGGACAGCACGGACCGCGCGCAGGACTTTGCTCGGGTGCTGAGTCACTGCGGCGCGCATCTCGACTTTGCCACCGTCAATGTCTCCTCTCCCAATACGGAAAAACTGCGCGACCTGCAGGGCAAGGCAGCGCTTTCGGCGCTACTGGCGGGGGTGATGGAGGCCAATCGCGGTCTCGCGCGCCCGATCCCGATCTTCCTCAAGATCGCACCGGATTTGGACGAGGCTGGACTCGACGATATCGCTGCTGTAGCGGTCGAGAGCGGGATTTCCGCAGTGATCGCCACTAATACTACCCTTGCCCGCGATGGCCTTCAGAGCCAGCACAAAGGCGAGATGGGCGGCCTCTCCGGCGCGCCGCTGTTTGAAAAGTCCACCCGCGTCTTGGCGCAGCTCTCCGCGCGGCTCGACGGTCAGGTGCCGATCATCGGCGTCGGCGGGATTTCCTCGGCAGAACAAGCCTATGCCAAGATCCGCGCTGGGGCCTCGGCGGTGCAGTTCTACACCGCGCTGGTCTACGGCGGCCTGTCGCTGGCGGGTGAGATCGCCCGCGGGCTTGATGCGCTATTGGCGCGCGATGGCTATCAGAGCGTGACCGAGGCCGTCGGCACCGGACGCAGCGACTGGCTCTAAGGTCACTTTTCCAATCCTAGGTCGCGTCCAGCACGGGCGGGGGGCTCCCGCCCGTCGGCGGTTGCTTTAAAAAGCATCCCCTCCCGTTGGGCCCGGCATGGCCGCGCCACAGGCGCGGCCATGCCCCACCGCGATTTGCAAAGCAAAGCGCAAAACCTCTGATGTGCGCAGCACATCTCCTTTAGGGAACGGTGCGATAGGGGTCAGGCGACGGTGGCCGCAAGGCGGGGATAGCGCCGCCCGAGGGTCACCGCGCGGGCGAGGTTCAGCACCACCAGTGCCAGCCACAGGCCGTGGTTGCCCATCGCCGGCACCAAAGCCACCAGCGCCACCGCATAGACCGCCACCGCCTGCATCATCGCGATCCGCATGTCGCGGGTCCAGGTGGCGCCGATGTAGATGCCGTCGAGCATATAGGTCGCCATGCTGACCACCGGCAGCAGAAGCACCCAGATCAGATAGTGCCGCGCCGCCTCCTGCACCTCAGGCGCCTTGGCCATCAAGTCGATCAGCGCGCCGCCGCCCAGCCAGAACCCCGCCGCCAAGGCCAGCGAGAAGCTAAAGCACCATTGCCCCGAAACCACCACCGCCCGCCGCAAGGCCTGTGGATCGCGCGCGCCAATCGCGCCGCCCACCAAGGCCTCGGCACTAAACGCAAACCCATCAAGCGCAAAGGCGGTGATCTCGATGAACTGCAACAACACCTGATTGGCCGCCAACGTCACATCGCCGAACTTCGCGCCGATGAACAAAAACGTGGTGAAAGACACAGTCAGCAGCACCGAGCGCACCATGATGTCGCCATTCACCGCCATCATCCGCTTGAGCCGCCCCCGGTCGAAAATCCGCGCCCAATCGTGCCATTGATCGCCCGCAAAGGCCGCACCGCAAAACCACAACCCCAAGGCGAACCCCGACCATTCCGCGATCAGCGTCGCGATCGCCACGCCCTCGACCCCCCATCCGAGCCCCAGCACGAACCAGAGATCGAGCAGGATATTGAGCCCGTTCATCCAGATTTGCAGGAGAAAGACGCTGCGGGTCTTCTCCATCGCGATGAGCCAGCCGGTGACCGCATAAAGCGCAATGGTCGCAGGGGCGCCCCAGATGCGGATTTCGAGGTATTGCCGCGCCAATCCTTCGACCTCGGCACTCGCAGGCGCCAGCGCAAAGGCGCCCCAGAACACCAAGGATTGCGCGAGGATGAAGAACAGCCCTGCCCCACCCGCAAGAATCAACCCGCGCATCAACAAAGCCCCGGTCTCGGCCTCGTCCCCTGCCCCGCGCGCCTGCGCCGCAAGGCCGGTGGTGCCCATCCGCAGGAAGCCAAAGATCCAGTAAATGGTCGACAGGATCACCGCGCCGACGCCCACCGCGCCAATCGGGGCCGCCTCGCCCAGCTGCCCCACCACGCCGGTATCCACCGCGCCAAGGATCGGCACAGTGGCATTGGAGAGCACAATCGGCAGGGCAATTTTCAACACCCGAACATGGGTGATCGGGCCTGTGGCCTCTGACATCCTGGGACTTCCTTAAACGAAATGGGCCTTGGAAAGCGGGGCTTAGCTGGTTGAACTGCGCTCCTGCGGCATCAGGAAATGGCCGGTCGCCTGGGCGAAAAGCTTGTCCTTGTGATCCTGCCAGGCCGCCACATGCACCGAGGCATAGCGCCGCCCGGAGCGGTTCACCGTGGCGCGCGCATAAGAATCGCGCGGCAGGCCGGAACGCAGGTAATCCACTGTGAAATCAATCGTCTTCGGCAGGCGCGGCATTTGCCCTGCGGTCATGGTTTCTACATCCAGATCGCCGCTTTCGAACTGCGGCCAGAGGTGGAACCATTGCAGGGTGATCACCGAAGTGACCTCAAGAAAAGCCGCCGTGGCGCCGCCGTGGATGGCGGGCAGAAACGGGTTGCCGATCAGGTTGTCGTGGAAATGCATCGTCGAAGTCAGCTCATCGCCGCGCCGCTCAAAGGTGATGCCGAGAAAGCCGATATAGGGCACCGATTCCACCAAGGCCGCGAGAGCCGCATCGCGGCGTTGCTTGACCACTTGCACGGGTTCGGGACGCGGGCGGCTCATGCTTTCAGCTCCACGGTGAAGGCGCCATTGGCAGTGGCGACGGGGGTCTCTGTCTCGTCATCGGTGGCCACCGCGCGCACAAAGGCAACGTTGCGGGTGATGTGGTGACAGGTCGCCGTGGTGCGGATGGTCTGCCCCGGCGTGGCCGCGCGCATGTAATCGATCCTGAGGTCAATCGTCGCAGTGCTGGAGGGCGCGCTCGGGTGGCTCATCACCGCCGCGCCGCAGCAGGTGTCCATCAGGGCCGAGACCGCGCCGCCGTGGATCACCCCGGTCTCCGGATCGCCAATCAGCTTTGTATCATAGGGCATCACAATGACCGCACGGCCATCGCCGATCTCGGTCAACTCCATCCCCAGCGCGCGCGAATGCGGGATCGCCTCGATGAACTGGCGCGCCAGTTGGGTCTTGTCTGCCATCACATGCTCCTTGCGGCTCTGGTCTCATTTATTCCGCCGAAGGGGGCAAAGCGCAAGGCTTGCGAAACTCCCCGTTGCACCGCTCGGTTCAGTTGCTTAGGTTGCCCGCAAGGGAGGACGTGGATGACCGAGAAAAAACTGTCATTCAAGGAGATGTGTGCCGAGTTCGATGTAACCCCGCGCACCCTCCGGTATTATGAATACATCGAGCTGCTGCAGCCCGACCGTCAGGGGCGGTCGCGGTTTTATGGCGCGCGCGAAGTGGCGCGGATGAAGCTGATCCTGCGCGGCCGCAAGTTCGGCTTTCAGCTGGAAGAGATCCGCCAATGGCTGCTGATCTACGACAAGGAAGGCGACGAGGCGCAGAATCGCGCCTTTATCGAGATGGCGGACCGGCAACTGAAGGAGCTGGAGCACCAGCGCCAGCAGATCGACGAGGCCATGGCCGAGCTGACCGAGCTGCGCCGGGTGACGCTGGATCTGATCCCCTAAGGCAGGCCCCTTTAGCCTGACGATTCTACGATAGCGCGGGCTGTGACCCGCTGGATGACCGGCCGCCGAGGTGCCTCGTGGCCGGTCTTTTTATGCGCGTTTTCTGGTCCGTAGCAGGGCTTACGCAGGGCGGGTTTTTGCCACCCCTCCCCAGAACGTCACGTCAAATCCACCTGCCACCACGTCACCCCTCAAAGTGACGCGGCGTCGAAGTTACGTAAACGTCAAGTTCATGTTGTAACTCTGACCAAGAGCCGCCAAAGTTGACGCAGAACACGACAACGTAAAGCAACATCCGAGTGACGACCCCATGACTGATCTGACTGACATGAGCGAAGACACCAAATCCATTCGCGAAATGTGCGACGAATTCGCGGTCACCCCGCGCACGTTGCGATTTTACGAAGCCAAGGAACTGCTGTTCCCCATTCGCGACGGACAAAAGCGGCTCTTTACCAAGCGCGACCGGGCGCGTCTCAAGCTGATCCTGCGCGGCAAGCGTTTTGGCTTCAGCCTTGAGGAAATCCGCCAGCTTCTGGACCTCTACCATATGGGGGACCAGCAACTGACCCAATTGAGCCGCACCTATGAGATCGCCCAGGACCGTCTGGCCGATATGGAGCGGCAGCGCGACGAGCTGACCGAGGCGATCGACGACCTCAAGGATCAGCTGAAGTGGGGCGAGAAGATGATCGCCTCGATGCGCAATTCCAACCGGGCGGCTGAATAACAGCCCCACCCGACCGAAACACGCTCCATATCAAAGTAGGAGGACCGCGATGCCGAGCTACACCGCCCCAACCAAGGACACTCAGTTTGTCCTGCATGACGTTCTGAACATCAAAGACGCAGGCATTCCCGGCTATGAGGAGCTGGAGCCGGAGTTTACCGGCGCGGTTCTGGAAGAAGCCGGCAAGATCGCGAGCGAAGTGCTGCATCCCTTGAACACCGTTGGTGATACCGAGGGCTGTCGGCTGGAAAACGGCGTGGTCTATACGCCGACCGGCTTCAAAGCGGCCTTTGAGCAAGTGAAGGAAGGCGGCTGGACCGGTCTCGACATGCCGGAGCAATACGGCGGCCAGAACATGCCCTACGTGATGGGCACCGCGGTGGGCGAGTTCTTTTCGGCGGCCAACCAAGCCTTTACCATGTATCAGGGCCTGACCCATGGCGCGGCCTCCGCCATTCTGGCGCATGGGACGGACGCGCAGAAAGACACCTATCTGCCGAAGATGGTCTCTTGCGAGTGGACCGGTACGATGAACCTGACGGAGCCCCATTGCGGCACCGATCTTGGGCTGATGCGCACCAAGGCGGACCCGCAGGAGGATGGGTCTTACAAGATCACCGGCCAGAAGATCTTTATCTCCGCTGGTGACCACGACATGTCCGAAAACGTCATCCATCTGGTGCTGGCGAAGATCCCCGGCGGGCCTGAGGGCATCAAAGGCGTGTCGCTCTTCATCGTGCCGAAGTTTATCGTCACCGCCGATGGCACCCCGGGCGAGCGCAATGGCGTCTCGGTCGGCAAGATCGAAGAGAAGATGGGCATCCACGGCAACTCCACCTGCGTGATGAACTACGACGGGGCGACCGGCTGGCTGTTGGGCGAGATGCACAAGGGCATGCGCGCCATGTTCACCATGATGAACGAGGCCCGTCTGGGCGTTGGTATGCAGGGTCTGGCACAGGCCGAGGCCGCCTATCAGAACGCGGTGATCTACGCCAAGGACCGCCTGCAGGGCCGCGACGTAACCGGCGTCAAAAACCCCGATGGCCCGGCAGATCCGCTGATCGTTCACCCGGATATTCGCCGCAACCTGATGGATCAAAAGAGCTTTGTCGAAGGGGCGCGCGCCTTTATCCTCTGGGGGGCGACGATGATCGACCGCGCCCACCGCGCCGAGGATAAGGCGGCGGATGGTCTGATCTCGCTGCTCACTCCGGTGATCAAGGGCTTTTTGACCGACAAGGGCTATGACATGACCGTGCAAGCCCAGCAGGTCTACGGCGGCCATGGCTACATCGAGGAATGGGGCATGTCGCAATATACCCGCGACGCCCGCATCGCAATGATTTACGAAGGCGCCAATGGCGTGCAGGCACTGGACCTTGTGGGGCGCAAGCTGGCACAGGACGGCGGCAAACACGTGATGGCCTTCTTTGATCTGGTCAAAGGGTTCTGCAAGGACAACGCCGAGATTTCCGAAGCCTATGCCAAGGAGTTCATCGAGCCTTTGAAAGCCGCCTCGAAGGATTTGCAGGCGGCGGGCATGTACTTCATGCAGAACGGCATGAAGAACCCCAACAACGCCCTCGCTGGCTCTTATGACTTCATGCATATGTTCGGCCATGTCAGCCTCGGCCTGATGTGGGCGATGATGGCAAAAGCGGCACAAAAGGCGCTTGACGAGGGCACCTCTGACGCGGCGTTCTACGAGACAAAACTCGCCACCGGCCGCTACTACATGGCACGTCAACTGCCCGCGACCAAGCTGCACCTGGCCCGCATCGAAAGTGGTGCAAGCACGGTGATGGCCCTGGACGCAGAGCAGTTTTAATCGACGTCCCAACGACTTGGGCTGCGCCTCATCAGGGGCGCAGCCCGTCCCTTCCCCGGCTCGCTGGCGCATCTGGAAGAGAGGATTCCCGTATGCCCAAAAGGTTTCGCCTGACCCGCCGCTTTCCCGTCGCGATGACGGAGGACGGCTATCGCAGGCTCAAACGCTTTGCCACAGAGGCCGGTCTGGACGAGGGAGAAGCGCTGTCGTTCCTGTTTGAGAATTTCGACAGCGTGACCAATTCGGAAAACCTGACCCACCGGCTGCGGCTGTTCAACGCCGAGCTGGAGGATCGCAAACGCTAGCCAAAGAGCCGGCGACAAGGGGGAGAGAGATGAGCGCAGAGTTGGATTTCCGCAAGGCATCCGCCTGGATGAGCGACGAGCATAAGATGCTCGCCGATATGACCGAGAGCTTCATCACCACCGAATGGGCGCCCCAGTTTGAACGCTGGCGCAACCAGGGCGAGATGGACCGCTCCACCTGGGCGCAAGCGGGCGAGTTGGGCCTGCTCTGCCCCTCGATCCCGGAAGAATACGGCGGGCCGGGCGGTGACTTTGGCCATGAGGCGGCGATCCTGATCGAGGCGAGCCGCGCCAATCTGGCAAGCTGGGGCCATGGCATCCACTCTGGCATCGTGGCGCATTATATCCTGTCCTATGGCACCGAAGAGCAGAAACAGCGTTGGCTGCCCAAGATGGTCAGCGGCGAGCTGGTCGGTGCGCTGGCGATGACCGAACCCTCAACCGGGTCGGACGTGCAGGCGATCAAGACCAAGGCCATCCGCGATGGCAATGTCTATCGCCTGTCGGGGCAAAAGACCTTCATCACCAATGGTCAACACGCAAACCTGGTCCTGGTGGCATCAAAAACCGATCCCTCCTTGGGCGCCAAGGGGATCTCTCTGGTCGGTCTGGAAACGGACGGGGCTGAAGGCTTCAGCCGCGGGCGCAACCTAGACAAGATCGGCCTACATGCGGCGGATACCTCCGAGCTGTTCTTCGACAATGTGCCGATCCCGCCGGAAAACATCCTCGGCGGCACCGAGGGTCAGGGTTTTTACCAGATGATGCAGCAATTGCCGCAAGAGCGCCTGATCATCGCCTGCGGCGCGGTCGGCGCCATGCAGGGCGCAGTGGAGCGGACGGTCGCCTATTGCAAAGAGCGTGAGGCCTTTGGCGGCCCGCTGACGCAGTTCCAAAACACCCGCTTCAAACTAGCCGAATGCCTGACCCGCGCCAAAGTCGCCCGCGCCTTCTTGGACGAATGTATGGTTGAGCATCTACGAGGAGAGCTCAGCGTCGAGAAGGCCGCGATGGCAAAATACTGGATCACCGACACCCAAGGCGCGGTGCTGGACGACTGCCTGCAACTGCACGGCGGTTATGGGTTCATGCAGGAATACGCGGTCGCGGAAATGTGGGCCGACGCAAGGGTGCAGCGGATCTATGGTGGCACCAATGAGATCATGAAAGAGCTGATAGCGAGGACATTGTGACCCAACTGGCGCTGTCCCCTACCGCAGCGGGCGGGAGCCTCCGGCGGGGATATTTGGAAGAAGATGAAAATACGGGGCGCGCTCGCCCCCTGGCTTTTCGCCTAATGGGCAAGCGCGCCTTCATCTTCTGCGATCATCGGCTTCCCAGCCTGTACCGCAACGCCACATTACCGCCATCTTGGTTAACAAACTCTCACTTGCCTTCATCTTCTTACAAATATCCCACGGGGGTGCGGGGGTGTGAAACCCCCGCCACGACATCGCCACTGGGAGGGGCGATCTGATATGAAACTCTATTGTTTTGGCGAATCCGGACATTCCTACAAGGCCGCACTGGCGCTGCAGTTGGCGGGGCTTAAGTGGGAACCTGTCTTTGTCGACTTCTTCAATGGCACCACCCGCGGCGATGACTTTCGCGGCGCGGTCAATGAGATGGGAGAGTGCCCGGTGCTGGTGGATGGCGAAGTCTCGTTGAGCCAGTCTGCGGTGATCCAGCAGTATCTGTCTGACACCTATGGTCATTTCGGCGGCACCAGCGAGGCTGAGAAGCGCGAGATCCTGCGCTGGCAGTTTTGGGACAATCATAAGCTCTCTTCCAACGCGGGTCTTTGCCGCTTCCTGATGAACTTTCTACCCGAGGACAAACGCCCGGCCGAGGTGATTGCATTCCTCCAGGGCCGTCTCAAAGCCGCCTATGCGATCCTCGACAAGCACCTTGAGGGGCGTGACTGGATGGTGGGCGATGCGCTGACCAATGCCGACCTCACCTGCTGCGGCTATCTCTATTATCCGGAGCCCTTCGGCTTTGACCGCAAGGACTTCCCCCATATCGACGCCTGGCTTTCGCGCATCAGCGCCCTTCCCGGCTGGAAACACCCCTATGACCTGATGCCCGGCAACCCGTCGGATCGAGCTTGAGGAGACACCTATGACCGAAGCTTACATCTATGATGCCGTTCGCACCCCGCGCGGCAAGGGCCGCAAGGACGGCGCGCTGCACGAGGTGACCTCTGTGCGCCTCTCGGCCCTCACCCTCAACGCGCTGAAAGAGCGCAACAATCTCGAAGGCCATGCGGTCGAGGATGTGATCTGGGGCAATGTTACCCAGGTGATGGAACAGGGGGGCTGTCTGGCGCGCTCTGCCGTGCTGGCCTCTGACCTTGACCAATCGATCCCCGGCCTTGCCATCAACCGCTTTTGCGCCTCGGGCATGGAGGCGGTGAACCTTGCCGCCAACCAAGTCAAGGGCGGCGCGGGCGATGGCTATATCGCGGGCGGGGTCGAGATGATGGGCCGGGTCGCCATGGGCTCGGACGGGGCGGCGATTGCCGTGGACCCGAGCCTCGCCATGGATACCTATTTTGTGCCGCAGGGCATCTCCGCCGATATCATCGCCACCGAATATGGCTTCACCCGCGAGCAGGCCGATGCCCTTGCGGTGGAAAGCCAGCGGCGCGCCAAGGCAGCTTGGGATGACAACCGCTTTGCCAAATCCGTGATCACCGTGCGCGACCAGAACGGCCTCGCCATCCTGTCGCATGACGAATACATGCGCCCGGGCACCGATATGCAGGCTTTGGGCGCGCTCAATGCCTCGTTTCAGATGATGGGCGAAGTGATGCCGGGTTTTGATGCGGTGGCCAAGCTGAAATACCCGCATCTGGAGCGGATCAACCACATCCACCACGCAGGCAACTCTTCCGGCATCGTCGATGGCGCCGCCGCCGTGCTGATCGGCAACAAAGAGTTCGGCATCCGCCACGGCCTGAAGCCGCGCGCACGCATCAAGGCGACCGCCAAGATTGGCACTGATCCGACCATCATGCTGACCGGCCCGGTGCCGGTGACCGAGAAGATCCTTGCCGAAACCGGCATGGAGATCAGCGACTTGGACCTGTTTGAGGTGAACGAGGCCTTCGCCTCGGTGGTGCTGCGCTTCCAGCAGGCCTTTGACGTCGATCCAGGTTTGGTGAACGTGAACGGCGGCTCGATCGCCATGGGGCACCCGCTGGGCGCGACCGGCGCGATCATCATCGGCACGCTGTTGGATGAGCTCGAGCGGCAGGACAAGGAATGCGGTCTGGCGACGCTGTGCATTGCCTCCGGCATGGGCGCGGCCACAGTGATCGAGCGGGTCTGATGCCGAAACTGGACCTCTCTCAAATCCCCGCAAAGGGCGGCTCTGGCTACCCCGGCAAGCTCGCCGAGAGCGTGGCGGGCCGCACGGCGCAGCGTCTGGGCGATGCCGGGGGGATCAGCCAATATGGCGTGAACCTCGTGCATCTGGAGCCCGGCGCAATGTCCTCCTTGCGCCATTATCACATGGAGCAGGACGAGTTTGTCATGGTCACCGCCGGCGCGCTTGTGCTGGTGGATGACGCGGGCGAACACGCGATGCACCCCGGCGATTGCGCTGCCTTCCCCAAGGGCGACGCAAACGGCCACCACTTGATCAACAAGAGCGATCAGCTGGCGTCCTTTCTCGTGATCGGCACAAGGACCGAGACGGAAACTGGATATTACAGCGACCTCGACATGATGGTGAAGTTCGCCAATGGCGCCTTTGACTTCACCCGGAAAGACGGCAGCCCCTTGACGGCTGACCAGATCGGAGACGACAGATGAGCGATTTTACCTATAGCGTTGACGCAGACGGCATTGCCCTGATCACCTGGGATGCGGTCGACAAGAGCATGAACGTGCTGACCCGCGAAGCCTTTGGTTTGGTTGAGGACTTCATCGACCGCGCGCTGGCGGATGCAGAGGTCAAAGGCGTGGTGATCACCTCGGGCAAGAAGGATTTTGCCGGCGGGATGGACCTCAACGTGCTGGCCTCGATCCGCGAGGAGTCGGGCGAAGACCCGGCGCAAGGCCTGTTTGACTTCACCATGAACGGCCATCGCATCCTGCGCAAACTGGAGCGCGCGGGCATGGATGCCAAGACCAACAAGGGCGGCAAGCCGATTGCCTGCGCCATCAACGGCACCTGTGCCGGCATTGGCACCGAGATCGCGCTGGCCTGTCATTACCGCACCATGACCGACAATCCGAAGGCCAAGATCGGCCTGCCGGAAATCCTGCTCGGCATCTTCCCCGGCGGCGGCGGCACCATCCGCTATTCCCGCATGGTGGGCGCGGTGGCGGCAGCGCCGATCCTGCTGGAAGGCAAGATGCTGGACCCGAAAAAAGCCAAGGGCGCGAGCCTGGTGGATGAGGTTGCGGCTGATCCGGTCGAAGCCGCGCGCCAGTGGGTGCTGAATGCCAAGGACGCGGATATCGTCAAGCCCTGGGACCAAAAGGGTTATAAGATGCCCGGCGGTGCGCCCTATCACCCGGCGGGTTTCATGAACTTTGTCGGCGCCTCGGCCATGGTGCATGGCAAGACCCAAGGGGCCTTCCCGGCGGCCAAGGCGCTGTTGTCGGCGGTCTATGAAGGTGCGCTGGTCGATTTCGACACGGCGCTGCGCATCGAGGCGCGCTGGTTCACCCATGTGCTGATGAACCCGTCCTCCTCGGCGATGATCCGGTCCTTGTTCCTCAACAAACAGGCGCTGGAAAAAGGCGCGGTGCGGCCCAAAGGCGTTGCGGATCAGTCGGTTAAAAAGATCGGCGTGCTGGGTGCAGGCATGATGGGGGCCGGTATCGCGCTAGTTTCTGCGCAGGCCGGCATGGAGGTCGTGCTAATCGACCGTGATCAAGCGGCGGCGGATAAGGGCAAGGCCTATTCCGCCACCTACATGGATCAGGGCATCAAACGCGGCAAGGCGACGGAAGAGAAGAAAGCGGCGCTGCTCGCTCAAATCACCGCGACGCCGGATCTTGAGGCGCTGAAAGGCTGCGATCTGATCATCGAAGCGGTGTTTGAGGACCCGGGCGTCAAGGCCGAGATGACCAAAAAGGTCGAGGCGATCATTCCCGACGACTGCATTTTTGCCTCCAATACCTCGACCCTGCCGATAACCGGGCTGGCGGAGGCCTCGGTGCGGCCAGAGCAGTTCATCGGCATCCACTTCTTCTCGCCGGTTGAGAAGATGTTCCTGGTTGAGATCATCAAAGGCGAGAAGACCGGCGACCGTGCGGTGGCCAAGGCGCTCGACTATGTGCGTCAGATCCGCAAAACGCCGATTGTGGTCAATGACGCGCGGTTCTTCTACTGCAACCGCTGCATCATTCCCTATATCAACGAGGGTCTGCGGATGATCACCGAGGGGGTCTCTCCGGTGTTGATCGACAATGCGGCGCGGCAGCTGGGCTTCCCGGTGGGGCCGATCCAGCTGAATGACGAGACCTCGATCGACCTCGGCGCCAAGATCGCGCGGGCGACCAAGGCGGCGATGGGCGATGCCTACCCGGAAAGCCCGGCGGATGATCTGATCTTCTGGATGGAAGGTCTGGGGCGTCTAGGGCGCAAGGCCAATGCGGGCTTCTTTGACTATGACGAGAAGGGCAAGCGCACCGGCTATTGGGCGGGTCTGGCGGAGCAATATCCGCTGGCCGAAGAGCAGCCCTCGCTGATCGAAGTGCAGGAACGGCTGATGTTCTCGCAGGTGCTGGAAGCGGTGCGGGCGCTGGAAGAAAACGTGCTGATGGACATTCGCGAAGGCGACGTCGGCGCGGTTTTGGCCTGGGGCTTTGCGCCCTGGTCCGGCGGCCCCCTGTCCTGGCTCGACATCATCGGCACGCCCTATGCGGCCGAGCGTTGTGACCAGCTGGCCGAGGCATATGGTGATCGTTTCGCCTGCCCACCCTTGCTGCGCGAGATGGCGGAGAAGGGTCAGAGCTTTTACGGCCGCTTTGCCCCGGAGGCCGACGCCGCCTGAGCTGGGGGTCAGGGTTGAGAGTAAAAGGTCGCCTCCTTCGGGGGGCGGCCTTTTTATTTGGGGGCGCGGCCAAGATGCGAGGCTCTGCCTCGCGCTCCGGAGTATTTCTGGAAAGATGAAGGGTTGCGGGCAAGACAAAACCCGCCCCCGGTGAACGGGAGGCGGGTTTGGGTCTTCAGGAGAGTTGAGAGAGAGTAAGTCGATTAGGCAAAGGTGGTGTAGTGCGGCTCGCCGTTGCCACCGGTGCCAGCCATCGCGCCAGGGGTCCAGAAGCTGTCTTCGGTGATCATGTCGATCACCAGCTCGCGGGCCTCAGTGGCGGAGAGAATGGTGTAGATTTCTTCGGACTGCGCGGTCACGCAGTAGTGCATCAGATCGTGGGACGCCGGGCAGAAGGCCAGAACGCCAGCTTCGATGTAAACGACTTCGTCTTCATCGAAGGTGATGATCACGGTTTCCATGGAAACCTGCTGCGGAGCGCGGGTGATGCCGCGGTAGCCTTCCAGCGCGCAGGCCGGAACCACTGCGAAAGGATCGCCAAGCGCGTCTTCCAGGAGGTCATGCTCGATCAAAAGGCCCTGTTCCGGCTTTACCCACATCGGGTTGCGGTTGCCGAGCGCGTCGCGGGGGATATAGACCGGCGCCATTTCCTGAGCGGAGGCGGTGTCGCCCAGAACCAGGGTGCGGCGCTCGACGGATTTCACGGGGCGCATGCCGTGGTCGAAGGTGAGGACTTCATCGCCGATGGCCAGAGCCTCAACCGGGCGCCAGCCCAGGGAGGTTGCAACCATGGTGCCTGCCAGGAAACCCGCATAACCGGTCGCTACCATCGCATATTCGGTGGTGAATGCTTCTGCCATCGGGGAAGCGTTCCGTTTTGCAAACCAATCCAGCATGTTTCCGTCCTTTCGACCTTTAAGTTGCTTCGGACCTTGTGGGCTCGAAGCTCCAATCGCCGTTCCGTGAATTCGTTATAGCAAACCGGTTCAGCCTGGGCGCGTGCTCTAAGGGAGCCGCTCTTACTCAAAGGGATAGGGGTAATTCGTTAAAAGAGTATTCAAATCGATCCAATTCAGTAGAGCAGCTGTCCTGAACGGCAGAAATCGCCTTTGAATCATAGTAAACGCGCCAGTCGCGGTCGCGCTGCGACTCGTTTGTGCGCGACAGATCGAAGGCGAATCCCAGGTGATCGAATAAGGGCTGCGCATCTGAGGCGAAATGTTCGAGCCTTATATAGAGGCTGCAATGTTCGAAGCCGTCAGACTGGCGCATATAGCTGGGCGCCTGATTTGCCTTGAGGCTCTGCCGGACCAGAGGATCAGTGACAAAGGTGGTAAACGGGGTCTCTTGCGCCAAGGGCACCATCGGGTGGTCAAAGCGCTGCGCTTTCAGCCAGTGATAGAGGCTCACCGCGCGGTCAAAGGGGTTGCGCACCAGGGTAAAGGTAAACATCTGCCGCAGGGTCTCGCGGCTGGCGAGGCCTTCGATATCGGCAAGTGTAGAATGTTTCCACAAGCGGCCGTGGGTCTGGAGGCCCTGCAGGCGGCGGCGGCGTTTCAGCGCCTTTGGGGTGTCGCCCAGCATCTCGTCCGAGGCCATGGCGCGCGCCTCCAGCGCGAGAGCCAAAGCGGTGCCGCCGGTCTTGGGGATATGGATAAAGACGAAGTTGCGGCCGCGCGAAAGGATCATGGGCAGAGAATAACCCACTCTCTTCAAACGAGAAACACCGGATGTGAGAGCGCTAAACGGGTAGAAATACGCGCATCACACGCAATCCCTTTCAATTTCCGCACGCCCAACGCAATAATCGGTCGCAGGGAGACAGAGCCGACGGGGTGTCGGTCGATTAAGGGAGGATCACGATGGGCTGGCTTGCGGATGAAACCGGGTTGGAGCGGACGGCGGCGAATTACGTGGCGCTGACGCCGCTGTCGCATCTGCAACGGGCGGCGCAGGTCTTTGCCGAGGATCTGGCGGTGGTCTATGGCGGCACCCGCCGCACCTATGCACAGTATTACGACCGCTGCACCCGTCTGGCGGCGGCGCTGGCGGGCATGGGGGTCACGCCTGGCGACGTGGTGGCCACCCTGCTGCCCAATATCCCCGCGCAAGCGGAGGCGCATTTTGGCGTGCCGGCTTGCGGCGCGGTTTTGAACACCATCAACACGCGGCTTGATGTGGATACGGTCGCCTATATCTTTGCCCATGGCGGCGCCAAGGTCGCTTTGGTCGATAGCGAGTTTTTGCCGCTGGCCGAGGCCGCGAAGGCGCAGATGGAGGGCGACGGGCCGATCCTGATCGAAGTGCCGGATGCCGAGGCTGGGATTGCGGCCAGTGGCCGACACGCCACCTATGACGAGATCCTCGCCGCCGCCCCACACGACTTTCAGTGGATCATGCCACAGGACGAATGGGAGAGCCTCGCTCTCAACTATACCTCCGGCACCACTGGGCGGCCCAAGGGTGTGGTCTATCACCATCGCGGCGCCTATCTGATGACCATGGGGACGGTGATCTCCTGGCGGCTGCAAATGCGGCCGGTCTATCTGACCATCGTGCCGCTGTTTCACTGCAACGGCTGGAACCACACCTGGATGATGCCGGTGCTGGGCGGCACTGTTGTCTGCTGTCGCAATATCACCGCCGAGGCGATTTACGACGCCATCGCCGACGAGGGGGTCACCCATTTTGGCGGCGCGCCCATCGTGCTCAATATGCTGGTGAACGCCAAGGGCGCCGCCCGGCGCGCCTTTGACCACACGGTAGAGGTCTTTACCGCGGGGGCGCCCCCTGCCCCTGCGACGCTGGAGAAGATCGAGCGGTTGGGGTTCCATGTCACCCAGGTTTATGGCCTGACCGAGACCTATGGCCATGTCACCGAATGCCTCTGGAAAGGCGATCAGTGGAACACGCTCGACACCGCCGGGCGGGCGGCGATCAAGGCGCGGCAGGGCGTTGCCTTTCCGATGATGGAGGAGGTGACCGTGCTCGACGAGCAGCTCGCGCAGATTCCCAAGGACGGCAAGACGCAAGGCGAGATCGTGATACGCGGCAACTCGGTGATGAAGGGCTATCTGAAAAACCCAGAGGCCACCGCCGAGGCCTTTGCCGGCGGCTATTTCCACTCTGGCGATATCGCGATCCAGCATCCCGACGGCTATATCCAGATCGCCGACCGCGCCAAGGATATCATCATCTCGGGCGGCGAGAATATCTCCTCCGTCGAAGTCGAAGGCGTGTTGATGGCGCATCCCGACGTGAACCTTGCCGCTGTGGTGGCCAAGCCGGATGAGAAATGGGGCGAGGTGCCTTGTGCCTTTGTCGAATTGAAAGAAGGGGCCGAGGTCGATGAGGCGGCGTTGATCGCCTTTACCCGCACGCGGCTCGCAGGGTTCAAGACGCCAAAGGCGGTGATTTTTGAGGAGTTGCCCAAGACCTCCACCGGGAAAATCCAGAAGTTCGAGCTGCGCAAGCGGTTCAAGACCTTCTGACGTCGCAAAAGGCCCGCGTGAAAAAATATCCACAAGGGGGCGATTTCGGTGGCAAAGCGGTTTGCCGCCGACACCTGCCCCATGCTAAGTCCCTAGAACAACAATAAGGAGCAGGCAGACCGCGTCAATGACGGTACTCCGTGAATTTCAGCGGCTCGAAGCGGCAGGGATCTGGCGTCCCTCGCCCGACGACCAGCGGCGCGACGTGATCGTCTCGCTGGGCGATGCCACGCTGACCATCACCGATATGCGCGATCGCCCGCTGGCCCATTGGTCGCTTGCGGCGGTGGAGCGGGCCAATCCCGGTGTCTTTCCTGCGATCTTTCATCCCGATGGCGACCCCGGCGAGACGCTGGAACTGGCCGAGGATGAGACCATGATGCTCACCGCGATTGAGCGGGTGCATACGGCGATTGAACGCTCCCGCCCGCATCCGGGGCGATTGCGGATTTACGGCGGCCTTGGGGTTATCGCTCTGGCTGCGGCGCTTTTGGTCTTTGGCGTGCCTGCAACCATGCGCAACCAGACCCTGTCTGCAGTATCCGAAGTGCACCGCAAGGCAATCGGTCAGGCTCTTTTAGGGCGGATCGAGCGTGTCTCTGGTCAGGCGTGCTCGACCCCCGAAGCGGATCCGATCCTCAAAAAACTCGCTGAGCGTACCGGAGTGCGACGTGTCGCTATTCTGCGCGATGGCATCGCCGACAGCCTCACACTTCCGGGTCGTATCGTTTTGATCCATCGGAAATACGTCGAAGACTATGAGGACCCGGCAGTTGCTGCTGGCGCTGTTCTGGTCGAGCGTGCCCGTGCTGAGGCGCGCGACCCGTTGGCAGATGTCTTGGACATTGGCGGTCTGGCAGCCACATTCCGCCTGCTGACCACCGGTGAAATCAAACGCGAGACCTTGGACCGCTATTCCGAAGTCATGCTGGCCTCTCCGCGCCCCCCGGTGGAAGAGGAGGTCCTGCTCGCTGAATTTGCCCGGACCGCGATCCCTTCGACGCCTTATGCCTTTGCTCAAGACGTCACGGGCGAAAGCACAGTCGGGTTGATTGAAGCCGATCCAATGGCGGGGCGCGACCTTGCGCCGGTACTGAACGATCGCGACTGGGTTCAATTGCAAAACATCTGCGGCTAGGCGCCAATCGAGCGTCAAGAGACCATTGAAAAAGCCGGACCATTGGGAGCCCGGCTTTTTGCGTGTCATCTCGCTTGGATTACTTGCTGAGGCGTGCGCCGCTGTAGCCTGCGGCCCGAATACGCTCCAACGCGCGTTCGGCCCCATGGGTAAAGGGCCCCGCAAGCACCACCTTGAACTCCTGACCATTCCGTGTCAGCGCGCCAAGGCGAATATCAAGCCCGGTTGCCGCCGCAAGGGCCTTGGCCGCCTGCGCTGCTTCTTGCGGATCAGACAGCGTGATCGCCCGCACGTAGCGCGGCTTTGACGCCACGACCGCCGTCGGCAGTTCTGCCCCGGGCGCAGAGCGGGTCGACAGCCGCATGACCTGACCGCCCGTCTGTTGCGCGGAGCCATAGACCTGAGCGCGCGCTTCGGAGAGCTTGAACACTTCTTTGGTCTCCGGCTGGCGGAGCGTTTGGCGCGGCAGGCTATTGCTCCAGATCTGAGCCATTTGCGCGTCGCCCGCATCGGTGCCAATGCCGCGCATCGGGTTCATATGGTCAGCTTCCTCATTCACGCGGGCATAGCCAGCGGGAACCTCTGGCAGAGGATCAATCACAGTGAGGCGGATGGTTTGCTCTGCCCGGCGGGTGTTGAGCCGCCCGTCTTCCCAAGCCGGTTTATAGCCATCGGGAACACGCAGATCTGCGGCCTGCAACCGTTCTTGATAGAGATGCGCAGGCAAAATCCGGGTGTTGGACGTCAATGTCGTCAGAACCCCGCCCTGCGCCCCACAAAGCGCCCCGACACAGACGCTTGGCGTGGCGGGAACGGAGGTCACGATCTGCGGCACGGCTGTCCGCACCGGCTGGGGCACCGTTGCCGCAGCACGCGCGGGTGTCAACGTTGCGCGCACCGCGCCCGTCGATGTGCTTTCTGCCGTGCGCTGAGGCTTTACCGGCGCAGGGATGCTCGCCGCTTGCACGGCCTTCGGCAACGGGCGAACCGGGCTCGCCACAGGTGCGTCAAGGGTCAACGGTTGCTCTGTCACCTGATCCTCAGGCGCCAGTGTGATGACTTCCGCACCGATGGGATTTGGGTTTGCTTTGGTCGCCCCAGCGATGTTCGTCGGGGTCGCGCCGCACAACTGTTGTCGGGAGCGGTTGACCCGAGGCACCCAGGTCACATTGCCATCGATGCCCGCGCGGATGAACACGCAGCCTTTGCTGTCGACATATTGCCGCTCGTTGAACGAGGCCGGAGGATACTCCGCCGGTTCTGCCGAGGGTTTGATGATTTGCGCCTGAAGCGCGTCCCCTAGCCCGCCTGCCAAGATAAGGGATACTGCCGTAATTATAGTTATTTTCATGGACCTGCCCCACAATATATGGCGGCAGGATGCCTGAAAACCGAATCTGAGTAAAGGCAATCCGGGCAACAATATGGCCGGTTCGCCACAATCGTCGCCGGAATGCAGCAGTGTCCCGAGGCGCGGCCCCGGAACACTAAAATCGCGTTCTTACGCGCTTATTTGGTGCCGAACATCCGGTCGCCTGCGTCGCCCAGGCCCGGCATGATATAGCCTTTGTCGTTGAGCTGACGGTCCAAAGAGGCGGTCACAATCGGCACATCCGGATGGGCTTCCTTCATGCGCGCCACCCCTTCTGGCGCCGCCAGCAAGCAGAGGAAGCGGATATCGGTCGCGCCGGCCTTTTTCAGCAGGTCAATCGCCGCCACCGAGGAATTGCCGGTCGCCAGCATCGGGTCCACCGCGATCACCATGCGGTCGGAAATCTGCTGCGGCACTTTGAAGTAATATTGCACCGGCTCGAGCGTTTCCTCGTCGCGGTACATGCCGACAAAGCCAACCCGTGCCGAGGGTACCAGCTCCAGCACGCCATCTAGCATCCCGTTGCCGGCGCGCAGGATCGACACCAGCGCCAGTTTCTTGCCCGCGAGGATCGGGGCCTCCATATCCTCCATCGGGGTCTCGATCGAGGTGGTGGTCAGGGGCAGCTCGCGGGTGATCTCATAGGCCAAAAGCTGGGTGATCTCGCGCAGAAGCTGGCGGAATTCCGAAGTCGAGGTCCGCTTGTCCCGCATGATGGTCAGCTTATGCTGCACCAGAGGGTGTTTCACGACGGTCAGATGCTCAGTCATCGGGCGCTCTCCATTTTGCTTTTTGTTGTCTTAAGCGCCGCGCCCTAGGGCAGGCAAGGCGTTTGGTTTGTGTTTGGTGGCTCAAGCGGGCAGAAAGCTGCGCCCCGGGCCTTGCGACGGCACCCCGAGGTGGGCGGCAATGCTGGCGGCCACATCGGCAAAGGCGACAAGGCCGAGGCTGCCCTGCCCTGCGCCCGCCACCAGAACCGGCACCCGCTCGCGCGTGTGGTCGGTGCCGGGCCAGGAGGGGTCATTGCCATGGTCCGCCGTCAGGATCAGCAGATCACCCGCCCGCAAGCGCGCGATGATCTTGCCGATCTCAGCATCAAACCACTCCAGCGCGCGGGCATAACCCGAGATGTCGCGGCGATGGCCATAAAGACTGTCGAACTCAACAAAATTAGCAAAGGTCAGGCTGCCGTCTTCAGCTGCGTCCACTGCCGCGGCGAGATGGGTCATCAGCTCGGCGTCGGTACCTTTCTTCAAGGTATCAATGCCTTGCATGGAGAAGATATCGCCGATCTTGCCGATCCCATGCACGCGCCCGCCTGCCCCTTGCACCCAATCGGTCAGGATCGGTGCAGGCGGCGTGATCGCGTAGTCGCGACGGTTCGCGGTGCGGGTGAAGCCTGCCTCGGGCGAGCCCACAAAGGGGCGCGCGATGACGCGGCCCACCTTGCGGGCATGGAGATAGGGCGCGATGGCCTCGCAGAGGGTCAATAGCCGCTCAAGGCCAAAGCTCTCCTCATGGGCGGCGATCTGAAACACGCTATCGGCGGAGGTGTAGCAGATCGGCAGGCCTGTGCGCATATGTTCCGCCCCAAGGTCGGCAATGATGCTCGTGCCAGAGGCATGGCAATTACCAAGAATGCCTGTGGTTCCCGCAGCCGCCGCCACATGAGCCACCAGCTCCGCGTCAAAGGCCGCCCCCTCCTCGGGGAAATAGCTCCAATCCCAGGGCACCGGCAGGCCTGCCAACTCCCAATGGCCCGAGGGCGTATCCTTGCCCGCGCTCACCTCGCTTGCCGCACCCCAAAGCCCGGTTGGTGCTGCTTCAAGCCCCGGCGCAGGCTGGCCAGAGGCCAGGCGTAAGGCCGCCCCCAAACCGAGCCCATCGAGCACCGGCAACCGCAACGGACCAGTGCGCCCCTCCTCGGCCCGCCCTTCCGCACAGGCCTGCGCGATATGGGCCACCGTATTGGCGCCCAGATCCGGCAGGTCCTTGTTGAAATAGGCCGAGGAATCCGGCGCGCCGCCAATGCCAACCGAGTCCATCACCACCAGAAAGCCACGCGCCATCAGCCGATCCTCTCGTGCACCAGAGGCGGCAGCGCGGGTGCAACAGGCGCCACGCTCACCGCCGCCCGCAAGGCAGCCTTCGCCTCTTGCGCAGCGTCGGCGCGGGCGGCGTGGATCCGGGCGAGCACATCGCCCTTGGCCACTTTGGCCCCGAGCGGCAGCAGGTCCGAAATCCCCACCGAAGGGTCGATCCGGTCACTCTCCACCATGCGGCCGCCACCCAGACGCACCACGCACAGCCCCAGCGCCTCGCCATTGATGGCCGCGACATAGCCGGCCTCCTCGGCAGTGACCTCAAGGATCACCGGCGCCTCGGGCAGGAACCGCTCCCATTTCTCGTCAAAACCCAGGGGCCCGCCCTGCGCCGCCACCATACGGGCAAAACGCACCGCCGCGCTTCCATCGCGAAGGGTCGCGGCAATCTGCGCCTCGCCCTCGGCAAGTGAGGCGACCAGCCCCGCCTGTTGCAGAACCACGCCCCCCAGCGCCACCGTGATGTCGAGGATCGGACCCTGCCGCTGCCCCGTCAGGGCCCGCATCACCTCCGCCACCTCCAGCGCATTGCCAAGCGAGGCGACCAGCGGCTGGTTCATATCGGTGATCAAGGCCTGCGTCGGGCAGCCCGCCGCATTGGCGGTCTCCACCAAGGAGGTCGCCAGGGCCCGCGCCTCCTCCACCGTTTTCATAAAGGCGCCAGAGCCGATTTTCACATCCAGCACCAGAGCCTCAGGCGAGGCGGCCAGTTTCTTCGACAGGATCGAGGCGGTGATGAGATCAAGGCTCTCCACCGTCGCAGTCACATCGCGCACCGCATAAAGCCGTTTGTCCGCCGGGGCGATCTTCGCCGTAGCGCCGACAATCGCACAGCCCGCTTCACCGGTGATCTGCGCCAAACGCTCCTGCGGCACCTGCGTGGTGAGACCCGGAATCGCCTCCAGCTTGTCGAGCGTGCCGCCGGTATGGCCGAGGCCGCGGCCTGAAATCATCGGCACATAGGCGCCGCATTCCGCCAGCGCGGGCGCCAGCAGCAAGGACACGCAGTCGCCCACCCCGCCGGTCGAGTGTTTGTCCACCACCGGGCCGGGCAGATCCCAACGCAGCACCTCGCCACTGTCGCGCATCGCGAGGGTCAGGGCCGAGCGTGCCTCGGGCGGCAAGCCGTTGAGGCAGACCGCCATGGCAAAGGCCCCGGCCTGCGCGTCACTGACCGCGCCGCCGGCCAGCCCTTCGGCGAACCAGACCAGTTCCTCGGCCGTCGGCACCTGTTTCTGCCGCAGCTTGGCTATGACCGCCCGCGCGTCCATCGGGTCAGCTCCGCTCCATGTGACCGGCATCAAAGGCACCGGGCAGAAGGTCGCCAATGGTGGTCTTAAATTCGACCCCATCGGTGGTGGCCAGCGTGACTGCCACGTCGGTCGCACCAAACTCCTTCAGCTTTTGGCGGCAACCACCACAGGGCGGCACCGGGCTCGGGCAATCGGCGATCACATAGGCCTCAATGAGCTCCTTTTCGCCCGCCGCCACCATGGCGGCGATCGCTCCAGCCTCGGCGCAGGTGCCCTCGGGGTAGGCGACGTTTTCCACGTTGCAGCCCACGTAGACAGTGCCGGATTTCGCCCGGATCGCCGCGCCGACCTTGAAGTTCGAATAGGGCGCATGGGCGTTCTCGCGCACTTTGGCAGCGGGATCGCGCAGCGGATGAGCGGTTTCGGATGCGGACATGATGCAGTCTCCCGGTTCAGCCGCTCCTGCCCAGATCGGATCAGGGGGAGAGCGGGCAAAGATGTTGTCCCGGCGCGGATCGCACCGGGTTTTGTCATTGAAGACTACCCTTCAACGATTTTGACCAGACGGTCAAATACCATCTGGTCTGAGATGGGTCGAATGTGCCCTGTGTGCGCTGGACCGCGCAAGAGCCGCACAAGCCCCAAACAAGTCCCGGGCAGGCGCCGCTTTAATCCAGCATGGTGGTAAAGGGCCCCGGCAGGGTCACTTCCAACAGCTCAAGATCCTCAGAGGCCCCTACCAGCCGCGTTTTCATCCGCGGCGGGATCACAAAGGCATCGCCCTGCTCCAGAGCATAGGGCTCTCTCCCCTCGCCTTCCAGCGTCACGGTGCCCGCCATCACGAAAGTAAAGTGAATATCGGTGTCATGCGCGGCCCAGGGGCTGGTGCCACCGCCGAGCGCAGCGCGCACCACCTCAACCCCGGCAACGCCCTTGGTGTTCTCGGCAATGGTGGTGTCGCGGCAGATAAAGCCCGGCAGGCGGAAGTCCCGCCACTCCGCCCCCTCGGCGCGGTTATAGACAAAACGTTGGCCGCCCCATTCCCGCTCTGGCCGCAGATGCGGCGTCGGCAGGGTCATCTGGTGGTCAATCTCGGTGACATGCTCGGCCGGCACGCCGATCTCGATCACCTGCACATTGTCGCTGGCCTCGAGCACACGGTGGCGAATCTCTGGCGGCTGGATGAAGCAGTCGCCCGGGGTGAGGCGCATCTTGTCGCCCTGATCCTCATAGACCACATCGACCCAGCCGTTGATGCAGAAGATCAACTGAAACCCAACCTTATGAAAATGCACCATATCCGGCACAGGCCCGCCGTCGGGGATGCGGATATGGCTGGCGATGATCGACCCACCGAGGCGGTCCGGCACGAGATCACGGTAATGCATGCCCGCGCGCCCGATGATCCAAGGCGCCTGATCCTTGAGTCGGCGCACCACAAAGCTATGCGCGGTCTCGGGCATCACCAGAGGCGGGTTGCGCTCCTCAATCCGGATCTCGGTGCCATTGGGGGCGGTGAGCTGGCGCGCGCCCTCGGCAAAGGTATCTGGATCCTCCGTCAGTATACGGATGAGGCCGGGCGCGGTGGTCGCCTCGCGGTCGATCCGAAGGCGCAACCCGTGGCCGGAGAAGACCCCAACGCGGGGATCATCCGCCGGGTAGATCATATCGAGCTTCATCCCCAGAACCTTTGTATAAAAGGGGATATCATCGCGCAGCTCGCTTGTGGGCAGTAGGATTTCGGCGATCGTCTCGGCCATGAGTGGCTCCTCAATCTGACGGCAAGAGTGGTTGGCGACACCCTGCTCCTTTCGAGAGGCTCCCGCAATACGGAATACAGTTTGCAGATCACAGGATGGCACGCCCCCGCTAGCTCCCGCCCGGCGCCGCCCTGCCAAAGGCAGAGCAGCACCCGGTTGGGCATGGCACCGCGACTAGGGGTGCGATCTGCCGCACGGTCGCCGCCCGCGGTGCAGCCTCTGGCCCACCAGTTGGGCCAGAGGCGCGGCCCAAGCGCAAAGGGCGCGTGCCGCAAGGCACGGGACCTGCCGCGCGCGGGAGCGCTAACATGCAAAAATCGGGTATGACAGCGTGAGACCACAGGCAAATCGCTGCCGATTTCGCCTGCAAACACTGCCCTAAGGGAACAATCACGGTTCCCCTCAGCCCGCAGATAGTTTAGTGCTAAACTATTACCAGCAGGAGCGTGTTTTCCATGACCGACAAGACCTCGGAGTCCCTTCGCGACGCAGCGCTGCGCTATCACGAGTTTCCACGCCCCGGCAAACTCGAGATCCGCGCTACCAAACCGTTGGCCACGGGCCACGATCTGGCCCGCGCCTATTCGCCCGGCGTGGCCGAGGCCTGTCTTGAGATCAAGGACGACCCCGAGAATGCCGCCCGCTATACCGCGCGCGGCAATCTGGTCGCTGTGGTCTCCAACGGCACCGCGGTCCTTGGGCTCGGCAATATCGGCGCGCTGGCCTCCAAGCCGGTGATGGAGGGCAAGGCGGTCCTGTTCAAAAAGTTCGCCAATATCGACTGTTTCGATATCGAGGTGAACGAGAGCGATCCGGAAAAGCTCGCCGATATCGTCTGCGCGCTGGAGCCGACTTTTGGCGCGATCAACCTTGAGGACATCAAGGCCCCCGATTGCTTTATCGTGGAAAAGCTCTGCCGTGAGCGGATGAACATTCCCGTCTTCCATGACGACCAGCACGGCACGGCGATTGTGGTGGGTGCTGCGGCGACCAATGCGCTTTACGTGGCGAAGAAGAGCTTCGAGGACATCAAAATCGTCTCCACCGGCGGCGGTGCGGCGGGGATTGCTTGCCTCAATATGCTGGTGAAACTTGGGGTCAAACGCGAGAATATCTGGCTCTGCGATATTCATGGTCTGGTCTATGAGGGCCGCGAAGAGGACATGAACCCGCAGAAATCTGCCTTTGCGCAGGCCACTGACCTGCGGACCCTCGACGAGGTGATCGAAGGCGCCGATCTGTTCCTTGGCCTCTCCGGTCCCAATGTGCTGAAGCCCGAGATGGTCGCCAAGATGGCGAAACGTCCGATCATTTTTGCGCTGGCGAACCCGAACCCGGAGATCATGCCGGACGCGGCGCGCAAAGTGGCGCCGGATGCGATCATCGCCACCGGGCGTAGCGACTTCCCCAATCAGGTGAACAACGTTCTGTGCTTCCCCTTCATCTTCCGCGGGGCACTGGACGTGGGGGCCACCGAAATCAATGACGAGATGGAAATCGCTTGCGTCGAAGGCATTGCGGAGCTGGCGCGGATCACCACCTCGGCCGAGGCCGCCGCCGCTTATAAGGGCGAACAGCTGACCTTTGGTCCAGACTACTTGATCCCCAAACCGTTTGACCCGCGTCTCGTCGGCATCGTCTCCTCTGCCGTGGCCAAGGCGGCGATGGCGAGTGGCGTAGCCAAGCGTCCGATCGACGATCTGGGCGCCTATCGCGCCAAGCTGAACCAGAGCGTGTTCAAATCCGCCTTGCTGATGAAGCCGGTGTTTGAGGCGGCCCGCGCCGCCGCGCGTCGGATCGTCTTTGCCGAGGGCGAGGATGAGCGCGTGTTGCGGGCAGCGCAGGAGATCCTGCGCGAGACCACCGAAACGCCGATCCTGATCGGCCGTCCCGAGGTGATCGAAAGCCGTTGTGAGCGTCTCGGCCTGTCGGTGCGTCCCGGTCAGGACCTGCAAATCGTCAACCCGGAGAACGACCCGCGCTATCGCGACTACTGGTCGAGCTATCACCGGATCATGGAGCGTCAGGGCGTGACACCCGATCTTGCCAAGGCGATCATGCGCACTAACACCACCGCGATTGGCGCCATCATGGTGCAGCGTGGCGAGGCGGACAGCCTGATCTGCGGCACCTTTGGCGAATACCGCTGGCATTTGAACTACGTGCAGCAAATCCTCGGCGGCGGCACCTATGCGCCGCATGGCGCCCTGTCGCTGATGATCCTTGAGGACGGACCTCTGTTCATCGCCGATACCCAAGTGCGGATCGAGCCGACGCCGGAAGAGATCGCGCAGACGGTGATTGGCGCCGCGCGTCACGTGCGCCGTTTTGGCCTGACGCCGAAGATTGCGCTCTGTTCACAAAGCCAGTTCGGCAATATCCAATGCGACACGGGCGAGCGGTTGCGGGAGGCCCTCAAGATCCTCGACGATAAGCGTCGTGATTTCATCTATGAAGGCGAGATGAACATCGACACCGCACTGGATCCCGATCTGCGCGAACGGATCTTCCCGAATTCGCGCCTCGAAGGCGCGGCCAACGTGCTGGTCTTTGCCCATGCGGATGCGGCCTCCGGCGTACGCAACATCCTCAAGATGCGTTCTGGCGGCTTGGAAGTCGGCCCGATCCTGATGGGCATGGGCAATCGCGCTCATATCGTGTCGCAATCGATCACCGCGCGGGGGCTGCTGAATATGGCAGCCATCGCAGGCACGCCGGTCGCGCATTACGGCTGACGCCCTCCCCCAGGATTTAGAAAAGCCCGCCGCATCCCGGCGGGCTTTTTCACGCCCAGCGCGCCGAGCGAGTCGCCGCACCGTCTGCAAATCTTAGCTTTGCAACTTTGCAGAGCCTTCGATATTTTCCAGATAAAATCAGCGCGCCGCGGGGCTTTGCAAATCTTTGCAAGGTGGATTGGCAAAATCTGCGCCAAAACTGCTCCAATGTGACGCAGGGTCGCGCGCCGCGCTTGCGAGGGCGCGAGGCTTGCGCCTACCCTCATGCTCGGAGGAGACAGTGAGGAGGATCCCCATGACCTATTCTGAGGTTTATGCCCAGTGGAAAGCCGACCCGGAGGGGTTCTGGATGGAGGCCGCCGGGGCGATCTCTTGGGACAAGGCACCGACAAAGGCGCTGAGTGATCTGGGTGGCGGGCTTTATGAGTGGTTCGCGGATGCCAAGGTCAACACCTGCTACAATGCCGTCGACCGCCATGTGGAGGCCGGACGTGGCGAGCAGACCGCGATCATCTACGACAGTCCTGTGACCCATACCCGGCGCGAGATCTCCTTTGTCGAGCTGCGCAACCGCGTGGCGTCTCTTGCGGGCGCGCTGCGGGCCAAGGGCGTGGAGAAAGGCGACCGCGTCATCATCTACATGCCAATGATCCCCGAGGCACTAGAGGCGATGCTGGCCTGCGCCCGTATTGGCGCGGTACATTCGGTGGTCTTTGGCGGCTTTGCGGCCAATGAGCTTGCGGTGCGGATCGACGATGCAAAGCCCAAAGCGATCATCGCCGCCTCCTGCGGGATCGAACCCGGGCGGATCGTGCATTACAAGCCGCTTCTGGACGGCGCGATTGATCTGGCCACCCACAAGCCGGACTTCTGCGTGATCTTCCAACGTGAACAGGAAGTGGCCGAGCTGGTCGAGGGCCGCGATGTCAACTGGCACGGGTTCCAATACGGCGTAGAGCCTGCGGAGTGCGTGCCCGTCGAAGGCAACCACCCCTCCTATATCCTCTATACCTCCGGCACTACGGGACAGCCCAAGGGGGTGATCCGTCACACCGCGGGTCAGCTTGTTGCGCTCAACTGGTCGATGAAAAACATCTATAACGTCGATCCCGGCGATGTGTTCTGGGCCGCGTCGGACGTGGGCTGGGTCGTGGGGCATAGCTATATCTGCTACGGTCCCCTCATCCACGGCAACACCACGGTGGTCTTTGAAGGCAAGCCGGTCGGCACCCCTGATGCGGGCACCTTCTGGCGGGTGATTTCCGAACATAAGGTCAAAAGCTTTTTCACCGCGCCGACCGCCTTTCGGGCCGTTAAGCGCGAAGACCCCAAGGGAGAATATGTCGGCAAATACGATCTCTCCTGTCTGAAACAGGTCTATCTGGCGGGCGAGCGCGCCGACCCCGACACCATTATCTGGGCACAAGAGCAACTCGGCGTACCGGTCATCGACCACTGGTGGCAGACCGAGACCGGTTGGTCGATTGCCGCCAATCCCCTTGGCATTGAGGAACTGCCGGTGAAGCTTGGCTCTCCCGCCGTGCCGATGCCGGGCTACGAGGTGCAAATCCTCGATGAGGGCGGCCATCCGGTCAAGCCAGGCGAGCTAGGAGCGATTGCGGTGAAACTCCCCCTGCCCCCCGGCACATTGCCCAACCTGTGGAATGCGGAAGATCGCTTTAAGAAAAGCTATCTCACCACCTTTCCTGGCTATTACGAGACTGGTGATGCGGGGATGATGGATGAGGATGGCTACCTCTACATCATGGCGCGCACGGATGATGTGATCAACGTGGCGGGCCATCGCCTGTCCACCGGTGGCATGGAGGAAGTGCTGGCCGGTCATCCGGACGTCGCTGAATGCGCGGTGATCGGCGTGGCGGATCAACTGAAGGGCCAAATGCCGCTCGGCTTCCTTTGCCTCAACGCAGGCTGCAACCGTCCTCATGAAGAGATCGTCGCGGAGGTCGTCAAACTTGTGCGTGACAAGATCGGCCCCGTGGCTGCATTCAAACTGGCCTGTGTCGTGGACCGTCTGCCGAAAACACGTTCGGGTAAAATATTGCGCGGCACCATGGTCTCTATCGCCGACAGCACCTCTTGGAAAATGCCTGCAACGATCGACGATCCTGCCATTCTGGATGAAATCACCCTCGCCCTAAAGGGATTGGGATACGCGAAATAGGCAACAAAAAAGCGGCCCCCTCAGGGGCCGCTTCTTTTCTAACTATTCTGTTCAAAGCAGCTCTTTTTGGCGCGCTGCAAAATCGTCGATCTGACGCTCCGCTTCGTCCTTGGCGATGCCATACCGCTCTTGGATCAGGCCAACGAATTTTTCCCGATTGCCAGCGATCTGGTCGACTTCATCATCGGTGAGCTTGCCCCACTGGTTCTGAACGTCGCCTTTGAGTTGCTTCCATTTGCCTTCAACAATATCCCAGTTCATGATCTCTGCTCCTATTTTCAGGTTCGATCACAGTGCGTGTGCTTACGCGTGCTGCTTGACCAGAGAACGGGCAGGATGCGGAAATGTTCCCGTCAAAGGGGATTAGGTCAGCGGATCACGGCCGGATCGGCTTTGGCGCGTCAAAGAAGCGAACGGCCGTATTGGGCTGTTCGGCATAGTCGCCATTGGGATAGCGGAACTCCACCTCATATTGCCGAAACCCCGTTGGGTAGTAGGCGGCGCAGGGTTGGTAGAAATCCCAATTGGCGTTGAGTTGCGCCTGCAATTGTTGGGCGTAGGCCTCACCCAAACTCGGCTCTCCGCCAGAGGAATACCGAATGCCCCGCGCGCTGTCGCCCGCAAGCGGACAGCCCCAGCCCATACGCACCTCATACTCCTGAAAGGTCTCAAACACATAGGGCGCGCCCCCAGTTGGGTTCTGCATCGCAAACCAGCTAGTGTTATAAAGGATGCCTTCTTCGGAATACATTAGCGACACCCCCGAGCAGCTGTCGCTGGCCGGATCGTAATCCGCGCACTCATAGGGCGCCTCCACCACGCTGTCGATCACGTTGTAAACAGATTCAAATCCATGCGCCTGCGCCATGGCGGCAAAACACAGGGTGGACAGGCTGGCAAAAGCAAGGAGACGCTGGGGCACGTTGGGATCTCTCAAATTAAAAGGACGCCGCAAATGGGCGCCAGATATCGCGCCACTGTGCAACCACAGAGGTGAAGATCCGCCTAAGGGCAACAAATCCTTTTCTGCGCGCAGATCCCACACTAAGCTCGCCCGGAAGGAGAATACCCCATGCCAAATGACGCCCTCTGGAGCCTGTCCGCAAGCGAACTTGCCGCCCAAACCCGTCGCGGAGAGGTTTCAGCGACCGAAGCCGTAAACGCCTCCCTCGCCCGGATGGATGCTGTCAATCCAAGCCTCAACGCCGTGGTGGTCGATCTGCGCGATGAGGCTCTGGCGCGGGCCGAGGTGCTCGACACCACGCCCGCTGGCTTACGTGGGCCGCTGCATGGGGTTCCGGTCACGATCAAAATCAACGTGGACCAAACCGGCCATGCGACCTCCAACGGGGTTCTGGCATTCAAGGATCTGATCGCGCCGGATGATGCCCCGGTGGTGGACAATCTAGAACGCGCAGGCGCCGTGGTGATCGGGCGCACCAATACGCCAGAGTTTTCCTTCCGCGCTGATACGGACAATGACCTGCACGGCCGGACACATAATCCTTGGGGCACACATATCTCTGCTGGTGGCTCCTCGGGTGGCGGTGGCGTTGCGGTGATGACCGGAATGGGCGCGCTGGCGCATGGCAATGACATCGGCGGGTCCCTACGCTTTCCGGCAGCTGCCAATGGCGCTGTGACCGTGAAACCCGGCTTTGGCCGTGTGCCCGCCTGGAACCCAAGCCAGAAGGCAGAGCGCGGCCTACTGGCGCAGATGATGAGCGTGCAGGGTCTTATGGTACGCAGCGCCCGCGATCTGCATCTCGCCATGCCCTCTATGATCGCCCCGGATCCACGTGACCCGTTTCATGCCCCTGTGCCATGGGCTGGCCCAAAGGTGGATGGCCCGATCAAGGTCGCCTTCACACGCAACACCTTTGGCTACGACCTCCACCCGGAGGTCGAAGCCGCGCTTTTGGCCGCCCGCGAGGCCCTGTTGGATGCAGGTTACCTCGTCGAAGAGGTTGAACCGCCGAATGTGTTTGAGGCAGGCCGCACCGGCTATCGCGCTTTGATGGGAGAGATCCATACGCTGATGAAGCCAGACCTCGACACCTATGGCTCAGAGGCAATTAAAACGCTGTTTGACACCTATTTTCAGGAGTTCCCGCCCTTCACCGGCGACGAGTTGCTGAAGATGTATGCCAAACGCAGCCACTATGCCCGGCAATGGTCGATGTTCATGACCGAATACCCGCTGGTTCTCACACCGTTCCTGCCGCATCCCTTCTTCGCCCCGAACCGAGATCAAGAAGGCGTAGAAGGCGCGCATGATGTGCTGGGCTGTGCGGTCTATTCCTATGGGATGAACTATATGGGCTTGCCGGCCGCTTGTCTGCCCACACGCCTTGCCGACCTGCCAAAGGGGCCACAGCCGATCAACGTCCAGATCGTGGCGCAACGTTGGCGCGAAGACATGGCCGTCGACGCCGCCATCGCGATTGAGGACCGCCTCGGCGCTATGGCCCCGCGCCTCTGGCAACATATGGCGCGCCCCTAAGCCCGCCAAAGGCAGCACACGGCCCCTCGTCACGCGCCCAAACGGCCTTGCCTCCTCAACGAGGCGGCAAGGCTTCTCTGCCGCGCGCCAGTGCGCCCTTTTGGAAAACGGCTTTGGCAGGACTTAGTTGAACTGCTCAGAGATCAGGCGTTCTTCAAGCCCATGACCGGGATCGAACAGGATCTTGTGGCTGACACTGCGCTCGCTTTGGATCTCCACCCAATCGATGTCCTTAAAGGAGACGGAATCAGCCTCCGCCATCACCGGGCGCTTTTCCGCGTCCAAAACATCAAACCGGACCGTCGCGCCACTGGGCAACAAGGCCCCCCGCCAGCGCCGCGGGCGAAAGGCTGCAATCGCTGTCAAGGCCAACACGTCCGCCCCAATCGGCAAGATCGGCCCATGGGCGGAGAAATTATAGGCGGTCGATCCCGCCGGTGTCGCCACCAATGCGCCGTCACAGACCAGCTCTGCCATGCGCTGCCGCCCATCGACCGAAATCTTCAGCTTGGCCGCTTGCGGGCCTTGCCGCAGCAGGGAAACCTCGTTGATCGCCATCGCCGTATGAAGCGCCCCCTGACGGTCGTGCGCCCGCATCCGCAGCGGGTGGATGACCTCTTCCTGCGCCGCCGCAAGCCGTTCCATCAGTCCGGCTTCCTCATAGCTGTTCATCAAGAAGCCGACCGTTCCACGGTTCATCCCGTAGATCGGCACACCCAGATCAACAGTGTCCCGCAGGGTGCGCAGCATAAAGCCATCCCCGCCGAGCGCAACGATCACATCCGCGTCTTCCTTGGCGACGGTGCCATAGCGGCCCACCAGAACACCACGCGCGCTCTGCGCATTCGGGGCCGTACTGGCCAGAAAAGCGATTCTCATCTTCCGAGATCCTGTTTCCGTAAGGGTCCAAACGGTTCCGAAACAAGCACAGGTTTTCCGCCTTGACCAGAGTTGCCGTACGCCAGACGCATTTCGTCGCTTTACAGCCTTTCAGTTCTGTGAAGTTTCCTATAGGAAATCCCGCATCGCCACCCCTATTTAGACGGAGCCAGCATGACTGACGCGACCCGCGACCCCGGTTTCTTCACCCAAAGCCTTTCGGAGCGTGACCCCGAGCTGTTCGGTGCAATCACCGACGAACTCGGCCGCCAGCGCGACGAGATCGAATTGATCGCATCCGAAAACATCGTTTCCGCCGCAGTGATGGAAGCACAGGGTTCCGTGCTGACCAACAAATACGCGGAAGGCTACCCGGGTCGTCGCTACTATGGCGGCTGCCAATACGTTGACGTGGCGGAAAACCTCGCCATCGACCGCGCCAAGCAGCTGTTCAACTGCGAATTCGCCAACGTGCAGCCGAACTCCGGCTCCCAGGCAAACCAAGGCGTGTTCCAGGCGCTGCTGCAGCCCGGCGACACCATCCTTGGCATGAACCTCGCGTCCGGCGGTCACCTGACCCACGGCGCGGCGCCGAACCAGTCCGGCAAATGGTTCAACGCGGTGCAATACGGCGTGCGCAAGCAGGACTGCCTGATCGACTATGACGAAGTCGAAGCGCTCGCGGTCGAGCACCAGCCGAAGCTGATCATCGCCGGTGGTTCCGCAATTCCGCGCCAGATCGACTTTGCGCGCTTCCGCGCGATTGCCGACAAGGTTGGCGCTCTGCTGCATGTGGACATGGCCCACTTTGCTGGTCTCGTCGCGGCAGGCGAGCATCCCTCGCCCTTCCCGCACGCCCATGTGGCCACCACCACCACCCACAAGACCCTGCGCGGCCCGCGCGGCGGCATGATCCTGACCAACGACGCGGATATCGCGAAAAAGGTCAACTCCGCGATCTTCCCCGGCATCCAGGGTGGTCCGCTGATGCATGTAATCGCAGGTAAAGCGGCCGCATTTGGTGAAGCGCTGCGCCCCGAGTTCAAAACCTACCAGAAGCAAGTCCGCGCCAACGCGGTTGCCCTGTCGGACGAACTCCAAAAAGGCGGCCTCGACATCGTGACCGGTGGCACCGACACCCACGTGATGCTGGTCGACCTGCGCCCCAAAGGCGTGACCGGCAATATCGTCGACAAGGCTCTGGGCCGCGCCCATATCACCACCAACAAAAACGGCATCCCGTTTGACCCGGAAAAGCCGACCGTAACCTCTGGTATCCGTCTCGGCACCCCGGCCGGCACCACCCGTGGCTTTGGTGAGGAAGAGTTCCGCGAAATCGCTCGCCTGATCGTCGAAGTGGTTGATGGCCTGGCCGCCCACGGTGAAGACGGCAACGCTGAGGTTGAGACCGCAGTGCGCGAAAAAGTGTCGGCGCTCTGCGCACGCTTCCCGCTCTACCCGAACCTCTGATCAGTTTGAGATCGTGATTGAAGCCGCCGCGAAGCAATTCGCGGCGGTTTTTCTTTGCCTGCCGCACGGGATCGCCACCGCAGGTTGCAAATCCCCTAGACAGTTGGTGTGTTTTTCCTCCAACTCACTGGCATGACAGACCCGACCATCCCGCCGCAAAACCGCACCCGCCGACTGGAGCGTCGCCTTGGCGATACGATGCGCGCTCGCCTGCCGCATTGGATCGCAGAGTTTGTGATGTTCACCTTGAAACAAGGCTGGGCGGCGATCTTTGGCGCGTTGCTACTGGCGGGTTTGCTCGTGTCGGCAAAAGTCTGGCAAGCAGACTGGCCCATGGCCCGCTACGATGCGCTTCTCCTCTATGCCCTCGGCCTTCAGGCGCTGTTCTTGGTGACAGGCATGGAGAGCTGGCGTGAGGTGCGCGTGATCCTGCTGTTCCACCTCACCGGCACCGCGATGGAGATCTTCAAGGTCGACGCGGGCAGCTGGGCCTATCCCGGCGCTGGCGTGATGAAACTATGGGGCGTGCCGCTGTTCTCTGGCTTCATGTATGCCTCGGTCGGCTCTTACATGGCGCGGGTGATCCGCCTGTTTGACATGCGCTTTGCGCCCTACCCGCCCCTTTGGCTTGCCACCTGCCTTGCCGTGGCGATTTATGTGAATTTCTTCAGCCACCATTTCCTACCGGACATCCGGCTGGCGCTCTTTGCGGCAACGTTGTTGATCTTCTTGCGCACCCGGATTTGGTTCACCATTGGCGCGTGGACTTTGTGGATGCCGCTGCCCTTGGCGGCCTTTTTGTCCAGCTTTTTCCTTTGGTTGGCAGAGAATATCGGCACCCGCACCAAAACCTGGCTCTATGCCGGGCAGGACAGTACCCATTGGGTCAGCTTTGCCAAAATGGGAAGTTGGTATCTGCTCTTATACGTGAGCTTCGTCACCGTGACGCTGGTGGTGCGGGATGCGCTGTCACATGCGCCCTACACGCCCCCACAAGGCCAAGATCTGACGCTCAAACAAAGCCCCGCCAGCGCAAGACAATCACCAAGAGCGCAATGACCGACAAAACGGCCAGACCAACCGAGGCGCCGATATCCATCAACCGCCCTTTGCGTCGGTCGGAAAGATCAACTTTGGCGATATAGGCTTTGAGGCCGCGCGCGTCTCGTAGCAAAGCGGCTTCATCCAGAGTCATCGCGATTTTTGGATTGTCGAAACAAGCCTCTGCCGCGACCAGCTTTTCAGCGGCACGCCGCATCCTATGGCTGAGATATTTCCGCGCCCGCAGCAGGCTATCTGCACGATCGCCGGACAGCTTGAGCCGCTTGTCCAACAGAGTGCTGATCTCGTTCAATTCGCTTTCTAGCGCGTCACGCATAAGGCATGTCCTGTGCTCTGGGGCCCTGCCGACCATAGCGCGGCCTATAGTCGATCTCAATGGAACCTATGCCGAGATTTGGGCTGACAGTGGCCAAAGATCGGATTATTCAAACCCCATGCTGAACACGATCGCCCATGGCACCCCGACTGATAAACCAAAGCTTTTGATTGCCCACGGCCTCTATGGCTCTGGTCGCAACTGGGGCGTGATTGCAAAACGTCTCTCGAACGAGCGCGAGGTGATCGCTGTCGACATGCGCAATCACGGCTACAGTCCCTGGACGGACACCCATGGCTATCCTGATCTGGCGGGCGACCTTGCCGAGGTCATCGAGACCCATGGCGGCAAAATGGATGTGGTCGGCCATTCCATGGGCGGCAAGGCGGCCATGGTTTTGGCTCTCTCTCATCCGGAAGCGGTCAATCGCCTGGTGGTGGCGGATATTGCTCCGGTCAGCTACAGCCACACGCAGGCGCATTTCATCACCGCCATGCGCTCTGTTGCTCTGGCAAATGTCACGCGTCGCTCTGACGCGCAGGCGCAATTGGCCGAGGCTGGGGTAGACGCGCTTTTGCAGAGCTTTTTCACCCAGTCCCTGGACGTGGAAAACCAGAAGTGGCGGTTGAACCTCGACACGTTGGAACGCGAGATGCCGCATATCTTGTCTTTCCCAGAGATCGACGCGCAATTTGACGGACCGACGCTGTTCCTCACCGGGGCCAACTCTGATTATGTGCTGCCGGAATATCGCGACCGCATCAAATCTCTGTTCCCCAAGGCCCGCTTTGCCAAGATCCCCGGTGCGGGCCATTGGCTTCATGCGGAAAAACCGCGCGAGTTCGAGGATACGGTGCGCGCCTTTTTGAACGCATAACCCAGAGGTTCTGGGGCAGGCTTAGTAGGTGAGAAGGAGGCGATCCTTCACCGCTTCGGTTTCCATACGCTGACCGCTCATCTGAAAGCGTTTCAGCATGGATTGCCCGACATTGACGAAAATCTCGCGCTCAAACAGGCCCTGCGGGATCGGAATATCGCAATAGACATTGCCGGACTTCTTTGTCCCATCAATCGACATCGCCACACGTACGCCACGGGCCTTGCAGGCGGTGATCGTCGCAAAAAGCTCCTCAAGCCGGAAGTTCTGCGCGCCATACAAGATGGTCTGCGAATGGGCATAGGGCGGGTCGCAATAAACGACGTCCCCCTCTCGCGCCATCGCCATGGCTGCGCGATAATCCAGACAGGCAAAGCGCGCGCCCTGCAATCGTTCGCGCCACATGGCGACCCGTTTGGCAAATTTCTCTGGCGAAATAACAGGATGACTCCCGCAGGGCGTGGACATATGGCCATCCTTGCGCCGAAAACGAACGACCCCACCGTAGCAAGCCCGGCACAAAAACAGGAAGTCTGCCCCATTGGGCTGCGCATTGTAGCAGGCCTTTATCCGCTCGTATTCGGCCACACGATCCCCGACCGAGAACAAGGCATGGCGCTCCTCATACCAGGCAATCAACGTGTCAGGCGCCTCGCTTAACGCCTGCCAGATCTCGGCGAGTGGCGCGAAACTGTCGCTTCCAACCGCCCGATGCGGTTGAAGGTTGGCCATAACCCCGGCAGCCCCAAGAAAGGGTTCGAAATAGGTTCCGTAGTCCTTAGGCAGATGCGCGACGATTTCATGGGCAAAGCGCTGCTTGTTGCCCACCCATTTCAGGAGTTGCGTCTTGAATGGCGCGACAGTGGGCAAAGAAATTTCAGACATTGTCTCTTACAGCGCGCACCGTTTTGGAAAGCAAGGCCAGTCACGTAACATCAATGCCCATTTTGGCAAGTCGCCTCTTCAAAGTGCGCCTAGGCAGCACCCCTCTCAAATACGCCATACTTGTTCAGCGTCCGGTAGATGCTCCCTCACCAAACAACACCGTACTGGGTCTAACAGAGTGAGAGGTCACAAGAATGATGGGAGGGGCGCATCACATATGTTGAGGTCGCATATGCATAGGTTTGACGCACGCGCCCCTGCCAAAAAAGGGTGCTACATCCAGAAAATGAAGTTTTCTTGTGTCAAATCGTCGACCGACACTCCAAGTAGCGTCAGGGTCATATCGACCTCTAGTTCGATCACCACATCATCGCCAAGCTGAGAGACATGGTTGGCAAGGAAATCATCATAGCCCTCATACAGCGTTGAGCTACGGACGACGATCCGCTCACCGGATTGGCTTCCGTCAAAATCGGTGATGACCATCTCGGTGCTTCCCTCAACAGAGCTGTAGGTTGAAAACTCGAAAACATCACCTCCTGCGCCACCTGTAAGGGTGTCATTACCCCCGCGAAACGAATGCAGAAAATCGCGCCCGCTACCGCCCTCAAACAGATCATTGCCGCTCCCACCAAAAAGAAAATCACGTCCCGCGCCCCCAATCAGGTGATCATCTCCCTCACGGCCGAATAGGACATCGGAATTCCTACCACCGCTGAGCAGATCATTGCCCTCACCGCCGTAGAGCCTGTCGGAACCCGCATTGCCGTAAAGCGTGTCCTCGCCGGCGCCGCCCCGTATCTGATCATTCTCTTTGCCACCACGCAGGATATCGTCATCAAAATGGCCCCGAAGCAGGTCATTTCCGCGACCGCCATTGACCTCATCCTGCCCGAAACCACCAAAAATACGATCTAGCCCGGCGCCGCCGACAAGTGTGTCATTCCCCTCATTGCCGTGCAGTCGGTCGCGCCCACGCAGCCCCTGCAGCAGATCATCCCCCTCATACCCCCAAATCCGGTCCCGCCGATCCCCTCCGACCAAGGTATCTGCGGCATCCGTGCCCTCGACTGGGGTAGGAAAATAGATGCTTAGCTCATAGCTCCCCTGGTGCTGGTCGGCAAAGGCGCCGAGGTCAAGAAAGTAGGTGCCGCTGTCGGTTAGGGTAACCCTTAGACGCGCGTCGTATCCAATGCCGCCGTCATCATTTAGAGAAATTTCTACTCCCGCGCTGTCGCGCAGGTATATATAGGGATCATCTAGCGTGCCCGAGCCGCTGGGGCTGCCACGCATAAAAAAAGTATAGCGCCCCGCATCGGTCACTTCAAAAGCGATCCAATCGTGATCGCCCTCGCGGTCCAACGTGCCGGTAAACACGTCATCCACAGTCATCACATAACTCGTGTTGATATCGGCACTGGCGTCATCTGTTTCTGTAAGCGCGCGCTGAAGGGCAGCGGGAATGAGGTCGGTCATGATGCACCTGTTAAAAAAGAACGATGAAACACATTAACTCTACATTGACCGTTTCTTCGGTCAACAGCCGCGCTCCCAAGCCCCGCTGCAAGGCGCGACAAGAACGTCTGAGGCTACCAGTGGAAATCATCCTGCGTCAGATCGAGCATTGAGACATCCAATAGCGTAACGGTGACATCGAGATTAAGCTCGATCACCACGTCATCACCTACCTGCGAGACTTGATTGGCCATGAAATCCTCAAACTCCAGAGAACCGGAAGCATGATAAATTTTGATCATCTCAGCTTTCTGATTGGGGTCGAAATCGGTAATAACATAGTCAATGTCCCCAACTTCACTGCGCTCGAATGAGAAGACGAACCAGTCTCCGGCAGCCCCACCGGTGAGGGTCGCATTACCATCATTGTCCCCCCTCAACGTGTCGCGCCCACGCCCGCCCTCAAGGAGGTCATTGCCACCACCAAACGCGGAAAGATCATCCCGCCCGAGCCCGCCGATCAAGTGATCATCGCCCGCGTCGCCAGCCAGTTGGTCACGGGCCTTCCCTCCTTTGAGCGTATCATTCCCTTCGCCGCCCCTCAATAAATCGCTACCCGCCCCACCGTTGAGCAGGTCATCTCCCTCGTCGCCAAACAGTCGGTCGTTGGACGAGCCGCCAAAGAGCCTATCATCTCCCGCCGCGCCATATAGTGAGTCATTTTGCTCGCCGCCGTACAGATGATCGGCGCCGTCACCACCATCCAGCGTGTCGCCATATAGCCCACCATAAAGCGTATCATCACCAGCTTCTCCCCTGATGTGATCGTATCCGTGACCTCCGCGCAGCTCATCCTGTCCCAAACCGCCAAAGACTTGATCGTTGCTTGTGCCCCCAATGACGGTGTCATTGCCATCGCCTCCATAGAGCGTGTCCCGGCCCCGCAATCCCCTCAGGAGATCATCGCTGCCAAGGCCATAGATGACGTCATTTCCCCCCCTGCTGCCGATCAAAATGTCTGCGGCCTCGGTTCCCAAGGTAGGGGCGGAATAATCGATGCTAATTTCGTAGCTTCCTGAGCCACCCGCGCCGTCTGCATAAAGGAAATAGGTCCCGCCTTCGGTCAACTCGGTTTCAATGCGTGCGTCTCGCCCCGCCCCGCCATTACCGTTATATCCGACCAGATGCCCCTCGCTGTTGTATAGTCTCAGAAACGGGTTCCTCAGCGTGCCCGATCCGCTGGAACTGCCGCGCATAGAAAAAGTAAAGAGTCCAGGATCGGTCATTTCAAATGAAATGCAGTCGATATCCCCCGGATCGCCCACGGTGCCCATAAACACATCACCTACCGTCATCGAATAACTGGTATTGATATCCGCGCTGGCGTCATCCGTTTCCGTAAGAGCGCGATCTAAGGCCGAAGGAACAGAAGCTGTCATGACATACCTCTCAGGAACCAAGTAAGAAATAATCGCAAAGAATTACACCTGACACCGTAATGTTCCGTTTGACCTACCGGCAAGTCTAGACTTTGACCTCCGGAGTTTTCTGCACCCAATAGTGCAATCCGTGGGACATGATGGGATCAATCAAAAGCGTGAAATCATTTCTTGGGATCGAATAGTTTCCCCAAATATCAAGCTAGTGAAATACCTTCTCGAATAAAACGAAAAAAATATTTACATCTTAGAAAAGTAGGTCAAACCGCTTTTCTCTTAACTGCGTATCAAGACCGCAGCAAAACCTTGTTTGAGTTGAGAGCATCAGCAATTCGTTGAAAATGAGTTGCGCGCCCCTGAGTGGCCTCGGCGGAGCGCAATAGCACCGTTGTCGCTTCTTCTAGCACTTGCAACGCCTGAGCGCGCACTTCGTCCCTTACGCTCGGCGTCGAGGCTTGCAAAGGGGGCGTTCTTGTGCGGGTCGGGCTTTCGAGCTTCACTGTAACCTTTGGCTGGTTCAGATCCGCATTTTGCCGGACCAGTCGCTCAAGCTTGACCGCTGCGGTGGTCAATGTCCTCTGTGCTTCGTCAAAGGCTTTATCCTTGGGCAACGTTGCAGCCGCCGCCCGCAGATGCTTTGCGATACAGTCAACCGTATAGTCATCGGTGACGTTGCGACAGCCTCTTGATGCATCAGAGATGATCTCAACAACATCCGCCAGCCTAGTTTCATGCACCTCTTCAGCAGCGCGCACAGTAGGAGCATCATCGTCGACACTCACATCTCGGCTCTCACGGGGGAGCCGTGTCTGGGGAATAGACGGGGCAACGACCTGTGCTTGATGAAGTACACGAAGCCCATCCCAAGGCTCAGTTCCATGCGCCCCGACACCGACCGCTGCGACCGAAGGCTCAGCCAGGAGAATGGCCAAGAATGCAGCCGACAGCCCAATTCGGGTTGTTCGAAGGGAAAGGTCAGGCATCACTAGATCCAATACAAGAGGCTCTCAAAGAACCCCGATCATGCGTTCAAAATTAAAAAGTCGTCGATGGTAAAATCATATGTGCCGTCGAATTCCAGGATCGCAACTTCCGTCTCGGTTTCGCTTGGATCATAGAAGGTGACGGCGAGACAGGTCAGACCGGTGGTATTATCATCGAAGCTATAGATCTCGGTAAACCCGCTGTCTGTATCTCCATGCGTTCCACCGGTATGGTAGACATACGTGTTTTCGCCTTCATGGATGACCAAATCCGTATCGGTCCCGTTATATGTAAACCCGTCCAGAACGATAAGGTCTTCGCCTTGGACGAAGCCTTGGATCTGGTCTCCATCCATTTCTTCCGGCGAGTAAAAGACAAATCGATCTTCCTCGCCATCCGCCCCTCCCCCATTTAGCGTGTCGGCTCCCGCTCCCCCCTGCAATGTGTCGTCCCCAGCGCCGCCGTCGAGGCTATCGTTGTCATCGCCACCGGAGAGAACATCAGCGCCTAGCCCACCGCTGAGGGTGTCAGTCCCGGCCCCGCCGGACAGTGTATCCTCGCCATCGTCACCAGACAGATCGTCGTCCCCAGCGCCCCCCTCAAGGCTATCGTTGTCATCGCCACCGGAGA